>JBFWOC010000002.1:167407-770424 GCA_050250735.1 Hyphomonadaceae bacterium
GCTGTAGCAGCGAAAGAGCTTCGCGGCCGGCGCATCCAGCGTCAGATCGAGGACGAGTTCATATTGGGCCATGGGTCGATTCCTTCCTTGTGTCTGAAACGAGGACGGCCCGGATTGGGACGATCCGACAGGGAGACTCACTTCTTTTGCGCGGCGCCGGCCGCCAAGGTGTCGAGATGTTGGCGGATGTGCGCCGCTTCCGCCGGGGTGTTGGCGAGCGCGATAGCTCTGTTGAAGGCCTCGCGCGCTTCGGCGCTGCGGCCGAGCTGCATCAGGAATGATCCGCGCGCGCCGTGAAAATAGAAATAGCTGCCGAGCCGATCTTGCAATGGCGCGATGAGATCGAGCGCAGCTTGCGGCCCGTTGAGCTTCGCCACGGCGACGGCGCGATTCAGCGTCACCACCGGCGAAGGCGTGTTTCGCTCCAGCGCCGCGTAGAGCTGGTCGATTCCGGCCCAATCGGTCTCCTCAGGGCTGGCTGCGCGAGCATGCAGGCCGGCAATCGCGGCCTGAATTTGATACGGACCCGGCGCGCGCAAACGCATGGCTTTGTCGATCAGCGCCAGGCCCTCCTGGATCAAGGGCCGCTTCCACTTCTTGCGGTCTTGATCTTCGAGCAAGATCGCGGCGCCATCGGCACTGAAGCGTGCAGTGATGCGGGCGTGCTGCAATAGCATCAGCGCCAACAAACCGATGATCTCAGGTTCCGCCGGGTACATGCGCAGCAGCAGGCGCGCGAGACGAATGGCTTCGTCGCAGAGCGAGCCGCGCTCGCTGGCCGGATCGGGCGAAGAATAGCCCTCGTTGAAGACGAGGTAGATCATCGCCGCGACCGCGGCCAGGCGTTCGGACCGTTCGACCGGTCCTGGCGCCCCAAACGGCACGCCGGCGCCGGCGACCTTCGCCTTCGCCCGCGTGATGCGCTGCTCCATGGCGCTTTCGCCGACGAGAAAGGCGCGCGCAACCTGCGGCACGGTGAGACCCGAGACGATGCGCAGCGCAAGTGCGACCTGCTGGGTCGCCGGCAGATCGGGGTGGCAGCAGATGAAGAGCAGCCGGAGCACGTCGTCGCGATAGTCGGCGTCGTCCAGCTTCTGCGCCGCATTCGCTTCTACGTCGTCCAGGTCGGAAAGCTGAGCCTCGTCCGGCAGCGCCGTCAGCTTGGCGCGGCGGCGGGTGACGTCGATGGCGGCGTTGCGGCCCACCATGATCAACCACGCGGTAGGATCGGGGGGCGGTCCGTTCGTCGGCCAGTGCTTCAGCGCCCGCAGGCAGGCGTCCTGATAGGCCTCCTCGGCCAGGTCGAGGTCGCGGAAATACCTGAGCAGCGCCGCCATGGCCTGGGGCCGCGCCGAGACCAGCGCCGCATCGATCCAGGCCAAGTCCGTCACCTCAGCGCGCCCCCACCGGAGAACCTTGATTGTAGAGCATGACAGGCCTGAGTTCGTAGGCGCCGCCGGGATTGGCGGCGGTCAACTCGCGCGCGAACTGAAGCCCCTCTTCCAAGTTCTCCACATCGATGATGTAGAAGCCGAGGAGCTGTTCCTTGGTCTCGGCATAAGGCCCGTCGAGGACTTCATTGTCCTTCTTACGCAGCGTCGTCGCCGCCGACGTCGGCAGCAAGCGCAAGGACGGCTTTAGCTTGCCGGCCTTCTCCCATTTTTCATGCACGACATTGAGCCGGCTCATGACGGCGGCGTCTTCTTCCTTGGTCCAGGAGAAAACTGTCGCTTCGTCATTGTAACAGAGGATGGCGTAAAGCATCGAATAGGACCTCATGACTTCCAGGACGAACGCCTAGCGTCCTTCCCGACATGGCGTCGAGAATTTCCTCACAAAGACTTCACGAACTTAAGACGCAGTAACGTTCCACCACGCCGCTTGACGCTGATGGGGCCGCACCGGTTCAACCTTGCGACGAGGTGGGACGCAATGGCGGAGGTCTTCGTTGCAGCAGCGCCCGATGCGGATGCTCAGGCTGGCGGGCTGGCGCAGGCGCTCAAGACGCTCGGATTCGACGCTGCAGCCGGCGCGCCGGCTGAGCGCGAGATCGCCAAGATCATCGACGAAACCAAATGTGTGATCGCGCTCTGGGCGCGCCGGGCGCCGACACCCGAACTTGCGATGCTCGCCGCACTGGCGCACGAGCGTAAAAAGCTCGTCAGCGCTGAGATTATGCCCGACGCGACCCCCGCTCCATTTCGCAGCGGTCCGTGCGTCGACCTCGCCTTGCGCGATCGCGCGGCGTTCAAAGCGCGGTTCCAGGCGCTGATAGTCGAGATCGACAAACGCTCGGAAACGAAAGCGAACGTACTGGCATTGCCGAGCGTCCTCGCAGTCGTGCGCGCGGCGCTGATGAAGCGCAATGAGGCCTCGGCCGGCCGGCAGCTGAAGATGCTGGGCGTGTTCGCCGCGGCGGTGGCCGTATTTTTTGTCGTGGGGTTCGGCGCCGGGCGCGTCATCAACATGGCGCGCACGGGCGCATTGCGCATTGCCACCACGCAGGCGCAAGCGACGTCGGCCGCCGCCCCAGCGCCGGTGACGTCAGCTGCCCTGGAGCGCATCTCTTGGCGCGAGGTCGCCTCGCGCATGGATGCGCCGCTCGCCGAACAAATCCAGCAACGCGCCGCCGCGGGAGACGCCGATGCACAGGCGCTGGCATGTCTGGGACACATGGCCGGCTCACCCGGCTTTCTACCGAGCCCGACAGCGGCGCGCGCGCAGTGCGATGCAGCCTCGGCGCAGGAAAATGCCGCGGGACTTTACCTCTCCTGGCAACTCCACAGGATGGCGCCACACGCAGGCATCGATCCATCAACAGCGGCGTCCCGGCTGAAACAGGCGGCCGACGCGGGCTTCACCGCTGCTTTGGTCGATTACGCCTCCACGCTGCCCACTGACCGGCAATCGCAAGCCGAGGCCGGGCGGCTTTGGCTTGCCGCGGCGGATCGCGGCGATCCCCGCGCGCAGTTCTTCTACGCGCGCTGGCTGCGCGACAGTGAAGCGGGTCCGCGCGATCCCGCAGCTGCGATCCCCTTCCTCGAACGCGCAGCGGAAGCCGATCAGGCCGACGCCCAACATATGCTGGCGACGCTTTATCGGGACGGCGTCGGCGCGCCCCGTAACGAGGCGCGGGCAAAACAACTCTACGATCGTGCGGCTCGGCAAAATCATGCAGCTTCGATGTTCAACCTGGCCGACATGCTGCGCAACGGTTCGACCGAGGAGCGTGCGCGCGCGTTGCAGCTTTACCGGCAGCTCGCCTGCATGACCGACGAGCACCAGATCCAGCCCCGCGCGATAAACCGCCTACGCGCATTGCAGGAAACCTACGCCTGCCGCTAACAAGCACGCCATGGCATGGCGCAAGACCTACGACGGCGCGGAACCGCAACGGGTGAACAAATGGCTCGCCAGCCAGGGCGTCTGTTCGCGCCGTGAAGCCGAAGAGCTGATCGGCAGAGGCGCTGTGCGGATCGACGGCGAGCGCGTCGATGATCCGGGGCGCAAAATTCTGCCGGGACAAACGATCGACGTCGGCGATGCTTCGGAGCGGCCGAAGATCAGCGTCGTGGTCAATAAGCCGATTGGCTTCGTTTCAGCACAGCCGGAGGCCGATCAAGTGCCGGCGGCGCGATTGCTGACGCGCGCCAACCTCGTCGGCTCGACTAATAACATGCCGACATCCCGCACGAGCCTCGCGCCGCTTGGGCGGCTCGATCAGGATTCGCGCGGTCTGTTGTTGCTCAGCGAAGACGGCGTGCTGGCGAAGGCGCTGATCGGCGAAGACTCGAAGCTCGACAAGGAATACCTCGTCGCCGTGCGCGGGCAGATCAATGAAAAGAAGCTCGCTCTGCTCCGGCACGGGCTGCAGCTCGACGGTCGCCAGCTGAAGCCGGCTAAAGTCAGCGTGGTCGAGCCGCAACGGCTGCGCTTCATTCTGAACGAAGGCCGCAACCGCCAGATCCGGCGGATGTGCGAATTGGCTGACCTCGACGTGGTCGACCTTCTGCGCGTACGCATTGGTCCGCTGGAGCTCGGCCAGTTGAGCGAAGGCAAGTGGCGCCCGCTCGGAGCGGAAGAGCGCCAGGCGCTCATCGACCAGAGCAAGGATTGATCAGGATCAATGCCGGGCGCGGTTCAGCGCAGGACCCCTTCTGCAGGAGGGCGTTCAATGGAACTGCACTGGTTCGTCTGGTTCGTTGTGGGCGCGATGAGCACGTTTGCACTTGTGCTCGGCCTGGCGGCTCTGTTGACCCGAGGCGACTGATCAGATTCCATTCCGCCGCCGCAGCTCCTGCAACAAGACGCGGTCGAAAGCCTCGGGGGCGATGTGGTTCATCGCTTGCACGAACTCGGTCACATCCGACCGCGCATGGGCGCGGGCGAAGCTTTCGCCGGGGATGATGCCGCGGCGAAACAAATACTCATCCGACCGTCCCGTGAGGATGTAGGCCGGCGCCCAGTGAAAGCCCGCGGCCTTCGCCAATTCGTTGGTGCAGTTCGACAGCACGGTGTTGTAGTAGCGCGGCCGGCGCGAGAGGCTGTCAGAACGCTCGAGCAGCCGGCGCAGCAGGGCGCGGTTCTGCTCCTGCGTGATCGAAACCGGATAGAGGAATACTTCGTGATCCAGCATCACCGCGCGCCGGATCAGCAGATCGCGCGCAGAGGCCCAGATGTAGATCAGCTCGAACGCGTTGAACTGGCCGTGAAAGGCTGAATAGTCCTCGCCCTGCTCGCGGCGCGCCTCGATCGTGAGGCCGAGCAGGCGATCGCCTTCGAACTCGAACAAGAGCAGAGTGTGTGCGGCGAGTTGCGAACCAGGCTGCGGCTCGAGCATGAACCAAACGCCGCGCAACTGATCGAAATCATAGGAAGCGCTATCGAGATAGGATGTGGCCGTCTCGCCACCCCGGCCATAGCTCCAATCGCTGACCGGGGAGACGCTAAAGCCCGCCGCATCCAGTTCCACGCGCGGCGTATGGGAGAGATAGGGATACCAGTTCCTCTCCATCTGGGGCGGGCTCAGCATGTTGGCGAGCGCCCCCAACACCAGGATCGCCACGATCGATGCGATCGCGGGCCGCAACGGATTGGCGGCGAACCAGTTCGCAATCTGCTTCAATTTCCGCCCCCAAGAGCCGCTGCGATGGACTTCCTATTAGGATGAAGCGCTCCGGTTAAGCGCCGCTTGCGCAGAGCCGTCCTGCACCCAATGTCCGCTTCGATCCCAGTCCGCTTTTTATGGCGGCGGCCAAGCCGGCGTGCTATCGCCGCTCGCTGTCGGGTTGGGTTTTAGGAGGCCTTTCGATGGCGCTACGCATCAATGACAAAGCCCCGGACTTCGAAGCCGAAACCACGCAAGGACGGATCAAATTCCATGACTGGATCGGCGACAGTTACGCGATCCTGTTCTCGCATCCCAAGGACTTTACCCCGGTCTGCACCACTGAGCTCGGCTATCTCGCCAAGCTCGAGCCTGAGTTCAAGAAGCGCAACGTCAAGATCATCGGCCTGTCCGTCGATCCGGTCGGCGACCACGACCGCTGGCGCGGAGACATCCGCGACGTCACCGGCGGCGACGTGCAATATCCCATGATCGGCGACAGCGATCTCAAGGTGGCGAAACTTTACGACATGCTGCCGGCCGACGCCGGCAACAGCAGCGAAGGCCGCACCGCCGCGACAAACGCCACCGTGCGCACGGTGTTCATCATCGGTCCGGACAAGAACATCAAGGCGACGCTTTATTATCCGATGTCTTCCGGCAGAAATTTCGATGAGGTGCTGCGCTTGGTGGATTCCATCCAGCTCACGGCCAAGCACAAGGTGGCGACGCCGGTAAATTGGAAGCAAGGCGAGGAGTGCATCATCGTTCCGGCGGTTTCGGATGAAGACGCCAAGAAGCTCTTTCCAGCGGGCTGGAAGACGGTGAAGCCCTATTTGCGCGTGGTGCCGCAACCGAAGGGCTGAGCGCCGCACGCCAAACATGGCGTCGCTACGCGGCGCGCTCGCTCCGCGTAGCGCCTCCCCTTGCGGCGGAGGTTGAGGTGTAGGACTCTCCCGCCGAGGAGACGTCCATGATCTTCGAGCAGATCGCCACCAACGGGTGCCAATCCTACCTGATCGGTTGTGGCGACACTTGCCAAGCGGCGGTGATCGATCCCGAAGTGCGCCAAATCAATCGCTATCAGGCGCTGGCGGCGCAACACGGCGTGCGCATCCGCTACGTGATCGATACCCACACGCATGCCGACCACTTCAGCGCCAGCAAGCAGCTTGGCGAATTACTGGATGTGCCGGTGGTGGCGCATCAGAACTCGCCTTCGCCCTATGTGACCATGCGAGTCGAGGAAGGCGACCTGATCAAGGTCGGCGGTTTGCGGCTCTCTGTGCTCTACACGCCGGGCCATACCCGCGACGCAATGTGCCTGGTGATGAACGATCGCGTGTTCACCGGCGACACGCTGCTGATCGGCGCGACGGGCCGCACCGATTTGCCGACCGGCGATCCGGAGCAGCTCTATGACAGCCTGTTCAACAAGCTCTTGAGGTTGGCCCCTGAGCTCAAAGTCTATCCCGCGCACGATTATAAGGGCCACACCTGTTCCACGCTGGAGGAGGAGGCGCGCTCCAACCCGCGCCTGCAAAAGCGGGACCGTGCTGAGTTCGTAGCGATGATGCACGCGCATTCGCCGTCGATGCCGGAACACCTGACCGAAGCTTTGCGGGTAAACATGAGCGGCGCGACCAGCGTCGCCCAGTTGCTGACCGAAGCGGCGGCCGAAGTGCCGTTCATGTCGATGGACGAAGTGAAGACGCGCGTTGCAGCCGGCGCCAACGACCTGATCGTACTCGACGTGCGGGAGAAAGAGGCGTTCGAGGCCGCGCACATCCCCGGTGCAAGGCATCTGCCGCGCGGCCAACTCGAGCTTCGCGTCAACGAGGCGTTTCCCGATCCCTCCGTCAGGATCGTCACCTATTGCGACTTCGGCAAGATCTCGACTCTGGCGGCGGCGACGCTGCGGCGCATGGGCTTTACCCACGCAACTGCGCTCGATGGCGGCATGAAAGCGTGGAAGGATAACGGCTTTCCGACGCAGACAAGCAACAGTTGACGCGTGGCCGCGCCGCCCAAGCCGCGCTGCTTAGGCCAGCACGTCGGCGGTGGCCGGATGACGGCGAAAGTAGGCCACGGCATAGGAGCAGCTTGCGCGCAGCTTGGTGTTCTCCGCCCGCGCCTTGCCGACGATCGCATCCATTAGCCGCATGGCGTAGCCGCGGCCGCGCGCCGCCACCGGCGTTTCCACATGCAGGATCACGCGCACGCCGCCGACATCGCGATACTCGGCGAACGAGACACCCTCCGGCGCTGCGAGTTCGTAGCGGTGACGCTCTGTATTGTCCGTGAAGACGCTCATACTCATGACATGGGCTTGGGCTGCCACAATTCAATCTTGCGCCCCTCGAGGTCGAGGATGTGCGCGAAGCGGCCGTTGGCTTCGTCTGGAAACAGCTTCACCGGCTCGACCCCCGCCGCCTTGGCGCGCGCCAGCACGGCGTCGAGGTCATCGACCATCAGATTGAACATGAATTCCTTCTCCGACGGAGCGAAATAGTCGGTGTCGTGTTTGAACGGGCTGAACACGGTGGCCGCGCCGGGATGGTTCGCGGCGGTTTCCGGCAGAAACAGCGCTCCGCCCCAATCCATGAACTCCATACCGAGGACGCGGCCGTACCATTCCCGCATCGCGTCCCCGTCGCGCGATTTGAAGAACACGCCGCCGACGCCGAGCACCTTTGCCATCCGTTCGCCCTCCGCTTAAGCCGCTCTTGTGAACTATCGACACGCCTTTCACGCGGGCAACCATGCCGACGTGCTGAAGCACGCGGCGCTCTTGTTCTGCCTTGACGCGCTGAAGCGCAAGCCCGCGCCGTTTGCGGTCCTGGACACCCATGCCGGGCGCGGCCTCTACGATCTCGCGGCGGTCGAGGCCGAGCGCAGCCCGGAATGGCGCGACGGCATCGGCAAGCTGTGGAACTGGCCGGAGCCGCCGCCGCTGGTGGCGCGTTTGCTGGATGCAGTGCGCGGCTTCAATGCCGACGGCGCGCTGCGGACCTATCCGGGCTCCCCGGCTCTGGCGACGACCAACCTGCGCGAGGGCGACGTCATGGTGGCGTGCGAGCTGCATCCGGAGGACCACGCCACCCTGCGCCGGACGCTGCCGCGGAAATCCAATGTGCAGATTCATGCTCGCGACGGCTGGGAGGCCCTCGGCGCGCTGCTGCCGCCGCCGCAGCGGCGCGGACTGGTCCTGATCGATCCGCCCTACGAGGCGCCTGATGAACTTGAGCATGGAGTGCGCGCGATTGGCGCAGCCCTGAAACGCTTTGGGCACGGCGGCTATTTGTGGTGGCGGCCGCTCAAGAGCGCGAACGCGCTCGATGCCGCGGACGCCGAATTACGTGCGCAGGGCGCCCGCGAAATGCTCCGCGCCGATCTTTGGATCGCTGCGCCGCAACGCGAAGGCAAGCTCGTGGGCTCGAGTGTCTGCCTGGTCAATCCACCATTCGGTCTGCGCGAGGGGCTGCAGGAAGCGCTGCCCTTTCTGGCCGACGCGCTGACCAAGGGCCAAAGCGGCTGGCGACTCACCTGACGCGTCAAAACATGCGTGGATTTGCGGCCGGGAGCGACCTTGTCCGGCAGCCGTTAAAAGGGCGCGGATCGCTCCGCGCCCTTCCCCCTTGCCACGAGCGTCGCCGTCTCAGGCGACGATCATCGCGGCTTGGTTCATTGTCGCCAGCGCAACCGGGACAAACGCCGCAACGGCTGCGATCAGGCAATAGAACTTGGTCATGTGGTGCTCCCCGGCTGGATCGGTTGTCAATCGCGTCATCGCAATGATCCCAAGATAGAAGCGCCCCCGCCGGTTCGCCGTTACCGCTGTCACGGACCTGATTGGGGGCTGCAGGCCTGGAACGGCGCTCCGCACCGCGAAGCCAGAAGACGTACGCGCGGCTTTGTGCTTATTTGCCGGCGCGATGGGGGCTTTCGTCATACAGGTGCGCCACGCGTCCTTGGGCTCCGGACCTGACGAGTTCGAGACCGTTTGCGCCATGGGCGACAGCGAAGCCGACGTGCTCAGGCTCGTCCGCGCCGCGCTGCAACTTGGCGATGAGGATGTCCGCGTCGTTCGCAGCTTGTCCGAGAGCGACGCCAGAGAACTCGGTCTCAAGCCGTTCCAGGTGAAGCATCTCTAGAGCGGTGGACGAATCCTCGCCGCCTGGCGCATGAAGCCGCATGACGTTCGAACAAATCTTCGCATTTGCGCAGCAATGGTGGATCGCCTTGCCCGTCGTGCTGGTCACGATGGGTGCGTTCTTCTTCGCCGGTTATCGTTGGGCGGCGCTTTATGTCGGGCTGATGCCGTTCATCAATTGGTCCTTCGGTGCGGTGCCGACTGCTCCGATTCCGGAATGGCTCGGCGGCGGCGCGTTCCAGCCGTTGGCGATCGTGACCGGTCTCGTCCTTGTCGTGCGCGACTTTTCCCAGCGCGAGATGAAGCACTGGGTCTGGGGTGCGATGATTGTCGGCCTGCTGCTGTCGATGTTGACCTCATGGATCGTCGTCGTGTTCGCCAGCGCGGCGGCGTTCCTGATCAGCGAGACCGTCGACTGGGCCGTCTACACCTTTTCCAAACGCCCGCTTTCGCAGCGCATCATGCTCTCCAGCGCGTTTTCGGCGCCGCTGGATCAAATGGTGTTCATCTGGCTGGCCTCACAGATCCCGGGCCAGGAAGGAATTTTCGCCTGGGGCACGATTTTGACCGGCATCGCCTCGAAGCTCTTCGGCGCCTGGATCGTGTCGCACCTTGTGGCGCGCCAGGAGCGGCGAGGCGCTCCTCAAAACGACATGAATCCCGCGTAAACCCAGACTTGCCGCTTGCGCGCCGGAAACCGCTCGCGCATAAGCGCGTTGTGGTGAGCCGGTCGCGTTGGCTGGCGGTGGTGCGAAGTTCCGCAGAGTGCGGCTGAAGTTTTACTCTCCAACAAAGCAGAAATTCGCGGTGACACGTGCGTACGCCCTTGCGTGCGCGCGGCCAATGGCGTGCGCCATCGGCCTTTTGCAGGAAAAGTGGAAATGAGTTTCGACGACGATTTCGGCGACGACAGCGACGACAACGGCAAGAAGAAAGAAAAGCGCGGCGGACGCGGCCGCGAACGTGATCATCAGGAATTCGGCGGTGGCGGCGATTCCGGCGGCGCCGGCGGCGGCGGCGGCGGCTTTGGCGGCGGTGGCGGCGGCTACGGCGGCGGTGGCGGCGGCTATCGCGGCGGTGGCGGCGGCGGCGGCGGTGGCGGCTATCGCGGCGGCGGCGGCGGCGGTGACCGCGGCGGCGGCGGCGGCGGCTACGGCGGCGGCGGTTATCGCGGCGGCGGTGGCGGCTTCGGCGGTGACCGCGGCGGCGGCGGCGGCGGATATCGCGGCGGTGGCGGCGGTGGCGGCGGCTATCGTGGCGGCGGCGGTGGCGGCGGCTATGGCGGCGGCGGGTTTCGCGGACCGCGCGAAGGCGGCGGCGGCGGTGGCGATCGGCCCCCGCGTCAGCCTCTGGGCGATCCGCAGGATGGCGTCGTGAAGTTCTTCAACGGCGCCCGCGGCTTCGGCTTCATTACGCCCGATGGCGGCGGCGCGGACGTGTTCGTTCACGTGAGCGCCGTCGAACGCGCCGGCCTCACCCAATTGGTTGAAGGACAAAAGGTCAACTTCCAGACCCTGCCCGACACCAAGGGCAAGGGCCCGAAAGCGGTGAATCTGAAAGTGATCGAATAGGAGGCGTCGGCCTCCAGAACGCGAAGGCCCGCGGTCAGCCGCGGGCCTTTTGTTTTGAGGACGCGCCGGTCACTGCAGCGGCATGAAAATTTCGATCCGCGCCGGGCGCGAACCATCGGGCGCGCCCGCGTCGTGCACGGTGTGCCACGGCAGCACGCCCTCGCGCTGGGCAATACGGTGGGCCTGCAGGTAGGCGTCCATCTGCGCATAAGCGGCGCTTACATTGTTGCGGTCGCCTTCGACCAGCACGTGCATTGCTCTGCCCGAAGGGGTTTCTCCCACTTGCACGCCGACGACAGTGAGGGGCCGCGCGCCGGAATAGGGATAGCCCACACGGTAGGTCATGCGCACGCCATCCTGTTCCATGACGACGCGGGTCAGCGGCCCGGCGGCAGTGAGCTGATATTCACTCATGAAGCGGCGCACCTGGTCGAGCCCCAGCGCTTCTGCGCGCTCGATTTCTTCGGCGTTGTTGGAAGCGGTTCCGACGACCGAGTACACAAACGGCTGCGACGGGATTTCATCGAACTGCGGATTAAGATCCTCGAAATTCACATTCGGCAATTGCTCGGCGAGCGTCTTCAACCGGTCGAGACCGTTATCGAGTTCCCCTTCCACCATGCTGCGCATGATCAGGTTCATGTAGCGGCACGGCACGTTGATCCAGCCTTCGGCGCACTCCGCCGTCACCGTCCACGCCACTGCCGTGCCGCCTTCGACGGGACGAAGCAACATGTTGGCGTTGAGCGTCGCTCGTTCGCCCATTTGCAGGATGCTTTGCACCTCCTCATTGTGGGAAGAGCTGACGATGGACATGCGGCCCGAGCCGACTTCACGCACATTGGACGCCCAGCGCATGGTTTGGCCGGCGCCGGGATCGCCCGAGAAGTTATAGTCTGCGGATGGATCGCGCGCGTAGTAGGGCGACCATTCCTTGGCGATCTTCAGGTCGTTGACCATGGCGAAAACCGCCGCTCGAGGCCGCGCCACGGTTTCAGTGCGCGTCACTTCCAGCGTGTTCGGCAACAGAAACACGCCGACGGCGTAAAGCGCGCCCGTAACGAGCGCGATCACCAGCAAAAGTCCCAGAAACCATCTCATGCGCCGGCCCCCGCGCGTAGGCAGACCGACTTACCATCTACCTCTAACCGGTTCCACGCGCCGCCATGCATGCTTGCATAGCGCACGGCGCCCTCGCGCCTGGCGCGAACCGCTTGCTTTTTTTGCGTCATCACCCAACCCGGACGACGCCCTCCCAGCCGGGAGTTTGGTTACCACAGGGAAAGTCGCCCCGTCAGCCCATTGCTGCAGATGAACTCACGCGCGCGTGGCGTCCCAGACGTCGAATTCATAGGCGATGCAGCGCTCCATCAGTTCGCGCCAAACCGGCTCGGCAATGGCCCATGACAGACCCCGCCGCTCGGCCTCGGCTCTTACGTTCGACAGAACTTGCTGGATCCGCGTGTCGTCACGGACGACGTCGCGGCTCGGTTTGATGCGCGCAGCAGCGTCCATGTAGCCCTGGCGGCGGGCGATCAGCGCCACCAGCATGCGGTCGATTTCATCGACGCCGGCGCGTACGTCGAGCATCGTCTCGCAGACGGCTGGATCAGGGGCCGCAAAGCGGCCCGGCTTTGGCTCCTCGATGCGGTGAATATTCTTCATGCCGTCACCGTGGAGATCGCCCGCGCGCGCGTCCAGGGGGCGCAGGGCCGCAGGGCGCTCAAGCGCCGTACGCCCGATGCATCGAATAGGAAGGCGGACACGCCCGGAACGGTGTTCCCTCGCCCCGCGACGGGATAGGATCCGCCAACGCTGGGATCAAGCCGCGGCGCTTCCCATTTCCTGGGTTAAGCTGACGACTCGATGAGCGGCGCCGACAAGCCCACCCTGCCCTCGCTGGAGCACTTGCCAAGCGAAGACGCGCCACTGCCCGCGATGAAGGGCGTGGACGCCATCCGCGATGCGTGGAAGCGCATGCCGGCTAAGCCCGGCGTCTACCGCATGCTCAGCGCGGACGGCGAAGTGCTCTATGTCGGCAAGGCCCGCAGCCTGAAGGCGCGTGTCGGCCATTATGCGCAGGGCCGCGGTCACACCAACGCCATCTACCGGATGATTCACCAGACTGTGTCTATGGAGATCATCGTCACGGCGACGGAAACCGAAGCACTCCTGCTCGAAACCAACATGATCAAGCGGCTCCGGCCGCGCTACAACGTGCTGATGCGGGACGACAAGAGCTTCCCGTTCATCGCCATCCGCACCGATCACGCGATCCCTGTCCTGCAGAAGCATCGCGGCGCCAAGAGCTTCAAAGGCAAGTTCTATGGGCCCTTCGCCAGCGCCGGCGCCGTCAACCGCACGCTCAATACGCTGCAGAAGGCGTTCCTGCTGCGGTCGTGTTCGGATTCCACCTTCGGGGGCCGCACCCGCCCGTGTATGCTCTATCAGATCAAACGTTGCTCCGGGCCCTGTGTGGGGCTGGTGAACGAGGCCGAGTATACGGCGTTGGTGAAGGACAGCGTCGATTTCCTCGAAGGCCGCTCGGTTGAATTGCAGGATCGCCTGGCGGCCGAAATGCGCGATGCATCCGACAAGCTCGAGTTCGAGCACGCGGCGCGCCTGCGCAACCGTATCCGGGCGCTCGCATCCGTGCGCGCCTCGCAAGGCATCAACCCCCACACGTTCGACGAAGCGGACGTGTTCGCGTTGCATTGCGAGGGCGGGCAATCCTGCATCCAGGTGTTCTTCTTCCGCGCCGGGCAGAATTGGGGCAATCGCGCTTATTTCCCGCGTCATGGCGCAGAAGAACAGCCGGAGGAGATTCTCTCCGCTTTCATCGCGCAATTCTACGATGATCGCGAGCCGCCCCAGCTCATTCTCAGCAACATCGAGCCGGCCGACCGCGCCCTGCTGGAAGAAGCGCTTTGCGTGAAAGCTGAATGCAAGATCGAAATCCGCCGGCCCGAACGCGGCGAAAAGCGCGAGATCGTCAATGCTGCGCTGCTCAACGCACGCGAAGCGTTGGGCCGGCGCATGGCCGAGACCGGAAGCGTCGCGAAATTGCTCGATGGCGTCGCCGAGATCTTCGGCCTGCCGCAGCGCCCGGAGCGGATCGAGGTCTATGACAACAGCCATATCCAGGGCGCTAATGCGCTCGGCGCGATGATCGTCGCCGGCCCCGAGGGCTTCGTGAAGAACCAGTATCGCAAGTTCAACATGAAGGCCGAGGAGTTCGCGGGCGACGATTTCGCCATGATGAAGGCGATGATCCGCAGGCGATTTGCGCGGATGCTGAGCGAGCGCGAAGAACAATTGCCCTCCCCCCTTGTGGGGGGGGGTTGGGATGGGGGTGTGAGCGCAGATGCTTCAGACATCAGCGCCGATACGCCCACCCCTAGCCCCGCCCCACAAGGGGGCGGGGGACGCGTTGAGAACGGCGGTGTTGATTTTTCGAAAGAGCGCGACGAACCGGAACGCGATTCAAAGTTCGGCGCCTGGCCCGATCTCGTGCTGATCGATGGCGGCGATGGTCAACTTAACGCCGCACTCGACGCGCTCGACGAACTCGGCCTGAAGCACCGCATCGCCATCGCCGGCATCGCCAAGGGCGTCGACCGCGACGCCGGCCGCGAGCGCTTCTTCATTCCGGGCAAGCCTGCGTTTCGGCTCGACGAAAAGAGTCCGGTTCTCTACTACCTGCAGCGGCTACGGGACGAGGCGCACCGCTTCGCAATCGGCGCCCATCGCGGCAAACGCAGCGCCGGCATAGCGAAGAATCCGCTCGACGAAATCGGCGGCATCGGCCCGGCGCGTAAACGCGCCCTGCTCGACCGATTCGGTTCGGCGCGCGGCGTTTCACGCGCGGCGCTGGCGGAGCTGGAAGCTGTGGAAGGCGTCAACAAGGAACTGGCGAAGCGCATCTATGACTTCTTCCACGACAAGCGCTGAGAGCCTTAGCGAGGCATGCGGCTCAATCGCCCTCCCCCACAAGGGGGGAGGGTTGGGAGGGGGGTGTAAGCGCTGCCCCATCACGCTTCACCGCCGTCACCCCCACTCCCGCCCCGCCCCACAAAGGGGCGGGCAGTGAAAAACATCCCAACCCTCCTCACAGTCTTTCGCATCGTCATGGGGCCGGTGCTCGCCGCGCTCATCCTGTGGGCGGCGGATGTCACCTATTCCGATCGCCTGCTCGCGGGCTTCATCTACGCGCTCGCGCTCATTCTCTTCCTGATCGCCGCGGCGACGGATTGGCTCGACGGCTATCTGGCGCGCAAGCTCGACGCAGTCACGCCGCTCGGCGCGGCTCTCGATCACTCCGCCGACAAGGTGCTCATAGTCTGCGTGCTGGTCGCGCTCGCCTATGCGGCGCTGCCGTTGATGCTCGTCGCGGCTGCGGTGCTGATCCTGGGGCGCGATGTAGCGGTAGCCGGCTTGCGCGAAGGCATCAGTGCGCAAGGCGGGTCTTTGCCGGTAAGCCAGCTCGGCAAATGGAAAGCCGCTGCCGAGATGGCCGGCGTTGGTGCGTTTCTGGGATTTCAGGCGGCGGCGCTTCTGTTCGCGCCGGCGAGCGTAATAGTAGGCCTGGATTGGGCCGCACGGCTGCTGTTGTGGACCGCCGCGGCGCTGGCGTTGATCAGCGGCGCACAATATGCCGGCGTGCTGTTGAAGCGAACTTAGTCCGGACGGCCGAACTCGATCGTGTTGAGCACGAAGATCGCGATGATGAAGACGAGAATGGCGACGAGCGCGGCCATGAAATTCCCCGGAATCGAAAGCTTTGACCGGCTCTAGCTGATCCGCCCCCGCGCCGCCAAGGGGCGATCCGTCACACGTGCTGCACGATCGACAGCAGGTTCAGGTCAGGGTCGTGAAACCAGGCGACTTTTGTGCCGTCTGGCGCGCTCCAGATGCCGCGCGCGTCCTGCACGAAGAAGCCGAACCTGGCGAAGACGACGCCTTTGGAGGTGAGCCCGTCCACGGCTTTCTCGATGTCGTCGACGCTGAACGCGAGCACGGCGTAGGCGGCCGGCGCGACCGCCGGCACGCGCGAAACGCGCACACGCGCGTTCTTGCCTTCGAACACCATGGCGTAGCTGTCATCAGTGATGAATTTCAGCCCCAGCGTGTCCTGATAGAACGCCTTCGAGATTTCCGGCTTCATCGTGCCGACAAGCGCTGTGATGGTCGCTGATCCGAGCATGTTGACCCTCCTCTCAGGTTTCAATCAGGCCCATAGCGCGGAAAAAGGGCAAGCTCTCATGTTGAATCGCTGCGGCAACGGCTTCGCCGCTCCTTCCGCGCAGTTCAGCCGCGCAGGCAAGCTCGATCGCCGATCCGGATTCGGCGATCGACTGCCGCCCTCTCAAATAAGCGGCCAGGAACGCCCGCTCCAAGGGCGAAACCCGGACGCCGGCCCCGAGCACCGGAGACGCCAACACCGCGCCATCGGCGTTCTGGGTCCCGAGAATGTAGCTATTCAGCGCCGCGCATTGCGTGCGCGTTTTCTGCTGAGCTTGGGCTGGCAGCGCCGGCCGCACCACGTTCACCGCCGCCAACAGTCTGAGGCGCGAAATGAGATCGTCGACCGGCATCGACGGCAGCGCCGTCTCCAATTCGGCGATCGAGTGTGGCGCGTATCCGAGGTTCGCCATCGCCTCGATCACCGGAACGCACCCCCTCGCGCCGAGATCGAGTTCGCCCCAAGGGCTGCCTCCCTTCAGCATCACGTTGCCGGGCTGCACCGTCAGCAGAAACGATTGCCGACGAAATTGATCGCGGCGTTCGGCTTCCGTCAGCGGCGTGCTCTGCTTCACGAAAACGTCCTGGCGAAAGCCCATGCCCTGGAGGGATTCACGCACGGTTTCGCGCAGTATCGGCTCTTGCAGGTTCGATATCAGCGCTCGCCCGGCCGCGCCCAACACCAATTCATCGTCATGGGCGATGAGCGGAAACTGTGCTGCAAATCGCAGCCCTGCCGGACGCAGCGCCTCCGCCATCTCGGCCAGCGACATCAGCTTCCAATCGTCGAGAAAATATTCCTGCTGCAGGTAGACCGGATCTCGCCCGCCCATCGCGGCGAGTTCGGCTGCGGCGGAGGGATTCTCCTTGAAGTACGCCGCGCCGGCTGCCTGTAGCGAGCGCGCGAACGCCACTGCGTCAGCGATGCCGGCATCGCGCCGCTGCGACAGGAACAGCTTCATTAATTGTCTGAGATAGACAACGGACGACCAACCCGCGGTGTTGTTGTAGCTGACATAGAATATGCCGCCCGGCGCCAAGCGGCGCTCGAGCAGTGCAACGATCGCAGCACGATCGGCGTCGGGGACCCAGGTCCAGATGCCGTGCGCAGCGATGATGTCGAAGCTCGGCAGGTCATCCCGCTGCAGCAGGTCGGCGAACGAATCCGGCAAAATGCGCACGTCGGCGCCCGAAACCGCGGCGATCGAGGCCGCGCCATCGACATGCGCGGGGACGAAGTCGTTTCCCCAGAACTCACCCTCGTTCGCCGCTGCGTGCACATTGAGCGAGAAGCCCGAGCCGAAACCCAATTCCAAATAACGAAGCGGGCGGCCGGGTTCGAAGCCGTAGCCGCGGCTCAACAACGCCAGCCGCAACTCCGGCGGCGACATGGCGACGAAGTAGGTCTCGGGATAGATGAGTTTTCGCAGAGCATCGGCGTCGCGCGGCGTCATGGCGGCCTTGTAGACGCTCGCGACGGCGCTGCCAAAGCGCAATGAACTCCACACCGCAGCTCAAAACAAAACCGCCGGCCATGGGCCGGCGGTTGCTCTTCTCAGGCGCCCTGCGGCTGCGCCCCTCCCCAGCCGCCAGGATGCGGGGCCGGGTTTTCATCTTCGTCTGTCACCGGCAGGGCCGGCGTCGGCGCCGATGGCGTTGCGGGCGTGTCGTCGGGGCGGTCGAGCTTTTCGCCGCGAATCACCTTGGTGATCTCGTCCCCGGTCAGCGTCTCGTATTCGAGCAGAGCTTCCGCCAGATTTTTGTGCTCCTCGGCCTTTTCGGTGAGAATGCGCTTGGCCTCGTTGTAGCCCTCTTCCACCAAGCGGCGGATTTCAGCGTCGATCTTCTTGGCGGTGTCGCTGGAAATATTCTGTTGCCGGCCGACTTGCATGCCGAGGAACACCTCGTCCTGATTGTCGCCGTAGGCGACGAGCCCAAGCAGTTCGGAATAGCCCCAGCGGGTCACCATCATCTTGGCCAGGTTGGTGGCGGCGCTGATGTCGGAGGAAGCGCCGGACGTGACCTTGTCTTTGCCGAAGACGAGTTCTTCGGCGACACGGCCTCCCATCATCACTGCAAGGCGCGAAGTCATCTGCGTGTAGTTCATCGAATAGCGGTCGCTCTCCGGCAATTGCATCACCATGCCGAGCGCGCGCCCGCGCGGAATGATCGTCGCTTTGTGTACGGGATCGCTTTCTGGAACGTTGAGCGCGACGATGGCGTGGCCGGCTTCATGCCAGGCCGTGAGCTGCTTTTCCTTCTCGCTCATCACCAGCGAACGCCGCTCGGCGCCCATCATCACCTTGTCTTTCGCGTCTTCGAACTCCTTGTTGGTGACGACGCGTTTGCCGCGCCGCGCCGCGAGCAGCGCCGCTTCGTTGACAAGGTTGGCGAGATCGGCGCCCGAGAAGCCCGGCGTGCCGCGCGCGATGGTCTTCAGATCGACGCCCTGCGCCACCGGCACGTTGCGGGTGTGGACGCGGAGAATCTTTTCCCGCCCGCCCAGGTCCGGATTCGGCACCACGATCTGACGGTCGAAGCGGCCCGGACGCAGCAGCGCCGGATCGAGCACGTCGGGGCGGTTGGTGGCTGCAATCAGGATGATGCCTTCGTTGGCCTCGAAGCCGTCCATCTCCACGAGCAATTGGTTGAGCGTCTGTTCGCGCTCATCGTTGCCGCCGCCGAGACCTGCGCCGCGATGGCGGCCGACGGCGTCGATTTCATCGATGAAGATGATGCACGGCGCGTTCTTCTTGGCCTGCTCGAACATGTCGCGCACGCGGCTGGCGCCGACGCCGACGAACATCTCGACGAAATCGGAGCCCGAGATCGAGAAGAACGGCACGTTGGCTTCGCCGGCAATGGCGCGCGCCAGCAGCGTCTTGCCGGTGCCGGGCGGACCAACCAGCAGCGCGCCTTTCGGAATCTTGCCGCCGAGGCGCTGGAATTTGCCCGGGTCCTTCAGGAACTCGACGATTTCGCCGAGTTCTTCCTTGGCTTCGTCGATGCCGGCGACATCTTCGAACGTCACGCGGCCTTTCGCTTCGGTGAGCAGGCGCGCCTTCGAGCGCCCGAAACCCATGGCCCCGCGTCCGCCGCTTTGCATCTGCCGCATGAAAAAGAACCAGGCGCCGATCAACAGCAGCATCGGCAGAATGCCGAGCAGGATGTCGCCGATGCTTGGGCCCTGTTTGGGTTGCTTGGTGTCGACCTGCACGCCGGCGGTGTCGAGACGTTCGACGACATTCGCCATCGTGCCCGTCGGCAGATAGGTCACGTAACGCGATTTACCGTCTTTGGCGGTGGCGATCAGAGTGTCGTTTTGGGTGGTGACGCTATGAATGCTGCCCGCATCGACGCGATCCATCAGCTGCGAATACGGAAGCTCGGTTGCGCCGCGCAGTTGGTTGTTCCCGCCATTCATGGCGGTGAACAAGACGACGAGCACGAGAGCGACAACGCCCCAGATGAGCAGTGAACGGATGGGCATGAATGGTCCGACCTTCTGGCCGCGCCCCAGGCCCAGCCCGGCGCGGAAACACTTTCTTCAGCAAGATAGGGACCGCGCCCGTCGCTGAACACCCCTTACGTGCCACGCGGCGCGTCAAGAGGCGATGAACGGGTTAGTGGGGAAATGCGGCGAAAATCATGGTTTCGCGCGGTTAATATCCGGCGCGAAGGCGTGCGCCAGCCGCGCGGCGGCCAACGGCTTCAACCGCAGCGTTTCACGCATCTCGTCATAGCGCTTCTGAACTATGCCGTTTTCGAACGCGGCGAGTTCGCTGTTGCGCGCCGGAACAATGCGCCAGCCCTCCTCCGACGCTGTCGCCGACAGCCGTCCATCCCAAACGGCTTCGACGTTTTTCGGAAGCTGCAGCGGGGCAAGCGGCGGCGTTCCCTCTGCGCGGCCCAGCACGGCGCCGGGTTCACGGGAGAGCCTAAGACCGTCAGCGGAAGGGGTGAACACGACGCCGCCATAGGTGCTGCCGCGGTGCGCCGTGTCGGTGACGCGCCGCTCGACTGCGGCCAGATCGGTCCAGGCCGGCTCGCGCGCCGAGCCGCTCGCAGCGGCTATCAGCGCCGACAGCGCGCGATGGCGCACGTCGCGCGGCCCCGCCCAGGCGGCGATCGTAAGCCGCGTCACCAGCCCCGGCTGAACCGCGTTATGGATGAGATCGGCGGCGGCGCGATCCAGGGCCTCAGCCCGTCTGCGCAGCCGCGCCGCAACACCCGCCAGCCGCAGCGGCTCGAAACCGTCGCGCTCCAGAAGGTCCAGCCGCGCGCGAACCCGCACGCGTTCGTATGCAATGTTGGCGTTGGCTGGATCTTCGATCCACTCGGCCCCGCGTTCGCGCAGATACGCGCGCAGCTCTTTGCGTCTGGCGCCGAGTAACGGACGCGCGAGCGCGATGCCTCGCCCGTCCGGCCAAAGCGGCGCGAATGCAAACGGCGCGATGCCGGCGAGCCCCCGCCAAGTCGAACCTTTGGCGGCGCGCATCAATACAGTTTCTGCCTGATCGTCAGCGGTGTGCGCCGCGAGCAGCGTATTCAGCCCTTGCCCGCGGGCGTATGCGCAGATGGCGCGATAGCGCGCTTCGCGGGCGGCTTCCTGGGCGCGGTTGGCGCCCTCGCGCCAATCGATCTTCAGCAGGCCCGCGCTGACGCCAAGCGATTCGGCAAAACCGCGAGCGCGCGCCGCGTCTTCGCACGAACCTTGGCGCAGCGCGTGATCGACAATCACTGCACGCACGCGCGCTGCGCCAATTTCGCCGACAAGCAGGTGCAGGAGGGCGACCGAATCTCCGCCCCCGGACAGCGCCAACAGGACAGGCTTTTCGCCGGTCCATGCCAGCATGCGCTCGATCGTCAACCGATCGAGCATAGGCTCATCTCAGCGTGCGCAGCGCCCGGCGCGGGCTTCGCGCGTTGCGAGATCGCGCACGTTGGCGCTCGCATTGGGATAGTTCTCGGTGAGCCCCGTGATCGCAGCGCAGCCCTGTTCGCGCTGGCCCATGCCGATGAGCGCCATGCCCAAGCGGACCTGCGCCTCCGCAGCGCGGGGCGCACGGGGCGCACGGCGCAGATACTGGTAAAAATTGTCGGCGGCATCCTGATAGTTGTTCCGCGCCAGCAGCGTGTAGGCATAGAAGAAGCGCGCATTCGCTGTCTGTGTCACGTTCGGATACGCGTCCAGGAACGTGGCGAAATCCACTTCAGCGTCCGCCAGGCGCCCGGCCGTCAGGTGCCCTTGAGCACGGGCGTAGAGCTCATCGGCGGTCGGTGCGGGCGGCGTGACGGGCGCCGGCAGTGGTGTGCCAGCCGGTATGCTCCCCAGCGTTCCGGTGGCTGCCTGCTGCGCAGCGTTCAAGCTCGACTCAGCGGCGCCGCTATCGGCGCGCGGCGAATTGCCGGGCGCGCCGCCTGCCGCTGGCGGCTGGCCGTCCGTCGGCGGCGCCGTCAGCGCCCGGTTCACTCCAACCGCTTCGTCCACCAAGTTCTGCAGGCGCCGGATTTCTCGGTCGCGCTGATTCAGTTCGTTCTGCAATCGCTCATTTTCGGCAGTGGCGTCGCGGAGCGCCTGCTCCAATTCCTGCAGCCGGTCCTGATGGGCGTCGGCGCTACCGTATTGTTGTGGCGGCGGCAGCGTGGTTTGCGCCAAAGCGGCGCTGACGAAGAGAAACCCGGCCGCGGCGAAGGACGCCGCGAGCCGGGTTGATGCCTGTGCGAAGGCCGAACGCTTGGTCATGGAAAGTTCCTAGTCCGCTCGCTCGGGCCAAATTTTGGCGTTTACGAGACAGCGCCGCTCACGATGTTGGTGTGTGCGTTTCTGTTCACACTCCACGCTTCCTCGTTCGAGCGCGCATCGATCGGGCGCTCCTTGCCGTAGGAGACGGTTTCGAGGCGGCTGGCGTCGACGCCCAGCGACACCAGGTAATCGCGTGCAGCGGCGGCGCGCCGGGCGCCGAGTGCGAGGTTGTACTCGCGCGTGCCGCGTTCGTCGCAATTGCCGGCAACCAGAACGCGCACGTTCGGGTACTGACGCAGCCAGGCGGCTTGACGCTCGAGCACCGAGCGCGCCTCGGCCGAGAGGTCGAACCGGTCGTAGCCGAAGAAGACCCGGTCGCCGACGGAAACGCGGAAGTCCTCTACCGAGCCAGGTCGTGGTCCCTGTGGCGTTTGTACTGGAGGGGTGGACGGACCAGGTGTCGGAGTCGGCGTCGGCTCAGGACGGCTGGCGCAGGCGGCCAGCGTAGCAACGGCGGCCAGAGCGAGGATGATCTTACGCATTAGGACAATTCTCCCCTATGGAGCGGCGCATTCGGCGTTCGCCGTACCCCCCGGTACAAGAATGCAAACCTTACAGACGCGGTTCCTACCGCACAATCGTGTTCCCTTCACGGCAACAAAGGCGACCAGGCGGGGTCCGATGCATCGGTTTGCGTTGGAATCCGGCGCAAATTTTGCCCGGTAAGGTCAACGGACCAAAGCTGCGGGCCGGCGTTCTGGCCCTCACGGAAGAACATTATCACCCGTCCGTTGGGCGACCAGGTCGGCGCTTCGTCGAGATAGGACTCTGTGAGGATCCGCTCCCCGGACCCGTCAGGACGCATCACGCCGATGGCAAAGCGACCGCCGGATTGACGCGTGAAAGCGATGAGATCGCCGCGCGGAGACCAGACCGGGGTCGAATAGCGGCCGTTGCCGAAACTGATGCGGCGCTGGTTCGATCCGTTCGCGTTCATCGCGTAAATCTGCGGAGAGCCGCCGCGGTCTGAATTAAACACGATTTGCGAACCATCCGGCGAGTAGCTGGGCGAAGTGTCGATGGCGGGTTGATTTGTCAGCCGCTGGCGCGCGCGCGTACGCAAGTCCATCGAGTAGATTTCGGAATTGCCGTTCATGTCGAGAGTGAACACGACACCGGAGCCATCCGGGCTAAACCGGGGCGCGAACGTCATGCCCGGAAAATCGCCGAGCACTTCGCGGCGATTGGTGCCGAGATTGTAAAGGAAGACTCGCGGCGCCCCGGTTTCGAAGCTCATGTAGGTGATCATCTGCGTCGACGGCGAAAAGCGCGGAGTCAGCACCATCGAATCCGGCCCGGTGAGGAAGAACGGATTGGCGCCGTCCTGGTCCATGATCATCAGCCGCTTTACCCGCCGCGTGCGCGGCCCGCTCTCCGAAACGAATACGATGCGCGTATCGAAATAGCCGCGCTCACCGGTAAGCTGCTCGTAGATCTGGTCCGAGATGCGGTGTGCGATGCGACGCCAATTGTCCGGCGTCGTCGCATATTGGAAACCGGTGAGGGATTGTTCGGCGAACACGTCCCACAAACGGAAATCGATTTGGACGCGCCCATCCGGCAGCGGCGTGACCTGACCGACAACCAGCGCCTGCGCGTTGATCACTTTCCAGTCGGCAAACCGCGGCGGCACCTCCATGGCGGTGATGCGCTCAATGAAGGCGTCCGGCGCCACAGGACGGAAAAGACCGGAGCGGTCGAGATTGGCGCGAATGACGCCTGCGACGTCACGGCCGACTTGTTGCGCTGCGCCGGAGCCGCCGAGAAAATCGACCACAGCGACCGGCATCGGATTGAGGTGGCCTTCGGTGATGTCCACCCTGAGCTGCGCATGCGCAGGCTGGGCGGCGAACGTCATCGCCAGCACCATCGCCAAGAAGAACCGCTTGATCATTCTCATCTCGTGCATCCTTCGCCGGCTGGCCTAGTTCTCGAGCCGGAACCTGTAAATCTGGTTGCGCCAGAGTTCGTAATGTTCCCCGACGATGGGATCGTCGGGAAACGGATACGGGTCGCATTGGCGCACCGCGCGAACAGCTTCCTGAACCGCGCGGCGCATGTACGGATCGAATGTGTAGTTCGTGGGGCTGGTGACGCGCGGCTGCCCATTGAGCGTGCCGTTGCGGTTCAGGTCAAATTCAATGGTGACGACGTAACGCTCCGGATCGGGCAGGTCGGCAGGCATCCGCCAGCACCGGCGCATGTGGGCGCGCACGAGTGCGGCGCCGCGATCTTCGAGCGCAACGCGTTCGGCCGTGCCGAGCCCCGCGCCGGCCTGAGTGCGATCGGCGCTCTGCCCTTCGGTGCGCTGACGGCCGCGCTCCTTCTGCTTGTCGAGCAAGCCCGGTACGGAATCCAAATTGAACCTGTTGCTGCGCTGTTGCGGGGGCCGCGGCGCAGGCTCCGGCGCGGGCGCAGGCTCTGGCTGCGCCTCTTCTGCCTGAGTATCGGGCGACACTTCTTCCTCCGGCAAATCCTCGGTCAGTGCGCGCACATTGGATTCCGGCGCCACATCGACGATCTCGACGGGCACGACAACGCCGCCGATATCCGGCAGGGACGAGCGTGACTCCCAGGCCAGAAGCGTCATCATGACGAAGCCTACGTGGCCGATGGCGGAGACGACCCAACCGGCCCGCATCTCACTCTTCTTCCCTTTCGTCGACCGTGGCGGCGCTGCGGCGCGGTCGCTCATTCGTGTCGGTAACGAGGCCTAAATTTCGGAATCCCGATGCCGACAGGCGCGCCATGATGTCCGCGACGAGGCCGTAATCGGCGGTTGCGTCGGCGCGAATGAAGATGCGCCGATCGTACCCTTCGCGTGAAATCGCGCGCATCTGCGGGATCAGCTGCTCTTTGTCGATCACGGTTTCCTGCACGAAAATCGTGCCGTCGGCCCGGATCGAGATCGAGAGCGGATCGGTCTCGCTTTCGAGCTGCTTGGCCTCAGTGCGCGGCAGTTCGATCGGAACGCCGACAGTGAGCAGCGGCGCCGTGACCATGAATACGATCAGCAGCACCAGCATCACGTCCACGAACGGGGTGACGTTGATCTCACTTAACCGCGATTTTCGGGCCGACCTGCGTCCGCGCCCGCCGCGCCGTGAGGCGGCAAGCCCTCCCGCCATCAGCCGCGCTCGCTCAAGCGGCGCGAGAGCCGCGCCGAGACTTCGTCGCTGAATGTATCGAGCCGATCGCCGAAGCGATCGAGATCGCCGGTGAACTTGTTGTAGAAGATCACCGCCGGTATCGCGGCGACCAGACCGAGCGCGGTGGCGAACAGCGCCTCGGCGATGCCCGGCGCCACCACAGCCAGATTGGTCTGCTGCTGCGCGGCGATATTGGTGAACGCGTTCATGATGCCCCAAACCGTGCCGAAGAGGCCGATGAATGGCGCCGAGGCGCCGACAGTGGCGAGCACGCCCATGTTGCGGGAGGCGCGGCCCATCTCTCGCGCGATCTGCGCCTGCATCAGCCGGTCGACCCGATCGAGCATCAGCTGCGCGTGTTCGCCAGCGCCCCCAGCGCGGCGGGCTTCGCGCCACTCGCGCGAGGCCGCGGCGTAGACACGCGAGAGCGCGTCGCGCGGGCGGTCGCCGCGGTCCTCGACTTCATCTAGCGAGCGGCCGGACCAGAACTCGCGCTCGAACTTGCGCGCATTCTGTTCGAGCTCGCCGAACTGCAGCCACTTGTCGACGGCGATCGCCCAGGACCAGATCGAAGCCACGGCCAGGATCAGCATGACCCCTTTGACGACGGGATCAGCCTCGAGAAACAGGGACAGGACGGTGATCTGATCGGCGCCGGATTCCATGATCGCTCCCGCTTTCCACGGCTTTCAATCGGCCGCGTCCCCACCGGTCTAGAGCCGGATGAGTTTGTCAAAAGCTGGACGCGGAGGGCTCTAGAAATGGTTTAAGCCGCTCTAAAAGCATCGCCGGCGGTTTCCGCGGCCGTCCTGTGAGACTGATGCAACAGACTTGCAGCTGCGCCTTCACCAAGATTTCGCCTGTTTTTTCGAGCGTTTGCGCAATGAAGATGCGGGGGCCTCGCATCGTTTCGAACACGGTCTTGACCAGCAGGGCGTCGTCGATCCGCGCCGGTTTGAGGAACTCGATCTCCATCCGGTTCACCGCGAACGCGGCCGGCTCGTCCGCAGCCGCAAGCTCATTGTGGTGAACGCCGGCGAGGCGCAGAAAATCGCTCCGTCCGCGCTCGAAGAAGCGCAGATAGTTGGCGTGATAGACGACGCCGGTGAAATCGGTGTCCTCGTAATAGACACGGACAGGCAAGTGATGGATGCGGCCGGCGAAGCGGCCGGCGCCGGGGATGTCCTCGCTCATCATCCCGCGATACACGATAGCGGCGCGAGTTAGAACAGCTCCGCAATCGCTGCGGCCCGAGCGCGGATCTCCGGAACAGCCGTCGACTCCCAGAAGGCGCCGATCGCGATCGGCCCGAGCGCATAGAGGCTGCCCTGGACTTGGCCGCGCGCATCCAGGACGCGCGCGTCGGCATCGAGATCGAGGCCGAGCCCGTTGGGATGCGCACGCGCCAGGCCCTCATCCAGCATCTGCTGAATCAACGGATTGTCCGAGCGGGTCAGATCGAGATTGGCGCCCGTGCAGTTGATCACGGCGGCTACTTCGAGACGATGACGCACCAGACTGCCGCGTTGACGATGATAGACCTCGTAGAGACGCCCCCTCCTTTCGGCAGACACCACCTCGCCCGCGAGCACACGCAACTTACCCGCGGCATGCAGATCATGGGCATGCGCGGCGATTTCTGGAGCGGCGCGATGGCGATGCACATCCCACCACACCCGCAAATGCCGCAGGAATCGCCTCTGCGCCTCAGGCGACAAAGCTCGCCACAACGCCGGGGTCGCGCCGCGCATGCGATCGACCGCCAGTTGCCACGGCTCTCCGCGCTCAGCCATGGCGCGGACTTCGCGGCGGAATTCATGCACCGCATCGCTCAGATTCGGCGGCAGCGGCAGCGGCGCCGACGATGCCGGCATCGTCGGGTCCAGGTGTACGCGCGGCGTCAATCCACGCCGTGAGAGCGCATAAATGACCTGCGTTTTGGAGCGCGAGGCGAGCGAAAGCGCCACGTCGATCATGGTCAAACCAGCGCCGATCAGCAGCACATCGCCCCGGCCGATGCGCCGGAGCGCATCGATGTCCCAGGGCTCGAGCACAGGAATGTCGGCGTCGGCAAAGACAAGCGGACATGACGCCGCCTGATTGCCGAGCGCGAGAACCACGCCATTGGCTTCGATGGTCTTCCCGGACGCCGTACTGACGCACCACCAGCCAGAGCCCGCCCGGCAGGCGACGGCTTCGTCCTGCATGCGTTTCAAACCGCCGCCGAAAAGCGCCCTTCGTTCGGCCCGCTTCAACACATCGCGCACGTAGACGCCATAACGGCCCCGGCCGGCGAACGAGCCTGCTTCCGCACCGGTCTTGCGCTTCAGCCAATTCGCGAAATCGTCCGCTTTGTCGGCATAGGCGCTCATGTTCGAAGCGCGCACGTTGAGAAGATGCTTTTTGTCTTGGGTCGCGTAGGCGAGCCCAGGTCCAAAACGCTCGCGTTCGATCAGCGTGACCCGAGGCGCATGCCGGCGACGCACCAAGGCTGCGCTGGCGGCCACGCCCGAAAAGCCCGCACCGATGACGATCACGTGCTTGCGCGTCATCGAAGTCGCGTCCTGACAACGGTCTCGCCGCTCAACACCCTGTCTCCCCGAGGCATTGTCGCCCCGGCCGCACCCATCTTGCCTATCCAAAGCCGCATAGCTTAGCGGTTTCCCCGGGATGCAGCCTTGACATGTAACCATTTGGGACGATTATCCCGTTGACATACCCACGCACTACCCGTAGTAGCAAACGCGCGTGACAGGCCGGTACTCGCCCTACAAGGCGTTGTGGTTGCGAGCCTGAAATCAATCAATGGGTTGTGGAAACTCGCCGTTAAGGCGAGCGGTTATTCAACGATTCTCAACCATTAACGGCTGACAACGGAGGCGCGGCAGGGAGAACCCTCTGAGGGGGACCCGCGCCCGTAAAGACCGAGCCACGGTCGATACGGGCGGCAGTGTCCACGTCGCATTCACCCAGACCAGCGGGCAACTTGAGCCGCCTTCGGGCGGCTCTTTTTTGTCTTGTCGCAGGAGGGCCTTAACAGGGCCTTACCAAGGCCCTATCAAGGCCTTCGTGGCGCTGGTTCCGAAACGATATTCTGTGACGCAGAGGCACGTGAATTTCGTGGAGGCTTTGCTACGCACGGGCCGCTCTGGCGCAGATCGCGGTGAGGTGATCCGCCGGGCGCTGGATGTTTGGATCGCCCTAAAAATCCAAGAGGGCATCATCACAGACGCAGACGGCGGCCCCGCAGAAGAGGTTGCAGCCGAGGATGGAGCATAGCCGCGAAGCGATGCAAACTGCGGGGCAATGAAAGACGATCCGCCACCCAAGAAGATCGATGCGGACTATCCCGAGGACGTGATCGCGCAGCGCCGCGATGAAGTCGTGCGGCGCATGTTGAACACGCCCTACACGCCACAGGCCAAGACGCGCCAACCGAAGGCGAAGAAAAAGAAGAAGGCGCCAGCTAAGGCTTAGGCCGCCGGCGCCGCTTCCGCTTCGTGATCCACCGCGAACGTCGCGGCTTGCGCTTTGCCTTCTCAGGCTTGGGCCGTTGATCCAGCAAGAGGTCGGTAGGTCAGGCGACGCCCGACCGTCCCCTTGAGTGCTTTTTCGGCGCGCGCGTTGTCATCAACGCCAAGCCCCATGCGGTGCGAGTAGCGAAAATCGAACTCGGCAACATAGCGGTGCAGATGCTGCTTGCCGCAGTGCTGATAGACGCCGCGCATGCCACGCTTGAACACAGAAAAGAAGCCTTCCGCGCAATTCACATGGATCGTCGGATCGTCTTTCGAGACGTACTCGTCCTTGCTGTGATTGACCACGCCATGCGCGGCAAACTCGCGTCCGATCTTGGAATAGCGCGCCGCTTCATCGGTCAGGAAGCGCGCTTCCTTGGCGATGTTGGCGCGGATGATCGGGAAGATCGTTTCCGCTTTCAGGTCTTCAATCTGGAAGCTGCGCGAGCGGCCCGTCGAGCGATCGATCAGGGTCAGCACCTTCATCTTCTCGACCCATGACGTGCCTCTGGCGTTCTTAGGCGTCGGGCGTGCATCGGGATCGCGAAGCAGGAAAGTTTCGTCTAGCTCTACGTCGCCGCCATCGCTGCCGAACGGCGCAAGATCGCCTTCGCGCATCGCTTCGCGGATACGATGGGCCATGAACCAAGCCGTCTTGTAGGAACCGAAGCCAAGCATGCGCCAGAGCTGATGGGCGCTAACGCCCTTCTTCGAGGAGCACATGATATGCGTCGCCAGCAGCCACTTGTGGAGCGGGATGTGCGAACGCTCGTAAATCGTCCCCATCGTCGCGGTGAACGGCTTGCGGCAGTCGCGGCACTTGTAGAGACCAGGCCGCGTTGACTTGCCTTGGAGCAGGACGGAGTTCCCGACCGTGCCGCAGTGCGGACAGACCCGGCCATCTGGCCAGCGGATCGCCTCGTAGTGGGTGCGCGCGGCTTCCTCGTTGGTGAAATGCGGGGCAGTCAGGTTGGTTTTCATACCGCCCAATCTAGCGATTGCGGCCTGGTATGTCAACGGGATAATCGTCCCATTTGGTTGCATATTGCGACGATGCGCGCTGAGGCCAAGAGCGTTGACGCGGTGTTCCGGGCGCTGGCCGACCGTAACCGCCGCGCCTTGCTCGACACGCTCGTCGCGCGCAACGGACAGACGCTCAGTGAATTGTCCGAAGGTAGGAGCATGAGCCGCCAAGCCGTGGCCAAGCACCTGGGCGTCCTGGAAGCCGCCAATCTTGTGGCCAGCGTCAAAAGGGGCCGGGAAAAGTTGCACTACCTCAACCCCGCGCCCATTCATGAGATCGGCGAACGCTGGATTTCCAAGTACGAAAAGACGCGCCTCGAAGCGCTGTTCGAGTTGAAGCAGGCGTTGGAGAACGGCAATGGCGCATGACGAAGAGCGGATAGTGCCGCCCGATCTGGTCTATGTGTTCTATATCCGCAGCACGCCCGAGCGTGTGTGGGAAGCGCTGACCCAAAGCGCGTTCACGACCAAGTTCTTCTTCGGGCGCACGGTCGAGAGCGATTGGCGGCAAGGCTCGCCCTGGAAAATGGTGATGCCGGACGGCAGGCTCGACGTGTTCGGCGAGGTGCTGGTCAGCGATCCGCCGCGCAAACTGCAACTGACGTGGACGATCGACTGGATCGACGACCCGAACCCGCCGGGGCCCGCGATCATCACCTATGACATCGAACCAGCCGGCGACGCTGTAAAGTTGACGATGACGCAGCACAGTGATCACGCGATTCCGCGAAAGTACGTCAAAGCCGGCGCGCAAGGCTGGGCCATCATTCTGTCCTCGCTGAAGAGCCTGCTGGAGACCGGCAGAGCGCTTGAAATCGAGATGAAACCGCCGCAATGACCGCCCCCGTTCCTTTGACGCCGCTCAGTGCAGATCGACCTTGCGCTGATCGCCGAGCACGGGAGGGCCGGCCGTGGCCGCGGCGGCGATCATCTGGAACGTCGCCACCACGCCATGCGGGCCCTCCCAAAATTGCGCATCGTCGGGAGTCACTTCGATAACGCGTACGCCCGGGTCGTCGGCGCCGCTCCAATAGGCCTCGGCGCTCGCATCCCACAATTCCTTGATCAGGGCGCGGTCGTTGCGGACGCGGGCGCAGCCGGTGACGACCAGGAATTTGCCGTCGTCGGGCTGAGCGAAACTCAAGCAGACGTGCTCGTCGCTGCGCACTTCCTCATCCTTGTGCCCGCGCGCGTCGGACAGAAAGTAGATCGCATTCTCCGTCCGGCGCGGGTGGGCGCCCATCGGGCGGGCGCGAATCTTTTCGCCGTCTTTCGAAGCGAGCATGCACACGCCGATCTTTTCCATCAGCTTCCAAACCCGGCTGATGTCGTCGTTGTCTCTGGCGGCCATCGCCTTTCTCCTAAACACCGTAGCCGACATCGCGGCGCGAACTGATTGTCATGACAATGAAGCCCGCCATGAAGTCGATCACCATCATCGTCATGATCAAGGCGAACTCGATGGTGCCGAACGACGCGTGCAGCAGAAACAAGATGAAAGCGACGATGAAGCAGACGAAGGCCAAACCGTTCTCCACCAGAGACGCCGTTGTCGCGTGCGTCGATTTCACCACTTCGAGAAACAGCAATGCCGCCGCCAGCATGGTCAGCGCGTGACCGCGCGTGACTTCGAAAATGGCCCCGCTCGGCAGCGTGTCGACGAAAAAGCTCTGATCGAGCGAGGCGCGCAAAGCGGCGTGATCCGTTCCCATCGCCACCGCGGCATAGAGAATGGCGGGGATAGCGAGCAAAGGTATGGCGCGCAGCCAGTTCATTGGAACTGAACGCGGCGCGGGTGCTCCGGTTTCAGCGCCGCGCCGCAACACGTTCGGCCCGGCGCAGCGCGCGCAGCAGGTTCCCGCCGGCCAGCTTGGCGAGATCGGCGTCGCTCCAGCCGCGGCGCATCAGTTCCACCAACAGCACCGGGTAATCTTCGACGCCGTCCATGTCGACGGGGAGGAAAGTGACGCCGTCATAATCGCCGCCAAGACCGACATGATCGCGGCCGGCGATGCGGGCGACGTGTTCGATATGATCGGCGACGTCGGAGGCGTCGACGCGAGGCGCCGGATTGGCTTCGGTCCAGGCTGCAACGCCGGCGGTGACCGCGGCGGGGTCGGCGGGATCGAGCGCCTTCAGCCGTGCTTCTTCGCCGGCGCGGCGGGCGCTCCATTGCCAGTTCTCGCGCGACAGAAACGACGGCACGAAATTCACCATGACGACGCCGCCATTCTCCGGCAGCCGGCGCAGCACCTCGTCGGGAACATTGCGCGGATGCGGGTTCAGGCCGAAGGCTGACGAGTGCGAGAAGATCACCGGCGCCGTGGCGACATCGAGCGCATCGTGCATGGCTTCGGCGGAAACGTGGCTGAGATCGACCAGCATGCCGATCCGATTCATCTCGCGCACGACGTCCTGGCCGAACGGCGATAGGCCGCCATGTTTCGGCGCGTCGGTGGCGCTATCGACCCAATCGATCGTGGTCGAGTGCGTGAGCGTCATGTAGAGCACGCCGGCGGCGCGGAATTCGCGCAGCAGCGCCAGATTGTTGTTGATCGCCTCGCCGCCTTCGATGCCGAACATCGAGGCGATACGGCCGCTTCGGTGAATGCGGACGATATCGTCGGCGGAATCCGCGAGCGCGAAGGCGCGCGGATAGCGCGCCACCATGCGGCGGGTGAGATCGATCTGCTCCCAGACGGCGCGGGTGGAATCGGCGCCCTTGAACGTCGCTGGCACATAGACCGACCAGAATTGCGCGCCGAGGCGGCCCTGGCGCAGCCGCGGGATGTCGGTGTGCATCGCCGGGGTCAGCCGTCGCGTGTCGGCTGAGAGATCGACCGCGGCAAGGTCGTTGCCGTGATCGCTGCGAATCGTCCACGGCACGTCATTGTGGCCGTCGATCAATGGCGTGCGGCGCAGGATGCGGTCCACCCGCGCGAGTTCGGCGCGGGTCGGCGCTTGCGCTGCGGCGAGCGACGGCGCCGCAATGAGTGCGAGAGCGAAGGCTGAAGCGATTAGACGCATGCGTGATCCCCTTTGCGGGCAAGGCTAACGGCGGGCGGCGCCGGCGTCATCCTGCTTGCGGCGGGTTCCGCCGGCGCGATTGCCGCAGCCACATCAGAACTGCCCTCGCGCGATCGAGACGAGATACTCCTCTTCCGTGAGCGGCCCGCCGGGAAAAGGCCGCAAAGGCGCCGGCGGCTCGGTATTGTTGGCGATCGCCGCAAAAAGATTGGCTTCGTAGATTTCGCGCTCGACATTCCAGCGGTTGATGTCGTCCGCCGCGCTGGCGAAATGCGTCAGGCGGCGCATGAGCTCGGCGCGCGTTTCCGCCTCATCATGCTCGCCGCTTTCGAACGGATCCGGCGCTGCAAGGCGCTCGGCGATGGTGTGAAAACGGTCGGCCGATTTGCTCCAACGCTCGGCGTTGCTGAAATCGCCGCGACGCGCCGCCGCTTTGGCCTGCTTCAACGCATAGCGTGCGTCTCCCTTCGATCTAGACATGCGTCCTCCTTGTTGCGCTGCGACACGCGAAAGAGCGAAGAGCGGGACGCGGTGAATCGCGCCTATAACATCACGCTCCGGGCAGAGCGTTCCAAACGCGGTTCACCGCGTCCCGTGATTGTTATTCATCGGCTCCGCACCAGGAGGTGTTTCACTCCTCTGGCAAGACCGCCGCTGGCGTGCGGGTCGGCGCTGTTCACGCAAATCCCCGGTGCTTCCTCCCGGCGGTTTTTCAACCCCGCGGGCTTCGGCTCGTGACGTGATACGAAACAAGGCCGCGCACATTGGTTTGTACGCTTCGATGCTCGCCTTCCCGCTTTCGGTTCACGGGAAACCCCAGAGCCACACGCTCACTCACATCGCTCCACACGGCTCGAACAGGGCGCCATTGCTCTCCAGTGGAACGATGGGGAGAGTATGCGGGTGGTTTGGGGTGGGTCGGATAGACTTTGTTGCGGCACTTTGGATTCAGGCGCTTAGCGCGGAAAGGTGGGGGATAGAGTTCACACCTCTCCCCCGCGAGGGGGAGAGGTCGCTCGAACTTGTTCGAGCGGGTGAGGGGGTGAGGTTCAGGATGGAGCTCGATCCTGACGCTCCCACCCTCATCCGGTCGCTACGCGACCACCTTCTCCCGCCCATGCGGGAGAAGGGCTGACTGAGACACACCTCTCCATTCGCGGTGTCGCGGCCACCTTCTCCCGCCCGTGCGGGAGAAGGGCTATAAGGACCGTGATGAGAAATCAGCGATCCATCGAGCGCGCCCGGGCGATGCGCAGAGAACCAACAAGCGCGGAAGCGAAACTGTGGGGCATGCTGCGCAACGGAAGCTATCGCGGCATCAAGTTTCGCCGGCAGCATGCGATTGGACGTTACGTCGTGGACTTCGCAGTCGTCGCTGCGCGCGTGGTGATCGAGGTAGACGGACCGTCGCATCGCGATCCCGAACAAGCCGCGTTCGATGCGAAGCGCACAGCCGAGCTCGAACGTTGTGGTTGGCGTGTGGTGCGGCTGCCGAATGCGAGCGTATTTGCGGGCGGCGATGCCGTATACCTGTTGCTGGACTCGTTGTTTCGAAAGCCCTGATGAGACACACCTCTCCCCCGCGAGGGGGAGAGGTCGCTCGAACTTGTTCGAGCGGGTGAGGGCGTGAAGTACAAGCTTATCCTGAAGCTCCCACCCTCATCCGGTCGCTGCGCGACCACCTTCTCCCGCCCGTGCGGGAGAAGGGTTTCCACGACTAACCACCCTCCATGCCCTCCACCTCCACTTCCCGCTCCACCCGCAGCGCGGTCAGCTGGTTGCGTTGGCGGCGCAGCACCTGGAAGCGATAGCCGTGGAAGGCGAAGCGCTGGCCGGGATCGGGGATGGCCTGGGCTTCGTGAATGACGAGGCCGGCGACGGTGACGGCTTCCTCGTCGGGCAAATCCCAATTCATGGCGCGGTTGAGATCGCGGATCGGCACCGAGCCGTCGACATTGACGCTGCCGTCGGGCTGCGGGCGCACGCCTTGCACGGCGATGTCATGCTCGTCCTTGATGTCGCCGACGATCTCTTCGAGGATGTCCTCGAGCGTGACCAGGCCCATCAGCGCGCCATATTCGTCCACCACCAGAGCGAAGTGCTCGCGCCGGCGCAAGAATTCGGCGAGCTGGTCTTCGGCGCTGGTCTGCATCGGCGTGAACCAGGCCGGACGCTTGACGTCATGCACGTCGAAACCATCGCGGCCATGTTCGGAAATGGCGCGCAGCAGATCGCGCGCGTGCAGGATGCCGACGATATTGTCGGGTTCGTCCTTCCAGAGCGGCATGCGCGTGTGCGGCGAGGACATCGCCTGGGCGATGATTTCGCGCGGCGGCAGATCAATATCGAGCGCCTTGATGTTCTTCCTGTGGATCATGACGTCGGCGACGGTGAGTTCGCCCAGATCGATGGCGCCGACGATGCGCTTGGAGACGTCGGATTCGATCTTGCCGTGCTCGGCCGAGACGACGACGAGATCTTCGATCTCGGTTTCGGTCAGCACGTCGTAGTGCGGCGCTTCCTTCACTCCGAGCGCGCGCAGCACCCCGCGCGAGGCGGCGTTCAAGAGCCAGTTGAGCGGATAGAACAGCAGAAACGACCAGTGCAGCGGATAAGCGATCCAGAGCGAGACCGGTTCGGGATTGCGGATGGCGTAGGTCTTGGGCACCTGCTCGCCGATGACGATGTGGAGCGACGAGAACACCAGGAAACCGATCAGGAAGGCGATGAGATGGATGGTCTCCTCGCCCAGGCCGAGCGGCGCGAGCATGGGCGTGACGATGGCGGCGACGGTGGGTTCGCCGACCCAGCCCAGACCCAGCGACGCCATGGTGATGCCGAGCTGGCAGCAGGCCAGATAGGCCTCGATGTTCTTGAGGATGCGCTGGGTCAGCGCCGCGCCCCAGGCGCTCTGTTCGGCCAGAGAATCGATACGGAAAGCGCGCGCCTTCACCAGCGCGAACTCGGCGGCGACGTAAAACGCGTTCGCGGCCAGCAGCAGCGCCGCCGCGATCAGACTCAAATACGGGCTCATGCAGTCTCTCGGGCGAGGAAAGCGGCGAGCCGTTCTGCATCTGCCGACTTGTAGGTAAAGGCCTGGCCGATGGCGCGAGCGAGGATCAAGGTGACGGCGCCGGCTTCGCTTTTCTTGTCGGCGGCCATCAGCGCCAGAAGTTTCTGCGGATCGTACGGCGCTCCCGGGAGGCAGCGAAGATCGGTGGCGAAGCCCGCGGAGGCAAGATGAGCGCGGACGCGGGCGGCGTCGGCAAGCGGGCAGAGGCCGAGTTCGGCGGAGAATGCGAAGGCGAGCGCGATGCCGGCGGCGACGGCTTCGCCATGCAGCAGCGCGCCATCGTAGGCGGCGTGCGCTTCGAGCGCATGGGCGAAGGTGTGGCCGAGATTGAGCAAAGCGCGATCGCCCTGCTCGGTTTCGTCGGCTTCGACAATGCGGGCCTTGAAGGCGACAGCGGCGGCGATAGCGTGCGCGAGCGCCTCGCGCCGCAGCCGCTCCATTTCGTGATTGACGGCAAGGATGCCGTCATAGTGACCGCCCGGATCGAAGATCGGCTCGGCCGTGCCGAGAATGTGCGGCGCGCCGGTTTCGCACCATTGGAAGAAGCCGGCGTCGCCGATGAGCGCGGCCTTGACGATCTCGGCGTAGCCGGCGCGAATTTCGCGCGCCGGCAGCGTCGAGAGCAGGTCGAGATCGGCCAGCACCAGACGCGGCTGGTGGATGAGGCCGACCGAATTCTTGCCTTCGGGCGTATCGATGGCGGTCTTGCCGCCGATGCTGGAATCGACCTGCGCCAGCAAAGTGGTGGGGATTTGCACGAAATCGACGCCGCGCTTGACCAGTCCCGCAGCCAGCCCGGCAAGGTCGCCGATGACGCCGCCGCCGAAGGCGATGACGAGATCGCGCCGGTCGATGCCGGCTTGCAGCAAATGCCGCGTCAGCATTTCCAGGCCAGCAAAGCTCTTGGCGCTTTCGCCGGGCTTGAGCGTGACGGTCCAGTTCTTCAGTCCGGCGGCATCGAGCGCAGCGACCAGCGCGGGGCGATGCAGACGGGCGACGTTCTCGTCGGTGACGATGAAGACGCGGTTCGACGGCGCGAACGGCGCGATCAGTTCGCCGGCGCGGGCGATGAGATTGGCGCCGGCGTGGACGTCGTAGGAGCGGGCGCCGAGGTTGACGTGGATGGTGTTCATCTCTGCAGCCGCGCAGGTGTTCGGAGGCTGGAGCGCGCGCCTGCGGCGCGCATGCAGGGCGGAGCCCCGCGCTCCACCTTGGTGAGAGCAGCGCTCACTGCTTCACCTGCAAATGCACGCGCAACGCCGAGAGGATTAAACTCACCGCGGCGTTGTGAGGACCGGCGCCGGTTTCGACAATGAGATCGGCTTGGGCATAGATCGGGTTGCGTTCGTCCATCAGCCTCTGCATGACGGCGCGCGGATCGTCTTCCTTCAGCAGCGGACGATGGTCGCGTCTGGTCACGCGCTTCATCAGCACATCTAGCGGCGCCTTGAGCCAAATCGAGATGGCGCGCTCCTGCATCAGCGCCCGGGTCTTGGCATCGATGAAGGCGCCGCCGCCGGTGGCGAGCACATGGGGAGCGCCGTCGAGCAGGCGCGCGATCACCTGGCGCTCGCCGCGCCGGAACTCACACTCGCCGCGCTCGGCGAAGATGTCCTCGATGGAACGGCCCGCCGCCGCAACGATGGCTTCGTCGGCATCGGCGAACGGTAAGCCGAGCGCCTGCGCCAGACGCCGCCCGATCGTGGTCTTGCCCGCGCCCATCAGCCCGACCAGCGCGATGGTGCGCGCGGGCGCGATGCCCTCGGCCTGCCGGCGCAGCTCGGCGGCGGCGTCCGCACGCTCACCGCCATCGCTGCTTTCCGGCCGGACCACGAATCACCTCAAAAGGTCCGACAAGGTAAACAGCGCCGGACTGAAAACTCGCCACATTTTGTCGGCAATCTCGTCCGCTCGCAACGGCAGGGGCCAAAACCAGGCCATGTATCGACGCAAACGCAGGCGCTCAGCGTTCGCCCGGCGCACACCGCCATGGGTGCGCTTCGCCGTGATCGGCGTCAGCGCCGCCGCGGTGATCGGGATTTTCGTGTTCCTCGTCGGCCAAGCCGACCGGCTGGCGCCGCCACAGCAGGAAATCCGCGTCGAAGTGCAGGACGCCTTCAAGGAATGACAAACATGGTTGCTCGCTCTTTCGCGCTTTCGCTTGCCGCCGGCGCGCTGGCGCCGGTCTGCGCGCTTGCGCAGAGCAGCACGCCCGCGCCGATCGAGCAGGTGCAGCTGAGCGAACTCAATGTCTGGACCGTTGGCGCGCTCTCCCGCGCCGACGGGGCGTTGCCGAACGATATCTGGAACCGCAGCGATGCAGCCGTTCTCGCCGGCGCCTTCGATCAGCTGCCGAGCGTCTACGACTCGCCCGCGATGCAGGCGTTGGCGCGGCGCGTGCTGCTGAGCGCGGCCGAACCGCCGAGCGGCGACGCCAGCGTTGCGGCGCGCAAGCGCTACGAAGCGCTGGGTAAGATGGGAGCTGCCGACGAACTGGCGATCATGGCGGCCGGCGCCGGCGCTTCGGCAAGCGATGTCGCGATCGCGCAATATGCAGCGCAAGCCGAACTTGCCCGCGGGCGGCGCGCCGAAGCCTGCGCGCGCGGACGCAACGCCAATGTCGGCGAAGACATTCCGGCATTCCTGCTGCGGCTGCGCGCCTATTGCGCTGCAGTGACGGGCGATCGCGCCGCGGCCGATCTCGCGCTCGAACTGGCGCGCACGCAGAACGCAGCGGATGCGTGGTACACGGCGGCTGTGGCTGCGGCGGGCGGCGCTCCGGGCGCACGCCCGCCCGCAGCGCGTTACGACAATTCACTGTCGACGCAGCTTTCGATTGCAGGCCAATTGCGGCCGCCGCGCAACAACGCGCTGGCCAATTCATCGACACTGGCGCTGGTTGCGTTGGCGCGGGCCGAAAACGCCCCGCAGCCGCAGCGCGCGCAGGCCGCCGCCCTCGCCTTCCGCCGCGGCGTGCTGAGCGCCGCCGAGGCGCGGAGCATTCTGGCCGCCACGCCGGCGGAGACCACAACCGGCCTGCCGCCGCTGGCGACAGCGCTTCGCCGCATCGCTGCCGTCGCCCCGCCGCCAGCGGCGGCGGGAAGCGAAGCTGCGACGGTGTCGGCGCTCGAAACCGCTTCGGCGATTACCGAGGCGCTGCGCCAGGCGCGCACGCCGGCAGATTTTCAGGCGACGGCGCGCTTCTTCCTCACCGAAATCCGATCGTCGCCGGTTGCGCCCGACACGGCCGGCGCGGTGCTGCTTGCCCGCGCCGCGATCGCAGCCGGCGACGTCGAACTGGGGCAGCGCCTCGTTGGCGACGCGCGGCAAGCGGGGGCCGATGAAATCGTGCTGGCGCCGCTGGAGGCTGGGCTGGCGGCGCTCACCGGCGCTCATCTCAATGCGGAGGCGATGGTGCTGCAAAGGCGGATCGATCGCAGCGCGCGCCAACAAGCGCGCACCGCTGCGCGCGACGTTGCGATCCTCACCGCGCTCGGCGCGCCGGTGAATGAATCGGTGCAGATGTTCCTTACGGCCAATCCGCCGCAAGGCGGCGCGGCCGCCAATGCGGAGACGTTGGCGGCGCTCGCGTCGGCGGTCGAACGCCGCGCCGTCGGCGAGGGCGCGCTGTTCGCAGTCGCCGCCGCCGGCCAAGGCGGGCCGGCGCACCTGGACGCACAATCGCTGACGCAGATCATTGCGGCGCTCCGCGCGCTTGGATTGGAAGATGAAGCGCGGCGGATCGCGGCGGAGGCGATACTGGCCGGCGCGCCGCCGGCCAGCTGACGTCGCGAGGGCGGCTTGCGATTTTCCGCGATTGGAGTTCGTCATCCAAGCACTGGATAAAGATCGCACGAGCCGTCAAACCCTTTCAGCGCGGCCGCTCGCGGCGCGCCGAATGTGAACGTGCCTAGCCCTCGCGCCAGCGCGTAAACCAGGTCAGACGCCAATATCTCACCGCCGAGCGCCAGCGCGCCGATACGGGCGGCGACGACGACCGTTCTGCCGTAAAAGTCGTCGGCGTGCTTGATTGCTTCACCCGAGTGAAGTCCCACCCTGATGCGGACCGGCAAGCCGTCGAAGCCGCCTTTGATCCGCTCGCGCATCACGAGACTTGCTCGCAACGCAAACGCGGCGGAAGGAAACGCCAGCATGAAGCCGTCGCCTTGCGACTTCACGACGAAGCCGTTTTGTTGCCCGGTCGACTCGCGCACAATATCATCGTGCCAGGCCAGGACGCGCATGAACGCGGCGTCGCCGAGCCGCTCAAGCAAGACGGACGAAGACTCGATATCGGTGAAGGCAATGGTCACCGTGCCGTCCGGCGCGGAAGCCGGCCGAACATCCGGCCGGTCGTCGCGGACGCTGCGCTCTATGCTATCGATGCTCTTGGTCAGCGATAACCCGAACGTCACTTCGTCCTTCTCGCCTATCGAGCCATGCCACTGCACGATCCGCCAGTGTCCCCGCTCAATGGCAAGCACCAGCGTGAGCCGGATGCTGATCTCGGCGCCCGTCGGCAGCACCAGGCGCGGGCGATCGGCGATCCAGCCGACGTTTCCGATACAATAGGCGACAGGCGCGCCGGTGCGCACTTCGAACCTGCCCAACTCTCCATTTTGGCGGATCAGCAGCTCGGTCCCCTCAGGTCCAGTCCACCACTCGTCCGGATCGGTGCCGATGTTCAAGAGGCACGGGCTCGCCGAAAACATGTCGCGCAAACCGTCGGCGTCATTCTCGCCAATGGCCGCGTACAGGCGCAACAAGAACGCCCGCAACTCCTCGCTCGGCGCCATTTCAGCCATCTATCGCCCTTCCGCCGGGCGCATCGCCGGAACGCGCACGGCGACCGCCTCTGAAGCAGGACCGTTGATACCCTAAACGAAGCGCACCGACAAAACTCCGAGAGGAATGATCAAAACCCCGCATTGGCTTGACGCCGTTGCGCGGGAGCTTAAGCGTCATTGCCTGCGCCACGTTCGCAAGCAGGAATGGACAGCGATCGCGATCGATTTTGCGATTGTCGTCATCGGCGTGTTCGTCGGCATTCAGGTGGCCAACTGGAACGAAGCGCGGCGGATCGCGGCGGAGGCGATACTGGCCGGCGCGCCGAGTTAGCGCTACACTTGGCCATCGTGACAATGACCTGTGTGTGAGAACGCCTGGCATGTTGCAGCCGATGACAATGAACCGTAGGCGCTACTTCGGCTTGGCTCTCGGCGCAGTGACGCTAGGCTGCGGCGGCAATCCAAACAGGTCGCCTTTGCAATCGTTCCGAGCCCCAGCAGAAGACGCGCCTCATGCCCGAACTTGGATGTGTTGGCCCTCGACGCCGGCCACGTACGGCGGTCGGGGCGAATATTATGAGAGCGTGCAGGAAACAATCGGGCGACTCGCTGCAGCCATCGCGGCCCATGAGCCCGTCACCATGCTGGCCGAGGCGTCAGTTCACCCGCTTGCGGCGCGGCTATGCGGGGCGCGTGTCCAACTGCTTGACGTGGCGACCGATGATATGTGGGCGCGAGACAGCGGCCCAGTATTCGTACGCTCCGCTACGGGCGACAAGGCGGCTGTCGATCTCAACTTCAACGCCTGGGGCGACAAGCAAGGACATGCGAAGGATAGTCTGGTGGCGCGCGCAATCGCGGCGAGCGCAGATTGCATCCCAGTTGAAACCCATCTCGTGGGAGAAGGCGGCGGGTTAGAGTATGATGGCGACGGGACTCTCATCCTAACCGAGAGCTGTTGGGTGAACGACAATCGCAATCCCGGACTCTCACGCAATGACATTGAAGCAGAGCTCAAGCGACTGCTTGGCGTCGAGACGGTGATCTGGGTCCCTGGCGTGCGGGGGCTGGACATCACCGATGGCCATATCGACGGTTCGGTTCGGATCGTGCGCCCGGGCATGCTGATGATGTCCTTCAATCCGGAAGATACGAGCGAAAATGCCGCCGCCCAGCTGGAGGCCAAGAACATTCTCGCGCGAGCGCGCGATGCACGAGGGCGCTCGTTTGAAATAGTTGAGATCGAGGACGCGCTCGATGTGCGGTCGCGGCGCGCCGACTTCTTCTCCGCCTACGCAAACTATTATGTTGGCAACGGCGCGCTGTATTCGCCGGAGTTCGGCGACGCGCGCGCCGATAGGCTAGCGCGAGCAGCCTTCGAGCGCCTTTATCCAGACCGGCAAATTGTCATGCTCAATCTCGACCGCATCTACGAAAATGGCGGCGGCGCCCACTGCGTGACGCAACAGGAGCCTGCATGAGCGGCAGAAATCGGCAAAAGCGGACGTCGCTGCTTTTTGCTGCTAGCTTCCGCCCGTGTCCGATTCCGTCCTGATCGAATCGTTCCTGGAAATGCTCTCCGCCGAGCGGGGCGCACGGGCGAACACGCTCGACGCCTATGCGCGCGATCTCGACGATGCGCGCGCGCATGTGCGCGGCGGCCTGCGCGGCGCGAACGCCGAAGCCATCGAGGCGTATGTGGCGCAGCTGACGCGGCGCGGGCTTTCGGCGGCGACGGCGCGCCGGCGGATTTCGGCGTTGAGACAGTTCTATCGATTTCTGCTGCACGACAATGTGCGCGCCGACGACCCAACTTCGCGCCTCGACGCGCCCAAGCGCGCGCGGCAATTGCCGAAGACGCTGTCGCCGGAAGAGATCGGCGCGCTGATCGATGTGGCTGAAAATGCGCGCGACAAGGCGCTGATCGAATTGCTCTACGGCGCGGGCCTGCGGGTAAGCGAACTGGTGTCGCTGCCGCTGCGCGCGGCGCCGCGGCCGGGACAGGATCACATGATCATCGAAGGCAAGGGCGGCAAGGAGCGGCTGGTGGCGTTGGGAGGCGCTGCGCTGCGCGCGCTGGCCTCGCATTTGGAAACCCGCTCGGCTGGGTTGCCCAAGGCAGAGGCGCAGCGCGAAAGAGCGCAACGCTGGCTGTTTCCTTCGACGAGCGCGGCCGACGGCAAGCTGACCCGCCGGCGCGTGGCGCAAATCCTCGAAGCGGCCGCAGCGAAAGCGGGGCTCGACCCCGCGCGCGTCTCGCCGCACGTGCTCCGGCATGCGTTTGCGACGCATCTGGTCGAAGGCGGCGCGGATTTGCGCACAGTGCAGACGCTACTCGGCCACGCCGACATTGCCACGACGCAGATTTACACGCATGTCGCAGAAGGGCGGCTGAGAACGCTGGTCGAAACCAAGCATCCCCTGGCGAAGAAGCCCAAAGCCTAGAGGTGAACACGCGATGAGCACAACGCCCCTTCCCGCTGCGCAAACCGGGCGCTCGGCGGCGCTGCTGGTCTATGGGCTCTATCTCTTGAGCATTCCAAGTTTCGCCATATTCGCGCTGCTCGGCGTGATCGTGGCGCTGGCAAGCCGCGACGGCGCCTCCGCGGTCGCGCGCTCGCACCTCGAATATCAGGTGCGCATCTGGTTCACCGCGTTCTGGTGGACGATCGGGCTGGCGATTCTCGCCGTGATCGGCTGGATTACTGCTGTAATTCTGATCGGGTTCGTATTGATCTGGGTCGCCGGTCTCGGCGCGCTCATCCTGTACATATGGTTCACGGTGGTAAGCCTGCTGGGGCTGCTCGCCTTATTGGACGGCCGACCGCGGTGATCACACCCGTGTTACGGACTTGAAAGTCGGCGCGGGCTGTTGTGTCTTAGGGGCGAGGGATCAAGCGCGGACATCCGCGGCAGCAGGCGAGACGAGATGATGAAGACTTACGTTTTGGCGGCGGCCTTTCTTGCAGCGGCCGCAGCGCCCGCTTCTGCGTACACTTCGTATCTCAAGCCGGAACAGTTCTGGGTGACAGAGAGCGAGGTCCAGGTCGAAGGTTCCTACGCAACGCAGTTCTTCACACCGGCGATCGCACTTGGCAGCGGCCTCACCGTGCTGAACCCGACCGGCGAACCGGTCTCGGCCGACCGCGTGGCGGTGACTGCGGGCGGCGCGACGGAACTCGACGCGGATTTGAGCCGCGGCGGAACTTACCGGGTGAGCACGGGCGAAGTCGCCGGGGCGGTCGGCACGCTCGTCGCCGAGAACGGACAATGGCGCGGGCTCGCCGCAGGCGAAGCGGCGCCAGCCGGCGCTGAGACCACCACGATCCAGGTGATCTCGGTCGCCGACACCTATGTCACCCGCGGCGCCGCCTCGCGCACGGTGGTCGACCAGCCGATCGGGCGGCTCGCGATTCACCCGATCACCCACCCGAACCAGGTGCTGGCGAACCAGGGCTTCGAGATCGAATTGCTGTTCGACGGCGCCCCGCTCGCCAACAGCGCGGTCGTGCTCTATGCGGCCGGCGATCCGGAAACCAAACTCGACCGCTATGTCGCCACCGACGCCAACGGCAGGGCGACATTCACCTTCGATGCGCCCGGCCAATACATTCTCGCTGCGCGCCACCGCGCCGAGCTGCCGCCCGGGAGCCCGGCGCAGCATGGCAGCTACACCACGACGCTGACGTTCGAAGCGCTGTCCCAGCTTTACGCGGAAACGCAAATTGCCGACGAGCAGCCAGCCGAACAGGCGCAGGACGAGCGCCCTCGCCGCGAACGCACGCCGGCGCGCCGCCGCGTCGGCCGGCCGGACTACTGAGGTAACGCAAAGCCGAAACGATGCGGCCCCGGTGAAAACCGGGGCCGTTTTGCTTGGCTATTTCGCCCGCGATTGGCGCGAGACCCAGGCGTAGCTGATGAGAAGCAGCGCCGCGAAGAGAATGGCGCCGACCCAGCGTGAAGTCGCAACGAAGTCTTCGCCGACGATTGCGATCGGCGCCGGGTTGTTGGTGGCGACGATGAGGCCAGCATTCAATATGCCCAGCAGGCTTTCGCCGACAATGAAGCCACAGGCGAGCAGTACGCCGAAGCGTTTGGCCATTTCGGCGTTCTCGCGTCTCGAGACGGCGCGGTCGTAGAGCCAGCCGACTATGGCGCCGAAAATGACAGGCTGAGTCGTATCCATCGGCAGATACATGCCGATGCCGACGGCGAGCGGCGGAATCCGCAACAGTTTCAGAAAACCGAGGATTTCGTCGATGAAGCAGACGACGACGCCAATGGCGGCGCCGAGGCCGATGAGGTCCCAGCGCAGTTCGGCGTTGAGAACCCCGCGCGCAAGGGTCGAGATCAGCGTCGCTTGCGGCGCGCCGAGCGGCTCGGCGGCGATGGCGTCGCGGTTGGGATCGCCGGGGAAGCCGTAGGCATGGTTCAACAAATCGAGCACCGGTCCGATGACCAGCGCGCCGGCGATGACGCCGACGATGAGCGCGACTTGCTGGCGCCAGGGCGAAGCGCCGACGAGCTGGCCGGTCTTCAAATCCTGCAAATTGTCATTGGAGATGGTGGCGATGGAGAACACCATGGCCACGGCAAATAGCGCGAAGGCGACAAGCGCGTTCGTGGCGCCTGCGCCCAGAACCGGCTGGGCGAAGACGGCGAGCAAGAGCGAGCCCGAGACGATGGCCAAGATGCCGATGCCGGAGACAGGCGAGTTCGAGGCGCCGATGAGGCCGGCCATGTAGCCGGCGACGGTGGCGATGAAGGCGCCGACAATCACGGTGAAGCCGACGCCGCCGAGTACGAGCGGCCAAGTATAGGGCTGCAAGGCCGGCTCGCCCTGGATGAAGAGGAAAAGCAGCGTGCCGATGGCGGCGAGGCAGAGGAAGCTCAACAGCGCGATGGCGCTCATCGGCATGTCGCGGTCGTCATGGGCGCCCGTATTGGCGGCCTTGCCCGCGGCCATGGTGTCGGCGATGCCCTTGGCGACGGGCCCGACGAGTTTGACCAAGCTCCAGATCGCGGCGACGCCGATCGTACCGGCGCCGATAAAGCGGACTTGGCTGCGGAAAATGGTCTCGGCGATTTCCTGAATCTCGCCGGACATGCCGGCGGTGAGATAGGGCAGCAGCACCGCCCACGAGATCAGTAGCCCGCACAACATCGCGATGCCCACGGAAATGCCGACCAGATGTCCGGCCCCGACAAGCGCCAGCGAAAAGCCGACAGTGACGCCGCTGACGCCGGCGCCGGCGCGGAAGAAGTTGGCGACGGTGGCGGCGGCGAGCCCCATGAAGCTGACGATCTGGGCGCCCGCGGCGACAAGCGCGCCGAACAGGACGATGAGCGGGCCTTTGCTGCGTTCCAGCACGTTTGCCGGCGCCTCATCGCCGGTGGCGCCGACTTTCAGCACTTCGGCGGCGGCGCGGCCTTCGGGAAACGGCAGCGGCGAATTGACCACCAGCGCACGTCGCAGCGGGATCGAAAACAGCACGCCGAGCGTGCCGCCGAGCGCGCAGATCAGGAAGGTGGTCCAGAAATCGAAGCCCCGCCAATAGCCGATCATGACCAGGCCAGGCAGCACGAAGATGATCGCCGAAAGCGTGCCCCCGGCGGAGGCCACGGTCTGGACGATGTTGTTCTCGCGGATCGAGCCGGTGTTGAAGAGCCGGAAAACGCCCATCGAGATGACGGCGGCCGGGATCGACGAGGCGATGGTGATGCCGACGCGCAAGCCGAGATAAACGTTGGCGGCGGTGAAGACGATGGCGATCACCGCGCCCAGGATCAGCGCGCGCAGGCTAAGCTCTTTGTCCAGCATTGGGACGCCCCCTTTTGGGGCGGTTATAGCGGGGCTTGCCGGGTGTGGGAGGCCTTGGCGACGGATTGCGAGAGTTCGGAGAAAATCGTGTCGTTCTGGGCGGTTAGAGCAGCGCATAAACGGGCCTAGGAAAAGCCGGCGAACCCGCCTACCTGTTCGGCGACGACAGGAGCCCGTTTCATGACCCGCCTCGACGACGAAGACGACGACAAGAACAAGAACCCGGCGGATGGCCGCAATGCTCCAGACGTCATCGAAAAGGCGCTGTTCGACGCGCGCGTCGTGATGCTGACCGGCGAAGTCAACGACATCCAGGCGCGACGGGTGACCGAGCGACTGTTTGCGTTGGCGGCGCAAAACGCCCATCCGATCACGTTCGTGATCTCTTCGCCGGGCGGCCATGTCGAAAGCGGCGATATGATCCATGACGTGATCAAGTTCATCAATGCGCCGGTGAAGATGCTGGGGACGGGCTGGGTCGCCAGCGCCGGCGCGCTGATCTATTGCGCCGCCCAGCGCGAGAACCGCTTCTGCCTGCCGAACACGCGTTTCCTGCTGCACGAACCGCGCGGCGGCGTCGGCGGCATGGCCAGCGACGTCGAAATCCAGGCGCGCGAGATTCTGCGCATGCGCGAGCGGCTGAACCGCATCTTCGCGGATGCGACCGGCCAGCCGGTCGACAAGATCAAGCGCGACATCGATCGCGATTACTGGATGCTGGCGGACGAAGCGAAAGCATACGGACTCGTCGGCAAGATCGTGAAAAGCCAGAACGAAGTGCGCTGAGCTGCGTTCACTGCAGGCGCAAGGCCCCGCCCGTTGGGCGGGGCCTTTTGCTTGGGAGCCGGCTTTGAGTGTTCGTGCAGCATTGCCGCAGCGGCAGACCGGCGCCGAAGCTGAATCGCAAATGAAGCGCCGCGCCGGCCAGATTCTAAACTGGCGGTAATCGGAACTTTGCTTGTCGAGTTTTGTCCAGGGCCGTTTCTGACAGACAAGCAAGAAGTACTAGGCCGTTTTAGCCGGTGTTCGCCGCGCGCTGGCCTAATTCTCGCCCTGTGAACAAGTAGAACACACACCGTGTCCGCACGTGCTGCGAGCGGGTCCACATCCAAACTTTTTCATCAACCACGGCGCCGCCCTCGGCAGCGCCGCGCGCTGTAGAGAGACCAAGATGGCCGCTCGCTGGGTCGGACTGTCGCGTCCGAACAAAGTCAACCACCGCGCTCACGCCGCCGTGAGCACGATCAAGCATACCGTGCACGCCGTAAGCGCGAGCACCGTTCTGATCATGGCCGCCGCGTTGAACTTCGCGATGTATCCCGACGCGCTGGCCGAAGTCGTGAGTGGCGAACGGGCGATCGCCGGATTCGTTCCGGAGCAAACTGCATCTTTCTCCGACGTGACCCCGGTGGATGTTCCCGAGGTGGCGCTCGACGAGACCGAAGTGCGCCTGCTTGCCGCCACTGTTTGGGGCGAAGCGCGCAGCGAAGGGGAAACCGGCATGCGTGCGGTAGCGCATGTGATGGTCAACCGCATCGGCGATCGCTTCGGCGAGGACCTGGGCACGGTGATCCTCTCGCCCAAACAATTTTCGGTCTGGAACCGTCGCGATCCGAACCGCGCCACGGTGATGCGCCTCGCGCGCGATCCGTCGAACGTCGCCACCGACGCCGAATGGGCGTCCGCCGAGCGCATCGCCCGCGAAGTACTGAGCGGCCAATCGGTCGATCCGACCGGCGGCGCCCTCTTCTATCACACGCGCGGTGTGCGCCCGCGCTGGGCTCGCGTCGGTCAGGGCCGCCAGCAAATCGGCCAGCACATCTTCTACGCCGATGTGCCCGATCCGGGCCGGCGCGAGACGCCGCGTACGATCGATGTGGCGCGATACCTGGGCATATCGGGGGCCGAGGCGCGCACGACTCGCATCTCCTCGCGGCGTGGACCCCGCGCAGGGCGCGTCAACGGCGTGATCCAGCATGCGCCAGCTGGGGAAACGCGCACATTGAACGCGCTGGAAGCCGCGCGGGCCGGCGGCGCGACGGTCGCAGGGGGCGCGCCGTAATCATCCGATCGCTTCGTCGGCGCGTTCGCCGTCGACATAGCTTAAGCGGTTCTCGTCGCGCAGAATGGCGCGATCGAGACCGCGGACCATGATCTTGTTCGAGTCAGGATAGACAGCGACTTCGTTCGGCGCGTGGTCGCCGATCATGATGAAGCGGAACGGCCTGTCGGTTTCGTTGATGAGGCAATGGCCGGCGCGCTGGCCGGCGGGAAAGCCGACATAGTCCCCGGCCCTCAGCGTGTAGCGCTCCTCGCCCAGGCGCAAAGTGCACTCGCCTTCGAGCGCGACGATGTGTTCTTCCTCGATCAGGTGATAGTGAAACGGCACGCTCTGCTTCTTCGGCGGCAGCTCTTCGTAGGAGACGCCGATCCTGCGTTTGTCCTCGCCACCGGTATCGGACAGAACGCGGAAACGCAGCGCAAAGCGCACGCCCTCGCTGAACTCGGTCCAAGGCACGCTCTCGATCGCGACAGGGCCGCGCGGTTTGGCTTCGCTCATCTCAGGTCCAGGTTGCTACGAACTCGGCCAGGTTCGGCAGCCAGTCGACCAGACCGTGCAGCAGAATGACCAAGAGCAGAGACTTTGTGCGCGCATAGAGCAAGCCGAACAACAGGCCGACCGGCGAAAGTACGGCGATGGTGTGGGCGATGACTTGAAGCGGATCGGTCGACCAGCCATCGACGCCGGGGCCGCCGCGCAGGAACAATCCGGGCGCGTGGACCAGAGCGAAGATGACGGAAGTGAGGATGATTCCAGCCCAGGCGGAGTTGAGCCAGGCGGTGAAGCGCGTCTGAGCCACAGCGCGGAACAGAAATTCCTCGGTCACGCCGGCTTCGAGCGTCATCCAGAGATAACCGAGCGGCAGCGCCCAGATCATGGTCTCGAACGTCGGCGGTATGCCGGAGATCTGTTTCAGGCTCGGCGTGATGACGCAGACAAGGCCCAAAATGAGCAGGCCCATCACGATCAGCGTGCGCCAGAACTTGCGCCCGTCGAGACCTGCTTGTGTGATGGGCGCAAGCCTGGCGCCGAGGACCATGATCAGGATCGCCGGCAGCACCACGTGCATGAGCAGTTTGAGGCCGAGCACCAGGCTCTCCTGCTCCGGCCCCGGTGGAAACGCCTGACGCGCCCAGCTCATGCCGAAGCCGGTGAAGGCGAGGGCATAAAAGGCGAGATAAGCGAGCACGGCGAAACTTTCGGCCCCTGGGCGCTTGACTTCGATGCGGGGTGCGTTGGCGCCGCGCGTCAGCAGCAAAGCGACGCCGGTGAGTGCAAGGCCGAAGATGGCGAGAATGAAGACGCCGGAGCTCCAGTCTCCGCCAGTGGCGTAGAGGTACGCGGTCGAGCCTCCCCAGAGCAGCGCGTAGCTCAGCGCAGCGATAGGGGCCGCGCTCTTGCGCGTACGTTCGCCAGCCATGGACCGAGCACTCCCTGTATGCGCAGGAGATGCCGGCGGGTGCGGCAGCGGATGCATAAGTGCGAATAGCGAATGGGTCCCTATTCGCTATTTCGCTATGCGCGCGCTAGTGGCTCTCGCCGCGCCAGACTTGCTTGTAGGCGAGGTAGAGCAGACCGGCGAGTGCGACCAGAAACGCAAGCACGACCAAGCCCATGCGCTTGCGCTCCTCCATGTGCGGGTCAGCCGACCATTGCAGGAAGGTCGCAACGTCGGTGGCGTACTGCTCGACCGTTTGCGGCGAACCATCGGCATAGGCCACCAAGCCCTCGCGCAAGGGCGGCGCCATAGCGATCCAGCCGCCCGGAAAGTAGCGGTTGTGATGCAGGGTTCCGCTGGTCTCGCCGTTATAGCCATTGAGCAGCGAACGCACGTAATCGGCGCCGCCGTGACGAGCCGATGTGATCACCGAAAGATCGGGCGGATAGGCGCCGCCATTGCTCGCACGCGCCGCGATCTCGTTCGGGAACGGGCGGCGGAAGCGATCGGAGATGCGCCCGGGACGATCGGCCGGCTGACCCGAACTGGGGTCGATATCGCTGATCATCGCCGCGGCAGCGATGCCGCGGACATAGGGGTTTTCGGTGACCTCGACGAACGTGCCGCCGTGCGCGGGCTTGCCGACATGCGGCTCCATCTCGCCGGTCTCGTGATTGCGCGCCATGTAGAGGGCAAACGGACCGCCCTCCTGGCCCAAATGGCGATAGGAAAGATGGTCCATCGAATGGCAGTTCGCGCAGACCGATTGATAGACCTGAAAGCCGCGCTGCACGGCCGCCATGTCGTACGAGCCGACCGGACTTTCGAAACTGAACGGGTGGTTTTCCGGGTGCTCGGCCTCGCCCGCCGCCAATGCGACGCCCAAACCGGCAACGATCATGGCCGCAGCCGCAGAAAGTGCGCGCAACATCAGGGAGCTCCCGCTTCGGCCAGAACCGGCTTGGCGATGGTGTCCGGCACGCGCTCTGGCCGCTCGCGCAAACCGAGGATCGGCAGGATCACGATGAAGAACAGGAAGTAATAGAGCGTCAGCAGCTGCGCGAAATTGGTCACCGTAAAGCGCGCCGGCATGCGGCGTTCGACCGAGAAGAAGGGCGCGTTCTGGCCGACCTCCTGCTTTACTTCGTTGACGGCCGCTTCCAGTTCGTCGGCGGTTTGCGCTTCGACGGTGCGCGACTGCGGCGCCCCGCCCATCACGCCGCGCACCAAACCGTCGGAGGCGCCCGTGCGGGTGACCGCCGTCATCGTCGCGCCCTCGCCGCGGAGCGCGGCCACGGCGGCGTCCGAGGCTGCGCCCCATTGCGAGGCGCCGGCGGCGTCGATCGCACGCTCGGTAACTTGGCCGCCTTGCACCCAATTCAGCGTCGCCGCGAACGGACCGGCCTTCAGCATCACTGTGCTGGGGTTTTGGCCGCCGCACCAACCGAGCGCCACGCAGACCACCACGAAGATGATGAAGAACTGACGCGCGATCGGGCGATAGCGCATCGAGCGCACGCGCGAGGTGTCGAGCCATGGCAGCAGGAACAGGATGCCGATGGAGGCGAACATCGCCAGCACGCCGGCGAGCTTGGAATCGATCGGTCCGATGTTGAAATCGAACGCGCGCAGGATCGCGTAGAACGGCAGCAGATACCATTCAGGCACGATTTCCGGCGGCGTCTGCAGCGGATTGGCCGGGATGAAGTTGTCGGCGTGGCCGAGCGCGTCCGGCATATAGAATACGAACACCGCCCACAGAACGACGAACAGCGTCGTCGCGAACAGGTCCTTGATGGTGGCGTGCGGCGTGAACGGAACCGTGTCGTCCTTCGACTTCACATCGACGCCGGCCGGGTTGTTCTGCCCCGCTTCGTGCAGCGCCCAGACGTGCAGCGCGACGACGCCGGCGATCACGAACGGCAGCAGGTAGTGGAGCGAGAAGAAGCGGTTGAGCGTCGGCTGGTCGATCGAGAAACCGCCCATCAGCCAGTTCCGGATGCTCTCGCCGATCAGCGGCAGCGCCCCGATCAGGTTGGTGATCACGGTGGCGGCCCAGAAGCTCATCTGCCCCCAGGGCAATGAATAGCCGAGGAAGGCGGTGGCGACCATCAACAGATAAATCACGCAGCCCAGAATCCAGAGCAGTTCGCGCGGGGCCTTGTAGGAGCCGTAATAGATGCCGCGGAACATGTGGATGTAGACGGCGAGGAAGAACATCGAAGCGCCGACGGCGTGCATGTTCTGAATGAGCCAGCCGAACGGCACGTCGCGCTCGATCCGCTGCACCGAAGCGAACGCCATGTTGATATGCGGCACGTAGTGCATGGCGAGCACCACGCCGGTGACGATCTGCACAATCAGGCAGAGCGACAGCATGGCGCCGAACGTCCACCAATAGTTGAGGTTCCGCGGCGTCGGGTAGGCGACGAAGCTGTCATGGGTGAGCCGCACGATCGGCAGGCGCTTGTCGAGCCAGCGCGTAAAGGCCGATTTCGGCTCGTAGGTCGAAGGTCCGCTCACTTGGCGCGCTCCAAACTTAGCCGATGCGAATGGCGGTAGGGCCGGAGAAGACGTACGGCGCGACCAGAAGATTGATCGGCGCCGGTCCGCGGCGAATGCGGCCGGAGGTGTCGAAGTCCGAGCCATGGCAGGGGCAGAACCAGCCGCCGAATTGGCCGCGATAGCCGGGATCGTAAGAGGGCAGCGGCACGCAGCCGAGATGGGTGCAATTGGCTTGCAGGATGAGCCACGCCGGCTGGCCGGCTTGGCCATCGGACTGCTGGATGCGCTCGGCGTCGCTTTGCGGATCCTTGAGGTCGGCGAAATCATCGCGCTGGGCGGCGGCAATTTCGGCGGCGGTGCGATGGCGCACGAACACCGGCTTGCCCTGCCACATCACCTTGATTTGCTGACCTTCCATCACCGCAGTGAGATCGACGTCGGTGGTGGACATCGCCCGGGTGTCAGCAGCTGGATTCATCTGATCGACGAAGGGCCAGACCGTCGCCGCGACTCCAACGGTCGCAGCCGCCGCGCCGGCGATGTAAATGAAGTCGCGCCGGGTGGTTTCCCCCTCGCCGTGCGCGTTGTTCACTGCTGCTTCAGCCACCGCCTTCGATCTCCCGGCCTTGGTTCGCCGGCGAAGCTAGGCTAATCGGGGGTCGTCAGCGCGCGGCGGGTCGCCGCATGCGCTCCGATCGATTCCCCGATTCTGCCCCGATTCTCCGGCGCCGGAGGCCATAACGTGCGGCTCGCTCTCTATCAACCTGACATCCCGCAGAATCTCGGCGCGGCACTTCGCCTCTGCGCGTGCCTGGGCGTCGGTCTGGACGTCATCGAGCCGTGCGGCTTTCCGCTGACGGACGCGGCGATGAAACGTGCGGCATTGGACTATGGCGACAAGGCCAAGGTGAGCCGCCACGCGAACTTCGCGACGTTTCGTTCGGCGCCGGAACGTGAGGGCGGCAGGCTGGTGCTGGTGGAGACCGATGGCGCCATGCCTTTTCAGGACTTCGCGTTTTCCACAGGCGACACTCTGCTCTTGGGCCGCGAGAGCGCCGGCTCGCCGGGCGAACTCTATGCGGCGGCGCAGGCGAGCGTGCGGGTGCCGATGCTGCGGGGGCTGCGTTCGCTCAACGTGGTGACCGCCGCGGCGATAGTACTGACCGAGGCGATGCGGCAAACCGGGGCATGGGAGAAATTCTGACGTGACGGACCAACGCAAGGCGCGGGCGAAGGCTTGGTTCGAAACGCTGCGCGACCAGATCTGCGCGGCGTTCGAAGCCCTGGAGGATGAGGCCCCGGAGGCGCTCTATCCGGGCGCGCCGGGACGCTTCGCGCTGACGCCGTGGCGGCGGGGCGACGGCGCGAGCGACCAAGGCGGCGGCGTGGCCGGGATGATGCGCGGGCGGTTCTTCGAGAAAGCCGGCGTGCATGTGAGCACAGTGCATGGCGAGTTCTCGCCCGACTTCGCCAAGAACGTGCGCGGCGCCGCCGACGATCCGCGCTTTTGGGCGAGCGGCATTTCATTGATCGCGCACCTACGCAACCCGCACTGCCCCGCCGCGCACATGAACACGCGCCATATCGCAACGACCGAATGGTGGTTTGGCGGCGGCGGCGATCTCAACCCGACGCAGGCGTATCAGCGCGACGAAACCAGCGAAGACGCGCGGACGTTTCATGCGCCTTACCGCGAGGCGTGCGAGAAGCATGAAGCCGGACTCTATGCGCGCTACAGGAACTGGGCGGATGAGTATTTCTGGCTGCCGCATCGCGGCGAACCGCGCGGCGTCGGCGGCATTTTCTACGATCACCACAATAGCGGCGATTGGGATCGCGACTTTGCGTTTACGCAGGATGTCGGGCGCGCGTTTCTGCGCGCATATCCGCCCATTCTGCGCCAGCGCATGCATCAGCCCTGGACGGATGCAGATCGCGAAGAACAGCTGGTCCAGCGCGGCCGCTATGTTGAGTTCAACTTGCTCTACGATCGCGGCACCACGTTCGGGCTGAAAACCGGCGGCAATGTCGAGAGCATTCTGAGTTCGATGCCGCCAGTGGCGAAATGGCCTTGAGCCGCTAGCGTGGCTGCACGTTATCGCGCAGCCACGCCGCGAACTCGGCTTCGCCGATTTCGCCGGCGGCCAGGCCAAGCATCATCGCCAAGCACTCTTCGTCAGACGCCGTGAGGTCGTAGCCGTTGGCGGCGAGGAAGAGTTCGCAAGCAACGAACGCGGTGCGCTTGTTGCCGTCGACGAAGGGATGGTTCTTGGCGATGCCGAAAGCATATGCGCCAGCGAGCGCAGCAATATCGCTCTCGCCATAGGCGAAGAAGTTCTGCGGCCGCGCCTGGGCAGACTCCAGCAGCCCCTCATCTCGAACGCCCGCGCCGCCGCCATGCTCTGCGAGTTGGCGGTTATGGATATCGAGCATGAGGTCCTCCGGAAGCCAGCGCGGCTCCGTCATTGCGCCAGCGCCTTAAGCACCCGCCGGCGCTTGCGCATGATGTCCTCCGCGAGCTTCATCAGCTCTGCGGTGTCCTCATCCGCCGCCCGCAGCGTCACGCCCTGCAACGCATCGCTGACGCTGAGTTCGTCGCCTTCGCCGACCTTGAGTTTCGCCAGCACCTCCTTGGGCAGGACGACGCCCAGGGAATTGCCGATTCTGCGGACCTTGAGCGTGCGGCCGGCCGCCTTCGCGGCGGGCTTGTCCGCCTCGAACGGGGTTTCGACATCGCTGACGCCGTGGGGCTTTTTGGTTTCGTCGGTCATGGCCGGATCAATCTAAGTTATAACGTGCGTTATAACAAGGTCAACCCGGCCTTTTTCTTGCGTCAGCCGAACGGCCATGCCCCAACTCGCCTACCCCCAAGACCTTAAGCCACTGACTTCATTGCGATTCATCGCAGCCTTCTGGGTGCTCTTGTATCATTTCAAGGACCATCTCGGCCTTCAAATGGGTCAGTTTGGGCTGGTCGCCGACGGCTATCTCGGGGTCGACCTCTTCTTCACCCTGTCCGGCTTCATCCTGGCGCACGTCTATCTGACGAGCCTCGAGGGCGGCCGGTTTGGCTATGGCGGCTTCCTGAAGAACCGGATTGCGCGGGTTTACCCGATGCACCTCGCGGCTTTGGCGGCGATGATCGTGCTGTTCGCCGGCGCGACCGCGATGGGAGCAGGCGTCGGCTCGCCGGACGCATTCAAGTGGAGCGATCTGCCGGCGCACCTGCTCATGGTGCATGCTTGGGGGACGACCCAAGCCGTGGGCTGGAATTTCCCGAGCTGGTCGATCAGTGCGGAATGGGCGGCGTATCTGCTTTTTCCATTGGTGGCGGGGCTCGTGCTAAAGACGAAGCGCTGGTCCGGGGCGTTTGCGCTGTTAGCGCTGGCGCTGTGCGTCGCGAGCTTCTGGGCGCTTTCGAATCTGCATCAGGTGCTAGGGTGGGTCGGGCGCGACTTTTCGCAGATGACCGCCCAGATCGGCGCGCTGCGCATTCTGCCTTCGTTCCTGCTGGGCGTGGCGCTCTATGCGTTCGGGCGTGAGCACGCGGCGCCGAAGAGCTGGGCCTGGCCGATCGTCGCGGTGAGCGCAGGCTGGGTCATCGCCGTGACAACGCTGGGCTGGTGGGAGGGCCTGGTCTGGTTCGGGCTCGCCGGTTTGCTTTACGGTTTGGCGGAAACCTCACGTCATGGCGTCGATGCGCCGATGAGCGGGCGGGTGTTCGTGTTCCTGGGTGCGGCGAGCTACGCGCTCTACATGATCCACCTGCCGATCGACATCGTCTGGTTTCATGCGCTGGAACGCATGGGCGTGACGGAGAACTCCGATCTCGCGTTACGGGTGGGCGCGATGGTGGGCGTGTTCGTGGCGTGCATTGCGGCCTCGGCGGCGGCGTATCTCTTAATCGAAGAGCCGGCGCGGAAGTGGATACGCAAGTTGGAGGTGCCGCGCCTTCGCAAAGGTATCGTGGCTGAGGCTTGAGAAACTGGGAGCGCGCGGCCGCCGGCCGCGCATGCGTCGCCGGAGGCGACGCGCTCCTACTTTCGAAAAACTAACTCAACCCCTGCGCGACGGCTTTCAGCCGCTCGATCACGCTGAGCTTGTCGTCGGGAAAATCGGCGTCGATCCACCAGGCTTCGACTTCGCGGATGACGGCGCCGACTTTCGGCCCGGCGGGCACGCCTGCCGCCATGACTTCGTCGCCGCTGAGCGGCAGTTTCGGCGGCGCCCACATCTTTGCGTGCGCCAACAAGGCGCGCCATTGCTGGGCTTTGTCGCCGCCAGCGCCCGCCCATGCGAGCATGACACGATCGCCGAAAGCTTCGTTGCCGAGTCTGTAGATGGCGCGGCGCATTTCCTTGAGCGACATGTACGACGTGATCTTCACCTCTTCACCGAGGGCGGCGACGAGACGATCGCGTTCTTCGTTCGAAAGCTTGAGGCGGCGCGCCAGCGCCTTGGCGCCCTCCTGATCCTCGAGTCCGGCGGCGACGCGGGTCAGCGGATCGACCGGCAGCATCAGATCGGCTTCGAGATCCATCAGCGCCCGCAGGCGCGGATGGTTGTCGAGTTCCGGCAAGGCGCGGGCGCGGACTTCGATGGCGTTCATGCCTTCCCAGGCCGCGCGCGGATCGGGCGCCCCGAGCAGCTTCCGGGTTTCGCTCCAGACCCGCTCGACCGACAGCGAGTCGAGGCCGGCGACGAGATCGGCGCAGGCGTCGAGCCCCTTGGGATCGAGCGGGCCGCGTGCGTACCAGGCGTTGAAACGGAAGAAACGCAGGATGCGGAGATAATCCTCTTTGATGCGCGTCGCCGCGTCGCCGATGAAGATGACGCGGCCGGCGCGCGCGTCATCGAGACCGCCGCCGGTCGGATCGTGGATCTGACCGTCAGCGTCGGCATAAAGCGCGTTCATGCGGAAATCGCGGCGGGCGGCGTCCTCCGCCCAGCTTTCAGTGAAGGCGACGGTGGCGCGGCGGCCGTCGGTGCTGACGTCGCGGCGCAGCGTCGTGACTTCGAACGGTTTGTGATCGACGACAACGGTGACGGTGCCGTGCTCGATGCCGGTCGGGTGCGCGGCAAAGCCGGCGGCTTCGGCGATCGCGGTGACGCGATCCGGCGTGATCTGGGTGGCGACATCGATATCCTCGACCCCGACGCCCATCAGCGTGTTGCGCACGCAGCCGCCGACAAAGCGCGACCCGCCCGCGCGCGCGGCTTCGAGTGCTGCGATCAGCTTCTGAGTCTCTTTGGCCTTCAGCCAGGCGGCGTGGGTGATGTTCGACGTCATGACAAACAGCGCGCCAGATATGGCCACTCCCTCCCCCCTTGCAGGGGAGGGCTGGGGGTACGGGCGGCAGCTTCTCCGGAGAGAATACCGCCGTTGCCCCCACCCCCAACCCCGCCCCGCAGGGGGGCGGGGAGTCGACTGATGTCAAGGTTCGCGCAAATTTTCATCCGGCGCACACCATGCCTGTGGTTGCGCGCTATATGAAGTGGCCGGCGCTAGCGATCGCGCGCCACGCGGATGCCGGTGTCATCGCCGCGCTCGTGACGGCGCCCGCCGCCGCGGCCGCCGAGACTCGGCAAATCCGACCGCCAAGACGAGCCGATGATGGCGCGGCGCGGATCGCCCGGCGCATATTCCTCCTCGAGCCACTCGCCGACATTGCCGATCATGTCGTAGAGCCCGAAGGCGTTTGGCTGGAACGTGCCGACCCGTCTCGGCCCTACCGGCCAGCACTCGTCATGGTAGGCGACGCCATTGCGGGCGCCGCGATCGCAGACCGGGGTTTCGTTGCCCCAATAGTAATTCTGCTGCCGGCCACCCGGAAATGCTGCGAAGGCCCACTCTTCAGTCGTCAGCAGCCGATAGCGGCGACCGGTCTTTACGCTCAGCCAGCGCACGTACGCCTGAGCCTGATCCCAACTCACATTGAACACAGGCAGTTCTGCGTATTGAGATTCGATCCAGCCGCCCCAGCCTTCGTTGTCTGGCATGTAGCCGTTGCAGCCGCCCTGCTCCACGCACGCGGTCCACTGCGTGAAGCTTATTTCGTATTGGCTCACCGCGAACGATTGCTCAGGAATCCAGACCATGGACGGGCAATCGTCGCAGTCGCGAAAAGGCTCCGGGACGGGAAACGAAACCGTCACCGGCGCCGCGTTCTGTCTCAATGCCTGGCACGGCGGCGAAATTTCCCAGGCGGGACAATATGCGGAGAGCGGGTCCTCCTGCGCCTTCGCGTCAGCGGGGGCGAACGCAAGCGCAAGCGCTGCAAACAGAGCCACCAAGGTGAGCCGGATATGCATGTTTCCCCCGGGGTTCCGGCACGGACGCGCCAGCGACTCAAACGCTAGCAAACCCGATCTGAACGGTAACTGTGCACCATACGAGCTTTAGCGCGCAACCGGCGGCGCAGAATTGCTTCACTGCGGATTCCGCTCTCTGCATTCATCGCTCAGGTCGCGGGCATAGCAGGTCAGGTGTTCGCCGAGCAGCCAGCCAACCTGACCGTTCTCGCGGCGCATTTGTATCCACCAGCCGGCCCCAGCGGCACGATCGGCGGCAAATTGTGCTTCATCGGGGATCTCCCAGCGAATGCCATCGACAACACCGGCGCCGCCGGGATCGTACCAAGAATGTGTTTCGCCACGACGCCACAGCGTGACGAAACCCTCGCCTTCATAATCGATGGTGTAGACGACATCGCCGACCGCCAACGGCGTTCCCGCGCTCTGCACGCCTTCCACGTCGGCCACCACGACGCCGCGCGACGGCCGCCACCGATGCACGCTCTCGATCGCATGCACCCACTCCCCGGCGGAGAGCGTCGCGACGACCGCAGCAGTGCGATTTGGCTGCGCGTAGAGCGGCACCGGCTCGCGCATGATGTGCCAGGCCACGAGTTCGCAGCCTTCGCCCGGGCACGAGCCGACACCGTCAAAAAGGCCATCGGCGTCTACGGGCGGACCGCCATCTGGTAACGTAGACCGCGTCTGTAGCCACGGCTCGCTTGCGAGAGTGTGTTGCGCAGCGTTCCGGGTCTGCGCGCATGCGCCTGCAAGAATGATCAAGGCAGACGCCAGAGATCGCAAGATCATGCCATCCTCCCAGGAGCCCTACGCGCCACATAGCCATAAAGCCTCCCACAGCGACCGCACTACGCCACCGTTACCCCGCAGAACAGGCGCTACCAGGAGCATTCGCCTTGCAATATAGCCATATTGTTGGTATGGCTAGCCATATATGAAAACCACCCTAAACATTGACGACGGCATCATGACCGAGCTCAAGCGCGAAGCCGCGCGGCAGGGTCGGACGATGTCCGAGCTTGTCGAAACGGCGCTGCGTCTTTTTCTGCGCTCGCCGCGGCGCACAAAGGCGCTTCCGCCACTGCCCTCTTTCCGGAGCGGCGGCGCCTTCGTCAATGTCGCCAATCGCGAGGCGCTTTACGAGGTGATGGAAGATAGTTCGCGGTGATCGTCGTAGACACCAATGTGCTGATCTACGCTGCCGACGCGGACTCTCCGTTTCACAAGCCTTGCCGCGACTGGATCGAGCATCAGCGCGCGCGCCCGGACGCGTGGTACACGACTTGGCCGATCGTCTACGAGTTTCTGCGCGTAATGACTCATCCGCGCGTGATGCGACGACCATGCAGCGCTGGTGATGCTTGGGCTTTCGTCTCGGCTCTCTTCGCATCACCAAGCCTTTCCGTGCTCGTTGCCGGCGCTCGCCATGCAGATGTGGCGACGGACGTGTTCGGCGAACTTCCGCACATTGCGGGCAATTTGCTGCACGACGCTCACACGGCCATCTTAATGCGCGAGCATGGCATCCGGCGCATCTGCACGCGCGATACCGACTTCAATCAATTCCGGTTTCTAGAAGTGATCGATCCGCTGCACATGTGAGCGCGCGAGTCCGCGGCCCTGGTTTCGCGGCGCTCCTGTTCGCGGCTGCTTCGTTAGATGTACAGCCGCTCCCACAGCGCGCGCACCATGCCGGCGGTGGCGCCCCAGATGTTATGGCCTTCGTACGGCATCACGTAATAGTAGCGCGTGCGGCCTTGCCATTGGGCTTGCCGGACTTGGTGGTTGGCGGGATCCATCAGGAAAGCGAGCGGCGCTTCGAACACGCTCGCCACTTCGCGCGGATCGAGGTGCAATTCGAAGCCGGGTTCGACCAGCGCCGCGATCGGGGTCACGCGATAGCCGGTGATGGTGTCGTAGCGGTCCCAGGCGCCGAGCGGTTCGATGAAGCGGCGCGCGAGGCCGATCTCTTCGAAGGTCTCGCGCAAGGCCGTCTCGACCGCACTCGCGTCATTTTCCTGCACGCGTCCGCCGGGGAATGAGATTTGCCCCGGATGGGCGGGGGTTTCCACAGAGCGCTCGGTGAACAGCATGGTCCAGCCGCCGGCGCGCTTGACGATCGGCGCGAGCACGGCGGCCGGACGCCGTTCGGGATGATTGTCGAAGCCGGGATTCAGATCGTTGTCGCTGCGCGTGCGCGCCGTCTCGCGCGCGATCGCGTCGAGGGGATCGAGCTTGGATCGGAGCAACGTTTCGAAAGTAGCGCTCACGACTCCCCCTCCTCTTGAGAGGAGGGGATTGGGAGGTGGGGCGAAGCACAGCTGTTAGCGAGTCGAGATGCCAATTCTTGGACCGCCGGCGTCCCCGCCGGCAGCGGGCTGCTAGCGTTTAGGCATCGGCGCAAGTTCGAACACTGCGTGCCGGCGAGGACGCCGGCGGTCCAAGGTCGGTGCGCGCTCACGTTTGACGGCGCTTCACCCCACCCCCTACCCCCTCCCCTCTCGGGGAGGGGGTTCGTTGTGCGTGCGACGGCGGCGGGCGGGCGCTGGCGGAGGAGGAGTTCGAGGTCTTCCGGTTGCATCGCCGTTGGCGCCCAATAACGCAACCATCACACTAGGGAGTTCGCGATGAAGCCGCACCGTGGAATCGTGCTGGGTCTGCTCTTTCTCGCTGCTTGCGATGGCGGCGCACCTGGGAGCGTCAATCGGCGGCAAATCCAAGTGAATTTCAGTTCTATGGAACGGTGGGCAACCGAGGTCGAGGCCATCCGGCGTTTCGCATCCAAGATCGCCCGAACTTCGCGACGAAATTCAAAGTCGGTGCGATTGCTTCCAGCAAATGCTGATGGAATCAGTGACTTCTTGGTCGGGGCGCTTGAACTTCGAGAGTCGCTGGACGCAAACGCGCGCGCGAGATCGACTAGTTCGCAAACAAGCGCGCCGGCTCGCCCCCAAGCAGCACGAAATAGGCATAGGAGAGGTCGCCGAGGAAATGCAGCACCATGCCGGGGAGGATCGAACCGGACTTCAGCGCCAAATAGCCGTACACCACCGACGCCAGGAAGAAGCCCGGCGCGACGGCGAGCAAATAGTTGAGACCGTGCGTGGCGTGCGCCAGCGTGAACACCGTGCTGGTCGCCAGGATTGCGAAGGTCGGACCGATGCGCTCCAAATGCCTCTGCATGTAGCCCCGGAAAGCGGCCTCTTCGACGACGCCGGCGACCATCGGGCCCACGATCAGGATCGATATTGAGATTGCGGGCGTGGGATATTCGCTGAGGTCGGCGGGGGCCTGCCCCGAAGACATCAGCACCCAAAGCACGTTGAGCGCCGCCATCGCGCCGATGAGGCCGAGGATGGAGGCGAGCTTTGAGCCCGACCATGCGCCGGGTTCGGGCCGCCACAAGCGCAGGTGAAGGCGCCGGAATGCAGCGGCGCGGCGCGGCCAGCCGGCGCCGCCAAGCCACAGGAGCATTACCACCAGCCAGCAGACGGTCGTTGCGGCGGCCCAGGGCAGCTCCGGCTCGACGCGCGCATTCATGCGTATCAATGCGACCCAGGGTAAGAGGCCGATCGTGGCGATGGCTATCCCCATCAGAACGGCGATCGCCAAGGTCTTGCCGACTTTCGGAGTTGCAGTCTTCAGTGTCGCGGCGGCGGCGTCTGTCATGGCGTTTCCTTGCTCAGCGTGCGCGAGGCGCGCTGGACGAAGCCGTAGGTCCAGCACATCGGGCAGCCTCCGAACGCGACAAGCGCGAGGAGAAGCGCGGGGATGACGATGACCGGCGCTTGCGCCCAGATTGCGAGGGCCAAAAGCGCGACGCCCGCGAGACCGCGCGCCAGCCAAGTCAGCAGCGCGCGGCGCGGCGCGATGCACGCGGCGGTCATGGCGCGCTCTCCATGAGTTGTGCACGGGCCGCGGCGCGCGCGCGGCGCAGCAAGCTCTTGGCTGCCTCGCTCGACAGGCCCAAGCGACGCGCGATTTCGCTCATGGTAAGTTCCTGAAGATCGCGCAGGAGGATGATCTCGCGATGATTGTCCGCCAGGGATGCGAGCGCGCGCGCCAATTCCATGCGCAACCGATCCGCGGGCATGTGGGCGAAGCGCTGCGAGTCCTCGACGGTCTTCAGCTCTTCCACGCTGCGCATCAGCATGAGCATGGGCAGCGCGCAAAGCCGCGCGACGACCTTCACCAGCCAGGCGCCGAGGGCCGCGGGGCTGCGGATGTCGCCCACGCGCCGGTAGAGGATAATCAGGGCTTCCTGCACGACGTCCTCCACCGACGACGAGGCATGGCACTGAATGCGCGCGTAGCGCTGGATATCGGGCCGGAGCTGGGCCAAGAGCCGCTCCAGGGCCGCCCGGTCCCCGGCTTGCGCCGCTGCGAAGAGAGTCTGGTCGACACGCACCATCGCCTTCTTGACCATAAGAGAGGCGGATTCGGCAAAAAGGGTCGCGGCGTGCAGAAAAAATTTTGGGTCCACTGGCGCCGGGCAGCTTCGCGGCCTGCTTCACCCGAGCGGCCTTCATTCCGGCGAAGCTTGTGCGCGGCCTTGGGGCGTCCACCGGCAACAGCAGACAGGCGAACGGCGCGTTATCCCCCTCCCAACTCCCACCACACGCCGCCGCTCCAAACGCCAAGCTTGCCCTTCCACGGCTCGGCCCATTCCACCAGTTCGTAGAACGGCGCGCGGAGGATGCGCGCCTCCAGCCGTCCGCGCACGAGCACGTACGGGCGCGGTTCGTCGCCGCGGCGGTCTACGCGCAGCGGGTGGCCGGGACCGGCGGCGACGATGTCGCCGACATTGGTGGTGAAGACGATGGTTTGATCGGCGCCCTCGCCGACACGATCGGCGCGGACGGCCACAAACGGTGCGTCTTCCACCTTGACGACGATCTTTTCGGCGGGCGTCACCAGATAGGTCTCGCCGTCTTCGTCCTTGCGGAGAATTGAGGCGAAGAGTTTGACCAAGGACTCGCGCGTGATGCGCGTTCCCTCGTGCTTCCACGTGCCGTCGGCCAGGATTTCCATGCCGATATCGCCGCAAGAAACGGGGTTCCACTTGTCGACCGGAGGCAAGGCTTTGTCGCTGCCAGGCGCTTCGCGCTTGAGCGCGGCGATCAATTGCTCCAGGGACGAAGTGTTTTCAGGTGTGGTCATAATTCAGCCCCCAACTAAGCGAGCTTCGCGCCCATGAGCAATGACGATAGAGCCGCCGCCCAAGCCGTGGTCGGCGAAGCCGAACAGGCCGGCGAGACATTGGCGCGCGTGCGCGCCGAGATCGGCAAGTCGATCTTCGGGCAAGAGCGCGTGATAGAGCTGACATTGGCGGCGGTGCTCGCGGGCGGACACGTGCTGCTGGTCGGCGCGCCCGGCTTGGCCAAGACGCGCCTTGTCGAAGCGATGGCGCGGGTGCTGGGGCTGGACTGGGCGCGGGTGCAATTCACGCCAGATTTGATGCCGGCCGACATTCTTGGCTCGGAAGTTCTGGATCAGGACGAGGCGGGCCGGCGCCACTTCCGCTTCGTCAAGGGACCGATCTTCACGCAGCTCTTGATGGCGGATGAAATCAATCGCGCCAGTCCACGCACGCAATCTGCGCTGCTGCAGGCGATGCAGGAGCATCATGTGACGGTGGCGGGGGCGGCCTACGATGTGCCGGCGCCGTTCCACGTGCTGGCGACGCAGAACCCGATCGAACACGAAGGCGCCTATCCGTTGCCCGAGGCGCAGCTGGATCGCTTTCTGCTGCAGGTCGACGTGCCCTACCCGGATGCGGAAATCGAACGCAAGATTCTGATCGAGACGACCGGTCTGGAAGACCCCAAGCCGCAGCCGGTATTGAACGGCCAGGCGTTGATCCGGCTGCAGCAGCTCGTCCGGCGCATGCCGGTGGGCGAGAAAGTGCTGGCGTCGATCCTCGAACTGGTGCGCTCGGCGCGGCCCGGTTCGAGCAGCGATCCGCGTGTCAATCAGCATGTGGCGTGGGGGCCGGGGCCGCGCGCGGGGCAAGCATTGATGTTGGCCGTGCGCGCGCGCGCGTTGCTGCGCGGGCGGCTGGCGCCGGCGGTGGATGACGTGGCGGCGCTGGCGCGGCCGGCGCTGGTGCATCGCATGCAATTGTCGTTCGGCGCGCGTGCAGAGGGCTTGGACATCGACACGCTCGTCGACGACCTCGCAGAGCGCGCGGCTTGAGGAGGCGCACATGGCGTACGTCGATGGATTTCTGATCCCGGTGCCGACCAAGAATCTCGCGAACTATCGCAAGATCGCCCAGAAGGCCGGCGAAGTCTGGATGGAGCACGGCGCGCTCGACTACAAGGAATGCATAGGCGACGACGTCAACGTCGAAGGCATGGGGACGATGACCAGCTTCCCGAAGACGCTGGCGATCAAGCGCGGCGAGACCGTCGTCTTCTCCTGGATCCTCTACAAGAACCGCGCGCATCGCGACAGCGTGAACAAGAAAGTGATGGCCGATCCGCGGCTCGCCAAAATGATGAACCCGAAGACTCCGCCGTTCGATCATAAACGCATGAATTACGGCGGCTTCGAAGTTCTGGTCGACATGGCGCCGGCCAAAGCCAAGAAGGCGCTGCCGAAGAAGAAAGCGAAGAAATCACGTTGACGGAACAGGCGCGCCTCGAGGCGCTCGCGCTGGCGGGCGATTTGCCGGGCGTGCTGCTCGATGCGCGGCGCCTGGCGGCAAGTGCGCCCGGGCTGCACGGGCGGCGGCGCGCCGGGCAAGGCGAAGCCTTCTGGCAATATCGCGATCACCGCGCCGAGGACGGCGCGCGGCTGGTGGATTGGCGGCGCTCGGCGCGCGGCGACCGCTATTTCGTGCGCGAGCGCGAGCGCGAAGCAGCACAGACGGCGTGGTTCTGGATCGATCCGGATGCGGGCTTCAACTGGACGAGCGATCCGGCGCGGACAACGAAGCTCAGACGGGCCCAAACGATCGCGCTGGCGTTGGCGACGCTGCTGACCCGCGGCGGCGAACGGGTCGGCAGGCTCGGCCGCCCGCCGCGCACCGGTCCGCGCGCGGTGGACCGGTTGGCGCAGGATTTGCTGCTGCCGCAGCAAGACGCAGGCGCGCCGGCGCGCAGCTGCATCGTCTTTCTTTCCGATTTCTATGCCCCGGTCGAAAGCTGGCGCGCCCGGCTGAGCGCGGCGGCGGACGCCGGCGCCTCAGGCGCATTGGTGATGATCGCGGATCCGGCGGAAGAGGATTTTCCGTTTCGCGGGCGAACGCTGTTCCTGGAGCCGGGCGGGCGGCGCAGCGAGACGCTGCTCGGGCGGCCGGAATCGGTGCGCGATATCTACACCGAGCGGCTGGAGTCGCATCGGCGTGCGGTCCGCAAGACAGGCGGCGAATACGGCTTTCCGGCGCTCCTGCATCGCACCGATCACGGTGCGGCGCCGGCGCTGGCGCTGCTGATCGCGCTGGTTTCGGAGCGCTACGCTTGACGTTCGGCCCGTTCTTGTTCGCTGCGCCGGGTGCGCTGCTGGCGCTGCTGGCGCTGCCGGTGCTGTTGTTCATCATGCGCGCGGCGCCGCCGCCGCCGCAGCGCGAGCAATTCCCGCCGGCGCGATTGCTGGAAGGGCTGCGCAGCGAGGATCAAAGCCGCGAAAGCGCACCCTGGTGGCTGGTGCTGTTCAGGATGCTGGCGGCGGCGCTGCTGATCCTCGCGTTCGCGCGGCCGAGCCTGGCGCCGCAAGCAAGCGATAGCCCGCTGGGCGGACGCACATTGATCGTGATCGATGACGGCTGGACCTCGGCGCCAGCGTGGAGCGAAGTCCGCAACGCAGCCAATGCAGCGATCGCGCAAGCGGAGCGCGCGGAGGCGCCGATCTTCATGCTGCAGACGGCGCCGAGTCTGCGTCCGCGCGATCCCGGCGAAGCGCTGACGGCGGCGGACGCGAAGTCGCGCGTGCAGCGGATGGAGCCGCAGCCGTGGCGGCCGGACCGCGCCGATGCGGCTGAGCGGCTGGCGCGCACAACGGGAAACTTCGATCGCATCGTCTGGATTACGGACGGGTTGAGCGACCCGGGCGCGGAAACGCTGGCCGCCGAACTGCAAAGCCGGGGGCCGGTGACGGCGCGGCTGCCGGCGCAAACCGCGCGCGGCATCGTCTCGGATGCGGTGACGCCGCAGGGCGTGCTTGTCCAGATCCGTCGCGCAGCGAACGGATCGGCTGCCGGCGCGGTGACGGCGGAGACGGCCGAAGGCCGCTCGCTCGGCGCAGCGGAAATGCAGTTCGAAGGCAACGGGCTGACCGCGACGGCGCAGATCGCATTGCCCCCGGAGATCGCCGCGCGCGCGGCGCGAGTTCGGATTGTCGGCGAACAAAGCGCCGGTGCAACGCGGCTATTGCCGGCGGGCGCGGGGCGGCCGTTCGTGGGGCTGGTCGATCCCGGCGGCGGCGGGCAAGCCTTGCTCTCTGAATTGTTCTATGTCGATCGGGCGCTGCAGCCCTACGCGAGCTTGCAGCGCGGCGGCATCAACGAACTGATCGAGGCGCGCGCCCAGGCGCTGATCCTGCCCGATGCAGGGCGCATCGCGCCGACGGACGCCACAGCACTCGAAAACTGGCTGGAGAATGGCGGCTTGCTGGTGCGGTTCGCGGGACCCCGCCTGGCCAACGACGCCGACCAATTCATACCGGTAAGACTACGTCCGGGCTCGCGCACGCTCGGCAGCGCGCTGGCGTGGGAGACGCCGCTTGCGATAGGCGCTTTCCCGGCGGACTCGCCCTACTCCGGCATTTCGCCGCCGCAGGACGTGCAAGTGCGACGGCAAGTGCTGGCCGAACCCGCTTCGCTCGAAGAGGCGCGCGTGTGGGCGACGCTCTCGGACAACTCTCCGCTGGTGACGGCGCAAGCGCGCGGGCGCGGGCTGATCGTGCTGTTTCATGTAAGCGCGACGCCGGAATGGTCGGATGTGCCGCTCTCGGGTCTGTTCGTGGAGATGTTGCGGCGGACGCTGGCGTTCGCGGCGCGCGCCGATGGCGCAGGCGAACGGGAAATCACCGGCGGCCCGTTCGTTGCCCAGCGCCTGCTCGACGGCTATGGCGCGTTGGCGCCCGCGCCGGCCGAAATGCAGCCGATCGCGCCGGATGCGTTCGCGATCGCACAGCCATCGCCGGCGACGCCGCCAGGCTTGTACGAGCGCGCCGGCGTATCGGCGGCGATCGACGCCGTACGCGCCGATGAATCGCTCTCGCCGCTGCTGTTGCCTGACGGCGTCGCGCGCGCCGGGCTGGGCGCAGTAATCGAACGGCCGCTGGCGGGGTGGCTGTTCGGGCTCGCTGGATTGTTGCTGGCGATCGATCTGGTGATTGCACTGTTGCTGATCGGCAAGCTGCCGCGCTTGCGCCGGCGCGCCGGCGCGGCGGCGGCGTTTGTATTTGCGATACTGGCGATGTCGGGCGGTAAAGCGCATGCGCAGAACGATCCGACCCAGACTTTGCGGCTGGCGTACGTGCGCACGGGCGACTCGCGGATCGATCGCGCCTCAGAGCAAGGTTTGCGCGCGCTTTCCGACATGCTGACGGCGCGCACGTCGGTGGAGCCCGGACCGCCGGCGGCAGTCGATCTCGGGCGCGACGATCTCTCCGCCTATCCGTTCATCTATTGGCCGGCCCCGGCTGCGCCACGGCGGTTGTCCGACGCAGCTCTGCAACGGGTCGACAGATATTTGGCGATCGGCGGTCTGCTGCTCGTCGACACACGCGACGCCGGCGCCCAGCAACGCGGCCGTCCGGCGCAGACGATGCTTTCCGGCCTGGATGTGCCGCCGCTCGAGCTGGTTACTCAGGAGCACGTGCTGACGCGCGCCTTCTACCTGCTGCGCAGCTTTCCGGGCCGTTCGCAGTCGGCGCAGCTGTGGGCGGAGAGCGCATCGGCCGCGTCGTCGCGCGACGGCGTCGCTGCAATTTTCATCGGCGACGGCGATTGGGCGAGCGCGTGGTCAGGACAGGCAGGCGTGAGCGAACGGCAGCGCGAATTATCGCTGCGCTTCGGCGTCAACATGGTGATGGTGGCGCTGACCGGTAATTACAAAGCCGATCAGGTCCATGTGCCGGCGCTGCTCGAACGCATGGGCGAAGGCCGGCGATGATCGCGGGGGCGCGCATTGGGTTCGACCCCGCACTGCCGTGGGGCTTGACGATTGCGCTCGGTGTGATCGCGCTGATTGCGCTGGGCGTTTATGTCTGGCGCGGCGGCGGCGCCCCGGTGTCGCGCGGTTTAGGGCTTGCGTTTCTGTTTCTGGGATTGATGCAGCCGCAATGGGTGCGCGAAACGCGCGAACCAGCCGAAGACGTAGCGCTGATCGTTGTTGACCAGAGCGAAAGCCTGGGACTGGCCGGCCGGCGCGAGGCTGCCCGCGCGGCGGCCGACGCGATGGCGCAACGGCTCTCCGAGCAACAGGGACTAGACGTGCGCGTGCGCGAAGCGCGCGGCGGACCCGACGGCACCATGATCACCGGCGTGATCGAGGATGCGCTCAGCGATGTCGCGCGTGACCGCATCGGCGGCGTCGTCGTCGTCACCGATGGCCAAGCCGCCGATGCGCCGGACGATCCGAACCGGTTGCGCGAACTGGGTCCGACGCATGTGCTGATCGTCGGCGACCCCGCACGAGGCGACCGGCGGCTGGAGCTGAGTTCGGCGCCGACCTTCGGCATTGTCGGTGAACCGATGCGCATCACCGGGCGGGTGCTCGATCAGGCAGGCGAGGCGTCCGTGGCGGTGAGAGTCAGCGTCGATGGGCGGCCCGTCGCCGACATCAATGTGCGCGCCAACCGAGACTTCTCGGTCGCGATCCGCTTGCCGCATCGCGGACGCAACATGGTGATCGTCGAGGCGGCGGCGGGGCCGCAGGAGATTACGCTGGCGAACAATCGCGCAGCGTTCGCCGCCAACGGCGTGCGAGATCGGCTGCGCGTGCTGCTGATCACGGGCGAGCCGCACGCAGGCGCGCGGGTGTGGCGCAATCTGCTGAAGTCCGATCCGGCGGTGGATCTGGTGCATTTTTCGATTCTGCGCCCGCCGGACAAGCAGGATTTCACGCCACTGCATGAGCTGGCGCTGATCCCGTTCCCGACGGAAGAATTGTTCGAACGACGCCTCGACGAGTTCGATCTCATCATCTTTGACCGCGCGCCGCAGCGCGGCATTCTGCAGGCCTACTATTTTTCCTCGATTGCGCGGCGAATCGAGGACGGCGGCGCATTGTTGATCACCGCCGGCGAACAGGAGGCCGGACTCGATGGTCTCTATCGAACCGCGCTGGCCGGCATTCTGCCCTCGCAGCCGACCGGGCAAGTCTTCACCAATCCCTATCGCCCAGCGCCGACGACGCTGGGCCGGCGTCATCCGGTTGTGCGCGGTTTGCCCTCGCCCGAACGCTGGGGACGGTGGACCCGCCAGATCGATGCGCGCGCCACGGGCGGACAGACCGTGCTCGCAGGCGCGGACGGACGCCCGCTGCTGGTGCTGGATCGCGCTGGCCGCGGCCGGGTCGCGCAATTGTGGTCGGACCAGCCCTGGCTGTGGGCGCGCGGGTGGGACGGCGGCGGGCCGCACGGGGAGTTGCTGCGCCGGCTCGCGCACTGGCTGATGCAAGAGCCGGAATTGGAGGACGACAATTTGACCCTCGATCCCGGAGCTCGCGGTCTGGAAATCGAACGCTCCACGCTTGGCGAGGAGCCAGATGGCGTGGAGATCATCTCGCCGTCGGGCGATCGCACAATGGCGGCGCTCGAGGAAACCGCGCCGGGTCTTTATCGCGGCGCGGCGCCGGCGACGGAGCAAGGCTTGTACGAAGCGCGAAGCGGAAACTTGCGGGCGTTCGCGGCGGTTGGCCCACTCAACCCGCGCGAAGCCGGCGCGCTTGCGGCCAACCCCGACATTTTGCGGCCGTTCGCCAACATCACCGGCGGCAGCGTGTTCATGACCGGCGAGAATGGACAGCGCTTGCCCGAGATCCGCCGCGTCGATCGCGGCGCACGCGCAGCCGGCGGCGACTGGATCGGGATCGAGCGCAATGGCGCCTATGTCGTGCGCGCGGCGGTGGCGTCGCCGCTTGGACCGGGGTGGCTGTGGGCGCTGATCGGGCTGGCGCTGCTGATCTTGGGTTGGCGGCGCGAGAGCGCCTAGCGCTTCGGCGCTTTCAGTTCGCCGCGCACTTTGTCGAGGCCGCCCGGACGAAGTTCGAGCCACAACAAACGTGCCGGATCGACCGGCCCGGGCAACGTCACCCGGCCTTCCGGAACAATGGTGAAACCGACCGGGCGGAAAAAGCGTTCGGCGCCGACGAGCACAATGGCATCGCCGCCGCCGGCGCGGCAGGCAGCGACGCAATCGCGCACGAGTGCGAGGCCGAGACCTGCCGATTGCTGGTCCGGATCGACGGCAAGCGGACCGAGAAAATAGAGCGTCACGCCAGCTTCCACCCGCCAGATCCGGCAGACGCCGACGACCTCGCCGGTATCGTTCAGCGCCACCCGCGTCAGCGACGGCACGAGCACGGCGCCGCGCTCACGCACGCGTTCGCTGGTCTTGGCGTAGCGGCCCGGGCCGAAGGCGCGGTCGAGTACGCGCTCGATCGCGGTTCCGCACTCGGGTCTTTCGGCGACAAGCGTATAGGCCATTGCGGCGCGAGCGCTTAGGGCTGCACGGCCGCAGCGTCAATCGCCATACTGCGAAGGTTGCGGCGCGGGGCGCACCGGGTCCATAAGCGCGCGCCTTGGCGTCGCTGCGAATCCCCTCCCTCGACATTTTTCGTCACCGGCTGTTCGCCCAGTTCTGGGCGGCGCGGTGGTGTTCCACCCTCGCCATCCAGATGCAGACGACGGCCATGTTCTGGCAGGTCTACGATTCCGCGCGCGGGCACGGCCAATCGATCCAGGAAGCAGCGTTCGTGCTCGGCCTTGTCGGCCTCGCGCAATTTCTGCCGCTGCTGGTTCTTTCGCTGTTCGGCGGCCAAGCGGCCGACCGGTACAACCGCCGGCTCATCCTGTTCGCCGGCATTTCATTCAAGGCGCTGATCGCGCTTTCGCTGGCGCTGTCGTCACAACTTGGCCCGGACGTGGTGATCCCCGCCGTGTTCGGTGCAGCGATTGCGGCAGGCGCCACCAACGCCTTCCTGCCGCCAGCGGCGAGCGCGCTGTTGCCGATGTTGCTGCCGCGGGAGGAACTGCCCCAAGGCATCGCCTGGTCTTCGCTCGCGTTTCAGTCGGCGATCATCGTCGGCCCGGCCGTCGGCGGGGTGCTCTACGCGTTCGGACCGGCTGTGCCTTATCTCAGCGCGTTCGCGCTGCTGCTCGTTTCGGCAGCTTTGATGTTCCTGCTGCGTGCGCCGGCGCAGGAACCGGTGCGCGACGCGCGCACTCTCGGCATGATCGTCGAAGGCCTGCGCTATGTCTGGAGCAATAAGATCGTACTCGGCGCGATCTCGCTCGACCTGGTCGTGGTGCTGCTTGCGGGCGCGGTGGCGCTGCTGCCGGTTTTCGCGCGCGACATTCTGCACGCGGGGCCGAGCGAGCTCGGGATCTTGCGGTCCGCCATGGGCGCAGGTGCGGCGGCGGTTGCGCTTTGGCTGGCGGTGAAACCGCTGCGGCGGCGCGTGGGCATGTGGATGTTCGGCTCAACCATCGCCTTTGGCTTGGCGACGATCGTTTTCGCACAGTCGACGTCGCTTTGGCTGACCGCGGCGGCGCTTGCGATCGCGGGCGGCGTCGACATGATCTCGGTCTATGTCCGCTCGAGCCTGATCCAGCTTGCGACGCCGGACGCGATGCGCGGGCGCGTCGCAGCGGTGAGCTTCGTATTCATTTCCGCCTCGAACGAGTTGGGCGACTTTGAAGCAGGACTGATGGCGCGGATAATGGGGCCGGTGCTGGCGGTGACGGTCGGCGGCGCCGGCGCTGTGGCGGCGTCGGTGTGGTGGATGCGCCTGTTTCCGGACTTGGCGAAGGCTGATGGGTTCGAACCGCAATCGCTTTCTCCTGACGCCCAAAACGCGGTAAGGCTGCACCAAGAGGTGGAGAAGACGTGATGGGTGTGCTGACTGGAAAAGTTGTCGTCGTCACCGGCGCCGGCAATGGCATCGGCAAGGAATGCGCGCTGCTGGCGGGGCGCGAAGGCGCGGCGGTTGTGGTCAACGACCTGGGCGGCGGGCTGAAGGGCGAGGACGCTGGCTCGGCCGGGCCGGCGGAGGAAGTCGCGAAGGAAATCCGCGCCGCCGGGGGAAAGGCGGTTTCCAACTCCGATAGCGTTGCGGACTACGATGCGGTCGCCGCGATGTTCGAGCAGGCGAAGAAGGAATTCGGCGGCTTGCACGCGGTGATCAACCCGGCCGGCATCCTGCGCGACGGCATGTTCCACAAGATGTCGCCGGAAGACTGGAAGGCGGTGATCGACGTTCACTTGCACGGCGCCTTCAACGTCACGCGCGCGTCGATCGAGCACTTCCGCGAGCAACAAGATGGCTCTTACGTTCTGTTCACATCCACTTCAGGTCTGATCGGAAACATTGGCCAGGCCAATTACGCGGCGGCGAAGCTTGGCGTGATGGGGCTTTCGCGCATTCTCGCCATGGAAGGTCTGCAGAAGAATGTGCGCTCGAACATCATCGCGCCGTTCGCGTGGACGAGAATGATCGCCTCGATTCCGGTGAAGGACGAAGCCAGCGCGGCTCGGGTCGAGCGCATGAAAAACGGCATGCGCGCCGATCAGGTGGCGCAACTCGCCGTCGCGCTCTGCGCTGATGGCGCGAAGGATACGACCGGCCAGGTGTTCGCCGTACGCGGCAACGAAGTGTTCCTGTTCAACCAGCCGCGGCCGGTGCGCACGCTCGGACGCCTGGAGGGCTGGACGCCGCAGACCCTGATCGATCAAGCGCTGCCGGCGATGAAAGCGAATTATACCGACGCCGGCGCGTCCGCCTCGGTATTTCCCTACGACCCGGTGTGAGGTCTGAATGCGCGGGTTCTCGATTTCAGTGTTGGCTTTGCTCGCCGCATGCGCATCCGCGCCGCCGAGCGAGCCCCTGCCCGCTACGCTCGCCGGCACGGCCTGGCGACGCATCGACGACGAGAACGCCAATCCGCACGGCGCCACGCTCGAATTCACGGAGCGCGGCGCCTCGGGATACACCGGCTGCAATCGATGGTTCTCCTCCATCGAACGCCAAGGCGAAGCGCTGGACTTCGGCAACATCGGCACGACGCGCATGGCCTGCCAAGCCGACGTACAGGCGGCCACGGAGCAGAGTTTCCTCGCGGCGCTGAATGCGACGCGCCGCGTGCGCGTAGAGGGCGGCGAACTCGTCCTCTACGACGCTGCCGGCGCCGAGGCCGCGCGATTCAGACCGGAAAACTAAGGCGTCGCCGCGACCGCCGTCGGTACTTGCCGCGGACAGAGATCGGAGTCACGCGGCCCGAGGCAATGCTGGACCGCAACGGTTTCCGCGCCCGGTGCGAACACGACCAGCCATTTCTCGTTGGGATCCATGCGCGTCATGCTGCGCAGTTCGCCGCACTGCACGGTGAACACCGCCGAGCTGGCGTGCGGCGCATAGATGCTGTCGGCCGCGACGTTCTCCGGAATGGTGATGCGCTCGGTGCTGCGCACGGCCTGGCACGGCGGCGTCACCGCCGGGTTGGCCTGCTGATAGGCGACCAATTGCTGATAGGCGAACACCGGCTGGTCCGAGGCCGACATGGCGTTGACCTGATCGAACAGGCTGGCTGGCGCGGCCGGCGCCTCTTCGGTGGTGGCGGCGGGCTGGTTGCAGGCGCTCAGCAGCATAAGGGCGCCGGCGGCTATGAAAGTGCGGATCATGGTCTCCCTCCCAAGTGCGCCAAGGTTGCACTCCGGCGCGGGGGTTTCGTCAAGCGCAAGCTGGTTTCAGACTTGTGCCTTGAGGACCTGACGCAGCGCGCCAAATTGTCCGCTGAAGAGGATTGCCATGATCGAAAAACGTCCGTTCGACAGTCTGGGCCGGTTCGACGCCGATTGGCTGGCTGCACGCTATCACTTCAGCTTCTCGGGCTATCACGACCCCGACCGCGTCCACTGGGGCGCGCTCAGAGTTTGGAACGACGACACGATCAAAGCCAAAACCGGCTTCCCGCCTCACCCGCACTCGGACATGGAAATCATCACTTATGTCCGCACCGGCGCGATCACCCACCAGGACTCGATGGGCAACAAGGGCCGGACGGAGGCCGGCGACGTTCAGGTCATGAGCGCGGGCTCGGGCGTGACGCACGCCGAATACAATCTCGAAGACGAGGCGACCACGCTCTATCAGATTTGGATCGTGCCGAAGCAACGCGGCGGCCAACCCTATTGGGGCGCTGCCAAGTTTCCCAGAGAAGAGCGCGCCGGCGCATTGGTGACGTTGGCTTCCGGCTTTGAGAAAGATCAAGCCGAAGGCGCGCTGCCGATCCGGCAGGACGCACGCCTGCTCGCGGCGACGCTCAAACCCGGTCAGAGCGTGCATTATGATCTCGCCGATGGGCGCTTTGCCTACCTCGCCCTCGCCAAGGGAGCGGCACGGGTCAACGGCGTCGAACTCGGACCGCGCGACGGCGCGGCAATCCGCGATGAAAGCCAGCTCACAATCGAGGCCAGTGCGGAGGCCGAACTCGTGCTGGTGGACGCGCCTTAACAGCTGAATCTCGCTTCAGGTTGAAAGCGAAATCTTGGAACCGGCCGCCGATTTACTGTCTGCAGGCCGGTTTTCGCTTCCGACATCTTGGAAATTAACCCTCCGTTCGCACGTTCGCGCGCTTCTACACTCACGGATCAGTGAGGGCGGTTCGTTGACGTCGCTGAGCGACATTCATGTGCTGGTTGTCGACGACAACAAGCAGATGCGGTTCTTGGTGCGCTGTCTCCTGCGCGCCGGCGGCATCGTCCGGGTCAGCGAAGCCCAGACCGGCGCCGAAGCGCTCGAAATCATGCGCGCACGGCCGACCGACCTGATCATCGTCGATTGGAAGATGGCCCCCGTGGATGGCCTGGCGTTCACGACGATGGTTCGCCGAAACCAAGACAGTCCCAATCCTTACATTCCGATTCTGATGCTCACGGCGCACACCGAAGCGTCGCGGGTGACCGCGGCCCGCGATGCAGGCGTCAGCGGCTTCATCAAGAAGCCGATCAGCGCGCGTCTGTTGTTCGACCGCATTTCGAACCTGCTGACGGACACCCGCATGTTCGTGCGCAGCGCAAACTTTTTTGGTCCAGACCGGCGTCACGGGCGCGACCCTTCCTACAAAGGCCCGTTGCGCCGCGAGAGCGATCGCGCTGACGCGAACGAAACGCTCGACGCCAACGATCTGCGCTGGGGGGCCTGAGGCTGCAGCGCGCGCTTGCCAAGCCTGGCGCAGACGCGCAGGTTCCGGCCGCATCGAGGGGAGTCACATGGTCCGCATTCTTGCAGCTTTGCTTTCCGCCGCACTGCTCGCCTCCTGCGTCAGCACCGCCATCGGCGTCACAGGCGCTGTCGTCGGCGCCGCCGTCGGCGTCACTGGCGCTGTGGTCGGGACCGCCGTCGATGTGGTGACGCCCGATGGCGATGACGACGAAGACGATGACGACGACCGTTAGCCGTCGCAAACTCTCGATTAGCTGCTGATGTGACGGGAACGTGAATGGCGTTCACGTCTTGCGCTGGCATACTGGCAACGAGATTGCTGGGAGCAGCCACATGCGTATTGGTTACCTGATCGCAACCGCCTCGATGCTCGCGCTTGCGTTTCCGGCCTCCGCACAAACGACGCCGGTGTCGTTCTCTTCAGAATTCCAAGAAGCGCTTGACGATGATTTCGGCGTGCGTGAGGGCGACATCCTGCGCGCCAGCGTTGTCGAAGCGATCGATGCGGAATTGGCGCGCCGCGGCGTTGTGAACGCCGGCGGGATCGAAGTCACCATCGTCGATGCGCGTCCGAACCGACCGACCATGCAACAGCTGATCGACGAGCCCGGCCTCGACGGCGTCGCCAGTATCTCGATTGGCGGCGCGGAGCTGCGCGCCAACCTGCCTGGCGGCGAAGTCGTTACCCACCGGCGCTACAATCATTCGCTGGCGGACGTCGTCGGCCCGGCCACGACCTGGACCGAGGCGCGCCGCGCGATCCGCCAGTTCGCGGTGAAAGTCGCCGACGCCTATATCGCAAACCCGCGATAAGTCGGCAGCGCCAGGGCGGGTCTCGGCCCCTTTCCCCGTTCGCCCCGCCCGCTCTGGCGCACTCCGCAATTCAACGCACGCCTGTCAGCTTGTGCGTTTGCAGACTCAACCGCCATTGCGGATGCGCCAGGCAATAAGCGATGGCCGCCTGGGTGTTGGCCTCGCGCGCCGGGCTGTCCATCGGCGAGAGAAAGAAATGCTCGAAGCGCAGCGCCTCATACTGCGCCGGGTCGGCGCCGGCCTGCGGGTAGACCAGCTTCAGTTCGTCGCCGCAACGCTGCACGAAAGCAGCATTTGCCTTCGGACTGATGCAGATCCAGTCGATCCCCGGCGGGGAAAGCAATGTGCCATTGCTCTCGATGGCGATTTCGAAGCCACGCGCATGAAGCGCATCGATCAGCGGCGCGTCGAGTTGCAGCAGCGGCTCGCCGCCAGTGCAGACGACGTAGGGCGCCCCGCCGCCCGGCCATTTGGCGATCGCGGCGCCGGCAAGCATCTCGGCGGTTTCGAATTTGCCCCCGTCGGCATTCGTGCCGACGAAATCAGTGTCGCAGAAACTGCAGATCGCATCGGCGCGATCCTGTTCGCGTCCGCTCCATAAGTTGCAGCCGGCAAAGCGCAGGAAAACAGCGGCGCGGCCTGCGCGCGCGCCCTCGCCTTGCAAGGTGTAGAACAGCTCTTTGACGGTGTAGGTCATCCTGCTGCGCCTGATGTCCGGGCATGCCAACCCTTCGCGCGCAACTCACACGCGGGACACGCGCCGCAGCCATAGCCCCACACATGGCGATGCGTGCGGTTGCCTTGGTAGCAGGTGTGACTGTGTTCCAGAATGGCCGCGACCAGCGCTTCGCCGCCAAGGTGCTGCGCGAGATCCCACGTCTCGGCTTTGGTGAGATGCATGAGCGGCGTTTCGATCTGCATCGGCGAATCGAGACCGAGTGTGAGCGCATTTTGCATCGCCTCGAGCGTTGCGCGCCGGCAATCGGGATAGCCAGAAAAATCCGTTTCGCACATGCCCCCGACGAGAATGTCGAGCCCGCGCCGGTAGGCGTGCGCGGCAGCGACGGCGAGGAAAACCAAATTGCGGCCGGGCACGAATGTCGTCGGCAGCCCATTATTGGCGATCTCGATGGCGCGGTCGACGGTCAGAGCGCTGTCGGCGAGCGCGCCGTAGCCGGAGAGATCGACGACGACATCACCGCCGAGACGCATCCGCCAAGCAGAGTCGAGCTCTGAGATCGCCGCCCGCAGCACCGGCCTTTGGGCCAGTTCGACCGCGTGCCGCTGGCCGTAGGCGAAGCCAATGGTTTCGACCCGCTGGAAGCGGTCGAGCGCCCAGGCCAGGCAAGTGGCCGAGTCCTGGCCGGCGGAGAAGAGGACGAGGGCTGCACGCACCGGGTGAGCTATAGGGGCGGAGGCGGCGTCCGTGGAGCGTGGGTTTGAGGCCGGGGGTAACCTTTCCGGCCCCGCAAGGCCCGACGCCGCCTGCCCTGAGGTAAGTGTGACCGCGCCGCCTCAGGAGTTCCCCGGCATGACGCTCGCGTCAAGTTATACCGTTTCCGACCGTTGACACACCTGCGTTTCCTCCCTGCTATGCGGCGAGGACAGGTAGGGCGCGGGGGGAGCACCCGCTCGCCAGCCCAACCATGCCGATGGTCTGCCGCGGACGCCCATAGAAGGTGGTCCGGGCACTGGGAGGACGGCGATGAGCAAGAAGTCAAATTGGGGTCGGATTCTGCTTTCGGGCGCTTCGCTCGCGGCAATGGGGGCGTTCACGCCCGCATTCGCGCAGGACGCCGAGGAAGTAACCGATGAAATCGTCGTCACCGCCACAGGGCGCGCGGCGGCGATTCAAGACGTCCCTCTCGCGGTGACGGCAGTGAGCGGCGACACGCTCGAGAATACCGGCGCCAACGACCTGCGCGACGTGACGCAAGTGGCGCCGTCGCTGACGATGGGCACCGGTCAATCCAATTCCTCCGGCACGACCGCCCGCATCCGCGGCATCGGCACCGGTTCGGACAATCCCGGCTTCGAAGCCGCCGTCGGCATCTTCATCGACGGCGTGTACCGGGCGCGCGCAGGCGCGGCGCTCGCGGATCTTCCCGAACTCGAGCGCGTCGAAATCCTGCGCGGGCCGCAAGGCACGCTGTTCGGCCGCAACACCTCTGCCGGCGCGATCAGCGTCGTCACCGCCGGCCCGGGCTTCGAGCCGGGCATGTACCTCGAAGGCACTTTCGGCTTTGACGACCTCGAGGAAATGGGCTTGCGCGCGGGCGTCAATGCGCCTGTGACCGAGAACCTGGCGATTCGCCTCGACGGCACCGTGCGGGCGCGCGAGGGCTACATTACCGACATCGTCTCGGGTGACGACATCAACGACCGCAGCCGCGGCTCCTTCCGCGGCCAAGCGCTGTGGGACATTTCGCCGGACGCTTCACTGCGCGTGATCGTGGATCATGCCGAAACCGATGAAGTGTGCTGCGGCATCACGCCGTTGATTTACGGCAGCGCACAGACGGCGCTCGCCGCAGTAGGCACTGGCGTCGGCCTCGGCGCGTTCGTCTCGCCGGCGATCAATGTCGGCAACCGCAGGATGTCGGTGACGCCGGCGCTGCCGGGTCTGCCGGCGCTCGGCCCAGGCCTGCCCGCGCAGCCGGGCGGCGGCGCGCGCAACTACGGCGAAAACACCGAAGAACAAGGCATCTCGGCCCAACTCGACTGGGACATTGGCGGCGTCAACTTTACCTCGATCACCTCGCTGCGCGAATGGGAAGCTCTTCGCAACCAGGACATCGACTTCAACGTCGTCGACATCGCCTATCGCGACGGTCTCGAGGTTCGCTTCGACAACCTGACGCAAGAATTCCGGCTGCAGGGTGAGAACGGCGCGCTGAACTGGCTCGTCGGCGTATTCTACGGGCGCGAAGATCTCGACACGCATGACACCATCCGCGTCGGCGCGCACGCCAACCTTTATGCAAACGCGCTCACCCGCGGCAACACCACGACGGCGCTGACGCCGCTCGGTTGCGAATTGTACGATTCGTCGGCGGCGGCCGAACCGGACACGATCCCGTCATTCTTCTTCTGCGCCACCGGAAATCCGGCCTTGCTCAACACCTATCTGACCGGAAACGTCTCCGGACAGGGTCAACAGTCCGACAATTGGTCGGTGGAAACCGAGAGCCTCTCGCTCTTCACCCACAACGAAATCAGCCTGGGCGAAAACCTCGTCTGGACGATCGGCTTGCGGTACAATGACGAGAGCAAGGATCTGAGCGCCAGCCTGTTCTCGACGTCCAATTCCTGCGCAGCGCTGCGCGGGGTCGAAGCGGCCACCAACAACCCGCTCACGCCGGCCCAGGACGGCGTCGTCACGCTGATGCTGGCTTCGGCGGCGGCAGGCCTGATGAACATCGCCTGCAACCCCGCGATCAACCCGATCTCGAACGGCAATTGGGCCAGCGACAGCGAGGAAGAAGAGTTCAGCGGCACGACCTCGCTGGCCTATCATCTGAACTCCGACACGATGATCTACGGCGGCTATTCGCGCGGCTACAAGGCGGGCGGCTTCAACGTCGACCGTTCCGGCTTCCGGGTCACGCCGGCCACGCTCAGCACCGCGTCGCTCAGCGCCGACCAATTGGCGTTCGATCCGGAATTCACCGACGCCTACGAAATTGGCCTCAAGTCGACCATCCTTGGCGGCACGACGACGCTGAACATCGCGGCGTTCTACCAACAGATCACCGACTATCAGTTGAACGCCTTCAACGGCTTCAACTTCATCACCCGCAACATCTCCGATGCGGTGAGCCAAGGCGCCGAACTGGAGTTCTCTTCACGGCCGACGGACAACCTGACGCTCACCGGCGGCGTGGTGTATACGGACGCCTTCTACGACGTGACCACGGACTTCAACCTGCCGGGCGTGGCCGATCCGTTCGGCCGCAACATCATCCCCGCGGGCACGCCGTTCGCGTTCTCGCCAGAATGGACGGTGACCGGCGGGATCGCCTATGAGCAGCCGCTGGGCAATGGCCTCCACGCCCTGTTCTACATCGACGGCCGCTGGAACAGCGAGTACCGCACGCAAACGCTGAGCCGCGAAGCCACCGGCGCGACGGACAACGACTCCTTCGCGATCTTCAACGGCCGCATCGGCATCGGCCCGGAGAACGACCGCTGGTCGATCGACCTGTGGGGCCGCAACCTGTTCGACGAGACCTATTATGTCGGCTCTTTCGTGCCGCCGCTGCAGGACAGCAACTCGTCGCTGACGTTTGCAAACTACGTGGTCTACCCCAACGAACCGGCGACCTATGGCGTCACGCTGCGCCTGCAATATTAAGCCGGATCAAAATCAAAGCTGAACTCACGGCCGGAGCTTCCGCTCCGGCCGTTTCGTTTTGACGCGGCGCGGCTTATGCCGGGGCATGACCACGCTGGCCGATCTCGATGTGCTGATCGTGGACGATCATGAAGCGATGCGCAGCTTGCTGTCGCGGGTGCTGACACATGCGGGCGTCGCGCAGGTGCGGGTCGCGGCCGACGGCGCCGACGCGCTGGCTCTTCTCACGGCGCGCCCGGCGGCGCTCATTCTGGCGGACCAGAACATGCCGGGCATGGACGGGCTGGAGTTCATCGCCGCTGTGCGCGCCAACGCCGCGTTCGGCGCGCCGCGCATCATCATGGTCAGCGGCCAGGCGGGAGAGACACATGCGGACGCCGCCCATGCCGCCGGCGCAGATGCGGTGCTGATGAAGCCGGTTTCGCCGCGCGATTTGCTGACGAGGATCGAAGCCCTATTCGCGGTTTAGCGGCAGCGCCCCGCGCAACATCTGCAAGATGATCGAGAAGTCGCGATGGCCATGCCCGCCCCGCACCAACTCGCCGTAAAGAGCTTCTGCAGCGCCGCCGAGCGGGGTTGGCGCGCCGGTTGAATCGGCCGCATCCTGCGCCAACTTAAGATCCTTCAGCATCATCGCGGCGGCGAAGCCGCCTTCATAGTCGCGGTTCGACGGCGCGGCCGGCACTGGTCCCGGCCATGGACAATACGAGGTCAGCGACCAGCATTGGCCGGACGCTTTGGAGGCGATGTCGAAGAATTTCTGCGCATCGAGACCGAGCGCCTCGGCCAACGCGAACGCCTCGCTGGTGGCGATCATGGAAATGCCAAGGAGCATGTTGTTGCAGATCTTGGCCGCCTGCCCGGCCCCGGAATCGCCGGCGTGAATGATGGCCTTCGCCATCGGCTTCAGCGCTGCTTCGAACTCGGCGAAGTCCTGCTCGCGGCAGCCAACCATGAAGGTCAGCGTGCCGCCCGTGGCGGCGGCGGTGCCGCCGGATACCGGCGCGTCGGCGGAGCGAAATCCCTGCATCGAGGCGTCGCGCGAAACCGTGCGCGCAGAATCGACATCGATGGTGGAGCAATCGATCAACAGGGCGTCTTTCGGCGCGTTGGGCAGGATCGCGTCCATATAGACTTCGCGCACATGGCTGCCGGCGGGCAGCATGGTGATGACGATGTCAGCGTCCTTGCAGGCTTCGGCGGCGCTCGCGGCGGGGTTCATGCCCTGCTCCTGCGCGCGCTTCATCGCATCTGCTGAAAGATCGAAGGCGACCACCTCACGTCCAGCCTTGGCCTGATTGGCAGCCATGCCGGAGCCCATATTGCCGAGACCGATGAATGCGACGCGGGTCATGGGATGCTCCTGGTTTGCGATGTGTCTTACGACTGAACGCGCGAGGCGCAAGCTGGGGCTAACGCGTTTCCAAGAGCCGTCCCCCGCGAAAGCCGGGGCGCCATCCCGGGCAACAGGGGCATGGCACCGCGCTCTGCCGCTTCGCGGGTCCGGCTCTCGTCCCGCTGGGCGGGGCATTCGGCCGGGAAACGTGAGTCTAAAGCGGCGTCCACTCCTCGCCCGGCGGCAGCGGGGCGAAGATTGCGTCCAGCAGCGCGTCGGTGACGCCGTCGAGCGTGGAGGGATTCCAGGCGGGCTTGTTATCCTTGTCGATGACGACGGCGCGAACGCCTTCCTGGAAATCGTGCATCGCTGAAACCCGGCAGGCGATGCGATATTCCTGGCGCATCTCATCCTTGAAACTGGTCATGCGCGCGCCTTCGCGGAGTTGCCGGAAGGTGACCCGCAATGTCTGCGGCGACTTGGTGCGCAACGTCGCGAGCTGCGCCTTGGCCCAATCGCTTGCGTCGCCTTCGAGCGCGGCGAGGATTTGCTCGACGCTGTCCTTCGCGAAAATGCGGTTGATGCGCTCGACGTTGTCGGGCGTTAGCTCGCGTGGCGCACTGGCGCTTGTTGCAAAGCGCGCGAGTGTTTGCGCGATCGACTCCCCGCCCCCTTGCGGGGCGGGGTTGGGGGTGGGGGTAACGGCGGTGTTCTCTCCGGATGGGCTGCCGCCCGTTCCCCCCACCCCGCCCACCCCCCCAAGGAGGGAGGGTTGAGTCAACGCCTCTCTCAATTCAGCAAGCTTCGCCGCTTCGACATAATGCGTGGCGATGCCGGCGATTAGACAATCCGCCGCTTTCAAGCGCGCGCCGGTGAGCGCGAGCCACATGCCGATGGCGCCAGGTTTGCGCGGCAGGTACCAGCCGCCGCCGACATCCGGAAACAGGCCGATGCCGGTTTCGGGCATGGCGTAGGTCGTATTCTCGGTGGCGATCCGGAAGCGTGCGGGCATGGAAATGCCGACGCCGCCGCCCATGGTGACGCCGTCGATCAGCGCGACGACGGGCTTGGGATAATGGAAGAGCAGATGGTTGAGGCGATACTCGGTGAAGAAGAACGCGCGCGCGTCCTTGCCGTCGCCTGCCCCGCTCTCGGCGATCATGCGGATGTCGCCGCCGGCGCAGAAGCCGCGCGTGCCGGGGGCGTGGTCGAGCAGAACAGCGTAAACGTCCGGATCGTCGCGCCACGCCAAGAGCGCCTGAATCATGTTCGCGCACATGTGCGTGTTGAGCGCGTGCAGCGCCTGCGGGCGGTTCAGCGTGATGTGGCCGAGGCCGTTGGTGGCGAAGGTAAGGATTTCGGTCATGCTGCGAGATAGAAATAGCGCAGCGCGTAATAGAATTGGTAGGACAAAAACGCGATCGCCAGAACAGCGTGGAAGCGTTCGTTCCGGACGATAGCGCCGGCTATTGCGCCAACAATCCAGAAAATCACTGCCAGAGGATATTCGAGACCGAGACTGGCAAAATAATCCGCGCCTTTTAGGAAGGTGTCGAGAAGGTCGACGGCCACAAAGACGGCGAACACGCCGAAGAACCATCCCTTGCGCGCATAGAAATAGGTCTTGTAGTCACCGTATTGCTGGATGTCCCTGGGAAACAGGAAGCCGCACATCAAATAGACGAGGAAAGCAAACCCGATCACGAACAGGAAAAGCGGAAACGTCCAGGTCTCAACTTCGATGAACCTGAACTCCCACCACCACCAAAAGATCGCCTGGGTAAATGCCCAAAGCACCCAAACGAGATGCACCCAATAAGCGCGCGTGCGCTCCTGGATGATGTCGAGGATGCCTTGCAGCAGGTGCGTCATGGCGAGACCGATAATGATCGACACCAGCACCATGACGTACTCGAACATGGTCATGTGGAAGCCCCCGCCTTCGTGCCCCTATTGCAGCAATTCGAGCGACGCAGGCAGGCGCCGCCACAATCATCGCGGCGATCCAACCTCGATCACTGGAACCTTGTTGGCGCGCGCCGCTTTCAGCAATCCCTTGTCGAACGTGGCGAGGGCCGCGCGGCGACGCAAGGCGAGTTCGAGATAGGCCGCATCGTAGGCTGACAACTCCTCGCGCAACGAAAGTAGCCTGATGTCGCTCCAGGCACGCAATGGCGTTTCAAGATCGATATCGATGCGCAACGCTTCGACCAGCGCAATGAAGGCGGCGGCTTGTGGCGGTGTGATGCGCTTGCGCCGTTCACCCACCCGCAAAGTGTTAACCACCTCGAGGGGAAAGTTGCTCGGCGCGGCCATACCCTCGCCCACCATTCGCTTTAACAGTACGTCGGCATTCTTTGCGCGTTCGTCGGCGAAGCACCACGTGAGCATCGCCGACGCGTCGATTACGACCATTCTAGCGACGGCCCTCGTCGCGCATCGCACGCAAATCGAGCCCGCCCAAGGTGATGCCCTCGGCAAACGTCTTGAGCCGCTCAACCGCCTCGACTTGCGACATGCCGGGTTCATTTGCGGGCACGATGCGCGCGACAACCTTACCATTGCGGGTGACGACGATCTCTTCGCCGCGCTCGACCGCGTCGAGCACGGCGCCGAACCTAACCTTGGCTTCGACAGCGGTGAGTGCTTTCATAATGACACACTAATCGATCACCGATCGATCAGTCAAGATGCGGGAATTGGTCAGGCGGGCGAGATCGAGCGATTCCGCGCCCATACGACGAGCGCACTGACCGTCGGCGTGGCGAGCGCTGACGCGGCGAAGGTGAGAAGCGCTACTCCCAGCAGACCTGTCGGATCCGACGCTTGCCTTCCGGCTTCGGAAAGGACCAGGAAAGTCACGGCCAAGGCGCGATCAAGCAAGCCATGATAATCACGGCCGCTTCCGAATAGCTTTTGCGCCTGATGGCCGCCCCTACGAGAAAGTGGGCTATGAGCACAGCGCCTGGGAACGCTGAGATCGCAAGGTCCGGCTCATCGCATCGTCGGGATGACGAAGCTTGAGTCGTCCGTTATGCCTTCCGGCCAGCGGGCGGTGACCGTCTTCACCTTGGTGTAGAACTTCACGCCTTCCATGCCGTGCACGTTGGTGTCGCCGAAGGCGCTGCGCTTCCAGCCGCCGAAAGTATGATAGGCGACCGGCACCGGGATCGGCACGTTGATGCCGACCATGCCGACATTCACGCGTTGCGCGAACTCGCGCGCGGCGCGGCCATTGCGGGTGAAGATGGCGACGCCGTTGCCGTATTGATGCTGGCTGGGCAACGCCAGCGCTTCCTCGAAACTCTCGGCGCGCACCATCTGCAGCACCGGGCCGAAAATTTCTTCCTGATAGGTGCGCATCTCGGTCTTGACGTTGTCGAACAAGGTTGGGCCGATGAAGAAGCCCTCCTCGTATCCCTGCAAGGTGAAGCCGCGGCCGTCGCGCACCAATTCGGCGCCTTCCTTGGCGCCGAGCGCAATATAATCTTCGACGCGCTGTTTGTGTGCGCTGGTCACGACCGGACCATATTGCGCGTCAGGATCGGTGGAGATGCCCACTTTCAACTTTTCGATTTCAGGCATCAGCCGCGCGCGCAGTTCGTCCGCGGTTTTCTTGCCGACGGGCACGACCACCGGCAGCGCCATGCAGCGTTCGCCGGCCGAGCCATAAGCCGCGCCGACGAGATCCTTGACGGCCTGGTCCATGTCGGCGTCAGGCATGATAATGCCGTGGTTCTTGGCCCCGCCCATCGCCTGCACGCGCTTTCCGTTGGCCGTGCCGTGACTGTAGATGTAGTGGGCGATGTCGGAGGAGCCGACGAAACTGATCGCCTTGATGTCCGGGTGCGCGATGATGGCGTCGACGGCCTCCTTGTCGCCGTGCACGACATTGAGGACGCCCGCGGGCGCACCGGCTTCCAACAGCAGCTCAGCCAAGCGCACCGGAACTGATGGATCGCGCTCGCTCGGCTTCAGCACGAAGGTGTTGCCGCAAGCGATGGCGACGCCGAACATCCACATCGGAATCATGGCGGGGAAATTGAACGGCGTGATCCCGGACACCACGCCGAGCGGCTGGCGCATCGAATAGACGTCGATGCCGGGCCCGGCGCCTTCGGTGTACTCTCCCTTGAGGGCGTGCGGGATGCCGCAGGCAAATTCGATCACTTCGAGGCCACGCTGGATGTCGCCCTTGGCGTCGGCGATCACTTTACCGTGCTCGGACGAGAGCAGGTGTGCGAGCTCGTCCATGTTCTTCTCGACCAGCGCCTTGAAATTGAACATGACGCGCGCGCGGCGCTGCGGGTTGGTGGCGCTCCAATCGGGCAGCGCCTTCAGTGCGGCCTGGACGGCGGCGTCGACATCGCGCGCCGCGGAAAACGCGACTTCGGCCTGCTGCGCCCCGGTGTTCGGGTTGAAGACACGGCCAGCGCGTCCGCCGGAAGCGGACGCGCTCTTGCCATTGATGTAGTTCTGGATCGCGCGCATCGGCGTGGCCTCCCAAGGGTCGGAATTTGGCGCCGGTTATGGCTCCAAATGCGACCCCGGACAATGCCGCGCCGGGACCCAGCGCTGCGACCCGTTAGCCCCTCCGCGCCAAGCCCATGATGAGCGAAACCACGAACAGGACGAGGAAAAGGAAGAACAGAACTTGAGCGACGCCTGCCGAGGCCGAAGCAATGCCGCCAAATCCGAACACTGCCGCAATGATGGCGACAACAAAGAAAATAAGAGCCCAACTCAGCATTTTACGCGTCCTCCTGACATAGAACTGGAGGAAAAACGCGTTAGCTTTGTCCGTGTTCCGTTTCAGGCCGGGAAGGTCCAAGCGCCGCCAGTGCCGCGCGCGGCCGCGTACTGAGTCTCCGCAAAGCGCCAATTCGCCAGCTTGGTCAGGAAAACGTCGAGAAATCTGCCGCGCTCATTCTTGTAGTCGAGATAGTAGGCGTGCTCCCAGAGATCGCAGACAAGAAGCGGTGTCACTGACGCATCCGTGATCGGCGTGTCGGCGTCGTGCATATCGCTGAGCTGCAGCGCGCCTTGCCTGTCGGCGACGAGCCAAAGCCAGCCGGAGGCAAAGTGGTTTTCGCCTTTGGATTTTGCCTCTTCGCGGAATCCATCGAGCGAACCGAACGCCCGGTCGATCGCAGCTTTGAGGTCGCCTTGCGGCCCGGCCTGCGCCTCAGGGCTCAGCGACTGCCAGAAGAAGCCGTGATTCCAGGCCTGGGCGGCATTATTGAAGAGCTTCTTGGCGCCCTCGTCTTTGGCAAGCCGGACAACCGCCTCCAGCCGGTTCGGCGCGCCGGCGCGCTCAGCCAATATCGCATTCATCTTCTTGATGTAGGCGGCGTGATGCTTGCCGTGATGGGTTTCCATCGTCGTTCGCGAGATGTGAGGTTCGAGGGCGCCGGCGTCGAACGGCAGATCGGGCAATTTGAACATGAGGCGCACTCCTTTTACGCGGGTTCGTATTTCTCCCGCGCTTTCTCGGCTGAAACCGGCCACAGCTCGCCTTTGACGCCCTGCATGATCCAGTCGCCCGGACGAGCCGCTTGCGGCCCCTCCAAAGTTTGCACGACAACGCGCTGCTTCAAGGTGAAATAGCGGAAAATCACGTCGGTGCGCTTGCGATAAAGCCCGCCGCCGAGCGGTTCGTAGGTGGCTTCGAAAATGTCGCGGCGCACCACACTGTGATCGCCGGGCCCGTGCGCCAGGACGTAATCCTTCCCGGCGCGGGCGCGGAGCTTGCCGTGTTCACTGTCCAACAGCGTATCTGTATCGGCAAGCCAAGCGCGCTTGGCCGGCGCCGCCTTCGCACGCACCCGGCGCATGCGCACGCCGGTTGGCGGCGAAGTAAGCGACGGCGGCCGTGGCGACGACTGAGCCGGAGCGCCGAACAGCGCGCGCATCACGTTCATGTCACATCACCGATCTGCCGCGCAAAGCGCGGACGATGAAACTCACGACCAATAGGACGAGAAAAATCAGAAATAGAACTTTGGCGATGCTCGCGGCCATCCCGGCAAGACCGAAAAAGCCAAAGTAACCAGCAACGATTGCGAGCAGAAAGAAAATCAGGGCCCAGCCAAGCAAAGTGCATTTCTCCATGAATACACGCTCGCAACGCGACGGCGCCGCGCCAAGTTCCCGTGTGCCGCGGAACCCGGACAACTGCTTTGGGTTAAACTTTTGCGGCCGCGAAGCCGCCCCGATTTCAACGCGTTAATGGAGACGACGATGGCTCAAGCAATGGATACCGCTGCCCGCGGCAGGAAAAACGGCTACGCGCGCAAGGCTGTGCGCGCGCGCGCCAATGATGTGCTCGATGATTTCAGCACACTGCGCCAAGACATGGGCAAGCTGGCCGACGCCGCAAACAAGGCGGCGCGCGCCGAAGTGAAGCATGCCGGCCAGCGTCTGGAAACGATCGGCAAGAACATGCGCGCGCGCGCCGGCGACAGCGCCGGCCGCGCCGTCGAAAAAGTGCGTGATCATCCCGGTGCTGCACTCGGCATCACGCTGGGCGCGGGCGTGCTGCTCGGCATGTTGCTGGCGCGCCGCTAGGTTTCGCCGGGTTCTGGCGGCACGATCGCCCAGAGCATGTGCGCGCGCTCGGGGTGGCGCCCGAGCCCGGCGCCGAGCTGGCGAGCGAAGGCGTCGATCAGTCTCGCCCCCGGCCCGGGCGTCCGCGTTTGCCCCTCGCCGCTCAAGGCGCCGTCGATGGCGAAGCGTATTTCTCCGTTTGCGTCTTCCGCCAAGAGCAGATGAAGCTCAGCCGGGCCTGATTCGGACAACGCGTCCAGCGCAGCCGAAACCGCTTCCCCAACCAGGAAAGCCAGCGGCAAGGCGCGGTCTGCGCTCGCCCGCGCAGGCGCCAAGCTGAGATTGAGATTGATGTCCTTGCCTTGCGGCCCGCGCGACTGCAGCAGCTGCCGGGCGATTTCGGCGACCAGGTCGTCCAGGCGCAGCTGACGAAGTTCGCCCGAAGCGTAGATGCGCTGGTGGACAAGCGCCAACAGCTGCACGCGATCGTGCGCGCGCGCCAAGCCCCATGCTTCGCTCTCGTCCGGCGCGGCCCGAGCCTGAATATTGAGCAAGCTCGCGACCATTTGCAGATTGTTCTTCACGCGATGGTGCACCTCGCGCAGTAGCGCCCGCTCCTCGGCCAGCGCTTCGACAAGGCGCAGTTCGCGTCCCCGCAAGGTCTTCGCCATGGCCGCCAAAGTCCGCCGCAGCGACCTGATCTCGACAGGCGCGCTGAGCAAAGCCGGCGGGTCGGCGATGTCTTCGCCACGCGCAAATCCGCGCGCCGCCGCTTCCAGGCTCGAAAGCGGACGCGCCACAAACACTTCGATGGCGAACCAGCCGGCGCCGATCGCCAGCAGCCAGATCAGCAATGGCGCGGCAATTGAAAAGACCACGCCGCCAGCGCGACGCCACATCGGTTGATCGCGCCGCCAGGTCATGACGGTGTACACATCGGGGGCGTAGAGCGGCACGACCACGGCGTCTCCGCCGCGGATTTCCAGAAAAGCGGGCTCGGCGCCGAGTTGGCCGGCGATTTCAGATGCGGGCGGCAAAGATGGCGCGCCGCTGTCCGACGCCGATTCAGCGATGACGCGGCCCTGCGCATCGACGATTGCCGACCGCGCGCCCTCGCCGGCACCGCTCGCTTCCCGACTGCGCTGCATCATCGCCGCCAGGTCGGCTGTCGGGATCGAAGCGCCAACGAATCCGATCCGGCGCGAACCCTCCCGGATCGGTTCGAGCGCCGCCAGAACCGGACGGCCGGAGAGCGCCCCGCGTTCGACGAATCCCATGGTGAAGCTGTCGCGGGCGCGCGCGCGGCGGCGAACATCGCTGTCGGGGGCGCGGAGCCCGCGTTCGACCTGCGGCACGCTGCAAAGAATCCGGCCGTCCTCGCTCGAGACGGCGATCGAGGCGATGTAGGGATAGCGAGTGCTGATTTCGCTCAGCCAGTCGCTGCAATCGCCGGTTTCAATCTGCTGCAAGGCCGGCGTTGCGGCGAGCACCCGCAACATCTCACGAGTCTCGTCGATGGTTCGCCGCTCGACGCCGATGGCCTCGAGCGCGCGGCGGCCCAAGCTCTCCTCGTAGGCGGCCTGGCGCGCGGAAGCGGCGTTGAAACCGACCTGCATCGCGATCGCCCCTGCAGGCAGCATGGCCAAGCCGAGCAGCAAAGCGATGCGACCGCGCATCGAGCGCAGCGATAAGGCCTCCGGCCACAGATTGAACGTGCCGTCCTCGCGCGGTTTCACACGCTGGCAGTATCCTCAATCCTGCGGCTTTCGCTAGGCAGAGTCGTATCTTCTTCGTCGAGACCGAGCAGATCCGCCAGCTTGCGGCGGGCGCGGTTCACCCGGCTCTTGATCGTGCCGACGGCGCAGCCGCAAATCTGCGCGGCTTCCTCGTAGGAGCAGCCCGATGCGCCGACGAGCGTGAGCACTTCGCGATGATCCGGGGCCAATTGCTGGAAGGCGATCTTGAAGTCTTCAAGGTCGACCGATCCGTCCTGCTCCGGGCGTGAGGCCAAGCGCGCCGCGAATTTGCCCTCGGCGTCCTCGACTTCGCGCTTCGACTTGCGCAGCTGCGAGTAATAATGATTGCGCAAAATGGTGAAGAGCCACGCCCGCATATTGGTGCCCGGCTCGAACCGCTCGACATTCGCCAGCGCTTTGACCAGCGTGTCTTGAACCAGGTCATCGGCGAGCGCCGGATTGTGCGCCAGAGAACGCGCAAACGCGCGCAAGCTGGGCAAAAGCTCGATCAAATCGGCTTTGAAGGCAGCAAGGGCGCTCACGATTCGTCGTCCTGAGGGTCTTCGATCCGATCCAGCAGATCTAGAAAGCGCTGCGGCACCGGTTCGCCTGCGACCTCCCCATAGGCGAGGCGCAGGTTGCGCGTGATCAGGCTCTTGTGCGTCCCCGACTTGCTCTTCCGCTTGCCGGGATCGGCGTCATTTTTGTTCAACACGGCGTCCATGTCGTCGTCGTCTTTCCCGTCCATTGCGCCCAAGCCCCCGCGGCTCCAGCTGGACAACTCGAGGAGCTCTCCAGTCCGGTTCAACGTCTTTCCATGCGCCCTGTTCCGCGCTTCCGGAACTTTTTTCATCACCGGGCGTTTCAAAGCTCTCGCCGCATGGGAGAATGACATGCAAGGCATGGCTGCGGAACCAGAAAACTCTTCACAAAACAAGGGGATCTACATGTCGCTTGCCCGGGAAATTGCGCCTCACTTGCCGTTGCTGCGCCGCTACGCGCGAGCTTTGACGGGCGCGCAGGCCAGCGGCGATGCGTTCGTCGCCGCCTCGCTGGAGGCGATCGTGGCGAACCCGGGCGAATTTCCCCGCGATCTCGAACCTCGCGCGGGGCTCTACAAAGTGTTTCACCGCATCTGGGAAAGCGCCAACATCGAAGTCGAGGATAGCAGCGAAGAAACCGCCGGAGCTCGCAAGGCGCAGGAGCGCCTGCGCAAACTCGCGCCGCTGACACGCCAGGTGCTTTTGCTCACCACGCTCGAAAATTTCACGCCGCAGGAAACCGGCGAAATCCTGGGCCGCACGCCGAGCGACGTAAACGCCCTCCTGGATGAAGCTCTCGACGAACTCGACAAGCAAACCAAGGCGCGCGTGCTGATCATCGAAGATGAAGCGGTGATCGCGATGGATCTGAGCGATATCGTCACCGCAGCCGGACACGATGTCTGCGGGATGGAGACGACAGCTTCAGGCGCTGTCTCCGCCGCGAAACGGGAACGCCCCGATCTGGTGCTCGCCGACATCCAACTCGCCGACGGGTCGTCAGGCATCGACGCCGTGCGTGACATTCTGGCTTCGTTCGAAGTGCCGGTCATCTTCATCACCGCGTTCCCGGCGCGACTTTTGACGGGTGAACGCCCGGAACCCACGTTCCTGATTACAAAACCGTATTCGCCCGACATGGTGCGCGCCGCAGTGAGTCAGGCCCTATTTTTCGAAAGCACAGGCAACCTCAACTAATCGCAGCGTCCGGAACAGCAGCGGAGGCGCGGCGTTTTACCGTCGCGCGCCGCTCGGAACGCGCGGCGCATTAGTATGGAGTTGATTTATGCGTAAGATCACATCGCCCTTGATCGCCTTGGCGCTGCTGGGCGCCACCGCACTGGCCGCCTGCAACACCGTCGAAGGCGTCGGCGAAGACGTTCGTTCCGCGGGCAACGCGGTGGATGAAGCCGCCGAAGAAGCACAAGACACCCCGGATTGATTGCGAGTGTACCGTCCCGCGCATGATGCGCGGGACGCAGCGCAAGTGGTGCGGCAAACGCCGCTGATGACAGCAGCCGGCCGCGCCGCCATAGAGCAGGCATGAAACCGGCCCTCGTGCTCTGCTTTACCTTGGCGCTCTGCGCATGCGGCGCCGGTTCTCCATCCCCCCTCGATACCTCAGCAGGCCAGCTCAGCATCCAAGACAGCTGGGCGGCGCCGACACCGTCAGGAGCAGCGGTCTCCGCCGGTTATCTGACGATCGACAACACCGCAGATGCCGACGATCGTTTGCTCAACGCAACAAGTCCGCGCGCGGAGCGAATTGAAATCCACGAAATGACCATGGACGGCGCGATCATGCGCATGCGGTCAGTCGAAGCGCTCGATATTGCTGCCAACGCCGAAACCAAACTCGCGCCCGGCAGCGTGCACCTCATGTTCTACAATGTCGCGCCACCGTTCGACGAGGGCGAACAAATTCCTGTGCAACTCACTTTTGAGACTGCGGGGAGGATTGATGTCGTGTTAACCGTCAGGCGAAGCGCGCCGGAAGATCATGCGGGGCTCTGAGATCGTCGCGGCTGGTTAACGGTAGCTTCAATAACACCGGCTAGTTCTGGTGACCGTCCGTTCAGCGCATTGAAGCTCATTGGATGTTCAGCCGCCTACGCGTCAAACTCACCGTCCTCTATACGGGGCTATTTTGCCTCGCGCTCGCGCTCATCGGCGTCACCGCTTATGCGGTCATCACCAACAACACCCAAAACCTCGCACGCCAGCAGATCGTCAACACGAGCCGCGTGTTCACGCAAGTCTGGAACGGGCGGCTGGCGCATCTGCAGGACGCTGCAACGCGCACCGCGCGGACGCCGGCGCTCGCTGAAGCGGCGGGCGTGCGCAATGATGCTGTCATTCGTGCGCATATCAGGGATCTACGTTCGCTTTCGAGCGCCGATCTCGTGTTCGTCGTCACTCGTGAAGGTCTGGTGATCGGCGAAGACGGCGCGAGCACATCGGTTTCGCCCGGTCTGCAGATGACGCTGAGCAGCGGCCGCACCGCGCCTGGCGTGATGATCCAGAATGGTTTGCTTTATCAGGCCGCCGCCGCGCCGATGCCGGCGCGCCAAGGCTGGGTCATCGCCGCTTCGCGTCTCGGCCCGCAGCAGATGGCGGACCTGCAAGCACTGTCGCCAATGCCGCTGCACGCCTCGATGCTTGCCGGCGATAACGGGCGCTGGGTCTCGGAAAGCGGCGCCGAAGACGCGACTTTGACGGCTTTCATCAACCAGGCGTTGCGCTCGCCGGAGGTCCGCGCCGAGCGTGTCCGCACCCCTGGGGGCGGTGTGCTGGCGCTTGCGATCCGGTTGCCATCGCTCGACGGCGCTCCTGCCGTGCTGTTGTTGCAGCACTCGCTCTCCAGCGGACTTTCGGTTTACGGCGCGCTGTTCAATACGCTGATTGCCATCGCCGCCGCCGCCGTAGTGTTGCTGATCGCGGGCACGTGGTTTCTCGCTCGCGGCATCACCCAGCCGCTCTCGACGCTCGAAGCGGCGGCGCGCAAGCTGCGAGAAGGCGTCTACGAAACCGTCGTCGTCACCACCAAGGATGAGCTTTCCCGCGTGGCCGAGAGCTTCAATGCGATGACCGGCGCCATCCGCGAGCGCGAGCGGCGCATCACCCAACTCGCTTTTCATGACGGCGAGACCCGGTTGCCGAACCGCGTCGCATTGGAACGCAAGCTCAACGCCGCCGCGCGCCCGGAGCGGCTCTACCTCGCCGCTGTCGGCGTCGACCGCTTCGCCCATGTGCGCGGCGCCATCGGCTACGCCCTGGCCGGCGAATTGGTGCGTCAGCTCGGTGGGCGGCTCGCGCACCTCGCCCCCAACGCACCGATGGCGCGGCTCTCCAGCGACGTTCTGGGCGTTGCATTCATCGCCACCAGCGAAGCCGATGCGCTGAAGCGCGCCGACGCCCTGATCGCCAACCTCGAGCAGCCGGTCGCGCTGGCCGAGCAGGTCATCGACGTGCATGTCACCATCGGCATTGCCCAACCCGCCGCCAAAGACGAAACGCCGGCAGCGATGATCGAGCGCGCCAGCATCGCGCTGGATCAGACCCGCAGGCGCGGTCAGAAGGCCGGCATGTATGACGAAGCCGCATACGGAGATCCCGCGCGCAACCTGTCGCTGATGGGCGAGATGAACCGCGCCTTCGAAAACGGCGGCATCTACCTGGTGCATCAGCCCAAGTACAATTTCCGCACCGGCAAGATCGACAGCGCAGAATGCCTGGTGCGCTGGCGCCATCCGACGCGCGGGCAAATCGCCCCCGACCTGTTCGTGCCGATGGCCGAGGACACCGGCCACATCCGGGTGCTTACCGAATGGGTGCTCGAGCGCGCCATCGTCGAACAAAAACAACTGAGCGCCGCCGGCTGGCCGATCAAACTGGCGATCAATATCTCCGCGCGGCTGCTGAGCGACACCGAGTTCGCCAAGCGCGCGGCAGCGCTGGCGCGTCAGGCCCCCCACCAATTGTGCTTCGAAATCACGGAAACCGCAGTGATCGACAATCCCGTCGCCGCGCTCGACAACATCGAGCTGTTCGCGGCGAACGGCGTGCATATCGCCATCGACGATTACGGCTCCGGGCTTTCATCGTTGGCCTATCTGAAGCAGCTGCCGGCGCGCGAACTGAAGATCGACAAGCTGTTCACCCAGAACATCACCAACAGTCAGCGCGACGCCCTCCTGGTGCGCTCCACCATCGACCTCGCCCACGGCCTGGGCATGAACGTGACGGCCGAAGGCGTAGAGACGCCGGCCGCGTTTTCACTGCTGGCAAGCATGAATTGCGACATGGCGCAGGGCTATCTGGTTTCACGCCCAGTGTCGCTGGAGGAAATGGTCGCGCTGCTCAGCGATGAACGCCGCTCGCGCTTCTATACGCAAACCGCAGCCGGAGCGCCGCCGCTTTCCGAGGCCGCGCCCGCGCAACCGCGCACGGCCTGAGGATCAGACGTACTCGAGCGGCAGTGCGGTCGTGTCCTTCAAGTGCTCGAGGACAATCGAACTTTCCATGTGCGCGATCGCCGCACAGCGCAGCAGCTTCAATTGGACGATCTCCTGGAAGTGCGGCAGATCGCGCGCGACGACCTTGATGAGGTAGTCGGTTTCGCCGGTGGTCATCACGCAGAGCGTGACCTCGTTCATGCGTTCGACCAGATCGCGGAAGGCGCGTACGGTGGCGACGGCATGATCGCGCAGCCGGACGCGAATGATCGCAGTGCACGTAAGGCCGGCCAGGTCGGGATCGATGACGCCGACCACCCCACGCAGCACGCCGCCCTCCCTCAGCCGGGCGAGCCGGCGAGAGACCTGGCTCGCCGATACGCCGGACTGCTCGCCCAATTCGGCCTGCGAGAGCGAGGCGTCTTGCTGCATCGCCCGCAATAGACGTAGATCGGCTTCATCCAGGCTCAATTTTTCAACTTTCATGCATCTAACTGGGCTTCAACGCATCCTTCATGCACACCCTCGCTTATTTTCGCGACGAATGCACTGAAATTGCAGGCCGATCGGCGTAATTTGCCCCCGCATGAGCGCCAAATCCAAGCCCGTCGCCAAAACCGCCCCGCAGACCGACTGGAAACGCGTCGTCGAACTGGTGCAGTGCTCGCGTGCGATGGACGCGATCGAGGAAACCGATCTCGTGCCAGGCAGGAAAATTTTCTACCAGTTCAGCGCACGCGGCCATGACCTGGCGCAAGTGTTGCTGGGCTTGCATCTCACCCACCCCAAAGACGCGATCTGCGGCTATTACCGGTCGCGCCCGATTCTGCTCTCACTTGGCGTTGCGCTGGAAGACGCGCTGGGCTCGGCCATGGGCCGCGCCGGCGGATACAGCGACGGGCGCGATATCGGCGTTGTGTTCAATTATCCGAACCCGCACGGCGCGTCAGCGCTGCCGATGTGCGGCGGCGTCGGGGCCCAGTACACGCCCACCGCCGGCTACGCGCAGGCGATCGAATACGCAAAGCACGTGCTGGGCGATCGCGCTTACGATGGCGCGATCGCCGTCGTGCTCGGCGGCGACGCCTCGGTGGCGACCAACGGTTTCTGGTCGGCGCTGACGATGGCGACCACGCTGAAATTGCCGATGCTGTTTTATGTCGAGGACAATGGCTACGGCATTTCGACGCCGGGCCGGCTGCAAACGCCGGGCGAGAACATCGCGAGGAATCTGGCGAGCTTCGAAGGGCTCAAAGTCATCGACGGGGACGGTACGGACCCGGCGCAAGCAGCGGAGCTGATCGCCGAAGCGGTGTCGCACGTGCGCGGCGACCTCGGACCCGCCCTGCTGCGCCTCACGGTGCCGCGGCTTCAGGGCCACTCGTTCCAGGATACGCAGGCTTACAAGTCCAAAGCAGTGATCGAAGCCGAATGGGCGCGCGACCCGCTGCCGAAGCTGAAGGCGCACGTCGTCCCTGCGCTGATGAGCGAAGCCGACTGGGGCGCGGCGCAAGCGAACGCCGAAGACCGCGTGCGCCGCGCCGTGCAGATCGCCGATCAGCGGCCGGTGAGCGAGCCGTCGCAGGTTACCCGCTTCGTGTTCAGCGAGCAGGACGTGCTGCAGGACGAAGGCGGGCTCTGGACTTCGGGCTACCAGGCGCCGCGCACCAGCGAGACGCCAAAGCCCGAGGGCGCGCGGATCAACATGATCACCGCGATTCGGCGGACGCTGGATCACGAACTAGCCGTCAATCCGCGCATGCTCGTGTTCGGCGAAGACGTCGGTCCGAAGGGCGGCGTTCACGGCGTCACCCTCGGATTGCAGGAAAAGTACGGTGCAGCACGGGTCTTCGACACCTCGCTATCGGAAGAAGGCATCATCGGCCGCGCCGTCGGCATGGCGATCGCCGGGCTGATGCCGGCGCCGGAAATCCAGTTCCGCAAGTACGCCGACCCGGCCTGCGAACAGATCAACGATTGCGGCACGATGCGGTGGCGCACCGCCAACCGGTTCGCTGCGCCGATGGTGGTGCGCATGCCGGTCGGCTTCTTCAAGTGCGGCGATCCGTGGCATTCGCAGACCAATGAAGTGCAATTCGTGCACGCGCCGGGCTGGCGCGTGGTCTGCCCTTCGAACGCAGAAGACGCAGTCGGCCTGCTGCGCACGGCGCTGCGCGGCAACGATCCGGTGATGTATCTCGAGCATCGCAACATGCTCGACGCGGCCAGTGCGCGCCGCCCCTATCCGGGCGACGAATTCGCGCTGCGGTTTGGCGTGGCCCGGCGCGTGCGCGAGGGCGATGCGATCACGGTGGTGGCCTGGGGCGCGATGGTCGAGCGTTGCGAGGCGGCGGCCGAGCAGGCCGCGATCAGCGCCGACATCCTCGACCTACGCACGCTCGCGCCCTGGGACTGCGAGGCGGTGCTCGCCTCCGTACGCCGCACCCATCGCTGCTTCATCGTGCACGAGGACATCGGCACGGGCGGCTTCGGCGCCGAGATCGCCGCAGTAGTGGCCGATCGCGCCTTCCTCGATCTCGATGCGCCGGTGGCGCGGATGACCATGCCCGACATCCCCTCGCCGCATCACCCCGACTTGATGGAGTGGGCCTTGCCCTCGGTCGAACGCATCGCGGCGAAGATGCAAGAGCTGGTGGGATTCTGATGACCGACAGCACCGACATCGTGGCGCCGGTCGAACAGGAGGGCACGAAATCCGTCGTCCGCGCGTGGCTGAAACAGGTCGGTGACACGGTCAGGCGCGACGAGCCGATCGTCGAGTTGGAAACAGACAAGGTTGCAGTGGAAGTGCCGTCGCCGGCGGACGGCGTGCTGACAGCGATCGCGCTGAACGAAGGCGATGAAGCGGCGCCGGGGGCGACGCTCGGCGTTCTCTCGCTCACCATGCCGGACACGGCGCCGTCGCGGCCTGGAATTCAACGACAAACGAGCGAACGTCGGCCTCCGGCTTCCGGGTCCGCCGCTGAAGCGGGGCGCCGAGGTGACGAGGGGAAAGAGACACGGCTCTCGCCGCTGGTGAAGCGGCTGCTATCCGAGCATGGCATTTCCGCAAGTGCGCTCACCGGATCGGGACGCGACGGCCGCATCACGCATCGGGACGTGCAACAGTTCATCGCCGGCGGCGGGAGCCAATCAGCGCCGACGGCAGCGGCGCCGGTAAAGGGCGGGCGCATTCCGCACGACGCCATGCGGCGCGCGATCGCCGAACACATGTCACGCTCGGTGGCGACAGCGCCGCATGTGACCGCGGTGTTCGAGGCAGACTTTTCTGCGATCGCCGCGCACCGCGCCAAGCACAAGGACGTTCTTGCCAAGGGCGGCGTTCAACTCACCTATTCGGCATACATCGTGCGCGCCGCAGCAGAGGCGATGAAAGTGTCGCCGAACGTCAATGCGCGCTGGCACGAGGATTTCCTCGAAGTGTTCGACGAGGTGAATATCGGCTTAGGCGTGGCTCTCGGCGACAAGGGGCTGATCGTGCCCGTCATTCGCAGCGCCCAGAAACTGAGCCTGAACCACACCGCAGCGCAGCTCACCGATCTCACCGAACGCGCGCGCAAGAACGCGCTCAAGCCGGCAGACGTGCAAGGCGGCACGTTCACGATTTCCAATCACGGCGTCTCCGGCTCGCTGGTGGCGACGCCGATCATCATCAATCAGCCGCAATCGGCCATCCTCGGCGTCGGCAAGCTCGAAAAGCGCGTCGTCGTTCGCGAGATTGCCGGCGCCGACGCCATGGTGATCAAGCCGATGGCCTACGTTTCCCTCACCATCGATCACCGCGTGCTCGATGGCCATCAAACCAATGCCTGGCTCTCGAGTTTCGTCAACACGCTCGAGTCGTGGCCGCTGGAGGATTGAACCAAACATGATCGAAAATCTGGTTCAGAAAGCGCCCGATCCGCTCTTGAAAATCATCAATATGTTCCGGGACGATCCGCGGAGCGACAAGATCGACCTCGGCGTCGGCGTCTATCGCGACGCCAGCGGCGCAACGCCGGTGATGGCGGCGGTGAAGGAGGCCGAGAAGCGCCTGCATGCGGAGCAGAAGACAAAAACCTACGTCGGCCAGCAAGGCGACGTCGAATTCCTGCGTCTTGTCGGTGATCTGGTGTTTGGACCGATGTCGCGCGAGCTCGTCTCGATTCAGGCCGTCGGCGGCACCGGCGCACTCAGGCTGGGCTGCGACCTGCTGCGCGAAAGCGGCGCTCAGCGCATCGTGCTGCCGCAGCCGTGCTGGCCGAACCATCCCGCGATCGTGCGCGCGGCGCGGCTGGAGCCGCTCGACGCGCCGTTCTTCGACGTCGCGGAACAGCGCATCGACATGGAGCGGTTGATCGCGGCCCTCGGTCAAGCCGACCGCGGCGATGCGGTGATCCTGCAGGCCTGCTGCCATAATCCTCTCGGCGCAGATTTCTCACTGCCGCAATGGCAGACTTTGGCCGGTGCGCTGGAGGCGCGCGGACTGATCCCCTTCCTCGATCTCGCCTATCAAGGCTTCGGCGACGACGTCGAAGCGGACGTCGCCGGCTTGCGCGCGATCGTTTCACGTTTGCCGGAGGCCGTGATCGCGATATCGGAAGCAAAATCGTTCGGCGTCTATCGGGAGCGGGTCGGCGCGTTGTTCGTGAAGGCGCCGCAGGGCGCGCGAGCCGCGGTGATGAGCAATCTTGCGGCCATCGCCCGGGCGAACTATTCGATGCCGCCGGACCACGGCGCCTCGGTCGTGCGCACGGTGCTAAGCGACCCTGCGCTCGCCAAGTCGTGGCGCGACGAACTCGATCAGATCCGCGCGCGCATCAAGCGCACGCGCACGATGCTCGCGGCCGAGCGGGTGAATTCGATTCCGATGCACCTGATCGCGGATCAAAAAGGCATGTTCTCGACGCTGCCGCTGAACGAAGCGCAAGTGACCGCGCTCCGGGAGCGGCACGGCATCTATATGACCGACGCCGCACGCATCAACGTCGCCGGCCTGCGCGAGGCCGACATTCCCCGGTTCGTCGAAGCTTTGCGCGCAGTGGCCTAGGCGGCGTTCATGGTGAGCAGGTCGTAGCCGGCGACAGTTTCGCCGTCGCGATTGGTGACAACGACGTCCCAGCGCACTTCGCCCTGGTCCGGCTTGCGCAGCGTCTTGTCCTTTACCGTGAGCGCGACCTGGATCGCATCGCCAGGCTTCACCGGTTTGACGAAGCGCAGATTGTCCAGCCCGTAGTTCGCGAGCACCGGGCCCGGATCGGGGTCGACGAAGAGCCCCGCGGCAAAGGCAAGGATCAGATAGCCATGCGCGACGCGGCCGCCGAACAGCGGATTGGCGCGAGCGGCCTCCTCATCCATGTGCGCGTAGAACGTATCGCCGGTGAAATGCGCGAAATGCTCGATGTCTTCGAGCGTGATCTCGCGGGCTTTGGTTTTGAGTTGATAGCCGATCGGCAGGTCGTGGAATTTGCGGCGGAATGGGTGTTCGCTCGCCTCGTGCACCGGCATGCCCGCGATGTAGCGCTTGACGATTGCCGAAAGCACCCGGGGGTGGCCCTGCAATGCGGTGCGCTGCATGTAATGGGTGACGCCGCGGATGCCGCCCAACTCCTCGCCGCCGCCTGCGCGGCCCGGGCCGCCGTGAACCATGTGCGGCATCGGCGAGCCGTGGCCGGTGGATTCCTTGGCGCTGTCGCGATCGATGAATGCGAGACGGCCATGGAAGGAGCCCGCTCCAATCACGAGCTCGCGGGCAAAGCCGGTATCGTATGTGAACGCGCTCATCACCAGTGAGCCCTTGCCGCGATTGGCGAGGGCGATGGCGTCAGCGGCGTCGTTATAGGGCATCAGAGTTGAAACCGGACCGAAGGCCTCGACGTCGTGCACGGCGCGCGCCGACCAGGGATTCTCGCAGCGCAGCAATATGGGCGAGATGAAAGCGCCCTTTTCATTGAACGGCGCGGCATTGGGATCACCATAGACGATCGCTGCGTCGGCGCTGATCTGAGCGACCTTTTCGCGGACGTCATTGCGTTGCGCGGTGCTGACGAGCGCGCCCATGCGGGTTGCATCGTCGCGCGGATCGCCGATCGTCGTGCGCTCCAGCCGGGCTTTCAGCGCAGTTTCCGCCGCATCCAGGAGTGCGGCGGGAACCATGGCGCGACGGATGGCCGTGCACTTCTGCCCGGCCTTCACCGTCATTTCTTTCGCGACCTCTTTGATGAAGAGATCAAACTCGGGAGAATCCGAAGCGGCGTCAGGGCCAAGCACCGACGCGTTCAGCGAATCTTGTTCGGCCACGAAACGCACACTCTCGCGGACGATGACCGGATGGGACTTCAATTTGTTGGCGGTTGCTGCGGAACCAGTGAAGGAGACGACATCCTGTGTGGTCAGATGCTCGAACAGTTCGCCGGTCGAACCCACGATCAATTGCAGCGCGCCTTTGGGCAGCACGCCGGCGTCGAGCATGATGCGGACCGCGGCTTCGGTGAGATAAGCCGTGGCGGTCGCCGGCTTCACGATCGCCGGCACGCCGGCGAGCAAGGTCGGCGCCAGTTTTTCCAGCATGCCCCAGACCGGGAAGTTGAAAGCGTTGATGTGGAGGGCGACGCCCTGCAGCGAGGTGTAGACATGCAAGCCCTGGAACGTGCCGCTGCGCGACAGCGCTTCGATATTGCCATCGGCCAGGATGGTGTCGTTCGGCAGCTCCCGCCGGCCCTTGCTCTGATAGACGGCAAAGGTGCCGATACCGCCGTCAATGTCGATCCAGCTGTCCGCCTTGGTAGCGCCGGTGTTGAAGCTGAGGTCGTAGAGTTCATCCTTCTTGGCAGTGAGCGCTTCCGCCAGCGCCTTCAGCATCAGTGCGCGTTGATGAAAGGTGAGCGCTCGTAACGCCGGTCCGCCCTGCTCGCGCGCGAAACGCAGCATGGCGGCGAAGTCGATCCCCTGCGACGAGGTGAGCGCGACGACATCACCGTCCACGGCGGAGCGCAACTCGACAAGAGCGCCGGCGCCGGCGACCCAGCGGCCTTCGGCGTAGTTTTGAAGAGTGATCGGTTTCATGTTCTTGCTCCGGCGTTTGCGAGCAGGAGCGCGGGGCATCGGCCCTGCACATGCCGCCAGAAGCGGTGCGCTCCAACCTCGGCGTTCGTTCTAGCGTCCCGTAAATTTCGGCGGCCGTTTCTCCATGAAGGCGGCGACGCCTTCCTTATAGTCGGCGGTGCGTCCGAGCGCGCGCTGCGCGTCGCGCTCGGCGTCGAGTTCCTGCGCGAGCGTCCTGGTCCCGCTTTCGCGGATCAGCTGCTTGGTCATAGCCAGCCCGCGCGTGGGCGCGGCGGCGAATTTCGCGGCAAGCGCACCGACTTCGTCGGCAAGCTCGTCGTCGTCGACGCATTTCCAAATCATGCCCCAGGCCTCAGCGCGTTCGGCCGAAAGCGGCTCGCCGGTAAGCGCCAGTCCAAGCGCGCGGGCCTGGCCGGCGAGGCGCGGCAGCGTCCAGGCGCCGCCGCTGTCGGGAATGAGGCCGATATTGGCGAAGCTCTGGATGAACTTGGCGCTTCTCGCGGCGATGACGATATCGCAGGCGAGCGCGATATTGGCGCCGGCGCCGGCGGCGACGCCGTTGACGCCGCAGATCACCGGCATTTCCAGGGAGGTGAGCCGGCGGATCAACGGGTTGTAGCGTTTCTCCAGCGATTCACCGAGGTCGACGCCCTCGCCGCCCGGCGCCACCGCGCGATCGGCAAGGTCTTGCCCGGCGCAGAACCCACGACCGGCGCCGGTAAGCACGAGCACCCGCGCCTCGCTGTTGGCGACGCTCTCCAAGGCGCGAGAAACTTCATCGTGCATCTGCACGGTGAAACTGTTGAGGCGGTCGGGGCGATTGAGCGTCAGATGCGCGGCGCCATCGGCGATCTCAAGCAGAATGGTCTCGTAGTCCATCGCTCATCTCCTCGCGCGGTGAGGTGGCGTATGATAGAAGATGACGCCGGTCAATTCACGAGAGTTGCATGAACGAAGCAGATGATCTTGCGCGTCGCGTCGCCGAGACGTTGCTGCGGCGCGAAGGCACAGGAACGGCGTGGGGCATCAGCATCGACGACGTGCGCGAAGGCTATGCGCGCATTCGCATGACCTTGCGCGACGACATGCTCAACGGTCATCGCATCGGTCACGGCGGCATGATCTTCGCCCTCGCAGACACCGCCTTTGCGTATGCGTGCAATTCGCGCAACGAAAACACGGTTGCGCAGAACGCCAGCATCTCGTTTCTCGCGCCGGCGCAGCCGGGCGAGGTGCTGATTGCGGAAGCCCGCGAGCTTTCGCGCGCAGGCCGCAGCGGCGTCTATCGGGTTGCCGTGCGCAGCGCTGACGGCCATGCAATAGCGGAATTCACCGGGCTCTCACGTCTGATCGGCGGCCCGATAATTAATTGACCGATCGGTCAGCTAATGATAGATGCAAGGTTCCAGAGGTGCGCGCGTGTACACGACCGATCTGAGCGGAAAGAAGAAGGCCGAAACCGTGGCCGAAGATCCGGCGAAAATCGCCGCGTTCGAGGCGCGCGTGGCCAACGACGAGTTCATCGAGCCGAAGGATTGGATGCCGGAGGCGTATCGCAAGACGTTGGTGCGGCAAATGTCGCAACACGCCCACAGCGAAATCGTCGGCATGCTGCCCGAAGGCAATTGGATCACACGCGCGCCGAACCTACGCCGCAAGGCGATCCTGCTGGCGAAGGTGCAGGACGAAGGCGGACACGGACTTTACTTGTACGCCGCTGCTGAAACGCTGGGCACCTCGCGCGACGAGATGATCGAGGCGCTGCACTCGGGCAAAGCCAAGTACTCGACCATCTTCAACTACCCGACGCTGACTTGGGCCGATATCGGCGCGATCGGCTGGCTGGTCGATGGCGCAGCGATCATGAACCAGGTGCCGCTGCAACGCACCTCGTACGGGCCCTACGCGCGGGCGATGGTGCGCATCTGCAAGGAAGAGAGCTTCCACCAGCGCCAGGGTTACGAGATCATGATGCATCTGGCCGCCGGCACGCCGGAGCAGAAGCGGATGGCGCAGGATGCATTGGATCGCTGGTGGTGGCCGTCGCTGATGATGTTCGGCCCGCCGGACGACAAGTCGCCGAATACCGAGCAAAGCATGCGCTGGCGCATCAAGCGCGACACCAACGACGAGCTGCGGCAAAAATTCGTCGACATCACCGTGCCGCAAGCCGAAGCCATCGGCCTCAAAGTGCCAGACCCGGCGCTGAAATGGAACGAACAGCGCGGCGGCTACGATTTCGGTGAAGTGGATTGGGAAGAATTCTACGCCGTGGTCAAGGGCGAAGGCCCGGTTGCGAAAGAACGCATGCAAGCGCGGGTGCGAGCGTGGGAAGATGGCGCTTGGGTGCGCGACGCGGCGCGCGTGCATGCCGAAAAGCGCGCGGCGGCGAAGCTGGCGGCCGAGTAATGCATCGCGCGCCGTTGCCGCCGAGCGCCCTTGAGAAGCTGTCGTTCCTCGCCGGCCACTGGCGCGGCGGCCGCGGCGACATCGCGATCGAGGAGATGTGGCTCGCGCCGGCCGGCGGCGTGGCGCAGGGCACGGTGCGGCTGCTGAACGACGGCGATGTGGGCACAATCGAATTGATCGTGGTATCGGCGGAGAACGACCGCGTCGTCATGCGCTACAATCATTTCTATCGCGATCTGCGCACCTGGGAGCATGACGGGCCGATCGCGCTGACGCTGACCAGGGCCGAGGACGGCGAAGTTGTGTTCGAAAACCTCGAGCACGCGCCGCGTCACGCCGCCGAGATGGGCTACAGGCTCACCGGCGCCGGCACGATGAACTCGTGGGTGGAGGCCATCGACGCTGACGGCAAGGTTTCGCAGCATAGCTTCGACTATCGACGGGTGCATTGATGAGCGATCCGAGCAAGGAATGGCCGCTGTGGGAAGTGTTCGTGCGCGGTAAGGGCGGGCTTTCGCACCGCCACGTCGGCAGCGTGCACGCAGCGGATGCAAAGATGGCGCTCGAGCACGCACGCGACACCTATACGCGGCGCATGGAAGGAGTGAGCCTATGGGTGCTGCCTTCAGCGCAGATCGTGGCCTCCGATCCGGGCGATGCGGCCGCGTTGTTCGAACCGGCGGAAGACAAGGTCTACCGCCACCCGACTTTCTACAAGATTCCTGACGGCGTCACCCACATCTGATGGACGAAATAGCCACATACGCGCTGCGACTCGGCGATGACTCGCTCGTTCTCGGCCAGCGGCTGGGCGAATGGTGCGGGCGCGCCCCCGCGCTGGAGGTGGACCTCTCACTCGCGAACGTGGCGCTCGATCAGATCGGCCAAGCCACGCATTTCCTCAATCTCGCCGGCGAGATCGAAGGGAAAGGCCGCGACGGCGACGCCCTCGCCTTTCGACGTGACGTGATGGATTTCACCAATTGCCTGCTAGTGGAGCAGCCGAACGGCGATTTCGCACAAACGATCGCGCGCCAGTTCCTGTTTTCGCATTACCAAGAGCTGCTGTTTACAGCGCTGATGGCGTCGAAAAACAGCGCCATCGCTGCGATCGCCGCGAAGGCCGTGAAGGAGACTTCCTATCACGCCGTGCTCGCCAGCGATTGGGTGATCCGGTTGGGCGACGGCACCGATGAGAGCAAGGCCCGCATGATCGCGGGCCTGGACTGGATGTGGCGCTTTGCCGACGAACTGTTCGCGACCGATCATGTCGATGCGGCTGCGATCGGCGCCGGCGCCGGCGCCGACAAGGCCGCGCTGAAACCGGCGTGGGATCAGCGCATCGACGCGGTGCTGGCGGAAGCGACGCTGGCGCGGCCCGCGGCGCGGCGGCCGGTGCTCGGCGGCCGCGCGGGGCGCCACTCCGAACATCTCGGCCATTTGCTGAGCGAAATGCAATTCCTGCAGCGCGCCTATCCGGGAGCGACGTGGTAGCTGTGGTCGATCGTACTCCCTCCGTCATTCCGGAGCGGCCGAAGGCCGAACCCGGAACCCAGGGGCCAACGCCGAGCCCTACGGTCCCCTGGGTTCCGGATCGCGCTGCGCGCGTCCGGAATGACGAAGAGAGCGCCGTTGCCGACATTGTGTCTTCAGTACCGGATCCCGAGATTCCGTGCGTTTCAATTGTTGATCTTGGCATCGTTCGTGAAATCCACGCCGATCGCGTGGTGATCACGCCCACGTACACAGGTTGTCCGGCAACGCTCGCGATCGAGCGCATGATCCGCGAAGCGCTGGATGCGAACGGCTTTGCCGATGTCGCGATCGAAACGACCCTTTCGCCGCCGTGGTCCACCGATTGGATCAGCGACGAAGGCAGGGAAAAGCTGCGCGCCTACGGCATCGCACCCCCGCCGAAGGGCGCCGACGCGGCGTCGTTGCGTAACCAGACGCATGCGCAATGTCCCCGCTGTGGTTCAATGAACACCGAAGAAATTTCCCGGTTCGGCTCGACGCCGTGCAAGGCGCTGTGGCGCTGCCTCGCGTGCGCCGAGGCGTTCGACCGTTTCAAGTGCCACTGATGAGCATCGACTTCCACAAGCTGCGCGTCGCCGAAGTGAAGCGCGAAACCGCCGATGCGGTGTCGGTGCGATTTGAACTGCCGGAAGCATTGCGCGCCACGTTTGCGTTCAAGGCCGGGCAACATCTCACCTTCCGCCGCGAAATCGATGGCGAAGAAGTGCGGCGCAACTATTCGGTATGCGTCAGCCCGAGCGAAGGCTTGCTCAAGATCGGCGTCAAGAAGATCCCCGGCGGCGTATTCTCGAATTGGGTGAACGACGAGCTGAAGGCGGGCGATACCGTCGAAGTGATGGCGCCGCACGGCAGCTTCTGTTGGAGTTTCGCCCCCGCCGCGCGGCGGGAATACGTCGCCTTCGCCGGCGGATCGGGCATCACGCCGATCCTGTCGCTGATCAAGACCGCGCTGGCGACCGAACCCAATTCGCGGTTCACGCTGTTCTACGGCAACCGCAATTCGATGAGCGTGATGTTCCTCGACGAGATCGCCGGGCTAAAGGATCGCTACATCGACCGGCTTTCGGTTTTTCACTTCCTCGAAGAGGAGGAGGAAGAAATCGAGCTTTTCAATGGGCGGCTCGATGGCGCGAAGGCGGAGCAAATCCTTTCGACGCTCGTCGAACCGGCGCACGTCGACGCCTTCTTCATCTGCGGCCCCGGACCGATGATGGATGCGATCGAGCAGGCGCTGAGCGCCAAGGGCGTCGACAAGATCCGCATTCTGATCGAACGCTTCACCACAGGTCCGCTTTCCGCGGCGCAGGCGGCAGCGGCGCGCGCGCTGGAAGAAAAAGCGGCGGGCTTGAAGATGAGCGTCACGCTTAACGGCCGGCGCGTCCAAGTCGCGTTCGACCCGGAGAAGCACTCGATCCTGGACAACGTCCGCGCCGCCGGCCTGCCGGCGCCGTTTGCCTGCAAAGGCGGCGTCTGCGCGACGTGCCGCGCGAAAGTGACGGCGGGCGAAGTCAGCATGAAACAGAACTTTGCTCTGTCGGAAGAAGAGCTGGCCGAAGGCTACGTGCTCACCTGCCAAGCCGCGCCGATGAGCGAAGGCGTGGCGCTGACGTACGACGGTTAGGCGTTATTTGGGCGTCCACGAATTCGTTGGCGCATCGTAGCAAACGAGACACCGCAGCGCCGCGTCGTTCCAGGTTCGCTCAACGAACACTTGGTCCGGTGTTTCAGAAGACGAATGCTCGTAGGCGCGCACATAGAACACGCCGGCATCCAGAATGATTTCGAGCGCATCGACCTCGTCCGAATGCTCATAAGTGACCCAGCGAAGTGAATCGCCCATTGGCTCACTCCGCCGCCTTGCGGACACCGCCAAGGGTCAAGTTCACGGCCATTTCGGCAAGCGCTTCGGCGCTGACGGCGCCATCCGGATCGAACCAGGTATGGGTCCAGTTGATGGCGCCGAAGAATAGCATCGCGGCCGCAAATCCGGCGCCGGGCCGGCGCTCCAGCGCCGGTTCGATCTCGCAGAGCAGGTTCCGCACGTTTTCGATCAGCCCGCGCTGCACAGCGACGATCTCGGCGCGGCGCGGCGGCGGCAACGCGTCGAGATCGTTCAGCAGCACGCGGTGGCGGTCGGCGGCGCCGACATAAAGCGCCATGAACGAATGTGTGAGAGCCCGGAGTTTGCGATCGAGCGCCGCATCGCCGGCAACTGCATCGCCCGCGGCGCCCTCCAGGGCGCGGACATGGCTGATCATGACATCATAGAGGATGTCCTCTTTCGACTGGTAGTAATGGTAGATCAGGCTCTTCGAAGTAGAGCAGCGTTCGGCAATATCGGCGACCGAGGCGCCGTTGAAACCGCACGCGGCGAACAATGCCGCCGCCGCCTCGACGATCGCCTCTTTCCGTTCGTCATAATTCGCCGCCTGGGTGCGCCCCATGCATCACAGGGTACATGAAGCGCTGCGCCGCGCTAGTGTCGTGGCGTTACGGCTGCGACGCCGGGATCACTTCGATGTCCAGCCCGAGGCCCTCGAGTTGCGGCCGCACCATCGAGGCGTCGCCAACCACAACCCACACGAACCGAGCCGGATCGATGACGGCCCGTGCAGCCGTGTCCATGTCCGCCGCGGTCATGGCGCGATAACGTGAGGCGACGCTTTCCCAGTAATTGTCCGGGCGACGGTAGAGCTGATTGGACCGCAGCGCGCCAAGCACCGCGCCCGCCGTTTCGAACGAGCCCGGCAATTGGCGGATGTTTCCGTTGACCGTGCGCGTGTGTTCAGAGGCGGTGACGCCATTGGTCGAGTTGAAGGCGCTGATCTGCGCAATCAGCTCACGGATGGAATCGCCAGTGCGGTCAGCCTGGACCGGCGCATTGATGATGTACGGCACTTGGTTCTCGCGCAGGCTCGGCCCCCCGCCCAGACCGTAGGACCAACCGCGACGCTCACGGATTTCCGTGTTGACGCGGGAGAGGAAGCCGTTGCTCAGCACCTCGGCCGCTGCGTTCAGAGTCAACAGATCATCCGAACCACGCACCGGCAGCACCGCGCCGGCATAGATCACCGATTGCGGCGATTGCGGACGATCGACAATGACGATGCGCGAACGCGGGGCAGGAATAGGCGCCTCGAAATTCTTGCGGCCAACCGGCGCGGCAACGCCGCTCCAATTGCCGAAGCGGGCATTGAGCGCTCGGATAATCTCGTTCAGCGGACGATCGGAGACCACGAACACCCGCGCCGTTTCCGGCCGGATCCAGCTCTGGTGGAACGCGATCAGCTCGTCGCGCGTCAGCGGCGACACCGACGCTTCGCTGCCAAGCCCGGAGGACGGTCGGCCATAGGGATGGTTCGCACCGAACACCAGCGCTGGAAAAGTCCGCTGCGCGAGGCCGTTGGGCTGGGTGGCTTCGGCGGCGATGGCGGCGAGCTGTTGATTGCGCAGGCGTTCCACTTCGCCAGCCTCGAAGTCCGGCCGCTGGATCACGTCGGCGAACAGGTCGAGGGCCAGGCCGAGATTGGCGCTCATCGCCGTCAGCGTCACCGCGGAGCGATCGAGCGTTCCGTTGGCGCCGATGGTAGCGCCGAGACGTTCCTGCTGCTCGGCGATTTCCATCGCGTCGCGTCCGGCTGCGCCCGCCGTCAACAGCGACAGCATCAACCGCTGCGTGCCGTATCCGCCTTGCGGATCGGCCGACACGCCTGCGTCAAAATCGAACGCGACATAGGTTACTGGCACGGCGGCGCGGCGGGCATAGACCACCTCGACGCCATTCGACAGCCGCGCGCGTTGCACATCAGGAAAATCGAGATCGGCGATCGTGCCTATCTCCGGCATCGGATCGCGCGCCTGCGCGGTTGGCGGGCGATTGTCGGGCGCCGGCCGGTTGGTGGCGCTGGCTTCCTGGTAGGCGTCGCGCGCGCCGGGATCGACCCGCAGAGCATAGGTAGGCCGCGTGAGCCAGCGGCCCATCACGTCCCGCACCACCGCGGGCGTCACTTCACCGTAGGCGCGCAGATTGCGTTCGTAGAAATCCGGATCGCCGGCAAGCACGGCGCCGTTGGCGAGCGCCACCGTCTTACCGCTGAAGCCCCCCACCTGTTCGATCGACAGCACACTGCCGAATACCTGCTGGGTAGCCACGCGCTGGATTTCATCCTCTGTGGGCCCGGAAGCGACGAACTCTGCGACGATCTGATCGAGGCGTGCGGAAACAGCGGCCGGATCGACACCCGGCTTCACGTCCACCGTGACGAAGAACATGCTAATGCGCTGGAACGGCAGCACACTGGCGCTGACCGAGACCGCACTCTGCTCATCGCGCACGAGAATGCGGTCGAGCCGCGAACTGTTCAAGCCGCCTAGGACCTGAGCGGCGACATCCAATTCCAGCGTGTCGTCATGCGCGAGACCGGGGACGACCCAGGTTCGATAAAGCCGTGTGTTGGAGACACGATCGCGCATCGTGTCGTCGATGCGGGCGCTCAGCGTCGGGATATCGGCGGCGGCGGGGACGTTGTCCGGGCCGCGTGGGATCTGCCCGAAATAGCGCTCCATCAGCGGGCGGGCTTCGGCAACGTCGATATCGCCAGCGAGCACGATGACCGCGTTGTTGGGGCCGTAATTGTCGCGGAACCATTGCCGCACTTGTTCAAGCGAGGCGTTGTCGAGGTCAGCCATCGAACCAATCGTCGAGTGGCGGTAGGGATGACCGTCCGGGAAGAGACGTTCGAGGATGCGATAGAAGGTAAGGCCATAGGGCTGGTTGTCGCCCTGGCGCTTTTCGTTTTGGACGATACCGCGCTGCGCATCGAGCCGCTCTTGCGTAAGGGCGCCCAGGATGTAGCCCATGCGCTCGCTCTCGATGTAGAGACCGCGCTCGAGCGCCGGCGTGGGGACAGTCTGAAAGTAGTTGGTGCGGTCGAACCAGGTGGTGCCATTCCAGTTCGTTGCGCCCATTTCGCGCAGCGGCTCGATCAGGTTCGGTACGTGTTCGGTGCCGTTGAACAACATGATGTGCTCAAACAGGTGCGCGAATCCGGTCTGGCCCTGCGGCTCGTCCTTCGAACCGACATTGTACCATGCGGCGATGGCGACGATCGGCGCCTTGCGGTCCTCATGCACCAGCACGGTCAAGCCATTATCGAGCGTGAAACGCTCGTAGGGGATTTCCACGCCCTCGAGCAATTCGGCGACGCTTGCCGGCTGCGCCGCGTCCGGCGCGCTCGACGAGGTGGCGCACGCGCTCAGCACCGCTGCGAATATCAACGCTCCCGCTAGCGCCCGCTTCATGGATCGCTCCCCTGACCTATCCGTCCAAGCACCGTACGCGCGCGCGCCTGTCCAGCATTTTCGCGAGCAGCTGCGACGAATGGCGGGGAATGCTCGGCTAGCGGCGCACGACGTCAGGGGCCACGGCCGGGCCGCCGCCGAAGGCGCGGTACGTGGCGATTGCGGCGCTGGCCGCCTGCTGTTCGGCGGTAATGCGGGTGAGGCTGGCGTCGATCAATTGCTGTTCCGAACGCAATCGATCGGCGAGGCTTTGAATCCCTGCCTGGTAGGCGGCCCGCGAGCCGCGCACTGTCGTCTCCGCGGCCAGCTCGGCCGCCCGGGCCGAGTCAAGGCGCTGGCGGCCCTGCTCCAGCGACACCAGCGCGTTCGATGCTTCCGCGACAGCTTGCGTCACGGTTTGACGGTAGAGGATCAGCGATTGCTCGAATTGCGCATCGCGCTGGCGGGACACCGCGAAACGTCTGCCCCAGTCGAACAATGGAATGGAAATGACCGGCGACGCCGAGGCGACAGTCAGACCAGCGCCTTCGGGCGCCCCGATCAGCGCATCGGTGACGTTGATCGAACCGGTGAGATTGATGCGCGGCAGCAGATCGGCGCGCGCTGCGCCAAGCTGGGCTGCAGCGATGAGCGTTTGCGCCTCGGCCCGCGCCACGTCCGGGCGCAGGCGCAGCAGGTCCGCGGGCGCGGCGGGCGCCGCACTGAGCTCCAAGTGCGGCACCGATGCTTCGGAGCGAGAGAGCATCGCCTGCATCTGCGGCGCTTCTGTTCCGGGCGATTTTCCGCGCAACACGGCGAGCACATTCTCCGCTCGGCGCTCTTCGATCACCAGGCCAGGAAGTCGCGTGCGGGTGCTCTCCGCCAAACGGCGTGCATCGGCCGCGTCCGCTTCGGAGGCAAAGCCCGCGCCCGCGCTGGTTGCAAGAATGCGAGCAAGTTCGTCAGCGGTTTCGACCGAACGCTGCAGCGCCCCACGGCTCGTCTGCGCGGCGCGCAGATCGACGTAGGCTTGCGCGACATCGGCTGCGAGCGCGACCCGGGCGCCGCGCAAGTCGGCCAGCGCGCTTTGCGTGCCGGCGCGGGCGCCGGCGGCGGTTGCGCCGATGGCGAAGAGCGGCAGCTCCCACGAAACAGCAGCGCCATAGGGACCGCTGGCGGTTTCGCGATCGACGCCGACGGGCACGTCGCCTTCCATGATGCGGGCATATTGGCCGCTGCCCGTGGCGCTGAGTTCGGGCAGGAATTGCGTAATGGTGGAATATGTCAGCGCCCGCGCTTCGCGGACACGCGACACCGCAAGCTGAACGTCCGGGCCCTCCGAGAGCGCCTCGGTCACCAACTGATTGAGCGCAGGATCGTTGAAAGCTTGCCACCAGTCGGTAACCGGCAAGGCAGCGGCTTGCGGGGCGTCGCGCCAGGCGCCCGGCAAAGGCGGCGCCTCCGCCCGCTCGCTCGGCATGGTCACGCAGCCCGCCGCCGACGCGATGGCGGCGACCGCCAGTGCGAGGCAAACGAAGGGCCGAACTGCGCTCATCGGAGAAACTCCAGGAATTTAGCCGGATAAGCCCGCTGCGGGATGGTTCAGGCGGCGCAAGCGACTTGGGTTTTCAGCTTGACGCCGTCCAGGCTTAACATTTAAAGAACGAACATTCGTTTTATATGCGCTGCAGCATGGCGGCGCAACCCGCTCCGACATTCGATCCGGGGGAAACCCAATTGGCCCGCCCAGCTGATCCCGTTTTGGCCGAGCGCCGGCGACGTCAGATCCTGGATGCCGCCATTACCTGTTTTCGCCGCCGCGGCTTCCATCAATCGACCATGGCCGAAATCTGCGCCGAAGCCCGCGTCAGCGCCGGGGCGCTCTATCGCTATTTTTCGAGCAAGGCCGACATTATCGGCGCCATTGCCGAAGACAAACGCGGCGAGAGCGACGATGCTTTCATGCGCGCCGCCGATGACCAGGGTTTCGTACCGGCCCTCTGCCTTGCTGCACGAACTTTCCTCGACAAGTTTACCGCCGGGGATGGCGCGCTGATCGCAGACATCTTCGCAGAGGCGATCCGTGACGACGCGGTAGCGGCGCCGTTGCGCGCCAGCGATGCACAAAGTGTCAAAATTTTCAGGCATGCAGTTGGCGCCGCACAACAGCGCGGTGAAATTGACGCGGCGCTCGATCCCGAAATGGTGACGGAGACCTTGTTTGCGGCGCTTGAAGGCATAGGTCTCAGGCGCGCGTTTTGCCGCGACATCGATACTGAGGCCGCGATCTCCCAATTTCGTGCGCTCGCGGAGCGCTACCTCGAGCCACGCAAATGAATAAGCCTGAACGTCCCGAGATCTTCCTCCGCGCCGAAGGCCTGTTCAAGCAGGCCAAAGACGCCGGCGGCAAGGCGCTTCGCACCGCGCGCAACGCCGGCAAGCGCATTTGGGACCGGGCCACCGATGCGCCCGACGAAGACCAGCGCCGCAAGAAGATTCTCTGGCTCACCGGCGGAGGCATCGCCGCAGTGATCGCCGTGCTGTTCGTGCTGAGCCGGCTCGGCGGCGACGGCCATATCGAAGCTCCGGCGCCGAGCGCCCAGGCCGTGAGCGCAATCCTGGTGCAAACGCGTGCGTTCGAGACGGAAGTTTCGCTCAATGGCGAAGCTCGTCCGGTGCGCGATATCCAAGTTGCGGCGCCTGCAACCGGCGTGCGCATCCTGCAGATCCTGGTCGACGAGGGCGATATGGTGCGCCAAGGCCAAGCCATGGCGCGGCTCGACACTGCGCTATCGGCCGCGCAGACCCGGGCGGCCGAGGCCAGCGTCGCCGAGGCGCAAGCCGCTGCGGTACGCGCGCGCGGCGAGTATCAGCGCGCCGAATCGATCCGCGATTCCGGGGCGCTCTCTGCCGAGGCGATTGAGCAACGCCGTGCGGCCGCGATCGCGGCCGACGCGCGTCTGGCCGCCGCGCGTGCGCAGTTGGCGGAAGTGCATGCGCGGCTCGGCGGCGGTTACGTGCGAGCGCCCGCTTCCGGGCTCGTTATCGACCGCACGGCCGAACTGGGCCGGCCCGTCGACGGCCAAGTCTTGTTCCGCATCGCTGCGGACAATCGGCTCGAGGTCTCGGCGCAGGTCGCCGAAGCGGATGCGCTCGCACTGCAGGAAGGTCAGACCGCAACATTCTCGCTTGTCGACGGGTCGACAGTGCACGGCACGCTGCGTCGCCTCCCCGCTTCGATCGACAGCCGAACCCGTACCGGCGAAGCCCTGTTTGCGTTGCCGGCAGGAACGCGCGTTCGAGCCGGCATGTATCTGCGCGGTCATGCCGACTTGCCGCCGCGAGACGTGATCGCTGCGCCGCAGAGTTCAGTGCTCTATGACAGCGGCCAGGCTTACGTGCTCGTCATTGACGACACCAACCATGTCCATCGCGTCGACGTGCAGCTCGGCGGGCGCGACGGCGACTGGGTCGAGGTCGTGACCGGTCTCGCCACAAGCCAGCGCATTGTCGGCTCTGGCGCCGCGTTTCTGCAGGACGGCGATGAGGTGCGCGTGCTGCAGCCGCCCAGCGAAACGCCGGCGCAGCCGAACGCCAGCGCCACCACGCCGAATTCGGATATTCGCGGCCGGAAGGGCTGATCGCACATGGCTTGGAACATTTCCGCCGGCGCGATCCGCAATCCGATCCCGCCGATCCTGCTCATCCTGGCGCTGCTGTTCGCGGGCTGGACCGCCTACGGGCGGTTGCCGATCAATCAATTGCCGAATGTCGATTTCGGCGGTTTCACCGTCACCGTCGCTCAGCCGGGCGCCGCCCCGGCGGAAATGGAAACGCAGATCACGCAGCGCATCGAAGCGGCGCTGACTTCGGTCGAAGGCGTGAAACGCATTATGTCGACGATCTCGCCGGGCGTTTCGCTGACGACGGTGGAAATGGAAAGCGATGGCGATCTCGGCCGCGCCGTCGACGATGCGCGGGACGCAATCCAGCGCATTCGCTCGGATCTTCCCGCCGACATCACCGAGCCTGTGGTTCAGCGTATCGATGCGGCGAGTCAACCGATCGGTTATTACGCCATCGAAGGCGACGGCATGTCGCCACAGGATCTTTCCTGGTTCATCGACAACGATCTGCAACGCGAATTGCTCGCGGTGCCGGGAGTCAGCGCCGTGACCCGGCTCGGCGGCGTCGACCGGGAAATTCGCGTCGAGCTCGATCCGGCGCGCATGCTCGCCTATGGGGTCTCCGCCGACCAGGTGAACAACCAGCTTCGCGCCATCAACGCCGACCTGCCCGGCGGTCAAGCGCAAGTGGGCGGCCAAGCCCAATCGATCCGCACCCTAGGCGGCGCAGAATCGGTGGAGGAACTCGCCAATCTGCGCATCGCCGCAAGCGACGGCCGCACCTTGCGGCTGGGCGATCTCGGCGCGGTGACCGACAGCGCCAGCGATATGAACTCGATCTCGCGCTACAACGGCCAGCCCGTGGTCGGCTTCATGGTGCAGCGCTCGCGCGGCGCATCCGAAGTGCAGGTGTTCGACCGCATGGATGAACGCGTGCAGCAGATCGAAGCGGCGCACCCGGAAATCCACATCACCGAGATCGCCTCGACCGTCGAATTCATCCGCGGCATGCACGAGAGCTCGATCCACGCGCTGATCGAGGGCGCGTTGTTGGCATGCTTGGTGGTGTTCCTGATCCTTCGCGACTGGCGCGCGACGCTCATCGCCGCGGCCGCCATTCCGCTTTCGATCTTTCCCACCTTCGCCGGCATCGAAGTGCTGGGGTTCACCCTCAACATGGTCACGCTGATAGCGCTCGCGCTGGTCACCGGCGTGCTGGTCGACGACGCTATCGTCGAGATCGAGAACATCATCCGCCACATGCGGATGGGGAAATCCGCTTATGCGGCGGCGCTGGAGGCTGCGGATGAAATCGGTCTCGCCGTCGTCGCCACCACCGGCGCCATCATCGCCGTGTTCGTGCCGGTGAGCTTCATGGAAGGCGGCATGGGCGTCTTCTTCAAGGAATTCGGCCTAACCGTCGCTCTCGCGGCGCTGTTCTCGCTCATTGTCGCCCGCTTGATCACCCCGATGATGGCCGCGTTCTTCCTGAAGAACGAAGGCCACGAGGCCGAAGCCAAGCCAGGGGTGTTTACCGACGTCTATCATGACGCGCTGAGCTGGTCGATCCGCAACCCATGGAAGACCATCGGCATCGGCTTGGCTGTGTTCATCGTCCCGATGGCGTTGCTATTTGGCGGCGCGATCCCCGCGGTCGTCATCCCGCGCTTCGACAACGGCATGATCCAGGCGCGCATCGAAATTCCGCCGGGCACGCCGGTGCTCGAGGCCGATCGCGTACTGCAGCGCATGGCCACGCGCATCCGCGAGAATCCGGAAGTGATCGGCGTCTTTACGTCGATGAACGGCGCCGACGGTTCGGCGCCTGACGCGAACATGTTCATCCAGTTGACCCAGCGCGACGAACGCAACCGCTCGTCATACGCGATCCAGCAGGAGATGCGGCCAATCCTCTCGGAGTTCCCCGATTATCGCTCGAATTTCGTGCAGGATCAGGGCGGCTCGCAAGGCTCCGACATCACGGTGCAGTTCGTCGGTCAGGATCCGGCCGCGGTGAACGCGGCCGCCGATCGCCTCGTCGGTGCGATGAGCCGGCTCGATACATTGGCCGACGTGCGTTCGACATCCGCCATGCGGCGGCCCGAAATTCAAGTGCGACCGCGCCAGGAGGACATGGCGCGGCTCGGCGTCACTTCCGCTGCTCTCGCCTCTGCGATCCGCATCGCCACCAGCGGCGACGCAGAGCAGAATTTGCCGAAATACGACTTGGCCGATCGCCAGATTCCGATCCGGGTGACGTTGCGCCCCGATCAGCGCAGCGATCTCGATGCCTTGCGTTCGCTGCCGGTGCAATCGACGCTCGGAGCGCCGGTGCGGATCGATGCAGTCGCGGACGTGCAATTCTCCCTAGGCGAAGCCACGATCGAGCGGCGCGACCGCGAACGCGCGGTGACCGTCGGCGCCAATGTGCGGCCGGGCACCGAATTGAGCACGGCGCAGCAGGCCGTGTTCGGGTTGCCCGAGGCGCAGGGCGGACCCGGCGCGCGTCTCGCCGCCGGCGGCCAGACCGAGGATTTTGCCGAAATGACCGCGAGTTTCGGCAGCGCGATGCTGTGGGGCATCATCCTCATCTACATCGTGCTGGTGCTGTTGTTCCGCGACTTCTTCCAGCCCATCACCATCATGACCGCGCTGCCGCTTTCGATCGGCGGCGCCTTCCTCGGCCTCATCATCGCCAACCAGCCGCTTTCGCTTTTCGCGTTCATCGGCCTGCTGATGCTGATGGGGCTGGTCACCAAGAATTCCATCCTGCTGGTCGATTTCGCGGTCGAACGCATGCACGCCGGCATGAGCCGCAACGCCGCCCTGATGGAAGCGGGTATGAAGCGCGCACGCCCGATCATCATGACGACGTTCGCCATGTCGGGCGGCATGATCCCGGCTGCGGCGGGCTGGGGCGTCGACGGAACGCTGCGCCAGGGTATGGGCGCTGCGGTGATCGGCGGCTTGATGCTTTCGACGCTCTTGAGCCTCGTTTTCGTGCCGGCGATGTTCGTGCTGATCGATCGCCTGGAGCGCTGGGTCCAGGGCTTCCTGCCGAAACCGACGCCTCACCGCGACGGCGAAGAAAGCATACACACGCCGGCCGAGTGATCAGCGCGAACGGCCGCGGGCGCTCACCGGCCAGATATCGATCAGCGTATTGCCGCGCACGACATGATAGGCGTCGTAGAGATTCACGGTCGGATCGCAATGCGGCACTGCTAGACTGATATGATCGCCGATGCGGAATTGATGATCTGGCGCGACTAACGCGCCGTGCTCGTCGCCCATGAACACGAACATCGCCGCCGCTGGCGCGCCGTCTGTCACGACCGGCAGGCCGCCGTCGGTCGAGAGCGCCTTGAAACCAGCGTCGATCGTGGCCATCGATGCCGCATTGGCCGAGATGACGTGGGCGTCGACGAAGAGCGCAGTCTCGAAGGGTTCGCCGTTCTGCCCGTCGAGATCGCAGTCGTTGTACTGCTTGTCCATGAACACATAGGATCCAGCCTGCAATTCGGTGAGCACGCCAAGCTCGGCGTCAATGCGGTGCGTGCCCGTGCCGCCGCCGGTCACCAAGTCCGGATGCAGGCCAGCGTCGCGGAGCGCCGCAAGGACAGTGCTCAAATAGACTGTGCGATCGGCGATGGCGGCGCGCCGTTCAGCGTAGGATTCGATATGCTGCTGCACGCCGCAATAATATTGCACGCCGCCGAAGTGCAGCCCCGGCGTAGCGACGATGCGCCGGCCGAGCGCGACCGCAGCTTCCGCCGTCGGCGCGCCGGTGCGACGAATGCCGGGGTCGACGTCGACCAGCACCGTCAATGTCTTCTCCGCGGCTGCCGCCGCCGATGCGAGCGCATCGACGTTGTCGGCATTGTCGGCGACGACACCCAAGACGCGGCTGCATGCGTTAAGGGCGATCAGTCGTTCGATCGCCTGCGGCGTGACGACCGGCGATGTGATGAGAATGTCGCCGATGCCGCCGGCGGCGAGCGCCTCCGCTTCGCCCAGCTTGGCGCAGCAGAGGCCTGTGGCGCCGGCCGCGATCTGCAGGCGCGCAATCTCGACGCTTTTATGCGTCTTGGCGTGCGGACGCAGTGCGATATTCTTGCTCCGCGCGTACGCGGCCATCCCATCGATGTTGCGCTGAAGCGCGTCACGATCGATCACCAACGCCGGGGTGTTGAGCGCAAGCCGCGAGCCCTGGCGTCCGATCAAGGGCTTGTGAAGATCGATGTCGCTCACGTCCGCCTTTCCGCGATGCCGAACAATTGCGACAAATGCGCGTTCGCGAACTTGGCGTCCGGATCATAGCGTCGCCGCGCCTCTTTGAACTTCGTCGCATCCGGATAGAGCGCATCGACATCGGCCGCCGTCAATGTGTGACGCTTCGCCCAGTGCGGACGCCCGCCATGAGCCCGAAAGATCGGTTCGGCAGCTGCGAACAGATCGCGCCACGCCATCTTCTTGTACTGGTGCATCGAGATTGATGCGCCCGGCGTGGCGTTGAACGGCGAAAGCCAGATGTCGTCGGCGGCGGCGAGACGAAACTCGAATGGAAACGTCACCGGCAGCTTGTGTTTTCTGATCCAGGCGATGACTTCTCTCAGCGCCGGCCAGCCATTGGCCCGCGGCAGCTCGTATTCCATCTCCTCGAACTTAACCGTGCGCTCGGACGGGAAGATCCGATAGGCCGGCCCGACGCGGCGCTGGCGGATGCCGGGGCGGACGATATGCGGCTGCAGCCGCGCCGTGAGAAACGGAAACGCCGCACACATGTCGCAGACGAGGCGGAAGGCGCGATCGTCCATGTCGTTCAGGTGCTTCAACGGCCCCTCGGCGGGCGCCGGATTTAAGGTCTTGAGGATCGCCTGATCGCCATAGGGAAACACAAAAAACTCTGCATGGCGGTTGCTCGCGGCCAGATCCTCCCAACGCTCCTGCACCGCAGCGAGCGAATGCGATTCGACTCGCTCTTCGAGATAATACGCCGGCGCCACATCGATCTCGATTCGCGTGGCGACGCCAAGAAGGCCGAGGGATAGTCGCCCCGCCTGGTAGAGATCGGGCCGTTCCTTCTCACTGCACGTAAGCACCGCGCCATCGGCTTGCACCAGCCGGAACGCGCGTGCGGCAGTCGACAGCGAGCCAAGCTCGGCGCCCGTGCCATGGGTGCCGGTCGCGATCGCGCCGGCCAGTGCTTGCGGATTCACATCGCCCTGGTTGAAGAGCGAGACGCCATGAGTCCACAAGGCGGCCGTGAGTTTCGCCAAGCTCCAGCCGGCCGGCGCCCAAACCCGAGACTTGTCGGCGTTGAATTCCAGCTCGCCCTCCAGTTCGGCGAGCGAAATGAGCGTCCCGTCAGTGTCGCACAGCGGCATGAACGAGTGGCCTGCGCCGACGGCGCGCACCTTTTCGGCGCGCGCAATCAGCGCGCAGAGTTCGGACTCCGTCCTCGGCCGCGCCACCTCGCGCGGCGCTGCGACGACGCTTGCCGACCAGTTCGTCCAGTTCATACCGGCTAGCGGCTTAAATGCTTTCGAGCCGTGAGGAAACAATGCCGGCAAGAATGACGGCGGCGTAGCAGGCGAACATCAGCGCCGCGAACTCGGCGCCGAGCGAAGGGTCAAGATTCGGGAATAGATTGCGGAAACTGTTGATCTCATAGATGCCGACCAGCAGACCGGGCACGGCCATTATCGAGGCCGCTTCCGAACGATCGGTCGGCGCCACGCGCATGAGCTTCAGCACCAAATAGGTGACGATGAGGAGACCGAGCGGCAGCGTCATGAACAGCCACGACACGCCGCCCGGCCCGGGTTGAAATACGACTTCACCGGCGAACCGGAACGCCAACGCGATGGCGATCCAGAATGCAAAGCCAACGGCCATCCAGCGGACTATCATGATCGTCTCCCCTCCCGCCCGACTCATGGGCGCGAAGAGAAGCTTATGGCCTGCCGACCCCGCGGCAATCCGCCGATCCGTTTGAGCGAAGCAACGGGATTGGACCGAATGCCGGCGGCGATTCGGGTCCAAGAGAGCCTCTGCCAGGGACCCGGCAACGCCCTCGAGCCGGGAACTTCCTGCTCAGGCCCCCTTGCGCGCCCACTCGCGATTGATCGCCAGCGCGATGAGCGTCGAGGCGGCGCCGGACAAAAGGTACGCGCCGACCGACCACAACCCAAATTGACTGGCGAGAATGAGCGCTACGAGAGGTGCGAATCCAGCGCCGAGCAGCCAGGCCGAGTTCGCGACGATCGCCGCGCCGGTATAGCGGTACTGCGGCGGGAAGCGGTCGTTCATGAGGCCGGACGACTGGCCGAAGGCAAGCCCCAGGAGCGCAAAGCCGGTGATCATGTAGAACCACTCGCCGACATTGCCGGCGTTCAGGAGCTGAGGCGCAAAGCCGCTATAGGCGCCGATGAGCACCGCCGAAACCGTGAGTACGCTCCGCCGCCCGACGCGATCGGCCAAGACGCCCGACAACATCATGAAGACGACGCCGACGGCGGCGCCAACCGCTTCGATTATCAAGAAGCGCTCCGGCGCCTCATCGGCGAACAGCGTGACCCACGACAGCGGAAACACGGTCACGATATGAAACAGCGCAAAACTCGCCAGCGGCGCCAGCGCCCCCAACGCGATCGTCCGCCATTCCGCAAACAGCGTCTTGAACGGCGGCGACGGCTCGAGTTCCCGGGTTTCGAAAGCGCGCTCGAATTCTGGGGTCGCCACCAGCCTCAGCCGCGCGAAGAGCGCGACGACATTGATCGCCAGCGCGACAAAGAACGGATAGCGCCAACCCCAGGACAGGAAGTCTTCCGTGGATAGCACGATGAGAAAATATGCAAACAGCGATGACGCAACCAGAAGCCCCAATGGCGCGCCCAATTGCGGGATCATCGCATACCAGCCGCGCCGCTCCCTGGGAGCATTCAACGCCAGCAAGGACGGCATGCCGTCCCACGCCCCGCCCAAAGCCATGCCCTGGCCGAACCGGAAAACCGTCAGCAGCGCCGCCGACAGCCAGCCAACCTCTTGATGCGACGGCAACAGGGCGATCGCCATGGTGGAGCCGCCCAACAGGAACAGCGCCAGCGTGAGCTTGACGCCGCGTCCGTGATTGCGGTCGAGCCAAATGAAGAGGAGCGTGCCGAAGGGACGCGCCAAGAAGGCGACAGCAAACACGGCGAACGAAAGGAGCGTGCCGGTGAGCGCGTCGACGTAAGGGAACACGACGTGAGGAAAAACCAGCACCGCCGCCAGTGCATAGACGAAGAAATCGAAGAACTCACTCGTGCGTCCGATAACGACGCCGATCGCGATCTCCCCCGGCTTGAGGCGATGGTCCGAGCTGACGAGCCGCGCATCGCGTTCGAGAGGCGTAGACGTCGAGGCGCCGGTCGGTCCACTCATCAACTCAACTCCGGTCCCGGCTGCACCGACAGGTCATCGGGAAAATGCTTGAGCCCGGCCTTATGCCATTTATAGAGCATGAACGGCGTCGGACAAAATGTCCGATGTGGACTCACGCTTACACAGCCTAAACGTCTCGCCATGGTTCAGCTTCTCATCAGGCGCTTTGGACCCATCCTATCGCTTTCGCTAATCGCGCTCACCGCCGGTTGCGAACGCGCCGTGCTGGACCCGGCGGGCGACGTCGCGCTGCAGCAGCGCGACCTCATCTATTTCTCGACCGGCCTGATGCTGCTCGTGATCGTTCCGGTGATGGTGTTGACGGCGCTGTTTGCATGGCACTATCGCCAGTCCAACAAAAAGGCGGTCTACGATCCCAACTTCCACCATTCGACCGCACTGGAATTGGTGATCTGGTCGATTCCGCTGCTGATTATCATTTGTCTAGGCGCGGTGACCTGGTCGAGCACCCACCTGCTCGATCCCTTTCGCAGGCTGGATCGCATCGAACAGGGTCGCGCGGTTGACGCCGCGGTAGAGCCGATGCGCGTCCAAGTCGTCGCCATGGATTGGAAATGGCTGTTCATCTATCCCGAAGAGAACATCGCGACCGTCAATGAGCTGGTCTTGCCGGTGGACCGCGAGGTGCGTTTCGACATCACCTCGACCAACATGATGAACACCTTCTACGCCCCCACCCTGGCCGGGATGATCTACGCCATGCCGGGCATGCAAAGCGCGCTTCACGCCGTCCTCAACGAGCCCGGCGAATACGAGGGCTTCTCGGGGAATTATAGCGGGGCTGGGTTTTCCAGCATGCGTTTCCGCCTCCGCGGGGTCAGCCAAGCCGAGTTCGACCAATGGGTGCGCCAAACCCAAGACACCGGCACGCCGCTCACAACGGCTTCCTATCTCGATCTCGAAGCCCCTACCGAGCGCCATCCGATGACGCTTTACAGCACCGCCCCTCGCGATCTCTTCACGCGTATCGTCAACCGTTGCGTTAGGCCCGGCACGCCCTGCATCCGCGACCAAATGGACCACAGCGAGACGCCGATCGCGCCATCCAATGCACCCGCCGCGTCAGGGGAAAGGGGGCCGCAGGGACCAGCCCACGCCCCGGCGCCGTCCTCGCACACAGCGCCGGTGACCGGCGACACCGCCCATGGCGGCGAGCAGTAAGGCGGGCGAAGGTATCATGTCTCACCCATCCCAGTCTCCCGCCTTCAGCCCGGTGTTCGGCCGCCTGACACTAGAGTCGTTTCCGATCCACGAGCCCATTCTGCTGTGGACCTTCGTCATCGTCGTCGTGCTGGGCCTCGGCATTCTGGCTGCGGTCACGCACTTCAAGCTCTGGGGCTATCTGTGGCGCGAATGGCTGACGACCGTCGACCACAAGAAGATCGGGATCATGTACATGATCCTCGGCATCGTCATGCTGCTGCGAGGATTCGCCGATGCGCTGATGATGCGGCTCCAGCAGGCCATGGCCTTCGCCGGCAGCGAGGGCTATCTCAACGCGCACCATTACGACCAGATCTTCACCGCCCACGGCACGATCATGATCTTTTTCGTGGCGATTCCGCTGGTGGTGGGGCTGGTCAATTTCGTCATGCCGCTTCAGATCGGCGCACGCGACGTCGCCTTCCCTTTCCTGAACAGTCTGAGCTTCTGGCTTACGGTCGCCGGCGCGATACTGGTGATGATCTCGCTGTTCGTGGGCGAATTCTCCACCGCGGGGTGGCTGAATTACGTGCCGGTCGCCAACATCGAAAACAGTCCGGGCACAGGGCCTGACTATTATTTATGGGCGTTGCAGATCGCCGGCGTCGGGACAACGCTGTCGGCGATCAATATGGTCACCACCATCCTCAAGATGCGCGCGCCGGGCATGACGCTGATGAAGATGCCGGTGTTCTGCTGGACGGCGCTGTGCAGCAACGTGCTGGCGATAGCGATCTTCCCTGTGCTTACAGGCGCCTTCGCATTGCTGATGCTGGACCGCTACATCGGTGCGAACTTCTTCACCAATGATGGCGGCGGCAACGCCATGATGTACTGGAACCTGGTCTGGGTCTGGGGTCATCCAGAAGTCTACGTCCTGGTCCTGCCGGCCTTCGGCATCTATTCCGAGATCACCTCCACCTTCTCGGGCAAACGGCTCTTCGGCTATGCCTCGATGGTCTATGCGTCCGTCGTCATCACCATCCTGAGCTACATCGTCTGGCTGCACCATTTCTTCACGATGGGCTCTGGCGCCAGCGTCAATTCATTCTTCGGCATCGCCACCATGGTCATCTCGATCCCGACCGGCGCCAAGATCTTCAACTGGCTTTTCACCATGTACCGCGGCCGCATCCGCTTTGAGCTGCCGATGATGTGGGTGGTCGCATTCATGATCACTTTCGTCGTCGGCGGCATGACTGGGGTTTTGCTTGCCGTTCCGCCCGCCGATTTCGTGCTGCACAATTCGCTGTTCCTGGTGGCGCACTTCCATAATGTCATCATCGGCGGGGTGGTGTTCGGCCTCTTTGCCGGCATGATCTATTGGTTTCCGAAAGCCTTCGGCTTCAAGCTCGATTCATTCTGGGGGCACATCTCGTTCTGGGGATGGGTGATCGGCTATTGGCTGGCCTGGACGCCGATCTACGTCGTCGGCCTCATGGGCACGACCCGGCGCGTGCGCTATTTCGATGACCCTACGCTTCAGATCTGGTTCGTGGTCGCCGGCATCGGCGCACTGATCATCCTTGTCGGCATTCTGGCCTTCGTGATCCAGATCGTAGTGAGCATCAAGAATCGCGAGAAGCTGCGCGACACCACCGGCGATCCATGGAATGGACGCACGCTCGAATGGTCGACCGCTTCGCCGCCGCCTTTTTACAATTTCGCTTTCACACCGGTCGTGCACGAACTCGACACATGGTACGACATGAAAATGCGCGGCCATAAACGCCCCGCAGAAGGTTTCCGGCCCGTGCACATGCCGCGCAATACCGGCGCCGGCGTCATCCTCGCGGGCTTGGCGCTGATCTTGGGCTTTGCCATGGTTTGGTACATCTGGTGGCTGGCGGCGCTGAGCTTCGCCGCTTTCATCGCCTACGGCATTTTCCACTCGTTCGATTACAATCGGAATTATTATGTGCCGGTTGAGGAGCTGGCGCGCGACGAACTGGCGCGCCGCAAGCTGGAGGGCGCGACGTGAGCACCGCCGCGGACAGCGCAACTCAGGCCCCGACATTCTACCTGGTCGAGGAAGACTCCCACGATCACGAGAGCGGGCACGCCAGCCCCGCTCTGCTCGGCTTCTGGATCTATCTGATGAGCGATGCGCTCATCTTCGCGACGCTTTTTGCGGTCTATGGCGTGCTGGCGACAGCGTATGCCGGCGGCCCGACCCCACAACATTTGTTCGAGCTGCCGCTGATAGCGCTCAACACCGGCCTGCTGCTGATTTCCTCGATCACTTACGGCATGGCCATGCTGGACATGCACGAAGGCAAGGTGCGCGGCGTGCAGATCTGGCTGGCGATCACCGCGCTTTTCGGCGCCGGCTTCGTGGGCGTCGAGCTATTCGAATTTTCCAGCCTGATCGCCGAAGGCGCGACGCCGCAGCGAAGTGCGTTCCTGTCGGCGTTCTTCACGCTGGTCGGCACGCACGGGTTACACGTCACTTCCGGCCTTGTCTGGATCGGCGTCATGATCGTTCAGGTTGGACAAAGAGGTTTGGCCGCGAGCCGGCGCCGCCTCACTTGCCTCGGCATGTTCTGGCACCTCCTGGATGTGGTTTGGATCGGCGTCTTCACCTTCGTCTATCTGCTGGGGGCGCTGCGATGACCGTTCACGACGCAACGCCGCCCAATGCGCACGAATCGGGTCATTCGCATGGCTCTCGCCGCGGCTATCTGACGGGTTTTGCGCTTTCAGTCGTGCTGACTGCCATTCCGTTCTGGCTGGCCATGACCGGCGTGCTCGACAACGAGGTGACCGCCATCCTCGTCACCCTGCTCGCATTCGTGCAAATCGTCGTGCACACGATCTTCTTTCTCCACGTCAACACCAAAGCCGAAGGCGGATGGATCTTGATGGCGCTCGTCTTCACCGCCGTCATGATCTTCATCGTCATCAGTGGCTCGCTTTGGATCATGTATCACTTGCATGGCAACATGATGCCGCCGCCGGTTTCGATGCCGGCAGAGATGTGAAGCAAACCGCGTTTCTGGCGTTATGCCTGGCGGCGGCGGCGCTGTTCGCTGCGCTCGGTATCTGGCAAGTGGAGCGGCTGCGCTGGAAGACCGCGCTGATCGCGCGTGTCGAAGGCCGCTTGGATGCGCCGCCGCAGGCGCCGCCCGCATGGCGTACCTGGTCTCCCGATCAGGCTTACACCAGGGTGCGTGCGCGCGGCGAATTTCTGCATCGTCACGAGACGCTGGTTCTGGCTGTGACTGAACTCGGGTCAGGCTATTGGGTCATGACGCCGCTGCGCACGGCAAATGGCGTCGTGCTCGTCAATCGCGGCTTTGTGCCCGCCGAACGGCGGCCGTTGTCGAACCGGTTCTGGAGCAGCCCGGAAGGTCCGGTGATCGTGACCGGTCTGCTTCGCGCCAGCGAACCCAACGGCGCGTTCTTGCGTGCCAATGCGCCCGCCGATCATCGTTGGTATTCAAGGGATGTTCGCGCCATCGCCGAAGCGGCGCAATTGACCGGGCCCGTTGCGCCGTATTTTGTCGACGCGGACGCAACGTCTTCCCCGGCGGAATATCCTGTCGGCGGCTTGACCAACGTCAGATTTCGTAACGACCACTTAGTGTATGCACTGACTTGGTTTGGGCTCGCCGCCCTGTCGCTGGCGGCAGCAGCGTTTGTCGGCTTTAGAAGAGCGCGCTAACGAGATCGGCGCCGGTTCGATCGGCCTCGCACGCGCTTCCGCCACATGCTAAGCTTGCGCCGGAAAAGCAATGAGCGCGCCTCGCCGGCAGAGGAAGAGGCAATTCGCGCTGCCGTGCGCTGCGCCGATGTCCGCAGCCTTGGCGAGCGATGCGAACTTCCCCCGGCGGCGCACGTGCCGGGTCTGGTCGAGCTGCTGAGCGATCCGCTGGTGTCGGGGCCGATCTATGATCTTCCGAACCCTATCAACGCTGGGACGATTGCAGCGTGGCTGCTGGAAGCGGAACAGAAGCGCGCCGCCGGCGAAGCCATCCTGACGGTCACGCTGGACGAACAGGATCGCATCTACACCTACTCGCGGTTCACGATCTGGCCGGAGCGCGCCTCCGCGGAAATCGCCGGAGCTTATCGCAGCGACATGCAGAACGTGGGCGCCGGGAAGGCGGGCGCGGCACGGAGCTTCGGTTGGATGTTCAATGCACTCGGCGTGCAGCTGATCTGCGTTACCGCGGCGCTCGACAACGTGCGCTCGGCCCGCGTGATCGAAGCCGCGGGATTCCAGCCGATGGGAGAGCGCGAGGCCACGCGCGCAGACGGAACGATCCGGCGCTCGCGCTATTGGGAAATGACTCGGGAAGCATGGGCTGCGCTGCACCCGGAAACAAAATCGCCGTGAACAATGACGTCGGCTGCGTGGAACGGCCGCAGCCATGCTTGATAAGCATCAATCGCATCGCCGAGGCGAAAGCCGACCCTGCCGGCTGCTGACCAGCCGCGCGTGGAGGTCGATGTGACGCAAGTTCTCGGCGGGGAAGTGCTTGCCCGCATGCTGGCCGCAGAAGGCGTCGAAGTCGTCTTCGGCATCGTCGACGGCACCTACCTCGGACTCTATGCGAGCTTCGAAAAGCACGGCATTCGCCTGATTTCACCCCGGCACGAGACCAGCGCAGCGCACATGGCCGGCGCCTATGCGCGACTGACGGGAAAACTCGGGGTCTGCATGGCGTCCAACGGTCCCGGCGTCGCCAACGTGCTGCCCGGCATCGCGGTCGAGAACGGCGAGGGCAACCGCGTGCTTCTGATCACCTCCTGTCGCCGGCCAGGTGTCTCCTATCCCGATCGTGGCGGGGCTTATCAATACTTCGATCAAGTCGGCGTGACGCGCGCGATGACGAAATGGAGCGGCGCAGTGCCCTGTTTCGAACGCATGGCCGAGTTCTTTCGTCGCGCCGCCCGGATCAGTTGGAGCGGACGTCCTGGCGTCGTGCACATCGACGTGCCGGAAACGATCCTGAACGGTGTTTTCGAAAGCGACAGCCTCGATCTGCGGCCGCCGCCTGCTTATCGGCGGACCAGCCGCATCGAACCGCGCGCTGAAGACGTGGCGCGCGCCGCAGCCATGTTGCGAGAAGCCGAGCGCCCGCTCATTCACGTCGGCAGCGGCGTCGTACATGCGCGCGCATCGAAGCCGCTGCTCGACGTGGCCGAACTCGCGGCCGCGACCGTGACGACCAGTTGGGCGGCTCGCGGTGCGCTGGCTGACGCTCACGACTTGCTCTTGCCGGTGTGGGCGATGTCGACCGTAAACCGCGCGCGGCGCGAAGCTGATCTCGTGTTGGCGGTGGGATCGCGGCTTGGTGAAACCGATTGGTGGGGCAAGCCGCCCTATTGGGGCGCGCCGGGTGAGCAACAGCTCATACAGGTCGATGTCGACGACGAAATCCTCGGGCTGAACAAGGCGTGCGATCTCGCCATCCTCAGCGATGCGGGAGCGTTCCTGCAAGCTCTGGCGAAAACTCTTGGCGAATCGCCGCTCGGCGCGAAAGCGGCCGCCGCGAGGCGCGCCCGCGCTGCAAGACTGAAGGCCGACGTGGCGCGCAGCCGCACCGATCTCGACGCCGCGCTCGATAACCAGTGCGCGCCGATGCACAGCGCCCAGGCGCCGGCGGCTTGCCTGCGCGTGTTCGGACCCGAAGCCACCTACGTGTTCGACGGCGGCAACACCGCGGTCTGGTGTACATTCTTCTCCGAGATCGATCGCGCCGACGGCCTGCTCTCGACTTTCAAGTTCGGCATGCTGGGCGCGGGCGTGGCGCAGGCGCTCGGCGCCCAAGTCGCCAACCCGGATTCGCGCGTGATCTGCATCATCGGCGACGGCGCGATGGGCTTTCACATGCAGGAGCTGGAAACGGCCAAGCGGAATGGTCTGCCGGTGATTTTCGTCGTTCTGGCCGACCGCCAGTGGGGCATGGTGAAGATGACGCAGGCCGTGGCGTTGGGCCAGGTTCGCGCCGCCATTGGCGCCGAGCAACAGGGCACGATCAACGCCGATTTCGCGGAGATCGCGTTCGACAAACTCGCGCGCGCAATGGGCTGTCACGGTGAACGTGTCTCGCATCCGGGCGATCTGGACGAAGCTCTCGCCCGCTGCGCGGCGGCCGGCAAGCCGGCGATCGTGCATGTGGATGTCGATCCGCAGCTGCATCTGTTCGCGCCCGGCCTCATGGAGTTCAAAGCCATGCACCTCGAGCCTGGCGCCGCATGACCGCGCCGCGCGCGGTCCTGGTGACAGGCGCCTGCGGCTATGTCGGCCGCCTCTGCATCGCAGCATTGGCGCAGCGCACAGGCGAGCTTTCCGTCCTCGTCGCCCTCGACGTCGACCCGGCGCGCGATGCCGATCGCGTCCCGGGCGTCATTCATCTGCAAGGCGACATTTGCGATCCGGCCTTAGCAGGCCTTCTGCGCGCACATGGCATCGATACCATCGTTCATCTCGCCTCGATCGTCCGCAAGCCGGCCGGCGCGCCCAGCGATCTCGCCTATCGCGTCGACGTTCTTGGCACGCGCAATATCATCGAAGCGAGCTTGGCGGCTGGTGTAACGCGCCTGATCGTCACCTCCAGCGGCGCCGCGTACGGCTATCACCGCGACAATCCGCTTTGGCTCGAGGAGGACGCGCCGCTGCGCGGCAACGACACATTCGAGTATGCAAGGAACAAACGCGACGTCGAACAGATGTTGGCGCGGTGCCGGCGCGAGCACCCAAAACTTCGGCAGGTCGTCTTCCGTCCGGGCACAATCGTCGGCGAGAGCGTCCGCAGTCCGGTGACCGACGTCTTCGAGCGGCCGTTCATACTCGGCGTCGCCGGCGCAGATTCTCCATTTGTCTTCATCTGGGACCACGATCTTGTCGACAGCATTGTCGCCGCTGTGTTCAGCGAAAAGACCGGCGTCTATAATCAGGCCGGCGACGGCGCACTCACGACGCGGCAAATCGCGCACCTGCTGGGGAAGCCCTATTTCGCCCTGCCCGCCGGCCTGCTGCAGGCGTTGCTGTGGGCGATGAAACGATTGGGGCTTTCCGACAATGGCCCCGAGGGCGTCGACTTCCTGCGCTATCGGCCGGTGCTATCGAACCGACGGCTCAAGCAGGAGTTCGGCTATACGCCCCGCCTGACCAGCCGGCAGGCGTTCGAACTCTACGCACGCGCCAAAGGCATGCTCGCGCCGTGACGCTCAGGCGCGGTACTTCTCCAACGCGGCTTCGTTCAACTCGATGCCGATGCCGGGACGTTCTTCAAGGATAAGATCTCCCTGCTCCCATTTGAACGGTTCTCTGACGATCTCGTCGAAAAAGCCGCGCGACTTGTAGATGCTTTCCTGAATCAGGAAGTTGGGGACGGCGGCGTCGATCTGCATGGCGGCAGCGGTGATGACAGGACCGCCCCACACATGCGGGGCCATGAGTACGTAGTGCGCCTCGGCCAGAGCAGCGATCTGCTTGGCGGCCGTCACGCCGCCGCAACTGCCGAGATCGGGCTGAGCGAAATGGCACGCGCCGGCGGCGAACAGCCGCTGGAAGTCGTGAATGTACGCGAGCCGCTCGCCGGTGGCTATCGGGATGGTCGTGCTGGCCGCGATCCGCGCCATCTCCTCGACGTTCTCCGGAGGACACGGTTCTTCGAGCCAAAGCGGGTCGTATTTCTCCAGCCGTTTGGCCAGCCTGCGCGATACTGACGGCGTGATCTGACCGTGCGTGCCAATCAGGATGTCGGCGCGATCGCCCACCGCGTGGCGGATCGCTTCGATCGTGCGCTCCGCGCAATCGTATTCGGCGATGCTGATTTCCCAGGGCGCGATCGGCTGGGCGCCTGGGAGGGTGTAGCGCAGAGGATCGAGCTTCACGCCGGTGAATCCCTCGCTGACAAGCCGCGCTGCAATCTCGCCGACGCGCTTTGGATCGCTCGACCAAGCCAATGCAGACTGAGCGAGGTCGCCGTTGCCATCGATATCGTAGAGGTAAGTGTAGGTGCGCAGGCGCGTGCGGAAGCGCCCGCCCAGGAGATCGCAGACCGGCACGCCAAGCGCCTTGCCGCAGATATCCCACATCGCCGTGTCGAAGGCGCTGATCACGCCGCCCACAAAATAATCCGCATGCTGTGAGGACAGACCCGCATACATGAGCTTGTTCAGCATCTCGCGATTCATTGGATCGCGGCCGGCCAAATAGCGGTTGAACGCGCCCTGGACCAACGCTTCGAACGCGCGCTCCAGCCCGTACATGCTGAAGAGCACCGCGCTTTCACCCCAGCCAACCAGCCCGGAATCGGTTTCAAGCTTCACGAAATAGAAGAAGTATCCGCCATAATTCGGCGGCGGAGTACGAACGACGAAGGGCGTGGCCTTGGTCAGCTGCATCGGCTCGGGCAGACTGCCCGATTTTCGGTCGAAACGACGCGACGCAAATCAATGGCACGCTTGACGAACGACAAACGGCGCCGGCGCTGCCTGAACTATGTTGAGGTGCAGCGGTGTTTCTCAGACCGCAAAGAGGAGGCGACCGATGGCGGACTTCCTATCCGGCTATTCCGTGCAGAAATGGCTCGAATCTTGTCCGCAGGGCTACCTCGAGGACACGGTCTACGGACACGGGGAGAACGAAACCGAGTCCGAGGCGGTTCTCGCCAACGACACATTTCGCGAGCAGCAGATTCGCACGACAGTGCAGTTGGTGCTGGGCGAGCAATGCGCCCTCGCCGCCTCATCGGGACTTGTCAACGCCGCGCCGGATCGGTCGAGCAAGCTCTTCCTGGCAACGCAAACGCTCGATGAAGCCCGGCATGTCGAGATTTTCGTGCAGCGCCTCTACGATCTCGGCGTAAAGCCGTCTGATCTTGAATCGACACTCAGGACATACGGGAACCCCAATCTGGTGAAGTTCGCGGAGGTGCTGCTGGAAAAAGTCGACAAGAAGGATTTTGTCGCCGGCGTCGTCGGGCAAAACATCGTGCTTGAGGGGATGGCGTTCTCCGTGTTCGAATTGCTGCATGCCACCGCCGAGAAGGCCAATCCCAAATTCGCCCATACGCTGTCTGGAACCATCGCGGACGAGCGCCGTCATGTCGGCTTCGGCGAAAACCGGATCGGCGAGTTGATCAAGCGCCATCCGGAGCGGAAAGCGGACATCCAGAAGATGCAGCGCGACATGTCGAAACACATGTTGGCGACCTTCCACGATCTTTTCGCGGCGAGCACGCGCGCCACCGAGGAGGCGCGAAAGAACGCGCAGGATCGTCCGGCCGCAATGTATCGCGGGCTCAATCTAGCCAGCGCGTCAACCGAAGAGATGGAGGGTGCGCTCTCCGACACCGTGCTCAGCGAGTTCAAGACTCGGCTCGGGCGCATTGGTCTCGAGTATCAGTCGCCGGTGTAGCCGTTAGCTGCATGCTCGATCCGCTCGAACGTCCTGCGACCGAAACCCGGCCACGGCGAACTTTCGTCCTTGATGACACTGGATTCAAGGAAGTCCCCAAGCGCTTTCGCCGCTTCTATCGGCATTGGCGCGGCGCAGGCGATGTATTGGCCCCCAATGAGGCGCTCTGCCCGGTCTGCAAGGTCGTCATTCGCTCGGTGAAGGAGTTGCGCGCCGGCGATCTCGTCTATTGCATGCCCTGCATGTCGCGCCTCGTGCTTGTCGAAGAGCACGGCGCGCTGGTGGCGACTGTGATCTACTAGCGGCGGCGGTCAGCGCGGCGGCGCCACGCCGGAGGCAGGCTCGAACCGAGCTTGAAAGAAGCGCAGATATTCCGGCTCGTAGGTCATGCGCAGGCCGCAAATCTCAGCGCGCTTGGCGTAAACCGCCGCGACCGACTCCGCCACCACGTCCATGTGGGCCTGGGTGTAGACACGGCGTGGAATGGTCAGGCGCACAAGTTCGAGGTTGGGCTTCCGGTTCATGCCGGTGGCGGCGTCGCGCCCAGCCGACACATTGCCCCGTTCCATCGCTCGCACGCCGGCTTCGACGTAAATCGCCGCCGCCAGCGCCTGGGCCGGATAATCATCGCGATCGAGGTGCGGCAAAAAGGCCGCTGCATCGATGAACACGCCATGTGAGCCGATCGGCTTCACGATGGGCACGCCGGCAGCCATCAGCTTCTCGCCGAGATAGCGCACCTGGCCGATGCGGGCGGCCTGATGCGATTCCATGACCGCCTCGCGCAAGCCCTGCGCCATCGCCTCCATGTCGCGCCCAGCGAGACCGCCATAGGTGTGTAGGCCCTCGTAGATCACGGCGAGATTCTGGGCGCGCTTGAACAATTCCTCATCGTTCAGCGCAAGGAAGCCGCCGATATTCACCAGCAGATCCTTCTTCGCCGACACCGTGGCGCCGTCAGTCAGGTCGCACATCTCCCGCAGGATGCGCTTGACGGTTTTGCTCGCATATCCCGGTTCGCGCTCCTTGATGAAATAGGCGTTCTCGATCGCGCGAGTTGCGTCGAGCATGATCGGAATGCCTTGGGAGCGGCAATAACCGGCGAGTTCTTTCAAGTTGGCCATCGAGAACGGCTGTCCCCCGGCCATGTTCACATTGGCCTCGAGGCTGACGTAGGGCACGCGGCTTGCGCCCACTTGGCGCACGAGCCGGTCGAGCTTTGCGATGTCGACATTGCCCTTGAACGGATGATCGCTCGCCGGATCGTGGGCCTCGTCGACGATGACATCTATGAACGTCCCGCCGGCGCGTTCCTGATGCAGGCGTGTGGTTGTGAAATACATGTTGCCCGGCACGCAATCGCCGGGCTTGATCATGAGCTGCGAGAGAATGTTCTCCGCGCCGCGCCCCTGATGCGTCGGCAGAAGGTAGCGATAGCCATAATGATCGCGGACGGCCTCCTCCAGATTGTAGTAGTTTTCGCTGCCGGCATAGGCTTCGTCGCCGAGCATCATCCCGGCCCACTGCCGGTCGCTCATCGCCGCCGTGCCTGAATCGGTCAGCAGATCGATGTAGACGTCGCGGCTGCGGATCAGGAACGTATTGTAGCCGGCCTCCGCAATGATCGCCTCGCGCTCCGAGCGCGTCGTCATGCGCAGCAATTCCACAGATTTGATCTTGAAGGGCTCGGCCCAGCTTCGCTTCTCGATCGTTTCCAACTTGCGAACTCCAACCATCGCCAGAAAAACGGCGCCTGTCCGGGCTGCGAATCCGGTAGACGACGCCAGCGCGCCGTCTGTAGCGGGCGTAGCGCCGGTCACGATTGACCATTGTCAAAGCGCTCTCGCGCTGCGCAGCCCTTCAACGCAGTGCCCCGACGCCGGCGCGCACAGATACATCAGGCTTCGGTGCGCTGTCGGCTGCCGCCGTTCTGCGCCATCGCGCGTAGATCGCGCTTCAGGACCTTTCCCACCGGATTGCGCGGCAGCGACGCAATAGGCTCGAGACGTTCCACTTGCTTGAACACCGCTATTTTTCGGTCTTCGGTGAGAAAGCGGTTGATGTCAGCGAGGGTGACGCTTTGCCCGGGCCTGAAGACCACGAAGGCGCACACCCGCTCGCCCATGTCGCTATCGGCGACGCCGACAACAGCCGCTTCGGCGATTGCGGGATGTCCGGCGAGATGACCTTCGATCTCCTCCGAGGAAATGTTCACGCCGCCGCGTATGATGACGTCCTTCAGCCGTCCCACAAACCGGTAGAATTGCAGCCGGTCCCCCGCCAGTTCGAACAGATCGCCGGTGCGAAACCAGCCGTCTGTGTCGAAGGCGCGCGCGTTCTTCTCCGGTGCGCGCCAATACCCCGAAAACACCGTCGGTCCCTTCACCCTGAGTTCACCCGGTCTTCCCGGTTCGCCGATTTCCGTCTCGGTTTCGGGATCGACGAGCCGGGTGAAGATACGGTCGCGGAGATATGAGTTCCATTGGAAGCCGCCGCCGAAGCGCGGGAAAAAGACAGCGCGCTGCGCAGGATCTGGCACATCGCGATAAGTGCTGGGAAACGACGCGCCTTCGTTGGACCCGAAAAAATTCGTGATTTCCACGCCGTGCTTCTTGTGAAACGTGTCGACCATCCATTCCGACAACGGCGCCGAGCCTGAGCCAATATTGTGCAGACGGGTGAAATCGATGCCTTCGAGCAGAGCCTCGTTCTTCAGCAGCAGGTTCAGCACAGCCGGCGGCGCCACGGTGTAATCGACTTTTTCGTCCCGAATCTGGCGCAGGAAGATGTCGAGGTCGAACGGCTGATGCTGGATGAGACGCCCGCCGACGAGCAGCCAGCTGATGAAGGAGGTCGAGAGCCCGGCCATGTTCACCATCGGAAACGGATTGAGCAGCGTATCGCCGGGCTTTATCTCGCCGGCATCGACGACCGCTTCGCCCATGATGATCCATTCATTGTGGCTGCGCGGCACCCCCTTCGGCTCCGCTTCCGTGCCGGAGGTCCAACAGATGGTAACGACGTCGTCGGCGCTGATGTGCGCCTTTCGCCCCGCCTGCGCAGCTGCAATCAAGTCGTCCGCTCGGACCTCGGCCAGCAGCGAATCCAATGCCCGCGCGCCCGGATGCGGCGATCCGAGCGTCAACACGGTATCAAGCTGCGGCGCCTTGCTGCGCACGGCGTCCATCATCGCTGCATGCTGCTGCTTGCCGATTCGCGTTGCCGTGACCGCGACGCGCGCGCCGCAGCGCCCGACAATGTGCGCGAGTTCGTGCTCGCGATATTGCACCGGCGCTGGACTGACAATGATCCCCAGCCGGGCGCAGGCGAGATAGATCGCCGGCAAGTCGACGAGGTTGGGCAATTGCACGACCAGGACATCGTCCTTGCGCAGGCCGTGCCGATGAAAAACCGCCGCATACCGCGCGACCAGATCCGCCATCTCGCGCCAGTTCACGCGCCGCGGCGCGCGATCGGCGATCTCCGACGCGTTGAATGGATCGACGCAGGCTTCGTCCTGCGGCCGCTCACGCACATGCCGCTCGAAAAGATCGTCGAGCGTTCGTTCCCTCCACCACCCTTTAGCCTTGAACTCGGCGATCCGTTCGCGGGAAGCCAGGATCATCGAAGCTTACTCCGGTTACAGCAGGTTTCCCGACAATGACTTGGTCAGCGTTCGGGTTAGTGCTGTAATGCAAGTTACTAAGCGCAGTGTGACTATCATGTCTCGCGCGCCGCCCGCGGCCAGGGCAGAAACCGCGGCGTGCGCCGGCAATAAGCTTCCCAGGCTGCTCCGCGGGTGCGCGCCATGTGCTGCTCCTTGAATGGCGCAGCTGACGCGTAACCCAAAAACCAGGTGGCGAAGACCGGACTGGCCAACGCCAGCAGGCCCCACGGATGCGCGAGCGCAAAACAGAACGTGCCCCACCACATGATCGCTTCACCCAGGTAATTCGGATGACGAACGAGCTTCCATACCCCTTGGTCGAGCAGTTTGCCGCGATTGGCGGGCTCTCGCTTGAACACGGCCAGTTGCTGGTCAGCGAGGGTTTGTAAGCAGAACCCCGTCCCCCAGACCGCCGCGCCCAGACCGGCGAACCACCATGATTGCGGTTGCGGCGCAGAAAACGCCGCCGCGAGCCCCAGGCACCAAAGCCAAATCGTTACGCCTTGCAGCAGGTGCACCTGGAAAAAGCTCCACCAGCGCCATTTTGGGCCAAATCGCTTGCGCCAGTTGGAATACGGCGCGCGCTCGGCGCCGATGTTTTGACCCCACGTCTGGGCGGCCAGACGCAGCGACCAAGCCGCCACCAAAGCCACCAAGGTCAGCCGCCAGGCGTCAGCGCCGACCACGGCGACACCAACCCCGGCCGCCGCAAGCACGCTGAGGGCGTAGACGATATCCATGACGCCATGATTGCGCGCGATTTCGCCCCACACCCAAGCAGCGGCGACCGCGCAAAAGATCGCCAGCCCCATGACTAGCCACAGCGAAGCGAGTTGGCCCAGGGTGTCGCCGCCGAAAAGCGCCAAGGCGAACGCCGGGAACGGCGCCAGTGCGAGCCCGATGTGCCAGCTCCGCCCGCGGCCCTGACCGAGCGCCAGTACGATCCAGATCAGCGCAATCGCGGCCCAGGCCGCCGTCGCAAAGAGCAAGCGTGCGGCAGCGATCTCCAACATAGGCCGGGCCCTTTTTGGCGAAACTTGCATAAAGAGATTTACAGGTTAAGTCCAATAATGCAAGTTTGACAGCGATCGGCGGATAAGGGGAGGAAGCCCAATGAAAAAAGACACCAGAACGCCTGCGGCGCTCGGCGCCTCGATCGCGGCCCTGGCCGCTGCATCGGCGTTGGCCGTTCCCGCTCCCGCGCTGGCGCAGGATGAAACCGAACCCCTGCTCGAGGATGTCGTCGTCACGGTGCAGCGGCGCGAAGAGCGGCTGCAGGACGTCCCTATCGCGGTGACGGCCTTTACCACCGAGGACTTGGAACGCACTGCCGCGACCGGCATTCAGGACGTCGCAGCGAAGGCGCCCGGCGTTACGCTTACGCAGTTCAACATCGGCGAGCCGCAGCTCTACATTCGCGGCGTCGGCAGCACCAGCGACTCGGCAGCCAGCGACCCTTCGATCGGCGTGTCGATTGACGAAGTTTCGATCGGCCGCGCGGGGGCCAGCGCTCTCGCCTTTCTCGACGTCGAAAGAGTGGAAATCCTGCGTGGGCCACAGGGGACACTCTACGGCCGCAACGCTTCAGGCGGCGCGCTCAACATCTACACCAATCGCCCGGAGTTCGACACGTCCGGCGAAGTCGGCGCGCATGCCGGCAGCTTTGACAGCTTCGGCGCGCGAGGCGTGTTCAATACCCAAGTCGGCGAAAACGCCGCGGCCAGGCTCGCGCTGCAATATACGACCAGCGACGGCTATGCTGAACACGTGCCCAGCGGCACATCGCTCGAGGGCGGCACGCAATGGGGCGCTCGCGGCCAAGTTCTGATCGATATGGCGGATTGGAGCTTCCTTGGGGGTCTCGAATTCTCCGAAGACGACATGGACGGCCACGCGCGCATCCCGGTGACGACGTCGGCGACCAACCCTGCCTTCGTCGCACTGGTGAACGGATTGCGGACCGGCCTCGACGAGCGCCAGAGTTTCTCTTCACCGGACAACTTCCAGGAGCGCACCAATTGGGGCGCGACTTTCCGCGCCGAACGCTCGGGACAGACCTTCGACTTTGTGTCGCTGACCTCCTATCGCACCAACGATTACAGCTGGCGCGACAATCTCGGCGGCCTGCCCTTCCCCGGATTTCCACTCGAAGTGCTCGACCAAGCTGGGGAGGATTCGAATCAGTTCAGCCAAGAATTTCGCATCGTTTCCCCCAGCGAGTCGCCGATCTCCTGGGTCGCGGGCGTCTATTATCTGAACGAGCAAGTGGACCGCACCGAACGCTTCATCGTTCGCGCTGCGTTGCCGATCGCGCCGCCTTCATTCGGCGGCGACGTGACGTTCAACCAGGACGCCACGAATCAAAGCTACGCCGTGTTCGGGCAAGCCACTTTCCCGTTCGCCGACGTCTGGGAATTCACCGCCGGCGTGCGCTGGTCGCACGACGAGCGCGACGTGTTCCAGCAGACGATCGACAATGACGTCGCCGGCGCGCCGCCGCCCGGCATTCCGCTGGGACCGGGCGGCTCTCCCTATGCGGTGACGGCGAGCGAGACTTTCGAGGAGCCGACATGGCGGCTTGCTCTCTCGGTCGAGCCCGTCGACGATATTCGTTTCTATGTGAGCTACGACCGCGGCTACAAGGCCGGCGCCTTCATCAGCGCAGCGCAGACCGCCGCTCAAGCGGTCCGCCCGATCGAAAGCGAGATTCTCGACAATTATGCGATCGGCGCCAAGACGACGCTGTTGGGCGGCCGCCTGCGCTTCAACGCCGAGGGCTTCTTTCTCGATTACAACGACCTGCAGGTCTATGAACTGCTCGGCCTGACGCTGGTGTCCTCCAATGCGGACGCTCAAGTGTTCGGCGCCGAAATCGAAGCGGCCTTCGCGCTGGACGAGAACATAACAATCGGCGGATCGTATACGAACCTGGAGGCGGAATATACTTCGAACGCTGTATCCGGAGCGCTGGTGCTGCCTTACAATGGCAACAGGCTGCCGCGATCGCCGGAGGGCCAATTCAATATCTTCGCCGATGGCGAATGGTCGGCGTTCGGCGGCGACCTCTCCGCCCGGCTGCATTATCAATGGACCGACGAGTTCTATTTCGATCCCTCGAACAACCGCGAAGTGCTGGAGGACGGATACGGCCTGTTCACGGCGTTCGCATCGTGGGAATCGCCGAGCGGACTCACGCTTTCGCTCTGGGGCAAGAACCTCACGGACGAGGAATACCGAGTCCATATCATCAAGAACGTAGGCATCGGCTTCAGCGTCTTCGGCCCGCCGCAGGAGTTCGGCTTCGGCATCTCGCAACGCTTCTGAGCACCCTCGCCGGCGGGGGCGCTTCACCGCCCCCTCTCGCTCGGCTCAGAGCCGGAGGAAATCGGCGAAGGCCGCTTCGGCGCCGTCAAAACTTGTGGCGCCGGCCATGTCCACGAGCTCCGAGGCGTGCGCGCCCAGCCACGCCTCGGGTTGATGTTCAGGCAGACGCACGCCGCCGGCTTCCAGCATGGCGGCGCGGCGTAGCACTCCGCCTCCGGTCACCCAGATTCGTCCATTCGATTGGCATTCCGGGTTCAAGAGCCACGCAGCCACTGGCGCTACGCGCTCGGGCGCCATTCGCTGCAACAACGTCGGGTTTTTCGCCATGGCATCAGCCGTCATTTGCGTGGCGGCATAAGGCGCAAGCACGTTCACCCGCACCTGCTCGCGAGCGAGTTCGAGCGAGAGCGAGAGCGACCACGCAATGAGGGCGGCTTTAGACGCCGCGTAAGCAGAGCGTCCACGTACGCCGTACAGACCCGCTGAAGATGCGATCGCCAGCAATCTTCCCGACTCGGACGCAAGCAGATGCGGCAAGGCAGCGCGGGCAATGCTCAAATTGGCGAAGAAGTTGGTCTCGATCACGTCTCGAATCGCGGCGTCGGACAGATCCGGGAATCGCGACGCCGGTCCCGATACGCCGGCGTTGAGCACTACTCCATCGAGACGACCCCATTTAGCGACGGCGGCGCCGACCATGGCGGCGCCTGCACCCGGGTCCCGGACGTCGCTCCGATCGGCGACAGCTTCGCCACCCTGAGCCGCGATCGCTGAGCATACTGCGCCGGCGGAATCGGCGCCGTCGCGATCGCGATTGTTCACGACAATGCGCGCGCCGCGCCGCGCCAGATATTCCGCGATCGCGCGGCCGATGCCCTTGCCGGCGCCGGTGACGAGGATGACGCGCTTTGCCAGTGCAGCCTCACCGCCCATGATCGTCATACCTGCGGCGCGAGCGTTTGAGCTCGCGCATCCATCTCCAGCGCGCGCGCGAGCACTTCCGTGCGCAACACTTTGTTGAGTGCATTGCGCGGCAGCGCGTCGAAAACGTATACCCGCTCCGGCAACTTGAATTGCGCGAGCCCGCGCGCCTTGAGGAAATCAGCAACCTCAGCGAGCCCTACGGTCTCTCCGGATTTAGGCACGATAGCCACCCCGATGCGCTCGCCAAGCGTCGGGTCAGGCAACCCGAAGGCACACGCCTCGGCCAATTGCGGGTGTCCGCCGAGCAACTGGTCGATCTCTTCGGGAGACACATTGTAGCCTCCGCGGATGATCAAGTCCTTGCAGCGTCCGGCGAAGCGGTAGAACCGGCCGCCGCCGGCTATTTCGAACAAGTCTCCGGTACGGAAGAAGCCGTCACGAGTGAACGCGCTCCGTGTCTGTTCGGGGGCGCGGAAATAGCCTTCGAATATTGATGGGCCGCGAATTTCGAGTTCGCCTGCCAAGCCGGGCTTGACAATGCGCCTGCCCGTTGCGGGCGAGATGAGGCGCGTTTCCAAGTGCCGCTTGGGCTTGCCGCCGTAGGGCGTGCGAAACAAGGCGGCCCTCGGAAAATAGCTGGCGCGCTCATCGGGATCGGGAACGTCATCGGCGCCGCTGACCAGCGACATTCCCTCGTTGGAGCCGAACAAATTGATGATCCGAATGCCGAACCGCTCCTGAAAGCCGCGAACCATTGCCGGCGCCAGCGGCGCCGATCCGGAGCCGATCGTGCGCAGGCTCGAGAGATCGACGCGCTGCAGCAATGCTTCGTCTTTCAGCAGCATGTTGAGAATGGCGGGCGGCGCTATCGTGAAGGCCGGTCTTTCGCTGGCGATCTGCTGCAAATACACGCTGGCGTCGAAAGGGTGATGCAGGACCATGACGCCCGCGGTGCGCAGCCAACTCATGGTCACGCCGCCGATGCTCGCCATGTTGATCATGGGAAACGGATTGAGCAGGACATCGCCGTCGCGCAGAGCGGCCGGCTGGTAGGTCGCCGGCGCAATCGCCACCCAGTGATTGTGGCTTCTTGGCACGCCTTTCGGCGCGCCTGTTGTCCCCGACGTCCAGCAGATGGTGAAGATGTCATCGGCGTTCTGTTTGAGCCGCCGGCAATAGGAGTTGAGTTTGCGCGCATCGCCCTCAGCCAGCGATAGATCTTCGCGCGCCGAAGCCGGCGCCGGGCCGAACGTCAGCAAATGGCAAGCGGGATCCAACAAGGGGCGCGCAACATTTGTGTGCTCGCAACCCTTCACTTGCGTGCAGCAGACGAACGCCTGGGGCCTCAGAATCTCCACGATCTGCGCGAGCTCATGCGCGCGATATTGCACGGGGAGCGGGCTGACGATCGCGCCAACCCGCGCACAGGCGAAATAGAGCGCCACCAGCTCGCTGATGTTCGGCATCTGCACGAGCACGATGGCGCCTTTGCCGATGCCCAAATCGAGGAGCGCGGCGGCAAGGCGATCGACTTCTGCACGGAGCTGGGCATAGCTGAGCCGCCTCGGCTCGCCGAACGCGATTTGAGCACGATTGGGCGCATCCACGACCGCCGTTCGCTCGGGGTGGCGGGTTGCGTTGTCGAGAAACATTTGGCCGAGCGTGCGATCGCCCCACCAGCCGGCGGCGCGATAACGGAAGCGCTTGACCGCGCTCGGACGTGGCGTCGGAACTACAGATTCAGGCGCCATTTGCGCACCGCCGCGAGTGAAATGGCCGCGTCCTCAGACTCGCCTCGTACTCGGCGACGAGGCGATCCACGATCTCGGCCATCGGCGCAATCTCCGTCACTGCGCCAACGCCCTGCCCCGCCGACCAAACATCTTTCCATGCTTTGACGTCGCTGTGCGCATTGGCGAAATCGGGTTGCTTGTCACGCGGCATGTTGTCGGGGTCGAACCCCGCCTTCAACAAACTCGCGCGCAGCCAATTCGCGGTGACGCCGGTAATGCCATTGGAGGCCACGATATCCTCGGCGCCGGCGTCCACCACGAGCTGTTTGTACGCAGGCGCCGCCATGCTCTCAGCACACGGCAGCAGCGCCGTGCCGAGATAGGCAAAGTCCGCGCCGAGCAGCTCGGCAGCGCGAATGCCGCGTCCGGTCGAGATCGCGCCGCCCAGAACAATCGGACCGCTCCAAAACCGGCGCACCTCTTCCACGAAAGCAAAGGCCGAGATTTGTCCGGTGTGACCGCCAGCGCCCGAGGCCACGAGCACCAGACCATCGACGCCGCTGGCGACCGCTTTGCGCGCAAAGCCGACGGAATTGACGTCGGCGAAGACCAGGCCGCCATAGCCGTGCACGGTGTCGACAACGGTGCGCGGGCTGCCCAGCGCGGTGATCACCAGAGGCGTGCGATGACGCACGACGGCGGCCAAGTCGTCTGCCAATCGCGGATTAGAGCGGTGTACGACGAGGTTGGCCGCATAACACGCAGCTTCAGGGCAAGCCGCAAGGCCGGCCTCGATTTCGGTCAACCAATCTTCGAGCGCGGCGCTGGTTCGACAGTTGGGGGTTGGAAAGGCCCCAATGATTCCGGCCTTGCACGCAGCGACAACCATCGCCGGCCCAGACACCAGAAACATCGGCGCAGCGATCGCAGGCAGGCGCAGATTACACATCAGCCTTTCGAGCGTGCGATCCGAACTCCTCATAGGAACGCCATGGCGGCTGTGCGTTTCTCCACTTGCTCGCGCACTTCCTGTTTGGCGACGCTGCGCAAATGCACCTCGTCCGGACCGTCGGCGATGCGCAGCACCCGCCCCCAGGTCCACAAATCCGCGAGCGGGGCGTCCGGCGACAGCCCCATCGCGCCGAAGACCTGCATCGCGCGATCGCAGACCCGGGTCTGCAGCAAAGGCGTGACCGCCTTGATCATGGCGATTTCCTTGGCGGCGGCTTTCGCGCCGTAACGATCGATCATCCAAGCTGCGCGCAGCACGAGCAATCGAGCCTGGTCGATTTCGATCCTCGAATTGGCGATCCAATCGGCCACACTGCCGTGTTCGTGCAAATAGCGGCCGAACGCTTTGCGCTCCGCCGCGCGCGCGCACATGAGTTCGAGCGCCAACTCGCATTGGCCGATGGAACGCATGCAGTGATGGATGCGGCCCGGCCCAAGCCGCGCCTGAGCGATGGCGAAGCCTCCGCCTTCTTCACCGATCAGGTTTTCGACGGGCACGCGCACGTTGCGCAGCACGATCTCGCAGTGGCCCTCCGGCGAAAGGTGCCGCATCACCGGAATGTTGCGCACGACCTCCAAGCCGGGCGTATCGAGCGGGACGATGACCATGCTCTGGCGCCGGTGGATGTCGTTGTCGGGCCCGGTCACCCCCATGACGATGGCGAAGCGGCAATTCGGATGCGCCGCGCCCGAGATGAACCATTTACGTCCGTTGATCACATAGCCGGCGCCCTCACGGCGTATCGAGGTCTGGATATTGGTGGCGTCGGAGGAAGCGACATCCGGCTCGGTCATGGCAAAGCAGGATCGGATCGTTCCGTCCAGCAACGGCTTCAACCAGGCGCGGCGCTGGGCCGCTGTCGCGAACAGATGCAGTATCTCCATGTTTCCGGTGTCTGGCGCGCTGCAGTTGAACACCTCCGAGGCCCAACTCACCCGGCCCATGATCTCCGCCAGCGGCGCATATTCGAGATTACTCAGCCGCTGACCGGGTTCGTCGTCTCCAAGCGCCGGCAAAAACAGATTCCACAGCCCCTCGGAGCACGCCAGCGCCTTGAGATCATCCATGAACGCTGGGTGCGCATGACCGGCTTCGACGTCCTGGCGCCAGCGGGGCAGCGCCGGCATGATATAGCGGTGCATGAACTCGTGCAGCTGCGCACGTAACGCCACTACTTTCGCTGTGTATTCGAAATCCATGTCGTGCCCCGCGTCGCGTGGGCCGGCGTGCGCCAGCCTGTGTTCATGCTGGTTCCTTAACCGTGATGCCGCCGTCGACAACGATAGTCTGGCCGGTGAGGTACGCGGCCGCGTCGGACGCAAGGAAGACTGCAACGCCGGCAATGTCGCAGGGCTGGCCGATGCGCCGCAGCGGCGTGCCCTCTTCGACATTCTTCAGGAGCTTCGGGTTTTCCCACAGCGCACGAGAAAAATCGGTCTTGATCAAGCCAGGGGCGATGCAATTGGCGCGAACGCCCCTGGGGCCCCATTCGACCGCCAAATTGCGCGTTAGTGCGAAATCGGCGGCCTTCGACATGCCATACACGCCCAGCGTCGCGCTGCCCTGATTGCCGCCTATGCTCGAGACGATGATAATGTTGCCGCCGCCGGCGTCAGCCATATGCGCGGCAGCCATGTTGGCCAGCAGGAACGTGCTTTTCACGTTGCTGTTCATGATCTTGTCGTAGGCCTCGATCGGCATATCCGCCATCGGGCCGAAATACGGGTTCACCGCCGCGTTGCAGACCAGGATGTCGACACGGCCCAACTGCGCCAGGGTCTGATCGAGGAGACCCCGCAATTGCGCCTCCTGTGACACGTTACACGGGATGGCGGTCGCTTCCCCGCCCGCGCTAACAATGCCATCGACCACCGCTGCGCACGCCTCCGCCTTGCGACTCGATACGACGACCCGCGCACCAGCGCGCGCCATGGCCTCGGCGACGGCGCGGCCGATGCCGCGGCTCGAGCCCGTGATGACCGCCACTTTTTCTTTTAAATTGAACATATTGTGAGGCCCCTTCGAGGCGCGGCCGCAGCGGCGGGTGACACCTCTCCGCCTCAAACGCATCGACGCGACACTAGCATCGTCACTTGCTTATCGCAACTACAGCGCTCCAACTTCCCGCTGGCTCAAGCCAACGGCGTCTTGCAGCGCACGCACTGCACCCGTGCGGCGAACCAGTCCACGCATGGCTTATGCAGCACCCGCCAGCCCAAATCCTGGCGCGGGTTGAGCCAGCCGCGCGCCCACACATCCATGGCGACGACAATGGGATAGAGGCTGAGCCCCTTCTCGGTCAGATGATAAGCATGGCGCGGCGGGCTCGCCTGATACTGCTCTCGCGATAAAAAGCCCTGCTTCGTCATCCGCTCCAAACGTGCAGCCAGGATGTTGGGCGCGATGCCCAATGCGGCCTCGATGTCGGAGTATTTGGTAGCGCCGAAGAACGCCGTTGCGATGATGAGCCCAGCCCATCGATCTCCCAGCACGGCCTCCGCCGGGATCGATTTGGCGTTGTCGGCGAACGCATCGGATGTGCGCATGCGTTTGCCCGCGGGCAGACGCGCGTCGATGGGCTGAACACTCGTCTGCAGCACCTTCATATCGCGGGCGTCGCTTTGGCGTCCGCAATTCCCACAGACTACCTCGACGTCCGCGGCATCGCCGCAAGCGTTTGCCGGCGGCCGATCATTCGAAAAGACTAGTCCTGGGACGCGCCAATTGTCATTCCATTGGCGGATGAGCTTCAGCATCGGCAATAGCGCCATCCCCTTCGCCGTCAGCCGATATCCCGCATTGTCCACGCTGCGGTCGCCCGCTTCCGGGCGCGCCAAGCAGCCGGCGGAGATGAGTTGGCGCAGGCGCGAAGCGAGAGTGGTCCGCGGAATGCCGATTTTGGCCACGATCTGATCGAAGCGCTGCGGACCGGCGATCAGCACTGAAAGAATCTGAAGAATCCAAATGTCGCCAACGACATCGAGAACGCTGTTCACCAAGTTCGAACGGATCATCCAGTGCGCGGGGGATGCGCCCGGCGCCGTGAACTCGGTTCTGGTTTTCCGCTGACTCATTTGCCCCGCCACAGTCGGGACCGCCGTTGCGAAATGCAAGCTTCGCGATGGACAGGGGCGGCATTCTGCCCCCGCCTCCCGGCGTGGTTACGCTTGCAAATATTCACTTGCATAACGAGACTTGCCATGATTAGCTTTCATCGCCCGTCCCGCACCCCATGCGGACGCGCGCGGCGCACCAAGCCGGACGCGAAAATATTCAATTTAATGAACACAATAACGGGGGGACAATGTCCGCGAACCAAACAGCTGACACGGTCGTCATCGGCGCTGGCGTTGCCGGTTTGGGCGCCGCCGCCTTACTTGCAAAGGACGACGGACAACGGGTGGTGGTGCTGGAACGGGCACCCTTCGTCGGGGGCCGCACGCTCTCCTTCGTAGGCAAAGGCGACAAAGTCGTCGCCGACGGCGTCGAAATGGATGCCGAGGCGTTTCGAACAGCGCTGGCCTACTCACACTGCCAGCTCGGCAAGTGCACGCCTGACATCCAACAGATTTTCGATCGGCGCCTTCTGGATGGCCGCACGTTCGAAGCCGGCGGACACGGGCTGTTCTGGGGCAATCGCGGGCGCGTCGGGTTCCTCATGGAGCACCTCGGCGTCAATCACCATCTGCCGCTGAACAAAGGCCTCGCCTTCATCAAATGGGAAGGCGAAGGCAAACCGACCAAAGCCTACCAGGTCGAAAAAGGAAAACCTTATCCTTGGATGTCGGCAGAAGGGTTCGCCGCCACCATGGCGCAGCTCTCGGACATGGCGAGGTCCAGCTTCGACGACATGGCGCGGCTGATGCGCACGCCGTTGCAGACTTGGCTCGAGCAACGTCAGATGCATCCGGAGGCCTATGAGTACATCAAAGTGCTGGCCGCCTCGCAAACAGCGCAGGCCGAACCGGCAATGACGCCGACCGGGGACTTTCTCGGCTACATGGCCATCGCCGGCCAAATCCGGATGAATCTCGTGAGCGGCTCGGTGGCTACGGCGGACAAACCCGGCTGCATCGCAATTCCGCAGGCGTTCGAGCGAGTCGTGAGCGACCATGGCGGCGAGGTGCTGCGCAACACGCGGGTGAAAGAAGTCCTGGTGGAGAACGGCCGCGCCATCGGCGTGCGCGTCGGCGCAACTGACAATGCCTATGACGAGGACCGGATCATCCTCGCCAAAAACGTCATCTGCACGATCCCGCCCAAGTACATCTTCAATGTGCTGCCAAAGACGGCCTTCCCGGCCGATTGGGTGAAGCTGCTGCAGCAGGAATTCTGGGGCGCCGGCCTGCTGACCGGCTGGTACGGCATGAAACGCGCGCAGTTTCCCGACATCGGCATCGCCGAGGGCAGCTTCGTGTACATGCCGGGAATCACCAAACCGGACGAAGGCTTCATCGGCGTCGTCGACATGGTGATGTGCGATTTTACGGCGTGGGGCGAAGGCGACGCCAAGCGCGGCCCGCAAGACAAGCGCGAGTACGCATTCTCCACGGCGTTGACCGACAAAGAGATGCGCAACCCGGATCGGGTCGGACGTGTCGTCAGCCTGTGTGAGGATTGGGCCAAGCGCACTTTCCCTCATTGGGAAGAGGACATGGAGTTCTGCATCTGGACGCCTTCGCCGGAAGCGTACGGGCTGTGGCGCCCGGTGGGCGTCGACCGGCCCGATGTGAAATCGCCATGGGTCGAGGGTCTCTATTTTGCCGGCGATCAATACGGAGCGCGGCTGTGGGGAGGCGGCGTAGACGGCGCATCGTTATCCGCCGTGATGTGCGTCGACGCCATTACCGGCACGCGCAGAGAGGAGACGATCTTCCCGGACTTCCATCGGGGCATTCCTGTAGCCGCCTGACGGAGACCCCGGATGTCCAAGGTGCGCGGCAAAACCGCTATCGTCGGCATCGGCGAGATACCGACCGGAAGGCATCCGGACCGGGCGGCGATCTCGTTTGCGATCGACTCCGCGCGCATGGCCATGCGCGACGCCGGCGTCGACAAAGACGAAATCGATTTCGTCATGCCTACGGGGGCCCTGTTCAGCGGACAGTTCAACACCGAGCTGGTGACCTGTCGGCTGGTGGAGGAGCTTGGGCTCAAGAACGTCGTCGGCAATTGCCAAGTCTTCTCCGGCGGATCGAGCAGCACCAATGGGTTGCGGTTGGCCAGCGCGCTTATCGAGACCGGCCGGGCCTGCACGATTCTGTTCGTTCACACCGATAAGCTAGGCACCGGCGTGACGAGCCAGGGCGGCATCGACCTCTTCTCCACGGCGGGCATCTCTGCAGAATGGGAGACGCCGTACGGTCAGCATTACTCGACCGTCGCCGCCCTTTCGACCACCCGATACAAATACGAGACCGGCGCCACCGATGAACACCTCTCGGCCGTTTGCGTGTCGAACCGCAAGTGGGCGGAACTCAACCCCAACGCGTTCTTCCGCAAGCCGCTGACGATCGAAGAAGTGATGAACTCGAAGATGCTGTCGACGCCGCTGCGCGCGAAGCACTCGAACATGCTGTTGGACGGCGGCGCCGCGTTCATCGTCACTTCCGCCGAACGGGCTCGCGACCTGACGCAAACGCCGGCCTTCGTGCTCGGCGAAGGCGGTGCGGTCACCCACTTTGCGTTCCATCAGGAACCAGACATCACCCGTTTCGGCTGGGCTCGCGCCGCGCGGCATGCTTTCGCCGAAGCGGGCATCACGCCACAGGACATCGACGTCGCCGAAATCTACGACTCCTATCCGGTCTATCAGCTCATCGCTTTCGAAGAGATCGGCCTCTGCCGGCGCGGTGAAGGCGGCGAGATGTTTCTCCGCGGCGATACTTGGCCAGGCGGCCGGGCGCCGACCACCACCGACGGCGGCATGCTCTCCAAAGGCCATATCGGCGCCGGCGGCTCGGTGTCGCTTCTGGTCGAAGCGGCGCGGCAGTTGATGGGAAAAGCCGGCGAGCGCCAGGTTCAAGGCGCCCGCTTCGCCGTCGAGACAGCCGTAGGCGGCACCTACATGGATGCGCAAGTGACCATCCTCGGCTCGGAGATTCCTTAGCGATGGCCATGACCGCACCGCCGCCGCCCGCCAAGCCCGAACCGTTGGTCGCGCCATGGGCGCAACCGTTCTGGGACGCTGCGAAGCAAGGCAAGCTGGCGCTGCAATACTGCGATGCGTGCGCCAAGTTCATTTTCTACCCGCGGCTCGCCTGCCCACATTGCGGGTCGGAGGAGATCCGCTGGCGCGGAGCCTGCGGCCGTGGCTCGGTCTATTCTTATACGGTGGTCGAGAACAACGCCCCCTCGGCGTTCATCGCCGACATGCCCTACGTCGTCGCCGTGATACGCCTCGCCGAGGGCGTGCAGATGTTGTCCAACATCGTCGATTGCGCACCGGCCGAATTGCACTGCGACATGGACGTGGTGGTGACGTTCGAGCGGCTCAATGACGATTTCGTGCTGCCGAAATTTCGTCCCGCCGGAAAACCGTGAGGCATGGCGATGCAGACGAAATACGGCGATGACTTCAAGCTCGGCGATACGTTCGACACGGCCGCGATTACGCTGACCGAGACCCACGTCGTCAATTGGGCGGGACTTACCGGCGATTTCTATCCGCTGCACATGGACAAGGAATATGCAGCCAAGACCAAATTCGGCGAGAGACTGGTCCACGGTCCGCTGGTCTTCGCGCTGGCGGTTGGCCTTGTCTCTTTGTCGGGGCTGGGCGGCGACGCCGCCATCGCCTGGCTTGGCGTCGATAACATGCGGATGCAACGGCCGGTCTTGATCGGCGACACCGTGCGGGTGCGAGTCGACGTAACGGAACGGAGCCCGACGAAGGACCCGAAGCGCGGCATCCAGGTCTGGCTCTACACCGTGCTCAACCAGCGCGGCGAGACGGTCATGAGCTTCCACTACAAGATGATGTTCCACATGCGCGGCTGAGCAACCCGGAGAGCGTAACATGACGCCCGCCACGATTGGAGAGCTTTACGATCGAGCCGTGATGCATGGCGGCGATCGGATCGCGATTTCCGATCAGGACCGTCATTTCACCTATGCGCAGATCGGCGAGAAGGCAGCGCCGCTGGCCGCGGCGTTGCAGCAACTCGGGGTCGGACCCGGCGCGCGGGTCGCCTTCCTGATGGTCAATTGCGCGGAATACGTCTTTTGTGAATATGCTGTCGCCAAGACCGGCGCCGCGCGCGTGCCCCTCGCCGTTCTGCTCGGCGACGACGATCTTACCTATATTCTGAACTTCTCGCGCTGCGAAACGCTGGTTTATCACGAGAGGCTCGCAGACCGGCTTCACCGAATCAAACCGACGCTCAAGACGGTGCGGACTTTCATCTGCGTCGGCGACGACGCCAGCGGCGCCGCCGCGGGTCATCTGACCCTGGCCGCTTTGCTTCAGTCGGATGCGCCTGCGCTGATCGCGCCGGCGATCGACCCGGAAGACATCGCCAGCATCTATTTCACCGGCGGCACCACAGGGCGGCCGAAGGGCGTAATGCTGTCGCACCGCTCGTGGTATTTCACCTGCTACGCCGAGCTGCTCGAGTTCGGCATCGCCGATGGCGAAACCTTCGTGTTCGTGACGCCGATGACGCATGCCGCCGGCTGTCTCATCCTGCCGATTCTATTGCGCCAGGGACGATGCGTTCTGCTGGATCGGTTCGATCCAGACCTGCTGCTTGGCGCCGTGGAGAATGAACGGGCGACCGCGACGCTCATCGTCCCGACGATGCTCTACGCGCTGCTGGATCACCCCAGACGAGGCCAATACGATCTTTCCAGCCTGCGCAACGTACTCTACGGCGCCGCCGCTATTGCGCCCGAACGTTTGAAGCAGGCGCTGAACGCGTTCGGGCCGATCTTCACGCAATTCTTCGGCCAGACCGAAGCGCCCATGGTGCTGACGGCGCTCACGCGTGAGACCCATGTCGATCCCCGTGAATCCGAAAGTGAAGTGCTCATGAGCGCCGGACGCGCCGCCTTTCATGCGCAAATCCGCCTTCTCGACGACGATGGCCACGACGTTGGGCCCGGTGAGTCCGGCGAGATCGTCGCGCGCAGCCTCAACATGATGTCCGGCTATCTCGACGCTACCGAGGCGACAGCGTCGACAATTCGCGACGGCTGGCTCTACACGGGCGACATCGCGCGTCGAGGGCCGACCGGACTTATCACCATCATCGATCGCAAGAAGGACGTCATCGTCTCGGGCGGATTCAACGTTTACCCGCGGGAGATCGAGGATGCCCTGTTCGAGCACGCAGCGGTCAAACAGGCCGCCGTCGTTGGCGCCCCGCATGAGAAATGGGGGGAAGAGGTCAAGGCGATCGTCGTGCTGCAGCCTGGTGCGCAGGCCGACGAACGCGAGCTGATCGATTTCGTCAAGACCCGCAAGGGCAGCACGATGGCGCCGAAGAGCATCGAGTTCTGGGAGGCGATTCCGCTCACCAATCTGGGCAAGGTGGACAAGAAAGCGATCCGCGCACGCTTCTGGCGCGGGCGCCAGCGCATGGTTTGAGCCACGCAAAAAGGCAAATTCTCAAATGGACTTCGACGAAAGCGAACACACAACGATGCTGCGGCAGACGCTGCGGCGCTTCCTCGACAAGGAACTGCCGCGCGAGCGGGCCCGCCAACTCGATCAAGAAGCCGACTTTTGCCGCGCCACATTCGCCAAACTCTGCGCGCTTGGCGTCGCCGGGCTGACGGTCCCCACCGAATACGGCGGCGCGGGCGTCGACGTGCTTTCCGCCATCGTGGTCATAGAAGAACTGGCCAAGCGCGGCGCTTCGCTGGCGGGGCCGTACATTCACTGCGCGTTTTACGGCGCCATGAATCTGGTCGAAAACGGCAGCGAGGCGCAGAAGCGCGAGTATCTGCCGCGGCTCGCCAACGGCGAGCTCTTCTTCGCCTACGGCCTGTCCGAACCCGATGTCGGCGGCGATCTGGCCTCAGTTGCGGTGACTGCGCGGCGCAGCGACGATGGCGGCACATGCATCGTCAATGGCGTCAAGCGCTGGTGTACCGGCGCGCGCTTCGCCGACTTCATCTACACTTTGGCGCGCACCGGCCCGAAGGAAGACCGCTACAAGAATCTCTCGCTCATCCTGGTCCCCACGCGCGCGACCGGCACCACCATCGTCGACATCGATCATCTGGGGCTGCGTTATGCCGCCACGACCGACGTCATCTTCGAGCAGGTCGAGGTCCCAATCGAAAATGTCATGGGCGGTCCTTCGGGATGGAACAAAGGTTGGCCGATGCTGGCGGGGCGCTCACTCGATGTGGAGCGGCTCGAGATCACCGCAGTCGCCCTCGGCATCGCCGCGGCTGCGGTTGAGGATGCCTGGCGGTACGCCGGCGAACGGCGTCAGTTCGGCGTGCCGATCAGCGGCCACCAAGCCGTACGCAACACCTTGGTGGAAGCGCGCACCAAACTCGCCGCCTGCCGCCACATGCTGTACCATGCGGCGTGGCTGGCCACCGAGGGCCGCGATTGCAGTGTCGAAAGCTCGATGGCGAAGCTCTTCGTCGCCGATACGGGCGTCGACATCGTGCTTTCCTGCCAGCGCGTTCTAGGCGCCTATGGCTGCGCGCGCGATTACGACATGGAACGCTACGTGCGGGACATCGTCTGCATGCCGATCGTCGGCGGCTCGTCCAATATGCAGAAAAACAACATCGCGAGCCGCTTGCGGCTGCCGCTCAAGTGACGCCAGGCGTGAGACCGGAGCATGACTGAACGATCCGGAACACAATCGGCAGCGCCGCACAATCGGCTCGACGAGGCGCGGCTGCAGTCCTGGCTGACGCGCCACGTCCCCGGCTTCGAAGGCCCGCTTTCGATTCGGCAATTCGCCGGCGGACAATCGAACCCGACCTTTCTCGTTGAAGCTGCGGGCGAGAGGATCGTGCTGCGGAAAAAACCCGCCGGCGCGCTGATGCCCTCCGCCCATGCCATCGATCGAGAATTCAGAGTGCTGCGTGCGCTCGAGAACACCTCTGTTGCCGTGCCGCGTGCGCGTATCTATTGCAGTGACGACACTGTGATCGGCGCGCCTTTCTACATCATGGACTTCGTCGAGGGCCGCATCTTCACCGATCCATTGCTGCCGGAATGCTCGAAGGCGGAGCGCGCAGAGCTCTACGACGCCATGAATGATGCCTTGGCTCGACTGCATCTGGTGGATTGGCGCGCCGCTGGCTTGCAGGACTTCGGCAAACCGCACGGTTATTTCGCGCGCCAAATAGCGCGCTGGGGCAAGCAATACGAAATTACTCGGACCGGTGCGCCGACACCGGAAATGGATGCGCTGCTCGCTTGGCTGAGCGCGCACGCGCCCGACGATGAAGCCGCCGCGATCGTGCACGGCGACTTCCGCATCGGCAATCTCGTCTTTCACAGTACCGAGCCGCGCGTGACCGCCGTGCTGGACTGGGAATTGGCGACGATCGGACACCCAATCGCCGACCTCGCCTATAATTGCATGACCTATCACCTGCACCACGACGATCCGGTGGCGCGCGGTTTCGTCGGCATCGATCTCGCCGATGCCGGCCTGCCATCCGAGGCTGACTACATCGGCGCCTATGCCCGCCGGACCGGTCGCGACGCCTCGGCGATCTGGCGATTTGCCATGGCCTTCAGCCTGTTCCGCACTGCAGCGATCCAACAAGGCGTTTACGCCCGCGCGCTGCAAGGCAATGCCAATGCATCCGACGCAATCTGCTTCGGCGAGAGCGCGCGTCGCGTCGCCAGCGCCGGCTGGCGCGTCGCCAACGGCTGAGGTCGCTGCGGCGGCGGATATCGCGGCCGATTTATCGCGTCCGCTCGGCAGAGCGCCACTGCGCGGGTCTTGGAGAACCGGGTGGTGGTGGCGGGTGGACTTGAACCACCTACCTTGGGGTTATGAATCCCACGCTCTAACCAGATGAGCTACGCCACCGAAGGGCCGGATGCATACGCGCGCGCGCTGGCCCGGGCAAGCGTCCGGCCCGGGGATTTGACGCCGCGAGGGGCGATCAAGGCAAATCTTGTCCATTTACCGGCAATGCGCCCTTGCGGACCGGAGCGGGCGTGCGCAAGCATGGGACAACCTGCCGCCATCGCGCGCCTGGGAGGCAATTTTGTCCGAAACTCTGGACGCCATCGACGCCCGCATTCTGGAACTGCTGCAGCAGGATGCCAGCCTCTCCATCGCCGATATCGCCGACAAGGTCGGGCTCTCCTCCTCGCCGGCCTGGCGGCGCATAGAGCGGCTGAAAAAAGCCGGCGTGATCACCAAGCAAGTGATGCTGCTCGACCATGAAAAGCTCGGCCTCACTTTCGAAGTGCTGGCGTCGGTGAAACTGCAACTGCCCTCGCGCGAGAACCTCGAGAAGTTCGAAGCCGCCGTCGCCGCCTGGCCCGAGGTGGTGGACTGCGCAACGGTGACGGGCGCGGTGGACTACATGCTCCGCATCATCACCATCGACATGCATGCCTATGACGACTTTCTCCGCGACAAGATGCTGGGCCTGGGTTTGGTGTCCGATGTGCAGTCGCGGATCGTCATGCGCGTGGCCAAGCGCACCACCGCCGCGCCGCTCGAGCTGGTCTCGCTCGATCTCGCCGATTAGCGCGCAGCGCGCTCGGCTCGGCGAAGCATGGTCGCGGCGCGCGGGCCGACGAAGATCTGCGGATTGGACGGCGGCGTGAGGTTCTGCTCGCGCTCCCACTGCGCGATCAGGCGCCGGGCGTCATCGAAGGCGCCGATCATGTCGCCGCCGTTGCGAACGCTGCGGTTGAAATAGGCGTCGCCGAAGAATGTCCACTCGTTTTGAGGCTGGCAGCCGAACGACGAGCGATCCGGTGCTGCTGCAGCCATGACGATAGTCGTATCGCTCGCCAGCGGCGCAATGAACGCCCCGGAGAAGCACGCTGAGACGATGACGACGCGATTGCGGATGTTGGCTTGGGACAACATGACGCCGAGATGCACGGGACGCAGGCCAGCCCACATCCGATTGTGCTCTCGCATCGCCGCGGTGCCGTCGGATTGGCCATGCGTCGTAACGAAGACCACGACGAGATCTTCGTTTGGATCGATCAGCGAGCCGACCTGACCGATGGCGGCGGCGAAATTGTCGGGCGTTGCAGCAGGATAATTGCGCTGCCCATTACCGCCGGCCGAGAGCAGGATCGAACGGCCGCTGGCGACGCCCAGATGCTCGCGCAGAATCGCTTCGGCTTGGGTCACTTCGCGCTCGAACACCGGATCGCCCCAGAATGAAGCGGCGATCAGATACACGTCCTGCACGCCGGGCCGCTGCGGCTCGAGGGCGTCGAGCGCATCGCCCATGAGCTTGGCCAAGCGCGCAGCGTCGCTCGGCGTCGGGGCGATCTCGAAGGCGCCGAACTGGCCGTTGAACGGATCGCGCGGTTGTTGTTGCGCAGACACAGGCGCCGCAGCGCACATCATCATCGAGAGTGCGGCAATCAGTCCCCAAGCCCGCATCATATTTCCCCTCCCCGGCGCAACATCCTCTGCCGCGCCTCAGCCTGCAACGGTGTTCCGCATAGCGTCGCGACACAAGCTAGGCTAGCACTGGCGTCATGTCTGAGGGGACAGGGCCGCAGCGGCGGGACGGCTATATCGCAGTGCGCAAGGCCGAACTGGCCGAAGCCATCGCCGCGGCGGCGCCGCCCGGCGAATTGCAGGCGATCGCAGACGTGCTGAATCTTCTGGGCGCGCTCCTTCACCATGAAACCCACGCGAAACTCGAGAAGCTGAAGGCGCAATACGATCGGCTCGACCCCGATGCGCCGCCGTCGCGGCGCGATGTCAGCGTCGCCGCCTTCGAGGCGTTCGAACGCGAACTCGGCGACGCTCTGGCGCGTGCAAATTTCACGGAGATCGATCCCGACACGGTGCACACGCGTGCGGCGACAAAGCAGATCACCGGTTTGAGCATCAAAGCCTCCCCTGCCGGCATCCGCCGCGTACGTTTCTTCGCGCGAGGCGCGCGTAACGATATGGTTCAAGTGCGGCGCTGGTTCGGACTTAGCCACAAGCAGGTCCAAGTGCAGACGATGAACGACGTCGTCGTGCTGGTCGGCTTCAAGGCGGAAGACGAGGCGGCGGCGGGGGCGGACCGGCGCGCGCTGAAACGCATGCGGCGCGGCGTCCGCCAGGGGGCGGCGCTGATCAAGCATTTTCGCAGCGTCGCCGGCCCGGAACTGGTCACGCTGCACCCGGGGGCGCGACCCAGCATGCGCCCGCGCGACCAGGCGATGCTCGCCGGACCGGCGGTTGTGGCGGGCGTGCCGGTGCTGCTCAATCTATGGCCTGCGCTGACAGTGATCTTCGCGGTGCTGGCGGCGTATTTCGGCGCGCAGGGCGTGATCGAGGAGAGCGAACTCAAGCGCGCGTTAGCGGCGGTTTCCGGGCTCGTTGCGGTGGGCGCGTTCGTGATGCGACAGCGGCTGAAATACGAAGCGCAGACCTTGCGGTATCAGAAACAGCTCGCCGACACGGTCTATTTCCGCAACCTCGCCAACAATGCCGGCGTGCTGGATTCTCTCGTGGGCGCCGGCGAAGAGCAAGACGCCAAAGAAGCCTTTCTCGCTTATTCGGTGTTGCGGCGCGAAGGCCGTCCTTTGGTGAAAGCCGAACTGGATAATTTCTGCGAGTCGTTCCTGCGTCAGCGCTTCGGCTTGGAGATCGATTTCGAGATTCACGATGCGCTCGGCAAGCTCGAACGGCTTGGCCTGGTTCAGCGCGAAGGCGAGCACTTCGTCGCTATCGCGCCGCAAGAGGCGCTGGCGAAGCTCGACGCCGCCTGGGACGGCCTGTTCAGTTTCTCCACGCGCCGCTGACCGCGCGCCGCGACAATGTCGCGTTGGAGAAACGGTTCGCCGCGCTTATAGCGGCGCGATGCCGGCAGCCATCTTCACCCTGGCGTTCGCGCTTGCCGCGGACGCGTTTGCGGCGGCGCTCGCCCGCGGCGCCGCCGCGCCCGGATCGCCGCACTACACAGCGCTAGTGCTGGGCGGGGCGTGCGGGGTGGCGCAGGCGATTATGCCGCTTGCGGGCTGGACCCTGGGCGAGGTGTTGGGACCCGCGTTCGAGGCGTTCGATCACTGGATCGCCTTCGCGGTGCTCGCGTTTCTCGGCGGCAGGCTGATCAAGGAGGCGTTGGAACGCCCTCGCGTAGCTACAACTGCAATCATTTCGATCTGGTCTTTCGCCGCGCTGGCGTTGGCGACGAGCATCGATGCGGCGGCCGCAGGCATGACCTTCGCACCGCTTGGGCTCGAGCCCTTTTCTACCGCCGCCGTGATCGGCGCGGTGACAGCGGCGTTGACTGCGGGTGGCGTTTATCTCGGGCGAGCGATCGGCGCGGCGTTTGGAAAGCCGGCCGAATTTGCCGGCGGCGCCGCGCTCATTCTGCTGGGGGCCAAAGTACTCTGGGATCACGGTGCGCTCGGAGGGTTGATCTGAGGCGCATCGCATTGCGGAAGAAAACCGGCGCCCGAACCGTTCTGCCCGTGTCGCCCGCCTGATGGGCGGCGGTTTGATGCGGGTGGCATATGAAAGTTCAGGAAGGGAATCGCGCGTCGACAGCGCTGTTGTTGACGCTGTGCGCCGCAGCGGCGCCGGCGACAGCTCTTGCCGACGGCTGGAGTTATTCGACCGGGGCCGACTACACCCAGGGTGATTACGGCGCCGGGCAAGACACGAGCATCGTCGTCGCCCCGCTCTCCGCGCGCTATGATGCCGAACGCTGGCGCGCCGCGCTTACCATTACTTATGTGTCCGTCGAAGGTGCGGGCGGCGTCATACCAGGAGCGGGCAGCGCGTTTGGCGCGGGAAGCCCGCTCAGCAGCGTCGCCGATCCCCTGTTTGGTGTTGGCGGACCGGCGCAACCGCCACTCGTCACACCGAGCGTCGAAGCGCAAGGTTTGGGCGATACGACGCTGGAGCTTGGCTTCACGCCGCTTGCAGAAGCAAATGGCGCGCGGATTTCGTTGTCAGGCGCCGTGCGGTTGCCGACCGGCAACGAGGAACGCTCGTTGGGCGCAGGCGAGACCGTGTTCTCACTCGCGGCCGGGGCGGCGCATCCGGTGGGCCAACGCTCCGCCGTCTACGCCGCTATCGGCTACACGCATGCGGCCGAGAGCGACGATGGCGCAGCGTTCGCCAGCGGCGGCTTCGAATCGCGCATCGCTGACAGCTGGGTGCTGGGCGCGAGCGGCGATTGGTCGGATTCCCGTGTCGCCGGCGCGGCGGGACGGACGCAGCTGACTCTGTATTCGGGCTTTTCACTGAGCACCGATGTGCAGCTTGCCGCTTATGCGCTCGCGGGACTCTCCGACACGGCGCCCGAACTCGGCGGTGGCATCCGGCTCACAGTGCGCTGACCTTGCCGCGCCGGGATTCACGACTGCATCTATCATCGCACGATTGCGAATCGCCGCCTATGCGCCGTCACCTCATTGCGCGTAGAGCGCACGGACGTGACCGTCAGTGTGGCCGATGATGCGACGTTTGCCGCCGGGCCAAGTTATGATGTCGACCACCATGCGCGGACTGTCGCGGATATCGTCCGTCACGGCTTCCGGTTCGAGGCGAACCCAAGCAAGCGGGGCGCGTTCGCTGGCGCGCGCGCCAGCGCTGGCAATGGCGTCAATGATGGCGGCGCGGACCTCGCGCGGCGGATATTGCAGGAAGACAGAATGATAGACGAGCGTGGCGGCGTCATCGGCGCGAACGGCGAGCTTGCGCGAAAGCCATTCGGCGGCGTCGGCGCGGTCGACATGGACGCCGGTTTCGCGGGCGAGCGCAACCGCGCCATCGAATCGCGCCAGCCGCGCCGGCTGATCGGGCCAGATATAGGATTTGAGCTGCAAACGCTGGCCCTCGTCGCCGATGTCGAGCGGGTTAAGATCGCAGGCGGCGCGATCGCGGACGTCGATGTCGGCCTCGACCGGCGGCGGAGAGCCGTTCCAAGCGGTGGTAATCTGCACCGGCCCCTCGACACCCCACGCCCAGCTCTTGGTGCGATAGGTGTAGAGGTCCCAGTTCAGGTTGAGGCCGGCGCTGGCGCCTATTTCCAGCATGTCCAGCTTGCCCGTCCAGGTCTTGGCGAATGTCAGAAAGGCGGCAAGCAGCGCGATCGAGCGCTGCGTCTCATTCGTTTGCGGCGCAGAGCGGATGAACTGGGCTGCGCCGCGCGGGTCGCGCATGACCAATCCGCGCGCGAGCGGCCAGACGTCGTCGATGCTCCAGTTCGCGAGATTTGACGGATAGTGCGCGGCCAATTCCGGATCGAGGTTCATCAGCACGGCGTGATGAAAATATCCCGCCAAGCGCAGCGCCAACGCATCGGCGCGGGGGTTAGTGCTCCAATCATCGAGCAAAGCCGCAATCGGGCCATCGCGTTCATAATCCTCGCTCATGCGCTGAATCAGCTGCGCCGTGAACGGCGAGCCGAACAGCTCGCAATACATCGCTTGCTCGGCGAAGTGAGCCAGGATGCGTTCGCGGACGCTCACAGCGAAGAGCGAACGGCGCAAAACGAAGAGATGAGAAGGCGGCAGCGCCGGTTCAGCCTCCGAGGCGCCCTCCCCGCCATTCGCCCTCCGCCCTTCGCAATCATTTCCGCTCCACCGCGAGAGCTATGCCCTCGCCGCCGCCGATACAGAGCGACGCGACGCCGCGCTCGAGGTCCCGCGCTTCCATCGCCGCAAGCAAGGTGACGAGCACGCGCGCGCCGCTGGCGCCGATCGGATGGCCGAGTGCGCAGGCGCCGCCATTGACGTTGATGACATCGTGGCTGATGCCGAGTTCCTTCATCGCAATCATCGGTACGACGGCGAAGGCTTCGTTGATTTCCCAGAGTTCGACGTCGCTGGTTTGCCATCCCGCTCGCTGCAGCGCTTTCTGGATCGCAGGCACCGGCGCGGAGGTGAACTTCGACGGCTCCTGTGCGTGCGACGCTTGCGCGACGATGGTGGCCAGGATTTTCTTGCCCTGTTTCTCAGCATCGCCGCGCCGCATCAGCACCAGCGCGGCTGCGCCATCGGAGATGGCGGAGGCGTTGGCGGCGGTAACGGTGCCGTCGGGGGTGAAGGCGGGCTTGAGCGACGGAATCTTGTCGGGCCGCGCCTTGCGCGGCAGTTCATCGGTATCGAGATTGCCGGTCTTCAGCTCGATCGGCGCGATCTCGCGCTTGAAGCGGCCCTCGGCCGTGGCGCTCTGCGCGCGGCGCAGCGTTTCGAGCGCATAAGCGTCCTGGGCTTCGCGGGTGAACTGGTAGTCCTTGGCGGCGGCGTCGGCGTAGACGCCCATCGCCTTGCCTTCATAGGCGTCTTCGAGGCCATCGAGCGCCATGTGATCGAACAGCTTGTCGTGGCCGTATTTCTGGCCGCTGCGATGCTTGGACATCAGGAACGGCGCACGCGTCATGCTCTCCATGCCGCCGGCGACGACGACATCGCTCTCGCCGGAGAGCAAAGCCTGGCGCGCCATAGCGACGGCCTGCAGGCCGGAGCCGCACATCTTGTTCAGTGTCACCGCCTGTGTGGCCTTATCCAGGCCCGCTTTCAACGCCGCCTGGCGGGCGGGGGCCTGGCCAAGCCCAGCGGAGAGCACATTGCCCATGAAGATAGTATCGGCGCTCCCTGCGTTGGCTTCTTTCACCGCCGCTTTCACCGCGACGGCGCCGAGTTCGGGCGCGCTCAAGTTTGCAAGCTCGCCGAGCAAGCCGCCCATGGGCGTGCGGGCCATGCCGACAATGACGATGTCTTCCTGGCTCATTTGGATTTCTCCGAGCGAATGATCATGCAGGTAGATGTGCCGTGTGCATAGAGCTTGCCTCTGGCGTCGGTGAGTTTGCCTTCGGCGGTGATGAGCGTGCGTCCATAAGCGAGTACGCGGCCTTCGGCGCGCAACCTTCCGGTCGTCGCGGCTATTGGGCGCACGAAGTTCACTTTGGTCTCGACAGTTCCATACCCCACGCCTGCAGGCAACATCGTGTGCCCCGCGCAGCCCGTGCAACTATCGATGAGCGTCAACGCCCATCCGCCATGCACGGCGCCCATCGGATTTAGAACCCGCGCGGACGGCTCGCCCTCAAATGCCGCGAATCCTTCATCGACCTCGACAAGCGTGAAGCCCATGGTCGCGGCGATCGTCGGCGGCGCGAATTTTCCGGCGATCATCGCGCGCAGCGCTTCGATGCCGGTCATGCCCATCAACGCCTGTGAATCGGTGTTGTCCATCATCCCTCCGTCGCCGCGATCCAGCCGCCGCCGAGAACGCGGGTGGAGTTTGCATCGTAGAATACAGCAGCCTGGCCCGGAGCTACCCCTTCTTCCGGCGCGTCAAGCAAGACGTGCGCTTGCACGGCCGCCGTCTCGCTGCCGGAGACGTTTGAAATGAGCGTGGTCTTGCGCACGGGCGACCGGTTGTTGCCCGCAGACGCCGGCGGTCCAAGAACGAGCTTCGCCGGCACAGGCGGGCGCGTGGAGCGGACGCGGACGAGGATGTCTTGGCCGTCGCGAGGCGTTTCGCCGTCGCCGATCCAGTTCACGTCCTTCAGCGCAATGCGACTGACGCCGAGCGCTTCGCGCGGGCCGACGATGACGCGCTTTGCGCCCGCATCGAGCTTCACGACGAAAAGCGGTTCGCCTGTCGCGATGCCCAAGCCGCGGCGTTGGCCGACGGTGAAGTTGATGATGCCGGTGTGTCCGCCGATGACGCGGCCATCGATGTGGACAATCTCTCCCGGTTCGATCGCGCCGGGCCGCAGTTTTTCAACGACAGCTTGGTATTTCCCGTTCGGGACGAAGCAGATGTCTTGACTATCCGGCTTGGCGGCGACGCGGAGACCGAGCTCGTCGGCGAGTTCGCGCACGTGCGCCTTCGGCAGGCCGCCAAGCGGAAAGCGCAGATAGGCGAGTTGATCGCGCGTGGTGGCGAACAAGAAATAGCTTTGATCGCGCGACGCGTCGGCGGCGCGGTGGAGTTCGGGCCCTTGCGGGCCATCCAGCCGTCGCACGTAATGGCCGGTGACGAGGCAATCGGCGCCCAAGTCTTCGGCGACGCGCTTCAAATCCTTGAACTTCACGGTTTGATTGCAGCGCACGCACGGGATCGGCGTCGCGCCGGCGAGATAGGTGTCGGCGAAGTCTTCCATCACCGCATGGCGGAAGCGGCTTTCATAGTCCAAGACATAGTGCGGGAAGCCCATCGCGTCGGCGACGCGGCGCGCGTCATGGATGTCTTGCCCAGCGCAGCAGGCCCCCGGCTTGTTGATCGCGGCGCCGTGATCATAGAGCTGCAGCGTGACCCCAACGACGTCGTAACCCTCGCGCTTCAGCATGGCGGCGACGACGGAGGAGTCGACACCGCCCGACATGGCGGCGACGACGCGGGTTTCGCGCGGCGGCTTCGGCAAGCCAAGTGAATTGAGTGTGTGCGGCTTCGACGCCGCTTTGGCCAAAAGCATTTCCATCCCCTTCCGGATTCAAGGTCCGGAACGAAATCCAGGCCGGATATGACGTGGGGCGCAGGTTTTCGCAAGCCAAAGCGGCGCCCGTTCCAGGCGCCGGCGCCGCCGCCGGCTCGGAATCGGCGTTCAGATGTATTTCAAGAGCGTCAGCTGCGACAGTTCGGAGAAGGTCTTCGCCGCGGCTTCGTACTGCACCAGCAGAGTGTTGAGCTTGATCGAAACCTCGGCGATATCGGCGTCGGCCTGATCGCCAATTTCCTTCTGCAGCAGGCTGGAGCGGTCTTGCAGCCGCGCCAGCTCCGCAGTGAAGCGCTTCTGCAACTGGCCGGAACGACCCTCTTCCGTGGTGAAACTCACCGCGTGTTCGTCGAGCCGGGCGACGAAGGTTTGCAGCATCGCCACTTGGCTTGGATTGAGCGGCTGGCCAAGCGCGCCTCCGGATGCATCGAGCAGATCCTTGATGTCGCCCACCGTGTCGAACAAATCCTGCGACAATTCGGAGGCCTTCGCCGCGAGAACGAGCGGTTCACCGCCGCCCAGGTCGATCACCTGATGGCGGGCCGCTTCGTCGAACACGTCGCTGGGCTGTGTTGCAGCCTGCAGCGCCGCGAGCGCGTTGATCTTGACCGGCCTGCCCTCTTGGCGTTCGCCGGCGAACAAAGGCTGGCCGTTCCAGGATTCATTGAGCGCGGAAACGATGCTGGTGAAGGAGAGTTCGAGTTCCACGCCAATGCCGCGCCCGTCATTGGAGCTGATGGCGTCGCGGATTGACTGCGCGAGCAGGTTGGAAGCACTGGCGACTTGACCGAGCGCTGCGGCCTGCACGCCGAACCGGGCCTGCATCTGATTGATCACGGAGGCGCGTGAATCCGAAGCCGCCATCATGCTGTGCGCGTTGAGCAAACGGCTCGAGGCGCCGCCAAAACCCTGAAGATCCTTGGCGGCGGCGCCGGAAGCGACTTGACGCTGCAGATCGCCCAGTGCGCCGGTGATGCGGCGCACGTCCTGCTGCGCCTGTGTGAAGAAACGGAGTGTGATCGGGCTGCTCATGAGGTCTCGTCCTAGCGATACCCGATGGCCATGAGCACATCGAGCATGTCGGTGGCGGCCTGGATCACGCGTGCAGCGGCGGCATAAGCGTTCTGGTATGTCGTCATCTTCATCAGTTCGTCGTCGATGCTCACGCCTTCGATCTCCGCTCGGCGATCGGAGGCCGCCGTGGCGACCGCGGCGGCGCCTGCGGCGGCGCGATCGGCGTCGTCGGCAAGCCTCCCCGCTTCGCCCCCGAGCCGTGCGGCATAGACGGCAAGCGTCGTCGATTGCGCGGTCAGCACGCCCGAGGAAGGAAATGTGCGCACCGAGTCGCGGGCCGCAGCAAGCGCGGCGGCGCCGCGATTATCGCCGGCTTCGATCACACGCTGGCCTAGCGCCGCCGTAAGATCCGGACGGCCCACGGCGAGACGGCCGGGATCGGAAGCAATGCCGGGATTGACGCCGATCTCCATCGCGCGCGCCATCGTCGCCGCCGGCGAGAGCCCATGCAGCGCAGTGAAGCTAACGCCTGTGGCGCCGCGCTGCGTGGTGTCGCTCATCAGCGCGACGGAGAAAGCCGGGTCCGGCGTGAACGAGATGCGGCCGGTGGCGTTGTCGAGCGCAAACGTCCCGTACCCTCCGAGACCCGTGCCGCTCGCGTTCAACGCCGTGATCAGATCATCCCAATCGGCGCCAGGTGCGGCGAGCGCGCCGGAGATGGATACGGTGCGGTTGGCGATGAAGCGGCCGGTGGAATCGCGAATCTGGTAACTGATGGCGCCGCCGCTCGAGAGGCCGTGAAGGTCGGCGCCACTCAGACCGCTCTCGAAGAACATCGGCGTCGGCCGCGAAACCAGGTCGTTCAGACCGAAAAAGTGCGAAAAGCCGCGCCCGCCGCGGTCGCTGGGATCGGCGGCGTCCTGCTGGATGACGATGCCGCCTCCGGCACCGACACTGATCGACATGACGCCGCCAGAGAACGTGGCCGAGCCTGCCGGCGTCGCCGCGCCCAACGCCGAATTGAGCGCGGCCGCGAATGCGTTGATCGTACCGCCGGCAAAGCTGAACACGCCGGGCGGCGCCTCCGCAGTGATCGTCTGAGCGTCGAAATCTATGCTGAGGCGTTCGCGCAGCACGCCGTTAGCGTCGGTCACCGCAAGCGTCGAAGCGCCGGTGAAATTGAGCGCGTCGCCGCCCAACAGGCCGGTTTGACGGCCGGTCATGCTGGACACGGCCGGCGAGGACGCATTTTCGTTGTGGACTTGGTTCAACGCATCGCCCAACGCGCCGGCGAAGCCACCCAAGGCTTCGGCCAGGCCGACAAGGTCGTGATCACGCACTTGCAGCAGGCCGTGAATGGCGCCGCCGGTGAGGAACGGTTCGAGGTTGGCGGCTGCGCCCAGATCCTCGTTCATCGAGATCACACCGTGTGGCGCAAACGGCGAGGAGTTCGGCGCATAACTCAGCTGCGCCGCACGGACACCCACGAGTAAGCCGCCGCCGCTGGTGCGCACATGCACGCCGCCCTCGGCCACTGGCGAGACCCGCACGTCAATCAAGCCAGAAAGCTCGTCGATCAGGGTGGATTGTGCGTTTTCTGCATTGCTGGTGTCGGCGCCAGTCCGTTTGCTGAGTCGTATTTCATCATTCAATTCCGCGATGCGGTCGATCAGGCTCTGCGCCTCCTGCACCGTATCGGCGATGCGCTGATCGGCCTCAGCAATGAGTTCCTGCAGCGAGTCGCCGATGCGACGGACTTCGGTGAAAGTAGTCTCTAGGGCGCTGACGGCATCGACGCGGCGCAAAGTCGAGGCGGGATCCACGCCGAGTTCCGTCAGCGCCGACCAGAAGTCGTCGAGCATTGCAAACATCGACGTCGTGCTGGCGGGATCCCCGAAGTTCGATTGTGCACGGGAGAGAAGGTCAGCGCGCGCAGCCGAGGCGCTGCGCGCGCCTTCGGCGATGTGGGCGGCGGTGGCGAGAAAGCGATCTGCAGCGCGCTTGATGGCGCTGACTTCAACGCCCGCGCCATAGCCGAGCTGAGTGCGCGGAGCGAGCGTCAACTCGGTGCGGACGTAGCCAGGCGTATTGGCGTTGGCGATGTTTTGCGAAACGACGGACACGCCGCTTTGCGCGGCGCGCAGACCCGACAAGCCTGAAAGCAGAACGCTGGTTAAGCCCACCATCGCGGCGCTCCGGGCAAAAACCGCCTAGCGCCGGGCAAGAGCTGCCGGGCGCAGACACGCCAGCAAAGCCTCTGCCCGACGCAGGTAAGCGTATGAAACAACAGGCTTTCTCCTCACCTCTGCCGACTCGCGGAAACGCGCCCGCCCGTGGCGTCGGCGCTGACGCACGCAAGGACGAGGCCATGGTTAATCGCCCGGCAAAAGCTGCCGAGAGGACGGCCAAAACTGCCGTTCCGGAGCCGGACCAGCATCCTCCCCGAGCATTATCTCGTTGTTTTGATTTGTTTTTATCATGGTTACTCCACTGGCCCGGAGCTTGCTCCACGCAACGGGCCGGGTGTTCGGACGCGCCCCGCGCTGGGGGACTTATGGATTTTGCCGCCGAGCCGGTGATGGACGCCTTCGCACCTTCGCGCGCGATGGCGCGGCCCAGCGCGAGGACGGACGCCGATCGTGGGGAGACGTTCGAACAGCATCTCGCCACAGTGAACGAAACGGCGACCAATCAGATTTCGCAATCAACCGCTGCGCCCGCGCCTGGGACCGATTGCGGTCTGACGGTGTGCGAGCGTGCGCCGCAGTCCGAAGGCGCGGCCGAAGCTGACCCGACAGCGCTTGTCGCCGCGATCCCGGCGCTGGTTGAGGCGGCGGCCCCAGCACTGGCGGCGCCGCCAGCCATAGCGCCTGTGGCGACGGCGGCGCCGGTGCAAATCGCAAGCCCCTCGCCAAAACCGCAGCAGCAGCTCATGCAGCAGCAGGCCGCGCTTGCAGCGGCGCCGGTCCCACCTGTTTCCACACCCTCGGCAAGCCAGCCGCTGCAGATCTTGGCGCCGACGCCAGCGACGGCTGAAAAGCCGACGATGGCAAAGAGCGGCGCGCCGGACCAATCGGCGCCCGCACCGGCGACTATTCAACCAGGTTCGCCCGCGCCTGCGCCGACGCAACCGGCCTCATCGGCAATGGCGGCGATGCAACCGGCGCCGCCGCTTGCTGCAGCACCGACCAAAAGCATCGCCGCGCCAACACAGCCATCGGGCGGGTCGTTGTCGCAAACGCAGCAGCAGCCGGGCGACGCTACCGGCCTATCTCCGCCGCAGGCGGGACAAGTTGCAGCGCACACACCGAGACCTGACGCAAACCTCGCGCGCGTAAAGCAAGTTCAGGATGAAACGCAGTCGGACGCGCAGCCGCAGGCGACGCCGAAGGTTGCTCAGGCCCACACGAAGCTGCCGACCGGGTCCAGCGTGGTCAATGAGCCCGCAGCGTCCGCCCCTAGCCCTGCACCGGCAGCCGATGCGGCGCAATCGGTTCAAGCTCCGCCACTCCCACCGATGGCGACGCAGGCCAGCGGACATGCGCCGTACGCGACTCTCGACACCGGGGCGCAGCGCGCATCGCCCGCCGCGGCGCAAGTGGCGCGAGAAATCATTCGCCGCTCCGGCGGCGGCGCCACCAGCTTCGAATTGCGTCTCGACCCTCCGGAACTCGGACGCGTCGAGGTGCGCATGGAGGTTTCGCGCGACCACCGCGTAACCGCGGTGATCGCCGCCGACAGCCCACAAGCACTGACCGAGCTGGCGCGTCACGCGCGTGAACTCGAGCAACAGCTGCAATCAGCCGGCCTGGAACTCAGTGAAAACGGCCTTTCGTTCGACTTGCGCGGCGGCGCGCAAGGCGGCGAGGCGCGGCGAAACGAGGATGCCACGCCCGGAACGCGCAATGAGGAAAACACACTCGAGCGCACGCAGACGCAAGCAGCGCGGCCCATCGGCCTCGAACGGTGGCGCGGCGTGCGCGTGGATATGATGGTTTGAGGATTCAATGCCGGTAAACGCAGTCAGCCCGGTCGTGAACAGCGCCGACACCAGCGCACGCACGCGGCTCTCGGACAATTACGACACGTTCCTGGTGCTGCTGACCGCACAATTGCAGAACCAGGATCCGTTGGCGCCGATGGATTCGACGCAGTTCACCCAACAATTGGTGCAGTTCAGCCAGGTCGAACAGCAAATCCGCACCAACGAACAGCTCGACGGTCTGGTCAGCCAGTATCGAGCGGCCTCCGCCGGCGCCGCCCTCTCCTATCTCGGCCGCGACGCGATCATCGAAGCGGATGAAACCTACCTGGCCGGCGGTGAAGCCAACTGGGCCTATCGGCTGCCGGAAAACGCGTCTTCCATGACGATCAAAGTGAAGGACATGTCCGGACGGGTCGTCTACGAGACAACGACGGCGCCGCGCACCGGCGGCGAACATCTCTTCCGTTGGGACGGCGTCAAAACAGACGGCTCGACCGCCGAAGACGGGGTCTATCAAATCTCGATCGAAGCCACAGATGGCGCCGGCGAAAGCGTAACGCCGAGCATATCGGTGCGCGAAACCATCATGGGCGTCGACTTCACCGGAGAGGCGCCCGTCGTGATCACGCCCGCGGGGACGCGCGAATTGAGTTCAATCCGTTCGGTCCTCGATAACGGCTGAGAAACCAAGCGTCCGCCGAATGTGGACGCGGAAATCCGCGCAGAAGCGCTTCGTCGGCAGCAACAAGCTTTTGCCGCGTTCGATGGGACGCACGCGGCGATGGAGTGGGACAGATGTCTATTTATACCGCCCTGCGCGCGGGCGTTTCCGGGCTTACCGCCAATTCCAGTGCGCTGGCCGTCATTTCCGACAACATCGCCAACGTGAATACGGTTGGTTACAAACGCGGCGGCGTCGATTTCAGCGCCCTGGTCAACGCGCAGAACTCGAATACGACATATAATGCCGGCGGCGTGCTGCCTCTTGTGCGCCAGCAAATCTCGCTTCAGGGCTCGCTCGAGCAATCGCGATCCACAACGGACCTCGCCATCTCCGGCGACGGCTTCTTCATCGTCTCGCCGAATAATCAGCAGCTCTCCAACGGCGGCTCGGTGCTGTTTACGCGCGCCGGATCTTTCACCGTGGACGCCGGCGGTTATCTCGTTAACGCGCAGGGTCTGTTCTTGCAGGGCTGGCCCGTCGCCAGCGACGGCAGCGTCACCTCCTCGCCCACCTCATTGTCGGCGATCGAGCCGGTGAACATTTCCGGCGTGGGCGGTTTGGCTGAGCCGACCGCGAACGTGGGCCTCAACGCCAATTTGAACTCCGGCCAAACCGACTACGCCGGCGCCCAGGGCGCCTACGATGTCGGCGATTTGGCGACTGGTACGATCACGCCGCACTTTGAAAGCTCGCTGGAAATCTACGACAGCCTCGGCGCGGCGCGCACCGTTGCCTTTGGCTTCTTGAAAACCGGCCCCAACACCTGGCGTGTTGAAGCTTATGCACGTCCGAACACCAATATAACCGGCGGCGGCGGCACGGGCGGCTTGCTGGCGGCGGGCGTCGTCAACTTCAACACGGACGGCACCGTGGCGAGCGTCGCCGGACACGGCACCGCGTCGCCCGCCCAGAACCTCAACGGCGCGTTCACGGTCAATTGGGCGGCGGGAACGGGCGCAGCCGCGCAGAACGTGACGCTGGACCTCTCGAGCGGCATGACCCAATTCGCAAACAGCTTCGGCGTCACCTCGGTGACGGCCGACGGCGTGCCGCCCGGCGATCTGGTCGGCCTGGTGCTCGAAGGCGACGGCATGCTGACGGCGCAGTTCTCCAACGGCCGCGCCCGGGCGCTCTATCAGATTCCGTTAGCGACCTTCCTGAATGCGAATGGCCTCTCGCCCGATCAGGGCGGCGCATTCCGCACCACGCTCGACTCGGGCCTCTACAACATCAATTCCTCGAACGCGGGCGGGGCCGGACGCATCGTCTCGGGTGCGCTGGAAGCGTCGAATGTCGACCTCGCCGCCGAGTTCACAAACCTCATCACCACGCAACGCGCCTACTCGGCTTCGTCGCGGATCATCACCACCGCCGATGAAATGCTGGAAGAATTGCTGCGGGTGAAGCGCTAAGTGAAGCGTGGCTCGGGTAAGAAATGAGCAAGAGACTCATGTTCTAATTCGAGACACGCTTTTGCGCATTCGTCCGTCAGCGCCTTAGTCGTTTCTTTAGCGCTCCGAGTTATCGTGAGCTGCTCAAGAAGGAGAAGGCGCTATGCAGAAGCAACGCCGCTATGATGGGGTGGTGATGGGTCCCGACGGGAATCCCCTCACTTTGGACGATCTGCCGCCGGCCGGAACCACCCGTTGGGTCATCCGCCGCAAGGCAGAGGTTGTCGCTGCGGTTCGCGGCGGCCTGCTGACGATGGAAGAAGCCTGCCAACGCTACGGCCTCTCGGAAGAGGAATTCGACGGCTGGCGGAAATCGATCGAGAAGCATGGCCTCCCTGGCTTGCGCACCACGCGCATCCAGCACTACCGCGCGGCCGGCGTCTAACAGACGCCGCGCTGCTGCAGCAGCAAGTCTGTAAGTACAAGGCTTTCAAGGGCCCCCGCTGACGGCGGGGGCCTTTGCGCGTCTTTGTGGTTAACGGTTGTTTCACGCCCGACCGGGCAATTTCTGCCCATCGGTGAGAATTGCCCAGTGATTCTGGGCGGTGCTGTCCGTGTGTGCAGAGAGGCGGCGTGAACGGACTCACTCAACTCCTACTGAAGGCTGGTCCGACGCGGCTATTTGCAGCGCTGGGCATCGCCGCGGTGGTTGCCGCCCTGCTCTTCACGCTCGTGTTCCGCATGGGCGGGGAGAGCAATGCGCTGCTGTTCGCGGGCGTAGAGACGCGCGAGGCGGCAGAGATCACGCAGAGGCTCGAACAAGCCGATATCCCTTATGAATTGCGCGGCGACGGCGGTTCGATCTACGTCCCGCGCTCCCGCGTGCTCGACGCGCGGATGATGCTTTCGGCAGAGGGCCTGCCCTCGCGCGGCTCCATCGGTTACGAAATCTTCGACGAGCCGGATGCGCTCGGCCAGACTCAGTTCCAGCAGAACATCAACCGCTTGCGTGCGCTCGAGGGCGAACTTGGGCGCACGATCGGATCGCTCGACGGGGTCGCCTCGGCTCGCGTGCATCTGGTCTTGCCCGAGCGGCAATTGTTCGCGCGCGAGACCGAGCAGCCCTCCGCCTCGATCGTGATCCAGCTCCGCCGCGACGAGCTGACCGCCGGTCAGGTGCGCGCGATCCGCAATCTGGTAGCAAGCGCAACGCCGGGCTTGAGCGCCAATCGGGTGACGATCGCCGACGAAACCGGCCGCCTGCTGGCGGCGGCCGCCAGCGGCGAGGACGCAGCCGCCGAAGGCATCGACGCCCGCCAAGTCGCCGCCGAAGAGCGCATCCGGCGCACGGTGACGGACATCGTTGAAGGCGTGGTCGGCCAAGGCAATGCGCGCGTGCAGGTCACGGCGGAAATGGACTTCAACCGCGTCAGCGAGACCACCCAGCGGTTCGATCCCGAAGGTCGGGTCGTACGTTCGACAACGACCTCGGAAGAAACCTCAACCAGCGCAGAGCAAGCGCGCGGCGCGACCGCGGCCGCGAACGTGCCGGACGCCGGGGCCGGCGGCGGTTCGCAGAGCGGATCGCAAGCAGGCAACGAATCGAGCAACGAAACCGTCAATTACGAAATCTCCAATACGACGCGCACGGAAGTGAGCGAGGGCGGCCGCATCCGACGGCTCTCGGTGGCGGTGGCTGTCGACGGCACGCTGGCGCCCGGCGAAGGAAACGCCGCCCCGACCTACACGCCGCGCACGGAAGAAGATATGCAACGGCTGACGGCGCTGGTCCGCTCAGCCGTGGGCTTCAACCAGGAACGCGGCGACATCGTCGAAGTCGTCAACACCCAGTTCGCGCGCACGGCGGCGGCGGCCGAGGCCGAAGCCCCCGGCATGCTCGCCTTTCTCGGCGATCTCGACATCATGCGCATCATCGAGATTGTCGCTGCGCTCGTGGCGGCGCTCGCGTTCGTGTTTTTCGTCCTGCGCCCGCTGGTGGGCGGACTGATGCGGGGCGGCGCCAACGCCGCAGCACCTGGCGTCCCTGCCCTCGCCGCTCCGAATGGCGCGGCCCCGACGGGCGGCGGAGCGGCAGCTGCGCTGCCTGGGGCGGACGCGGCAAACGATCCCAGCATCGACGTCGCCCAGATCGGCGGACGCATGAAACAGTCGTCGGTGAAGAAGATGGCGGAGGTGGTGACGCAACATCCCGACGAGTCGGCGCAAATCATCCGCGGCTGGATCAACAACGCGCTTTAGGACATGAACGCTCTAGCCAAATCCGCTCAAGAAGGTCCGCTGGACTTGTCGCGCTACAGCGGCGCCGAAAAGGCCGCGATCATTCTCATGAGCCTCGGCGATGAAGCCAAGAAGCTCTGGGAACTGCTCGACGAAGAGGAGATCAAGGAGGTTTCCCAGGCGATGGCGTCGCTTGGCATGGTCCCTTCGGCTGTGGTCGAAGCGCTGGTGCACGAATTCATCTCGCGCATGTCAGGCGCCGGCGCGATCCTGGGTTCGCTCGATCAAACCCAGCGCATGCTGACGCAGATGCTGCCGAAGGAAAAGGTCGACAGCCTGATGGACGAGATCCGCGGGCCGGCGGGGCGCAACATCTGGGACAAGCTCGGCAATGTGCACGAGACGGTGCTCGCGAGCTATCTGAAGAATGAATATCCGCAGACGGTTGCGGTGGTGCTGTCGAAAGTGCGGCCCGAGCACGCCGCCAAAGTGCTGGCGGAGCTGCCCGAGGACTTCGCCGCCGAGTGCGTCATGCGCATGCTCGGAATGGAGCCGGTGCAGCGCGAAATCCTCGACAAGATCGAAACGACGCTTCGGACCGAATTCATGTCGAACGTCGCGCGAACTTCGAAACGCGACAGCCATGAAGTGATGGCGGAGATTTTCAACAATTTCGACCGCCAGACCGAGTCGCGCTTCATGGGCGCGCTTGAAGGGAAGAGCAACGAAAGCGCCGATCGCATCAAAGCCCTGATGTTCGTGTTCGAAGATCTGGGCCAGCTCGACGCTGGCGGCGTGCAGACCCTCCTCCGCGCCGTCGACAAAGCCGATCTCGCGCTCGCGCTCAAGGGCGCCTCGGACACGTTGCGCAACTTGTTCTTCTCCAACATGTCCGAGCGCGGCGGCAAGCTGCTCAAAGAGGACATGGCGGCGATGGGCCCGGTGCGTCTGAAGGATGTCGACGCCGCCCAAACCCGCCTGGTGGCGACGGCGAAGGAATTGTCGGCGCGCGGTGAAATCGTGTTGTCGGACGGCAAGTCCGAGGATGAGCTGATCTATTGATGAACAACGTCCGCAAATACGTCTTCGACACAGAGTTCGCCCCTGACGGCGAGATCGTGCGCGACGCCGCCAAGCGTATCACGCCGGAGCAGCTGCAGGCTGCCGACAGCGAAGGCTACCGACGAGGCACAGACGACGCCACAGCGCAGGCGGAGCGGCGCGTGGCCGCGGCGCTGGAGGCGATCGCGGACGCCGCGTCCGCCGTGCTGACGCGGCTCGACATCGAGAGCCAGGCAATGCGCGGTGAAGCGGTGCGCGTGGCGATGGCTGCGGCGCGGGGCATCGCCGGGGCCGCGCTCGACGAATTCGGTCTCGAGCGCGCACAGAAAGCGGTTGAGTCGGCAATGGACGTACTTCGCCATCAGCCGCGGCTGGTGGTGAAGCTGCCGCCGGAATTGGCGGAGCAATTGCGGCCGCGCATTGCCGGCATGTGCGAAAGCCACGCTTATGCGGCGGCTGTGCTGGTGCGCGCGGAGCCTGGGCTGAAGACGGGCGAGGTCATCATCGACTGGTCGGACGGCATGATCGCGATGGACCCCGCAGAAGCTGCAAAGAAGATTGAAGACCTGATCGACGCCGCGCTCGCGGCCCCACACGAGGCGCAGCCATGAGTGATCTGAATCTCGACGAATTCCAACCCACGCCCGAAGCGCCGCCGTTTCCGGATGGCCTCGAGCGCAGCGCCGCCGATCTCGCTGCGGTCTACGATGTGCCGGTGCACATACAGGCCGTGCTCGGGCGCGCGAACATGGAGGTCGGCTCCCTGCTCCGGCTCGGCCGCGGTTCGGTGATCGAACTCGACCGCAAGGTCGGCGAGGCGATCGACATTTACGTCAACAATCGCCTGGTTGCTCGCGGCGAGGTGGTCGTGGTCGACGAGCGGCTCGGCGTGACCATGACGGAAATCATCAAGGACGGCGACGTCGCCTAGCGCGTCGAGGAGAATGGGAATGCGTCTACTCATCGTTGGCCCGCTCGGGGGGCAAATCTCCGCCGCCACCAAGATCGCCATGGAGCACGGCGCAAAAGTCGCGCACGTAGATACGATCGAACAGGCCACCGGCGCGCTGCGGGCGGGGCGAGGCGCCGACCTCCTGATGGTGGATGCGCGGCTCGATATCGCGGCGCTGATTGCTGCGAATGAGGCGGAGCACATTGTCGCGCCGGTCGTCGCGGCGGGAGTCGGCGTCGATCCGGTGATTGCCGCCAAGGCGATTCGCGCCGGCGCGCGCGAGTACATCTCCCTGCCTCCCGACGCAGAATTGATCGCGGCGGTGCTCGCGGCGGTGTGTGATGACGAGCGTCCGCTGATCGCGGCGGACGAGGCGATGAAACACGTGGTCGCGCTCGCCGACCAGATCGCCGCCTCCGACGCCTCGATCATGATCACAGGCGAGAGCGGCGTCGGCAAGGAAGTGCTGGCGCGGTACGTCCACAAGAAATCGAAGCGTAAGGACAAGCCGTTCATCGCGGTGAATTGCGCAGCAATCCCGGAAAGCTTGCTGGAGTCCGAGTTGTTCGGCCACGAAAAAGGCGCCTTCACCGGCGCAGTGGCGCGCCGGATCGGCAAGTTCGAGGAGGCTGACGGCGGCACGCTGTTGCTGGACGAGATCTCGGAAATGGATCTCAGACTGCAATCGAAACTGCTGCGCGCGTTGCAGGAGCGCGTCATCGACCGCGTCGGCGGCGCCAAGCCGGTGCCGGTGAACATCCGCATTCTGGCGACGTCGAACCGCGATCTGAACGCGCTCGTCCGCGCAGGAGATTTTCGCGAAGACCTGCTTTATCGGCTCAATGTCGTGAATCTGCGCATTCCGCCGCTGCGCGATCGCAAGAACGATCTGGCCGCTCTGGCGGGCCACTTCATCGAGAAATACGCCCGCGCCAACGGCCGCCCTGCCCGCAGGCTGTCCAAGGACGGCCTCGCGCAAGTGATCGAACATCGCTGGCCCGGCAATGTGCGCGAGCTCGAGAATGCGATGCACCGCGCAGTGCTGCTGGCGAATGGCGAAGAGGTCGGCCCCGATGCAATTCGCGCGCCGGACGGCGCCCCCGTGGGACATCGCGATTCCACGGGCGATGCGATCGAGGCGGCGCAGGCCGCTGCGCGCAATCTGGTCGGACGTACGGTGGCGGAGGTCGAGCAGGACCTGATTTTGGAAACGCTGACCCATTGCCTCGGCAACCGCACGCACGCCGCCCACATCCTGGGCATTTCGATCCGCACGCTGCGCAACAAGCTCAAGCAGTATTCCGACGATGGCCTGCGCATCCCGCCACCGCCCACCGGACAAGCGGCCTAGTCTTCTAGATGACCGACGCCGCCCAGCCGCGAGGACAAGCCTTCGCCATCGGCGACCTGCGCAGGTTCGTCATGCGCGGCGAAATCGCGCTCGCCGCCGGCGTGCTCGGCATCCTCGCCATCATGCTGGTGCCGCTGCCGCCATTCCTGCTCGACATGTTGCTGGCGGTCTCGATCATCTTCTCGATCCTGGTGCTGATGACGGCGCTGATGATCAAGAAGCCGCTCGAATTCACGGCGTTTCCATCGGTGCTGCTGCTGGCGACCTTGCTCCGGCTCGCGCTGAACATCGCCTCGACCAGACTTATTCTGTCGAACGGCCAGAACGGCGAGCACGCAGCCGGTGAAGTCATCGCCGCGTTCGCGCAATTCGTCATGGGCGGCGAGTTCGTGATCGGCGTGATCGTTTTCGCAATCCTGGTGATCGTCAACTTCGTCGTCATCACCCGCGGTTCGACCCGCATCGCCGAAGTGGCGGCGCGCTTCACCTTGGACGCCATGCCGGGCAAGCAGATGGCGATAGACGCCGATCTTTCCGCCGGGCTCATCAACGAACAGCAGGCGCGTGAGCGCCGGCGCGCGCTCGAAGACGAAAGCGCCTTCTTCGGGGCCATGGACGGCGCCTCGAAGTTCGTGCGCGGCGACGCCATCGCCGGCCTGCTGATCGTCTTCATCAATGTCATCGGCGGCATCATCATCGGCACCATGTCGCACGGCATGGATTTCGCCGAGGCGGGCCGCACCTACACGCTGCTCACCGTTGGCGACGGCCTGGTCACGCAAATCCCGGCGTTGATCGTCTCGGTGGCGGCCGGTCTGTTGGTGACCAAGGCCGGCATCGACGGCGCCGCCGACAAAGCGCTGGCCAAGCAGCTCGCCTCCTACCCGGTGGCGCTCGGCGTCGTCGCGGCCTGCGCTTTCGGCGTCGGCATCTTGCCGGGCATGCCGAAGATTCCGTTTCTGGTGCTAGCAGTCGCGGCGGGCTTGTTGGCATGGCGCTTGCGGCAAGCGGGCCGCGCCGCTGCGGTCGCTGCTGCAGCTGCGCCGGCGCCGCAGGCCGCGGCCGAAGAAACCCCAGCCGCGTCGCTGGCGATGGATGACGCGCGCATCGAGCTTGGTTTCGCGCTGCTGCCGCTGATCAACGACGTGCAAGGACGCCGGTTGACCGACCAGATCAAAGCGCTGCGCAAGACGCTGGCCCAGGATTACGGCTTCGTGATGCCGAGCGTGCGCATTCTCGACAACGTCCAGCTGGCCCCGGACGCCTACGCCATCCGCATCCGCGAAATGGATGCGGGCGATGGGGCGCTGAAAATGGGCGCGCTGCTGGCGATGGATCCGGCCGGCGCCGGCGTCGCGCTGCCGGGCGACGCCGTGAAAGAGCCGGCCTTCGGCCTCGACGCGAAATGGATCGATGAACGCGCGAGAGAGGAAGCGAGCTTCAGGGGCTACACCGTCGTCGACCCCGCGACGGTGCTCGCCACGCACCTCACCGAGGTGATCAAGGAGCACATGAGCGAGTTGCTCACGTTCTCCGAAGTGAAGAAGCTGATCAAGGATCTGCCGAAGGACACGCAAACCCTCCTCGACGACGTCGCTCCGGCGCACATCTCATGGTCAGGCGTGCAGCGTGTGCTGCAAAATCTGTTGAAAGAGCGGGTCTCGATCCGTGACTTGGCCGCGATCGTCGAAGCCGTCGCCGAAGCGGCCCCGGCTATGCACGATCTGGTGCTGGTCACCGAGCATGTCCGTGCGCGGCTGGCCCGCCAGATCTGCTACCAGCACCGCAACGCCGACGGCTCATTGCCGATCCTTACGCTTTCGCCCGGCTGGGAGCAGGCCTTCGCCGAGGCGCTGATCGGCGAAGGCCAGCATCGCCAGCTCGCCCTGGCGCCGTCGAAATTGCACGACTTCGTCGCCGACGTGCGGACGGCATTCGAGAAAGCGGCGCAAGCGGGCGAGACGCCGGTGCTGCTCACCTCCCCCACAATTCGCCCGTTCGTGCGCTCATTGATCGAACGCTTCCGGCCGTCGACGGCGGTGCTGAGCCAGTCGGAAGTGCACGCCAAGGTACGGCTGAAGGCGATGGGGCAGGTTTGAGCAAGGCCGTGCTCTAATCGGGCAACCGCGACTTCACACTTCCTTTACCAAAACACCTCGCGCCGCTAACCGGTCCGAAACGATGTCGGCTCATATCTGAGGCATGTCAGGCGCCAACGCCGCCCTCAACGATCCGCCGCTGCCGCGTACGCGCTCAGCACCGGTCTTTGCCATCGCCTCCGGAAAAGGCGGCGTCGGCAAGACTTGGCTCTCGACGATGCTCTCGATTGCCTTCGGCCGAGCGGGCCAGCGCGCGCTGTTGGTCGACTGCGATCTGGGTCTTGCAAACGTCGACGTGCAACTCGGCGTGCGGCCGACGGCCGATGTCCACTCTGTCGTGCGCGGTTTTTTGGAATTGGAGTCCGCGGTCACCCCGGTTATGGGCGGACCGGGACGCAATGGCGGTTTCGATCTTATCGCTGGGCATTCGGGGTCGGGCGCGCTCGGCGCGGTGAAGATCGAAGAAGTCGCGCGCATCGCCAATGGCCTCTCACGGCTGACGCCGCATTACGATCGCGTGATCCTGGACCTGGCCGCCGGCATCGACCCGACCGTGCTGCGCTTTGCACGCGCCGCGGACCGGCTGATTCTGGTGACCACCGAAGAGCCCACGGCCCTCACCGACGCCTACGCGATGGTGAAACTGCTCCGCCTGCAAGGCGCGCAAGTAACGCCCTGGGTGATCGTGAACATGGCCGAGAACCGCGTCAAAGGACGCAAAGTGTTCGATCAGTTTGCGCTGGCCTGTAACGAGTATCTCGGTTTCAAGCCGAGATTCGCCGGCGCCATTTGCCGCGATCCGCGCGTGCCGGATTCGATCCGCGCGCAGACGCCGCTGCCGACAAGGCACCCGCAGAGCCAAGCCTACGAAGACGTGATCCGCATCGTCGAGGCGCTCAACGCCGGCTAGGCGTCGCCCGCCAGTTCGGCCGCCCGCTCTACCGCCTGTTCGTAGTGCGGCAATACGTTCACGTTCGGCCGCGACAACACCGCCATTTTCGAAAGCACCAGACGCGATGCCGCGTTCAAATCACAAAACAAGACGCGCGTGCCGTGAACTTCGCAGCGCTTGAGAAAACGCAGCAAGGCGCCGACGCCCGAGACGTCCACCATCGGTACGTCGGCAAAGCGCAAAATGAACACTTTCGGCGGCGGGAATGCGGCTTCGAAGGCGTCGCTGAGACGGCTCGCCGCGCCGAAGAAAAGCGGCCCGCGCAGTTCGAACATTTCCACGCCTTTTGGCAGTTCCTTGCGCGCCGTATAGATACCGCGAGTATGGGTGGAGAAATCGTCCTGGTCGCGCTCGACCAACGATACGCCCTTCTCGATTGCGGTGGCTTCGGCCATGCGGTGCATGAAAATGATGGCCGCCAGCACGATGCCGACCTCGATCGCCACAGTGAGATCGACGAGCACCGTCAGACCAAACGTGACCAGCAGGACCACGCGGTCTCCGAGCGGACCGCCGAGCAGATAGCGGAAGCGTTCGTGCTCGCTCATGTTCCAAGCGACCATGACCAATACCGCTGCTAGCGCCGCCAGCGGTATGAACGCCATCAACGGCCCGAGCGCGAGCATCGACGCGAGCACGAATAAAGCATGCATCATGCCCGCGATGGGCGTCCTTGCGCCCGCGCGAATATTGGTGGCGGTCCGTGCAATTGCGCCGGTAGCGGAAATTCCGCCGAAAAATCCGGAGGCGATATTGGCCGCGCCTTGCGCCACCAACTCGCAATTCGAGCGATGCCGGCGGCCGGTCATACCATCGGCGACCATGGCCGAGAGCAGACTTTCGACACCGGCGAGAAAGGCGATCGTGAAAGCCGGCTGAAATAGCGTACGCACCTTCTCCCACGTCACGACCGGGAAATGCGGCGCCGGCAGTGTCGACGGCACGTCGCCAAACCGCGTCCCGATCGTATCGACGTCCAGCTGCAAAACGGCGACGAGCACCGCGCCGCCAGCCACGGCGATCAGGAAACCGGGAAGCTTCGGCGCGACTTTGCGTAGCACCATGATGACCGCAAGCGCTGCACCGGCGACAGCGAGTGACGCCAACGATATCGAGTCGCGGGCGGTCCAAAAGCTCTCGAGCTTGGCGATGAATTCCGCCGGCACGGCCTCCATGTTGAGTCCGAACAGGTCTCGAATTTGACTCGTGAAGATGATGACGGCGATGCCGGCGGTGAAGCCGGTGACGACAGGTTCGGGAATGTACTTGATCCAGTCACCGAACCGCAGCAGCCCGGCGATCACCAGCATCGCGCCAGCCATGATCGTCGCCAGCACCAGACCATCATAACCGTAGGCATGGATCACGCCGTAGACCACGACGATGAATGCGCCTGTCGGCCCGCCGATCTGGAAGCGGGCTCCGCCCAACGCAGAAATCACAAAGCCGGCGACGACGGCCGTGATCAGGCCCTTGTCGGGCGTCGTGCCGGAGGCGATGGCGATCGCCATTGCCAGCGGCAGTGCGACGATGGCGACCGTGAGGCCGGCGACGGCATCGGCGCGAAAGTCCGAGGCGCGATAACCCTCCTGAGCGATCACGGTGATCGACTTCGGAACGTAGATGCGCCAATCGAATTTGGCGCCTCGATCGGGCGCCCCTTGGGTCACGGTCATTGCCGCCTCACATCGAAAGACTAGCCGGACATCAAGGCTTCAACCGTGCAGTCCGCAGCGTCGCGAATTCATCAAGCTCTGCAGTTTCGCGGTGTTTCTGCACCATCCGCGCGCGCTCTGCTTCCAGTTCCAGCAACCGCTCGAACTTGCGCACTTCAGCATGCGCATCGGCGACGACAGTGCGCAGGCGCTCGATGTCCTGACTGACCGAGATGCGCTCCGCTTCGAGTCCCCGGCGGATCGCAAGCGCGGCGACGGCATAGCCGCCATAAGCGCGGGCCGATTCATAATCTCGCCGCGCCAGCATCTGCTCGTTCTTGACTGTCTGCTCGTGGCCAAGAAGGCGCTGCTCGACCGAGGCATGCTTGGCGACCTGCTCAGCCAGCGCGCGGCGCAGAGTTTCGAGATCGATGCGCGCGACCTTGAGCAGCGTGCGCAGCGATTTCATGCCAGAGCCTCGGCCAACATGGCGAAGCTTTCATCGATGCCGGTCTGTTCGTCGCGGTCTTGCGCCAGCAATCGCTCCAGCGCCGGACGGACGCGGACGGCCTCGTCAACGGCTGCATCCGCGCCGGGCTTGTAGGCCCCGATGCGGATGAGTTCTTCCATCTCAGCATAGAGACTGAGCGCCTCTTTCGCCCGGGCGATCTGGGCGTTCTCTTGCGGCGCGTGACACATAGGCATCAACCGCGAGATCGATTTCAGCACATTGATCGCCGGATAGCGGCCGCGTTCGGCGATCGCTCGCTCCATCACGATGTGGCCGTCGAGGATGCCGCGCACAGCGTCGGCGATCGGCTCGTTGTGATCGTCGCCGTCGACGAGCACAGTGAAGAGCGCCGTGATCGAGCCTTGCTCGCCTTCGCGTCCCGGTCCGGCCCGCTCCAGCAGCTTCGGCAGTTCAGCGAATACGGAAGGCGTGTAACCCTTGGTGGTCGGCGGCTCACCGACGCTCAGGCCGATCTCGCGCTGCGCCATAGCGAAGCGGGTCACCGAGTCGATGAGCAGCAGCACATCCAGTCCTGCATCGCGGAAGTACTCAGCGACGGCGCAGGCCATATGCGGCGCCAGCCGCCGCCGGGCCGCGCTTTCGTCCGACGTGGCGACGACGACGACAGAGCGGCGTCTGCCATCTTCACCCAGCGTATCCTCGATAAACTCCTTAACTTCGCGGCCACGTTCGCCGCAAAGACCGATGACGATCACATCGGCCCTGGCGCCTCGCGCCAGCATCGACATCAGCACCGACTTGCCGACGCCGGAGCCGGAAAACACGCCCATGCGTTGGCCACGGCAGAGCGCCGAAAAAATGTTGAGCGCGCGCACGCCGACATCGAGCCGCCCGCCAACGCGCGCGCGATCGTGTGCAGACGGCGGCGGTGAACGCACCAGATGCGCGCGCAGCCCCTGCGGCAGCGGCCCTTGCCCGTCCACCGGATTGCCAAAGCAATCGATGACGCGCCCCAGCCAGGCTCGCGAAGGGCGGATCGTCGGCGTTGCGCCTTCGAGCACCACACGGGCGCCTGGGCGGATGGAGTCGATCGAGTCGAAAGGCGCCAGCAAGGCGCGGTCGCCGCGAAACCCGACGATTTCGCCACGCGTCATCCGGGTTCCGTGAATCGTCGCACGCGCGCCGAGTGCGAGCGCCTGGATCGGACCTGTCGCTTCGACAAGCGAGCCGCTCAGGCCTGTGACGCGGCCTTCGAACCGGCGCGGATCGAGCGCATGAATCTCTTCGGCAAGCTTGGACAGGAGTGATGGCATCGAGACCGCACAGCAGATGCCCGTTTATGGTTAAGGGAGATTTACGTTTGTATGCGCGGATGATTCCGATATCGGAATCTTTCTGTCCACCAGTTCCGGCGCCACAAGTGATAGTGTTTGTGAAAGTAGCGCATGCTGACTCTTGCGCGCGAGCGCGAACGCGATTCTAAAGAGCGAATCTTCTGGTCCGGTTAGGGTCCTGTTTACCCGCTTCGGTAATGGTGATTCCAACCGTTAATTTAACCCTGGGGCGGCGCGACCAGCGCTGGGGTCGGAGAGGGCGCCAATGCGGGTTCTGCTTATCGAGGACGATAGCGCTACGGCGCAGGGCATCGAGCTGATGCTCAAGTCCGAAGGATTCAATATTTACTCGACCGATCTCGGCGAGGAAGGCATCGACCTCGGAAAGCTCTACGATTACGACATCATCGTTCTCGACCTGACGCTGCCCGACATGCACGGCTACGACGTGCTGAAGCAGCTGCGGGTGGCGCGGGTCAACACCCCCATCCTGATCCTCTCGGGCACCGCCGACATCGACACCAAGGTCCGCGGCCTCGGCTATGGCGCCGACGACTACATGACCAAGCCCTTCAACAAGGACGAACTGATCGCGCGGATCAACGCCATCGTGCGCCGTTCGAAGGGCCACGCTCATTCCGTCATCAAAACGGGCGATGTTGTCGTCAACCTCGACGCGAAGACGGTCGAAGTGTCAGGCCAGCGAGTCCACCTGACCGGCAAGGAATACCAGATGCTGGAGCTGCTTTCGCTCCGCAAAGGCACGACGCTGACGAAAGAGATGTTCCTGAACCATCTTTATGGCGGCATGGACGAACCGGAACTCAAGATCATCGACGTGTTCATCTGCAAGCTGCGCAAGAAGCTGGCGGCCGCCACCGGCGGCGAGCACTACATCGAGACGGTCTGGGGGCGCGGCTATGTATTGCGCGATCCGCAGGAAGCGGGAGCGACGGTTACGCCGACCAGCGGCGTGGCCGCGGCCTAAAACTTCACCAGCAAAGTTTTCGGACGCCCGCGCAATGGCGCGGGCGTCTCACGTTAGAGCGCTTCGTGCGTGATGCGGCCGTCGGACACGGTGAGCACTGCGGCGGCGGTAGGAATGCTGGCCGGCTCGGCGCGCATCAGGTCGACGGAGAACGCGCTGAGATTGGCGCGCTTGCCGACTTCGATGGCGCCGCGCTCGTTCTCGGTGAAAGACGCGAAGGCGGGCGCGGCGGTGAACATGTGCAGCGCCTCGGCGCGCGAGACAGCCTGCTCCAAATGCCAGTCGGGGCCGGCGAAGCCGCTGAGGTCGCGCCGGTAGGTCGCGGCGTAAAACTCCACCAGCGGATCGCCCTTCTCGACCGGCGCGTCGCTTCCGCCGACCAGGGTTGCGCCAGAATCGAGCAGAGACCGCCAGGCATAGGCGCCGGCGAGCCGCTGCGGACCGAGCCGCGCCGGCGCAAAGTGAAGATCGCTGATCGCGTGCGAGGGCTGCATCGAGGCAATGACCCCCTGGGCGGCGAAACGCGGCATGTCCTCTCTGGCTATTACCTGTGCGTGTTCGATGCGCCATCGCGCATTAAGTAAAGCCGCCGGGTCATCGGCGAATGCATCGCGATAGGCGTCGAGTACGAGACGGTTGCCGCGATCGCCGATGGCGTGCGTCGTGATCTGGACGCCGCGTGCGCGTGCGCGCTGCAGGATGGCGCGGATCTGCTCGATCGGGGTTACCAGCAGGCCGGTGCTGGCAGCATCGCTATAGGGCGCGAGCAAGGCCGCTCCGCGCGAGCCGAGAGCGCCATCCATGTACATCTTGATTCCGCGCACGCGCACGGCGCCCTCTCCGTACGGGCCCCGCTGCAGCACGGCCTCGCCGTCTTCGGGCGTGAGGTAAAGATCGGCGCTTAATGGCAGTTCGCCGGCCGCTGCGAACTCGGTGAATAATTGTGCTTCAGCCAGCGAGGTGCTCATGTTGTGGACGCCGGTCCAGCCGCGTTGCGCATAGATGCGCGCGCCTTGCAGCAGAGCTTCGCGTTGCATGGCAGGCGTCGGCGCCGGGAACCGCGATTGAACCAGACCAGCGGCGTTGTCGATCAGCATGCCGGTCGCGACGCTGGACGCGTCGCGCTCGATGCTTCCGCCTGCCGGATCGGGCGTGTTGTTGTCGATCTGCGCCAACTCGAGCGCCGCGCCGTTGGCGACCGCGGCGTGGCCGTCGATGCGTTCCAGCAGGACCGGGCGATCGGCAATGATGGCGTCGAGATCGCCGCGAGTGGGAAAACGGCGCTCGGGCCAGTGCGTCTCGATCCAGCCGCGGCCGTAGATCGGCCCCGCCGCGTGCGACGCCGCGTAGACGCGCAGCCGTTGTTGAAGGTCGGCGATGGATGTCGTGCCGACAAGATCGAGCACCAAAGCTGCGGCGCCGACGCCGCTCAAGTGCACATGCCCATCTGTGAAGCCCGGAAACGCCGCCGCGCCAGCGAGGTCGATCTCGCGCGCGCCGGCTGCGGCGGCGCGAGCGTCGGCCAGCGAGCCTGCAACGGCAAACAAGCCATTGCTGATGCGAACCGCTTCGACGGGAGACGGCGTGATGCCGGTGTAGATCGGACCGCCGTGGATGATGAGGTCCGGTCCATTGCGCGGCGCGCAGCCTGCGATCAGGACGCCCAGCGACGCTCGGGTGAAAGCGCGACGATTGAGATGCGGCATGTCTGTCCCCTGCCTCGAAAACGCTCAGCCCAGGCAGCACGAACCGGTTGGATGCGTCAAATCAGGATAGGCCAGATTGGCGTCAGCAGCCGCGGATCGCGAAAGCGGAGGCGCTCTTCGGGCGGTCACAGGCGCTTCCGGGCGAAGGGCTCGCCAGAAAGCGGCGAGCGAAGGCTGGTGGACCCAAGCGGGATCGAACCGCTGACCTCCTGCATGCCATGCAGGCGCTCTCCCAGCTGAGCTATGGGCCCATCACGACACGCCAGCTGAGCGCGGCGCCCCGTTTCGAGAAGGGCGGAACCTAGAGCCCGCCTCTTTCCAGTTCAAGTGCGGCGCAGCCCGCGTTCAGCGGCCGCTGTCGTCATCCTCGGTATCGCCCGAGATCTCGCCGAGTTCGTCCTCGGGGAATTCTTCCTCGTCTTCGAGCAACGGCACCGAATCGTCGTCCGCCGCGGCGTCGCCCAGGTCGGCCTCCTCCTCCGAGAACCCTTCCGGAAGGTCGTCTTCGCCGCCGGCCTTCGCGGTCACACCGGCGTCCTCGTCATCGTCGGCGACCAGCGGCTCGGCTTCGGCCTCGGCATCCACCTCGGCAGTGTCGTCGGCCTCTTCGTCTTCGTCTTCGCTCTTTTTGGCTTTTGCGTCCTCGAGTTCCTCGTCGTCTTCATAATCCGTGTCGTGCGCGGCCACCCGAGTACGGCCGCGGCGAGAGCGGACGCCCTCTTCGGAGGGATCGAAACTGGTTGTGCACTTGGGGCAGACTGCAGGGCGGCGGCTCAGATCGTAGAATTTCGCCCCGCAGTTCGGGCAAACCTGCTTGCTGCCCAAATCGGTCTTGACCAAGCGCCTCTCCATTGGCTTGCGGGGCGCTCGCTTGCCACCATCGGACGCCCCTGTCAAAACCTTTGTCCGCGCTAATTTTCAGCCTTCAGGGCAAGAGTCCGAACCGATGCGTCTAAGGGCGCGATACACAGAACCGCTGCGCGGAAGCATCCGCCCGCCCGGGGACAAATCGATCTCCCACCGGGCGCTGATCATGGGCGCCCTCGCGGAAGGCAAAACGCGAGTCGAATGCCTGCTGGACGGCGAGGATGTGCGCCGCACCGCCGAGGCCGTGCGTCAGTTCGGCGCAAGCGTCGAACGGGTGGACGACAACGCCTGGGCGATCGTAGGCGCCGGCAGTTTCAGCCAGCCCAGCGAAACCATCGACTGCGGGAACTCGGGAACCGCCGCGCGGCTGCTGATCGGCGCTGCGGCCGGCTATAAACTCAGCGCGAGAATCGATGGCGATCAATCATTGCGCAAGCGGCCGATGAATCGGGTGATCGCGCCGTTGTCGCAAATGGGCGCGCGGTTCAACACCGGGAACAATTGCCTGCCGCTGATCGTGCACGGCGGCAAACTCAAGGGCATCACCTATCGCTCGCCGGTGTCATCGGCGCAGGTGAAATCGGCTGTGCTGCTGGCGGGGTTGAACGCGGACGGTGAGACTATTCTGATCGAGCCGGAGCGCTCCCGCGATCATACCGAGCGTATGCTGAAAGTGTTCGGCGCCGACATCGATCACGTGGAGGCCGATGGCGGGCTCCATCCCCGTGTGCGCCCGGGCAAGCTCACTGGCGCTGACATCTATGTTCCCGGAGATCCCTCTTCCGCCGCGTTCCCGGTCGCGGCGGCGCTGATCGTAGCCAAGTCGCAAGTGCGCATTGAGGACGTGCTCGTCAACCCGCTGCGGCTCGGCTTCTTCGAGACGCTGCTCGAGATGGGCGCGAGCGTCACATACGAGGAAAGCCGCGATCCGATCGGCGAACCCATCGCCAATCTCGTGGTAACGGCGTCCAAGCTGCATGGCGCTGCGCCGCCGCCGCGCCGCGCGCCGGCGATGATCGACGAATTTCCAATCCTGGCCGCCGTCGCCGCGTTCGCGGAAGGCGAAACCCGCATAACCGGCGCGGCCGAGTTGCGCGTGAAGGAAAGCGATCGGATCACATTGATGGTCGACGGACTTCGCGCCTGCGGCGTCGAAGCCGAAGAACTCCCTGACGGCCTTGTCGTAAACGGGCGCGGACCCAAGAGCGTTCGTGGCGGCGCCGAAATTCGCACGCTCGGAGATCACCGTGTGGCGATGTCGTTCCTGGTGTTGGGCCTGGCGTCGAAGGAGCCTGTGATCGTCGACGACGCCGACATGATCGCCACCTCCTTCCCCGGTTTCGCCGTCTTCATGCAAGGTTTGGGCGCTGATATCACAGCGCTTTAACCACCGCTTCACCAAGCTCTGTCCCCGCGGCATTAACGCCGTCTGTGCATGCTTCGCCGAAATTTGAGGTGGGGCAGATGCGGGCTTCTCAATTGCGCGCGCTCGTGGCGGGCGTGTGCGCTTTCTGTTTTTTCGGCGCGGCCGCGGCGCAACCGCAGCCCACTGAGAACACGGACTGGATCGTGCGCGGCGAGGCCCTTGCCCGCCGCATCGAAGCAGGCAACCTCATCATCACCGACGACCTGTTGCGCGAGCGGGCGCGCACTGCGCAAAGCTTCCATGGCGAAGCCCGGCTGCTCATCCTCTACGATATGGCGGTCGACCAGTTCGTCGCCTCCGATGCGGAAGCGGCGCGGCAGGCATTGGCCGAGCTTCTGCGAGAAACGCGTGCTCAATCAAGCATGCGGTTTACGGCGATGGCGGCCATGCTCGAAGCATACTGGCCTGCGCTCGATGGCGATTACGTCGCTGCACGCGCCAATCTCGCGAACGCGCTTGCTGGCGTCAGCGACCCGATTGTGCGCGCCGCGGGCGAGCGTCTGCGCGCCTACGTACTGACGGACCTCGGCATGTTCGGCAATTCGCTGGAAGCCGCACGCGCCGGCCTCATGCATCTGCCGGACACCGCCGAGACGCGTCCGCTGCGCTCGGGCCTGCATGACGCAATGGCGTATAACTCCATTCGCGTCGGCGACTATGAGACCGCGCTTACCCATCTCGAACGGACGGTGGAACTCGATACGCTTGCAGGCCGCCCAATCGACGGCGCCGTCATCATCAACAACGTCGCCGGCATGTTCGCGCAGGCCGGTGCAGCCGAGGAATCCATCCGCCTCGCCCGCATCCATCGCAACGTCGCCAGCACGGCAGACGATCCGCAATTGGAGTTCTTCACCGGCCTGTTGTGCGCCCGCGTTCATTTCCTGGCAGGCGATTACACAATCGCGCTGCACTGCGCGGATGCAGCACGCGCCGTCGCAGGCGCGCCCCCGGAATATCTCACGCGGTTGCTGGTTTTTCGGGTGCATGCGCTGGCGCGTCTCGGCCTCGGCGCCGAAGCGCGCGCGGCCATGGCGGAGCTTCGGCGCATGGCCGCCGAGCGCGGCGATCCGGGACTCAGCGAACGTCTCGATCTGATCGAGCCGGAGATTTTGCATGCCGAAGGCCGGCACGAAGCCGCCTTCACCGCGATGCTGCGCGCGCACGAAGCGGCCGAGAGGCTGCAGATGACCCGATTCAACGCCGGCGTGCGCGAATTGCGCGCGACCATGGAAAGCGAAGTGGCGCAGGCCGAGGCCCGCGCCGAAGCGCAGGCAATGCAATCGGAGCTGCAAGCCAAGACTTTGCAGATGATGACGCTGGCTATGGTGCTCGCGGCAGGCTGCGTGATCGGGCTGCTGGCGATCGCGTTGCTGATCTATCGCAGCCGGCGCAACATGTTGCAGGCGGTCGGACGCGCCGAGGAAATTCTGGCGAGCCGAGGCGCCAACGCCGATGAAGGCAGCGGCGGAAAGCAGGGGCCGATGCAGCGACTGCGTCACATTCTCGACCAGATCCAGCGGCGCGACGTCGAACTCAAACAGGCGTTCGAGGCGCTCGAATCGGCGCGGGCTACTGCTGAGCAGGCCAATGTCGCCAAGTCCCAGTTCCTGGCCACGATGAGCCACGAATTGCGCACGCCGCTCAACGCCATCATCGGTTATGGCGAGATGCTGATGGAGAACGCCGACGAGCGCGGCGACAACCAGGATCGCGACGACCTGAGCCGCATCCACGGCGCCGCGCACCGTTTATTGGCGATGATCAATGATGTGCTCGATTTGTCGAAAATCGAAGCCGGCGGCGCCATCGTCTTTTCGGACCGGGTGGATCTGGATTCGGTCATTTCAGAGACAGTCGCCACCGTAACTCCTGCGGCGGCCGCCAACGGCAACACCATAAGTGTCGATGTCGCAACCCCGCTCGGCGACGCTGAAACCGACGGCTTCAAGCTGAGCCAATGCCTGCTCAACCTGTTGTCGAACGCCGCCAAGTTCACCAGGAACGGCCAAATCAAACTCGTCGCCGCACGCGAAGACGATGGCCGCAGCGAATGGATCGTTTTCCACGTCATCGACACCGGCATCGGCATTTCGCCCGAGGCGCAAGCGCGGCTGTTTCAGCCCTTTGTGCAGGCGGACGCAACCACGACCCGCGCCTATGGGGGTACGGGCCTAGGACTTGCGATTACGCGCCGCCTTGCGCGTCTGTTGGGCGGCGACGTCACGTTGCGGAGCGCGCCCGGCCAGGGCTCGGCCTTTACGCTCCGCGTCCCCGCTCGTGGGGTAATGGAACTGACGGTTCCAGCCAACGACGCCCGCCACGCCGCTTGACTACAATTTTCGTGAACTCCCCGGCTCCGGGCGCGTTGTGCCGCGCAGAGGAGCATGAGTCATGAGAAAGTTCGTTGTCACCGTGCTGCTGGCCGCCACCGTGTCGGCTGGCGCGATCGCCTATGCGCAAGTGGTTGAACCCGTGACGCCGCCCGCGCCCACCACCGACGCGAGAAGCCTCGCCAGTGATCGCGAAGTCGGCGAAGCCCGGCGTTACTACCGCGCACAGTGCGAACGCAGCGGTGAAACTCACGCGTTTTGCGAGTGCGTTACCGCTGGCGTCGCCCAAGCGCTCATGCCGGCGGAGGTCCGCATCGCCGCCAACGGCGTCGATGACCGCCTCCCCGCGCAGGGCGACGCGACGATGTCGTCGGAAAGCGACGCGCTGCCCGCCGGAGCAAACTCCGCCGATCGCATCGCCCAAGTAGAAGGTCATTACGCCGACGCTTGCGCGCAATTCCGCGGTTAAGGGGCCGGCGATCCTTCATCCTCGCGCAGCGCGTTTTGCGCGAGGATGGAGGTGGCGGCCAGATCGCCCGTGACGTTGCCCAGCGTGCGCCAAATGTCGGGAATGACTTCGACGGCGATAAGAATGCCCAACACTTCAGTGGGCACGCCGAGCGCCAGGCAAATCGGCGCAATCGATGCGATAAAAGAAATCTGTCCCGGCAAGCCGACTGCGGCGATGCTGACGGCATAGGCGACTACGACTGCGCCTGCGATCTGAATCAGCGTGGGCTCGATATCGTAGAGGTGCGCAACAAAGAAACACACAGCGAGATTAGCGACGGGGCTGGTGAAGCGAAATACCGCGACCGCCAACGGCAAGACCACGTCGGCGACACGGGGCGGAAGCTTGAGGCCGCGGAGCGCTGCTTCCAGCATCGCCGGCAGCGAGGCCAGTGAAGACTGAGTTGACGCGGCGATCGCCCACACCGGCGTCGCCGCAGAGGTGAACCGCGAAATCGGCTGCCTGCCCCAGGTGACGGCGATGAGCCAGGCGATCGCTGTCGAGCCTGCGGTCACGCCGGTGACGATAATGACGTATTGCGCCAGCGTGCCGGCGGCGCTGAGGCCGGCTTGCAGCCCCACCCCGAGCGCCAGCGCGAACACGCCGAAGGGTCCGGCCAGCAACACCCAATGAACGATGATGATCATCGCCTCGGACACGGCGCGGAAAAAACCGACGATCTGCTCGCGCATGGCCTGCTGCAGTTGCGTGACCGCAAAGCCGAAGAAGACCGAGAACACCACGAGGGCGAGCACGCCGTCCTCTGCCGCGGCCTTGACTGGATTGTACGGAGCCAAGCCCTGCAGCCACGACGCGAATGTCGGCGGTTCGCTGATAGTGACAGCCTCGTCGCCAATGCCGGCGATGAACGCATCGGCGGCGGCGCGATCGAGCGGCCAGAGTTCGAGCCAGCCGTTGGTGACGAGCACGCTGTAGGTGGCGGCGAAGAAAAGCAGCAGCGTGAACAACAGCACCGCGCGCAGCACCAGACCGCCGGTCTTGGCCGTATCGGCGACCGAAGCGATGCCGGTGACCAGTAGCGAAACGACCAACGGCACCACGGTCATGCGCAGCGCGTTTAGCCAGAGCCCGCCGAACGCGGTCGCGATCTCGGCGGCGCCGGTCAGTTGCGGCGCGTAGCCGCGGATGAGAGCGCCGGCCGCAAGGCCGGCGACCAGCGCCAAAAGGACGAAAATCGAAATGGCTTTCACGCGTGACCCCAAGAGCGGCCAAGCGTCCTAGCTCATGCCTTGCCGTGGCGCTAGGCGAGTGCCGGTTCGCGCCCGACAGATCCGGAGTCGGAGGCTGCACCCGCCTTTTTGAATTCCAGCACACCGTCTTCGAGCCGGCCGAAACGCAAATCCATCATGTCGTGCGTGTAGGATTGGTTTTGCTTCCAAGGCGCACTGGCCATCTGCTTCGGCAGTAAATGCTGTGCGCGCTGGAAGTAGCCGGAAGAAAAGTCGGCGAATGGCCGCTCCTCGTGTGGGCCGTCGCTCAAGCGCGGCGTCGCCGAGGCAAGGCCATACATGTCGAGATAATTGATCAAGCGACAGACATATTCGTTGATGAGGTCGGCCCTCAGCGTCCAGGACGCATTGGTGTAGCCGAACACAAACGCCATGTTAGGCACGTCGGAAAGCATGGCTCCCTTGTAGCTGAAGCGCTTGCCCGGATCGACTTTCACGCCGTCGACGACGATCTCCGCGCCGCCGAGCATGCGCAGATTGAGGCCTGTCGCGGTAATGATGATGTCGGCTTCCAGCTCTCGGCCGGACGCGAGCTGCAGGCCCTTTTCAGTGAAGCGCTCGATTTGATCGGTGACGATCGACGCTTTGCCCTCGCGGATGGCGATGAACATGTCGTTGTCCGGCACGAGGCACAGTCGCTGCTCCCACGGATTGTAGGGCGGGGAAAAATGCGTCTCCATGTCGTAGTCCGGGCCGAGCTGTTCGCGGATCGCGGCGAGCAGACGTTCGCGGGTGCGCTTGGGCCGCGCGCGTGCGAGACGGAAGAAGAATTGCTGCAAGATGATGCGCCGCAAACGGGTCAAGTCGTAGTTGAACTGCGACGGCAAGTGCTTGTGGCCCCAATTGGCGAGCGCATCCTGCGAGGGCAGCGACACCATGTAAGTCGGCGTCCGCTGCAGCATCGTCACATGCGCAGCCGCATCGGTCATCGACGGTACCAGCGTCACCGCTGTCGCGCCTGATCCGATGACGACTACCCGCTTGCCGGCATAATCGAGGTCTTCGGGCCAATGCTGCGGATGGATGATCGTCCCCTTGAACGAGTCCTTCCCCTTCCACTCGGGCAGGAAGCCTTCCTCGTAATTGTAGTAGCCGGCGCAAAGGTGGAAGAAGCAGCAGGTGAAGCGTTTGATCGCGCCATCATGCTCGGCCTCGACGGTCCAGCGCGCATCCTGCGACGACCAGTTCGCGCGCACGACCCGATGCTTGAAGCGGATGTGCTTGTCGATGCCGTACTCGGCGGCGGTCTCATGCACATATTTCCAGATCGATGGCCCATCGGCGATCGCCTTCTCTTCCGTCCATGGTTTGAACGAATAGCCGAGCGTGAACATGTCGCTGTCTGAGCGGATGCCGGGATAACGGAATAAGTCCCAAGTGCCGCCCATGTCGGCGCGATTCTCGAGGATGACGTAGCTCTTGGTCGGACAGTCGCGCTGCAGGAAGTAGCCGGCGCCGATCCCGGATATGCCGGCGCCGACGACCACGACGTCGAAATGTTCGATATTCATGGCCGACTCCCGCGCGTTTGCGCCCGCAGTGTCAAGGCGGACGCCGGGGAAACCGCCGGACGTCAAGCAGCGCGGACCGCGGCAAGCACCGGCGCGGCGGCGATGCGGTGTCACGCTGGCCGCCCCGCGCCCGCGGCCTTAGCACTGGCCTCGGAGCGCGTCTCTGCTACAGCAGCCGCAATGATCATCGCCGTCGACGGACCGACCGCCTCAGGCAAGGGAACAGTCGCCAAAGCACTTGCCGATCGCTACGGGTTAAAGCGGCTTGATACCGGCTCGCTTTATCGTGCCGTTGGCCTTGCTTTGCTCGACGCCGGCTTCGCCCCGAACGATCAAGCCGCGGCGGTGGCGGCTGCTGAAAAGCTCGACCTCGGCGCCATTGACGAGCACCGCATCCGCTCCAGCGCCGCCGGCATAGCGGCGTCGCATGTCGCGGCAATTGCGGAGGTACGCGCCGTCTTGCGTCGCGCGCAGCGCGCCTTCGCCGCCGACCCCAAAGGCGCAGTGCTCGATGGCCGCGACATTGGCACGGTGATCTGTCCGGACGCCGAAGTGAAGCTGTTTGTCACGGCTTCGCTGGACGAGCGGGCGCGCCGGCGCCATGCCGAACTGGTAGCGCGCGGCGAGCAGATCAGCCTTGAGGATTTGAAGGCTCAGATCGCCGATCGGGACGCGCGGGACATGAAACGCAAGGATTCGCCGCTCCGCCAGGCCGACGGGGCCTATCTGCTGGACACCACCGGCCTTACCATCGAGGCCGCCGCCGCCGCCGCCTTCGCCATCGTGGACAAAGCCGTCGCCCGTCCCGGCTGACTTTCGCCTGCGGCTCGCTTGCTGGCCCGGGTCTCTCTATCTATAGAGAGCCCGCGTTCCTGAGGGTCTGAGGCCCCGGGCCGTTTGGCGTTGCTTTAGCCAAAAACGAGGACGGCCCCATGGTGGGGCCGAGACCGCCGGATCCAACCGGTCGGCCCTTATCGATGTTGGAGTTGAAATACGTATGGCGTCACAAACGCAAAATCCCTCGTTGAACCCCACGCGCGATGACTTTGCCGCGCTGCTTGACCAGAGCCTGGGTTCCAAGGGTCTAATTGAAGGCAGGGTTGTCCCGGCCACCGTGGTTGCAGTCGAACATGACTTCGTCGTCGTCGACATCGGTCTCAAGACCGAAGGCCGCATCCCGCTCCGCGAATTTCTCGTCGACGACGGCGCTGGCCAGCCCAATGCCGGCGACATCGTCGAAGTCTATCTCGACCGCATCGAAAACGCGTTGGGCGACGCCGTCGTCAGCCGCGAGAAAGCGCGTCGGGAAGAAGCCTGGACCCGCCTGGAAAAGAACTTCGCCGCGCAGGAAAGCGTCAACGGCGCCATCGTTGGCCGCGTGAAGGGCGGCTTCACCGTCGATCTCGGCGGCGCCAACGCCTTTCTCCCGGGCAGCCAAGTTGACATCCGTCCGGTCCGCGACGTCGGTCCGCTGATGAATATCGTGCAGCCGTTCGCGATCCTGAAAATGGACCGCCAGCGCGGCAATATCGTCGTCTCGCGCCGGGCCGTGCTCGAAGAGAGCCGCGCCAGCGAGCGCGCGGAAATCGTCGGTCAGTTGGCTGAAGGCGAAGTCCGCGAAGGCGTGGTCAAGAACATCACGGATTACGGCGCATTCGTGGATTTGGGCGGCATCGACGGTCTCCTCCACGTCACGGACATGAGCTGGAAGCGCGTCTCGCACCCGAGCCAGGTGCTCAATGTGGGCGACACGGTCAAAGTGCAGATCGTCAAGATCAACCCGGACACCCAGCGCATCAGCCTCGGCATGAAACAGCTGATGAGCGATCCGTGGGATGGCGTCGACGCAAAATACCCCGCCGGCGGCAAGTTCACCGGCCGCGTCACGAACATCACCGACTACGGTGCGTTCGTGGAACTCGAACCGGGCGTCGAAGGCCTGGTGCACGTGAGCGAAATGAGCTGGACCAAGAAGAACCTGCATCCATCGAAAATCCTCAGCACCTCTCAGGAAGTCGACGTGCAAGTGCTCGATGTCGACGGCGAAAAGCGCCGCATTTCGCTGGGCATCAAACAGGTCCAGGCCAACCCCTGGGATGCATTCGTCGCCGACCATCCCGCTGGCGCGATTATCGAAGGCGAGATCAAGAACATCACCGAATTCGGTCTGTTCGTTGGCCTGACGCCCGAGCTCGACGGCATGGTCCATCTTTCGGACATCGCCTGGGACGCGCAGGGCGAAGAAGCACTTGCCCGCTACAACAAGGGCGATGTGGTGAAGGCCAAGGTGCTCGATGTCGACGTCGAGAAGGAACGCATTTCGCTCGGCATCAAGCAAGTCGACAGCGATCCGATGGCCGACGCCGACTTTAAGCGCGGTCAGATCATCACGGCGGAAGTCGTCGATGTGGCCACCGGCGGCATCGAAGTCTCATTTGGCGAAGGCAACGCCCTGCGCAGCTTCATCCGCAAGTCGGACCTCTCGCGCGATCGCCAGGAGCAGCGCGCCGACCGCTTCACGGTCGGCGACCGGCTCGACGCGATGGTGACGGGCTTCGACAAGTCCAGCCGCAAGGTCTCGCTCTCGATCAAGGCGATGGAACTGGCGGACGAGAAGGAAGCCATCGCCCAGTTCGGTTCGTCGGACTCGGGCGCCTCGTTGGGCGACATTCTCGGCGCAGCGCTGAAAGACAAGAAGTAACCGCAAGGAATAAGCCGCTACCGGCGGCGATGAGGGCCCGGCTTCGCCGCCGGGCCCTTTTTCTTGCCTTTTCAAGCCTGTGGGAGTTGACGCCGGGCGCTCGCCAGTCCTCTATCAGCGGATACGGAGCCAAGGGGTCGCAGATGTTGCGCTCGGAGCTGGTCAACAGGCTGCAGGAAGAGATGACGCCGCTAAAGGCGGCCGAGATCGAGCACGCCGTCGATGTCGTGCTCGACGAGGTCGCTGTCGCCCTGGCTGGGGGCGGGAGGGTCGAGCTGCGCGGATTCGGCGCCTTCTCCGTGCGCAAGCGCGACGCTCGCACGGGGCGCAATCCGCGCACCGGCGCCACCGTGAAGGTCTCGGCTAAGAAGGTCCCATTCTTCAAGCCGGGCAAGGAGTTGCGGCTCAAAGTCAACGGCGGCGAGGAGCCGTAAAGCGCTAGGAACAATGTCCGCCCCGGCGGCGTTGGCGGTTGTTGCGGAGACGGCCGGCGGTACGCGGAGATGGGTGAATTCAGAGCAGAAATCTTGGACGCCCTGCCGGTGGCGGTCTACCTGACCGACGCCGAAGGACGGATCACCTATTTCAATGAAGCCGCAGCGACGTTGTGGGGACATCGTCCGCAACTGGGCGAACTCTGGTGCGGCTCGTGGAAGCTCTATCAGCCGGATGGCGAAACGCTGCCGCATGAACAATGTCCGATGGCGCAGGCGCTGAAGGAGCGGCGGCCGATCCGCGGGGTTGACGCCGTGCTTGAGCGCCCGGACGGCGTGCGCATTCCCTTCCGGCCCTACCCCTCTCCCCTATTCGACGAATCTGGGCAGCTCGTCGGCGGGGTGAATCTGCTCGTCGATCTGACCGAGCGGCGGCGAGAGGAAGAGGATTCCGCCCGCTTGGCGGCCATCGTCACCTCCTCAGACGATGCGATCATTTCCAAGACGCTGCAGGGCGTCATCACCTCCTGGAACGCGGGCGCCGCGCAGATATTCGGTTACGCCGCTGAGGAGATCGTCGGCAAGCACATCACGACGCTAATCCCGCCCGAGCTTCACCACGAAGAGAAAGAGATCATCGCAAAGCTGTCGCGGGGCGAGCGGATCGAGCATTTCGAGACCATACGCGTCGCCAAGGATGGGCGGCGGATGGACATTTCCCTCACCGTCTCGCCGATGCGGGATTCCGGCGGGCGGATCATAGGCGCCTCGAAAATCGCGCGCGACATTTCTGATCGCAAGCGCGCAGAGGAAACCCAGCGGCTGCTGCTCGATGAACTCAGCCATCGCATCAAGAACACGCTCGCGACAGTGCAGGCGATTGCCTCGCAGACGTTGCGCCGCGCGACGGACCCGGCAAACTTCGTCTCCAGCTTTAATGGCCGCATCGACGCTCTGGCGCGTGCCCATGGGCTGTTGAGCGCCGGTGCATTCCAGAGCGCCGACGTCTTGGACTTGGTGCGCGATCAATTGCTGCTCGGGGGCGAAGCGGATCATCGCATCACTTGGGCCGGCCCATCGGTCATGCTGGAGGCGCAGGCAGCGCTGCACCTGGCCTTGGTGATCCACGAACTCGGCACCAATGCGCGCAAACACGGCGCGCTCTCCACCCGCACCGGCCGCGTCGCTGTGCGCTGGCAGGTAAAGTCCAATGGCGAGCGCTCTCTGATGCTGCATTGGCGAGAGGCGGGCGGTCCGCCGGTTGCGGCGCCCACCACCCGAGGATTTGGGTCCGTGCTGATCGAGCAGAGCTTGCAGGCGCATGGCGGCGACGTCTCGGTGAACTACGCAGAAGGAGGCGTGACCTGTGAGATCAGCCTGCCGCTCCCAGAACTGCGCCAGCCATTCGGCCCGCTGTCACGAACTCCGGGTGCTGACACAACGGCGTTGCTCCAACAGGCCGGCTTGCGCGGTAAGCGAATCCTCGTCGTTGAAGACGAACCTTTGATTGGCATGGTGCTGGCCGACTATCTCAATGACGTCGGATGCGACGTGCTGGGCCCCGCCCAAAGCATCGATAAAGCCAAGGCGATCGTGGCGGCCGGCGAGTTCGACGCCGCATTGGTCGACGGCAACCTTGCCGGCAAGCCAGTGGACGAAATTGCGGTTGCGCTGGCCGCGCGGAATATTCCGTTCGTCTTCGTCACCGGCTATGGACGCGACGCCCTTCCCGAAGGCTTCGACGAGGCGCCGATCGTCGAGAAGCCGTTTACGCAGGAACAGGTCGTCTCGGCCTTGGAACGGTTGTTCAGCAATGTAGTCCGGCTGCGCGGCCGTCGCTGACCGTTGACATCGGAGTCAAAACTCGGAATTGCGCTGGTGCGGTAGCCAGGAGCGCAGGCCGATGTCCATGCTCAGTGAATTTCGGGAATTCGCCCTCAAGGGCAACGTCGTCGATCTCGCCGTCGGCGTCATCATCGGCGCGGCTTTCGGGACGATCGTTGCATCGCTGGTGGATGATCTGATTATGCCGCTGGTTGGCTCGGTCAGCGGCGGGCTCGATTTCTCCAACTATTTTGTCCCGCTCTCCGACTCCGTGACGGCGACGACGCTCGCTGAGGCGCGCGAACAGGGTGCGGTTTTCGCTTATGGCAAGTTCATCACGGCGGTGCTCAAGTTCGCGATCGTTGCCTGGGTGCTGTTTCTCGTGATCAAGGCGATGAATGCGATGAAGCGGAAAGAGGAAGCCAAACCCGCGCCGGTGGCCGAAACTCCTGCCGACATCAAGCTCCTCACTGAGATTCGCGACTTGCTGAAGAAGTAGGAAGTCACCGAGCAGCAGGCGCGCTCGTGCCTATTGCCTTATGCGCCTATTCGCTTACGCCCTTCGTCAATGGCGGACGCGAAAATCTGCGGTATTACCGATGCGAGAGCGCTCGACGCTGCGATCGGCGGCGGGGCGCGGTTCGTCGGTTTTGTCGTGTATCCGAAAAGTCCGCGGCATCTCTCCCGCGAGCGGCTTGCCGCACTGGCCGAACGCGCGCGCGGAAGGGTGCAGATCGTGGCGGTCACTGTCGACGCCGATGAGGACGTGCTGGCGGGCATCGCCGCCTCTGTCCGCCCGGACTGGATTCAGCTCCACGGAAACGAGGCGCCCGGCAAGGCCGCACAGGCGCGCCGATACGCCACAAGAGGACTGATCAAGGCCATTAGCGTCGCCCGGTCGGAGGACTTGGCCCAGGCGGCCGCCTACGAGCCGGTGGCGGAAATACTGCTGTTCGACGCAAAACCGCCGCCCGGGGCCCAGCCCGGCGGTAACGCCCTGGCGTTCGACTGGCGGATTATGGCGGGAAAGCGCTTTTCCCGTCCGTGGCTGCTTTCAGGCGGGCTCACCCCCAGCAACGTCGTTGAGGCGATAAGCGTTTCTGGAGCCGCCCTGGTGGACGTCTCCTCTGGCGTGGAGACGGCCCCGGGCCTAAAGGACCCCGGCAAGATCGCTGAGTTCCTGGCCGCAGTGCGGCGAATTTGAAATTCGCCTCATGTTGATGGCAGGCGCTGAGCGAATTTCAAATCCAAAAGCGGCACTGAAACCCTTGAATCTAATGTCTCTTTGGACTTCAAGTTCGACAAACGGTCGATTAGTCCGCTCAGCCTAAGTATGGCCCCCGGAAGCCTCTAAGCCCCCTCCATGGACGCGCGCCGCAACTGGCAGGACCTACCCGACGCCGACGGTCGCTTCGGCCGCTACGGCGGCCGGTTCGTCGCCGAGACGCTGATGCCGCTCGTCCTGGATCTGGAGCGCCACTACCGCGACGCGCAGAGGGATCCCGCGTTCGCGGCGACAATGGCCGAATTCTGGACCCATTATGTCGGCCGGCCCTCGCCGCTTTATTTCGCCGAGCGGCTCACTGCGCATCACGGCGGCGCGAAAATTTACTTCAAGCGCGACGAACTCAATCACACCGGCGCGCACAAGATCAATAATTGTCTAGGCCAGGTGCTGCTGGCGATGCGCATGGGCAAGACCCGCGTCATCGCCGAAACCGGCGCCGGTCAGCATGGCGTCGCCACCGCTACCGTGTGCGCGCGGTTTGGCTTGCCGTGCGTCGTGTTCATGGGCGCGACGGATATCGAGCGCCAGAAGCCGAACGTCTTCCGGATGATGCTGCTCGGCGCGGACGTGCGCCCCGTGACCAGCGGCGCGGCGACGCTGAAAGACGCAATGAACGAAGCGCTGCGCGACTGGGTGACCAATGTCGCAGATACCTATTATTGCATCGGCACAGCTGCGGGGCCCCATCCCTATCCGGAAATGGTGCGCGATTTTCAAAGCGTGATTGGGCGTGAGGCGCGTGCGCAAATCCTGGAGCGCGAGGGGCGTCTGCCGGATGCGGTGATGGCGTGCATTGGCGGGGGCTCGAACGCGATCGGGCTATTTCATCCGTTCATCGCCGATGAGCGTGTACGCTTGATCGGCGTTGAGGCGGCGGGTCATGGCATAGACGATCGCTTCCAACACAGCGCCGCGATCAATGGCGGCCGTCCCGGGGTGTTGCACGGGAACCGCACTTACCTGCTCCAAAACGAAGACGGCCAAATCCTTGAAGGCCACTCCATCAGCGCTGGCTTGGATTATCCCGGCGTGGGGCCGGAACATTCATACTTGGCCGATAACGGCCGCGCCCAGTATCTGAGCGCCACCGACGAAGAGGCGCTCGAGGCGTTCAAATTGTGCGCGAAGCTCGAAGGCATTCTGCCGGCGCTGGAACCGTCACACGCCTTGGCGCGTGTTGGAGAGGTGGCGCGCGAACTCGGAAAGGGAGGCCTGATCGTCATCAACCTCTGCGGGCGCGGGGACAAGGACGTGTTCACCGTCGCAGACGCTTTGGGAGTGAAACTTTGAAACGCTTTCTCGCCGCCCTGTCGGCAACGCTCGCGCTTGCGCCGTCAGCGTTCGCCCAAGAAGCCGAACCGACATTACTGCCGCAATCGCTCAATCTGCCGGTACTGGCAGGTTCGACGATTCCGGACGATTGCATGTATCCCGCCTCGATCACCGATGCCACACGCTACGAAATCGCCTGCGTGACCATGCCGCGTTTCATCTCCGGCGAAGTCGGAGCGGCCTATATCGGCGAACTCGGCACGCGCGGCTGGAGACAGGGTTCATACATTAGCGGCGGCATGACGGCAGTACGCGACAGCGAGAACAATTGTCGGCAGGTGCTGAACATCTTCCCGGCCGATTTCCCGCCGGGCGCGCAAAATTCTGAACTGGTCGTGATCTGGTTCGCGCTCGACCGCACGCCGCGTTGCACCCAGAGCCAGCCCGGTTGAGTGCGCGTCTCGCCTCCCGCTTCGCGGCGTTGAAACGCGAAGGCCGCGCCGGGCTCATCACCTATGTGATGGCGTCCGATCCGGATCGCGAAACCTGCTTCGAGATTCTGCGTCAGCTGCCTGCGGCTGGCGCTGACGTGATCGAGCTCGGTTTCCCGTTCACCGATCCGATGGCGGATGGGCCGAGCATTCAGAAGGCGGCGCTGCGTGCGCTGAAGGCAGGCGGGTCGCTCACGAACACACTCGATCTCGCGCGCCGTTTTCGTGAGACTGACAAAGACACGCCGCTCATTCTCATGGGCTATGCCAATCCCGTTGAGAGCATGGGCCATGCAGCCTTTGCACGGGCGATGCACACAGCCGGCGCCGATGGCGCGATCGTCGTCGATCTGCCGCCCGAAGAAGACATGCCGCTCTGCGGAGCGTTTGCCGCAACCGGCCTCTCCGTCATTCGCCTGGCGACGCCGACGACGGACGACAACCGCTTAACCAAGGTGCTCGATGGCGCCTCCGGCTTCCTCTATTATGTCTCCGTCGCCGGGGTCACCGGCGCAAATGCTGCCACCTCCACCGCCGTGCGCGCGGCGATTGAACGGCTCAAACGCACCACGGATCTCCCTATCGCCGTCGGATTCGGCGTGCGCGAGCCGGAGGCGGCCCGCGCCATTGCATTAACCGCGGACGCCGTCGTCGTCGGCTCCGCTTTTGTGGACGAAATTGCCGCCGGCCCGTCGGCCCAGGCGGCGGATCGCGTCTTGCGCAAAGTCGCTCAATTGAGCGAAGCTGTGCGCCTGGCGCGGGCCATGGAAGGGACACCCGCATGAACTGGCTGTCGAACTTCGCGCGGCCCGGACTTTCGAAAAAGAAGCCGGACGAGGCGCGCGAAACGCCCGACAATCTTTGGATCAAGGACCCGCTCTCGGGCGAGCTGATCTACCGCGCCGAGCTTGAGGCCGCTGATTGGGTCACGCCGTCAGGATTCCACATGCGCATCGGCCCCGACGCGCGTTTCCGAATCTTGTTCGACGAACAGGCGTGGCAGACAATCGCAATTCCGAAAGTCGCCGCCGATCCGCTGAAGTTCAAGGACGACAAGAAATATGCCGATCGTTTGAAGTCGGCGCGAGCGAAAGTGCACCGCGACGACTGCATGGCCGCAGGCTACGGCCGCATCGGCGGCGCTCATGCGGTCGTGCTGGTGCAGGACTTCGAATTCATGGGCGGCTCGCTCGGCATGGCCGCCGGTGAGGCTTTCATCGCTGCAGCGGAAGCCGCCGTCCGGCGCAAGGCGGCGATGATTATGGTAACGGCCTCGGGCGGGGCGCGCATGCAGGAAGGCATTCTCTCGCTGATGCAGATGCCGCGCACCACATTGGCGATCCAGGCGCTGCGCGAAGCGGGGCTGCCCTATATCGTCGTGCTCGCCGATCCGACCACAGGGGGCGTCACAGCCAGTTACGCCATGCTTGGCGACATTCATATCGCCGAACCTGGCGCGCTGATCGGCTTTGCCGGCCCGCGTGTGATCGAGCAGACCATCCGCCAAAAGCTGCCGGAAGGCTTCCAGCGCTCGGAATATCTGCACGACAAAGGCATGGTCGACATGGTCGTCGACCGCCGACAGCTCAAGACCACGATCGCGACACTGCTTTCGGTGCTGATGCACAAGCGCGCCGTAGCGCAGGGCGATGGCGAGACGATCGAGCTGAGCGAACGCAGCGCGGAAGCGAGCGAAGCGCCGGCGAAGGCCAAGCGCAAAGCCGGCAAGCAACAGCCGGCGGCGAAGGCGGCGGAGTAACCTCTTCCGTTCAACCTCATTCCGGGGCAAGGCGGAGCCGTGAGCCCGAACCCCGTGCGCCCGCCGTGGGCGCCTGGGTTCCAGATCGCGCTCGGCGCATCCGGAATGACGATTAGTGAACGATCCCGTCCAACAGCGCTTTACCGATTTGTTCGGGCCGGAGTTCGGGCACGGCAAGCCGTTCGACCTGAAGCGGTTAGGCGCCGCCCTCGAAGCGCTGGGTTCGCCGCAGCTGAAGCTACCGCCCATTGTTCATGTCGCCGGCACCAACGGCAAAGGCTCGGTGATCGCGTTCATGCGATCGCTCGCAGAGGCGATGGAGTTGCGTGTTCACACATTCTCGAAGCCTCACCTGTTCGAACTGAGAGAACGCTTCGAGGCGGCGTCGAAACCTGGGGCCGAAGAACATGACCTGATCGCTATCGCCGAGGAGATCGCCCGCGCTGACGCCTCGCTCACGCATTTCGACGCCCAGGTCGCCGCCGCATTTCTGCTGTTCAGCCGGACGCCGGCCGATTTGGTCCTGCTCGAAACAGGCATGGGCGGACGCGATGACTCCACCAATATCATCGCCAATCCCGCCGCCACCGTGATCACGCCGATCGGGATCGACCACCGCGAAGCGCTCGGACCGACGCTCGCCGACATCGCCAGCCATAAGGCTGGCGTCATCAAGCCAGGGGCGCCGGTGATCGTCGCGCGTCAGCAAACGGACATTGCGCAAATCATCGAGGCGGAAGCCGGCCGCGTCGGGGCGCCGCTCTTTCGCCAAGGTGTCGAGTGGGACGTCTTCGAGCAAGCGGGCCGCGTGGTAGTGCAGACCACGGACCGGCTTATGGACTTCCAGCGTCCTGCCCTGCACGGGCGCCACCAGATCGAAAATGCGGGCCTCGCCGTCGCCGCGTTTTGCGCCATGGACCGGTTGCCCGATGCGATGAGCCGCGATCTGGAAAGGGCATTGAGCAACGCCTTCATCCCCGGACGGCTGATGCGGCTGCGTGGCGGAAGACTAAGCAGCCGCATCGAAGAAATCGGAGGCGGTGTTTGGGTCGATGGCGGGCATAACGCCCACGCCGCCGCCGCGCTGGCGCAATGGACCGAATCGACAGGCGCCCATTTTGGCGCCGTCGTCGCCGTCATCGGCATGCGCGCGCGCAAGGATGCCGGCAGTTTTCTGGCCGCGCTTGGGCCCGGCATCGACTTGGTGATCGCCGCGCCGCTCTCGGAGCCTCACATACCGCCGAAAGAACTGGCCGAACACGCCCGCAAACTCGGGTTGCAGGCAAGCGCAGCGCCGTCGCTGGGTTACGCCATGAAAGAAGCGGCCCGGTCGCCCGAGCCGCTTGTGTTGATCTGCGGTTCCTTCTTGCTCGCCGCTGAAGCACTCGCCCTTGACGCGCCCTAGACGCTCTCGTTCAGCCACTCGACGATCTTCGACTTCGGCATCGCTCCGACTTTCGTCGACGCGACCTTGCCGTCCTTGAAAACCATCAATGTCGGAATCCCGCGCACGCCAAAGCGCGACGGCGTCATCGGATTGTCGTCGATATTGAGCTTCACGACCTGGACGCGGTCACCCATTTCGTTGGCGATTTCCTCGAGCGCCGGACCGATCTGCTTGCACGGACCGCACCATTCCGCCCAGAAGTCCACGAGCACCGGCCGGCTGGATTTCAGCACGTCGGCTTCGAAACTATCGTCGGAAACTTTGGTCGTGGCCACGGCAATTGCTCCTCGAAGGCACAAGAATCGTTCTGGCGATGTAGGGCGCGCCGGTTAAGGATTCAACCACGCGCGAACGTAGCGAAAACATCATCCAGCCGCGCATCAGGCAATTCCATGAGCTGCGGCTTTTCCGTCCACAGCAAAGCGCATGAAACCTGCTTGCGAGGAAAAATCTTGCGCAAGACTTCGCGGTAAAGCGCGAGTTGAAGCACGTAGGAATCCGGCGCTGCGGCGGCATCGGCCGGCGCCGGCCGATCGGTCTTGAAATCAAGAATGAGGACACGTTCGGGTTCGATCGCCAGACGATCGACGACGCCGCGCACGCTCTTGCCCGAGACCTCGCCGACAATCGGCGCTTCGGCGCGGCTTGACGGCGCAAACACCGGCGCGAAGCGCGGATCGGCGATCACGCTGAGCGCTTCGCGCGCGTACGCCTCGGCTTCCGCTTCGGGCAGACCTTGGCGCGCGAGCCAATCGCGCGCCGCAGCGTTGCGAGTCGCCTGCTCGATGTCGGGCAAACGCTGCAGCAGGCCGTGGATCAAGCGGCCGCGGCGAAAGCGCTTCTGCCCGTCGCTGCGCGGAGAGAACAACGCCGGATCGATGCGATGCAGACGCGATGGCGCCGCGATCTCGCTTCGCGACGCGCCGACCACGGGGATGCGTGTCCATTCTGGCAGACTGACGCCGGCCTCGGGAAGCGCCGGCGCAGCTGCTGCCATCGCCGGCTTGCCGAAACGCACGCCCTCGCCAAAAGGCGTCTCGATCTTCTCACTCCCGAGCCGGTCGAGCGCCTCGTGCACGGCTGCACGCCAGCTCACGTTCGCGGCCTCGCCGACCTTCCATTGCGGGCCGCAGACGATGAGCCGATCGCGGGCACGGGTCATGGCGACGTAAAGCAGACGCCAATGTTCGCCGAGCATGCGCTGCTTATGAGTCGCGCGCGCCTTGGCGCAAGGCCCGTCATCGCCCTTGGCATTGAACGATACGAACGGGCCCTCGTCATCGTCGAACAGCAAGCCATTATCGGGCGCATCACCGACATCGCCGGTGGAATCCGGCAATATCACTACCGGCGCCTCCAAACCCTTCGAGCCATGCACCGTCATCACGCGAATGGCGCCCGTTTCGGCTTCCAGTTCGCGCTTCACCTGTTCGGCATCGAGTTCGATATCGTAGAGAAAGCGCTGCAAAGTCGGCGTGGCGTGGTGCGGCGGCTTGAGCGCCCGCTGCAGCAATTCCTCGAGCGGGTCCCGCGTTTCCGGACCCAATCGCGAAAACACCCGCAACCAACCCGACTTTCCGTCGTGAACCGTGTCCAACGCCCAGCTCAGGAACGCGAACGGATCGGCGCTGCGGCGCGCGCCGAGTTCGCTCACGAACGCCTGAGCTTGGGCGTACTTCGAGGCCGTGCTGGCGAACAGGCGATCGATCAGGCGTTCGCCGCCGCGAGCATATGCGAGCGGAAAGATGTCGTCGTCGTCGCTGGTGAGATTGCACCACGGCCCCTTGAGCACACAAGCGAGCGCGAGATCGTCGGCGGGATCGAGCGCAACCCGCATCAGCGCCAGGCAATCTTCCACGGCGAGTTCATCGCGCAACACCATGCGGTCGGCGCCGGCGACGGGCAGCTTCTCGCGCTTGAACGCCTTGATCAACTCTCGGAACATCGCCCCACGCTTGCGCACCAGCGCCAGCACGTCGCCCGCCCGCATCGGCCGGAGCGCGCCTTTCTCCCAGACCGCCTCACGCGCCTCGATCATCGCCTTTACGCGCGCAGCGATCGCCCTGGCCAACACGACGTGGGCGCTGCTTTCGGGCTCCATGTCGAGCGGCGTATCCCAAGGCTCGGCGTCAGCGACCACCGGCTTCGGCGTGACCGGCCAGACTTCGACGACGCCGCCTTCGTTGGCGCGGGCGGCAAGGTGTACGATCTCGTCATGTTCGCCCGGCCCCGCGATCAGCGGCCTGCCTTTCATGGTTTCGTCGACAGCGCGAAGAATTTCCGGCGACGACCGAAACGACGTGCGCAATTCGGGCGCGGCAAATTGCTGCTCGGCCGCGCGCACGCGGGCAGCCAGACTCTGCGCTTCTTCCAGGAACCGCGCGGGATCGGCGCCTTGGAACGCGTAGATACTCTGTTTCGGATCACCCACCGAAAACACCGTGCGCACCTTCGCGCGCGCGCCAAGACCGGCGAAGAATTCGGTTTGCAGCGGCGCAATCAGCTCCCACTGCGACGGGCTTGTGTCCTGACCCTCGTCAATGAGGATATGATCGAGGCCTCCGTCGAGCTTGTACAAAACCCAAGGCGCCGCTTCGGCCTTCTGCAACAACATTTGTGCGCATTCGATGAGGTCGTCGAAGTCGAGCACGCCTGCGCGCGCTTTGGCGGCGCCATAGGCCTCATCCAGCTTGAGCGCCAGCGCGAGGGCGGCGACAGCGTCCTCGGCGCGCTCGATGGCGTTCAACGCGCCGCACGCCTCCGCCGCCGCCTCGGCGAACTCTCGCACAACAGGCTCGAGCCAAGGGTGCGCGCGCTGCGTCGCCGCCGTTGCGAAACTCGCACGCAAACCTCCATCACTAGTCAATGCAAAGGCAAAGCAGGCGAGCATGGCGGCGGCATCGTCGTTGCGTTCGACGCAATCGAGTGCGGCGCGCAGCCGCTCGCCGGCCTTGCAATCGTTTGCGCTCCCCTCGCACAGCGCCGACGCCGCCTTTTCCAGGTCGCGCCACCGCCAGCGGGCGAGAAACGCGCGCGCATGTTCATCGGCCGTCTGCGTCACGCCGTGGCGCTCGCGCAGCTGCTTCGCAGCGGACAATTCACCTAGGTGCTTTCGCGCGAAGCGGCGGAACTCGGCACGGCGGAGTGCAAGCCGATCGAGCAGGCCCTCCAGATGGTCGCTGTAGTGCCGCTTGGCGAAGCGGCGGAAAGCGTCGCGCGGGCCATCCGGCGAAAGTGCAGCCTTGGCGCGCGCCTCACTCAGCAGCGCCGCGGAGCGGGCTTCGTCAGCGATATCGAAGCCGGGCGGCACATTGGCTTCGAGCGGAAAGCGCGCGAGCAGACGTTCGCAAAAGGCGTGGATAGTCTGAATTTTCAGTCCACCCGGCGTCTCCAACGCTTGCGCAAACAGGGCGCGTGCGCGGCCGAGGTCGCCTCCGCCGGCGCCGAGCTTGTCCAGCTCGGCAGCCAAGCTCTTGTCGTCAGCCACGCACCACCCGCCCAGCCGTTCAAACAGCCGGCGTTGCATCTCCGCGGCGGCCGCCTTGGTGTACGTGATGCAGAGGAACGCCGATGGCTTCGAGCCCTCCAGCAGCAGGCGCGCGATGCGGTCGACCAGCACCTTGGTCTTGCCCGAACCAGCATTGGCGGTGACGAACACCGAGACGTGCGGGTGCGCTGCGCGCCTTTGCGCGAGCGTAGTTTCCGCCACCGGATCGCCCAACGCGCTCATTCTTCACCCACTTCGTCGGCCCATTCCTTTCGCCGCGCGAGCAGATCGTACTCGTCATACGGCTTCAGAAGCTGGACTCGCGGCTTGGAGTAGAAGGCTTGTTCGTCGTTTGCGTAGCGGTCGAGGAGAGTGCGCAGCGACGCCAGCGCCTTTTCGGCGCCGCGCCCGGGACCGCCCTCGGCGCCGATGATTTGCGGCCCCGGCTTGGAGCCGCCGAACTGCCAATAGATGAGTTCCGTCGGCGTCACTTTCGCGACGTCATCGAAAGCGCCCGCCATGAGCATGGCGGCTTCGAGCAGCAGCTGCGGGTTCAGACCGGTGTTCACCTGCTTATCGGTCGGCGGCTTGCCGGTCTTGAAATCGAGGATGGCGACGTGCGCGGGACCAACCTCGATGCGGTCGGCGGTGCAGGCGAGCGACACTGCGTCGACAGCCATGCGGCCCTTTTTTTCGCGATAGATGGTGGCCTCGCGCGACCGGCGCTCGGCAAACCAGGCGATCAGCGCAGCGGTCGAAATGAGCAGGCGCTCGCGATCGGCGGCGCGGCGTTCGGGGGCGATGCCGTGCCGACGGAGTTCTTCGTCGAGCAGGCTCGTCAACACGTCGGGGTCCGAGCCGTCGCCGAAGCGCTCGATGGCGCGGTGGATGGCGGTGCCACGTTCGGCCGGACCGGCTTCGGCGCCGATTGGCTTGAGATGCCTTAGGTTGAGGATTCTCCGCGCGTAGACCGCATATGGATCGCGGATCAGTGTTTCGACTTGGGTGACGCTGAGCTGCGTGAGCCGTTTGCCGGCGGGCGGACGAGGTTGCACGGGCTTTACCGGAACGATCCGATCCGGTTCGTCGAGTTTCCTGGCCAACGCTGCATAATCGTTGGCGGACTCGAGCTCTGCTTTCGCTCCCTGCACCAGCGTCTTCAGCCGCCACAGCCAGCGCGAGGCCAGCGTCGGCGAGCCCTCCCGGCGCAACGCCCGCGTCAGCACGACGTTGGGCGCATTGGCCAGCTGCGCGAAGTCGTGTGCGGCAAGCCCGATGCGCGAATCGAGCGAGGGCAGCCCCAGCTTCGCGCGCATGGCCCGCGAAAGAAATGGATCTTCGGCCGGAGGCGCCGGCCACACGTCCTCATTGAGGCCGGCGAGAATGATCAGATCGCAATGTTGCAAGCGCGCTTCGAGCAGCCCCCAAATCGCGATGCGCGCCTCGCCGCTCGCCTGCGCCGGCGCGACTTGATGAGCTTCCATAAGGCGCAGCAGCACGCGCGGCGCGGCATGCGCATCGATAAGCCCAAGTTCCGCGCCGAATTGGTTGGCTTCGCGCAGCAACCGCGAGGCCGCTTCGCCATCGCGTCCCTGCCAGACGTCGTACTTGGTCAGGCTCTCGGCCGATTGGCTAAGCGCGTCGGCGAATTCCGAGAGCTTCACTTGCGGCTTCGACATGAGCGTCGAAAGCGGCCCGAGCACCTGCGTCATGGTTTCGACTATGCTGCGGGCGCGGCTCCAATTCTTCACCTGATTGTCGGGATCGCGTTCGCCGAGGGCGGCAAGATCGGCGAGCGTATCGTGTCGCCGTGCGCCACGAAACGCCGAATGCTCGAGGATGGTGTAGCCGTAGGCGTCAGCGGCGACAGCGACGCGGGGGTGTTTCAGCAAGGCGGCAAGCGCGACCGGTTCGGCTGGATCGAGCGCCAGCTCGCAGAGCAGCGCAATCACGCGGCCGGCTTCGGTCTCGCGCAGAGGCGCGCCGTGCGACACTGCCGGATCAATGCCCCAGCGCGCGAGCTTCGTTTCGATGCGGCGCGCGAGGCCGGCGTCGGGCGTGACGACCGCAGCCTTTCCCGACCGCTCCATCGCTTCGCGCAGCATGAGCGCAATGGCGCCGGCTTCCTCATCTTCCGTGGCGGCTTCCAACAAGCGCAATCCGGCAGCGCCTTGCCGCACGAACGCTGCGCCACCCGCAGCTTCGAGACGGGCGAGCCAATCGGCGGTCTTCTCGGCGGGCGCCAGCGCTTCGCGCATCAGGACGCGCCGGGCGCGGCCGCGCTCAGTCTCTGCCGTCAGCGTCGGCGCCGCGCCGCGCTCGATGCCGAGCGCAGCGAGGGTATGCTTCAGCGCGTGCTGCGGATGCTGATCACCGACTAGCCGCCAACTCTCGTCGTCGAGATCAACGTCGATGCCCGGCAGGACGACCACGCCCTTGGGCAGACGCGCCACCACCTTCATCAACTCCCGCGTCGTCGCCTGCGAGCCGGTCGAGCCGGCAATGATGACCGGGCGCCGCGGCGGGTCGATCGCCCAGCGCGCGGCAAGCGCTCGCCGGAGGTTCGCGCCGTGCTCGGCCGGATCGCTACGCCCCTGCTCCTGCAGATGCGCCGGCCAGAACGAGACGATGATGTCGAGAAAAGCCGCCGAGCTTGCCCAATGCCGAGCCAGATCGATTTCCTCGACCAGTTGCGGCAACTTCTTCCAGTCCACGGCGTCAACGGTCGCGGCGCTATCAAGCAATCTTCCGAGTTCATCGGCGAGCGCGATCGCGCGCGCAGGATCGTCGACGCCATTTTCGTGACGATCGCGGCGACGAATGAGCGAAGCCAATTGCATGCGCCGCTGCATCTTGTCGACCGGCGGCAATAGATCAGCGCCGATCGGATCGGCGCCCCATATGTCGGGATCGTCGTCGGCGTGGGGATCGCCGAGCGGGCGGATGCTCGGCAGCAAAGCGGCCCCGCCCAAGCGGTGGGCAAGCGCATCGATTAGGCCGCGGGCGGAGCGGCGGTTGGGTAGCAGCACCAGTGCGTCGGCAAGGGCAAAGGGATCGTCGTCGCGCTTCAGCGCAGCGATCATCGCCTCGGCCAGCACATCGAGAAACGGCGCCGACGCCGGAATGGCGCGCAGACGCGGCGCCGGCCCCTCGAACAGCCCCGAATTCATACCTTCAGCGCCGCCGCTGCAAGCCGTGCCTCCGCTTGCGTTTTCGCCTCGGGATCGCCGACGTGCATCCAGAAGCCGCCGAGCGGCGCGCCTTGCAGACGCCCCTCAGCCTGGAGTCTGCGCCAAATGCGCATGAATCCGAACGGCTCGAGCGGTTCGTTGTCGACGATGCCCGGATCGATGATCTGCACGCCCATGTACGCCCAAGGCGCATGGGGCATCGCATCTCGAAACGAGAGCACGCCGTTCTCATCCATAAAGAAGTCGCCCGCGCCCTCGAACCCGAGAGACTGCTCGGTGGCCGCCAGCATCAGTTTGGCGCCGCTTTTGTCCAGAGCGAAGCTGTAGGCCAATCGAGCAATGGCCGAGCCGCTCCACTCTTCCCAGATGCTATCGATATTGCAGACGACGATCGGATCGTTCCCAAGCAGCGGGCGCGCCTGACGGACGCCGCCGCCGGTCTCCATCAATTGCCCGCGCTCGTCGGACACGACAATCTCTATATCGGCGCGGCGTTTCAAATGCGCTTCGAGCAGATCGGCGAAGGCATGCACGTTGACTACGGCGCGCTGCACACCTGCGGCGACGAGCCGATCGAGGTTATGATCGATCAGCGCCTTGCCGCCGACAGTGACCAGCGCCTTGCATCGATCATTGGTCAACGGCCGCATGCGCGTGCCGAGCCCGGCGGCCAAAACCATGGCGGTATGGGGGATCAAGCCGCCTGCTCCAGATAGGGCCGCGCCACACTCTCGACGAATGTACGCGCGTCGGCAAGCGACGGATGTTCGAGCGTCCGCCCGAGGTGGCCCCACATGCGCGGCATGAAGGCGAGGTAGCGCGGCTTGTTATCGCGCGCGGTCAGCCGGGAGAAAATGCCAAGAATACGCATCGTGTTGATGGCGCCCAACACGGCGAGCTCGCGCTGGAGATCCGCCTCACCGCCGCCGCTTGCCTGCAGATAGGCGCGGACCGCCGCCCGGTGCGCGGCGGGACTGACATCGCGGCGGGCGTCATGCAGCAGCATGGAAAAGTCCCAACCGCGCCAACCTCGGATCGCGTCCTGAAAATCGAGCAAGCCAACGCGCTTCAGACCATCGCGCTGCGGCAACCAGAGCAGGTTCTCCGCATGGTAATCGCGGATCGTGAATGCGCGCGGGAAGCCCAGCGCCTTGACGATGAGACTATCGCGCACCCTTTCCCAGCGCGCGCGCGCCGCATCGTCGATGCGCACGTCAGCGGCCCGCGGCAGCCACTCGACGAACAAGTCCGCATTCACTTCGAGCGCGAGCGCATCGTACTCCAGCAGCGGCCAGGCGGCGTTGCCGGCGCCTTCCAGCCGCGAGGGCGCCGGCGGCGCCTGGTGAACATGCGCCAAGACGCGCGCCGCTTCTTCGTAAAGCGGAACCTCGTCGGCGCCATGAGCAATGATGTGGGCGTAAAGATCGTCACCCAGGTCTTCGATTACGGCATAGCCCGCCTCACAATCGGCGCCATAGATCTGCGGGGGCGCGAGACCGAGACCGTCGAGATAGTTCGCAACCGCGACGAAAGCTTCGACACGCGAGGCAGCCAAGCGTGCAGTGGCGTTCCAACCCATGCTGCGCCGCTCCGCCGGCGTCGCCCCCGGCGGGCATGGCTTACTCTCGGCGCTCGGCGGGGCGTCCATCAGCATGGCTCGGCGATCGCCCAGCCGCAGCCGCTCGTAGCGGCGCGTCGATGCATCGCCGGGCAGCGGACTGCGCTCAGCGCCGGCAAAGCCGGTCTGTTCGAGCAGACGGACGAGCGCTTCAGATCGATCCAAGCTTGGTTCTCCATGCGCCGTGCGCTCGAAGCGCGGCGCAGCGCCCTTCCTCGACCGGCTTCAATTCAATCTCCAGCCGATCGCGCGGCAACTGGCCTTCCAGCCGCTCCGGCCATTCGATCAAGCAAGCGGCGCTCGCAAATGCGTCTTCCAGTCCGAGTTCCCAAGCGTCGTCCGCCTGCTTCAGCCGATAGAGATCGACATGCCAAAGCTCGCCGCGCCCGCCTTCATAGGTTTGGACCAAGGTGTAAGTGGGACTGGGCGTCTCATCCGGATAGCCGGTCCAGGCTTCGATGGCGCCTCGCGCCAATGTGGTCTTGCCCGCCCCCAGATTGCCGCTGAGGCAGACCACGTCTCCGACTCCCAGGCGCTCACCCAGGCGGCGGCCAAAAGCGAGCGTCGCCATGGCGTCGGGAAGCGCAACGGTGCGCGAATCGGTAGCGACTTCGAGGGTCACGGGCGCGGATGCTGCCCTCGGGGCGGCCGCGCATCAAGGGCGGCTTGCGCGTAAGACGCAGAGGCCTCAAACACTAAGCTGCTGTGAGTACGGGCGAAATCAGACGCATCATCATCATCGGCGCTGGCCAGGGCGGCGGCGAGACGGCGCAACGGCTGCGTCAGGGCGGATTCGACGGCGACATCACACTGATCGGCGAAGAGCCGGTCGCGCCCTATCAGCGTCCGCCGCTATCCAAAGCCTACCTCAAAGGCGACTTCGGCATGGACCGGCTGATGCTACGTCCGGCCTCCGTCTACGCCGAGGAACGCATCGCCCTGTTGACCAAGACACGCGCGGTTTGGATCGATCGCGCCAATCGCAAGGTCCGGATCGAAGGCGGCCGCGAACTCCCCTACGACGCGCTCGTGCTCGCGACCGGCGCAAAACCGCGGCGACTGCCGCTGGTCGGAGCCGATCTCGACGGCGTGCATCTCTTCCGCAGCGCGGCGGACGTCGATTCAGTGCGCGCGCGGTTTTTCTCCGGCGCCAAGCTGATCGTCATCGGAGCAGGCTATATCGGCCTGGAAGTCGCCGCCGTCGCACGCCAGTGCGGGCTCGACGTGACGGTGGTGGAGACGGCCGTCCGGCCGCTCGCACGCGTGACAAGTCCAGAAGTCGCCGGGTTCTTTCTCGATGAGCACACCCGCCATGGCGTGCGCTTCGTGCTTGGCGGCCAACCTGCTTTGATCAAAGGTCAGGAGCAGGTCACAGGCGTTGGGCTCGCCGATGGGGCCGAACTGCCGGCCAATCTCGTCATCGCCGGCATTGGTGTAACGCCGGACATTGCGCTTGCCGAGCAGTGCGGCCTCGCGGTCAACAATGGCGTCGTCACCGATCGTCAGTGCCGCACATCCGATCCCAACATTTTCGCCATCGGCGATTGCGCGGCTCGACCGATGGCGCACTTCGACGATCAGATGGTGAGGCTCGAGAGCGTGCATAACGCCGTCGAAGGCGCAAAAATCGTGGCGGCCACGCTCATGGGCAAGACCCATTCCGAGGAAGCGCCGTGGTTCTGGTCGGACCAATATGACCTTAAACTGCAGATCGCCGGCCTCTTCCACGGCTATGACAGCATCGTATTCCGTGGCGTCATGGCTGACCGGGCCTTCGCGGCGTTCTACTACAAGGGCGATAGGCTGATCGCCGTAGATGCGGTGAACAAGCCCGCGGAGTATTTGGGCGCGAAAATGTTGATTCAGACGGGCAAGACCTTGGCGCCCGAGGTGATCGCGGATACCTCGCGGCCGATGAAGGAATTGGTGGCGGGCGCGCTGAAGGTGAATCGGTAGATGGCGAAAATCACGTACATCGAACACAACGGCAAGGAACACGTTGTCGACGCACCGACCGGCCAGACCGTCATGGAAGCGGCCGTAAAGCATGCGGTGCCCGGCATTGACGCCGATTGTGGCGGCGCCTGCGCCTGCGCGACCTGTCACGTTTATGTCGACCCTGAATGGCTGTCGAAGACGGGCGAACAGAGTTCGATGGAGCAATCGATGCTCGATTTCGCCAACGACGTCGAGGACAACTCGCGGCTCTCGTGTCAGATCAAGGTGAGCGACGCGCTTGACGGGCTGGTGGTGCGCTTGCCGAAGAGTCAGCATTAGTGCGCGCTGTTCCGCCGCCGTTGTGGGCTCTGCTGGCGCTGGCGGGAACGTACGGACTGAGCCTGGCGCCCGGGCTGAACACATTGCCGATCCTGCCGGCGCGGCCCGCCGGTCTGATCATCATCATCTGCGCGCTATTGATGTTGTTGGGCGCAGTACTGCAGTTCCGGTTGGCGAAAACCCAGCTGCTGCCGAACTCGCCGACCAACAACGCGCTCGTCACCGGCGGCATATTCGGGATTACGCGCAATCCGATGTATCTCGCAATGACCTTGTTGTGCTTGGGCGGCGCGTTGTGGTTTGGCCGTCCAGTGATGTTGTTAGCGCCGCTCGTGATGTTCGCGGTTGCGCATTGGGCTTTCATCCCGTTCGAAGAAGCGAAGATGCGCCGCCAATTTGGCGACGCGTACAACAGCTATTGCCGGCGTGTTCGGCGTTGGATCTGAGGGAGGTTAGCCCATCGCCAGAGGTGCAAACTCGATCGCATTTTCGATTGCCGGAAGCTGCACGACGTCGGCTTCTTCCAGCATTGGCAATTCCACCATCTGTTCATCCGATGCGTCATCCACCGAACCTTCGAAAGCTTGAGCCACAGTCAGCACAGCGTCTGCATTCAACCCGGTTTCGGTCGCTCGGGCATCGCCCGTTTCGTGGCGACCGGCGTACGCCACCTGCCGCAGGCGCGGCGTCGCGGTTTCAACGCCATTGACCAGATTGCCGCCCCAATCCGGATGGCGGACCGGATAAAGCGACGGCGTGGATGTCTCGCCGTTCATCAGCGCTGCAACGCCGGCGCGGAACTCGGAAAGTTCGTAGGGTTTGATGGCGCCGCCCGTCATCGGCAGGAATGTCGCGATCAACACGGCCGCCGCGGTGATCGAAGTCGACTTTGCCGCAGTCAAATCCGCCACGAATGCCGACTTGGAGAATTTGAGATCAAACATCATTCTGCCTTTCGCCAGGACAACGGGGTCCATTGGGAAGGCGTTGCGGCGCTGACGGCGATGTGATCACGGGTTCCGCTCGTCGCCTGACTACTTGATGTTTCCGATCGAGTTTTGTTCACTGTTCCGCAACCACGGGGGACAGCATGCGGGCAATGGTTCTGGCGGCGGCGATTACGTTCTGCGCATCTGCGCAGGCACAGGAGCTGGCGCCCGATCGTGCCGCATTCCGCGACATCTATGAGGAACTGGTCGAAATCGACACCTCCCCCAGCAGCGGTTCCTGCACCCGCGCGGTAGACGCCATGCTCGTGCATCTGCGCAACGCCGGTTATTCGGAGCGCGACGCGCGCACAATCATCCCCGATGGCGCGCCGGATGACGGCAATCTGGTGGCCGTGCTGCGCGGTACGTCGAGCCGCTCCGTGCTTCTGCTCGCACATATCGACGTCGTCGATGCGCGGCGCGAGGATTGGGAGCGCGATCCATTCACTCTGGTCGAGGAGAACGGCTATTTCTATGCTCGCGGCGCCAGCGACGACAAAGCGATGGCGGCAGTGTTTCTGGACCTCATGGTCCGGTTGCGGCGCGAGAACTTCCGTCCGCGCCGCACAATCAGGTTGGCGCTGACTTGCGGCGAAGAGACTTCGAATCGAGTCAACGGCGTCGATTATCTCATCCGCAATCATCGGGCATGGATGCAGGCGGATTTCGCGATCAATGAAGGCGCCGGGGGCATGTTGTCGCGGGAGGGTCTGCCGATCGCGCTCAACATTCAGGCCGGCGAGAAAATCCACCAAGTGTTCACGCTGACGGTGACGAACCCCGGCGGACACTCCTCGCGCCCGGTGCCGGAGAATGCGATCTACCGCTTGAGCTCCGGGCTCGAGCGGTTGTCGAGGCATCAGTTTCCGGTCGAGATCAATCCGGTCGTTCGCACGTTCTTCGCGCGCATGGCGCCGATCGTCGGCGGCGACATTGGCGTCGCCATGACCGCGATCGCGCGCGACACCGGCGATGCCGAGGCGGCCGCGGTCCTGGCGCACGATCCCTCCTACAATGCGATCATGCGCACGACCTGCGTGGCCACTGAACTCGACGCCGGTCACGCCGCGAACGCGCTGCCGCAGCGCGCCGTCGCCACCCTCTCCTGCCGCGTGCTGCAAGGCCACACGCCGGAAGAAGTGCAGGCCGAACTGCAGCGCGCAGTGGGCGACGAGCAGATTGGCGTCGACATCGTACGTCGCCGCGAGGGCTCGTCGGCGCCGCGGCTCACACGCCAGATCATGGGGCCGGTCGAGCGCGTGGCGGCGCGGCTATGGCCCGGCGTGCCGATCATCCCGACGATGACGCCGGGCGCTACCGACGGACGTTACCTCAACACCGCCGGCATCCCCACCTACGGCATGAGCGGGATGTTTTCGACACCGGGCGAATCCAACGCGCACGGGCTCAACGAAAAGATCCGCGTCCAATCGCTCTATGAAGGCCGCGACTTCCTCGAAGGCATCGTGCGCGAATACGCCCGGCAATAGAGTCGACGCCGCTTCACGGACCGAGGCCTCTCAGCCGAGCGCACGGACCTGCGCATATTGGGGATATGACGGGCGCCGTTCGGCCGGAGCGAAAGTCTTTCGACGCTGCGACGAACGTCGGATGGCAACGGTTGGCGCGGGCCGGCGAAATAAGGTTGTCGGCGGGCTCCAAGGGCGTAGGAGTAACGTCATGTCTTCTCCGGTGCCGACGCGCAGAGCGGGCTTCGCTTTCGGATCGGCATTCATCTCGGCGACGTGCTGATTGACGGCGAAGACCTTCTCGGCGAGGGCGTCAACCTCGCCGCCCGGCTGCAAAGCATGGCCGAACCGGGCGGCATTCTGATTTCACAGCAAGTCTACGATCAGGTGCAGAAGAAGCTCTCCGTGGGGTTCGAATATCTGGGCGAAAAGCGGCCGAAGAACTATGAAGAAAAGGTGGCGGTTTACAGCGTGGCGGCCGGAGGCGACGGCGGCGCGCGCAGCGCACGCTCTGCCCGCGCGCCTGAACGCGAACCCAGAGACAGGAAGAAGAAGAACCTTGTGTCGTGGGCGCGGCTGCGCCGAGAGGCCATGCGTTTCGGCGTGATCCTGGCCGTTGCGCTGGTGATCGACTTGATGACCGGTCCGCCCTTCTGGGTGCAATGGCCTGCGCTGGGAATTGGCGCCTTTCTCGCGTTCCGCGCGCTACCGCTGATCGGCGGCGCGGACTGAACCGGCAGTTTAGTTTCCGATACAGCCCACGAACATGAAGATGATGCTCGTCAGCCACGCCGCCAGCAAGATCGCGCCGGCGCGCCGCGCCGGCATTTCGAAATATCGCCGCTCATCGCGTTGGCGCATCGTTACTCCAGGAAAATTGCTTCGGAACCGAATCTCAGCGGGTGCGGTCCCGAAGCAGGTTTCTTTACGTCAGCAGGTAACGGGACAACCGTGCGCGACAATGATCGACGCGACAAAGCCATTCATCGCGCCGAAGATGCAGCTCGCTGCAACGTGACCGCCAGGCGGCGAAGCGTCTGCATCGCCGAGGGCACGCGCGACGCGGGTAGCGCCCCCTGGCGGCGGCGGGTGAAAACGCCCGTGCGGCGCGCAAGCGTAGCCGCAGCGATCGCCATAGCGCCTCTCAGCTGAAGTTTGACCAGCGATTGCGCCTGCCGGGGGTTATGAATGCGGCGACACGGCCGCCCCTCAGGCAGCCTCGCGCTGCGGCGGCGACGGCGGCGGGCCGGCGATTGCGTGCGCGGGCAGATGGCAGGTCACAATGACGCCGCGTCCGGGTTCGCTGGTGAGGGCAACCCAGCCGCCGTGCATCTCCACGAATGAACGGACGAGCGCAAGGCCGAGACCCGCCCCGCGCCGATCGCCAGATTCGAAGCTATCGAACGCCCGCGCCTGCTGTTCGAACGCCATGCCTTTGCCGGTGTCGGCGACGGTGAGACGTATCACGCCATCGAAGCGTTCGGCAGAAACGGTGATGGTGTCGCCGCGCTCGGTGTGGCGGAGCGCATTGGACAATAGGTTCACGATCACTTGCGTGACCCGCTTCGGGTCGGCGTTGATTTGGCCGATTTTCGGATCGCATTTGATCTTGATCGGCACTTCGGTGTCGCGCGCTTTGGAAGCGGCCATTTGCACCGACTCAGTGATCGTTTCGTAAACGTCCATCGGCGCGATGTCGAGTTGGACGTTTCCGGCCTCGACCATGGCGACATCGAGGATGTTGTCGATCAGCTTCGAGAGCGAGCCGGAAGCTTCGATGATCGAACCGACCTGCTCGATCTGGCGATCGTTCAACGGTCCGAACACCTTGTGCTGCAGCAATTCGGCGTTGCCGTAGATTGCCTGCAGCGGGTTGCGGAGCTGGTAGGAGACGTTCTCCACGAACTGACCCTTGAGCTTGTCAGCCTGCTCGAAGGCTTCGGCGCGCTCGCGCAAGGCGTCCTCGACGCGGCGGTCGGCGGTAATATCCTGGAATGCGACCAAGGTCGCGCCATCGGGCAGCGGCCGGGTGAGGAATTTCAGCAGGCTTTCGTCGCTGCGGCGCATCTCGCCACGGTACTCGGTGCGCGATTCCGGCGAGGGGTCTGTGATGCGGGCGCGCACCTGCGCCCACGTCGACCGGTCGTGGAACAGATGCTCGCACGCGGCGATCACCTTGTCGAAAGGCATTTCGTCTTCGAGCGCGCCGGCCTCGAGCTTCCACATCGTAGAGAACGCGTTGTTGTGCAGCTTCAAGCGGCCGTCGAGGCCGAACACCACGACCGCTTCGTGCAGCTTGTCCAGAGCCGCTTTTTGCGTTTGCAGCAGCGCATCGTACGAGCTCTTCAGTGCAACTTCGTTGGTGATGTCGGAGAAGATGACCAGCATGCCGCCGCCGGGGTGAGGTTGGCGGGCGATCCGCAACATGCGGCTGTCGGGCAGAACCCAGAGATCCTGTGGCAGATCGCTCGGCTCCTGGTAAAGCGCCAGTTCTCGCGCGCGCCATTCCGCATAATTCGCATGTGCCGGCAGTTTGCGCTTCTCTTTCAGATAGTCGAGCCAAGCGGCGTGCGTCGGGCCCTCCTGCAGGAACGCAGGGTCGAGTCCCCACATCTGCTCGAAAGCGCGATTGTGGAAGACCAGGCGCTTGCCCTGGTCGAACACGGCAATGCCCTCGGCCAGATGGTTCAAGGTTTCATCATGCGCGCGTTGCTGGCGCGCCATTTGTTCGTTGGCGGCTTCGCTCTCGGTGACGTCGACAGCAAGGCCCGCGGCGCCGCCTGCGACCGGACTGATACGCAGACGCAGCGTGCGCAATTGGCCGCCCACGACCGCAGAACGGGTTTCTTCAACGGTTTCGCCGGTCTCGATGGCGTTGCGCGCCAGTTCCGTGGCGCCTTGGTCGAGCTGCAAATTGCGATCGATGGCCTGACTGAGCGACTTGGCTTCGAGCGCGCTCAGATAGGTCGGGTTTGCCCATTGCAGCTTGAGGCCGGCATCGACCCGCCACGCCATGAACGGAGCCTCATTCCACATTTCGAGGAACGCAGCCGGGTCGCGGGCGATGACTTCAGTGGCGCCATCGATGCGTCCGCCGGCGCCGCCCTCTTCCACGCCGCGCACGCTCGCATCGAGAATCCAGACAACGGCGCGCGCCCCTGCGGTGCGGCCGTCGACTTCGACATAGACGCCGTCGGGCGTCGAAATCGTAAGCGAAAACGGCGCGCCCTCGCGGCGGAGCCGGTGCAGCGCCGGCGCAAGGCGCGTCATGTTTCCGGTGGCGCCGCGCGCGTCGAAGCCCGAAAGGCCTTGCAGGATGCGGATGGCCGGCTCTGCAGCGTGGGCGGTACCTGAAAAACGCAGCAGCGAAGCGAGCGCGAGAGGGCTGCCATAAATGCGGGGCCTGCCCCAGTCGGTTTCGCTGTCAGCGAGGGTGTCTTCCCAAATCAGCACGACGCCGGGATGAGCGCCGAAAACCGCGTCCGCCCAGGCGACTGTGTCTTCGAGTTCGCGCGCGCGTTTCTTCCACGCGTCGACGCCACCGCGCGCACCCTCGGTGACTCGCATGGCCCAAAGCAGCACCGCGATCGCGATCGCCGCAGAGCCAGCCGCTACCAGCAAGCTTCCGTCCAATGCCGACCCCTAATTCCAACATCGCAGCGAAACGAATCGCCGAGCCCCAAGGGCTAGTGTCCTGGTTTGCGCGCGCGTTTGCACGCTGCGCGGCTGCCGGGAACCGTTAACAAGCGCTTAAAAGAATGAATGCGTGGTTAAGTTAAGAAATATCAATTGGTTAACTGCGGACTTGGATGTTTCTGTGCATGGCAGGGGTGGTGTATCTGCAGAGCGGCGCGAGGGCGGATCGGCTCAGCCGCCCCGCAGCTTCTCGACCGCGCCTCGAGCCGCGACGATCGCCGGCCGCAACGGCTTCGCGCGCCTTCCCGCGTCTTGCGCCTTCGATGCACCGACGATGCGAAACACGAACGGCATCCTGTAGCTTGCGCCGAAGCGCACATGGACATCGCCTTTGGCCTGAAAGCGCGCATGTTGCAGCGCCTCGCGCGCGGCGTCGAAAAACACGTCCGACGGCCAGGCGTCGACGCAATGAATGTTTTTGGCGCGCCCGTCGGCGCCGACTTCGAACTCCGCGATAGCGAGCCCTTCGATGCCGAGCCGGCGCGCGAGGCGCGGATAGCGGGCGCGCAGAGGCCCAACGAGATCCCAGGGCATGTCGGTGTGATCGTCGTCCTCTCGCAGCAGCTGACGCAAGGTTTTTTCTTCGGGTGCGCGCCAGACCACGCAGCACGGGCCGTTAGGCAGGCGCTGCTGCGCGCGCTGCAACTCGCGGCGTTCATCTGAACGATCACGTAGCCATTCGGCGACGTTGCTTGTGACAATGACGAAGGCAAGCACGATGACGCCGGCCACCACCAACGCCACGCCGCCACTCCACCCCTGTGCGCGCAGCGCCCCGTTAATGGCGAGATGGGCGAGAACGACAACGCCAAAAAGCGCGCCGTAGAACAGCGCGCGCAGCACCCATGTGGATAAGGTTCGGGTCGTTCGGACGAGCATCTCGGGCTACATGCCCGCCGAGAGCCGACGGTGCAATTGGAGCCCGCAGAGGAAATGAGGTTCAAAACCGGAAGCAGCGGCAAAGCGGCGGCGCGATCGAGCCCCGCCGCCGCTTTGCCTGTCCGCCTAGCGCGGATGGCGGTCCACGGAGGCCTCGGCGTCGGCGTCGCCTTCGACCAGTGCGCCGTCTTCATTGGCTGAGGCCGATCCGCTGGCGCCAGCTTCGCCATCGATCGAAACATCGCCGATGCGGTTGCGCACGCCGTTCGCTGCGCCGCGCGCCCGGTTGGCGGCGTTGCCGGCCGTTTGTGCTGTGCGTCCGGTTGCAGACGCGACTCGGCCGGTAGCCTGGCTCGGATCGATGCTGGCGCCGCCATCCAGCGCGCCAGCCGCTTCACCGCTACCCGAAACCGGGCCCGCATCGAGACCGCCGCCGGCGGCGCCCGAAGCGGCGGCGTCGACTGTGCGAGTTGCGCTCGCTTGACGCTCCGCTTCGCGGGCGGCCTGACGGGCTTGACGTTCGGCGCGGCGCGCCTCGCGTTGCGCGCGCGCCGTGGTTTGATCCACGACCGAAGTGTCGCCGGTAATCGAACCGGCGCCGCCGACATTGCCTGAAACCGAACCCGTCGTGCGATCGACTGCGCCGGTTACACCGCCAGTGACCGAACCGGCGCCGCCGAGAATCTGCGCAGAGGCCGGCGTCGCGCACAATAGCGCCGCGATGGCGGCCGAACCGATCAGAACGTTCATCTTCATTGGAAACTCCTCGAAACGCGCCAGCAACGGCTGGCTTCGAGGCATGAACGGCTGGGCACTCCCGCTTCTTCCGCAAAAGCTTCAGCGCGCCGCTACTGAGTCAGCAGGCGCAACAAGTCCCGCGCCGTAGACATCATCGCGTCCGCGCGCGCCGAGATCTCTAGCCTGGCGCGACAGCGCGCCTACCGCGCGAGCAGCATTGGGCGAACTCGGATCGCCGGCATGATTTGCAAGCATCCCGGCGACGATCGGGGCCGCGTATGATGTTCCGCGCACGCGCCCAGCCAGGCCCAGCGCGGCGAAATCGACTTGCGGGCCCCGCCCCGCCTCCACCAGCACGCGGCCACGGCGATCGACGCCGGTCACGCCGATGACGCCATCATACGCCGCCGGATAGAGCGGCGGCGCGGCAGGGCCGTCATTGCCGACCGCTGCAACGATGAGAAAACCGTCGTCTACAAGATGTTCGACGGCGGTTTCGACAATGCGGTTGCGCGGGCCCACCAGGCTGACATTGATCACCGGCACGCGCTCGGCGGCGAGCCAGGCCAAACCCCGCGCCATGGCTGACGACGTTCCGCCCACCGGCGAGCCTCCGTAAATATCTGCAACATAGAGCCGCGCGTGCGGCGCAGTACTCAGAATGAGAGACGACACGATTGCGCCATGCGCGCCCGCTACCGCCTGTCCGCCGGAAAACCCGCGCTGGGCCGCTACGGCCGTTCCTGCGTCTACCCCGCTATCGATCAAGCCGACGCGCACCCCGTCACCGCCGCCGTTTGCGCCCGCAGCGGCGGATGCGGGCTCCGACCCGCCGGACTCGATATGAAGGTGATCGAAATCGAATACGCCGTCAGGGTCGGCTTCACGCAGCAAGCGCAACGCGCGGCGAGTGGAAAGATTCGGCGGGGCCCGCAACACGACCATGGCGCCGAATGCGCCGAGTTGCTCGGTGCTGACGATGGTGAATCCTGCGGCCCGCGCCGCAGCAAGGGCCGCCTCACTCGGCGCCAGCGCCAGGATTTGGCTGCGGATGATCGGCTGCCCGTCCGGATCGGCCTCGAGTTGACGCCGGTGCGTGCGCAGCAGTTCGCGGATTCGCAGCTGACGGACGTCACGGAGAAGCGCCGGATCGAGCGCCTGTTCGGCCTCCGGCAATTGCCCAAGGGCATCGCCCACGCTGGGAACGCCCGGAACATTGACTTGAGGCAGGCTCAGCTGCGCGGCTGCCTGCGCTGACGCCAGCGCTAAGGCGACGACTATGGCTGCGACAATCCTGCTCATCCGATAGAAACGTGTGACTCAGGCCTTCACGTCCATCTAGCATGCATTGCAGCAGCGGTCGGAAGAAAACAGGGTTGGGAACCGTTAGGGACTTAGATGGCGAGCGCAGCCGATCAGACCCGCGCTGAGATCGTCGCGTTAATGCCGCGTCTGCGGCGGTTTGCGCGCGCCCTCACGGGCCACGTGGCGGATGCGGACGACATCGTCCAGATCGCGGTTGAGCGCGCGCTGATGCGGCTCGCCCAGTTCGAACCGGGAACCCGGCTCGACGCTTGGCTCCTGAGCATTGTGCGCAATGCCTGGATCGACGAGGCGCGATCGCGGACGCGGCGGGCCAAAGTATTCGCGCCGGCCGAAGAAGGCGAGCGCATCGGCAGTGACGGAGCAGCAAGGGTGCACGCGAAGTTGGAAATGGATGACGTCTGGAAAGCGATGCGCAAGCTGCCCGAAGAACAGCGTGAAGCGGTCGCGCTGGTCTGCGTGGAAGGCCTTGCCTACCGCGAGGCGGCGGAGGCTTTGGGGGTGCCGATCGGAACCTTGACCAGCCGCATCGCCCGCGGTCGCGAGGCGCTGCAGACGATGCTGGGAGATGCGCGATGAGCATCAGCGACGAAAAATTGATGGCGTACGCCGATGGCGAGCTCGACCCTGCCGAACGCGCCGAGATCGAGGCGGCGATCGCCGCCGACGAAAATGCCCGCACCAAAGTGGCGATGCACCAAGACATGCGGGCGCGGCTTGCGGCGGCTTTCGATGGCGCTCTGGACGAACCGGTTCCCCAACAGCTGATCGCAGCGGCGGCGCCGCGCGCAGCGGATGTCGTCAACTTGGCGGAGCGGCGCGCTGCGAAGTGGTCGATGCGCGAATGGAGCGCGATGGCGGCAAGCATCGCCGCAGGACTGTTGATCGGAGTTGGCGTGATGAACACGCAAGCGCCGTTGATCGCCGCAACCGATACCGGCCTCGCAGCGCGCGGCGCGCTGACACAAGCGCTGAACACCCAGCTCGCAAGCGACCAAGCTGGCGCGGTGCGAATCGGCCTGAGCTTCCGCACCCGGGAGGGGCGCTATTGCCGCACCTTTCAACTCACGCGCGGCGAGACAGCCGGCCTCGCCTGCCGCAGCGAGAGCGGATGGGACGTGGCGATGACATCGCACAGCGTCGGCGGCGGCGAAGTTCGCACTGCGGGCGCCTCGGCGGAAATCCTCGCCGCGGTCGATGAGATGATCGCCGGCGAGCCGCTCGACGCGGCGGGCGAAGCGGCCGCGCGCAACGCTGGCTGGCGCTAGTGAAACGCCAGCACCGCGAGAATTACTGCGAGAATTGAAGAGATTCCGGCGGTCGGACCGAGGATCGGCAGGCGTGACGCGGCCGCGACATTGCCGGCTTTGATCTGGCGATAGCTCAAATGTGCGCCGATCGAAGCAAGCGTGAGCGTTGTCACGAACACGAGCTTTGCCCAGAATGCCGCCGGTAGATCAGCAAAGCCATCGTATTTCAAGAATACCAGCACGAAGCCGGTCGCGAGCATGACTATCAATCCTATGCCCGACAGATTCGCCATCGCCGGGCCAAGCGAACGCAGCACGCTGGCGATTTCCGGCGGCCGTGCAGCGGCTTCCCGCTGCACGATCATGCTGCCGAAGCCCCCGCCGGCGCCCAGCATCAGGCCGACAAGGTGCAGTGCGAGAAGAAAATCGGTCATGCAGCCCAAGCCTGCCAGCATTCCGCCCTCGCGTCGATGCGAGCACGGACGCTGAAGCGCCAACGCCGCATTTGCCTAGAGGCGCCGCGAGGGTTAGGGGTGGAGGCTGGGGGGATGGTTAATGGTCGCAGAACGCCGCTACGCTGCCTTCATCAGCTACAGCCACGCAGATGAGAAGCTTGCGTCTTGGCTGCACCGCAAGCTCGAAGCCTATCGCACGCCGGGCTCGTTGGTGGGCCAAGCTGCAGTACACGGAAAGATCGGAAGGCGGATCGGGAAAGTCTTCCGCGATCGCGCCGAACTCGGCGCGGACCATGACCTCGGCGCCGAAATCCGCGCAGCTTTGGAGCGAAGCGACGCGCTGATCGTATTGTGCTCGCCGCGCTCTTCGCAAAGCACGTATGTCAACGAAGAGATTCGGTATTTCAAAGCGCTTGGCCGTGGCGATCGTATTATGGCGGCCATCGCCGGAGGCGAACCTCACGCCGCCGGCAAGAGCATCGGCAAACGCCTGCTGAGCGAAGCCGATGAATGTTTTCCCCGCGCCCTGTTGCGCCAGGTGAGCGCCGATGGCGCAATCTCGGAGGCGGTTGAGCCGCGTGAGCCGATCGCGGCCGATTTTCGTCCGGGCAAAGACGAGCACGAAGGCGCCAAACTCAAGCTCGTCGCCGGCTTGTTCGGTGTCGGTTTGGACGATCTCATTCAGAGGGAGCGGGTCGCCCAACGCTGGCGCATGCGCGGCGTGGCCGCGCTTGCGGTGCTGTTTGCCGGGCTTGGACTTGCGGCAGCGGGTTTTGCGTTTCTGGCGGAACGGAACGCCGCCGAGGCTCGGCTTCAAGCAGGACGGGTGACTGAGCGTCTGGCCGCTCAACAGCTGCGCAACGGCGATGTCGGCCAGGGCGTCGATCTTCTGAGCAGCATCGCTGGCCGGCCGCAGGTCGTCACGCTGGACCGCGTCCATACCGTCGCCGCCGGTTTGGTTCCGCTCCGCGAGGTGACGGCGCCGTTAGCGCCGTGGACGCCGTTCAAGTGGAACGGACACGCGTACGTGCGCGGCGCTGATGACTTGCACGACCTCGGCCAGTTCGCGCCGGCGGAGTGGACGAACAACGGCCGTTTCATCGCCCTCATGAGCCAAGAAGACGCGATCATCGTATTCGACGCGCAAACTGGGTCCGTGACCGCGCGTGAAACTGCCGGCAGCAGCTTCATGCCCTGCGCAGTCGAGACGAACGACCGTGGTGGTTTCGACATACTCGGCATCACGCAGGCGGGCGCGACCATGGGCGGGACCAGTTATTCGCGATGGCGGATCGGCTCCGGCGGGGCGGCGATCTTCGAACGCAGCGACCGCGATCTGCCCTTCGGGCGGCCCCCGCCCTGTCAATTCGGCGAAAGCTCCGAGGCGATCCGCCCGGTCCAGACCCTGGCGTTTCCGGCGTCACGAGATGAAGCGATGTTGTGGCGCAGCGAACCGGCTGCCCGCATTACGGCCGATTGGATCGAGACAACGTTCGCCAGCGCTACCGGACTTAGCGGCGAAGCGCTGCAACTCTTATTCGCACGTGGACTGGTTTCAGACGGCGATTGGTACGGCGTGCAAGGTCAAGCCCGCGGCGACGGCGCTTTCGCCATGGGCTCCGAGGACTACGGCATGGCCGGCGAGAGCTGGGCGTTCTGCGCAACCCATCTCCGTGAGGGCGGCTGCCGAACCTTCTCCTACCCGCTCATGGCGGGCATGCTTGGCGGGGTCAGGATATCGCCCGATGGGCGCGCCGCGGCTGCGTTCGGCTTCGCGGTCGGGATGTTGGATTACTCCGCCGATTGGGCGCGGCAGCAGTTGGCTTGGCAAAACGACCCGGCAGCGCCCTATCCGGAGCCGGTCACCGTGACCGGCAATCTGTTCATCGCTAGCGACGGCAGATTTTCCGCGTGGAGCGCGCCCGCGGCGCTCAACACTATCGGCCGCATCCGTGACGTATCGTTCGATCCGGAAGGGACTGCGCTCGCGCTGGTGACATCGGACGGACTCTACACCTCGGGCTTTGACGGCGCCGACCTTACACGTACGCCGTTTGCGATCGATAACGGCGAGCTGCGCGGCGTCGTCTGGCTTGACGATGACGTCCTGGTGCTGGCCCTGTCCGACCTGTCTCTGGCTGCGGTAAACCGAAACGGCGCACTAGCATGGGACCGGCTTGCGCTCGCCGAGCGCTTCGCCCCCTGCGACAATCCCGAGGAAATCGATCCTCAGGCCTACGAAAACACCATCTGGCTTGCTGCCGACCCGGCTTCGTCGCTGGTGGTGCTCGGGCGCGCCAATTGTGCGATCGTCGTCGATGCGGCGTTGGGTGCGCCGATTACTGGACTTTTGCGCCTTGGCGACGGTACGGCGCGGGCCCCGCTTCTGTTCGATCGCCCGCACATCCGTGCACGCGGCAGCGCGCTGGAGTTGGACTTCTACTGGACCGACCTTAGACGCAGCGGCCTCGGCAACAACCCGAACCTGCCGGCGCTGACGGGGCGCATCGATGGCGCGCTAGTTTCATCGCTGAGCGCGTTGGATGCGCGCGATCGCTAGAAGACGAGACCACTACACGCGGGGCGGCTCCGCGCCTTCGGTGAGATGATACACGTCGTCTCGGAGCTCGTAATGCGCAGCGAGCGTTGTGGTCCGCCGATTTACCCGCGCCCCGCTTGCGGCCACATCATAGGCTTCCAGCGACCATACGAGGATCAGCTCGTCCGCACCGTTGTCGGAATAGTCGACTGAAGTTAGCGAGTACTCGGTTGCACCCCGGCAGAGGGCGTCTCCAGTGTCTTGTTGCGCGTACCTGTCACATGGGATGTCGCCGTAGGTCAGAAAACTGCCGCGGGCTCGCGGAAGAGCGCCGGCAAAATCCGTAATCCCAGCCCAACCCTGGGTGTGGCCCTGCCACGTGCCGCCGCCCTCCAACCAGACATGAAACGCGCCAAGCGGCTGGCGCAACGGCACGCTCAGTCTGCCTGGATAGCCGAAGGTGCCGCCTCCGGTCATGACGAATAATCGTTGTTGATCCAGACCCAAGACATAAGCGGCATGAAAACCCTCGGTCGCGTGAGAGTCGCCGGGCATCGCCGGCGCGAGCATCACAGCGCGGCCGTCGGGAAGCTGCAGCGTCATCGGACGCATGATCAAGGCAAAGTTCACGAACACTTGGTCTTCGGGAATGTCGAAGGCCGACATCGGCGCTGCCCAAATTCGTTCTAACCCTTCGCAAGGCCGCCCAAACAGGCGCCGCACGATCGCGACGTCGGCTGGCGTGAGCGAAGGCGCAGTAAAGCCTGGCAAATATTCCGGCCTGTATGGCGGCTCGGATGGAGGGCCTTCGGCGTTGAGACGCCCGGCCGCGATTTCCCCGCGCATATGCTCACAGGTGAGAGCGCGGGTTTCCGTCCAGTCGGCATAAGCGGTGCTTTCGCCCGACTGGTGCTGGTCGGAGATAACTGGAGGGCGCGGCGCTGCGGACGGCGCCTCTTGGGATTGCGTCGTCGGCGCTTCGCCGCAGCTCATCACTGCGCCGATCAGCGTCGCCGAAAGCAGAGCCCTGCTGAGCACGCCCAGACCTCGTGCGCACATCCTACAACGATGCGCGCACGAGGAGAAGGATCAGTAGCGGTAGTGATCCGGCTTGAACGGGCCGGCTTGCGGCACGCCAATATAGTGGGCCTGCTCCTTGCTCATCTTGGTGAGCTTGGCGCCGAGCTTGTCGAGGTGAAGCGTGGCGACTTTCTCATCGAGATGTTTCGGCAGTGTGTAGACCTGGTTCTTGTAGGCCTTGCCGTTGGTCCAGAGTTCGATCTGCGCGAGCGTCTGGTTGGTGAATGACGCCGACATCACGAAGCTCGGGTGGCCGGTGGCGTTGCCGAGATTCACCAGGCGGCCCTCGGAAAGCAGGATGATCTTCTTACCGTCCGGGAATTCCACGTGGTGGACCTGGGGCTTGATTTCGTCCCACTTGAAATTCTTCAAGCCGGCGACCTGAATCTCGCTGTCGAAGTGACCGATATTGCAGACGATGGCGTTATTCTTCATCGCCCGCATGTGTTCGACGGTGATGACGTCCTTGTTGCCGGTGGCGGTGACGAAAATGTCCGCCTCGGACGCGGCGTCTTCCATGGTCACCACTTCGTAGCCTTCCATCGCCGCCTGCAGCGCGCAGATCGGATCGACTTCGGTGACTTGCACGCGCGCTCCGCCGTTGCGGAGCGAGGCAGCTGAGCCCTTGCCGACGTCGCCGTAGCCCGCGACAACGGCGACCTTGCCGGCGAGCATGACGTCGGTGCCGCGGCGGATCGCATCCACCAACGATTCACGGCAGCCATAGAGATTGTCGAACTTGGACTTGGTGACGCTATCGTTGACGTTGATGGCTGGGAACGGCAATTCACCCTTCTGCGCCATCTGATAGAGACGGTGCACGCCGGTCGTGGTCTCCTCCGAAACGCCCTTCACCGAGGCGCGGATGGCTTCGTAGAAGCCCGGCTTTTCCTTCAGGTAGCGCTTGATGGCGGCGAACAGCGCCTGCTCTTCTTCGTTCGAGTGATGCTCCAGGAAGTCGGCGTCCTTCTCGGCCTTCGGACCGAGCACGCACAGCAGCGTCGCATCGCCGCCGTCATCCAGGATCATGTTGGCGTATTGACCGTTCGGCCACTGGAAGATGCGATGGGTGTAATCCCAGTACTCTTCCAGGCTCTCGCCCTTGACCGCAAACACGGGCGTGCCGCGCTCGGCAATGGCCGCAGCGGCATGGTCCTGGGTCGAGAAAATGTTGCACGAAGCCCAGCGCACTTCGGCGCCCAGCGCCTGCAGCGTTTCGATCAGCACCGCGGTCTGGATGGTCATATGCAGCGAGCCGGCGATGCGCGCACCCTTCAGCGGCTGCTTCGAGCCGAACTCCTTGCGCACGGCCATCAGCCCGGGCATTTCCGTCTCGGCGATCTCGATCTCCTTGCGGCCCCACGCGGCCAGTCCAAGGTCTTTCACCACATAATCTTTAGCGCTCATCGCGCGCCCTCCTTCGAAAGCGGCGAGCGTCGTTTTCCAAAGGGAAAGCCCGTCGAGCCTGGCGGCTGGCCTTCGTGACGAAGGGGGCCGTCGCAACGCTCCTCGGCGGACGGCCGGGATGTAGCAAAAGGAATTGGGGCTGGCAAACCGCACAATGCGGGCGCCCGACAGAAAGAGCCGCCGGGCGGTAACCCGGCGGCTCGGTTTCTTCAGTGCTTTGCGTCGGCGCTAGGCCCCGCTGGTCCAGCGGTCGAGCATCCGCTTGGCCGCGTCGCGGCCGCCGATGCCGAAGGCGATCGCCACCGCCACCGCCACCGAGCCCAGGATGAGGCCGAAGGCGAGCGCGATAATGTTGTTGGCAAGCCCCATGAACGAGAGGCCAACCGCCGTCGCCAGCGCGATCACGCCCCAGCGCACCATCGTCGAGATGATCTCGGACGAGGGCTTGCCCTCGCGCTGGGCCGCCGCGGCGAGGATGTTCGCCAACAGGATGCCGAGCGCGATGATGATGGCGCCGAAGAGCACGCTGCTCGCCAAGTTGAGCACTTGGGTGAGCATGGCCGCCATGGCGCCGAACTCGAGCAACCGCGCCGCTTCCACCGCCGCGAAGAGGACGATGCCGATCAGCACGGCAAGACCGATCATCCGCGAAGGCGGGAACTTGGAGAAGTTGATGGTGTCGACGCCAGGCGTCAGATCCATCTTCTCGCGACCGACGCGGATCGGTTCGGCATTGGCAATGCTGGCGATGATGTCGTCGAAGCCGATCGCTTTCAGCCCCTCCTCTATCAGCGTCATCACCCAGCGGCCGATCAGATAGGCGATGAAGACGATGAGCGCCGCGCCGATCACGCGCGGAATCGTCAACAGGATGCTTTCGAGCATTTCTCGCGCCGGATTGGAGATGGCGTCGATGTTCAAGACGTCGAGCGCAGCGATCGCCACCGGGATGATGATCAGCGTGAATGCGAGCAAGCCCAGCAACCGGCTCAGGCCGGGCCCTTTCGGCGTGTGGGTCAGGCCGGCGTCGATGAGACGGCGGTCGAGTTCGACCGCTTCCACCGTGGCTTCGACCATGCGCCGCACAATGGTGGCGAGCACGAAGCCGATGAAGAAGATCAGCGCCGCGCCTACGACCGCCGGGAGGTAAGCAAGGAAACCAGCCACCATGCCGTTCAGCGGTGCGACGACCGCATCCATCTCGAGCACGTTGAGCGCGGCGATCAGCCCCAACAGCCAGACCAGCCAGTAGCCGACTTCGCCGACACGCTCGCCGACATCGACAGTGGGTTTCACGCCGGCGGCGCCGGCGGCGTCGCGGCGGGAAAAGAAGGGTATGCGATCCACGCCCTTCGCGATCGCCCATTTCACCGCCTTGGCCGCGAAGTGCGCGACGATGACGATGACAAGTGCAAGCAGGATGCGCGGTCCCCAGACCGTGATCCAATTCATCATGGCCTGTTGGTTTGCAGGCGTAATCATAGGCATCCTCCCTCGCGAGGTGCGTTGAAGATGCGCCCACGATCACCGGAACGCACGCTTTTCCTAGGATTTGCACGCTTTAGGCGTGCTCCACCCATGCTGCATCCGCGAGATATTCGCGCCACAGGCGCCGCGCTCGAGTTCAGTTCAACGCGGCGGGGAAAGCCGGCAATGCGGTAAAGTCTTCGATCACATGCTGGCGGATGACGCGGGCGCCGGTGTCGCTGGCGATTCGCTCGATTTTTTCCTGCGAGGCAAGGGTCTGGGCGCGATCGGTGTTGAATGTCGGCACCGTGCGGCGCTCACGGCTCTCGGCGAGGTGATACATGTCGCCGGTCAGCAGCACCGGACCCGCATTCCGCAAACGAACCAACAGCACCGTGTGGCCCGGCGTGTGTCCGGGCGCCTGAATCACGGTGACGGCGCCGTCGCCGAAAACGTCGTAGTCGCCGTCACCTTCGATCAACCGCGTTTCGGCATTTTCGAGCTGATTGTAGAAATTGAAGCTTTGCGTGTCCGCCCGCGCCTCGGGCCGAAACATATAGGCGCGCTCGTCGGCGTCGACGATCCATGTGGATGCCGTAAACAGATTGCCGTTGCCGGTATGATCGCTGTGGGCGTGGCTGAATGAGACGAATTCGATGTCTGCCGGCGAGAGGCTGAGATCGGCCAATTGCGCCGCTAACGTCCGCGCCATGGTGACGTGCGCGCCAATCTGCGGAATATCGACGCCGTCGGCTGCATCGGCGACAGCGTCCGAAAAACCGGTATCCCAGATCAGATCGCCATCCGGATGGCGGATGAGGTAGCACGGCGCGACCAGTTCGCGGGATTGGCCGTCGAACGAATGATCGTCGGCGAACATGCCGACGTCAGCGAAGGTCGCGCGCCCGCAATCCATGGCGTAGAGTTCGACCGTCGGCGCCTCAGATTCGGGTTGTTGGTTGCAGGCCCCGAGCGCGGCCAGCGCAGCGGCGGCGGCGAACATCTTCTTCATTGCGTCCTCCCACCGCGGTGTTCAACCTCCTGGGTCGCCGAAACGCAAGCGCAGAAACAGAATGGCGACGACAAGGCACAAGCACACCGCGTTCGCCAGCGTCACCGGCCATGATCCGCTCAGCGCGCCATACGCCGTCCAGCACACAAACCCGGCCGTCGTCACCGCATACATACGCAGCGACACGCTGCTCGCGTCGCGTTCGCGAACGATCTTGACGATCTGGGGAATGAAACTCGTCATCGAACAAATGCCGGCAATAACGCCGAAGGTGTTTATCAGCCAGTCCGGCGCGTCCATGTTCGCCTCTCCCAGCCAGCAACGTGAGTTCGGCGGCGCGGTTCCGGCGCCTTCGCAATCGAACGGAGCAGGCCCTTGCATCCCGTCGCTCACGGACCTCCGAGGACGCGGATACATTGCCGCAGACGCTCGCCGCCCAGGCCCTCCTCCAGGGCGAAGTGCTCTAGCGTGTAGCCGTCCCGTCCCCGCGGCATGTAGCGCAACGTTCGCTCGGCGGCGCCGTCGCGCACAACATAGGCGATCTGTTGTTCGCTATCGCCGATTTCACCGGCGTCGCGACGGATCAGGATCATGCCGTCACGCATGCCGGCCGCGTAGGCAGGCAGATCGGGATCGACTCCGGCGATGACATTGCCGTTCGCTTGAGTAGCTTCGATGTCGAAGCCGCGATGGAAGTTCGCCACCTCTCGCGTGCTGATGCGCCCGCAGGGCGCGAGCAAGTCTTGCGGCAGCAGCACTGGCGCGCCAGCTTCGACGTTTGCTGCAAGCTCCGCGCCCGGGTCGAGGCCCACTGCAGCAGCGGCATCCGGAAGTAGAGCAGCGGCGATCGAATCATCGCCAGCCTGCGCGCGTGCGCGCATTTCTTGAATCAGATCGTCGAAGCTCCGATTCTGGGCGCGCAGGCGGCCGTCCCACATCATCGCCAGCAGACGGCCGCGCTGATACGGGAGCTGATGCACGTCGCGATCGTTCCAGAAGTCCGTCAGAATGCGCGTATTCGGCTCGGCCCGCACGGGCGATTGCGCGTAGGCGCGCAGCATCGCGTTTAGATCTGCGGCGAACTGCGCCGGCGTCCAGATGCCGTCGCGTACGAGCAACCGCGCCGTGTAGAAGTCGGTGAAGCCTTCCGAGAGCCAATAATCGATCGCCTCTCCCTCCCGGGGCATGCCGCCAATCTCGGCCGGCAGCCACGCGTGCAGACTCTCGTGCGCGAGCGTGCGGGTGATGGTGTCGGCTTGGCCATTCGGCGTGGCGAAGAACGCGAATGCGTCGCCAAGGCCCGTGCCGCCCACAGAAATCCAGCCCTCCGGACCATCGAGATGAAGCACGGTGACGAGGTAAGGCGACTGCTGATCTGACCAGAATTCGCGCTGGCTGCCGATGATGTGCGAGACTTCGTTGATGAAATCCGCATCGGTAAAGCTCCAAGCGCCGCGCACAGCGACGCGCACATCTGTCCGAGGGTCGCGCAGCACCCGGAAGTCACCGGCGACCAGCACGCTCGACCACAACCGGTCGATCGTCAGTGCGCCATGTTCGAGGTCCGAAGCATAGGACCATCCGCGCGGCAGGCGCCGCACACGCACCCGAACCGGCCACGAATGGTCGCCGTCCGCCGGGGCGACGAACACGCCTTCGCCGATGAAATGGAAATAATTCGGCTGGACGACAGGACGATAAGTGTTGCCGAGTTCGGCCCGCGGGACTCCTTCCCAGTCCTGGATGATGCGGTAACGCACGTGTATGCGTGCATTCGGGCGATGCGTCAGGACCCGCTGCGAAGGCCCTTCGCCATCGCGGATTTGGGCGCCGGAGACAACGGTCAGTCCCACTATCGCTTTCCACAACTCGTTCTGACCGCCCCAGCTGCCGGGCAGGCGCAGTGCGGTTTCACCGTCGGCTTCGCCGCGGAAACGCAGGTCAAATTGAACGGCGGCCAGTGCGCCGCCCTCGAGAATCGGCGTGAGCGTGTATTCGATGCGCTGCGGCGCTGCGGCGCCGGAGCAAAACAACGCGGCGCAAACGGCCGCGACGGCTTGAACAAACGAACGCATGCATCCCCGCCTTTTAACTCTAGCGCACAGATGCAGAGATTGCGGCAAAGGCTGGGCAGACCGCCGGGCCCTCAGTCCTGCTCGTGAAATTTCGCCGCGATCAGCGCCTCGACCGCCGCCATCGCCTCTTCGGCCTGGGGGCCGCGCGCCTCGATCTCAACCTCGTCGCCGATTCCGGCGCCTAGCATCATCAGGTCCATCAGCGAGCGGGCGTCTGCTTCGTCGCCTTCGCGGCGAACGCTGATGCGCGTCGAATCGTAGCTCAGCGCCAGTTCCGCCAACTTGCGCGACGCGCGCGCGTGCAAACCCTTCTTGTTGGTGATCTGCAGCGTCCGCGTGATGCTCATCGGCCCCGCCCAATGTTGACGGCCGGTATTAGGCCGCGCCGCCGGCGAGTTCCACCGAGGCTACTCGTATGTAGCGCCGTCCGGCATCCTGCGCTGCGAGGGCCGCTTCCGGGAGGCTGACCTTGTCGCGGACTTCCGCGAGCTTGATCAGCATGGGAAGGTTCACGCCGGCAATGACTTCGGTTTTCACTTGATTGATGACCGAGATCGCGAGGTTCGACGGCGTGCCGCCGAACATGTCGGTCAGAATGACCACACCGTCGCCGCGATCGACGGCGCGCACGGCGTCGATGATATCGCCGCGGCGCTCTTCCATGTTGTCATTGGGGCCGATGGCGATAGCGCGCATCTGGTCTTGAGGGCCGAGCACGTGTTCGGCCGCGGCGACGAATTCGTCCGCCAAGCGGCCGTGGGACACAACCACGATGCCGATCATTCCGTCCTGCTCCCGCCACCCGCCAGTAGGCCTGGATTAAGGCGTGCTACATAGAGCTTAGCCGCTGCGGGCGGAAGCGAAAGCAACACTGCGATTGCAGTTTTCGACGGATCGCCTCAACCCGCCAGGGGCAATTCCACCACTAGGCGAGCTCCGCCGTGCTCGCCGCGTCCCAGGCCGTCAATATTCTGCGCGTAGATACGGCCGCCATGAGCATTGACGATCTGACGGGCGATGGAAAGGCCCAGTCCGGAATTGCCGCCGAATGCCGTCCCTTTAGGGCGCTGGGTGTAGAAGCGTTCGAATACGGTTTCGAGATTTTCCGCCGGTATGCCCGGCCCCTGATCCTCGACCGTGGCGCGCACCCGCGCCCCCTCCTTGCCGTGTACGATCTCGACGCCGACCGAAACTATACCCCCGGCCGGACTGAACGACCGTGCGTTATCGATGAGATTGCGAAACACCTGGCCGAGCGGGCCGGCTTGGCCCAGCACCACGGCGCCGTCGGGCTTGCCGCCGTTGAACACGACGCTGACCTGCGCCTCTTCATCCGGCGCCGGCGCATAAGCGCGCGTCAGTTCGAAGAGCAGCACGCCGAGATTGACGCGCTCGAGGTCGAGTTTCGCCGTCTCCGCCTCGATGCGGCTGGCGCGGGCGATATCGGTGATCAAACGGTCGAGCCGATGCACATCCTGGGCGACGATGGCCAGCATCTGCTTTTGCTGCTCGGGGTTCGTCGCATTCTGCGCCGAGGTGACAGCGGACTGGATGGAAGCCAGCGGATTCTTGATCTCGTGGCTGACGTCGGCGGCAAATCGCTCATTTGCGTCGATGCGATCGGCAAGCGCGCCGGTCATCGCTTCGAGCGAATGACCAAGCGCGCCGATCTCATCCTTTCGGCGCGACACATCGGGTAGAGAAAGCCGGGTGGCGCCGCTCAGGCGCAGCGAGTCAGCCGCGAACGCGAGGCGGCGCAGCGGATTGGCGATGAACAGGGCCAACAACAGCGAAGACAAAAAGATCGCCACGGTGGCGCCGAGCATGAACGGGATCATGCTGGCTCGCTCGGCGACGAGAATGCGTTCGACGTCGGCGCTTTCGATAGTCACCGTGCCCATCACCTGCTGCACGCGGCGCAGCGGCACGGTGACCGTGACGACCCGTTCGCCCTTCTCGTTCAAGCGCTCACCGCGGACGATCTCGCCGCGCATGGCGCGCCGATGCTCCTCCTCCAACGTTACGGTCGGGTTCCAGGGCGTGAGGCGCAGATATTCGACGCGCGCGGCGGCGCGCTGGATCGTCTCCCCTATCGTGGGCTTGTCGCCGGGATCGGGAAGCGGCGTGCCGTCGACCCGGGGATAGATGATGTCGCTATCGGCGATCAGCAGCGCGTCGGCGCCGAACACCCGCACGCGCGGGCGGCCGACGCCCGGACGTTCGCCTTGCGCGATCGGCGGCAAGATTCGAAGCAACACGGAGCGGACGGCGCTCTCGTTCACGTACGGATACGGATCGCCCTCGACGGTGCCGGTTTCGATCAGCAGATTGGTGATCAGTTCGCCTTGCGTACGCAGATTGCGGAACTGAGCCTCGGTCAACCCGGCGCGCATTTCCGTCAACAGCAGCACGCCCAAGATCAGAAAGGCGAGGCCGGCGAAATTCCAGATGAAGATGATGCGGGCGATGCGCGAGCGCGCGAAGGCCCGCAGGCCTTCAGCTCTCGTTGTACCTGTAGCCGACGCCATAGAGTGTCTCGATCGCGTCGAAGTCGCCGTCGATGTCGCGGAATTTCTTGCGGAGCCGCTTGATGTGGCTGTCGATGGTTCTGTCGTCGACATAGACTTGGTCGTCATAAGCGGCGTCCATCAGCTGATCGCGGCTTTTGACGTAGCCGGGACGCTGCGCGAGGGCCTGCAGGATGAGAAATTCGGTGACGGTGAGGCGCACCTGTTCGCCTTTCCAGGTACAGGCGTGACGGTTCGGATCCAGCGTGAGCTCACCCCGTACGATTGGCTTCTTGTCACTCGCCGCCTCCGCCCCGGGGGCGCCGGCGCGCGTACGCCGGAGCAGCGCCTTTACCCGCTCGCTCAGCAGGCGTTGGGAGAATGGCTTTTTAATGTAGTCGTCGGCGCCGACATTGAAGCCGACCACCTCATCCATCTCGTCGTCCTTGGAAGTCAGGAAGATCACCGGGAGGTTCGAGCCCTGGCGCAGCCGGCGCAGCACCTCGACGCCGTCCATGCGCGGCATCTTGATGTCGAGGACGGCGATATCCGGCGGCGTTTCCGAGAGCGCCGCCAGCGCCGCCGCGCCGTCGGTATAGGTGCGCACGGTGTAGCCCTCGCCTTCGAACAGCACTTTCAGGGAGGCGAGGATGTTCTCGTCGTCGTCGACAAGGGCGATGGTCGGCATGGGCGGGCGGATTCCTGACTTTGCCGTAATGAACTGGTAGGGGCAGTCTTAGCCGTCAATGGCCTGCGGCGCTAGCGGGCGTGTTTCACGGGCTTGTGTCCGAGGGAGCAGCCGCCCCAGACGCGATTAGCGGCAAATTTAAGAGAGTGAGCGCAACGGCGGCGCGCTGACCGCGGTCAGCGCGCAGCGGATGGCGCCGCGAAGGTAACCGCCAAGACCCTATCGGGGGCTGTCGGTGAGATGCGATGCAATGATGGCCGCCGCCTTCGCTGGCGATGCGCAGCTCGTGTCCATGACGATTTCGGCCGGAAGCGGCGGACAATTGAACGCGCCCTGTTCGCTCAGCTGTGCAAGCACCGCCCGCGAACGCAGCTTGCCATGCGCGGCGCGCTCCGCAGACTCCACCCGAGCAGCCAAAATTTCCGGCGGACACGTCAGGGCGATGAAGCGAACGCGCCCGCCGTGGCGTTCCACGACCTCGGCCGCTCGATCGGGAAAATCGTCGCGCACCGTGCGTTCGGGCGCGAATGTGAAAATCATGGATTTCCCCTCGATGGCGGCCGCTTCGAACGCCGCCAGCCAAAATTCCTCACGCAGCCGTACGAAAGAGGCGGAGCCGAATTCGAACACCGGCGTGAGCGCATCTACGACGAGATGGTTGTGAAACACCGGCCACCCAAGCTGCTTCGACAATTCCTTGGCGACCGTCAGCTTCCCGCACGCAGGCGGTCCGTGGAGAAACACCAGATTCAATGCGCGGCGCCCCAGGTCGCGCCGGCTTTTGCTTCGACCGTCAGCGGCACGCTCAGGATCACCGCGGGTTCGGGCGCGGCCTCCATCACGTCTTTCGCCAGCTTGCAGAGCTTGTCCGCTTCGTCCTTCGGCGCTTCGAAGACGAGTTCGTCATGCACTTGCAGCAGCATGCGTGATTTGAGCTTGGCTTTCGCCAGCGCCGGCGGCAGCCGCACCATGGCGCGGCGGATGATATCAGCGGCTGCGCCCTGCAGCGGCGCGTTGATGGATTGCCGCTCTCCGAACGCTCTCTCGCTCGGGTTTTTCGACTGAATGCCTTTGACCCAGATGCGGCGGCCGAAGATGGTCTTCACATAGCCGTTGGCGCGGGCGAATGTCTTGGTCTCCTCCATGTAATCGCGAATGCCAGGGAAGCGTTCGAAGTATTTCTTGATGTAGGCCGCGGCCTCTTCGCGGGCGATGCCGAGATTGCGCGCAAGGCCGAAGGCGCTGATGCCATAAATGATCCCGAAATTGATGGCTTTGGCGTTGTTGCGCACCTCCTTCGGCATGCCTCCGACCGGCACGCCGAACATTTCCGACGCGGTGCGCGCGTGGATATCGACGCCGTCGGCGAAAGCTTGCTTCAGCTGCGGAATCTCGGCGACGTGCGCCAGCAGCCGAAGCTCGATCTGCGAATAATCGGCGCTGACGAGCAAATTGCCTTTCTCGGGAATGAACGCCTCGCGGATGCGGCGGCCCTCCTCGGTGCGGATCGGGATGTTCTGGAGGTTGGGATCGTTCGACGAGAGCCGCCCTGTCGTTGTCGCCGCCAGCGCGTAGCTGGTGTGCACGCGGTTGGTCTGAGGATTGATCGCGGCCCCAAGCGCTTCAGTGTAGGTGGAGCGAAGCTTCGAGAGCTGGCGCCATTCCAGCACCTTCGCCGGCAGGTCGTGCGCTTCGGCAAGATCTTCGAGAATGGCCGCATCGGTGGACCAGGCGCCGGTCTTGGTCTTCGAGCCGCCCGGAAGCTTCAGCTCATCGAACAAGATTTCGCCCAGCTGCTTGGGCGAGCCGAGGTTGAACTCCTTGCCCGCGAGCCCGTATGCTTCGGCCTCATATTGCAGCATGCGCTGCGCGAAATCGCCGGACAGCCGCGACAGCATTTGCGGATCGATCTTCACGCCTTCGCGCTCCATCGACGCGAGCACCGGCGGCAGCGGGCGCTCCAGCGTTTCGTAGACCGTGATAAGCCGGTTGGCGGCAAGTTCTGGCTTCAACTTGCGATGCAGCCTGAGCGCGGCGTCCGCATACTCGCAGGAGAACAGTCCCGCGCGCTCGAGCGGCACGAGATCGAAACTCTGCTGCGCTTTGCCTTTGCCGGCGACATCGCCGTACGGTGTCAGCGCGTGGCCGATGTGTTTCTCGATCAGCGAGATCTTGTCGTGATCGTCGAGCCCGCCATAGAGCGTGTAGGACGCGAGCATCGGATCGTCGTAGGGCGCGAGCGCGATCTTGTGCTTGGCGAAAAGCGCGATGTCCCACTTGATGTTGAGGCCGACCTTGGTGACGGCGGCGTCTTCCAGGAGCGGCTGCAATGCGGCGAGGGCTGCGCTGAATGGAATGATCTCCCCGCCCCCTTGCGGGCCGGGGCCGGCGGCGGGGGTGACGGCGGTGTTCTTTTCGGAGAGGGCGCCGCCCGCACGGCCCTCCCCCGCAAGGGGGGAGGGCGCCAGGGGCAATTCACTTGCGAACAACTCTCCCGCGCGAGAATCGGCGGCGCGATGCGAAAGCGGAACATAGATCGCATCGTTAGCGGCGATCGAGAGTCCAATGCCCACGAGTTGAGCGCGCGGCGCGTCGAATGCGTCAGCCTCAGTGTCGATGCCGACCGCGCCGGCCGCCCGGGCGCGCGCGATAAAAGCCTCGAGCGCAGGCAGATCGCGCACGATTCTGTAAGCGTCGCGCTTGAATTCGCGTTCGATCGGCTCGCGCACGGGGCCCGTCCGCGGCGCAGCATCATCGGCGGGCGATGACGCCGGCGGCGGGACGGCCGAAGCATAGCTCGCCACGATCTCCACCCCCTTCTCTTTGGCGAAGTGCTCGCGCACACGCCTGCCCAGGGTGCGGAATTCCATCGCGTCGATGAATTGCAGCAGCATCGAGGGGTCGGGGTCGCGCAGACCGAAGCTCTCCCACTGCTCCTCGACCTCGACATCATCCTTCAGCGTCACCAGCTGGCGCGAGACGCGAATCTGGTCAGCGAAGTTGATCAGCGTTTCGCGGCGCTTCTGCTGCTTAATCTCGTTGGCGCGCTCGAGGATCGCATCGAGCGAACCGAATGTGGCAATCAGCTCGGCGGCGGTCTTGGGTCCGATGCCAGGCGCGCCCGGGACGTTGTCGGTGCTGTCGCCAATGAGAGCCTGCGCATCGACCACCTTGTCGGGACCGACGCCGAACTTCTCCATCACCGATTCGGGGCCGAGAATGCGGTTCTTCATCGGATCGTAGAGTTGAATCACGCCATCGACGATCAGCTGCATTAGATCCTTGTCGGACGAAACGATGCGCACGGTCGCGCCGGCGGAAGCGGCCTGGCGTGCGTAGGTGGCGATCAGATCGTCGGCCTCGTAGCCGCCCATCTCGATGCACGGCACGTTGAAGGCTCGGGTGGCGTCCCGGATCAGCGGAAATTGCGGGACCAAATCTTCCGGCGCCGGCGGCCGATGCGCCTTGTAGTCGGGATAAAGCTCATTGCGGAAGGTAATTTCACTCTTGTCGAAAATGACCGCGAGGTGCGTTGGCGCCTCGGCGCCCCTCATCTCCTGAATGAACTTCCACAGCATGTTGCAGTAGCCGGCCACTGCGCCGACGGAGAGCCCATCGCTCGCACGCGTCAACGGCGGCAGCGCATGGTAGGCGCGGAAAATGTAAGCCGAACCGTCGATCAGGTAGAGGCGCGGAGCGTCTTTCTTGGGCATGCGCCTATCTAGGGGCTCCGCGCGCGGCGGTCAGCACTTAACCGCCAAACAGCTTGTTGTAATCGGGCGGGCTGCCGCGGCGCTGCCACAGCGCTTCCGAATCGCCGTCGCGGAGGAAATCTTCCGCCGCTTCGCGAGCGGCAGCCATGGCCGCGTTGAACAATCCAGTCGCCGCACTCAGGCGGCGGACGCCCAGTTCGCGCAATTGCGGCGCCGGCGGGGCGCCCGGGCGAGCCATGATGTTCAGCGGCAATTTCGTGCCCCGCACGACAGCGCTGATCTGGGCGGGGTCGGCGATGCCGGGAACGAACAGTCCGCTGCCGCCGGCCCGTTCGATCGCGGCGGCTCGGCGCAGCGTTTCTTCGACTGCTTGTTCCGCCGGAACCAATGCTTTGAGGATCACGTCGGTGCGGGCGTTGATAAAAAGGTTGACGCCGATCTTCTCGGCGACGCTGCGAACCGCTTCGATCTTCCTCAGATGCAGTTCGTGCGGCTGCTTGCCATCTTCGAGATTGATGCCGACGGCGCCCGCATCGATCAGTTTCGCGACATTCTCGGCCGCCTGCTTCGGATCGTCCGAATAACCGCCTTCGGCGTCGCATGTGATCGGAATGGCGACAGCGCGCGCCGTCGCCTCGACCACGGCGATAAGATTGTCCACCGGAAGGTGATGGCCGTCTGCATACCCTTGCGCCCAGGCCACCGCAGCGCTTGACGTAGCAAGCGCTTTGGCGCCGGCGTCCTGCACAATGCGCGCAGATGCGGCGTCCCACGCATTGGGCAGGATCAGCAGGTCTTCATGCAGCTTGTGAAAAGTTGCAGCATTTTGTGCAGACATGGCGAAGCCTCCTCGGTTCGTTGCGCTATAGCACGATCCACATCTGGGCCTCGCTGTTTTCGGACTTCACTGATTTCTTTTTCGCGCACGCTTGCGTGAAGTGCGAAGCACTCCAATCTAATGCGGTCCGGAGGTTTCATGTTCGATGCGCTATCGGCTAATTTGCGCGATCGCGAAGCCGTAGCGCGGTTCTACGACGCGCTGTTTGCCCCGCTTGGGTACTCGCAGAGATGGTCGAAGGAAAACGAACTCGCCTACGGCCGCCACGGAACGCGCCTGTTCTGGCTCTATTCGGGAGATGACGATCGCATCGCCGGGCTCGGCGCACACATCGCTTTTCGTGCGACGTCGGAGCAGGAAGTTGATGAAGCCTATGTCGCCGCGCTGGAGCATGGCGCCGCGACTGTGCGCGCTCCGGGTCTGCACACCGATCTTGGACCGGATTATTACGGCGCGATCGTGCTCGATCCCGACGGCAACAAGATCGAGATCGTCGCCGGCAGGATGCACTGATGCGCTAGTGGCCGCCAGCGCCTTCGGTGAGGACGAAGCGGCGGTCGCAATAGCCGCATTCGACGAAATCCTCTTCGCCCATATCGTAATAGACGATTGGGTGGCCCAGTGCGCCGCCGCCGCCGTCGCACTTCACGCGGCGCGAGGTCACTTCCAGCACTTCCGGCGCCGGGATCGCGTCAGGATCGCCCGGTGTCGCCTGATCGGTCCTCGGATTGTCGTTAAGTTTCGCCATTTCTCGTTCCGACCTGGGTTGAAGCGCTGGAACCGCGCCCGTACCTAGAGCGCATCGCGCGCCCGCGCAATGCGGCGGAATCCCAGGTCATCCATGTCGCCAGCACAGACGCCGCCCGAGTTCGCCATCAAGGCGCAGGGGCTCGACAAGACCTATCGCGCCCAAGGCAAGGGTCAGGCCGTGCATGCGTTGAAAGCTATCGACCTCGCCATTCCGCGCGGCTCGTTTTTCGGTTTGTTGGGCCCGAACGGCGCCGGCAAGTCCACCTTCATCAACATCCTCGGCGGGCTCGTCGTGAAGAGTGGCGGGAAAGCATCGATTTGGGATCACGACATCGAGGCCGACCCAATGAACGCGCGCGGCGCCATCGGCATCGTGCCGCAAGAACTGAACATGGACCCGTTCTTCTCCCCCGCCGAAGCGCTGGAGATTCAAGCCGGATATTACGGCGTGCCGAAGACCGAGCGGAAGACCGAAGAGATCCTGAAAGCTGTCGGCCTTTGGGACAAGCGCGACGCGTACGCGCGAACGCTCTCCGGCGGCATGAAGCGGCGCCTCCTGGTGGCCAAGGCTATGGTGCATTCACCGCCGGTGCTGGTGTTGGATGAGCCCACCGCCGGCGTCGACGTCGAACTGCGCCGCCAGCTTTGGGACTATGTGCGCGCATTGCACGCGACCGGCGTCACGATCGTGCTCACCACGCACTATCTGGAAGAAGCACAGGAACTCTGCGACACCATCGCCATCATCAATCACGGCGCTGTCATTGCGTGCGAACCGACATCGAAATTGATATCGCGGCTCGACCAAAAGACGCTGGTGGTGACGCCCCAGACGCCGATCGCGCTGCCGTTTGGCGGTTTTGAGGACGTGACGTTCGCGATGAAGTCGACCGGGGCGTTTACGCTTACTTACCGCACCAGTGAGCACTCGGTCGAAGAATTGCTCGATCGCGTCCGCGCCAAGGGCGTGACAATCAAAGACCTCTCGATCGAAGAACCCGACCTCGAAGATGTGTTCGTAGAGCTTACCGCGTAGCGAGTAGCATTTTACCACAGCTTAAGCACACCGCTGTAGTGTGATCCCACCTGCGCCAGCTCAATTCCTGGCCGGTCGGATTGTCGCTCGTGATTAACAAACTGCTTATTGCGCTGGCCACGGTTTGGCTTGGCTTCGCCCTTGCGCCGTCTCTGGCATATGCCCAAGACACCGCCTGGCGCGTCACGTCGTTTTCCGGCGTGGTGCGAGTGAGAGAACCCGGGCGGGCGCCACACGACGCCGGACTCAACGAGCGTCTCCGCCCCGGCACGACCGTGACGACGGGCGCCGCCAGCGCCGCCACGATCGAGAATAACGCGCAACGAATGACCATGTCGGCCAACAGCCGCATGACCATTGCGCGCTCAAGCGCGCCAGGGATGACCAGAATTTTGCAGAATCTGGGCTCGATCCTGTTTCAGGTTGACCGGCGCCGGGTCCAGCATTTCCAAGTCGATACCCCCCGCCTCGCAGCCGTGGTCAAGGGCACGACCTTTACCGTGACGGTGAACTCCCGCTTCGAGCGGGTAGATGTCGCGCAAGGCTTGGTCGAAGTACGGGCAAACGACGGCGGCGCCACCCGCGATGTAGCCGCCGGTCATAGCGTCAGTGTGGCCGACTCCGCCCCGCGTGAGCTGGTGATGAACCAAGGCTCAGGCGCATCCGGCGGAACCGGCGACGGCGGCGTCCGTCAGAACGGACAGGTCGGCGAAAGCGCCGCAGAAACGAGTGAGCTGCGCGGCCAACTCGACTTCCAGTCCGGCAATGCTGCATCCACCGCCGGCGGCCAGGCATCTTTGAACACCGACGCCGGCGCAGACTTGGCCGGCGCGGGCCAGCTCGCATTGGAGCGAGGCGCCCAGGCTGCAGGCGTGCGCCTCAATCAGGTCGGCTCCGAAGATTCCATGGCGTTGGTCCGATTCATAGCCATGTACCTGGGTGGTTCGTTCGCCATCGGTTTCGCTTTCTTCTTCGTCGCACGACGTTTCGCTGCACTGGGCCAGCCGAAGAAGGCCGTGAAGAAGCGGGCGCCTGAAGAACCTGAAGCGCAAGTGCCACGCTGGTTGAGACAGCGGCCTGGCGGCTTCTCGAAAATCGCCGGCCTCGATACAAAGCCGTGATCCGGCCCGACGAGAGGTTCGCGCGGCTGCGCGGGGCTGCGCGCGCGGCTGGCCGCTTCATGCGGGCGCACGCGATTCTCATGCTGGCCTGCGGCGCCTTGGCCCTGAGCTACGCGACCGCAGCCTTGAGCCCCCTGGACGAAGCGCTGGCGGAACTGCGCTCGCGCATTGTCGCGCGGGCGCCGACCGGAGATCTGGTCATCGTCGAAATCGATGCGCGGAGTCTGCGCGAGGCACAGCAATGGCCGTGGCCGCGAGAACGCTTTGCACGGGCGATCACCAATCTGCGCGACGCCGGCGCGGGCGTCATCGGTTTCGACGTGGACTTTAGCGTGCGCTCGTCGCCGGGCGACGACGATGCCATGCGCACAGCCATGGAACTCGATCCCGGCTCGGTGGTGTTGCCGACCTTCCTGCAGCGCAGCGGCGAACAGAACTCGCCTCTCGCCGCTTTTTCTGCTCACGCCGTCATCGCTTCGGTGAACATCCCGATCGACGCTGACGGCCGGGTTCGCCGATATTACCGCGGCTTTCAGCAAGACGATCATTATTTCGCGTCTTTGGCCACGGCCTTGGCCGGCGCGGCTTACGGCCAGACGCGACCGTTCGTGATCGATTACGGCATCCGCTCCGACCGCTTCGCCCGCCTGAGCTTCCAGGACGTGCTGGCCAACAGGTTCGATCCCGCGATGGTGCGAGGAAAGACCATCCTTGTCGGCTCCACCGCGCTTGAACTCGGCGACGAATTCGCCACGCCGCTCAGCCCGACCTTGCCCGGCGTCTACATTCACGCCCTCGCCTACGAGAGCATGATGCAAGGGCGGGCCCTTACCCATATCCGTGACGAGTTGATGCTCGTGCTCGCCGTGTTCGCACTACTATTGTTGTGGCCGCGACGGGCGCCGCTCGTACTCGGCAGAATCCTCGTTCTGCATTGCAGCATCTTTTCAGCCATAGTGCTGGGATCGATCTTGATCCAATCGATCGCTCCAATCAGTCTCAATGTCGGGCTCGTTCTCTTGGCTCTGGGACTCTGCGTTGCGGCGAGCATCAACTTCGAGCTGACACACCGCGCCGCCGAACTGATTCGCCAGCGCGAGGCGCACCTGACGTTCGTCGCGTTGCACGACCCGGAAACGGAATTGCCCAACAGACGGGCGATGTTGGAGGCGCTGGCGCGGGAATTGTCGGCGGACAGCGGATATGTCGCCGCCGTCGCCATACGCATCGAACGCTTCTCCACCCTGCGCGGCGCCATCGGCTACGGCAACGCCAACCAACTGGTGCGCAGCGTATGCGCCCGGCTCGACGATCAATTCGGCGGCGCCAAATGCTTTCAGATCTCGACCTCGATTCTCGGCGCCGTCCTGGCCCTGCCCGACGAATCCGCCGCACGCCGCCTTTGCGCCGAAGGCCTGGCTGAGATCGATGCCACCGTGTCGCTCAACGGTCAGGATATCGACATCAGCCTGCGCACTGGAGCAGCAGCGGGAGAAGCTGGCGCAGCGACCGCCGAAATGCTGCTCGAACGCGCCACTCTCGCGCTCGACGACGCCCATTTGAATCGGCGCCGCCACGTCGGTTATGACGGCGACAGCATCGTCGATCCAAACCTTCAGCTGGCGCTGCTTTCGGATGTCGGCCGCGGCATTGGCCGCGGCGATTTCAGCGTCGTCTACCAGGCCAAGGCGAAGATCCGGGGTGAGCAGGCGATCATGGGCGCGGAAGCGCTGCTGCGCTGGCGACATCCCGTTCACGGACCGATCTCGCCGCAGCGTTTCATTCCGGTAGCGGAGGAAACCGGCGCTATCGACGAGCTTACCTGCTGGGTGTTGCGTCGGGTGGTGCAGGACCAGGCGAAGCTGCGCGCGCGAGGCCTCAATCAGTGCATTTCCATCAACATTTCCGGCCGCTCGCTTTGTAACGCACAATTTTGCGCAGCGGCGGTTGAGATCGTTCGCGGCTGCGAGTCCCAGATCTGTTTCGAGGTCACTGAAACCGCGATCATCGAAGATCCGGCCGCCGCCATGTCGGCTGTCTCGGCGTTCAGGGCCGCCGGCATTCGCATCTCCATTGACGATTACGGCTCAGGGCTTTCCTCACTGGCCTATCTGAAGCAAATCGCCGCCGACGAAATCAAGCTCGACAAGTCCCTGCTCGGCGACCTCGGTCGATGCGCCAAGGACCGCCTGATCCTGAAATCGACCATCGACCTTGCCCATGGACTGGGTATGTCCGTCGTCGCCGAAGGCGTCGAGGACGAAACCTCGCTGGCCGTGCTTGCGACGCTCGGATGCGACGCCGTGCAGGGCTATTTCATTTCAAAGCCTGACTCGCTCGATCAGTTTGCCCAGCTCTGCGCCTTGTCGGCGCAAGACCGCAGCAGGCGTTTGCCGTCGCTGCCGAAATTGCGTCCGCGAGCGGGCTGATCACGCCGCTCGAGGTCCGTTGCCTCAATCCGCCGCGCGGGCTCGGCTTCCCTTCGCCGGCGCCGTCTCGTACTGATGGTGCGGCAAGAGAGAGGCGCCCATGTGCCGCAACATCAAGACGCTGTTCAATTTCGATCCCCCGGCGACGGAGGAGGAAATCCGCGCCGCCTCGCTGCAATTCGTACGCAAGCTCTCGGGATATAATGCGCCTTCGAAGGCCAACGAAGCGGCGTTCGAGACGGCCGTCGACGAAGTATTGGGCGCCGCCAAACGTTTGCTGACGTCACTGGAGACCACCGCGCCGCCGAAGGATCGCGAAGTCGAAGCCGCAAAGGCCAAGGCGCGCGCGGCCGAGCGCTTCGGCCGCCAAGCGGAGGCCTGACACTAGAACCGGTAACGGCCCGACAGCGTGAGCGTGCGGCCGAGCACGCGATAGACCTGCGGATCGGTGTTGGACTGCAAGGCGAACCGAATCTGGGGCGGCGCCTCGTTCAGGACGTTGTCGACGTTGGCAGTAATCGTGAAATTGTCCGTGACGTCCCATCGTAACGAGGCGTCGATATAGCTGGCGGCTGGGGTCACTCCGCCTCCAAAGATATAGTCCATTTCCGGTACATAGGTCCAACGGCCGAACACGGTCCAATCGCCGATGTCGTAGCTGACCGACAACACTGACTTGTAGTCGGAAAGCGCCGTGCCGACAATTGTCGATGACGTCCCGGCGAATTCGAAACCGTTGAACGTGAACGATTCAAGAATTGAATAGAGCTCATTGATCGTGAGCTGACCGGGTCCGAGCGGCGCCGACCATTCGACTTGAATGTCGTAGCCTTCGCTGGAGAGGGAATCCTGGTTGGAGCGCGATATGTCGATCAAGCTGACTTCGCCGCTGACCGGATCGCGATGGATGCGTGAGCAGCTCACGGTATTGAGGTTCACATAGCAGTCGTTGAGAAAGAAATTGCCGCCAAGACGCGCAATTACATCGGTGATCTCGATTCTGTAATAATCGATCGACATGCGGAAGTCGCGCAACAGCGGCCAATCCGGCGCAACGACGACGCCGTAGGTGAGCGTGTCCGCGCTCTCCGGGCGAAGATCGGGATTGCCGAAGGCCAGGGCGTCGGCGAACTCGAACTCTTGTACGAAGCCGGGGTATACTGCGGGATTGATAGCGGCATCGCCGGGGGCGGCGATGCAGGCGGCATTGTTGCCTTGCCCATCGTTGCAAGGATCATCGTATTCTGTGAAATCCTCATCACCGGCCTGGAACAGTTCGAACACGTTCGGCGCCCGAGTCGCCACGTTGGACATGGCGCGAAAGCGCAACCATTCCGTGGGCGCCCATTCACCGCCGAATTTGTAGGTGTCGATCTCGCCAGCTGAAGAATAGTTCGAGCGGCGATAGCCGAGTTCGAGACTTAAGTCGTGCGCTAGCGGCGCATCGCGCAGCAGCGGCAGCGCCAGCTCCGCATACAATTCGTAGACGTCGATCTGGCCTTCCTGATCCTGAATGGCGTTGAAGCCGATCGTGTCGCCCAGGCGCTGGTCGTTGTCGTGCCGTTCGCTCGCGTAGAGGTCGCGGTATTCAAAGCCAACCACCGTGGCGACTGGGCCGGCCGGCAACTCGAACAAGTCGCCGCGAATGAAACCGGTCAAGCGGCCTTCCTCGACGGTGGTGCGGCCGAAATTGTCGAGCCGAACGAAATTGATCATCGCCGGCGTCAGCGTGCCTGGTCCGTAGAGGTCGATCGGCACGCAATTTGGCAGCGCCGGCGGCCCCAGCGGCGCGCCGGTGAAATCCTGACATGACGCCAAGCCCTGGTTCACCGCCGAACGCTTGACGCCGTTGCGGAGGCGTTCGCTGAACAGCACGTGGCCGTAGGACCCAGAAAGCGTCCAATCCCAATTAGCCGAGAGGTCGCCGGCAAGCTCGGCGAGGAAGTAGAAGGTGTTGTTCTCGAAAGATCCGTCACGGTCACCGACTTCGGTGAAGCGGCGATTGATGGTGAACGGAGCGAGCTTGTTCGGGCGGCTTTGCAGGGCGATCCACAGATCGGGCGCATTGGCCTGAATCAAAGCCTGCGTGCCCGGCGTCAGATTGACGACGAAACCGCCCGCCGGCGTCGGGGCCAGCTGAATGTCGGTTTGGCTATTGCTGTAGGTGAAGAAGAGGTTGAGGCGCAGATCGTCCGTGATCCTGTAGTACCCGTTGGTTGTGAATGCGATCCGCTCGGCCGGAAGGATGAGGTAGTTATCGGGCGCAAAATTGTAGCGCGTGGACCCCGCAGAGCGCTCGGGAATGCCGCAGAAACCAGCGAAATTGCGCGGCATCAATTGCCCCGCGTCGTTGAAAGACAGAAAGCCCCCGTTGACCGCGCCGCCAGGAACGCCGTCGCAGTTGGTATCAGTCGTGCCGGCGCCGAATGTGGCCGGCAGCAACACGGACAGATTGCGGAACGGGTTGGCGCCGTCGTTGTTGATCACGCCCCAAGGCGGCGTAGCGGAGCCGGCGGGGGCCAGCAGCGTCCAACCGTTCGCGATAGCTTCGCTGACATTGTCGCACACAATCGGCACGCCGGCGTTGGAGCAAGCGGCGCCGGCAACGCGCGAGTAGTCATATTCGCTCTGAAACACGCCGTCGCGGCTGTAATAGGAGGCGTACGCGGTCAGGTTGCCGCGACCGCTGGCGAAGTCTCCGCCGACCAGGCCATTGAGTTCGACTTCGCTTGAGTTCCCAGTTTCGAGTTCGCTGCCGTAGGTCAGATTGAGTTCGGCGCCTTCGTAATCGTCCTTGAGCACAAAATTGACCACGCCGGCTATTGCGTCCGAGCCATAGACGGCCGTCGCGCCGCCGGTGACCACTTCGACGCGCGAGATCAGCGACGGCGGAATCGTGTTGATGTCGACCGAACCGAAGGTCGAGGCGACCGGCACGCGCTCGCCATTGACCAGCACGAGCGTGCGATTGGTGCCGAGACCCCGCAGATCGACTGTAGCGAAATCCTCGCCGCCGGCATTGTTCGACGTCCGAGTATTGCCGGGCACGACCTGGGGCAGTTCGTTGAGAAGCGTATCGGCGGTCAGCGTCGCGGTCAGCTCGATTTGCTGCGCGCTGAGCGTAGTGACTGGACTGATCGCGTCGAAATCCTGACGCACCAGCCGCGTGCCGGTGATGACGATAGGCTCTTCTTCCTCGACGAATTCTTCAGCGTCCTGCGCGGCTGCCGGTGTGGCGCCAATGACCGCGGCGAGAACCGAGGCGCCGATCAAGAGCCGCTTGCGGAACTCAGTGCTGGTGCGTCGAACGCTGGCCATGGTGCGACTCCCCGCCGCAACCCTTGTGGTAACATGGTCCCCAGCATCCGCCTAGCCGCGAGGTCGCCTCGCAAAGCCGTGCGTCGCACGCAACTAGAGCGACGATTACAAATGCGACTGCGATCTCGGCTCAGCAGCGAGCCTTCAAACGAAAACGGCCGGCGCATCACGCCGGCCGTCTCGACAACCCCGAGGGATCGTTTGCTGCTTGCGACTGTGGCGCGCCGCGTTAGCGGCCGCCCATCACTTGCGCCTTCATCACCGAAGACTGACGGAAAGCCAGCTTCTTCGAGGCCTTGATCTTCACCGGCTCGCCGGTTTGCGGATTGCGGCCCATGCGGGCCTTGCGGTGACGGATCATGATCATGCCGACATCGCCGATCTTCACCTTCGCGCCCTTGAGCACGTAGGCCTTCACGACGTCGAGATAGCCTTCGGTCAACGCCTTGGCTTCGCTCTTCTTGATGCCGAGGTGATCGGCAACCGACTGCAGAAGCGCGCTGGCGGTGACGGTCTTGCCGGCTGCTGCGGATACGCGCACCGGCTTCGACGCCGCCGGCGCAGCCTTCTTGGCGCTCTTGCGCGCCGCGGATTTCTTGGTGGCCGGAGCCTTCTTCTTCGCTGCCTTGCGGGCCATTTGCATTCCCCTCTTTCCAAAGGTTGTCGTGGGTTTACTCAACGAACCGGCGCTGGGGCGGGCTTCTTGTGAGGCCTTTGCCGGCGGCGGCGATCGAGTGAATGCCACTCATTTCTTGATGGAGCGTGACCGCGTCTCTTTCGAAATACGCCGAAAAGCCCCATTTCATGCGGTTTTCGGCGCTTGCGGGCGGATTCCCTTGCATGACCGCTAGTGAGTCGCAACGCAAAAATGCTGATTTACAGCGGTTTCAGCACGCGCACCCGCCGCGCACGCTGCGGAAATGCACATAAATCAACGATTCCGCCGTCTTCGGCCTCAGCGAAGGCCCATGCGGATGGCGCCGTCGAGCCGCACGTCCTCGCCGTTGAAGTACGGATTGCGAATCATTTCGACAGCGAGAGATGCGTATTCCTGCGGGTTTCCGAGCCGCTTCGGAAAGGGAACGCTCGCCGCCAACGCTTCCTTCACCTTCTCCGGCGCGCCGAGCATCAACGGCGTTTCGAAAATGCCGGGCAGGATGGTGTTTATGCGGATGCCTTCGCCCGAAAGATCGCGGGCGATCGGCAGCGTCATCCCGACGACGCCGCCTTTCGAGGCTGAATAGGCGGCCTGGCCCATCTGGCCGTCCTCGGCCGCAACCGAGGCCGTCATCACCATGGCGCCGCGCTCACCGCCCTCGAGCGGGTCGAGCGTCAGCATGCCGGCGGCGGATTTGGCCACGCTGCGGAACGTGCCGATCAAATTGATTTGGATGGTCAGTTCAAAAATGTTGAGCGGGAAATGCTTGATCTCGCCGGTCTCCTTCGAGCGGCTTGCCGTCTTCATCGCCGAACCGATTCCGGCGCAGCAGACCAGGATGCGCTCCTGGCCATTGGCCTTGCGCGCCGCTTCGAATCCAGCGGCCACGCTGTCATCGCTGGTGACGTCCACCTTGCAGAAGGTTGCGCCCAGCTCATCGGCGCTGGCCCTGCCGCGATCCTCGTCGCGGTCGAAGATCGCCACTTTCACGCCCTCGGCGCGGAGCTTCTCCACTGTGGCCTTGCCCAGTCCCGAGGCGCCGCCTGTCACCACGGCAGCGATATCCGACGAAAGACGCATGTTTCCCTCCAAGGCCAGGCGCGAGCTTTCTATCGCCGGCGCAGGCGAAGGCAAACTCGCGTGACGTCAGTCAGGCTGGGTTTGATCGCGCGCGTTTGGATCCGTGACCGCTTCATCGCTCACAGGCGGCGGTTCTGGCGGCGGCGGTGGCGGTTCTGGCGGCGGCGGTGGCGGTTCGGGTGGCGGTGGCGGCGGCTCGGGCGGCGGTGGCGGCGGATTGGGCCTACCATCGTCGTCTCGACGGGGGCGAGGCGGCGGCGGCGGCGGTTGGGGGTCGGTCCCTGGCGGCGGCGGTTGCGGCGGCGGATTGCTCTGGGCCTCGCGCAGGGTGCGGATGCGCCGCTGCGCGCGGTCGCGATAATCGCCGTTGCGCTGCACAGCTAGATAGAACTCGTAGGCCTCGATCGTATCCCGCCGCACCGCGCGATCCCAGGCGTGGCGATCGTCGGCGCGCAATTGCCAGATGCGTTGTTCGGCGTCGTTGCGATGGTACCCATCCGGGTAGTCGCGCAGATAGCGCTCGTACTCTCGCACGTCGTCGTAGCGGCGCGCGCTGTCCCAAGCCCAATCATCGCGGCGGCGATAATCGTCCAGAATGCGGCGGGCCTCTGCGGCAAAGGGCGAGCGCGGATAGGCGCGCAGGAAATCGGCGTAGCCGCCGATCGAATCGAGGCGCTGCGCCCGAACCCATGCGCCTTCGTCGGTGGTCCAAAGATAATCCAGCCGCTCGCGCGCTTCCGCGGCGTGGGCGCCGTCCGGCCATTGGTTCAGAAAGGCTTCGTACTGGATGACGCGATCGATTCGCGCCGTCTCTTCCCAATCGGCGCGCTCTTCGGCTTCCAGACGCGGACGGGCCAACACGGCGCGGCGTTGGTCCGCTTGCACTGCGTTCGGACCCCAGCCGAAGGCGTGCAGATAGTCGTCATAGGCCGCCTCGGTATCGACGGCGCGCGCCCTTCCCCATGCTTCGGCCTCCTGCGCCAAGAGCTGTTCGATGCGGGCTCGTGCGTCGCCCGCGTGGAAACCGGCGGCATAGGCGGCAAGATAGCGCTCATAAGCGCGCGGAGAATTTTCCTGCACCGCGGCCGACCAGGCCTGCGCCTCGAGCTCCTCCGCCGTCGGCGGCGTAACACACGCGGCGAGCAAGGCGGCGAGCGACGCCGTGGCCAACGCTCTCAGCCGCCGATAGCTGGATTTCATCTGGCTTCCCCTGCCCTGTCGTCCAATAATACCACTCCAAGCTGAACCGCAACGGAATGGACGGGGCCAATGGGGGCGATGCAATTCGGCGCCGGCGCTTGGGCGCTCGCCGCAATTGGCGTTGCCGCCGCGGCGGCGTACGGCCTTTACTTCCTGCCCCGTCCACAAAGCCTGCTGCGCGCCGTCGTGAAGACCGGGTTCATGGCAGCGTTCGCCGGCGCCTTGGTGTTGGCGGAAGCGCCGCAGCCGCTCATCCTGGCCATCGCCCTGTCGGCGGTGGGCGACTTCTTTCTCGGCTTCGACAACAAATGGCTGCTGCCGCTCGGCATCCTCTCCTTCCTGCTCGCGCAGCTGCTTTATGTGCTGATGTTCACCGCCGTCTGGTTTTTCTCCGGCGACAACACGCCGTTGCTGCCGCGCTACATCGCCATGGCCGTCGTGATCGCAACGGCGATCGTGTTTCTGATCTGGATGGCGCCGAAGCTTGGCTGGATGGCTCTGGGCGTTGTGCCTTATTCCATCGCCATCACCGGCATGGCCGTCGCCGCGATGTGGCTGCCTTGGCTTGGCTGGCCGGCCATGCTCGGCGCATTGCTTTTCCTGAGCAGCGACTTCGTGCTCGCGGCGGAGCTCTTCCGTTTGCCGCCGGAGGCGCCGGTGCGGCGCGTCACGGCGCCGGTGGTATGGTGGAGCTATGCGGCCGCGCAGCTGCTAATCGTCTGGGGCGTTGCCAATCTTGTCCAAGCGGGGGTGTGAGATGCGTGCAGTGGCGATTACCGTTCTGGCGGCGCTGTCAGGGTGCGGGCAAGGCGGCGTTCAACAGCCGGCGGCGGGCTCTGCGCCAGATGCACGAGAGAGCCTGATGGCGCGTCTGCCATTGATCGACGCGTGTCTCATGCTCTCGCCCGACACGCGCATTATAACGATCGACCCCGCGTCGGACGTCTTCGTACGCCTTTCAGGCAACGATCGGGCCGTCGATTGCGTTATCCCGCACGCCACCACCGATCCTGCGAACGCAACGATCATCGCCGCGCGCGAGGACGTAGTCATCGGCAACCCCATACTCTTCGTCCGGGGGCCAGGCGAAAATCCCGGCGGAGAATGCTACGAAGCGCCGGAGGTGCGCGCTGACGACGGCGAACTGCTCGGTTGGACACTGGATCCTGACGGCTGCTGACGCGGCATCATCGCCCGCAAAGGAAGGCGTCAATCCAGCGACGGCAGGTCCAACCCCTGCTCTTTCGCGCACCGGATCGCTTCTTCGTAGCCCGCGTCGGCGTGGCGCATCACGCCCGTGCCCGGATCGTTCCAAAGCACGCGCGCGATGCGCTTTGCGGCCGCCTTGGTGCCGTCGCACACGATCACCACGCCGGAATGTTGCGAATAGCCCATGCCGACGCCGCCGCCATGATGCAGCGACACCCAGGTCGCTCCGCCCGCCGTGTTCAGCAGCGCATTGAGCAGCGGCCAATCGCTCACCGCGTCGCTGCCGTCGCGCATCTTTTCAGTCTCGCGGTTTGGTGAAGCGACCGAGCCCGAATCCAAATGATCGCGCCCGATCACCAGCGGCCCGATCTCGCCTTTCGCCACCATGTCGTTGAACGCAAGCCCTAGCCGATGGCGCTGGCCCAAGCCCACCCAGCAGATCCGCGCCGGCAGGCCCTGGAACGCGATGCGTTCCTTCGCCATGTCGAGCCAGCGATGCAGATGCGGGTCGTCTGGGATCAGCGCCTTCACTTTCGCGTCGGTCTTGGCGATATCGCCGGGATCGCCGGTGAGCGCGGCCCAGCGGAAAGGCCCGATGCCGCGGCAGAAGAGCGGCCGCACATAGGCCGGCACAAAACCGGGATAGGCGAACGCATCTTCGACGCCCTGGTCCTTTGCGACCTGGCGGATGTTGTTGCCGTAATCGACGGTGGGAATGCCCATGTTGTGGAAATCGAGCATGGCTTTCACGTGCACGGCGATCGACGCGCTCGCCGCCTCCTTCACCGCTTCTGGGTTTTGCACGCGCGTCTTGTTCCAACGTTCGACCGTCCAGCCAGCCGGCAGATAACCGTTGACGGTGTCATGCGCGGAGGTCTGATCCGTCACCGCATCGGGGCGGATGCCGCGCTTGACCATCTCCGGCAAGATTTCCGCCGCATTGCCCAACAGGCCAACCGAAATCGCTTGCTTCTTCGCGCACGCGTCTTCGATCATCGCCATCGCCGCATTGAGCGTCTCGGCGCGCTTGTCCAAATAGCGCGTTTGCAGCCGCTTATCGATGCGATCGCTCTGGCACTCGATGGCGAGGCAGCATGCGCCGGCCATTACCGCGGCCAATGGCTGCGCGCCGCCCATGCCGCCGAGACCCGCCGTCAAGATCCACCTGCCCGACCAATCGCCGCCAAAATGCTTACGGCCCATCTCGGCAAAGGTCTCGTACGTGCCCTGCACGATCCCCTGCGTGCCGATATAGATCCACGAGCCGGCCGTCATCTGGCCGTACATCATCAGGCCCTTGCGATCGAGTTCGTCGAAATGCTCCCAGTTCGCCCAACGCGGCACGAGGTTGGAATTCGCGAGCAGCACACGCGGCGCATCCGCATGCGTCTTGAATACGCCGACGGGTTTGCCGGATTGCACCAGCAAGGTTTCGTCGTCGTCCAAACGCCGCAGCGTTTCGACGATGCGATCGTAGCTCTGCCAATCGCGCGCGGCGCGGCCGATGCCGCCATAGACGACCAATTCCTCCGGATGCTCAGCCACATCCGGGTCGAGATTGTTCATCAGCATCCTGAGCGCAGCTTCCGTGAGCCAGCTCTTGCACGACTTTTCCAGGCCTCGCGGCGCACGGATAACACGCGACGGATCGCGGCGGGAATTCATGTGTCTGCTCCGAGATTTTCACTCGTTTAGCGCCGGCCGGCTATCGCGTCCACTGTAGCTAGTCTGGCATACGCGGCGCCCGAACGGCATCGTCACCCACGCCCCAGATCAGTGCAGCTGCAGGCCGACCGTTCGCGGACTCGAAGCGCATTTCGACTGCGTCGCGGCGATTGTAGTAAGCGCCGCCGGGAATCGGGTCGAGATACGTTGTCTGGCCAAACCACGACATCCAAAGGCCCGACGCGTTGGCGCTGATCGCCAGCGGCCCGGCATCCGGAAAATCATAGCGCCCGACAAGATGTGAAACGTCGCGCGGCGCGGCATCGAATGCAACCGGGCGAAAGGGCGCAGCGGCTTGGCCGAAAACGATGCCGGCAATGTCGATGTGAGCGCGCTGAAAGAATGCGCCTGAGTGGATGTTGCTCAGATAGACGATGTAGAGATCCTCGTCAGGATAGAATGCCATGGCTGAAATGAAGCCGTCATCGATCCCGGTCTGCTCGATCTCGCGCCGACCGTGATGCTCACGCACGCCCCAGCCATAGGGATAGCGCAGGCCAGTGACATCGAGCGCACCGCCCGTGTCGGAGGCGCGCAAGAAGGCGAGCACATCATCGGCGTCGGACACCATCGAGCCTGCGCCGACAAAGTGACTAGGATGCACCGCACGGCTCGCCTCAACTACGAGGTCCGGCGCAGGACCGGGATCGTAGCCGAAAGAATCGGGCCATCGCCCTTGTGGGTCGCCTACGCCACTGTCGCTTGCGCCAATGCGCGCCAGCACAGCTTCTTGCAATAAGGTCCGGAAATCACGTCCGCTCGCCCGCTCGGCCAAAGCCGCGAGCAAGACGTAGCCGCTGTTGCTGTAGCTGCCGCGTGAACCGGGCTCGAATTGCAGCGGGCGCGCAGCGATGCGCGCAACTTGCTGCTGCAGCGTCACCGGTTGAAGCCGCAGGGCTTCGTAGTCCGGCAGATCGTCTTCCCCCGCCACGCCGGAACGGTGCAGCAGCAGCATCTCCACAGTGATCTCTCCCCCGCGCGGAAAATCGGGATAAAAGCGAGATATGGGGTCGGTGAAGCTCAAACGGCCGTCGGCCGCGAGGCGCTCGATCACGGCAGCGGTGAACGACTTGCTGAGCGACGCGATGATGAAGCTGGAGTCGATTGAGTGCGCGCGGCCAGTCGAAAAGTCCGCCATGCCGTAGGCGCGCTCGAACAGCAGCTCCTCGCCGCGCGCGACGATGACGACACCCGAGAATTGTCGCGCGTCGGCCCAAGGCCGCAGGTAAGCGTCGATAGCGGATGCGAGCGGCGTGTTCTGCGAGGGCGCCCGCGGCGCCGTGGCGCACGACGACAGAAAAAGGCAGCCAAACACGATCGAAGCAAACACGCGCGCCATCTAGCCCTCCGAGGACGCCACGTTGGCCCCAGTTTTGAGCGCCAGCGCCTGTTTGATGCGACGGATAACATTATCTCTGAGACGATTAGGCGAGTGCGCCGGCAAACACGCGCTCCATCAACAACGGCGCGCCGAGCCAATAGCTGAGCTCCGCCGGCGATTTGACGTTCCAGATCGCCAGATCGGCGGCTTTGCCGACTTCCAACGTGCCGACTTCATCGAGCAACCCAAGCGCGCGGGCGCCTTCGCGCGTCATGCCGGCGAGCGCTTCTTCAGGCGTGAGGCGAAAAAGCGTGCAGGCCATGTTGAGCGCGGCGAGCGGGCTGGTCATGGGCGAGGTGCCGGGATTGCAGTCGCTGGCGACGGCCATGTTGACGCCGGCTTTGCGCAGCTTTTCGATCGGCGGCAGCTGCTTTTCGCGGAGAAAATAGAACGCGCCCGGCAGCAGCACGGCGACTGTTCCGCTCTTGGCCATTGCCGCGACGCCGGCATCGTCGAGATATTCGAGGTGATCTGCAGACAGCGCCTGGCGCCGCGCCGCCAGTGCGGCGCCGTGCTGATTGCTGAGCTGTTCGGCGTGCAGCTTCACCTCCAGTCCGTTTGCGCGTGCGGCGGAAAATACATAATCCGTCTCTTCCGCCGTGAAGCCGATATGTTCGCAGAACGCGTCCACAGCATCGGCGGCGCCCGCCGCTGCAACGGCTGGAATGATTACATCTGCGACCAGTTGTACGTATCCCGCGCGATCTTCCTTGAACTCCGGCGGCAATGCATGAAGGCCCAGAAACGTGCGCTTCACGCGCACATTGGCCCGTGCGCCCAGATCGCCGGCGGCCTCCAGCATCTTCAGTTCAGTTTCGAGATCCAAGCCATAGCCGGATTTGATTTCGACCGTGGTGACGCCTTCGCGTGTGAGTCCGGCAAGGCGGCGCGCCGCGCTCTCCGTCAATTCTTCCCGCGTCGCCGCGCGCGTGGCGGCCACTGTGGAAGCGATCCCGCCGCCGGCGCGGGCGATCTCCTCGTAGCTCGCGCCCTCGAGCCGCAGCTCGAACTCGCGCGCACGATCGCCGCCGAACACCAGGTGCGTGTGACAATCGACGAAACCCGGCGTGATCCATGCGCCGCCGCAGCGGCGGACTTCGCGCGCGAGTTCGTCCGGCGGTTTGGCCAAATCCGCCGCAAAGCCGACCCAAACGATCCGCCCATCCTTCGCCGCCACCGCGCCGCGTTCGATAGCGCCGTACATTTTGCCGCCCGGCGCCATCGTCGCAAGATTTGCATCAACCCAAAGCGTGTCCCACATGCGCGGTCTTATGGACCGCCGGCGTCCCGCCGGCAAACACCGGCGCTGGCGGGCGCGACGCCGGCGGTCCATAACGCGGCTCATGACTCCGGACTCCGATTGCCGCTCCTGGTTCTCTGCCGCCGATCTGCTGACCCAGGACGCGGGGGCGCCCGTCGCCCTGCTCGGCGCGCCCCTTGGCCTGGGCTCGATCACGCCTGGCAAATGCGACCAGGCGCCGGCAACGGTCCGCGCGGCGATGAAGCGGATGAGTGTCTATGATCTGGAGACCGAGACCGATCTCTCGGCGCTGCGCGTGTTCGACGCCGGCGATGCTGACGTTGCCAAGCTGCAACCGGCAGACGCGTTCACACCCATCGTCGAGCGCCTGGCGCCGCTGACGAAAGCGCATGCCCTCACCATCGTGCTCGGCGGCAACAACGCCATGACCCGCCCGTGCGCCCATGCACTCGATCCGACGCTGCAACACGTCGGCGTGTTGACGCTCGACGCGCACTTCGATCTCCGCGACACCGATTGCGGCTTGACTAACGGCAACCCGATCCAGGCGCTACTCGAAGACGGCCTGCCCGGCGCGCATATCGCCCAGGTCGGCCTCCTTCCCTTCGCCAACACTAAGAAAGCGCATGAGAAGGCCAAGGCAGCCGGCATCTATGTCGCCACCGCTGCTGCCTGCAAAGCGCAAGGACTTGCGGCCATCGCCGCCAATGCGCTCGAACGACTCGCTTCGCGCTGCGACGCAATTCATGTCGATTTCGACATCGATGTCGTCGAGCGCAGCGCCTTACCCGGCGCGCCAGGGGCGCGGCCGGGGGGCGTTGCGGTGCAGGATTTCTTCGAAGCAACGCGCCTCATCTGCGCGCATCCGAAGGTTCGCAGCGTCGATCTGACCGAATTCGATCCCTCGCTCGACGTCGCCGCCATCAGCGCGCTCACGGCGGCGCGGTGGACGTGCGAAGTGCTGGCTGGATTTCAGCGGCGCTAACTCTACGGCGTTTCCCGGCCGAAGACGGGCCGCAGCTACTTCCGGCCAGCGGCTCAGCCCGCCAGAAATGTATTCACCTCACCCATGAAGCGATCGAATTGATCGATCATGATGAAGTGCCAACTATCGTCGATGCGCACGATGCGCGCGTTGGGGAGGCTTGCGTATGAGGCGCGCATGAAGCCCTCATATTGCTCCGGGGCGAACGGCAGGTTCGGCGGGATGACATAAAGCACTGTCAGCGGTGCGCGGATATTGGTGAGTTCGGGCCGGAGATCGGTGACGATCAGTTCGTGAAAGGCATTCGCCGACACGGCTTTGTCACTGAGCCGCGCATGCTCGATGATTTGCGGCCGGGCGCTTTCGGTGCGCACCATGGCGTTTATGGCGGCGCGCGATTGCTCCGAGACGACCCCTTCCGGAACGGCGCGCATCGCGGCGCGGATCTGGTCAGCGATCGGCGTCACGCTCTCCGGCGTCGCATCGGCGCCGCCGAACATCTGGCCCATGAACGGAAACATATCGACGACCATCAGCTTGCCGACCGCATCGGGATGACGCGCCGCCAACATCATGCCGATGGTGCCGCCCATCGAATGGCCGATCACCGCAGGACGTTCCAAGCCGCTCTCGCGAATGTAACGCGCCAGCTCTTCGGCCGCGGGCGCCGAAACCGGACCCTCGCCCGCGCCGCCAACCGGCGCGCCGGCAAAGCCGTTCAACTGCACCAAATGAACGCGATAACGATCGTCCAACGCCTCGGCCGTCGTCGTCCACACATCGCGCGAGGAGCTAAGGCCCGGAATCAGAATCACGTCCGGCCCGGCGCCGCGCGTCACCACGCTGATGCGGCCGGAGGTAAATTCTCGCTGCTGCACGGCGCTCTGCTGCGCAGGCGCGGTCGCGCACGCCGCCAGAGCCAGCAGCATGCCTGCCAAGACGCCAAGCCGTTTCATCCAATTCTCCCCTTCCGAACAAATATCGCAACCCGGCTGCGCCCAAGGGCGTGCGCAATCGACGCGTCGCCTCACTCCGCGGATGCGCCCGGGGCGATTTTCGCGAACGGAATCAGCATCGGCACCCGGCGGCGATAGTTTGAATATGCTTCATCGCCAACGTCGCGCCGCAGGAAACGCTCTTCGAGCTTTGCTCGTAGCGAGATTGCCGCAACCAGAACCAGCGCGCCGGCGGCGGCTTCGAGTCGTCCGCTGGCGATAGCCGTTGCAAGCGCGGCGAAAAGCAAGCCCGCATATACCGGATGCCGCACGATTCCATACGGGCCGGTATCGACGATGCGGTGATCCTCGGTGGGCGCCGAAGTGCTCGACCAGAGCGGACCCAAATGCAACCGCGCCGCCCAGGTGAAGCCAAGCCCGAGCAGAACGAAACCGAACATCGTCCAGGCGATTTCCGGTGTGACGCGCCACAGCAGCGCAGCTCCAACCGGCCAGTATGAAGCCAGGATCATCACCACGGCAGCAAGGGTAAGGACGCGGCTGGGGCTCTCGGCGCCCAAATCGTGGTGCGAAGCCGTTCGCGCGCTCCATCCCGCAGCGAGAATCCAGGTGAGAAGCCAGACCAGCCAAGCTGCAGCGATTGCGCCGGACGGCGTAAGCATCATGCACCCGGTCCCTTCGGCAGCGGCGCCAGCATTGGCACGCGCGCCCTGTAGGAAGCGTATTCCGCGGGGCCCAGTTCCTGCGCAAGGAATTGTTCCTCGAGCCGGGCCTGCATCCACAACCCTGCCGACAACAGCGCCGCGCCGGCGAGCGGTTCGACACGACCGCGATCGAGCGCGGTCATCCACAGCGAAAACAGGATGCCGCTGTAGATCGGATGCCGGACGATGCCGTAGGGGCCGCTGTCGACAATGTGATGATCTTGCTTGCGCGTCACCGTCCCCGACCAGAGCGCGCCAAGATGCAGGCGCGCCCACCAGGCAAATCCCATCCCAGCCAGCACACCGGCAAACAGCACCCAGCCCACGGCGCCGCTCGTGCTCCACAATTGGGGGAAGAGGCTGGCTTCGGTTGCGAGCGAGACGAACAGCAGCAAGCCGCCGATCAGCAGCACCAACCGGCTCGGAAATGCGCGCCAGTAGCCCGCCCTCGCCACTGTTCTGCGTGTCCATGCCGCCGCGGCAATCCACGAAGCCGCCCAGGCGAGCCAAGCTACGCCGATCGCAAAACTCGGCGCCGGCAGCGCTGGATTCATTCCATCACCACGACGAGCTTGCCAGTGGCGGTGCGGTCCATGAGCGCCCGGATGGCCTTGCCGCCTTCGCGCAAGGAATAGCGCGCCGAGATCCGCGGGCGCACCTTGCCTTCGCCGTAAAGCCTGAACAGGTCGCGGAGATTGCCTTTGTGCAGGTCCGGTTCGCGCGCGGTGCTGGCGCCCCAGAACACGCCGACGATCGAAGAACTCTTCAGCAGCGTGAGATTAAGCGGCGGCGTCGGGATGCCGGCCGGGAAGCCGATTACCAGATAGCGCCCGTTCCAATTCATCGCCCGCAGCGCCGGCTCGCAATAGTCGCCGCCAACCGCATCATAGGCGACATCGGCGCCGCCGCCGCATGCCGTCTTGAACGCTTCGGCCAAGTCCTTGCTCTGCTGTTTCGACATGCCGGAGGCCGGATAGATGACGGCGTCATCGGCGCCGGCCTCGCGTGCGAACGCGGCTTTCGCGTCGGTCGATACTGCGGCGATGACGCGCGCGCCCATGGCTTTCGCCAACTCGATCGCGGCGACGCCGACGCCGCCGGCAGCGCCGAGAATAAGCACGGTTTCGCCCGATTTCAGCGCGCCACGATCCTTCAGCGCATAATAGGACGTGCCGTAGGTAAGAATGAACGCGCTCGCTTCGTCGAACGGCATCGCATCCGGAATCGGCGTCACCCGCTGCGCCTGCGCCTTCACCTTCTGGGCAAATCCGCCCCAGCCCAATGACCCGATCACACGCTGGCCCGGCTTCACGCCCGTGACGCCGGCGCCGACACTTTCGACAATGCCGGCGATCTCTCCGCCTGGGGCGAACGGGCGCTCCGGCTTGAACTGGTATTTATCCTCGATGATCAGCGCGTCGGGAAAGTTCACGCCTGCAGCCTTCACCGCGATCACCACTTCGCCCTCGCCCGCTACCGGGTCGGGCGCGTCGGCGTATTCGAGTTCTTCCGGCGGCCCGATCCTGGTGCTGAGCAGCGCTTTCATGATGTCTCCCTCGCATGCGTTGCGCTTTCTTGTAGCGGCTTCGGCGCAGGCGGTCCAAAATTAGACCATGACCCGCCGCGGCTATTTCCTGCGCCTTGCTTTCTCCGTGGTCATCGACCTGTTCGATCTGACGCTGGGGCGCATCCCGCTGTTCGGCAGCGTCACCGAGGGCATCGGCACGGTGGTGCTGGTGGCGCTTTGGGGCCCGGCCGGCTTCGTCAATCTGCTCGAACTGCTCGACTTCACGGACCAAGCCGACAGCTTTATCCCCACCGCGACCCTGGTCGCGCTCTATGTCGGGTGGAAGGAAGGCATGTTCGGCAAGGGTTCCCGGGAGGTGACGCCGCGGGATAGCGCCGCGCCCGGCGAATAGGGCTATAGAGCGGTCATGAATTCGACCTGGGCGCTGGCCCTCCATGGCGGCGCCGGCGCCATCGCCGAGCGCGCGTACAAACGCGAAGAAGACCACATGGCCGCGCTGCTCGAGCGCGGCGCGGCGATGCTCACGCGCGGCGAAAGCGCCCTCGATGTCGTCACCGCGATGGCCGAAGAATTGGAGGCGTGCGGGCTTCACGTCGCCGGCAAGGGCGCAGCGCCGAACGCGAACGGCGTGGTCGAGCTCGACGCTTCGGTAATGGACGGGCCAACCCGCTCGGCGGGCGCCGTGGCCGCTCTGCGCGGCTTCGTTTCGCCCGTGCGCGCCGCGCGCGCGGTGATGGAACGCACCGCCCACGTGCTGCTGGTCGGCGACGGCGCCAGCGAATTCGCGGCGGCGCAGGGCTTGGCCCGCGTCAACGATCCGAAAAACTATTATGTCGCCGCCGAAAGCGGCTTGCCCGGCGCGGGCACGATCGGCGCAGTGGCGCTAGACACCGGCGGCCGGCTCGCGGCCGCGACCTCCACCGGCGGCCTCGGCGGCAAGATGCACGGCCGGGTCGGCGACGCGCCGATCATCGGCGCCGGGACCTGGGCTGACGAGCGTGCGGCGATTTCCTGCACCGGGCTCGGGGAGTATTTCATGCGGGTGAACGCCGCCGCCGACGTTTCCGCGCGCATTGCCTATGCCGGCCAGAGTCTGGAAGCAGCTGCGGCGGCCGTGGTCGAAGATGTCCGCAGGCTCGGCGGCTCCGGCGGCTTGATCGCCGTGGATGCGAAAGGCAACGTCACCGCGCCATTCTCCAGCCAGGGCATGAAGCGCGGCCTTGCCTCTTCGGCCGGGCTGCGTGAGGTCAAGACCTTTTGAACCGAGGCGCCAATGCTGAAAACTCTCGCCGCCTTCGCCAGTATCGCTTTACTCGCCGCATGCGCCTCCAGCGGCGCCGGCCCGGGCGGACCGCGCACCGACTGGCGCTGTGACGGCGGGGCGGCGTTCAGCGCGCGGATCAGCACCAGCGGCCAAGGCGCAGCCGAAGTGTTCGCCGGCGGCCAGGTCTATCGCCTGCCTCGGGTCGCCGGCGCCTCCGGTCTGCGCTATGCCAACAATGGCGTGGAATACTGGGAACGCGGCGGCGGCGCCACGCTGACCGGCGCGCGTGGCGGACCGTACAGCAATTGCCGCCGCGGCTGAGCAAGGAGATACGCCGATGAAAAAGCTAGTTGCCCTCGCGTCGCTTCTTGCGCTGGCGGCGTGCACGACCGCCACGACGCCGGCCGGGCCGCGCGCCGACTGGCGCTGCGACGGCGGCGCAGCATTCAGCATGCGCCTGACCGAGGCCGGCAACGCTGAAGTGTTTGCCGGCGGCCAAATCTATAACTTGCCCGGCGTGCGCGCGGGTTCGGGCACGCGATATACCAACGGCTCGGTCGAATATTGGGAGCACGGCGACGAGGCGATGCTCAACGGCGCCGTGGGCGGTCCTTACACCAACTGCCGCAGGACTTGATGCGCTTCTATTTCGGCATTGGCGCCGAGGAGATTTCGAAGCCGATGAATCTCGGCGCGCTGATGCGCACCGCGCACGCGTTCGGCGCCAGTTTCTTCTTCACCATCAACGCCCATCCGAAAATTCGCGAGGCTTATAATTCCGATACTTCGCGCAGCTTCGACCATGTGCCCTACTATTCGTGGGAGAGCGTCGACGCGCTGCGGTTGCCGAAGGGGTGCGTACTCGTCGGTGTCGAACTGACAGATGATGCGGTTGAATTGCCGCGATTCCAACACCCCCAGGCCGCTGCCTACGTCTTGGGGCGCGAGCGTGGATCGCTTTCGACGGCGCTGCTCTCGCGTTGCCGGCATGTGGTGAAAATCCCGACCAAATTCTCGCTCAATGTCGGGCTTGCCGGCGCACTGGTCATGTATGACCGCTTGCTGGCGCACGGAGGCTATCCGGCGCGCCCGATCATGCCGGGCGGGCCGGCCCCGGAAATGACTGACAAGCCCAGAGCAAGACGCTAGACGAACCGGCGTGGAGACGGAGCGCGCGAACATGCCAGCCCGCAACGCAACTTGCGCCATCGTCGGCGCCGGCGATTTCATCGGCGCAGCTATCGCGCGTAAGTTCGCCGCCGAGGGCTACACCGTGTTCGTAGGCCGCCGCACCGCAGAGAAGCTGGCGCCGCTGAAGCGCGAGATCGAAGCTGCTGGCGGACGGTGCGAGGCGCGAGCGCTCGACGCCCGCAAGGAAGAGCAGATTACGGCGTTCTTGCAAGAAGCCGACTCGCGCGCGCCGCTCGAAGTGGCGATCGCCAATCCGGGCGCCAACGTCAATTTTCCGATCCTGGAGACGACCGAGCGCGTGTTCTTCAAGGTCTGGGAGATGGCCTGCAAGGCAGGCTTCCTCACCGGGCGCGAAGCTGCACGGATCATGTTGCAACACGGCAAGGGCTCGATCTTCTTCACTGGCGCGACCGCGAGCTTGCGCGGCGGCACAGGCTACGCGGCCTTCGCCAGCGCCAAGGCGGGGCTGCGCGCCGTGGCCCAAGCGATGGCGCGCGAACTCGGACCGAAAAATATTCATGTCGCACACCTGGTGATCGACGCCGGTGTCGATACCGCCTTCGTGCGCGAGCGCATCGCGCAGGCCAGCGGCGCAGACGCGGCGGCCAACATCGCACCGGATCTGCTGATGAACCCGGCATCGATCGCAAACGCCTATTGGGCGCTGCACCAGCAGACCCGCGATGCCTGGACATTCGAACAGGATTTGCGCCCGTATGCGGAGAAATGGTGATGCCGAGTGCAGAGTTCCTGTTCGACTTCGCCAGCCCCAACGCCTATCTCGCGCACCGGGTGCTGCCGCAGCTGGAGGCGCGCACCGGCGTACGTTTCAGCTATACGCCGGTATTGCTGGGCGGCCTGTTCAAGCTGACCGGCAACCAGGCGCCGATGCTCGCCTTCGCCGGCATCCCCAACAAGCTTGCGTATGAGATGCTGGAACTCCGCCGCTTTATCGCCCGGCACAAACTCAATTTGTTCCAGATGAACCCGTTTTTCCCGGTCAACACCCTGCTCATCATGCGCGCCGCGGTCGCGGCGGAAATGGACGGCACGCTCGCGCCATACGCGGAAGCTGTGTTCCATCATATGTGGGAAGCGCCGAAGAAGATGGATGACCCGGCCGTGGTGGCTGACGCGCTAAGCGCCTCGGGGCTTGATGCCGCGCATCTCCTGGCGCGCGCCCAGGCGCACGAGGTGAAGGCCAAGCTCATGGCGAACACCGAATCGGCGGCCAAGCGCGGCGCGTTCGGCATACCGACCTTCTTCGTCGGCGACGAAATCTATTTCGGCAAAAATACACTGCGCGAAATCGAGGACGCTCTCACGGCGTGAAGCTCGCGTTCGACCGGGCTGCCGCCTGAGCGCGGTTGTGAATCGCAAGAGGCAGGGGCAATAGCTCGGGCCATGAGCCGCATCCGCGCAAGCTATCGACGCCTTTCCGCCAATGTGCGGGGCGCGCTGTGGATGCTCGCGTCCGCCGTCAGCTTCACGTTGATGACGTCGCTGATCAAATTCCTAGGCGAAGACTACTCGCCCGCGGTGCAGACCTTTTATCGCCAGGCCGCAGGGCTGATCGTGCTCGCCCCGGTCATCTTGCGCGATCCGGCAGGCTCGTTTCGCACCACGCGGCCGGGGATCCTGCTGTTCCGCTCGCTCGCGGGCACAATCGGCATGCTCTTGGCTTTTTGGGCCTACCAGGAAATGCCGCTGGCCGAAGCGAACGCACTTTCCTTCACGCGCACGCTCTGGATCGTGCCGCTCGCCATTTTCGTGCTGGGCGAAAGGATCGGACCCTGGCGCATCGGCGCCACGTTGATCGGTTTTGCCGGCGTGCTGCTGATGCTGCAGCCGTCGATCGCCAACGCGGTGGGTTTGCCCGCTGCGGCCGCGCTCGCTTCGGCGGCGTTGTTCGCCATGACCGTCACCGGCATGAAGATGATGACGCGCGATCACTCGGTCAGAGTGCTGATGGTGTGGTCGGCGGTGCTCGGTTTCGTACTGGCAGCTCCGCTGGCCGTCATCGAATGGCGCTGGCCTCAACCGCTCGATCTTGCGCTGCTGGCTGCTATGGGCGTGCTCGGGCTGGTAAATCAGACCTGCTACATCAAAGGCATGGCGCTTGGCGACGCCGCAGCGATGGCGCCCATCGACTACACGCGTTTGGTGTTCGCGATCCTGTTCGGGCTGCTGTTCTTCGGCGAAGTCCCAAACTGGGTAACCATGCTTGGCGCATCGATTGTGATCGGCTCGACCCTGCTGATCACGCTGCGGGAGCTGCACTCCAAGCAGAAGCCAGCTCCCGTGCGTGCGGAATGATCAAGCGCGCTTGAGCGCGGGCCAAATCCGAGAACGCGAACCAAATCCAGATGCCGAATACGACGAAGATGCCGATGAAATTGATCAACGGGATCACCAGCAGAAGATTGGCGAGCGCAAGCCAGCCCGGGTGACCGGCCTTCGAGAAAATCTTCCACTGCAGAAAAATCCCGAAGATGAAGCATGCGAGCCCGACGAGCGCGATGACCATCATATAGGGGCCCATCATCGCCATCATGTTGGATGGATCGCCGCCATAGCTTGAATAGTCTTGCATCGGTTTCCCTCCCCTTGCAGACGGCGGCGAGCCTAGAGGCAAAATGGGAGGCGGCAAGCGCCATCCCTTCACCTGTCCCAAGCGGGGGGAGGCCGGTCCGAGCTTGCTCGAACCGGGGGGATGAGGTTCGACGGAGCACGGGATAGTTCTGAACTCCACGAACATCATTCCCAGAACTTCGGAATGGCCGGCCGGTTCGCCAGCTCCTCGCGCCGGGCCTCCCACTGCGCATCTATGCGTTCGCGCACATAGTCCGGAAGCGTCGCTTCGAAGCGGCCATCGAGGAAGGCCGCCTGCGCTTCCGCGAGCTTCGCCGCTGCGCGCTCGGCGTCGGCTTCGCCCTCGCCCAGATTCTGTTCGCGCCACAGCTTTACCAAACCCTGAAAGGCCGCCGGCGCGCGCGCCGGCGAATGCACCATCACATTGGCGACGAACGCGACCTTGGCGAACATCTCGCAGAGCAGTTCTTCGGCCAATTGCTGGTTCAGACGCACGTGCTCCGCTTCGGCAGCGTGCGCGGTGCTCATGTTTTCAAGGGCGGCGGCGAGCCGCTCGGCGGTTTTGCTCCAGCGTTCGGCGGCGACGAGATCGCCCTTTTTTGCGGCACGGTTCGCTTGGCGGAACGCATGTTCGGTTTGCTTCAAGGCTTCAGTGTTCATCCTCAATCCTTTGGGCGAGCGTCATCGTCGGCGAGCTAGGACATGCCTCGCTCGCATGAGGCGGAGAGCGGGGACGCGGATGAATCGCGTCGAGTTAATGCGCCGATGGTTTGGCGCTGCCTACGCGGTTCATCCGCGTCCCGTGACCGGGAGCACCGGCGCCGTCGCGGGAGATGTTTCACTCTCGGAGGCGGCTCGGCCGATGGCGTGCGGGCTGGCATGTTCAACGCCAGTCCCCCGTGCATCCTCCCGCCTTTTCATGTTCGGCGGGCTTCTCGCGCCGTAGCTCCTGAACAGAGCGAAGGCGGATCACGCTCGATCACCACGCTCGCGCATCGGTTTGAACAGGGATCCGACTGCTCTCCAGCGGAGCGATGGGAGCATTATAGGCGCGGTGCGATATCGGTCGGATTGATTTGGCGGAGAGTTGAGGATTCCAGGGCGTTACCGCGGGAAAAAGGGGGATAAGCGTAGGACTTATCCTCGCATTTCGCGCGTCACGACCACTCCCCGTCGCCTTGCGGGGCGGTGCCGCGAACAACTTGCCACTGGGATTTCGCAGGGCGGGTACTTTGTCATTCCTGACGCGCGAAGCGCGATCCTGAATCGCAAACGCACAGCTCTGTCATCCCCTGGGTTCCGGGTTCTTCGCTGCGCGAAGCCCCGGAATGACGAGCTTTACTCGCTCGCTACGGCGCAGGCGTTCTTGGGCGGCAGGCGCCGCGCGCTCCAACCCGCCATCGCCTGCGCTTAGTCGCCATCCATCTTCAGCGCCGCGATGAACGCCTCTTGCGGGATGTCGACCTTGCCGAACTGGCGCATGCGCTTCTTGCCCTCTTTCTGCTTGTCGAGAAGCTTGCGTTTGCGCGAGGCGTCGCCGCCGTAGCATTTGGCGGTCACATCCTTGCGCAGGGCGGATATGGTTTCGCGGGCGATGATGCGCCCGCCGATCGCGGCCTGAATCGGAATCTTGAACATGTGCTGCGGGATCAGTTCCTTCAGCTTTTCCACCATGGCGCGGCCGCGTGACTCGGCGCGGGCGCGGTGCACCAGCATGGAAAGCGCGTCGACCGGCTCGTCGTTCACCAGAATGCTCATCTTCACCAGATCGCCTTCGCGGTGATCGATGATTTGATAATCGAAGCTGGCATAGCCCTTCGAGACGCTTTTCAGCCGGTCGTAGAAGTCGAACACGACTTCGTTCAAGGGCAGCTCGTAGACGAGCATGGCGCGGGAGCCGACATAGTTCAGATCCTTCTGCACGCCGCGCCGGTCCTGGCAGAGCTTGATGATGGCGCCGAGATATTCGTCGGGCGTCAGGATGGTGGCTTTGATCCACGGTTCTTCGATGCGGGCGATGTGGACTTCATCAGGCAGATCGGCCGGATTGTGAAGCTCGCGCACTTCGCCGCTGTTCATATGCACCTTGTAGACAACGGATGGCGCCGTGGCGATGAGATCGAGGTCGAACTCCCGCGTCAGCCGCTCCTGAATGATCTCGAGATGCAAGAGCCCCAAGAAGCCGCAACGGAAGCCGAAGCCGAGCGCAGCGGAGGTTTCCATTTCATAGGAGAAGCTCGCATCGTTGAGGCGGAGCTTGGCCATGGCGGCGCGCAAATCTTCGAAATTGGCTGCGTCTTGCGGGAAAAGACCGCAGAAAACCACCGGCTGCGCCGGCTTGAAGCCGGGCAAGGCCCGCGCCGTTTCGCGGCGATATTCGGTGATCGTATCGCCTACGCGCGCGTCCGAAACTTCCTTGATCGAGGCGGTCAGCACGCCGACTTCGCCGGGGCCGAGTTCGCCGACGTCCTGGCGCTTGGGGCGGAGCACGCCGAGCGTATCGATGCCGTAATCGGCGCCGGTCTGCATCAGCTTGATGCGCATGCCCTTCTTCACCACCCCGTCAATGACGCGGAAAAGCACGACGACGCCGAGATAGGCATCGTACCAGGCGTCGACGAGCATGGCCTTGAGCGGCGCGTTGGCGTCGCCGGTCTTGGGCGCCGGCAGGCGGGTGACGATCGCCTCCAAGAGCTCGTCGATGCCCTCGCCGGTCTTGCCCGAGGCAAGCACGGCGCTGGAGGCGTCGAGACCGATGACGTCCTCGATCTGCTGTTTGACCCGTTCGGGCTCGGCGGCAGGGAGATCGATCTTGTTGATCACCGGCACGATCTCGAGGTCGAGATCCAGCGCCTGATACACGTTCGCCAGCGTCTGCGCTTCGACCCCCTGCGACGCGTCAACGATCAACAGCGCGCCCTCGCAGGCCGCCAGCGAGCGCGACACTTCATAAGCAAAGTCGACATGGCCCGGCGTGTCCATGAGATTGAGGACATAAGACTCGCCATCCTTGGCCTTGTAGTCGAGGCGCACGGTCTGCGCCTTGATGGTGATGCCGCGTTCCTTTTCGATGTCCATCGAGTCCAAGACCTGGCTCGTCATCTCGCGCGCCGACATGGCGCCGGTCTGTTGGATCAGACGGTCGGACAACGTGCTCTTGCCGTGGTCGATATGGGCCACAATGGAGAAGTTTCGGATGCGGTCGCGCGGCGTCATTTCAACGCCGGTAGGTATAGGCGCCCGCGCAGGGCGCCAAGCCGCGGGCTCATCTCAGTTCGGCATTAAGGCGAAAAATACGACATAGAATAAGAGCCATGCGCCGATGAGGAGCCAAAGCAGTTGGCGCTCGCTGAGCCAGAGGCTCCACGCGCGACCGAGGAATGCGACGCCGACGGCGACGATCAGGAAACGCGGCAGCCGCGCCGCAATTGCGGCGAGCGCGAACGACGGCAGTGGCGCGCCAGCAGCCGGCGCGAGAATCGCATAGAGCTTGAATGGCGTGGAACTGAGCGGGCCGAGCAAGGTCGCGAGAAACCAGTTCTCGGCCATCGCCTGCCCTGCGCGCGCGGCCATGGCCTCGCTGATTGCGGGCACGGCCAGCACCGCAGCGCGCGCCGCGCCAGGGTCGGATGCGCTCCAAACGTACATGATGACCCCGCCGGCGGCCGCGCCGACCGACGCGACGACGGACGCGCGCGCGGCGGCTGTGGCGCCGCGTTTGAGGCCGATATAGCTCAACACGATGTCGGGCACGAAGAAGAACAGCGTCGCCTCGGCGACGCCCCAGATGAAGGCGGCGAGGTCAAGGCGCATCAATGCCAAACAATCGGCCGGTCGGGACGCCAAGCCATCAAATGTGCGCGCAAGCGGCCGCGCAGTGGCGGCGTGCCTGCCCTCTCCAGGGCCATGACTTGTTCACGTAACCCTGTTGCTCCGGCGCCATCGTTGGCGAGTTGCGCCAGCCGGAATTCCGCGAGAATGCGCGTCGTCGTCCAAACGAACGCCGAAGGCTCGCGCGCGGCGTAGTCGCGCGCCGACACCAGCGCCTGGTCGAGACGCTCGCGCGCCAAAGCCGGATTGCCGCCTTGGGCGGCGACGCCCGCCAATAGCAACAATCCGTCCGTGCGAAAGGTAGGGTGGCACGACTCGTAAAGTTCGCGCGGCTGCAGCGTCGATGAAAAACCCGGAAATCCGGTAAGCGCCTCGGCGCGCGCCAAGTCGCCTTCGGCAATGCGCACCCGCGTCATCAGCAATGCGGCGCTGAGCGATGTGCAGATGAACGCTTCAGTGCGCAAATACGTCTCGGCGACCGGCGGCGGAAAGTCAGTGCCCTGCAACAGGGTCATGATCGTACCGGACCGGTCGATGGCTTGGCGTGCTGCCGCGAAATCCTCGAGTTCAAGCGCCAATTCAGCCAGCAGATTGAGCTTCTGCATGCGAAACGTCCAGGAGTCCGGATCGGACGCGACGATCTCGCGCGTTACCTGTTGTGGCGCTTCGATCAGCGCTTCGATCGCGGCCCTCGCTTGTTGGTATTGCTCCTCCTCTACCAGCAATTGAACGCGCCACGCCTCCAAACTCGCAGTGAAGCGCCTGTTCTGGTCTTCGGTAAAGACGGGGCGCGCCTGCTCGATCGCCGCGCCCGATCGGCGCTGGTACTCCAACGCCGACGCCAGCCGGCCGAAACCACGTTCGCGCATCGCGTAGAGGAGATTGAGAAAGTGCGTTCCGCTGGCGCGAATCACGGGCGCGTTCCGCAGCACTGCGGATTGATCGAGCACCTGGGCATAGGTGTCGATGAACAGCGTCGACTCGTCATAGCGGCGCACGGCCATCTGCGCGCGCGCCACTGCATCCAACACCCCGGTCGCGAATCCAAGGCCTCTGCCGCCAAGGTCAGGAAGGTGCATCAGGCAAACGCTGGCTAGCTGGAGCACGCGCGGATAGAGGCGTAACAGCGCCGATTCCGACATCAGCGGCTTCATCCCATTGCAGTAGGCGCCGCGCTCCTCGGCCGGCCACGAGCCAAGAGGCCCGCGTTCGGCCGAAATGGCATCGCCGGCGGCCATGACGCCAGCGAGCGCCGACGCTATTGGCGCAACCTCGAGCCGAGCCGACAGCACCGCGGACTCCAGCCGCAGACGATCCCAGGGGTCGTCGATGTCGGCGATAGCCCGATCGGCGGCGGCGAGCGCCTCAGCGCCCCGGCCCATCAGGATCAGAATCTCGACCTGCTGGGACACGGCCTCCACATTGACGGGATCGATCGCGAGGATCGCCTGATAATGCGAAACGAAATCCGCCAGCGTCTTCTCGCCTCGCCCGAGCATGTCCCGCAACAGCGGCTCCAAAGTGCGTAGATTCGCTACCGAGACCGCGATCGCGGCGCGCTCTCGCGCCCTGTTCTCGGCCAAGGTCATCTCTTCGATAACCGCATAGGCGTCGATCCGGTCTCCGGCGGCGAAACGCTCGAGCGCAGCGCGCTTTTCCGGACTCGCTTGGCTGACAATTCCCGTCAGCTGCTCAAGCAGTGCGGCGCGTTCTGCAGCGAATTCGAGATCACGGGCGGCCAGCTGGTCGCTGAGGCGGGTGCGCTCGGCGGTCACTCCCGCAAGCTCGACACGCAAGCTCTCGCGAGCGTTTGCGGCCAGGCGCTCGTTGGCAAGCGAGCGGGCGAGCTCGGAGTCGCGCTGAGACAGTTCGCGATAGATTCGCGCCTGATCCTCCGCTGCGCGCAATTGAAACGAGCGCAGCACGGCCGCGGAGTTGAGAGTCAAGCGTTGCGCGAGCTGGGCGTCGCCGCCTTGGGCCCACGCGCTGATTGCTGCACCGAACCAAGCCAACGCAACAGCAACAGTACAAAACGCCGCCCGCATCATTTCCCCCCTGGCGACGCTGAGCTTCGAAAATTTCGAGGGCACTGTCCACCTCGAAGGCGCCGCTGCTATGCACCAAGCTCCGGCAAGTCGAGGCGCACGCCGAAATAGCCGCGTTCGCCCATCTCGGTTTCAAAGCCGCCCCGGACGCGGGCTTTGCATCGCACCGTCGCGCCCGGCATCGCCGCGGCGGCCAGATCGCCGCGGTAGCGGCGCGCGTTCTCGCGCGAGAGATAGCCGACCAGCGCGCCATCGATTTCCACACGCACGGCGTTGGCATCGTGAGGGTTTGAGTTTTCGAGAACCAGCACCGCATCAACCGTCACAGCGCGGCCGCCGCGCCACTGCCGTTCCACGACAGCGGCGAGCACGTCCTGGCGGCGCGAGACGCCGACGACATCGATGGCGAACGTTCCTGGGCCGTCAATGCTGATTTCCATGCAGTTGGCCTTTGCGCGACGCCGGACGCTGCATACCGCCCAGCCGGTCGCGAATATAGCGCGCCGCCGCATTGACGCGGATTGCGCCCTCCCCTACATCCGCCCGCTCCGGAGTTCGCTCTGGGCCCAGATGGCGGAATTGGTAGACGCACTAGTTTCAGGTACTAGCGGGTAACACCGTGGAGGTTCGAGTCCTCTTCTGGGCACCATTTGTTCTCTTCTGTACAACTCGCGACATTCCGCGCTATTCCCGCAAATTCCGCTCTTTCTGACGCCAAATGCCGAAACGCGCGCGCGCGAAGGAGCGCGCTCACAAGCTCGCGGATGGACAAGGGCTCTATCTCTTCGTCGCGAAGAACGGCTCGCGCTTGTGGCGCCTCGATTATCGTTTCGACGATCGGCGTCTCACCATGTCGCTCGGTCCTTAATCCGGATGTCTTTCTATCGGAAGCGCGCGATGCGCGGGAAACAGCGCGGAAACAACTGCGCAACGGCCTCAACCCAATGCAAGAGCGCAAGGTCGCGCGTGCGACGACGTTCGGCTCAATCGCGGATGAGCTGCTCGCGAAGCTCGAGTTAGAGAAGCGCGCCGGCGTGACCGTGGCGAAGCGCTATTGAAGGACCTCGCAGCGGACCTGTGCGAACGGCCAGTGGCGGCGATTACGCCGGCGGAGATTCTTGGCGTGCTCAAGGCTGTCGAGGCGAAAACACCGGGCAGCCCCGAGCTGAGCCCTTGACCTAACGTTCGCTATCCAGGTGCGCCATTTGATCAGTTGGGTATCTGGTCCCGGCGATCGCTTCACTTGGCGCAGCGCTCGCGATGCGGGCAAGGTCGTCTGGGCCGAGAACGACATCGAGGGCGCCCAGCGCTTCATGCAGGCGTTCGCGCTTCCGCGCCCCGATCAGCGGGATGATGTCGTCGCCCTGGGCCGCGACCCAAGCGATCGCAAGCTGTGCGACGGTCACGCGCCTCTCATCGGCAATGGCTTTGAGCGACCGCACCAGCGTGAGGTTGCGTTGCAGATTCTCGCCTTGAAACCTCGGCAGCGCGGCACGGAAACCGCTGGCGCTGCCGCCGGCCAGCGCACTTTCACTAATCAGCCCGCGCGACAGTACGCCATATGCCGTCATGCCGATGCCGAGTTCGCGCAACAGCGAAATGATGCTCTGCTCGGGGAAGCGCGACATGATCGAGTATTCGATCTGCAGGTCGCAGATCGGATGCACGGCGTGGGCGCGTCTGATCGAGTCAGCGCCGGCTTCCGATAGCCCGACATGACGGACATAGCCTTGCCTCACAAGATCAGCGATGGCGCCGATCGTGTCTTCAATCGGAATGTCGGCCGCAACTCGGCACGGCCGATATATGTCGATATAGTCCGTGCCCAGGCGCTTCAGCGAATAGGCGCACGCCGCCTTGACACTAGCGGGCCGCATGTCGAGGCCAAGCACGCCGCCATTGGGATGGCGCAGCAAACCGAACTTGACGCTCAACACGGCCCCCCCGCGCTTGCCGCCCTTCAGCGCCTCGCGGATGAGCATCTCGTTGTGACCGATGCCGTAGAAGTCGCCGGTATCGAGCAGGGTGACGCCGGCGTCTAGCGCCGCGTGAATGGTGGCGATGCTCTCGGCCTCGTCGGCAGGACCGTAGAAGTCGGACATGCCCATGCAGCCCAGACCAATCGCGGAAACTTCCGGGCCAACAGCGCCTAGTCTCTTCGTTTTCATCGCAGCGTCCTCGCGTTTGCTCCGACTGCCAATTTGGCGTGTATAGTCGCGTTGGGAAGAAGGCGCTGAGCGGAGCCTCTGTTACCGCGAGGAAACCAATGGACGACATGCAAGCCAGCGCGAGCAAAGAGACGCAGGTCAGAGAGATTCTCTCGCGTGTCGCAGACCGATGGACCCTGTTCGTGCTTGAAGCCTTCGAGCCTGGCGAGGTCGTGCGCTTCACGCGGCTGCAGGGACGAGTCGCCGGCGTCAGTCAAAAGGTGCTGACCAAGACTCTGCGCCAGCTCGAGCGCGACGGCTTGGTCACGCGCCACGTGCACGCAACTGTGCCGCCGCGCGTCGACTATCAGCTGACGACTTTGGGCGAGAGTCTTGGGCAGGCGCTGTGCTCTATATGGACCTGGGTCGAAGAGAACATGGCCGCCGTTGAACGCGCTCGGCGAGTGTTTGACAGCGCGGGCGTTTGAGATGCTACAGCTTGAGTTGCGCCTCGCCGATTACGGTTTGGGCTCCATCATCAACTGTCGCCATCAGGGCGATTGTCACTTCCCGCCCATCCCGGCTCAGCACCCGGCCGGAGCAAGTCACCATAGCGTTCACGGGCGTAACCGCCGTGAAGCGGACCGACCAAGATCGCAGGCGGTCGGCCGCAACAAAGCCCGAAATGTATTGGGCCAGGTAAGCCATCGACAGCATGCCATGCGCGAACACGTCCGGCTGCCCGGCGGCCCGCGCGAAGTCGTTATCGATGTGGATCGGGTTATGGTCGCCCGAGCCGCCGGCGTAGAGCGCAAGGATAGTGCGCGTCACGGGTCCGAAGCTGCGCGCCGGAAGTTCGGCGCCGACCTCCCAGCGCACGGCGTCATTCATCGCGGGCGCCCTCATTGCGTACGATCAACACCGTTCTCTGCTTCACGCAGCATTGGCCACGCTGATTGACTGCATCCGTATGCGCCTCGATCAGCTCCAGGGCGCCGCCTTTCTTGGCTGTGATGTCGGCGATCTCCGTGGTGAGCGTAAGCACGTCGCCTGCGTGATAGGGAGAGAAATACTCGAACGCCTGCTCGCCGTGCAGCAAGCGAGCGATGTCAACGTCCATGAGGCGCAAGTAGGAGTAAGGCTGGCCCGCCAGGTTGGCGAGGCAGAAGGCGAAGGTCGGCGGCGCTGGCAAAGCGGGATGACCCGCGGCCCTTGCGGCCTCTTCGTCGAAATAGATCGGATCGGTTTCGCCGGTGCCCTTGGCGAATAATCTGAGATGACCTCTTTCGACCTCGACGATGATTGGTTCGCTTCGCCAGCCTATGAAGCGGCGCTCGATCATGTTGCGGTGAGAAACACGCGCAGCGCGGACCAGGCTGCCGGCTCGGTCATGAACGGCGCATGGCCCACGTTCGGAACAGAGACAAAGGCGAGGTCCGGCTTGCGCCGGCGCATCTCTTCCACCGCCGCGGCAGGGAGGATATCGCTGATCTCGCCCCTGACGACGAGCGTCGGAATTGGCTTCAGCGCCTCGAAGAGCGGCCACAGGTCCGTGAGCGCGGTCGAGCCCGGCTGCACGGTGCGGGCGATGCTAGGATCGTAGTCGAGCGCCACCCCGCCTTCGGGCTGCTCGCGATAGGTCCTCTTCGCGAACTTGATCCAGAAGGCGTCGTCTGTCTGGTTCGGAAAGGCGACGCTGTGAATGTCGCGACACTGGCGCGCCGCCTCTTCCCAGGAAGCCCCCGACGTGATCTTGCCGGCATAGGCCTGGATGCGCGCAATCCCCGCCGGATCGAACTCGGGGCCGACATCGTTCAGCACCGCCGCCGCCAGGCGCTGAGGCGCGAGCGAGGCTGCGATCATAGTCATAAGCCCGCCCATCGAGGTGCCCACGAACACTGCCCGCTCGGCGCCGAGATGGGTGAGCAGCGCCAGCATGTCGCCGACATAAACGGCCGGATTGTAGCGCTCGGGCGAAGGATCGGGATCAGAGCCGCCGCGGCCGCGCTGCGAGGCGACGATGACGCGACGGCCGAGGCCGGCGATCATCGGCGCCAGTTCCTCGAAGTCGCGCACATTGCGGGTGAGCCCGTGCAGGCACAGGACGGGGGGACCGCTGACAGCGCCCTGCGCGGGATAATCGCGATATTGAAGGCGCGGACCGTCGGCTGTGGCGAAGAGACTTTCGGTGAACGACTCTGACATGGGGGCATGCTCCCGTTGCGGCGGAGGCGCAGCTTCGATCCAGTCGTGTTTCAGCCGCGGTGCGGTGACGAAGAACAGGCTCGATGCGATCAGGTAGAAGCCTGTGCCGATGAGAATGGAATAGCGAAGCGATTCCTCCGCAAAGCTCACGCGCAGCGCATCCGACATTGCGCCGATGATGAGATCGCCAAGCCCGATGCCGACCAGGTTGTTGACGAGCAGAAACATCGCCGTTGCGGTCGTACGCATGCCCACGGGGACGATGTGCTGGAACGCCGCCACGGCAGGCCCGATCCAGGCGACGCCGAGGGCCGTCGGGACCAGCAGCGTCACAAACACCGTCGTCAGAGATGGCGACAGCACGCCCAGAACATAAAACGGAACTGCGCCAAGAAATGCGAACGCAGGCACCAGCGCATAGGCGCTGCGATAACGCTGCCCAAGCACGTCGGCGGCAAGGCCGCCCAGAAAGAGGCCGATGCAGCCTCCGATCAAAACGATGAGGCCGTAGAAGTAGGATGCGTAAAGCAAGGCGCCTGCGTTTGCCGGGATCAGCCAACCGGGCAGAAACGTCATGTATTGGGGCAACGCTTCGCCATAGGAGCGGACGAAAAAGGCGGGCAGCCAGGCGAACAGGCCGTAGCCCATGATTGATGAGCTCGCGGCGCCAAGCGACAACGTCCAGAATGATCGCTTGCGCATCATCGTCGCGGCGACTTCGCTGACGCGCGCGCGCTGTGGCGGCGGGCCAGGATCATAGCGGCCGCGTTGCGGTTCACGCACGGTAAGAAGAAAGACAGGCGCGAGCAAAACGCCGGCTGCGCCGACGATGATGAAGGCGGCGCGCCAGTCCAACAGCGTCGCCACAACGCCGCCGAACACGATGCCGACGGCGCCGCCGATGGGAATGCCGAACGAATAGACGGCCAACGCCCGGGCCCGGCGCGCGGGGGGATAGTAGTCGCTGATGATCGAATACGCCGGTGCGATGCCGCCGGCTTCGCCCACGCCGACGCCCATGCGCGCCAGAAACAGCTGCAGCGCCGTCGTCGCAAACCCGCACGCCGCCGTCAGACCCGACCAGAGCGTCAGCGCCGCCGTGATAATCCAGACGCGGTTGCCGCGATCGGCGAACCAGGCGATCGGCACGCCCAGCGTAGAGTAGAAGATGGCGAACGACACACCGCGCATCAGGCCGATCATCGTGTCGCTGACGCCGAGTTCCTCCTGGATTGGAATGGCCAGGATGCCGATGATCTGCCGGTCGATGAAGTTGAAAGTGTAGACCGTGATCAACATGAACAGCACGAAGACGCGATAGCCGGCATTCTGGCTTTGGGCGGCGATGCTCATGTCCGACGCCCGTCGAGGGGCGCTCTCCAGTAGGGCGCACGCAACTCGCGCTTTAGCAACTTGCCGTTCGCGTTGCGGGGCAGCGACGGCCTGATCTCAACCTCGTGCACGCGCTGCTGCTTGCCAAGTTGGGCGTTCAGCCAAGCGCGCACGTCGCCGGCCGCGTCCTTGGCGCCGCCGCGCAAGACCACCAACGCGAGCGGCGTTTCACCCCATTTGTCGCTCGGAACGCCAAACACGGCGCAGTCGAGAACGCTCGCATGGCGCATCAGCACCGCTTCGATGTCGGCGGGATAGATGTTCTGACCGCCGGAGATGATCATGTCCTTCTTGCGGTCAGTGATGTAGAGATAGCCTTCGCCGTCGAGCCGGCCGATGTCGCCCGAGCGCAGCCATGTTCGCCCCGCCGCATCTGTCCACATCGCTTCCGCAGTCGCCTCGGGATTAGCCCAATAGCCCGACATCATGATGCGGCTGAGCGCAATCACCTCACCGGATTGGCCCGCCGGCAAGATGCGCCCGTCATCGCTCAAGATGGCTATGTCTTCGCCAGGCAAGGGCTTGCCGACGGACGCCATCCGCCCGTGCGCTTCCTCGGGGGCTAGCGTCGTGATCACGCCTTCGGTCGAACCGTAGAGTTCTATGACACCGCAAGCGAGGCGCTCGAACAACTGCTCCTTAACATGAACAGGCAACGGCGCGCCGCAGCACATCATCGCCCGCATCGAAGTCAGATAGAAACTCGAAAACTCCGGATGCTCAAGCAAGCGTTGGTACTGTACAGGCACCATCGACACATTCGTGATGCGCTCGCGCGCAATCGTCTCCAGCACGTCGCGCGGTTCGAAGGTCTTGCGAACGTACACCGTCCCGCCCAGCAGAAGCGTCGGCAGCATGCTCGCCCAACTGATGTTCGAGAAAAGGCCGGTCACGATCAACGTGCGCGCGGCGCTGTTGTAGCGCAGCACGTGGGCCAGGTCGTGGGCGGTGTCGATGCGGCACTGATGCGAGTGGGCGATGCCCTTTGGCTGACCCGTTGTCCCGGACGAATAGATGATGTTGCAAATGTCATCCGCCGCCACGCACGCGTCGGGCGGCTCAGGCGACTGCGCCTCTCTCCAAGCGAGGTAGTCATTCCAGGCGCCGTCGGCGCCGACTGCGATCCGCAGCTTTGGCGTTGCAAGCTCTCCGACGCACCGCGCACAGTGCTCGGATGTCACGAACAAGGCGCCCGCGCCCGCGTCTTGCAACATCGCGGCGATGGCCTCGTCAGTGACGCTGGGATTGATGGGCGCGACAACAGCGCCGGCCTTCATCGCGCCGAGCATGACCTCCAGCATGGCGGCACAATTGCTCATGAGCACGCCCACGCGCGCGCCTTTGGCGCAACCAGCGCCGATCAGGCCGTTGGCGACTTGGTTCGTACGGGCGTCGAGCGTCGCCCAGTCCAGCCATTCGTCATGGGTGATCAGGGCAGGCTGGCTCGCGCGCCAGCGCCCGTGCAGGGCAAAGACACGCGGCAAGAGCGGTTGTTGTCTCGACATGAAACGGACTACCTGGATTGACGCCGGCGCATGCGGGAGGTTCGCACACGCCGGCGCCGCCAGCCCCCTAGAAGCGGAGCTCAACCGAGGCGGTGAACGTCTGCGGATTGCCGTAGAACGCGAGCACCGAATTGTCGGTAGCTGCGCCGGGGAAATTGTAGCCCGACGTGATGTAGCGCTCGTCGCTCAGATTGCGTCCGTACAGACCGATGCGCCAGCGGTCGTTGTCGGAGGTCCAGTACACGGCTGCATCGTAGAGCCAGTATGCCGGCTGATCGAGCAGCGGGATCGCGACCTCAAATTGCTGGGTGTCGCCGCGATAGGCAGCTGACCCCGTAAACGAGATCATGCCTGGCGTTGGGCCGATCGTCAGTGGAACAGAGTAGGTCAGACTGGCATTGCCCGTCCAATCAGGCGTGTTCTGCACGTCGCGTTGGTTCGACACGTCAACACCGCCGACAATGAACTCGGTGTATTCAGCATCGATGTACCCAAACGAGAGAGCGCCGGACAACGCATCCGTGAACCGCATCGTGCTTTCGAACTCGACGCCAGTCATCTCAGCAGCGCCCGCATTGGTGACGGTGCCGACGAAGCTGATCGGCGGGCCTGGAATGACGATCGACCCCGGTATCTGAACGTCTGTGTATTCGGCGAAAAAGACGTCGCTGTTCACCCGCAGGCGACCGCCAAACAACGAAAACTTCGCGCCGAGTTCGTAGGAATCCACGAACTCCGGCAAAAAGCCTTCGCGCACATCGGCATTGGCGAAGTTGCCGCGCGGATCGAAGCCGCCGCCCTTGAAGCCCTGCGAGTAGGACGCGTACAGGTTCAAGTCTGAGTTCGGCTCCCAGGCCAAGATAACCCGCGGGGTGAACGCGGTATCGGTGCGCGATCCGCGGAAAGTTGGCACCGGCTCCGTCGTGCCGATGGCGCCGGGACCCCCAAACTGAGGCGACCGGGTTTGGCCGAAGAAGAATTGGCGCACGACCCGCGAGGTGCGTTCGTCCTCGGTGTAGCGCCCCCCTATCGTCAGGCTCCAATCTTCGGCGAAATCGAGCGTGCCTTCGCCAAACACGGCCCACGTCTGGGTGTCGACGTCGCCCAACGTGAATTGCACGAAGCTCGTAAACAGGATGTCGAACGCGTTGAACGCATTGGCGTCCAGGTAATAGGCGCCCCCTACGAAGCTGAAGCGATCGCCCTCGTAGATCGCCTGCAATTCCTGGCTGAACTGCTCGTTCGAATAGACGACCCAGCCGTCAAAACCAGGCGCGGGCGTTGAGTCGAAATCGATCAGAGAGTCGGTGTCGTCTTGTCGAAACGCGGTGATCGAGCGCAGTGTCCAGTTCTCAGCCGGTAACCAGTCGATCATGACTTGTCCGCCCGTGGCGACCACGCGATTATGGCCAAATGGCGCAAAATTGGTGACGCCCGAAGTCGTGTCGTAGTCGCCGTCGAGTAGGAACGGCTGTGCTGCAGACAGGGTTGGAAGTAGACGATGGCCCTGACGCGGCTCCGAATCGTCCTCGATGTGGTCGGCCGAAACACGGACAAGGAATTCCGGAGTCGGCTCCCATTCCGCCGAGACTCGCGCGGCGAACACACCCTTGTTGTAGTTCTCGGCGCCGGTGGTGAGATTGTCACCGAACCCGTCACGCACGAACCCGGCAACGGCCCCGCCAACTCGGAATGTGTCGCTGAGCGGCGTCGTACCCGACAACACCACATCCATCTGGTTATAGCTGCCATAGGCGAAGCGAGCGCGTAGTGTCGGATCGTCGCGATCGAGGCGGCGCGTGACATACTTGACCGCCCCGCCGATGGTGTTGCGGCCGTAAAGCGTTCCCTGCGGCCCGCGCAAGACTTCGATTCTATCGAGATCGTAGACGTCGAGCACCGCGCCCTGGGGCCGGTTGAGATAGACATCGTCGAGATAGATGCCGACACCCTGCTCGAAGCCGGCGACCGGATCCTGTTGGCCGACGCCACGAATGAAGGCCGTCAGCGTTGAGTTCGTTGCGCGGGAGTTTTCCAGCGTGATGTTAGGGGTCGACTGCGAAATGGCGGTCAGGTCTTGGGCGCCGGCGGCATCAAGCGCGTCCGCCGAGAACGCGGTGACGGCCACGGGCACGTCTTGCAGGTTCTCCTCGCGCCGCCGGGCGGTGACGACGACCTCCTCCTCATCGCTCGCGGCCTGATCCTGCGCAAACGCAGGGGGCGCGCTCGTTATCGCCAACCCGCTGACGCTTGCGCATAGGAGCGCCAGCCAAGTCCCTCGCTTCGTCATGAACTCCTCCCCTGCCACCCTATTAATCAGGCGGTCGATTAATTTTGAAAGCTATCCCGCTCCCTGCTATGTCTGTCAATGGTATTTCAAAGGCGACGGCCGTGGGGCCAGCGCTGGAAGGGAAATGTTCGTGAAAACAATGTCCGTCACCCGCGATGAGGGAGCGCCCAAGAGCTTGCCGGCGCCTCGGAGCAAGCCAGGGCGGCCCCCGAGGAACGGCAACGGCACGGACCTGGATTTGCGCGAGCGCATCCTCGACATCGCCGAAGAGCAGTTCTCCAGGCGCGGGTATGACGCCGTCTCGACACGCGCCGTGGCCAAAGCTGTCGGCGCAACACCGGCGATGATCCACTACTACTTCAACAGCAAACGCGAGCTGTTCGACGCCGTGTTCGCCCGACGCGCCAACGTCGTGAACGCCGATCGCATGGCCGCGCTCTACGAATACGAAAAAGAGGCTGGCGGGGATGTCACCGTCGAGGGCGCCATCGCCGCCTTCCTGCGTCCGGCGCTGGCAAAGTTCGAGGAAGGTCCCGGCTGGCGCAATTACCTGACCCTCGTCGCCCAAGTGGGCAACAAGCACGAATGGGGCGGTGAAGTCATGACCCGCTCATTCGACCCGGTGATCCAGCGGTTGATCGAGATCATCCGCAAAGCTCTTCCCGAAGCGAGCGACGTCAATCTCTATTGGGCGTACCATTTTCTTTCCGGGGCGCTGCTGCTCACGCTGTCGGAAACCGATCGCATCGACCGTCTCTCCAGCGGGAAGTGCCGCTCGACTGACATCGCCGCGATCGAACCGCGTCTTGTGCAATTCGCGGCGGCGGGGTTTCGGCGGGTATGTGAGCAGAAGCAACACGGTGCGCAGTCCAAGAAACGTCGCCGCTAAAGGGGACGCGAACTTCCGCAGCTTGATCACACGCGGGCCAAGCCCAAACTTTCCGCTAGCGCCCGGTCCGGAAAGCCCCCCCCGGGATCGCCGCCGGAGCGAGGCGTGCGCAGTCCGCGTCCGCGGCGCGCGCTGATGCCTTTTTTCTCCCGCGCGTTTCAGCAGCGGTGCAGCTTCCGTCATTCCCGTTTGACTCCGGCGCCTAGGGAAACATCCGGAAACAAGGCGTACGATCTTCTGCATGGGCGTCGTGCGCCAGCATCTCGAGCGACACGCGCGTGCTCTGGAAACATCGGGAAACACGCAACACCGCGCGCTTGGCATGCGACGTTGATTGGAAGCGCGCTCGTTGACCACGTGACGAGTCAGGACTCGCACCAGGATCATTTTTCCGCATTGTCGGTATCAGTGTCGGTATCTGCTCAAAGTCGAGATTAGATTAATTCATTTGATTCAAATCGCTTGAGCGAAACTCAGAGTCTTCTCCTGGGCACCACTCTTGGCAGGGTGCATCCCGCGCCTCCGTGAACAGCGGTCCAATCGATCCGATGGCATCCGATCCGTTTTGCGTCCAGCCTGGGCAGCGGCGCGCGCGAGCTCGCCAGCGCACTGAGAGCTCCGTCTTCGCTTTGAGCCAAATCAAGCGAAACCAAGCCGTAGCGGCATAATCTGCGCGCCGTTCATGATGGAGGCGTCCCATGCCGGCGCAGTCACAACGACTACCCTATTTGCCTGCCATGTTTGGCGCGTGCATGCTGTTTCAGATACTCTACATCGTCTGTCTGGCGCTATGGGCGGCGTTTCCGTCCCTGCCAGGACATCAAGCGCTAAGCCAGATCTTCCCGCAGTTCGAATTGCTGAGCGTCTGGAGCTTCATTTACGGCCTGATCGCCAGCGCCATATACGGCTGGATCGTCGCGGCCGTCTTCGTGTTCTTCTACAATCTCTGGATCGGATTCGCCCGCGCGTTCGGCGGCGCCGGCAAGGCGCCCGCCTGATGATTGGCTGAGCACGGCATTCTGCTTGGCGCTGGACGGGCGGGAACCGCATCTTTTCTGACGCCATTCAACGCGGAAAAATCGCCGGCCGGTAGTCCTGCGCTTTGGCGCAGCGCTTCGGCATGGTAGGCGCAACGCCATGAGACATCTCGGCTTCGCGCTCGCCTTTGGCCTCAGCGCCTGCGCCACGGCGCCATCCTCCACCACGGCTTCGATCGCGAACATCGCACCGACGCACGATTCCCTCTGGGCCGATGGCATTCTCAACCGTACAGCGACCTTGCACCTCGCCCCCGATCTCAGCGCACTCAGCGTGCGCGAGCGTGAAGCGGTCCGCGAACTGATCGCGGCCGGTGAGCGCATGCATCGGCTCTATATGCTGCAGCGCCATCCGCAGGCGCTGGCGGCGGCGGCGTTTCTCGACGCGCATCCGGAACTGACGCGCGAACGCCAACTGTTCCGCCTGAACAGCGGACCGATCGCCTCGACGCTCGACAACACGCGCGAAGCCTTTCTCTCGGTGGCGGCGGAGGCGCCGGCACGGAATGTTTACCCGCAGGGCATAACACGCGAGGCGATGGATGCTTTCCTTTCCGCCAATCCGGCGCGGCGCGAAGAGCTGCTCGACGACCGCTCCGTGGTCTGGGCGGCGACCCCGGAGAATCGGCGCCGGGCGCTGGCGACGCTGGACCGCTATCCGGCGCTCGACACGCTGCATCCGGGATTGCGCCAGCGCTTCAGCATCAGCGAGAGCTATATCTCCGTGCCCTACTCGGTCGCCTATGCCGAGGACATCTTGTTCATTTACGAACGACTGGAAGAGGCCGCCTACTTCGTCGAAGAAGGCGATCCGGCGTTCGCCCGTTATCTGCGGCTGCGCGCGCGCGACCTGCTGGCGGACGATTACGAAGGTGGCGATGCGGCATGGGTCACAGGCGACTTCACCGGCAACCTCAACGCGCAAATCGGCTCGTACGAAACCTATGACGATGCGCTCTACGGCGTGAAGACATTCTTCTCGCTGTCACTGCTGGTGCGCGATCGGGAGCGCAGCGCCGAGCTGCAAGACGCGCTGGGCGATATTCAACGTGTCGAGGACGCCCTGCCCTATGAGCATCATCGCGAAGTGCGCAGCGACATCCCGGTCGGCGTCTACAACATCATCGCCGACTTCGGCCAAGCGCGAGGGGCCAACACGGCGACGATCCTGCCGAACGAGGCGTACCTCGCGCGTCAGTACGGCCGCACTATCCTGATGCGCGGCAACATCCTGCTGAACGGAGAAATCTTCGCTGAAACTCAGCGGGCGTTCACGGCGGCAGTGGTCGCGAACCAGGCCGGCGATCTGACGCCCGAGGGCGGCTTCTACCGTACGCTGTGGCACGAGATCGGACATTATCTTGGCGTCGACCAGACCGCAGACGGACGCGATCTCGATGCGGCGCTGGAGGACACTGCCGATCTCCTGGAGGAGATGAAGGCCGATCTGGTTTCGCTGACATCGGCGCGGATCCTGAATCAGCGCGGACGGCTCTCCGATACGCAGCTCCGCGGCATTTACGCCTCCGGAATCCGGCGGGTGCTGCAGAAGAACCAGCCGCGGCGCGACCAAGCCTATAACACGATGCAGCTGATCCAATGGAACTGGTTCCTGGACCACGGCGCGCTTCGCTTCGAAGGCGGGCGGTTGCGGATCGATTATCGCCGCTACCCGGAAGCCGTGACCAGCCTGTTGCGCGAAGTATTGGCGCTCCAGCGCGCCGGCGACCGCAACGCGGCCAACGCCTTCGTCGAACGCTGGACCGGGTGGCGCCCTGATCTGCACGAGGTCATCGCTGCGCGCATGCGTGAGAGCGAACGGACGCGGTTCAACCTGGTGACGTACGAGGCGCTGGACGGTCCGCGCAGCGAGGAGCCTTGACTGGAGAGCGCCGGTGGAGTGCCAGGCAGCGAACGCCGATATCGTAGTGGTCGCGCCGCGTCTGCCGGATGCTCCGGGCGAGGCCGCCTACTCCGCCTACGAGATCGATCCGATCGTGCTGTCCACGGCGGCGCGGCTCGATGAAGCGTTACGCACGGCGCCTGGGGTTTCGACATTCCGCCGTAATGACAGCGCTGCGGCCAATCCGACCATTCAAGGTCTATCCATCCGCGCCTCGGCGCCTTCGGGGGCAGGACGCGCGCTGGTGACGCTAGACGGTCTGCCATTGAACGATCCGTTCGGCGGCTGGGTGATTTGGGGCGCCGTGCCGCCGGAGACGGTGAGCGGCGCAACAATATTGCGCGGCGCGGGGGCCGGCCCATACGGCGCGGGTGCGCTGACCGGCGCGGTGCAGTTGCAGGAACGTCGCGGACAAGGCGCGGTGCTTTCGCTCGAAGGCGGCGAGCGCGGCTTCATGCGGGCAGCCGGTGTTGGCGAAGCGCAAAGCGATGCGTGGTCGCTCATGCTCGCGGCGGTTGCGCAGGAGGATGATGGCTGGGTCCCGGTGCGCGCGGGCGCAGGCGCTGCCGATACGCCGGTGTGGTCGGATTCGTTCGCCGGCGTCGCGCGTGCGGAATGGCGCGATGCGACGCGAGTGCTGTCGCTGCGCCTTGGCGGTTACGCGGAAAGGCGAAGCGCCGGGCTCGCCGGCGCGGAGTCGGCATCGGACGGCGCAAGCCTGAGTCTGACTCTGGCGTCGCCCGAGGGACCGTTCGCCTGGCGCCTGCAGACGTGGGTCATGGCCTCGGATCTCGCCAACACATCAGTGGCGACGTCCCCCGATCGCAGCGCCACAACACCGGCGAACGAGCAATATTCGACCCCCGCGCTCGGCTGGGGCGGCAACGCTGCGCTGCGCTGGACGACCGAGACGTACGGCGTCGAAGTCGGCGCCGATCTGCGCACGGCCGATGGCGAGACGCGTGAACGGTTCTCGTTCCAGAGCGGCCAATACACGCGCTCGCGCATCGCCGGCGGGCGCACGCTGACGGCCGGCGCCTATCTCGAGGGCTGGCGCGAATGGGGGCCATGGCTGTTGACCGGCGGCGCGCGGGCGGACGTCTATCAAGCGCGGGACGGCAGCCGGGTCGAAAGCGTGATCGCAACGGGCGCGCAGACTCTGGAATTCTTTCCAGAAGACTCCGAGACGGCGGCGCCCACAGCACGCTTGGGACTGCGCCGCGCGTTCGGTGACTTCCATCTGCGCGGCGCAGTCTATGCCGGCTTCCGGCCGCCGACTTTGAACGAATTGCACCGCCCCTTCCGAGTCGGCAACGACGTGACCGAGGCAAACGCGGACCTGGCGCCGGAGCGCATCGCCGGAATCGATTTCGGCATCGGCGGTGATCATGGCGCGTGGTCGTGGCAGGCCGGAGTGTTCGCGACGCGGTTGCAGGATGCGATCGTCAACGTCACGCTGGGCGCCGGGCCCGGGGTGTTTCCACCCGGCGTGTTCGTGCCGGCGGGCGGCGCCTACAGACAACGGCAGAACGCCGGTGCAATCGGAGCGATCGGCGTTGAAGCCGAAGCGCAGGGTGTTCTGAACGAACATCTTGGCTGGCGCGCAGCGCTGAACTACACCGACGCGGCGTTCGAGAGCGGGCCGCTGGCCGGCCTGCGCCCGGCGCAATCTCCGGAATGGAGCGCCAGCGCGGGCTTCGACTGGCGTATGACCGATGCGACCACGCTTTCGGCTGCGCTCGTGCATGAGAGCACGCGATTCGAAGACGACCTGAACTCACGCGACTTGAACGCAGCTACAGTGCTGGATCTGCGCGCCGAGCAACTCTTGTCCGCAGGGGTGTCAGCGTTCGCAGCGCTCGACAACGCACTCGACGCCGAGGTCGAAACCGCCGAGAGCGGCGACGGGACAGAGAGTTTCGGCCCGCCGCGGGCGTTTCGCGTGGGGTTGGTGTTGCGAACCGGCCCTGCTCGCCCTTGACCGGTGGGCGGATGGTTCGGCTAGCGCAGTCGGCCGAATTGGACTAACCCCGCCTCCCATGACACGGAAACTCTCTCTCACCGTCGACGGCAAGAATGTCGCGGTGCATTTGCACAAGGGCGACCTGCCGGCGAGCGTCGCGTTCAGCGGCCCGGTCGCGGTGGACAGCGAGACGATGGGGCTGTCGCTTGTGCGCGATCGGCTCTGCCTGGTGCAGATCTCCGACGGCGGTCCGGAGGCGCACCTGGTGCAGTTGGACCGCTCCAGCTACGAGGCGCCGAACTTGAAGCGCGTGCTGACCGATCCTTCGCGGCTCAAGATTTTCCACTTCGCCCGCTTCGACGTCGCCATGTTCATGCGCGACCTGTCGATCATCACCGCGCCGATCTATTGCACCAAGATCGCCTCCAAGCTGGTGCGCACCTACACCGATCGGCACGGGCTGAAAGACCTGACCAAGGAAGTGCTGGGGCGCGATATTTCCAAGGACCAGCAATCGAGCGATTGGGGTCAGGCGGAGCTTTCCGATTCACAGCTCGCCTATGCCGCCTCCGACGTGCTCCACTTGCATGCGCTGAAGGCCAAGCTCGATGAGATGCTCTCTCGCGAAGGCCGCGTCGAGATCGCGCAATCGTGCTTCGATTTCCTGCCGGCGCGCGCAGCGCTCGATCTCGCCGGCTGGGAAGAGCAGGACATTTTTTCCCACTCATGAGCGTCGATCCGCCTGCCACTCACTTCGTCTCGCGAACGCGCGTTCGCGAGACACCTTGCCCATCGAGGGCCAGGAGGAGCTAAACCTTCGCCACGACCTGATCGATGCGCCCAAAGATGGAGTGGCGCTTGGCGTCGAACATCTCGATCTCGACGCGGTCGCCGTGCTTGAGGAACTGCGTCACGGGCTTGCCGTGTTGGATCGTCTCGATCATGCGCTGTTCGGCGATGCAGGAATAGCCGCGGCCGCCTTCGCTCACCGGCTTGCCGGGGCCGCCGTCGGCCCCACGATTGGAAATAGTGCCAGAGCCGATGATGGCGCCGGCGGCGAGATCGCGGGTCTTGGCGGCATGGGCGACGAGCTGGCCGAAATCGAAGGTCATGTCCTCGCCGGCGTTGGCGGCGCCGAATGGCTTGCCGTTTAGCGTCACGTGCATGGGCAGGTGCAATTTGCCGTCGCGCCACGCCCCGCCGAGAGCATCCGGGGTGACTGCCACGGGCGAGAACGCCGATGAAGGCTTTGACTGGAAAAAGCCGAATCCCTTTTCCAGTTCGGCCGGAATGAGGTTACGCAGGCTGACATCGTTCACGAGCATGACGAGACGAATGCGCTCGCGCGCCGCCTCTGCACTCAAGCCTGCTTCGCAATCGTCGACGATGACCGCGACCTCGGCTTCGAAATCGCAGCCCCAGGCTTCGTCCTTGAGCGGAATCGGATCGCGCGGCCCGAGGAAAACGTCGCTGCCGCCCTGATACATCAGCGGATCGGTCCAGAAGCTCTCCGGCATTTTCGCGCCGCGCGCCTGTCGCACCAGCGCGACGTGGTTCACGTAAGCGGAGCCGTCGGCCCACTGATAGGCGCGCGGCAACGGTGATGCCGCCTCCCGCTCATGGAAACGCTCGCGCAGCACGCTGCCGGCGTTGACGCCGTCATTGAGTGCGCGCAGACGCGGCTCGGCATGCGTCCAGTCGTCGAGTGCGGCTTGCAGCGTCGGAACGCTCGGCTCATGCGCACACCACGCGAGATCGCCGGAAACGACCACGAGTCTGCCGTCGCGGCCGTGGCGGAGGGAAGCGAGCTTCATCTGCATGCTCCGTCATCCCGGACGCGTGCAGCGCGATCCGGGACCCAGGGGATCAAAAAGCACGTCGTTTGCCCCTGGGTCCCGGGGTCTTCGCTACGCGAAGCCACGGGATGACGGACAGGGGCGCATTTCAAACTCACGCTTGCACCGCGTCCTTCTGGTTCTCCGGCGCAGCTCTGATGAAGGCCGGATGTTTACGCGCGTGCTCATCCCAGGCGGAAAGGCGCGGGAAAGCGGAAAGATCGACCTCGAAGCGGCGCGCATTGGCCATTTGCGGCACGAGCATGATGTCGGCGAGGCTCGGCGCATCGCCGAAGACATACGGCGTCTGTGCACGATCGGCGGCTTGGTGTTCGAGCGCGCCGAAGCCGACGCGGATCCAGTGCCGGTACCACTCAGCGATGTGCTCATCGCTGGTGCTGAATTCGAGCTTGAGCCGGTTGAGCACCGAGAGGTTGTTCAAGGGATGGATGTCGCAGCCGATGGTGAGCGCGAATGAACGCACCTGCGCGCCGATCCAAGCATCGGCAGGAACCAAGCGCGGCTCGGGATAGGTCTGATCGAGCCAGACCAGAATCGCCAGCGATTGCGTGATGAGTCCCTGCTCCGTTTCCAACGCCGGCACACGCATCTGCGGGTTCTTGATGCGATAGGCCGGGAGGAATTGCTCGTCCTTGCCGGGCGCGATGTTGACGGGGACAGCTTCGTACGCGACGCCCTTCAAATTGAGCCCAATGCGGACGCGATAGGCGGCGGAGGATCGCCAGTAGTCGTAAAGTTTGAGCATAGCGCTTGTTACTCCTGACGACGGCGCAATGCTAGCTGTGCTTGCCGGGCGTCCAGCCTCGAGCCGCGAGATGCTTGTCGCCGCTGTCGACGGCGCCGGGTTCGATCGATGTCGCCATCGAGTCGTTCCAGCGGTTCAGGTAACCGAACAACGCGATGACGCCCAGGATTTCGACGATCTCGTCATCTGTCCAATGCGTCCGAAGCGCGGCGGCTATGTGCTCGTCCACCGCGTTCGGCATGCTGGCCGCGGCCTGTGCAAACGCGAAAGCGGCTTTCTCCGCCGCCGTAAAGAGGTCGCTGCGCTCGAAGTTCCACACTTCGGCGATGCGCGCCCCGCTTGCGCCATAGCGCTCGGCCGCGCGCGCGGTGTGCGCCTGGCAGTAGCGGCAGCCCGCGGTCTGGCTGGCGATGAGGCCGATGAGGCGCTTCTGCTCGGAGGTGACGCGGCCTTTGCATTCCATGACCGCCCTGTTGAGCCCGATGAAGGCTTTGGCGATTGCCGGGCGCCGCTGCATCGTCAGCACGCTGTTCGGCGGAAAGCCCAAAGTCTCGTTGAAGAATCGCGCCAGCTCGGCGACCTCGGAATCGTGGTCCGCCGGCAACGGCGTTACCAGCGGGGTCATTCGCCGATCCGAGTCTTTGCATGCGCTGCGCGGGCTTTTTCGTGCAGCCAAGCGGCGTGCTTTGGCGCTTTCTTGGTGCGGCTCCACTCTTCCAGCATATCGGGCGCGACGCGCTTCAGCTCCGCGAGTTCATCGGCGGTGCCCGTGTCAGCGGCGAGTTCGACCCGGTGGCCGTTGGGATCGAAGAAATAGATCGATTTGAAGATGCCGTGGTCAGTGGGGCCGAGCACCTCGATGCCCTTGGCTTCAGCGTTGGCTTTGGCCTTGAGCAGCGCATCGACGCTGTTCACCCGGAAGGCGATGTGCTGCACCCATTTCGGCGTGTTCTCGTCGCGACCCATGTCTTTCTGGTTCGGCAGTTCGAAGAAGGCTAGCACGTTGCCGTTCCCGGCATCGAGAAAGACATGCATGTAGGGATCGTATTCGCCCGTGGATGGCACGTGATCCTCGGCGAAGGCGGTGGTGTAGTCCATGTCGAGCACGTCGCGGTAGAACTCGACGGTTTGCTTGGCGTCCTTGCAGCGATAGGCGACGTGATGGATGCCGGAGGTGACGGGCATTAACTCAACTCCTTGGCGGCTTGCGGAACAACGCAAGAACATATATGTTGACGGACATGAGCGAAGTCACCGACCTCGTGATGCCGATGCTGCAACAAATCCAGACGCGGCTGACGCGAATGGAAGAGCGTATCGACCGTCTCGTGGACGACGTGCAGGACCTGAAGGTCCGGATGACGCACGTCGAGGAAGGCATGGCGGGAATACATAGGCGAATGGATCGGCTCGACCAACGCGGCGAACGGATTGAGCGCCGTCTCGATTTGGTCGAAGTCTAAATCATTCATCTGCGAAAATCTGAACCACAGGCTCGCCGCCGGCTGAGAGCGAGGCGCGGTACATGCCGGGCGTGTTCATGGACCAGGCAGCCTGCCCGCGGCCATCGAGCACGATGACGCCGCCGTCGCCGGGTTCGCCGCTCGTGTTCGTCGTTGCCCCGACCTCGGCGATGACAGCATCGGCGGCCGCTTGCGCGGACTCGCCGTTGAACTGCATGCGGGCGCAGATATCGCGCGCCACGCCGACGCGAATGAAGAACTCGCCGGTGCCGGTGGCGCTGACGCCGCAGACGCCGTTCTGCGCATAGGTGCCGGCGCCGATGATCGGCGCATCGCCGACCCGGCCCCAGCGTTTACCTGTCGTGCCGCCGGTAGACGTGCCGGCGGCGATATTGCCGGAAGAGTCGAGGGCGACGACGCCGACGGTGCCGAATTCATGATCATCCGGGTAGGTGAGTTCAGCGCGCGGGGCGGGCGGCGCGCCAGCGGGACGCTGCGGGATCGGCAGATTGTTGCGGCGGAGGTTTTCCTCGAGCTGGCGCCAGCGCCGCTCGGTGAAGAAATAGGACGGCTCGACCGCCTCCAAATTCTGCGCGCGCGCGAAGGCTTCCGCCCCCTCCCCAATCAGCATCACATGGCGCGAGCGCTCCATTACGGCACGGGCGGCGCTGATCGGATGGCGCGTACGGGTGAGGCCGGCCACCGAACCGGCGGCGCGGGCGCGGCCATCCATGATCGAGGCATCGAGTTCGTTCTTGCCTTCAGCCGTGAAAACCGCGCCGCGGCCGGCGTTGAACAACGGATCGTCTTCCATTTCGCGGATGACCGCTTCGACTGCGTCGAGCGAGGAGCCGCCGCGCTCGAGGATGTCGCCGCCGGTGGTCAGCGCGCGCTGCATAGCGCCGCGGTACTGCGTCTCCAGTTCGGGCGTAAGGTTCGTCCGCTCGATGACGCCTGCGCCCCCGTGCACAACGATGGACCAGCGCGGCGCTGTTTGTTGGACCACTGAAGCGCAAGCGGAGAGAAAAAGCGCGAGCGCAAGCAGGATGAAGCTGCGGGGACCGCCGGCTTCCAGCCGGCTTTGTTTTGTCTCAACCCGCATGGTTGTCGCCTGCATTGGTATTGCCGGCTGGAAGCCGGCGGTCCTCGGAGCCCATTTCTCAGCCCGCCTTCAACACGCCGCGGCGGATCTGGTCGAGTTCGATCGACTCGAACAGAGCCTTGAAATTGCCTTCGCCGAAGCCTTCATTGCCCTTGCGCTGAATGAACTCGAAAAAGATAGGCCCGATCGCGTCCTTGCCGAAAATTTGCAGCAGCAGACCTTGGCCCTCGCTCGGTGCGCCGTCGATCAAAATGCGGCGCTTGCGGAGTTCCTCGACCGGCTCGCCGTGGCCCGGCAGGCGCTTGTCGATCAGATCGAAATAGGCCTCGATCGTGTCCTGCAGTTCGACGTCGCGCGCCTTCAGCCGATCGACGACATCGTAGAGATTGTCGGTGCCGAAGGCCAAATGCTGGATGCCCTCGCCCTTGTAGCGTTGCAGATATTCTTCGATCTGGTCGACCTTGCCTTCCTCGCCCTTCGATTCGTTGAGCGGGATGCGGATCTTGCCGTCCGGGCTGGTCATGGCTTTTGAGAACAACCCGGTGACTTTGCCTTCGATGTCGAAATATCGGATTTCGCGGAAGTTGAAGATCTTCTCGTAATATTCCGCCCACTTGGCCATGTTGCCGCGGAAGACGTTGTGAGTGAGGTGATCGAGATAAGTGAGGCCGATGGCGTTCTGTTTCTCGTCGGCGCCGGGGATCGGTTCAAAATCGGTGTCGTAGATTGTCTCCGCGCCGTAGCGATCCACCAGATAGATGTAGGCGCCGCCAATGCCTTCGATGGCGGGAATGTCGAGTTCGCCGGGGCCGACCGGCGATTGCGCCCGCTTGGCGCCGCGCTTCACCGCTTCGTTGATGGCGTGCTCGGCGTCTTTGACGCGAAACGCCATGGCGTTGGCGCTCGGGCCGTGTGCGCCCCGGAAATCCGCGGCCTGGCCGCTCGGCTCCATGTTGAGGATGAAGTTGATGTCGTTCTGCTTGTAACGGACGACGTTCTTCGAACGGTGCTTGCCCACCGCGGTGAAGCCGATCTGCCGGAAATACGCGGCGAGCTTATCCGGTTCGGGTGAGGTGAATTCCACGAACTCGAAGCCATCGGTCCCGATCGGGTTCTCGAACAGGTCGGCCATTTCATCACCTCGCAGCTTGCGCTTTCAGCCGATTTAGTTTCATCTGTAACCAATGGCAAGCGCAAAGCGGAAACCGACGCCGACCGATTTGCTGGTTCTGGAGGATTTCCTCCCCTACCGGCTTTCGATCCTTTCCAACCGCATCAGCCGCGCCATCGCGACGCGCTATGCCAAGACATTCGACCTGACCATTCCGGAGTGGCGGGTAATCGCGGTGCTCGGCCGGCGGCCCGAGCTGACCGCCACGGAAATTGCGGAAGCAACCGAGATGGACAAGGTCGCGGTGTCTCGCGCGGTGGCGAAGCTCGTTGGCTCCAAGCGGGTGGCGGCGCGCGCGGATCGTGACGACGCGCGACGGCAAATTCTCTCGCTGACGCCCCACGGCGAGGCGGTGCTTGCGCGGATCGCGCCGATCGCGCTGGAAAACGAGCGGCGGCTGCTGGCCGCGCTCGATGCGCGCGAACGCGCGCAACTCGACGAACTTGTCGAGCGACTGCTCAGCGCCGCCAAGGCGCTCTGAGTCACATCGCAGTTCCGCCGGGGAACAAACAGCGGTTCATAAGCGTCTTGTCTGGATGGCGGCTCGGGGCGGCAACCGAGGAGCATCAGACATGACCAAACTCTCCATGCTCGCTGCGGCAGCGCTGACGGCGCTGGCGGCGGCGTGCGCGGGCACACAAAGCGCCAGCACCAGCAGCACGAGCACGACCGCGGCGCAGAGCGGTTCGGCGGCAACCACGACAATGGGCGCGCAGACACAACCATCGGCGGCGATCACAGACGCGCAATTGCGGTCGTACGTGGCCGCCCGCGCAGAGGTCGAACCGCTGCAGACAAGCCTGGCGACACAGACGCCGGAACAGCAAACCCAGACGCGCGCGCAAATCGCGACGATCCTCGAGCGCAACAATCTGAGCGGCGAGACCTATAATCAGATTGCCCAGCAGGCCAACGCAGACCGCGTGTTTGCGGCGCGCTTGGCGGCTCTGCAACCGGATACATTCACCGATGCAACATTGCGCGCGTTCGCAGCCGCAAGCGTCGACATCGAGCCGATCACCCGCACGCTGGCCACAGCGACCCCCGAACAGCGCACCCAGGCGACGGAGCAAATCCGCCAAATCCTGCAGCGCAATAATCTCGACAGCGCGACCTACAATGCAATAGCGGCGCGGGCGCAGTCGGATTCGACGTTCGCGGCTCGGATCGCCGCACTGCACCAGGCCAATCCGAGCGGCTAAGGGCGAGGCGTCAGCCGCACCAGACGTCCGTTGTCTTCATCGGTGACGACCCAGAGGGCGCCGTCTTCGCTTTCGGTCACGTCGCGCAAGCGGCCAATGCCGAGAGCGAAGCGCTCTTCGCCGATGACGCGTTCCCCGTCCAGCTCGAGGCGGACAAGCGCTTCGCTATCGAGCCCCGCGATCAGAATGTCGCCCCGCCAGGGAAACAGTGCGCCGCGATAGAAATCCATGTCGCCCGGCGCAATCACAGGATCCCAATAATAGATCGGTTGCTCCATGCCTTCGCGCGATGAGGCTTCGTGCATCTGTGAACCATTATAATCAATGCCGTAGCCAATGACGGGCCAGCCATAATTGCGGCCTGCCTGCAGGATGTTGAGTTCGTCGCCGCCACGCGGGCCATGTTCGACGATCCAAAGCGCGCCGGTTTCGGGATGGAGATCGGCGCCCTGAATATTGCGATGGCCGACAGACCAGTTCTCGCCGCGTGCGCCGGCGCGCCCGACAAATGGGTTGTCGGGAGGAATCGAACCGTCGGCATTGATCCGCACGACCTTGCCGATATGGGTCGAGACATCCTGCGCAAGCGGACGCGGTTCGGCGCGCTGACGGTCGCCGAGCGTGACATACAGCCTGCCGTCGCGATCGAACACGAGACGCGAGCCGAAGTGGCCGCGCGAGTCCCAGGCCGGCATTTGTCGGAAGATGACCTGAACGTTCTCGACGCGCGATGCGTCAGCGCGCAGGCGCCCGCGCGCGACTGCAGTGCCGTTGCCGCCCTGACGGGGCTCGGCATAGCTCCAGTAGATGAGCCGATCCTCCGCGAAGGCTGGACTGAGAGCGACGTCGAGCAGACCGCCCTGCCCTTGTGCGAACACATCGGGCAGGCCGGCGACGGGTTCTGAAATGGCGCCTTCCTGCGTGATCACGCGCAAACGCCCCATCCGCTCCGTGACGAGCATGCGGCCGTCGGGAAGAAAGGCGATTGCCCAAGGGTGATTGAGACCGTCGGCGACGACGTCGGTGTCGACCGTCACGCCGGATCGGGTCTCGGGCGCGCGAGTCTGGCCGGCGAAGGCCGGCGAAAAATCGGCGTTCGGCGCACCTTGCGCGACCGGCGCACCGGTTTCATGGCTGGCGCCTTGCGAGCCCGAGCACGCCGCTAGAACCACGCCGGCGGCGAGAACGACGCTGTGCATGTGCCTCATAAATCCCTCATCGCGCGAAAGGAGATGGCCGCCTTGTCTATGCCGTTTTCCCTCGCCACTGCACCTTTCCCGGCGTTAACATTGCGCGGCCTTCCAAGCGGAATTGGGCGCCAAGAGGACGGCATCAAATTGGCGGACGTCTTCATCTCCTATTCACGGCTCGATCACGACCGCGTGCAGCCGATCACCGACAGACTGAATTCGCTCGGTTACACGGTCTGGTGGGATAAACATCTACGCTGGGGTCGAAGCTTCATCGCCGAGGTCGAGCGTGAACTCGATAGTGCGCACGCGGTGATTGCGGTGTGGAGCGCCAATGCGCGGAATTCAACCTGGATCTATGCAGAGGCTAGCCGCGGGCTCGACGCCAACAAGTTCCTGCAAGTTCGGCTCGACGATGCGCCACTGCCGCCGCCGTTCGAAGCGCTGCAGGTCGCCGATATGAGCAGCGGCAAGAGCGAGTGGGGCAAACTGGAAGCTGCGCTGGCGCAGATCGTGCGTGACCGGCGCCCACCCCCGCCGCTGGAGCGTTTGCCGCAAGCGGGGGCGTTCTCCACGCCGCCTCAAGCCGGCGCGCCGAAACTGCTTACGGTCGCGGCGACCAGTGCGCTGACCGCATATGCCGGAGCTCTGTCGGCGGCCCACAATGGAGTGATGTCGCCCGACCAGTTGCAGATAGCCATGCTCGGCGTGCTGGGCATTGGCGGCGCCTGCGCCGTTATGGCGGGACTGCGGCTCCGGGCCGTGCGCCGCAACGGGGGTTGAGGATGGCGACTTCGCTGATCCAGGCCTTTGTCAGCGGCACGCGCGCGCTGCTTTCGGCGCAATTGATCGTTTCTGTCGGCGCAGTCGCGCTGGCCGGCTGGACCCTCGGCGTCACCAACCAGCTGATCCGTGAGCGGGACCGGCTCCAAGAACGTGTCATTCAACTCGAAGAGACCATTGCTGCGCGCGGCGACATTCCGCCGCCGCCAGCGGCCGTTGTGCAGGTGCAGACGGAAGACGCTGACGTCGTTTACCCGGGATCGATCGCGGAAGCACGCGCGCCCTCGACTAACACCGATGCAGCCGGCGCAGCGACAGTCGGGTCTCCGCCGGCGCAGGCCGACCGCAATCTCGGCGCCATCGTCACGAGCCTGTTCGGACCAGCACCGCCGCTGCGGACAATCGTGCTGCACGTCCGCACTCTGGAAGATGCCGATGAAGCGTCTCGTACCGCCGGCGCGTTGCAGCGCGAGGGCGTGCGGGTGTTGATCGCGGTGGCGCCGCAGGGCGATCCGCGGCCGCCTGGCTATGCCTATTTTGACGGGCGCCAGAGTCGCGCGGCGGCGGACGCGGTATCGCTTTTCCACGAGGCGGCGCGTGAGCTGCAGCTGGCGCAATGGTCGGCGCAGCTGCGCGGCACCGCGCTGCCGGCGCAGGGCGAATACACAGCCGACAGACTGGACATCATTTTGCCGGCGCTGCCGCCGCCGCCAGCGCCGGTGCTTGCCGCGCCCCCGGCGCTCTAACGCTCTGCCTCGTCGAGATATTCTGCGTCGAGTTCGGTCGTGCGCATGCGCCGAGAGATATCGGCTTGCTGCTGGCGCGCGGTCCAGGCGTTCGGACGCGCCTCGTACAATCCTTCGAGATAAGCAATATCCCAAGTCGTCAGCGCCTCGACGGCGCTTTCCGCCCGTGTGTCGGCGAACAAATTGAGGATGCTGTCGGCCTCCGTCGTGTCCGCACCTGGATTTATCTGCGCCAAGGCGACCATGGCGAGGTAGTCGGCCAGCGCGTCGAACCGATGGCCGGCGGCGCGTGTCGCATCGACGATGATGACGACGCGGTTGAAATCCTGGTGCGTCGGCCGCTGAATGCGGCTGGTGATGCCCGTGCGCACAATGCTGAGACCGGTGATGCCTCCGGTGCGGTCCCAGCGTGGATCGGTGTTGCGGACGATCTGGCCTTCCATGCTGGTGGTCTGCGAGACATGCCACCACCGCACTGGCGCATCGCTGACGACGAATTGCGCGAGCGCCTCGTTGGACTGCTGGTGCATGTTCGGCACGCGCGGATTGAACACGACCGGGAATTGCGCTGTCAGCTCCTGGGTGAAGCGGTCGGCGTCGGGCGTGACGAAGATGAGGATATTGGCGCGGCACTCGGGGCCGCCCGGACGCAGGCCGATTTGATGCGCGCGCTGCGACAGCCGATCGACGATGAATTGCGCCTGGCGCCGTTGCAGACCGGCGATCTGGGGACAGATGCGGTGATCCCAGCGCGCAATCTGGCCCTCGGCCTGCGTTTCGGCTGTGACCTCCCCGACGAATTCGCGGATCATTTCGTCGAGCCGCGAAGCGGTGACGACGATGTCATCGCCGCCTGCGCTCTCTTGGGCCAGGGCTGGCGCTGCTGCGGCCAAAACGGCGGCGAAGACGACGGACACGAGTTGGCGCATGGCTTGGACCTCCGGCCCTTCAGTCGCCGCAGGTTTCTGCGACGGGCAAGACGAGAATGACGGGACGCGCTCACAAGTCGGTGTAATGCCGGCTGCCCGAGCGGGGGGAGCCGCCTTGCTTCCGCCCTTCCCGCGGGCGACAAGCCAGCCGAATGGCCACTGCCGTCACCCTCGATTTCAACTGGGCCCCGGAACGGGCGCTGACGCTGAAGGCGGCCCGCCGCCGGTCGCGGCTGATTGCGGCGCTACGCCGCTTTTTCGTTGCAGGCGCCGGGGCCTCGTTCGCGGCGGTGTTCGTGTTCATGGCGCTGCATGCGGTCGAGGGCGGCTTCAGCGCAGGGCAGTACACCACTTCCGAACCCCTCCGGATGATCAATCCACGTTTCATTGGCCGCACCGAGAATGGCGGTCCCTATCAGCTCTCGGCGGAAATGGCCGAACGGCCTCAAGGCGAGAATCAGCCCATCGAACTGATCGCGCCGGTCTATCGGACCGAAGCCGGAACGATCATGCTGGCGCCGCGAGGCATTTATGACGAGCGGGCCAAAACGGTGGTGTTCGACGGCGAGGTCCTGTTCTCCGACCGTGGCGGCAACCGGTTCACGACCCCGAACATGATTGTCGATCTGGAACGGGGGACTTTGACCGGCCGGGGCGGCGTCACCGGCGCCGGGCCACTTGGCGTGCTCCAGGCCGGAAGTTATGAGTTACGCGATAGCGATCGTGCGCTGGTATTGAGCGGCGGTGTCCGGGGACAAATTCCGGACAGCGAAGCACCGAACGGGGAGCAGCCGGAATGAAGCCCAAAGCCGCCTTCATCGCCGCCGGCGCTTTGGCCGCGATGGCGCTCGCCAGCCCCGCCTATGCCCAGCTCAGCGAGGGCGGCGGTCCGGTTTCCTATTCGGCTGACAATTTGGAATATTTCGATGCCGAGCGGCGGCTCGTCTTGGTCGGCGACGTCGATATCGTGCAGAACGACGCCCGTCTGCGCGCCGATCGCATCACCCTTTATTTCAGCGGCTCAGGCGGGGGCGGCGGCGAAAACCAGCAGGGCCTCGGCTCAGGCGACATCGAACGCATGGTCGCCGAAGGCGAGGTTTTTTATATCCGTCCGCAACAGGACGCGCGCGGCGATCGCGCCGTTTACGACGTGCGCCAGGACAGCGTGACCTTCACGGGCAATGTCATCGTCATGTCGCAGGAAAACGTCATCCGTGGCGAAACGTTGGTGCTCCATATCGGCAATCGCCGCACAGTCATCCGGCCGCAGGCCGGTCAGCGCGTGCGCGGCGTGTTCGTGCCGAGCGAGGACAACCAGCAAAATCAGGGCAATCGCGGCCAGTGACGGCAAACGCGTCCCCCAAGGGTTCACGAATTCTTAGCGCCGGCGGGTCGAAATGAGTCCCGAGGGCGCGACACGCCGTTCGACCAAGCCCGAAGCCGTCCAAGGCGGCCTCGGCGCGGTACGGATCGCAAAAAGCTATCGCGACCGCCAGGTGGTGAAGGACGTTTCGCTCTTCCTCCGCCGCGGCGAAGTCGTCGGTCTGTTGGGCCCCAACGGAGCAGGCAAAACCACCTGCTTCTACATGATCACGGGGCTGATACGCGTGGACCAGGGACAGATTCTGTTGGACGGCCAGGACGTCACAACGCTGCCCATGTACCAGCGCGCCCGGCTTGGCGTCGGCTACCTGCCGCAAGAAGCCTCGATCTTCCGTGGTCTCACCGTCGAACAGAACGTGATGTCCGTGGTCGAATTGAGTGAGCGTTCTCACTCGAAGCGGCGCGAGATCGTCGACGGGCTGCTCGCCGAACTGCACGTCGACCATTTGAAGGAAGCGCCCGCTTCCGCCCTCTCCGGCGGCGAACGGCGCCGGGTGGAAATAGCACGTGCTTTGGCGACCAGGCCGTCCTTTATGCTGCTCGACGAGCCTTTCGCCGGTATCGACCCGCTTGCCATCGACGACATCCGCAACCTGATCCTGTTCTTGAAGGACAAAGGTCTGGGCGTGCTGATCACCGACCACAATGTGCGCGAAACGCTCACCATCGTGGATCGGGCCTCGATCATGTTCGACGGCGAAGTGCTGTTCGAGGGTACGCCCGATGAGGTGCGTAACAACCCCGCCGTGCGCGAAAGGTATCTCGGCAAAGATTACCACTAGACCGGGGGCCGCGCATGGCGATGACCCCTCGTCTCGAGCTCCGCCAGGGCCAAGCCCTGGTGATGACGCCGCAGCTGCAGCAGGCGATCAAACTGCTGCAGCTCTCCAATGTCGAACTGCAGGAATTCGTCGAAAGCGAGCTCGAACGCAATCCGCTGCTCGAACGCGAAGAAACCAGCGCTGAGGCCAAGAAGAACGACGACGCCGGCGACGCCCAGGCGTTGGAGTTCGAGAGCGGCATGGCGCCCTCGGAAGCCGCGCTCGATGTCAGTGTCGCCGACATGGCGCCGGATTTAAGCGCGAACGAACTGGCGGAAGCCGGCGCCGCGCCGATGCAGGATTGGTCGAAGGCCTCTTCCGGCAAGAGCTTCGACGACCTTCCCGGTCTCGAAGAAACGCTCGCCAACGACAAGACGCTCGCCGAGCATTTGGATGCGCAGCTCACCGAAGCCGGCCTTTCCACGGTCGAGCGCATGATCGGCGGCGTACTGATCGATGCGGTGGACGATTGGGGCTATATGCGCGCCGATCCGCTGGAGATCGCTGCGCGGATCGGCGCAACGGACGCCGACGTGCTGCACGTATTGCAGATCATGCAGGGCTTCGAGCCGACCGGGGTCATGGCGCGGGATATCCCGGAGTGTCTTACGCTGCAGCTGAAAGAGCGCGGCCGCTTCGATCCGGCCATGGAAGCGCTGATCACCAATCTCGACCTGCTGGCCAAAGGCCATTTCGACCGGCTGATGACGCTCTGCGGCGTCGATCGCGAAGATCTCTCCGATATGATCGCCGAAGTGCGCGCGCTGACGCCGAAGCCCGGCGCGGGCTTTGGCGGCGGCGCGGTGCAGTCGGTAGCGCCGGACGTGTACGTGAAGCAGGCCCCCGACGGCGCCTGGCTGGTCGAACTCAACACCGACACGATGCCGCGCGTGCTGATGAACCAGCGCTATTACGCGACGATTTCGAAGACGGCCAAGCGCGAGGAGGACAAGACCTTCCTGACCGAGTGCGCGGCGAATGCGTCGTGGCTGGTGAAGAGTCTGGATCAGCGCGCCAAGACAATCCTGAAAGTTACGCGCGAAATCGTGCGCCAGCAGGACGGTTTCTTCGCCCATGGCGTCGCGCACCTCAGACCGCTTAACCTCAAGACAGTGGCGGCGGCGATCGAGATGCATGAATCGACCGTGAGCCGCGTCACCTCGAACAAATATCTCTCCTGCGCCCGCGGCGTGTTCGAACTGAAATACTTCTTCACCGCCTCGATCAACGCAGCCGGCGGCGGCGAAGCCCATTCCGCCGAAGCCGTGCGCCACCAGATCAAGGGTCTGATCGACGGCGAGACGCCAGTCGAGATTTTGAGCGACGACCGCATCGTAGAAATCCTGCGCGAAAAAGGCATCGACATCGCCCGCCGCACGGTGGCGAAATATCGCGAGAGCCTGCGCATCCCCTCTTCAGTCGAGCGCAAGCGCAAGCTGGCGCACGGGCTTTAGGAGGGGCTAGTGGGCGGCGGACGAAGTGCTGACCGACTTACCGGACAGTCGCGCGCGAATCTCTGCCAGAGTGGGTTTCCGCGTAACAATGACTCTCCTGATATATTGAGGGCGTGGTCGTTCTGCATTTCGTTGATCGATCCTCCCGAGCTGACGACGAAGTGTCGCGGCCAGTTCCCTGTCTTTGATGAAATTCATCGCCTCGAGAATTTTTAGCATAAGGCGATAAATCACCTCGTCCTGATCAAGATCATACAGATCAAGGCTTGCGCCCTCAGCTCCCCAGTCGACATAAACCCGAACCATCTGCGCCACTTCCAGCATTTTGCTCTGGAGCTTCTGGATAAGCGCGGCGCACTTCGGGTTGAATTCGAAGAGCGACACGCAATCCAATCGCGCGACAGCCCTTTCAAGGCGTTGCACGATGTCGTCCGGCGTTACGGATGGACCTGATTTGTCGGGGTCGTGGTCAAGTTCATCATCGTCTACAAGAGACTCGACAAGACTGACTGCCGAATAGCATTCGTTAAGTACGCTGCCGAATGAAAGTTCGGCCGCGCGCTCTACAGGTCGCCGTTGCCAAGTCGGCATCCGGATCGCCACCAAAAGTGCGATGAGTGAGCCAAGGGTCTGAACATATCCAGCCAGTCCCGGATGTGCCTCGAACCAGCGCAGCAGATCATGCATGGGTTTGTCTCCTCACCCGACGCCAGCGACGTCGCTCCTTCAGACACAATCAACATGCAATGTTCACGCATTCGGATACTGAGCCAACTCACTTACACGATCGATACGAACACAAAACGACGACGCATCTCGCGCCAACAATGCGCTGGCCCGCCAACGCAACGAAGACTCACGGTGTGCTCGGCGATTTAGAATCCATGCCTCCTCCCGCGCCGCCCATCCTTCCGTCGCCAGCATCACTGTTTTCGGGATCGGTTTTTCGCCGCTGAGATAGTAGGCGATCATGCGGCGCGAGAGACCCACCTGGACATCAAAGTCAGTATGTGTGCCATCCCACAATTCAGGTGGGGGCCAAAAGCCGAAATCGTTGGCTAGGCCGAAGTCACAATTCGATGTCGTTAGTGCAGCGCGGGTCGCCTCGGCGGCAGGCTGGCGATGAACGACGCCATCGCACGCGCGCGTATCGCGTTATTCGTGTAGATCGAAATGGCCTGCCTATCTTTGAAATAGAACGCGCTTCCCTCTTGGTACGCTGGCGGCGTGTAACCGATTTCCGAGAGCGCGCTGAAAAGCTGCGTGCAGCCTCTCTCGAGTTCATACGCATCCAGCGCCGATTGCGATTTTAGCATGGCCGACGATGGGATGATGAACAGAGTTCTGTCGATGAGGCCATGCTTGCCGAGCTCATCGAACTCCCAGCCTGTTCCGGCCGACGAGCCGAATATCAAAACGAAAAAATCAGCTTCATTCACCAAAGTCGAAACCACGGCCTGCCAATCAGAATCAGCGGTTTCTATTCGCCCGAATCCCGAAGCCGTCTGGCGGCGTCCTAATGAGCAGACAATCGGCGCCTTGGGCGAATGCGCGAATGCGGCGCTCAGTCTCCGCTCCAGGCCGTTCTGATCGAGAAATGCATCCAAGGCCGACCTTCGTTTCCGGCCCTGCTTGGCTTCTTCGCTCAGCGTCATTTCCCGTTCGCCGAAAATCTGGTCGAGTTTGAAGCTTCGGAGGAAACAGCCGATCAACCGTGGAGGTCTCGCGCCGGCGCGGAGTGCGAGCAATGCGTATTCGGCCTCTTGGTCACGTATCGCTTGCTGCGTGCGAGCGCGCCCGAGTCCGAGCCAAGTCCATCCCAGCAGGCTGAGAAGGACAAAACCCGCGTAGGTATTCGCGACCATCGGAACAGCTGAAGCGGGCGCCCCCGCGACGCCGAGGCCGGTGCGCAGCAACGCATCAGTATCCGCGTTTACGCGGTCGCGGATTTGCTCATCGCGCGCGTCAATGTCAGCGATGCGCTCCGTCGCTTCGAAGTAGACCCGCGCCAGCACCGCCGGCGCACTTCCGAGGAGAAGCAGCGCCAATAGTGCGGTCTGACCCCACAGACCGAATCTCAATCGTTTAACTCGTCGTGCAGCTTTTTCGTGGGCCGCCAAGGTGCTGCTTCCACCGAGCGCAGATTTCGCCATCGCCTACACCATCCGGTTCGCGCCAAACTCGAATTGGCAGGGGCGACACCAAACGATGTCATTACCACACGGGAGACAATCAGCCCCTCGCGCGCTGTTCGATATATAGCAGTCGTCGCCGCTCACTCGCCGTCCCCCCAAGGAGCAAGAGAAGCTAATCACAGAAGGTCGAGGCTGACTACACCAGCGCGCCCTCGATGGAAATTAAAGCGCATCCATCGCAGGCACCTCGACTCCGCATGCCGGATAACCTGCGCCGTTCGTCGCATCCGCTTTGCGCCTGGACGTCTCCGCTTGTGAGTTGTCGCCATGAAACGCTTTGCATTCGCCACGCTCTTCGCCCTTGCCGCCTGCGCCACCGCCCCCGCGCAGGCGCAATCCTGCCTCCCCGTCGCCGGCTACGACCGCGCCGCGCTCGATGCGCTCAAAGCCGCCGAGTGGTCATTGCCGGATGAGGTTGCACGCAATCGGCTAGCCTTGGTGCTCGCGGCGTGTGTGGCCGATGCCGATCCGGCGGTGCGGGACGGCATTGCGTTCGAAGCCTTGCAGCATTGGTTGCGCGGCAAGCAGCTGACGCCCGAGACGATGCGAGCGCTGGCGGACGATTTGCAACCGCGGCTCACGGCGCCGGAAGGCGCTGGCTTCGAGCGGCCCTTCGCGGCGCTGGTGCTGTCGGAGCTGGCGCGCGCAGACCGGATCGAGCCGTATCTGGGCGCGGACCGGCTCGGCGCGCTGCTCGACGCATCGCTCGCCTATTTCAGCAACGTCCGCGACTATCGCGGCTTCGATCAGAGCGCAGGCTGGCGCCATGGCGTCGCGCACGGCGCCGATCTGCTGCTGCAGCTGGCGGTGAACCCAGCGGTCGGCAAACCAGAGTTGGAACGCATTCGCGACGCGGTGGCCGGTCAAGTTGCGCCGGAGGCGCACTTCTACATTTATGGCGAACCGGATCGCCTGGCGCGGCCAATCATCTTCATGGCGCAGCGCAGTGTGTTCACCGAGCAAGAATGGATGACCTGGTTTGCGCAATTCAATCCGGCCGACGGCGCCAATCTCTTCGGTTCGCAGCCAGGGCTTGCGCGGCGGCACAATATCAATGCGTTCCTGAACGTCATCTATGTCAATGCGCGGGTGAGCGAGAACGTCGACGACGACACGCTGCTTGCGGGCGTCGAGGCTGCGATACGCGCAATGCCCTAAGCGGTGCGCCGGCTGCGCAGCAAGAGCAGCTGTCCAAACAGCACGAGGACGACGCCCGCGAGCGCAAACGAGCCCCAGACCTTGGCTTCGAACAAGCTGGAAACGAGCATCGCGACGGGCGGCACCAGCGCGGAAATGTAGGACGCCGTGCCATAGCCGCGCCGGCGCGCCAGCATGTAGTAGAGAATGAAGGCCAGCACCGATCCGTTGACGGCAAGATGCAGCAGCGAAAGCACATAAGGCCAGCTCGGATCGAACAGCCACGCCCTGCCCGTAACCAAGGCAAACACAGCAAGCGCCGCCGCGCCGTAAGCCATCGCCCAGCCGGTCGATGCTGCAATGCCGGCGCCCGCCAGCTCGCCGCGGCGGGCATAAATGTTGCCGACCACCGCGCAGAGCACGCCGGCAAGCGTCATCGCGATGCCGGTCATGGCCCGGACGCCGAAGTTCGCCGCTTCGATCTCCTGCCATGACATCAGCGCCACACCGGCGATCCCCAAGCTCGCCGCGGCCCAAGCGAGCGGCGGCGAGCGCTGGCCGAAGGCGATGCGAAAACCGACCAGATTCGCGAAGGCCATGGCCGCAAACAACACGGCGACGACGGCGGAGGTCACGCGCTCCTCGGCCCAATAGACCAATGTATAATTGAGCGTGAAGGTGGAAAAGCCCACGCCAAAGGCAGCGACATGTTGCGCGCGCGTCAGCCGGATGCGTTCGCCGCGCAGCGCGCACCAGCCGAACAGCAGCACCGCCGCCAGCGCGAAGCGATAGACGATCGAGACAACAGGATCGACGACGCCGAACTGCAGCGTGATGGTGAACCAGGTCGTCCCCCACGCGAGCGTGCAAATGGCGATGGCGACGATGTCGAACCATTGCGTCCGCGGTGATTCGGATGACGTCGCTGCGGTTGCGCTTTGTTCGGCGCTCATTGGTCTCCCCGGCGCCAAGATGGTGGTTGAGTTGCGTAAAGCAACATCATCCGCTTCGCAGATGCGGCGAACCGCGTGGAATTGGCGCCCTTTCAGTGCTCAACGCGTTGACCCGTCCCCACCCCGGGCCTAGCTTGAGTCATGGCATCGGGGCGCCCAGGGGGCGGGCCCGGCCCCGAGAGCGCCGTTGGTTCTTGATGAAGCCAAGGAGGCTCCTTCATGCGCATACAAGTCGCCGGACGGCAAATGGATGTCGGCGAAGCGCTGAGAACACGCATCGAAAATGAGCTGGCGAACGGTGTCGGCAAGTATTTCAACCGTGCAACCGACGCTGTCGTGACCGTTGCCAAGAATGGCGGCGGCGCGGGCATAGCAGTGGATTGTCTGGTTCACCTCCCATCCGGGATATCCCTGCAAGCCGAGGGTCATGGCGGGGACGCGCACAGTGCGTTCGATAACGCCCTGGACAAGCTCGAAAAGCGGGTGCGCCGCTATAAGCGCCGGCTGCGGAATCATCATGCCGACCACAAATCTCCCCTTCCAGCCGAGACCGCTTCGGCCTATGTGCTCGCGCCGTTAGAGGAAGAGGACGACGGCGCCGAGGCGCCGGCCAATGGCGAAGCGGCGCCTCTGGTGATCGCCGAAGCCACCAAGCCGGTGCGCACGATGACCGTGTCGATGGCGGTGATGCAGCTCGATCTGGGCGAGTCGCCGGCGCTGATGTTCAGGAACGCCGCCAACGGCCAGTTGAACGTCGTGTACCGGCGAGCGGACGGGAACATCGGCTGGATCGATCCGGGACGCGGCAACACCAACGGCGGCTGAGTTGCTTGGCGCCGTCCGGCGCGGACGGTGCAGGACAGGACGAATACGTGAACGACCTAGGCGATCTCGTTGCGGCTGATGCTGTCATGCCGCGCTTGCTGACGACATCACGGCGCCAGACCTTGCAGCTTATGGCCGAGGCGCTGGCCAAGAGCGCCGGCATCGACGCGCGCGCGGCTTTCGATTCGGTGCTGATCCGCGAGCGGCTGAACGGCACCGGGCTCGGCGAAGGCGTCGCCACCCCGCACGGGCCGCTCGCCGGGCTGACGCGGCCGATCGCGGCGTTCGCGCGGCTCGAACCGCCGCAGGATTTCGAGGCGCTGGACAATCGCCCGGCCGATCTCGTGTTCATGTTGCTGTCGCCGCCGGAGAAGAGCGCCGACCATTTGAAGGCGCTGGCGCGGATCTCGCGGTTCCTGAAGCACCCGGATGTGCGCGAGAAGCTGCGCGCGGCGCGCGGGGGCGACGAACTTTACGCGCTGATCACCGGCGCGGTGCACAGCGACGCGGCATGATGACCGCGGCCGACAGGCTGTTTTCTTATTTTCCGCTGCTGATGACGGTCGCGTCCCTGGCGGCGCTGGGCGTGTTCGCGCAATGGCCTTCGGTGTGGAGCGCAGTGCTGCTTCTCTTCGTGCTCTATTTCGTCCCGCCGCTGACGCAGCGTGTATTGTTCCGCTGGGCCCCGCTTAGCCAAGGCGTGAGCGAAATCGACGGCCGCAAGTTTTGCGCCTGGCTGGCTTCGCATCACGTTCAGGCGTTTTACGACGCCCTGCCTTATCTGGAATCGCTGCTGCGCGTAATTCCGGGCTTCTATTCGATGTGGCTCCGGATGTGGGGCTCGCGCGTCGGCTACGGCGTCTCCTGGCCGGTGCGGATGGACGTGCTCGACCGCAGCCTGATGGACATCGGCAATCGCGTCGTCTTCGCCCGCGAGGTCGAGCTTTCAGCCCATGTGCGCAAGAAGACCGATGGCGGGCGCACGCGCGTGCTGGTGCGGCCGGTGCGGATCGGATCGCATGCCTTCATCGGCGCCGGCTCGCGTCTCTCCCCCGGCGCCAGCGTGCCATCGAACGCGAACGTGCCGGAAATGACCAATGTCGGCGTCAACGAAGTGTTCGGCGACGCCGTGCGGCATCACGCACAGGCGGAAGCGGAATTCGTGGTTTAGCTCCGTCGTCCCCTCTTCCCCGAGAGGGGGAGAGGGTTAGGGTGAGGGGGTGGCGCGGAGGGCGGACGCAATCCGCTCACGCACCTCCGACACGTCACGCAACACATCATCGTCTCTCACAACAAGAATTCCCCAACCCAGCTCTCTCGACCGGCGGCTGCGCTCGGCATCGTAGACGCGTTGCTCCGCAACGTCGTGCGATCTTCCGTCAACCTCCACGATCAGCTTCGCCTCCACACAAGCAAAATCCGGTATGTAGTTGTCGACTGGATGTTGGCGGCGAAATTTCGCGCCAAGTTGGCGACCACGCACTAGCTCCCACACGATGCGTTCCGCCCGGCTCGGCTGCTTGCGCATGCCCCGCGCTCTGTCTCGCAACATGCCTCTGGTTGCCACGACCGGTGCTCCACCCTCACCCTGCCCTCTCCCTCCCAAGGGAGGAAGAGGGTTCTTGGAGCTAGTCTTTCTCCAGCTTCGCCAGCAGCACGCCCTCGCTGACTTGCGCACCGGGTTTGGCGTTGAGCTCTGCGAGCTTGCCGTCGAACGGCGCGGTGAGGGTGTGCTCCATCTTCATGGCTTCGAGCACAAGGATGGGATCTCCCTTCTTGAGTTTGGCGCCGGTTTTGGCCGCGACGGAAACGATCTTGCCCGGCATGGGCGAGAGGATGGCGCCATCGCCGGCGGCCACTTCGCCATCGGCGCGCTCGCCGGTGTCCAGCGTAAATTCGTAAGCTTCGCCGTTCGCGAACACGACGATCGACTGGCCGACGCCCAAGGCATTGATGCTGCCGTCGCTCGGATATACGCCAGGCTCTGCGGGCGTCGCTTCGAACACGTCACCGCAGACGCGCATGCGCACTTTGACTCGCGGCGGCGCGTTGAGTCGGAAGCCGCCGAGCCGCAGCCAGGGGCTCGCTTCGCCATCATCGTCCGCAGACATGAAACGCGCCGCGGCATAGGCGATCGCGTCGGCGCTCGGCGGCGGACGATGCAGAAGCGCGTCGCCACGGCTGGCGATCAATGAGGTGTCGACATCGCCGCTGACGAACGCGGGGTCGTCGAGGCAGCGCACGAGGAAGCCGGCATTGGTCTTCACCGGGAAGACTTCGATCTCTTCGCACGCTTGACGCAGCATCGCGATGGTTTCGCCACGAGACGAATTGGCGGCGATGACCTTGGCGATCATTGGATCGTAGAACGGCGTCACCTCGTCACCCTGCTCCACCGCCGCATCGAGGCGCACGCCGAGAGGGATATAAAGAAGATCGAGCCTGCCCGTGCTCGGCAGGAATCCGGTTTCCGGGTTTTCCGCGTAGAGCCGCGCTTCGATGGCGTGGCCGTTGATTTTCAGCTCTTCCTGTTTGAGCGGAAGCTTTTCGCCGCTGGCGACGCGGAGTTGCCATTCCACCAAATCCTGCCCCGTGATCTCCTCGGTCACCGGGTGTTCGACCTGGAGGCGCGTGTTCATTTCCATGAACCACACACGATCCGCGCGCAGGCCTTCGCTGGCGTCGGCAATGAACTCGACGGTGCCTGCGCCGACATAGTTCACGGCCTTCGCCGCGAGCACGGCGGCATCGGTGACGGCTTTGCGCGTCGCTTCATCCATGCCCGGCGCGGGCGCTTCTTCGATCACTTTCTGGTGGCGGCGCTGCAGCGAGCAATCGCGCTCGAACAGATGCACCACTTGTCCATGCGTGTCGCCGAACACCTGCACCTCGATATGGCGGGGCCGCGCCACGTACATTTCCAAGAGCACGCGATCGTCGCCGAACGCGGCCGCCGCTTCGCGCTTGGCGGAAGCGAGCGCGGCTTTGAACTCGGCCTTCTTCTCGACCTTGCGCATGCCTTTGCCGCCGCCGCCGGCGACGGCTTTGATCAGCACCGGATAGCCGATCGCGTCGGCTTCGGCTTGCAGCGTCGCTTCGCTTTGATCCTCGCCGAGATAACCGGGCGTTGTCGGCACCCCGGCTTCGGCCATGAGTTTCTTGGCGGCGTCCTTGAGGCCCATGGCGCGGATGGAGTCCGGGTTCGGGCCGATCCAGATCAGGCCCGCATCGATGACGACCTGCGCAAAATCGGCGTTCTCCGAGAGAAAACCGTAGCCGGGATGGATCGCCTCGGCGCCGGTTTGCTTGGCGGCGGCGATGATCTTCTCGCCGCGCAAATAACTCTCTTTCGCCGGCGAGGCGCCGATGTGCACGGCAACATCGGCCTCGCGCACATGCAGCGCTTTGGCGTCAGCGTCGGAATAAACCGCAACGGTGCGGACGCCGAGACGCTTCGCAGTGCGGATGACACGGCGCGCGATTTCTCCGCGGTTGGCAACCAGCACAGATTTCAACATGACGCGCTCCCGCTCCCCCTCGATGGGGGAGCTGTCACGCGTAGCGTGACTGAGAGGGTGAGGCCCGCGAACGTTTCCGATCGAGCCTCACTATGCTCTTTCTTGGACGCTAGCGCGCGCACCCCTCCCCGCCGCTCCGCGGCGACCCTCCCCATCGAGGGGAGGGTGAGCGCGGTGCGGATGACGCGACGGGCGATCTCGCCGCGATTGGCGATGAGGACGGATTTCAGCATTCTATCGCCTCACCGTTCGAGGTTTGACTGAGCATAGGGCTGCCGCCATCATGGCCGAAAGTGGTTGGGAAACTCATGCGACTATCTGGGTGGATGAGGGCATGGATCGTGGCGTCCGCACTAGTATGGGGCGCAGGAGCTTGGTGGATCGTCGCTCATCCTCGTGGCGGTCCGTACTTAGAAAGCGATATTGCGCTCTGTACGTCACCAGGATTGCAGGCGGAGTTCGTGACAAGCGGCCTACGACCGTGCGATCGCGGATGGCCCTCTCCCTCTTGTGAAGAACTGGAACGACAAGAAGCAGCTTGCTACGCCGAAGTGCGCGCGAGCGGCCGGTTGGCCGAGATGCAAGCAAGGAACGAGATCGCACGCCGAGAATACAACCTCCAGACCGCTGTGATCTGGGGGCTGCTGCTTCTGCTTCCCGTGGCGCTAGGCGCATTCGCGTGGCTTCTGTTTCAAGTCGTCAGTTGGGTGCGGCGGGGCTTTCGAGAAGATCGGTCTACATCCTGAACACGCCAAAGCGCGTTTCTGGGATTGGCGCGTTGAGTGATGCGCTGATCGCGAGGCCCAACACATCGCGCGTTTGCGCGGGATCGATGATGCCGTCGTCCCATAGCCGCGCCGTGGCGTGATAGGGATCGCCTTCGGCTTCGTAGCGCGCGCGGATCGGGTCTTTGAATTTTTCTTCTTCTTCCTTCGCCCAGCTCTCGCCTTTCACTTCCATGCCGTCGCGTTTGACTTGCGCGAGCACGCTGGCGGCTTGTTCGCCGCCCATGACGGAGATGCGGGAGTTGGGCCAGGTGAAGAGGAAGCGCGGGCTATAGGCGCGCCCGCACATGCCGTAATTGCCGGCGCCGAACGAACCGCCGATCAGCACGGTGAATTTCGGCACTTCGGCGGAGGCGACGGCGGTCACCATCTTGGCGCCGTCCTTGGCGATGCCGCCGGCTTCGTATTTGCCGCCGACCATGAAGCCGGAAATGTTTTGCAGGAACACGAGCGGAATGCCGCGCTTGCAGGCCAGTTCGATGAAGTGTGCGGCCTTGTGCGCGCTTTCGCTGAACAGGATGCCATTGTTGGCGAGGATGGCGACGGGATAGCCCCAGATGCGCGCGAAGCCGGTGACCAGCGTCGGGCCGTAGAGCGGACGGAATTCGTCCAACTCGCTGCCGTCGACGATGCGGGCGATGACTTCGCGGACGTCGTAGGGCGTGCGCACGTCGTCCGGGATGACGCCGTAGATGCTTTCGGCATCGTAGGCTGGCGCGATAGGCTCGTGCAGATCGAGCCCGACTTTCTTCACCGTGTTCAAGTTCGCGACGGCGCGGCGGACCAGATGCAGCGCGTGCGCATCATCCTGCGCCAGGTGATCGACGACGCCCGACTTGCGCGCGTGCAGATCGCCGCCGCCAAGATCTTCGGCGCTGATCACCTCCCCCGTCGCGGCCTTCACCAAAGGAGGTCCACCGAGGAAGATGGTGCCTTGGTTGCGGACGATGATTGTTTCATCGCTCATCGCCGGCACGTAGGCGCCGCCGGCGGTGCAGGAGCCCATGACACAAGCGATCTGGGCAATGCCCTCGCCCGACATGCGCGCCTGATTAAAGAAGATGCGGCCGAAATGGTCGCGATCGGGGAAGACTTCGGCTTGGTGCGGCAGGTTGGCGCCGCCGCTATCGACGAGATAGACGCACGGCAGCTTGTTCTGCATCGCAATCTCTTGTGCGCGCAGGTGCTTCTTCACCGTCATCGGAAAGTAGGCGCCGCCCTTCACCGTGGCGTCGTTGGCGACGATCATCACTTCGCGGCCGGAGACGCGGCCAACGCCTGTGATGATGCCGGCCGCGGGCGCTTCGCCATTATAGAGGTCGTACGCAGCTAGGCTTCCTACTTCGAGAAACGGCGCGGCGGGATCGAGCAGGCGCTCAACGCGTTCTCTCGGCAGCAGCTTGCCGCGCTCGGTGTGGCGTTTGCGATGCGTCTCAGGCCCGCCCAGTGCGATTTGCGCGGTGCGTGCGCGCAATTGCTCCGCCAGCGCGCGATGATGCGCGGCGTTCTTGGCGAAGGTTTCGGAATTGGGATCGATGTTGGATTTGAGTTTCATGCGGCGCCGTCAATATGGACCGCCGGCGCCCTCGCCGGCACTTTGCTTGATCTTGCAACAGCGGTGCTTGTCGAAACACCGTATGCCGGCGAGGGCGCCGGCGGTCCATATTATCCACCCCCAATTATCTCTCTTCCGATCAGGAAGCGCCGCACTTCGTTGGTGCCGGCGCCGATGTCGTAGAGCTTAGCGTCGCGGAGGAAGCGCTCAACCGGGAAGTCCTTGGTGTAGCCGGCGCCGCCAAGCGCCTGTATCGCCTCGAGCGCAACGCGTACGGCGTTCTCGGAGGCGAACATGATGGCGCCGGCGGCGTCGTGGCGGGTGGTCTTGCCGGCATCGCAGGCGCGCGCGACGGCGTAGACGTAGGCGCGCGAAGCGTTGAGGGCGACGATCATGTCGGCGACCTTGGCCTGAATCAGCTGGAACGAGCCGATCGGCTTGCCGAATTGTTTGCGCTCACGCACATAGGGCAGCACGACATCGAGGCAGGCCTGCATGATGCCGAGCGGGCCGGCGGCGAGCACGGCGCGCTCGTAGTCGAGGCCGCTCATCAGGACGGCGACGCCGCGATTGAGGCCGCCGATGACGTTTTCTTCCGGCACTTCGCAATCCTCGAATACGAGTTCGCCGGTGTCGGAGCCGCGCATGCCCATTTTGTCGAGCTTCTGGCTCGTGCTGAAGCCCTTCCAGCCGCGCTCGATGATGAAGGCGGTGATGCCGCCGGAGCCGGCGGCGGGCTCGGTCTTGGCGTACACCACAAGCGTGTTGGCTTCCGGCGCATTGGTGATCCAGAACTTCGTGCCGTTCAGCACGTAGCGATCGCCCTTCTTTTCGGCGCGCAATTTCATGCCGACGACATCGGAGCCGGCGCCCGCTTCGCTCATGGCCAATGAACCGACATGTTCGCCGCTGATGAGCTTAGGCAGGTATTTCTGCTTCTGTTCTTTCGTCGCCCAGCGGCGAAGCTGGTTGATGCACAGATTGGAATGGGCGCCGTAGCTCAAGCCAACCGATGCGGATGCGCGGCTCACCTCCTCCATGGCAACGACGTGTTCGAGATAGCCGAGGCCGAGGCCGCCATCCGCTTCAGCTACGGTGACGCCGTGGAGCCCCAACGCGCCCATCTCCGGCCAAAGCGCGCGCGGAAATTCGTTCTCCGCATCGATCCCGGCGGCCATCGGCGCGATGCGATCGGCGGCGTAGCGTCGCGTGGTTTCGCGGATGGCGTCGGCGGTTTCGCCGAGTTGGAAATCGAGCTGATAGGAATCGGTCATCAGGGGCCTCCCGACCCTTCTACGCATGACCAGCTCCATTTAATTGATTTAGCATTCCAATAGAAATTGAAGGATTCGAACAAGACTGATAGATAGTGTCTATGGATCGCTATCTGCTGCGCTACTTCCTGGCGGTGGCCGAACTCGGCTCATTTTCGAAAGCGGCTGCGCGGGTAAGCGTGACCCAACCGACGCTTTCGGTCGGCATCGCCAAATTGGAGGCGCAGCTCGGCGCGCGCCTGTTCGAGCGCACGACGCGGCGGGTGTCGCTGACGCCCGCAGGCAGCAAGTTCCTCCAGCACGCACGGCGGATCAGCCAGGAGTACGAAGCGGCGCTTCGCGAGGTCTCCGAGACGCCGCAGGTGAAGCGGGTCCGCGCCGGCATTCTCTCGACCGTTCCGGCGCGTGACCTGGAACGGGTGGTGGCCGCCCATTCACGTATTTCCGGAGACGAGGCGCTCGAGATTTTGGATTCCACCGAGCGCGACATCGCCAATCGTCTCAGCGACGGGCGGCTCGATGTGGCGATCACGATCCTGCGGCCGGGGTTGGAGAGCTTTGCGCAGGAGCAGCTCCGGAACGAAGCTTATGTGCTGTTCGTGTCTGCCAACCACAAACTGTCGGGGGTAGTTGAGATCGATGGCGGCGAACTGGCGGGCGAGACGATGATCGTGCGCCGGCAATGCGAAGGCCTGCCGGAGATTTCTCGCTACTTCACCAACCGCGATGTCCGCCCCTCGTTCAGCCTGCGCACGCTCTCCGACGACCGCGCCATGAGCATGGTGGCGGCAGGCCTGGGCGTCACCGTAGCGCCGTCGAGTTTCCGGGCGCCTGGGCTCGCTACGGTGAAGCTTGCGGGCTTCGATTTGCGCCGCGATCTCGGCTTGGTGTTTTCCGATCGCATGCGCGATCGCGGCGGCGGCTTCGTCGACGCCGTGCGCACGACGTACCAATCGGGCGGCCATCGCAAAACAAGGTAAATGCTAACCACATGCGTTGTGGCCAAGTCCCGGAACTGTTACGGTAAAGGAACGTCGGGTCTCGTCAGGGTGTTAAAGGGTCATGGCGCCTCCAGCTCGTCCCGTTTGGACAGGGCAAATCCGGCTCGCCTTGGTGGCGTTGCCGGTGAAGCTCTATTCGGCCTTGGATGCCAAGGAAAAGATCTCGTTCAACCAGATTCATGAACCTTCCAAGCAGCGGATTCGCTACGAGAAGGTCGCTCCGGGCGTCGGTGCGGTGCCCAATGACGAGATCGTCAAGGGCTACGAGTACAGCAAGGGCCGATACGTTCTGTTTTCGGACGAGGAATTCGACGCGCTGAAGGTCGATTCGAAAAAGACGCTCGACATGATCCAGTTCGCGCCGGCGGACACGATCGACCCGATCTATTTCGACAAACCCTATTACGCGCTGCCCGACGGCAAGATGGCGGATGAACCGTATCGGGTCGTCAGCGAGGCGTTGAAGAAGACCAAGACGGTCGGTCTCGGCCAAATCACCATGCGCGGACGCTCTTACATCGCCGCCGTGAAGCCATACGAAGGCGGGCTGACGGTCGAGACCGTCCATTACGCGCAGGAGCTGCGCAAGGCGAACCTGTTCTTCGACGAGATTCCGACCGGCAAGCTCGACAAGGATCTGGTCGACCTCGCCGAGGAGCTGATCAACCGCAAGAAGGCCAAGTTCGATCCGGCGAAATTCGAGGACGAGTACGCCGTCGCCATAGAACGGCTGGTGAAGAAGAAGATCGAACGCCATGGCGAACTGGTGCTGGAAGACCAGGAAGAGCCTTCCCGCGATCACGGCGACAACGTCGTGTCGCTGGTGGATGCGCTGAAAAAGTCCTTGGCCAAGAAATCGCCTAAGATCGCGGACGCGGAGGAAGAAGAACCTGCGCCTAAACGGCGGGCTGCGGCCGAACGGGCGAAGGCCCCGCGCGCCAAGGCGCCGGCCAAGAAGCGCGCCAAGAAATGAAGCGGCCCGCCAGAAAAGGCGGGGCGAAAGCAGCGGCCAGGTCGGACAAGGTCGGCGATCTCGCCGAATATAAGCGCAAGCGCGACTTCAAAAAGACAACCGAGCCTGCCGGCGGCGTCGTGAAAGACGCCGGCGGTATGTTCGTGGTGCAAAAACATGCGGCGACACGGCTGCATTACGATTTCCGGCTCGAACATGACGGCGTGCTGATGAGCTGGGCGGTGCCGCAAGGCCCTTCCCTTGACCCCGCCGTCAAGCGCCTGGCGATGCGAACGGAGAACCATCCGATCGAGTACGGCTCGTTCGAGGGCGTGATCCCGAAAGGTGAGTACGGCGCCGGCGCGGTGATCATCTGGGACACCGGCAAGATGCAATGGCTGCTCGATCCCGACGAAGGCATGGCCAAAGGCGAATTGAAATTCGTGTTGGCCGGCGAACGGCTGATGGGCGAATTTCACATGGTCAAGATCAAGCCGCGTGAGGGCGAGCGCGGCAATCCGTGGCTGTTATTCAAGTCTAAGGATGCCTACGCCGGCAAGCAGGACCCGGTGGCGCGCAGCGTGACCAGCGTCTTGTCCGGGCGCACGATCGAGGATGTCCGCTCGGGCGGGGCGCGGGTTTGGAGCAAAGGCGGCGAACGCGCACCGAAGGCGGCGAAGCCGCCGAAATGGGCGTTCGTCGAACCGATGCTGGCGACGCGGGTCGAAACTGCGCCCAAGGGCGAGGCCTGGATCCACGAGATCAAGTATGACGGCTATCGCATCCAGGCGGCGGCGAGCGGCGACAGCGTGCGGCTCTACACACGCACTGGACTGGACTGGACCGGCAAATTTCAGACCATCGCGGACGCGCTGGCGAAGCTCAGTCTCGAGGATGTGCTTCTCGACGGCGAAATCGCCGTGGCGCAGGCGAGCGGCAAGACTGATTTTTCGTCGCTGCAGAAATCCCTGGAGAGCGGGGTCGCCAAGGGCGTTTCCTATTTCGTCTTCGATCTGCTGGCCGAGGGCGCGAAAGATCTGCGCAAGGCGCCGCTATCGGAGCGCAAACACCGGCTGGAGAAGGTTCTGGCCAAGGCCAGATCGCCAATCCTGATCAGTCCCGTGTTCGATGCCGACGGTCCCGAAGTGCTGGAGGCGTTCCGCGACAAAGGGCTCGAAGGCATCGTTTCGAAGAAGGCGAACTCCGCCTATCAGAGCGGACGCGGCAAAGCCTGGTTGAAAATAAAATGCGTGAACGAACAGGAGTTCGTGATCGTCGGGTATCAGCCATCACTGAAGGGGCGCGCTTTTGCTTCGCTGATGCTGGCGGACTATGAGGACGAGAAGCTCGTCTATCGCGGCAACGTGGGCACGGGGTTCAACGACAAGACGCTGGCGTCCATTTCTGAACAGTTGAATAAGCTCGCCCGCGCGAAGCCTGCGCTCGCGACGCCCCGCGAAGCCGCACGTGGCGCAAAATGGGTTGAACCCAAGCTCGTCGCACAAGTGAAGTTCGCAGAGTTCACCGGAGAGGGCGCGGTGCGGCACGGCGTCTTCCTGGGATTGCGCGGCGACAAGGCGGCAAGGGATGTGCAGGCCGAACAGGCCGCGCCGGCAATGCGAACGCGGGTCCGGCTTACCCATCCGGACAAGGTGCTGTTTCCGGAGTCGGGCGTGACCAAGGCCGAACTGGCGGCCTATCTCGACATGGCTGCCGACCGGATGGGCGCGCATCTTTACGGCCGGCCCGTGAGCCTGGTGCGGGCGCCGGACGGCGTCGGCAAGCAGACCTTCTTCCAGAAGCACGCGATGAAAGGCATGCCGAAGGAGATCAAGCTCATTCCCATCACCGAAAGCGACGGCAAGCCTGAAGAATACCTCACGCTGCCAGACGCAACGGCGATCGTTTCAGCCGCACAGATAAGCGCGCTCGAGTTTCATTTGTGGGGCTCCCACAACCGGGATCTCGAACACCCCGACCGCCTGATCTTCGATCTGGACCCCGACGAGGACCTGGATTTTCAGATCGTCAAGCGCGCGGCCTTCGACATCAGGGCGCTGCTGGAGAGCGCCAATCTCGCGTCGTTCGCCATGATCACGGGCGGCAAGGGCATCCACATCGTCCTCAACGTGAAACCAAAGCTGGATTGGGCCGAGTTCAAAGGTTTCGCCGGCGATGTGGCCGAGCAAGTCGCAGCGCTCGATCCCAAACGCTTCGTCGCCAACATGTCCAAAGCCAAGCGCAAAGGCCGCATCTTCATCGACTATCTGCGCAACGGCCGCGGCGCGACCGCCATTGCGCCTTACTCGCCGCGCGCGCACGGGACTGCCCCGATCGCCGTCCCGGTAAGTTGGGATGAGCTGAAGACGATACCCTCGGCCTCTGTGTTCAAGTTGAAGGACATGCGTGCGCGCTTGAACGAACCCGACCCATGGGCCGGCTACGACAAGAGTGCGGTGAGCATCACCAAAGCGACGCGTGCAAAGCTTGGCATCGATTGATCGCCTTCATGTAGCCAGCTTCTTTGTGCTAATTCCGGTCAGGAGTTTCCATGCGCTTGACCGCCCTCGCCTTCGCGTTCGCTCTCGCCGCCTGCGGCCAATCGGAAGCGCCGCCGCCCCTGCCGGAGGCGCCGCTGGATCGCGTCGAACCGCCATGGCTCATTTGCGACGCGATCGATGCGCCGGTGCTGTTGGTGTTCGAGCGCGCCGGAACAACGGCGCGTGTGGCGCAGTACGACAAGCCGAACGGCGCTTTGATTCAACGCACGGAGTATCAGATCGGCGCGCAAGAAGGCGCGGCAGGCAGCCTCTTTACCTCGCTGACCCAGAATGGCGTCGAGGCTGGCCATGTGCGTCAGATCAATCCCGGCATGCTCGAGACGCCGGGGGCTGCGTACACCACCCCATTAGCCTCCGTGCGCTTGGGCGAACGCGACATCTCTTGCCGCTGGATGCCGCGAACGCGGCTCATGGGGTTCACGGGGCGGCGCACGATTGTCGTCAGCGAAGATGGCGACGGCGACCTGCTCTACCACGCCTACGATTTTGCTGCGGCGGCTGACGCGCATCCTGTCGAACTTGCCGACAGCGCACGCACGACGACATTCTCGCTCGAGGCGCGCGACGGACAAGAGCAAATCGACGGCAATGGCGCGCGCTATCAATTCCAGGCGGACGCCGAAACCCGGATTATCGTCGTTTCCGGACGCGACGGGCGCGGGCGCGTCGAAGTGCGCCGACACGGGCCCGATCCGGTGCAGAGCGAGGATTTGATCGCCTATGTAGAGGGCACGGGAGCGGAGTAAGCGATTGTCGTGAGCGTGTGAAACGTTTAAGCCACGCGGGAGTTTCCGCGGAGCTTCCATGACGTTCGCTACTTACGAAAAATCCGGACGCGTTGCGACGATTACGTTGAACCGCCCCGACAGCCGCAACGCTATCGGCACGCAACAGGATTGCGACGATCTCGCCGCCGCGTTGTGGAGAGCCAATGACGATGGCGACATCAACGCCGTCATTCTCACCGGCGCGGGCAAGGCCTTCTGCGCCGGGGGCGACCTGAAGGCGATCCGCGAACGCAGCGGCATTGGCCCGCGCGCGACGCCGGACGGCACACGCGCCAATTATCGCCGCGGCGTACACTCGATCATCAAGGCGTTGGCGGAAGTGGAAGTGGCGACCATCGCGGCGATCAATGGGCACGCAATCGGCCTCGGACTCGATATCGGCATTCTCTGCGACATGCGGCTGGCGGGCGCTTCGGCGAAGATGGCGTCGAGCTTCGTCAAAGTCGGCATCATTCCCGGCGATGGCGGCGCCTGGATATTGACCAACGCGATCGGCGCCTCGCGGGCGGCCGAGCTCGTGCTGACCGGCGACACCATCGACGCGGAAGAAGCAGCGCGAATCGGCCTGGTCTCGCGCGTCGTGCCCGATGCGGCGCTCATGGATGAAGCCCGCAAACTGGCCGAGCGCGTGGCGGTCAACCCTCCGCGCACGGTGCGGCTCGCCAAGCGCTTGCTGCGGGAGGCGCAGCACGGGCGGCTGAGCGACGTGCTCGAACTTTCGGCGGCGTTCCAAGCGCTGGCGCATGAAACCCGCGACCACAAGGAAGCGGTCGACGCCTTCGGCGAAAAGCGCGCACCGAAATTCACGGGCGAGTGAAGTGACCATCCGCGTCGGCATCGGCGGCTGGAGTTACGAGCCGTGGGAGGAGACCTTCTATCCGGCCAAGCTCGCAGCGGCAAAACAGCTCGAATACGCCGCAAGCAAAGTCACCACCATCGAGATCAACGCCACTTTCTACCGCACCCAAACAGCGGCCTCGTTCAAGAAGTGGGCGGCCTCGACGCCCGAGGGCTTCATGTTCTCGGTCAAGGCCCCGCGCGCAGCCGTGCAACGCAAGGACCTGCGCGAGGCGGCGCAATCGATCGAGTGGTTCTTCAACAGCGGCGTCGGCGAACTCGGGGAGAAACTTGGTCCGGTGTTCTGGCAAATGGCGCCTTACAAGAAGTTCGACGCCGCGGAGATGACCGCATATTTCGACATGCTGCCGGAGAAGTTAGGCGGCTTGCGGCTGAGGCATGCGATCGAAGTGCGGCACGCCAGTTTCACCGACGATGCATTTTTGAAGCTCGCGCGCGAGCGCAACGTTGCGGTGGTGACGGTGGAATCGGCGAAACATCCGCTGATCGTCGAACCGACAGCGGATTTCGCTTACGCGCGTTTGGAGCTGACGCAATCCGACGTGCCGACGGGCTACCCCAAGCCGGCATTGACGAAGTGGGCGAAAACGGCGCGCGACTGGGAGCAAGCTGGTGACGTGTTCCTCTATTTCATCAGCGGCGCCAAAGAACGCAATCCCGCCGCCGCGACGGCGATGCTGGAGCTGCTGAAGGCGTAATTGCGGCAGCGGTCCCGCGTCTTGCCAAGCCTTCGCCCCACGCGCACATTACGAATCACGAGGGCGCATCAGACGCCGACGAAACAAACATGTCCGAAAACCGCATCGGCCACATTCGCCTGACTTCCCATCCCGGAGCCGGTGCGGTTCTGCGCTTTCCCATTCGCTGGGGCGCGCCGACTGCGCGCGAGCGCGGGCCGGTCATCGGATCCGCGACCGCCGATCGCAACGCCATCGGCGCTTATGGCGGCGCGTATTCTGTCTATCGCGCGCTCGCAGTTTCGGCGGGCGCATTGAATCCTGCCGTCCGCCCCGACCTGACCGATACTTCCCCGGCCGTGCCGATGGGACCATTTGAGCAATGGAGCGATGGCGACAAGATCGTGTCGCTCGACCCGTGGGGCCATCTCGTCGCCGACGCCTTCAAGCCAGAAATCGACGCGGGCGTAGATATCCGTCCGACGATCGCGATCACGAAAGCGCGGCTCTCGCTGCCGGAGGTGCGCGAAGCGATCAGGCTGGAGCGGCTGGCGATCGACGGCGCCGTCGTGCATGCGGGCGGCGATGTCGCCGTGACCAAGGCGGCGATCGATCCGGTTTGGCGCCTGCCGGGCGTGGCGGCGCGCTTCAACGTCAGTGAAGAGCGCTTGCGTCACGCTTTGTTCGAGCAGACCGGCGGGATGTATCCGGAACTGGTGACGCGCCCGGACTTGAGCGTTTTCCTGCCGCCAATCGGCGGCATCACGCTCTACATTTTCGGCGATCCCGCCGCCATTGCCGACCCGTCCCGGCGTCTGACCTGCCGCGTCCATGACGAGTGCAACGGCTCTGACGTGTTCGGCTCGGACATCTGCACCTGCCGCCCCTACCTGACCCACGGCATTGAGGAATGCGTGCGCGAAGCGCAGGCGGGCGGCGCCGGACTGATCGTCTACAACCGCAAGGAAGGGCGGGCGCTCGGCGAAGTGACGAAATTCCTCGTCTACAATGCGCGCAAACGTCAGCCCGGCGGCGATCAGGCGGCGACCTATTTCGAACGCACGGAGTGTGTGGCCGGCGTGCAAGACGCACGCTTCCAGCAATTGATGCCGGATGTGCTGCATTGGCTGGGGATTACCCGCATCGATCGCTTCGTCTCGATGTCGAACATGAAGCACGAGGCGATCACGAGTTCAGGCATCGCCATCGGCGAGCGCGTGCCGATTCCGCCGGAGCTGGTGCCGCCGGACGCAAGTGTCGAACTCGAAGCAAAGAAGGCCGCGGGCTATTTCAGCGCCGAATCGGCGCCGACCGAGGATGAGCTGACGCGCGTGGTGGGGCGTGACCTCGAGGATTTTTGACGCAGGCGCCCTGCTCAGTGCGGCGGCGGTGCGCGCGCGCGCGGAGCAAGCGCTTGCACTGGCTGCGGAGGACAAGCTCGAACATTGGTCGCTCGATCTCGATGCGCTGCCGGCGTGCGCGGATTTCGTCGCGCGCGTCGTGCGCAAACGCTACCCGGACCTTGACGTGCCGTTCCATGCGCGCTGGCGCCATTTCGTCTTCGGCGGCCGCGATCTGTGGCGAGAAGCCGCCGACGAGGCGCATTGGCGCGATCGGGATGCAAAGGCGCGCGCCTGTTTCGATCTGGCGATCACTTCGGTGCTGCTCGATGCCGGCGCCGGCGCAGCTTGGCGCTATCATGATCCAAACTCTGGTCTGGTCGCCGGACGCTCGGAAGGTCTGGCGCTGGCGAGTCTGCGCCTGTTCGAATGGGGCGGCTTTTCCGCCGATCCCCAGGATCCGCTGCGTGCGGATGCCGAGGGCCTTGCGCGCATCGACACGGCCGCGCTCGCCGATGCATTTCAATCCCAAGGCGGCAACGCGATCGAAGGGATCGAGGGGCGCGCCCGGCTGTTGAATCGGCTCGCACAGCGCGTGGACGCGCGGCCCGATCTGTTTGCGCAGAACGACGCGCCGCGCCCGGGCGGGCTTTACGATGTACTGAAAGCGCGTGCAGCCGGCGGGGCCTTGCCCGCGTCCGCCATCCTCGAACTCTTGCTCGAAGCTTTGGGGCCGATTTGGGAAAATCGGCCTGTGCTGGACGGAATCCCGCTCGGCGATTGCTGGCCGCACCCGCAGCTTGGCTATGTGCCGCTGCACAAGCTTTCGCAATGGCTGGTCTATTCGCTGATCGAGCCGCTCGAGGCGGCCGGCGTTCGTGTCGGCGACATTGATGGCTTGACCGGGCTGGCCGAGTATCGCAACGGCGGCCTGTTCGTGGATACGGGCGTGTTGCACTTGCGCGACGCAAATGGGCGGTCCTTCAATGTCGGCGATCCCTCGGTTGTCGCGTGGCGCTCGCTCACCGTGGCGCTGCTCGACCGTATCGCGCCGCTGGTGCGCGACAGCTTGGGCGTCGCGGCCGGACAGTTTCCGCTGGCGCGGGTGCTCGAAGGCGGGACCTGGGCGGCGGGGCGCGAAATTGCGCGGCAGAAGCGCCCCAATGGCGGCGGCCCGCCGATTCTGATTCACAGCGACGGCACGGTGTTCTGATGCAAGGCGTGACAATCGTCGATCATCCCCTGGTGCAGCACAAGCTGACCATCCTGCGCGACAGGGACACCTCCACGCGCTCCTTCCGCGCGCTGCTGCGCGAAATAGCCGTGCTCATGTGCTATGAGGTGACGCGCGATCTGCCGCTGGAAGAGATCGAGATTCAGACCCCGGTCGCCCGAATGCTGGGCAAGCGGCTTTCCGGCAAGAAGCTGGTGTTCGCGCCGATCCTGCGCGCCGGCATGGGCCTGCTCGAGGGCATGCTGGAAGTGGTGCCTTCCGCGCGCGTCGCGCATATCGGACTCTACCGCGATCCCAGGACGCTCAAGGCGGTCGAGTATTATTTCAAGGCGCCGAGCGATGTGGCCGAGCGGCTGGTGATCGTGATCGATCCGATGCTGGCGACCGGACACACAGCGGTGGCGGCGCTCGACCGGCTGAAGGAGCATGGCGTCACCGACATTCGTCTCGTGTGCCTGCTCGCAGCGCCGGAGGGCGTCGATGTCGTACGCAGCCATCATCCGGATGTGCCGATCTGGACGGCGGCCGTCGATGAGCGGCTCGACGAGCACAGCTATATCGTGCCGGGTCTCGGCGACGCCGGCGACCGCATGTACGGGACGAAGTAGCTAGCGGCCGCGGGCGCGCGCTCGTCGGCGAAGAGACGGGCGAGATCGGCGCTTGCGGTGTTGCGCGGCGGCGGGCCTGGTTGCGGCACATGCCAGCAGAAAAAAAAGACCCATCAACGTTTCTCTTTATTTTGCTCTGATCAATCCAACTACGCCAGCAAGAGTGAGCAATCCAAAAACCGCGAGACCCGCGACGAAGAACGGTTCCTTCAGCGCCACTTCGTGACCCTGCGCCATCATCGCGATTGCTTCACCTATATTTCCAGGGGGCCGGTACAGGTAGGTCAGAGCCATCCCTGCGACACCCACCACCGTGAGCAACCAAGCCGTGGTCTGAGCGCTCAGCGGCGGCCCCACGCTTGCAGAGTCTTCCTGACCCCGGAACGCACCGTTCAACAACAACCCTGATGCGTACAGAACCACTACCACGACAAGCCAGCGCAACGTGACCAGGTCGAGCGACTTCACCACGAACGCCGCCAGCAGCACGGCCGGAATGCCGCCCAACGCGATGCCCAATACAATGCGAAGATCAATGCGCTCGGAACGCACGAAGTTCAGACTCGAGATCGGCATCAGGAAGGCGCAAGACCCCATCATGATCGGAAACGCAGCGACCGGGTTGAGACCGAGCAGGCTCAGCAGCACCAGCGAAGGCGCATAAAGGCCAATGCCGAACATCATCAGCACGCCCATCACGAAGTGGCCCGCAACTGCGGCTGCAAACAAGACCGGAGGCAATGTGAGCGCGTCCCCGCCTACCGGCATCAAACCGAGGTTGGCGAGTGCATAGAGCGTGGCCGCGATCAACAGCGCAACCCCCACGACCCCTTGCACCACGCGTATCGGCGAACGCTGCACGATCGGCGCGCCGACAAATGCGCCCGCACACGAAGCCACAATGCAGGAGATCAACAGCACCGGATCGACCTGAACCAGGGTAATGAAAATCAGCGCCTGGGCGACCGTGGGCAAGGCATGCCCGGCATTGAGGATGGCCGGGAAGTAACTGTCCGGCGCCATCTTGCGCAGTTTCATATAGGCGGTGGTCGGCGCGAACGAACCGATGCCGAGCGTATCGAAGAAATTGGTGACAGCGCCGAGTCCTATGGCTTCGACGCGCGGAGCGAGTTCGCCGCGTCTTTTCGCTGCGCCAAACAGCGCGGCAATGAAGTAGAGCGCGATTGCGCTCAGCGCCGCGAGCAAGGCGCCGACGATCGAGGTCAACCAGGCGATGGCCGACTGCACGCTGAGATTCATGCTCCTCCCCCCGAGGGTTTGGAACCCTTGATAAGCCAACCGGCCGGAAGGGCAAAGCACGAATGGACAAGCAAGCAGCGCGAAATCGAGGCGCAGACTCCTGCCCAGCTCACCGCCGCAGCCAGCAAGCTATGTCACCTGAAATCCATGCGCGAAGCTGTCTTCGGTATCGATCCAGATTTCGTTGCGGCCGGTGGCGATGGCCGATCCCTCTATCGAGGGGACGATCGCCGGCACGCCGATGATGTCGGTCTCGGCTTCGATGCGCCCGGTGAAGCGCGAGAGAATGTAGCTCTCGTGTACGAACGCGTCGCCGACCTTGAGTTCGCCGCGCGCGTGCAGTTGCGCCATGCGCGCAGACGTGCCGGTGCCGCAGGGAGAGCGGTCGATGGCGTTGGCGCCATAGAACACCGCATTACGGGCGTGCGCGCCCTCGGACTTGGGCTTGTCCGCCCAGAGCACGTGGCTGACGCCGCAGATCGACGGGTCGAGCGGGTGCGCCGGTTCGATCTGCTGGCGCACCAGTTCGCGAATGACCGGAGAGAGCTGAAGGATGCGCGCCGCGCCGAGATGGTCGAGCCCGCGATAGGCGCCTTGCGGTTCGATGATGGCGTAGAAATTGCCGCCGTAGGCGATGTCGAGCGTGAGCGGTCCGAAGTCCGGCACATCCATCTTTACGTCTTCGGCGGAGAGATAACTCGGCACGTTGCGGATGCGGACACTGCGCACCCGGCCGCCCTCCTTCGTATAGGTAATTTCGATCGCGCCCGCGGGCACGTCGGCGATGAAACGGCCCGGCGTGCGCGGCTTGATCAGGCCATGTTCGAGACCGAAGGTGACGATCCCGATCGTGCCGTGGCCGCACATCGGCAGGCAGCCGCTGGTTTCGATGAACAGTATACCGACATCTGCCTCAGGGCTCGTCGGCGGATAGAGAAAACCGCCGCTCATCATGTCATGACCGCGCGGTTCGAAACAGAGGCCGGTGCGAATCCAATCGTAGCGCGCCAGGAAATCCTGGCGGCGCTCGCTCATGCTTGCGCCGCTCAGCTCCGGCGCGCCGTCGATGACCAGACGAACAGGATTGCCCGCGGTGTGGCCGTCGATGCAGCGGAAGGTGTGCCGTGTCACGCGGCCGCCTTGAGCTTGGGCCGCGTCGCCGCCGCCTGCTCCACCATGGCGGCGACCTCGGCGCGACGCGCGCCGGTGAGCGGGTAGCGCGGCGGCCGCACGCGCTCGCTGCCGCGGCCCATGACCTGCTCGGCGAGCTTGATGCACTGCACCAGATCGTGTTCGGCGTCCAAGTGCAAGAGCGGCATGAACCAGCGATAGATCGCGCGCGCGGTTTCGAGATCGCCGGCCATGGCCGCCTGATAGAGCGCGAGCGATTCCTTCGGGAATGCATTGGTCAGGCCGGAAATCCAGCCGCGCGCGCCGAGGATGAGAGCTTCCAGCGCAACATCATCGAGGCCTGCGAAAAGCACGTAGCGATCGCCAACGGCATTGTAGAGGTCGGTGAAGCGGCGGGTGTCGGGCGCGCTTTCCTTGATGCAGACAATGTTGGGGCAATCGCCCAGACGTTTCAGCGCTTCGATGCCGATGCTGACGCGGTAGGCGGGCGGATTGTTGTAGAGCATGATCGGCAGCGAAGTCGCTGCCGACACGGCGCGGAAGTGGGCGATCAGCTCCTCTTCCGCCGGCACATAGACCATAGCCGGCAAAACCATGAGCCCGTCGGCGCCGATCTCTTCGGCATCGCGCGCGAAGGCAATGACGCGCTTGGTGTCGAGCTCGGACACGCCGGCGATCACCGGCGCGCGTCTGTCGACTGCCTCGACGGCAGCCTTGAGCACATTGCGCTTTTCGTCGGCCTCGAGCGAATTATTCTCCCCCACCGTGCCCATGATGACGAGGCCGTGAACGCCGTCGCGGATGAGCGCATCCTGCACACGCTGCGTCGCGTTGAGGCAAACAGAAAGGTCGGGCGCAAACTGCGTCGTCGCCGCCGGAAACACGCCACTCCAATTGACTTGCATTGCTCACCCTCGCTTGCGCACCCTCGTCATTCCGGGGCAATGCGGAGCATTGAACCCGGAACATAGGGCCTAACCCGCTGCGTTTTGCCACCCCTGGATTCCGGGTCTCGCGATGCGATCCCGGAATGACGAAATCTTCAACGCATTTCACTAGAAGGCAACGCACGATATGGACGCCAACTTATACAAACTGAAGGGCGCATGAAATCGATTCTGGTCATCGGCGGCGGGCTCGTGGGCGCCGCGTGCGCGCTCCGGCTGCAGGCGGCTGGGGTACGAACGACGCTGATCGATCCCGGCGACAAGCGCCGCGGCGCGTCGTACGGCAATGCTGGACATATCGGCTCGGAGCAGGTGTCGCCCTGGTCGGCGTGGGGCAATGTGCTGCGCGCGCCGCGCTCCAGCTTCGGCATGGGCGGGCCGCTCGATTTTCGCTGGAGCGATGTGGCGCTCTGGACGCCATGGACGATGCAATTCTTGCGCGCCTGCGATCCGGTCCAGTTCGCGCGCGGACGCGCGGCGCTCTCCGCCCTGCTCGCGGACTCGCTGCCGGCCTGGCATCGCATCGCGGAATTGGCGCAGGCGCCGGAGATCGTCATGCCCCACGGCCACGCGACGGCGTGGATGACCGGCCGCGGCGCCGAGCTGGGGCTTTCCGCATTCGCCAAGGCGCAATGGGGCGAGACGAGCCATCGCGAGATGACGCGGGCGGAACTGGAGCGTTATGCCGGCGTGCTCAATCGCTTGCCGCGGGCGGCGGTGATTTTTTCCGGGACGGGGCAAGTCAGCGATCCGCAGGCGGCGCGCGACGCGATCCTGGCCTCGTTCGCGGAGCGTGGCGGCGAGAGCGTTATTGGCAGTGTGACCCGGGTCGAAGCGAACGCACGGGTGACGTTGGCGGAAGGAGCATCGCGCGAGGCGGATGCGGTGCTGGTGTGCGCGGGACCGTGGTCGCGGGCGCTTATGGAGCAGTTGGGCGTGCGCGCGCCGCTGATCGGCGAACGCGGCTATCATTTGCAGAGCGCGGAAACCAATTGGCCGCGCGGCCTGCCGACGACGGTGTTCGACGAGAATTTCATCGCCGTCTCGCGGTTCACCACGGGGCTCAGGTGCACGAGCTTCGTGGAGTTCGGCTCGCCGGATGCGCCGGGGGATGAGCGCAAATGGCGGCGGCTGCGCCAACGGATCGACGAGCTTGGGATTCTGTTCGAAGCGAATCCGGATCGTTGGGTGGGCTCGCGGCCGTCCCTGCCCGATTTCATGCCGGCGATCGGGCGGTTAGCCCGCGCGCCGAAGGTGCTCTACGCGTTTGGGCATGCGCATCTAGGGCTGACGGAAGCGCCGATCACGGCGGAAATTATTGCGGCGATTGCGGCCGATAAAGCGCCGCCGGTGGATATTGCGCCGTTTAGGATTGAGCGATTTGGTTGAGGGTTTTTGCCGGCCGTCTTCAAAGTCTCGCCCTCTGGCGAAGCAAGACGGCGCGGTCTTGCCAGCCGTTGAGCGGCGTCCTAGCTTCGCGACCGCGAACGGACGGGGCGAACGGGGCTTAGTGAGCGGCGCGTCCACTTCTCTGCGACTTCTTGATCCAATTTAGTCGTCTTCATTGAGAGGCGTGTCATGCGTATTTTTTTGAGCCTTGTGATTGCTTGCTCGGCGCTGGCGGCGTGCTCGCCTCCGGCGACCGACGTGACCGCGGATGCGGGATGCGCGGATAGCCTTACTGTCACCGGCTGGTGCCCGAGCCTCGTCGCCGAGGCGGTTGACCCCGCCCGGATGGCGGAAGGCATTGCGCTCGAAGGACCCGCCGCAAACTGCAATTGGACCATGCAGGATGTCGGTATCGGCGACGGCAGCGAAGCCGTCGTCTATCGCGCCATGAGCTGCAGCGGCGTCACTACTACTTTTGACTACGCCGGCGGCGCCCACAGTGCATCGTTGAGCTACCGCACCTCGGCGCTCGGCAATCCTCAAGGCCGGGAAGCAGCGCGGATCTTCACTGCCGACGTAGCGAACCCAAGACAAGCGATGCAGAGCTTGATCGATGCGCTGCCCTCGGCGGAACGCGCGAAATGTGAAATCCAACCCGCCAACGTGGACGGCTGGCCCGCGGATGCGCTGGTGATTGGCTACAACGCGCAGGCTGCGAGCACACTTCCAGCGGATCAGCCCAACGCTGTCTGTGGCGAGTTTGGCCGTGACGATGATCAAGTGAAGTACTGGCTGATCCGTGACGGGTATGCGTTCTTCTTCAGCCTCGGACAGGATGGCGTCGACTTCGAACCCAACAGCTTCACGATCTTCCGAAGAAGCCCGGAAGGCGTTTGGGGGCCGGCGTCGTAGCTGGTTCGCGTGCTGTCGGCGACCGTAACGAACCTAGCTACCGCAGACTCGCGTTGATCTTCTCCAGATCCGCCACGCTCGGAATAAGGTCCGCATCCGGCAGCTTGTTCAGCGGCGTGTCGACGGTGCCGATCGCATCGTGCAGATCGCCAGCTTCGGGATCGACGTAGAGCAAACCGGTCACGATCTCACCTTCCGCGGCTTTGCGCGCGAGGTAGCCCAAAGCTTCGTTGCGGTCGGTGGCGTCGTAATCGTCTTCGAGTTTGCGGAGGCGCAGGATCGAGCCGTCGTGCTGGCGTACTTCTTTCAGTTCGCCAGGCTTGTAGTCGGCATGAATCGGCGCGCGCGGGGTGATGACGTCCATGCGGTTCACGGCTTCGTTGTGCTCGCGCACGTAATCGAAGCTCTTGGTGGAGCCGACATGATTGTTGAAGGCCACGCACGGGCTAATCACGTCGATGAACGACGTGCCTTTGTGTGAGAGCGCGCCTTTGATCAGCGGCACCAGCTGGGTCTTATCGCCAGAGAAGCTGCGGCCGACGTACGTGGCGCCAAGCTGCAGCGCCAGCATGACGAGATCGATGGCGCTGTCCTTGTTCTCGGCGCCCTTCTTGGCTTTCGAGCCTTTGTCGGAGGTGGCGGAGAACTGACCTTTGGTCAGCCCGTAGACGCCATTGTTCTCGCAAATGTAGGTCATGTTCACGCCGCGGCGGACGGCGTGGCAGAATTGGCCGAGGCCGATCGAGGCGCTGTCGCCATCGCCGCTGACGCCGAGGTAAATCAGATCGCGCGCGGCGATGTTGGCGCCGGTGAGCACCGACGGCATGCGCCCGTGCACGGCGTTGAAGCCGTGTGCCGGGCTGACGAAATAATCCGGCGTCTTCGACGAGCAGCCGATGCCCGAAAATTTAGCGAGGCGGTGCGGCGCAAGGTCGATCTCGAAACAGGCCTGGATGATGGCGGCGCTGATCGAGTCATGGCCGCAACCGGCGCAGAGCGTGGAGATACGGCCCTCATAATCGCGGCGGGTGAAGCCCAGCGCGTTCTTTTCGAGCGACGGGTGATGCAGCGGCGGCTTGGCGATGTAGGTCATGCGAGGCTCAGCACTCTAGTACGCTAAGGTGGCCCCGCTTGCCATAGTCTAGGAGTGCGGCATCACTCGTCACGACCGTGTAGCCGTATTCCCGTGCGGTTGCGGCGATAATGCGATCTGCGGGATCATTAGTCTCCAAATCCCCCAGAAAGGACGATTCCATCAATACCTCGGGAGGCATGTCTGCGAGGGCTGCCCCGCGGGTGGTCATCAGTTGGGAAAACCAGCGCTGCGGCGACAAGGTGGACACGAACCTGCGCTTTCGAGCAAGCTGTCCGATCTCCCAAGCTGTGATGGGAGAGACAAAAGTTTGGAGGCCATGATTGAATGCCGCTGTAAGTGCGTGACCTATGTCCACAGGAACCCTTCCATCGACGATCCACAGCGCCACACAAGTGTCGATAAGAAAAGGACGTGAATTTAGCCGCGAGGCCCCTTCAGGTAGCGATCCGCCTTGCGATCGAGGCTTGCTTCCCATTCGGCCAATTCCTCCGGATCGAGCGCCGGGCGCGTCAAATCCCATCCGGGCGCTATTGTGAACGTACCCTTCATCGCGCCAATCATGGGGTGCTTCTCTACCGGCAGGCCCGGCTTCTCGCGGTACGGCTCCTGCATTTCTCGCACTCCGCGCGTCGGCGCTGCGCCACGCACGAACTCGACACGTTGCGCGTCGAGATCGACGTTCTGGGTCCTGTATCCCGCCTCGATCCACGCCTTCGCCTGCACGTGATGCTCAGCATCGTTCTGCCACCACTGCGGATAGCGGTAGGCGGACGCGGGCAGCTTCACTTTCGCGGCGGCGGCGACTTCCGCAAACGACATGCTTATCCGCGGTTCGGAGCGCGCCGATAGGAAGGCGCTCAAAATCGCATATTTCATGCCAAAAAGGTAATACCTTTCTAGGAAAGGTCAAGACCTATTCTGCATTCTCCCTCAGGGGCGCCGCGTGCGGGCCTTTGAGCTTTTCGGTGATGTCCTTGATGATGAAGCGCGCCGTGATCGGCGTGCCGTCATAGTGGCGGATGGAGATGAGCTGCGCAGGATCGATGCCGCCTTCGTTGACCAGCAGCGCCTTTAACTGCGCGTCGCGGTTCTGTTCGACGACGAAGACCTGCTCGTGGTCGTTGATGAACTCGAACACCCCGTCACAGAACGGAAAGCTGCGGATGCGCATGGCGTCGAGATGAATGCCGTGGCCTTCGAGCGCATGCAGCGCTTCCTCCATCGCCGGATCGGTGGAGCCCATGTAGATCACGCCATCGGGCGTAAGCTTTGACGCCTTGCGCAAGATCGGCGCCGGCACGTGGGACTTCATCGTCTCCCATTTGCGCAAAAGCCGCTCCATGCCCTCTGTGTAGTCCTCGCCTTTTTCGCTGTAGCGGGCGTCTTTGTCGTGTGACGAACCGCGGGTGAAGTAGCTGCCCTTGGTGGGATGGGCGCCCGGCAGCGTGCGATACGGCACCGCGTCGCCGTCGACATCGCGATAGCGCCCGAACGCAACCCCCTGTTCCAGATGTTCGTAACTGAGCACCTTGCCGCGATTGAGGTGGCGCTTGGCGTCCCATCTGAACGGCGGCGTCAGCCATTCCTGCATGCCGATATCGAGCTCGAGCATGACGAAGATGGTGGTCTGGAAGAAATCGGCCAGATCGAACGCCTGCGCCGCCATTTCGAACGCTTCGGTCGGATTCCCGGGAAACAGCATCGGATGCTTGGTGTCGCCGTGCGACGCATACGCCGCGAGCAAGAGATCGGATTGCTGCGTGCGCGTGGGCATGCCGGTCGACGGGCCGCCCCGCTGCACGTCGAAGATCACCGCTGGAATTTCCGCGTAATAGGAAAAGCCGACGAACTCGTTCATCAAGGAAATGCCCGGGCCGGAGGTGCAAGTGAAGGCGCGCGAGCCCGCCCAGCCCGCACCCATCACCATGCCGATCGAGGCGATTTCGTCTTCGGCCTGCACGATGGCGAAGCGGTTCTTGCCATCGGGATCCTTGCGCAGCTTGTCGCAATATTTCTGGAAGCTTTCCGCCAGCGAAGTCGAAGGGGTGATCGGATACCAGGCGCAAAACGTTGCGCCGCCGTAGACTGCGCCGAGGGCGGCGGCGTCATTGCCTTCGACGAAGATGCGGTCGCCCACCTTGTCGCTGCGCTTGATCTTGAGGCCGATCGGCGCGAGGTGATCTCTCGCGTAATTGTAGCCGAGTTCGAACGCCTTGAAGTTCGGCGCGATCAGCTTGTCCTTGCCCTTGAACTCCTCGGTCAGGAGCTGCTTGACCACATCGGTCTCGAATCCCAGGAGCTGCGCAAGCACGCCGACATAGCAGACGTTCTTGAACAGCTGGCGCTGGCGCGGATCGGTGAATTCCGAAGCGATGAGATCGGTGAGCGGCGCGCCGATAATGGTGATGTCGTCGCGGAATTTCGACGCCGGCAGCGGCTTCGAGGAATCGTAGACAAGGTACCCACCCGGCTCGACGCCCTTGACGTCGGGATCCCAGGTCTGCGGGTTCATCGCCACCATGAGATCGATGCCGCCGCGGCGCCCGAGCCAACCCGCTTCGGACACGCGGACCTCGTACCAGGTCGGCAGACCCTGGATGTTGGAGGGGAAGATGTTGCGCGCCCCCACCGGCACGCCCATGCGCAGGATTACTTTCGCGAACAGCCCGTTGGCGCTGGCGGAGCCGGACCCGTTCACGTTGGCGAATTTGACGACGAAATCGTTGGTCGCGGCGAGTGGCTTGGCCATGCGGAGGTGTACGCCTCGTTGCCCGAAGCGTCAGCGGCCAGTCCGCCCGCGCGGGAAGCAACTGATAGCCGTTCGGAGCCGGCAATTGAAGGGCTTAACCCGGCGCCTGCGGCTCGGCCGGCGCTTCGGCGGCAGAAGCCGGCGGACGGTTGGCGCTAAACACGATCGAAGCGTTTTGGAAATGGCGGCGATAGCGGGCAAGCTTGTCGCGGCTGATGCTGCGATAGCCCATCACCGGCTCCACCACGACCCAGCGTTCGTCGTCATAGCCAACGACGAGCAGGTAGTGATCGACCATCTCCAGCCCGGTCCATTGCGACACCTGCCCTACCCGGTAGGACAGCACGCTGCCGACAAAGCCCAAAACGGGCGTGTTGGCGCCCGGATAGGTGCGGTTTTGCACGTAGATGGATGGCAGCCGCACCGCAACCAGCACCGGCCGGCCGCTCTCGAGTTCGCGCACGATCGCGGCGTCGTCGAGCCTCACGCCGCTGGCGATCAGGCCGTTGGCGCGCGCGAGGGTCATGAGTTCGGCGATCGAATAGCCGGCCGGAGCCGCGGGCGGCGTGCTCGTGTAGATAACGTCGCCGGCGATGGTCCCCGGCCCGCGCCAATAATTGATGACGCTGGCGAGCGCATGCGCGCCGCACGAGGGGCCGTCGGTCTGGCGATCGTGAACGACCGGCAACACGAGGGCGTTGCCCGCCATGCGCCGGTCGAACACTTCAAAGCTGTTGTCGGCGCTGTCTTCGGCGAATGTATTCACGTCCGGCACGGGCGTGACCGCACATCCTGCTGCAAACAGCGCCAACGCCAACGCGCCGGCCAAGGCGCTGCGGCGCATCAGTCGGCGACGGCGACCGCGATCACGACCACGGCGGCGAGGATGCCGATCAACAGCCATTGGTTATCCGTGATCCCTGCCTGGTATTGCTGCGCTTCTTCGCGGCTCAAAACGCGGATTTCATAGCCTTGGCTTTGCAGGGCGGCGGCCCGGTCAGAAGCGTCGGCGCTCAGACCATAACGCTGCAGGTCTTCAGATGAGAAGCTCTGCGGTGCAGCAGTGCGGAATTGGGCAGCCGTTTGTTGCGCGTAAGCGGCCGGCGCAGCCAATTGCGTGAGCGCGAACGCGAGCGCCACGGCGCCCATAAAACGAGACTTCATTTTGGTGTCCCTTCAGTTGTCCTCAAAACGCCGGACACGACGTGGGACCCTTAAAGGGGCGCGCCGCCTCCGATCGGAAGAACGCAGCTTCGGCCGCATTCTTCCGGTCACCGGCAAACGCCGGATGCCGTAACCGGTTCCGGCGCACACCACAGAGACGGAGCGGCGGAACCCTCGCAGGAGGGCTCCGCCGGAACGAACAAGGTCAGTCGGCGACCGCAACGGCGACGACGATTACCAACAGGCCGATCAGCAGCCATTGGGTGCCGGTGATGCCGGCTTGATACTGGGCCGCTTCTTCCGGCGTCATGACGACGACGTTGTAGCCCTGGTCCTGATACGCCGCGACTTGAGCGGCGTCTTCAGCACTCAGCCCGTACTGCTGCAATTCTTGGGACGTGAAGGCTTGCGCTTCGACCGAACGGAACTGAGCGGGCTCTTGCGCAGCCGCAAGCGGCGCGAAAGAGGTAAGCGCGAGGCTAAGCGCCACCGCGGTTGCTAGACGTTTCATGAAACTCCCCTGTGTTTTCTCGATTTGAGGAGCGGCGCCGGGCCCAGACCAGGTCATGCGCGCCGTCTATCTTTGGCGATCGTCGCTGGCACGCGACATCGCGAAATCGTGCGACAAGCGCACGCACACTGAAGTTCCCCGACCCAGGCGAAGCGTAACACGGGGTCGGGACCCGGCAAGATAAATCGCGTTCGGGAACCTACTTCGCAGTCGCGGCTTCGCGCTTGCGAGATGGCGTCTTCGGCGCGCAACCGGCGTGCGTTATGTCGAGATAGAATTGCTGCATGTCCCAGGCGCCGGTCGGACAGCGTTCGGCGCACAAGCCGCAGTGCAGACAAACGTCTTCGTCCTTGGCCATGATGCGCCCGGTCTTGAGGCCATCCTGGACGTAAATGTCCTGTGTCAGGTTCGCCGCCGGGGCGTTGAGGCGCTCGCGGAGCTCGGTTTCTTCGCCGTTCTCGGTGAAGGTGATGCAATCCATTGGGCAGATGTCGACACAAGCGTCGCACTCGATGCAAAGCGGCGCCGAAAACACCGTCTGCACATCGCAGTTGAGGCAACGCTGCGCCTCCTTGTAGCCCAGCAGCGGATCGAAGCCTTTTTCGACTTCGATCTTCACGTTCCTGAGCGCCACACCCGGCTCGACCAAAGGCACTTTGTAACGAAGGTCGAGCGAAATATCGTTGTCGTAGGCCCACTCGTGAATGCCCATCTTGGTGGACATCATCGATACGCCGGGCGGCGGCCGGTCGGTCACGTCTTTGCCTTGACAGAAACGATCGATCGAGATCGCTGCGTCATGCCCGTGCGCGACCGCCCAAATGATGTTTTTCGGTCCGAACGCCGCATCGCCGCCGAAGAAGACTTTTGGAATTGACGACTGCATCGTCGCTTCGTCGACAATAGGCATGTTCCACTTGTCGAACGCCATGCCGATGTCGCGCTCGATCCATGGAAAGGCGTTCTCCTGGCCGACAGCCATCAGCACGTCATCGCATTCATAGTGCACGTCAGCTTCGCCCGTCGGCTCGAGCTTCCTTTTCCCGCCCGTCTCGACCCAGTGCATCTTAATGAACGTCACCCCCGTGAGCTTGCCGTTCTTGTGCGTGAATTCCTTGGGGTTGAGGAAATTGATGATCGGGATGCCCTCGTGCATCGCATCTTCTTTTTCCCACGGGCTCGCTTTCATCTCGTCGAAGCCCGAGCGGACGATGACTTTGACGTCCTCGCCGCCGAGCCGGCGCGAAGTCCGGCAACAATCCATGGCGGTGTTGCCCCCGCCCAAAACGATGACGCGCTTGCCGATCTTGTCGATATGTTCGAACGAAACGTTCGAGAGCCAGTCGATGCCGATATGGACGTTGGCGGCGGCTTCCTTCTGGCCGGGCAATTGCAGGTCGCGCCCACGCGGTGCGCCCGTGCCGACGAACACGGCGTCCCAACCCTGCTCCAGCACGGCTTTGAGCGACTCTACCTGCACGCCGAAGTGCGTCACCGGCTCGTAGCGCAAGATATAGTCGACTTCCTCGTCGATGATGCTTTCGGGCAAACGGAAGCGCGGAATCTGGGTGCGGATCATGCCGCCGCCCTTCTGCTCCGCGTCATAGATGTGGACTTCATAGCCCAGCGGCAGCAGGTCGCGCGCGACCGTCAGAGACGCGGGGCCAGCGCCAATGCAGACGACGCGCTTGCCGTTCTTCTTCTTCGCCCGCGTCGGCAGGAGATCGACGATCTCGCCCTTGTTGTCGGCAGCGACCCGCTTCAGCCGGCAAATGGCGACGGGTTCATCTTCCACCCGGCCGCGGCGGCAAGCCGGCTCGCAGGGACGATCGCAGGTGCGCCCCAGGATGCCGGGAAATACGTTCGACTTCCAATTGACCATGTAGGCGTCGGCGTAGCGCTGAGCCGCGATCAACCGGATGTATTCCGGCACCGGCGTGTGCGCCGGGCACGCCCACTGACAATCGACGACCTTATGGAAGTAGTCGGGGTTGGCGATGTTGGTGGGCTTCAAGCGGCTGCTCCGTGGTGAACCGCGAACCTACTCTGGCCGGCGGCGCCGCGGCAATCGTCAAGCGCTTGATTGTGCGGGCTTGGCTGGCGATGGTCGCGGCGCAATGAGCTGGCAATTCTGGATCGACCGAGGCGGCACGTTCACCGACGTCGTCGGCCGCGGACCCGGCGGCGTCGAAGTGGTGAAGAAGCTCCTCTCGGTCGCGCCGGGGCGCTACGCTGACGCTGCGCTCGAGGCGATGCGACTCATTCTCAAAGAGCACGACGGCTCGTTCGCAGACGTCGGGGCGGTAAAGCTCGGCACCACGGTGGCGACCAACGCATTGCTGGAGCGCAAAGGCGCAGATGTCGTGCTGGCGGTGACCGAAGGCTTCGGCGACGCGCTGGAGATCGGCACGCAGGCGCGGCCGGACATCTTCGCACTGAACATCGTCAAGCCCGACTTGCTGCAGAAGCGCGTGATCGAGGTGCGCGAACGCGTGTCGGCGGAAGGCGAAGTGCTGACGCCGCTCTGTGAGACCCACGCGCGCGCTGAACTGCAGCGCGCGTACGACGACCGCATCCGCGCCGTCGCAATCGCCTGTCTGCATGGTTGGGCCTTTCCGGCGCACGAACGGCGGCTTGCCGAGATCGCGCGCGAAGTCGGCTTCACCCAAATCAGTGTGAGTTCGGAGATCAGCGGGCTGATCAAATTCGTGCCGCGAACCGACACGACGGTCGCCGACGCCTACCTCTCGCCGGTGCTGCGTGAATACATCGACGGGTTTGAGCGGGGCTTTCTTGGACCGCCGGCGTCCTCGCCGGCACTTTCTTCCGGCCAAGCGCCATCGGCGCCTAGATCAAACGAAGTTGCCGACGGGGACGCCGGCGGTCCAAAACCCCAACTCCTCTTCATGCAATCCAATGGCGGCCTGGCGCACGCCGATTGTTTTCGTGGCCGCGACGCGGTGCTTTCCGGTCCGGCTGGCGGTGTTGTCGGCATGGCGGCGGCAGCCAAGCGCGCGGGATTCGATCGGGCGCTGGGTTTCGACATGGGCGGCACAAGCACAGACGTGTCGCACTATGCCGGTGTGCTCGAGCGCACCAACGAAACCGTGGTTGCGGGCGTGCGTCTCTCCGCGCCGGTGCTGCAGGTTCATACGGTGGCGGCAGGCGGCGGCTCGATCTGCTTTTTCGACGGCATGCGACTGCGCGTCGGGCCGCACAGCGCCGGGGCCGACCCGGGTCCCGCTTGCTACCGCCGCGGCGGGCCGCTGACGATCACCGATTGCAACGTCTTGCTCGGCCGCGTGCGGCCGGAATTCTTTCCTGCGATCTTCGGGCCTGGCGCCGATCAGCCGCTCGACCGAGGCATTGTCGAAACGACCTTCGCCGCGCTCTGCGCCGACATCGGCGCAAGCTCGGGCCGCTCGATCGCGCCAGAGCAAGCCGCCGAGGGATTTCTGCGCATCGCCAACGAAAACATGGCCGAGGCGATCAAGAAGATCTCGATCCAGCGCGGCTACAATCCGACCGAATACGCGCTCGTGGCCTTTGGCGGCGCCGGCGGACAGCATGCCTGCGCCGTCGCCGACGCCGTCGGCGTGGAAACCATTCTGCTTCATCCGCTCGCCGGCGTGCTGAGCGCCTGGGGCATCGGTCTGGCGGACATACGGGCAGTCGCCGAAGAAACGATCGAGGAGAGGTTGGACGACGTCCGCGATTTGAATCATCGAGCGCAAGCGCTCGCATTGCGCGCAGCCCAGTCGCTTGCGGGCGAGGAGATCGCCACGCTGATCACCGCGAACCTGAAATATGACGGTTCGGACTCGACGCTGCCGATTCTGTTCGCCGACATCGCCGATATGGCAAGCGCGTTCGAAACCGAACACCGCCGGCGCTTCGGTTTCATCGATTCGGCGCGCCCGATCGTCGTCGGGTCGCTATCCGCGGAAGCCGTTGTACGCAACCATGTTGGAGCGGAGGCATCCTCAACGGCGAAGTCCGCGCCAAAAGGGCCCGGCGGGTCACAAACAGGCAATGCCGCCGAGAGCATCGGCGGTCCGGACCATGCGCCGGTTTACCGGCGCGAGGCCCTGACGCCCGGCTTCACGCACAACGGCCCGGCGCTGATCGTCGAGAACGGCGCGACGACATACGTCGCCCCGGGATGGCGGGCGCGCATGAGCCAACATGGCGATCTTATTCTCAACCGCATCGCGTGCATCGAACGCAGCGCCATTGGCGTCGCCGTCGATCCGATTCTGCTTGAGGTGTTCAACAACCGGTTCATGGGCGTAGCCGAAGAAATGGGGCTCGCGCTCCAGACCACAGCTTCCTCGGTCAACATCAAGGAGCGGCTCGACTTCTCGTGCGCGGTCTTCGACGAGAGCGGCGGCCTCGTCGCCAACGCGCCGCACATTCCGGTTCACCTTGGCTCGATGAGCGACAGTGTGCGCGAGATCATCCGCCAACGCGGCGAGACGATGCGGGCCGGCGACATCTACATGCTCAATGCGCCACATGCCGGCGGCACGCACTTGCCGGACATCACCCTAATTGCGCCCGTGATTCTCGACGGCGAAACCTCGCCGGCCTTCTTCACCGCGGCCCGGGGCCACCACGCCGATATCGGCGGCATCACTCCAGGCTCGATGCCGCCCGACTCCCGGCGAATCGAAGATGAAGGTACGTTGATCGAAAACTTCCTGCTGATGCAGGATGGGCGCTTGCGTGAAGCCGAGGCGCGCGCGTTGTTTGCTTCAGGCGCGCACCCCGCCCGCGACATCGACCGCAACATCGCCGACCTCAAGGCGCAAATCGCAGCCGTCGTCCGCGGCGGCGGCGAGTTGAAACGGCTGGTTGCCCATTACGGGCGCACGGGCGTGACCGCTTACATGGGCCACGTCCAAGACAACGCCGAAGAGCAGATCAAGCGCGTCATAGACACGCTGCAGACCGGGTGCTTCGAAGTCAGCATGGATAACGGCGCGGCCGTCCGCGTCGCGGTGACGCCGGATCACGCCAAACGGACCGTGAAGATCGACTTCACCGGTACGAGTGCGCAGCAGGCGGACAACTTCAACGCCCCGCTCGCCATCACCCGCGCGGCGACGCTGTACGTGTTTCGCACGCTCGTGAACGACAACATTCCGTTGAACGAAGGCTGCCTCAAGCCGATTGAAATTATCGTGCCGGAAGGGTCGATGCTCAACCCGAAACGCGGCGCAGCGGTGGTCGCGGGCAATGTCGAAACGAGTCAGGTCATCGTCGATGCGCTCTACGGAGCGCTTGGCGCGCTCGCTGCCTCGCAGGGCACGATGAACAACTTCACCTTTGGCGACGAGAAACGCCAATATTATGAAACCATCTGCGGCGGCTCGGGCGCCGGCCCCTCTTTCGATGGCGCTTCCGTGGTGCAGACGCACATGACCAACTCGCGGCTCACCGATCCCGAAGTGCTGGAGACGCGCTTTCCGGTGGTGGTGGAACGTTTCGGCGTGCGGCGCGGCTCCGGCGGGGCCGGCGCGCACAAGGGCGGCGACGGCGCCATAAGACGCATTCGCTTTCGCGAACCGATGACGGCGGCAATGCTGGCGAACCGGCGCGCGACGGCGCCGTTCGGCATGAACGGCGGCGGCGCCGGAGCTTCCGGGGTCAATCGTGTTGAACGGAGCACGGGCGCTGTAACGCCGCTTGGGGCGACGGGCAAAGTTGACGTAAGTCCAGGCGACGTGTTCGTGATCGAGACGCCGGGCGGCGGCGGTTACGGCAAAGCGTGACGGGGGAAACATGCTTGTACTGCTCGGGATCGGCGTCGTCGTTTTGGGTTTTGTGCTGCGGGCCAATCCGCTGCTCGTGGTCATGTCGGCGGCGCTGACCACTGGTCTTGCCGCGGCCTGGACCCCGGATGCCGACATCCAGCTGATGTATCAGGCCGCGCTCGATACGCTCGCGGCGTTCGGCAAGGCGTTCAACGACAACCGCTATGTCAGCATGGTCTGGTTCGTGTTGCTGGCGATAGGCTTGCTCGAACGCGCCGGCCTGCAGGAACGCGCCCGCATGCTGATTGCCAGAGTACAGGCCGCAACCGTCGGGCGCGTGCTTTGGGTCTACTTCATCATTCGCCAGGCCGCCGCCGCTGTCGGACTCACTTCCCTCGGCGGCCATCCACAGATGGTGCGGCCGCTCGTGGCGCCGATGGCCGAAGGCGCCGCCGAAGCCAAGTTCGGCGCCCTGCCCGACCGCGAACGCTTCTTGATCCGGTCGCACGCGGCAGCGGCGGACAATATCGCGCTGTTCTTCGGCGAGGACATCTTCATCGCCATCGCCTCGATACTGCTGATCAAGGGTTTTCTCGAGCAGAATGGCGTTATCGTCGAGCCGCTCGAGCTTTCGATCTGGGCGATCCCGACCGCGATTGCGGCGCTGACGATTCATTCGGTGCGGCTGTGGCTGCTGGACGCGCACCTGCAGCGGCGCTTGGCGGCGGCTTCGGCGGCGCCGGCGCCGGAGGCGGCGGAATGATCGCCCTCGCTCACATCTACATCCTCGTCGGTATTTTCTTCGCCGCGGTCTCGCTGCTTTCGTTGATCGACGCCGCCAATCCGCGCCGCGTGCTCAACTTCCTGTTCTGGGGCGGCTTGGCGATCAGCTTTCTCGCCGGCGCCTATCTCGGCGATCTCGGCAACGGGGTGCTGGCGCTTGGTCTGGTGATCGTCGCAACGATCGGCCTTGGCCAGGGCAAGCCGGCGACCACAACGCCGGAACAGCGCCGCGAGAGCGCGATCAAACGCGGCGATCTGCTCTTCCTGCCCGCGCTCATCATACCGGCCGTGGCGCTCGGAGGGACCTTGATCGCCAAGCAGACGGATTGGGGGCCGCTCATCCTCGATCCCGCCCAGTCGACGCTGATTTCGCTTATTCTCGGCACATTGCTCGCAGTCATGGTTGGCATGGCGTGGCTGCGACCACCGCCGATTGCGCCGCTGCAGGAGGCGCGGCGTTTGCTCGACGCCGTCGGCTGGGCGGCAATCCTGCCGCAAATGCTGGCCTCACTTGGCGCCGTCTTCCTGGTGGCTGGCGTCGGCGATCAGGTCGGCGCCATCTTCTCGCAATATGTCCCGCTCGATACGCGGACGATGGCGGTCGCGGCCTATTGCCTCGGCATGGCGCTGTTCACGATCATCATGGGCAATGCATTCGCGGCGTTTCCGGTGATGACGGCGGCGGTCGGACTGCCGTTTGTGGTGCTTCAGCTCGGCGGCGATCCGGCGCGGGTGTGCGCGATCGGCATGCTCGCCGGATTCTGCGGCACGCTGATGACGCCGATGGCCGCCAACTTCAACGTCGTGCCGGCGAACCTGCTCGAACTGCCGGACCGCAAAGCCGCGCTCAACGGCGTCATCCGCGCACAAATCCCGACCGCGATTCCCCTGCTCATCGCCAACATCGTGCTCATGCGCTTGCTGGCGTTTCCGTCATGACCGCACTGACGCGCGAGATTGCCGAGAAGTTTGCCGCGCTGGCGTTAGCGCACGTCAGCCGCGAGTTTCCCAACATCATGCAGCACGTGATGACGGGACCTGGCGACGTGATCGGTCCGCGTCAGGCGCATCCGCTATTTTTCGGCAGCTACGATTGGCATTCGTGCGTGCACGGCTATTGGCTGATGGCGCGCTTGCTGCGGCGCTATCCGGACTTTGCAGCTGCTACGCAGATCGAAACACTGTTCGCAGAGCGTTTCACCCCGGCCAACGTCGCCGGCGAGCTTGCCTACATCTCGACACCGCAATCGCGCGGATTCGAGCGGCCCTATGGCTGGTGTTGGCTGCTGGCCCTGCAGGCCGAACTCGATCAGCACCGGGGCGGCGCAGGAACGAAAGCGGCCGGCAATCTGCGCCCGCTCGCGGAGGCCTATGCCGGCCGGTTCAGCACCTTCCTTCCGCTGGCGGATTATCCGGTGCGTACCGGTGTCCATTCCTCCACGGCGTTCGCGCTCCGCCTCGCCGCCGACTATGCCGAACCGAACGATCCCGATCTTTTCGCGCTGATGCGCGACAAGGTGATCGCCTGGTACGGCGCCGATCGCGGAGCGCAAGCCTGGGAGCCGAGCCAGGACGATTTCCTTTCACCAACCTTGATGGAAGCGGAATGCATGCGCCGCTTCCTGGCCCCGCCGGCATTTCAAACTTGGTTTGACCTTTTCCTGCCGCGCGCCGCCGACGGCGAACCGGCGACGCTGTTTGCTCCCGCGCGCGTCAGCGACCGCAGCGACGGCAAGATCGCGCACCTGGATGGGTTGAACTTCTCGCGCGCCTGGTGCTGGCGTTCGATTGCCTCGGCGCTGGGCGGGGCGCATGCGCTCACGAAACGCGCCCGCGCCGCAGCTGACATGCACATCAGCACAAGCCTGCCTCATGTCGCGGGCGATTATATGGGCGAACACTGGCTCGCGACGTTTGCGCTGCTGGCGCTGGAGGCCTAGCCCGCGATGGAAAATGCGAGCGGCGCCAGGCCCTCGGCGCCACACTCGACCCTGTCGCCCCGATTAAGCGCGCTCACGCCAGAGGGCGAACCGGTGAAGATCAGATCGCCGGGCTTCAATTCCCACCAGCGCGAGAGTGCGGCGATGATTTCGGGAATGCTCCAGATCATGTCGTGCGTGTTCGCATCCTGGCGAACCTCGCCGTTGACCCTGATCCAGATGCGCGCATTCGCGACGTCCCCGGCCGCAGCCGCCGGCGTCAGCGCCCCGATCGGCGCGGAATGATCGAAGCCCTTTGCGGTATCCCACGGCGTGCCGGCCTTCTTGGCTTCAGCTTGCCGGTCGCGCCGCGTGAGGTCGACGCCGACGCCATAGCCCCAAACGTGCGACAGCGCCTCTGCCGTGGCGATGCTCGACCCGCCCTTGCCGATCGCGATCACCAGTTCGACTTCATGATGCAAATTGGAGGTGTGCGCCGGATATGCGATCACTGCGCCGCTCTCGACGACGGCATCGGACGGCTTGGTGAAGAAAAGCGGCGGCTCAGCCTTTGGGTCGTTCCCCATTTCGCGGACGTGATCGGCATAGTTTCTCCCGACGCAGAAGATACGGCGTACCGGGAAGCGGGTATCGGCGCCGGCGACGGCGACGGACGGCGGGTGCGGTGCTGGAATAACAAATGACACGCTCGCGTTTGAGCACGGCGGCGTTAACCATGCAAACTTCGCGTTGGCGGGGAAGCCAAGCCCTCCGCAAATGCAAGGCCTTGCTTCGAGCCTTCGGCTCGCATGAACGTGACTAGTTTTTCGCGAGGGGCGGCGCGTCTTGGAGTGGTGGGTCATCCTGCCGTTGGGATTGTGGGTGCTGCTGCAGAAGCAGCGCATCGACGCGCTCGCACGCCGGATCGGCGAGCTCGAACTCCAGCTGTTCAAGTTGCGCGAGGCGGCGCCCAAACCGGCGGCTGAGGCGCCGGTTGCCGCCTCACCACAAACTCGGGCCGTCGAGGAACCGCTCTTGCTCACTGAAGTGGTTCCAGACGACGTGCTCGTGCTGGATGCGCCGTTGCCGAACGTTTCCAACGACACAAATGGCGCCGCCCGGCCCAGTGTCTTTGCCGGCGAACGGCCGCGGATGCACTCGCCCCTGCTGTTGGATGAGCCGGCGCCTGACTCGGTTCCGCCCGCCGCTGAACCGCCGCGAGCTGAGCTGGACGCACCACCCCAGCCGCCGAGGCCGAAGCGGCCGACCAGACGGCTGGATCAGTGGTTGGCGGAAAACGGGCTCGCCTGGGTCGCCGGTATCGCGATCGCGCTTGGCGCGATCTATCTCGTCTCGCTCGCGGCGCAGTCCGACTGGTTCACGCCGGCAATTCAATTGAGCTTGGCGACGATGCTGGGGGCGGCGTGCCTCGCCGGTAGCGAATGGATGCGCCGCAATGGCCTGAGCCGACCGCCGGGACATCCGCTCATGGCCGCCTTGATGGCTGGCGCCGGCATGGTCGTGTTTTACGCCGCGACCTGGGCGGCGCACGCCGGGTTCGGTTTGATCAACTGGCCCGCGGCCGTCGCTCTGCTGGCCTTGTGCGCACTTGCCCTGATCGGCCTGTCCTTCGTGCACGGCCAAGCCATCGGCGTGCTCGCCATCGGCATGGCGCTGCTGGCGCCGGCAGTCGCGAATCCAGCGGGTTGGTCGTCCGCCGCGCTGACAGGATATCTCGGAATTGTGAGCCTTGGCGGATTTGTTCTCGCCGGGGTGAGGCGATGGGCATGGGTATCGCTGGCGACCGCCGCCGGCCTCTATTTCTGGTTCTTCGCGTCCATTGGCGCCGACGATGCACGCCGGCCGCTTGCGCTGTTGAGCTTCGCCAGTCTCGGCGGCGTCGGCATGGCGTTCCGGCCGCCGCTCGCCGATGCGTCGAAAGCACGGCTTGCGTGGTCGGCGGTTCGCGACCTTGCGCCAAGCCTCGCCATCAGTATTTCCAGCGTGCTGCTGATCTGGGCGTGGCTGGTGATCGCCACCGCCCCCTCGGGCGCAGTCATCGCACCGGCTCTGATCAGTGTCTTCCATGTGGCGCTCGCAGCTTACGCAGTGCGCGAACGTCTCGCCACGCCAGTATCGTTCGCGATCACGACCGGCGCGCTCGTGTTGGGGTTCATGGCTTATCTGCGCGCTCGTTTCCCCGCGCCGGTCGACTGGAGCTTCTATCCGGCGCTGCTCTTGAGCGCGGTGACGGTGATCGTCATGGCGCTTGCCGCCCACCCGCGACGCAGCGGGCGCGTTCTCGTCGCCGGCGCCGGATCGATTGGCGCAGCGCTTTTGACCGCCGTCGCCGCCTCCTCCCGCCCGGACTGGCACTCGCTTGCGGCTTGGGCGCCGTTGCTGGTTGGCTCTCTCCTGCTGCTCGCCGCCGGATGGCGGCGCGAAAGCGATGCGCAGGATCGCCATCGGGACGCGGCGCTCGATCTGTGGGGCGGCGGCGCGGCGGCGTTGCTGTTGCTCGCGGTGGAGGCCGCCCTGCCCGGCGACTGGCGCGCCACAGGTCACGCCGCGCTCGCGCTGGCGTTCTCGATCGGGCTCGCGTGGCGCGGTTGGAGGGTCCTGAGTTGGGCGGCGCTTGCCGCCGGCGCGCTCTCCATGGTGCAAACGATGGCGCCAGGCGCGACCGGCGCCGCGCTAGATCAACCGATCTGGATCGGATTGCTGAACGTCGCGCTCGCGGCCGCGCTACTCTTCGCCGCTTCGACCGTTATCCGCCGCAACAGCCCCAAGACCGGCGCTGCGGAGGGCTTGAGCACAGCCGCCATGATCGTCGCCGTCACCGGCGCGATGCTGGCGTTGCGCTGGCTTGCGACCAGCCGCGGCGGGTTTGCGCTGGACGGCTTCACCGAAGCATCGCTGCGCGTGCTCATGCTCATGGCGGCCGGGCTCGTTCTGGCGCCACGCATACATGAAAGCCCCGGACCGATAGGCGCATGGCGTGGCCATGTGCTCTTGAGTCTTGGCCTTGCCTACGTGCTGCTGCTGCCCGGCCTTGCCGTCAATCCGTGGTGGGGCGGAACGGGGCGCGCCGTCGTCAACGGCCTGCCGCTGTTCAACCCGCTCGCGCTCGCATTTCTGGCGCCGGCCGCTCTTGCCTTTGTGGCGGCGCGCCGTTTCTACCCGCGTAACCTCATGCTTGCGCGCATCTACGCCGGCTTCGCCGTCGCGCTACCGGTGCTGTGGGCGGTGATGGAGACGCGTCACGCCTTCCATAACCCGGCGATGGCCGAGCCCGCTGTCGGCCTGTTCGAGAGCGCCTGCTATGCGCTCATTATCCTGCTGTTCGGGCTCGCGGTGGCTGTCGCTGCGCGGATGCGTGCGGCGCGCAATCCGAACCGGCCGTTCACCCAGGACCTGATGCGCACGATGCGCCCCACCGCCTGGGCTGCCATCGCTTTCGCCGTCTTCATCCTGCTGATTGCCCGGCATCCGATCTGGGGTGGGCAGGACAGCGCCGCAAGCAACGCCTTCTCCACGCTGCTTTCCGTGGGCGCCCAATTCGCCGGCTTCGCGCTAGCCTTGCTGCTCGGACGGGCATTGTCCGTCTCGACCGGCGCAGATCCTGTGCGCTTCGCGGCGGCGTCGGCTTCGGTGCTGCTCGTTTGGAGCGCAGGGCACGCGACGATCCGCTGGCTGCATCATCGCGGTTACATGGATGATGGGGCGCCGCTGCTCGATCTCGAGGGTCTGCTGCATGCGGTTTGGCCGTTGGCGCTGGTGTCGGCGGCCGCACAACTCACACGGCTGGCGCCCGGTCGCGACACCGTACGCGCCTATTTGTACGACTTACAGGCGATCTGGGCCGCAGCGATCTGGCCGGCGCTCGGACTCGCCGCGCTCGGGCTCTCGCTGTTCTTCAACCCATGGTGGGGCGTGCTGCCTGCGCAAATTCCAACCATCGGCGCCGCCATCACGGTGCTTGGTCTTTACGCGCTCGCCGCCGCATTGAGCAACGTCGCCCCGGATGTGCCGCGCGTGCAGTTGATGAAATATCTGGTGCCAGCCGCCACTGTGCTGGCGGCGCTGCATCTTTTTGTCATGATCACGCTGGTGGCGCGATGGCTCTATCATGACGGGGAGATGAGCGCGGCCAGATCCGGCGAACTCGAGCTCTGGGTCTATTCGGCGATCTGGGCGCTGTTTGGCGCCGCTGCGCTGGCGCTCGGCACTGTCCGCAACGATCCAGTGCTGCGCTGGATCGGATTGGCCGTATTCGGCGCCACCATCGTCAAAGTGTTCTTCCTCGATACGATGCAGCTTTCGCCCCTCGTTCGGGCCGCGTCATTCATTGGCCTGGCCATCGTGACCGGCGGCTCGGCATGGCTTGCGCGCCGTAATCGGCCGCCGCCGAGCCCGGGCGACCTGGTGACGGTTACGCCAAGCGCGCGGCGAGAAAGGCGACGCGTTCGCAGACGCACGTCGCCTTGACGACCGCCAGGGGCCGAGTCCTTTCCGTGATGCGCACTAAGGTTGCGGCGCAGCCGAGCGCGGCGGCATCTGATCGATCTCAGTCAAGGCCCGATCGATCGCTGGGGCGATCGCCGCTTGTTCTTCGGGCGTCGGCTGGCCCTGCGTGAAGCGCAGCCGCAACTGACGGTCCGCTACTTCGAGCACCGCGATCCGGCCCGCGTTGCGGATGAAGAGCGGCACGCCGAGATCGGTAATGACGCGATGGTCGTTAGGCCCGAGGAAGATCGAGGTGCGGTCGCAGACCACGGCGTGGACCGAGCCTGAAGGCGCTGAAAACGGCGGCGTGCCGAGCAGGATGGAAAAGCCCGGGATCGGCACATAGGCGACGCGCTCAGCATCCTGGATTTGGAACACACCGCACATCTCTTGGGCCTGCTGTTGTGCAAAGGCCAGGGAGGACGCGCACGCGAGCGCAGCTGCTATCGCCAAAGTCCGGATCATGTTGAAACCACCCTCGCCGCTACGGGCCGTAAGCGTCCCACCGCTCGGCCCAGTCTCTATCCCGGCCGCGGGCTCGCAAGCAACGCTTGGTGACAGGCGCGCCCGGGCCGCACGTCGAGGCGCATTGGCCCGGACACGAGATCAGGCGGCCGTCCTTGGTCGTCGGCTCGATGGGCGACGGCTCCGGTCAAGGATCAGGGCGCAGGCCCCTGATCGGCTGGATCGGGGAAGTACAGCTGATTGCCGTCGGGATCGGCGACGACGATGGCGGGATAGCCCCACCAGCCCTGCGTATAGACGACGCCGTTTTGCGTGAGCGCGCCCGGCAAAGCTGCATGATCTGCAGCAGTGAGTTCGATGAACAGCATGCCAGCGCCGTTTTTCGCCGGCCAGTGCTTGGTGACTATGATCTCGCATTCGTCGCGTTCAAATTGCGTAACTTCATCCGCATAATTCCACTTCTGCCTGAAGCCGAGCCTGCCGACATAGAAATCGACCGCTTTTGGCACGTCGGCGACGAAAAGCACCGGCCGCGCATACCAAAGGCCCATGACCTCAGTACACCACGACGCTGCGTATGCTCTCGCCCTTGTGCATCAGATCGAAGGCTTCGTTGATGCGCTCGAGCGGCAGCTTGTGCGTGATCATCGGGTCGATCTGGATCTTCTTGTCCATGTACCAATCGACGATTTTTGGCACGTCGGTGCGTCCGCGCGCGCCGCCGAAGGCAGTGCCCTTCCAGACGCGGCCGGTGACAAGCTGGAACGGACGGGTGGCGATTTCTTTGCCTGCTTCGGCGACGCCGATGATGACGCTCTCGCCCCAGCCGCGGTGACAACTTTCGAGCGCCTGACGCATGACATCCGTGTTGCCGGTGCAATCGAACGTGTAATCGGCGCCGCCGCCGGTCAGCTCAACCAGGTGCGCGACGAGATCGCCCTTCACCGTTTTCGGATTGACGAAGTGCGTCATGCCGAACTTCTTGCCCCACTCCTCGCGGGCGGGATTGATATCGACGCCGACAATCATAGTGGCGCCGACGAGTCTTGCGCCTTGAACGACATTGAGGCCGATGCCGCCGAGACCGAACACGATGACGTTTGCGCCTGGCTCGACCTTGGCCGTGTTTACAACGGCGCCGACGCCGGTGGTGACGCCGCAGCCGATGTAGCAGGCGCTTGCGAACGGCGCGTCCTTGCGAATCTTCGCCACCGCGATCTCAGGCAGCACGGTAAAATTCGAGAAGGTCGAGCAGCCCATATAATGGGCCACCGGGCGGCCCTGATGCGAGAAGCGCGAGGCGCCGTCCGGCATCACGCCCTTGCCCTGTGTAGCGCGAATGGCAGTGCAGAGATTGGTCTTGCGCGAGAGACAGCTTTTGCACTGCCGGCATTCCGGCGTGTAGAGCGGAATGACGTGATCGCCGGCCGCCACACTGGCGACGCCTGCGCCAACCTCGCGCACGATGCCCGCGCCTTCATGACCGAGTATGCTCGGGAAGATGCCTTCGCTGTCGAAGCCATCGAGGGTGTAGGCGTCGGTATGGCAGATGCCGGTCGCCTTGATCTCGACGAGCACTTCGCCGGCGCGTGGACCTTCGAGATCGAGTTCGACGATTTCCAAGGGCTGCTTGGCTGCGAATGCAACCGCCGCTCTGGTCTTCATGGCGCCGTTCCTCCGCGGGCGCTTATAGCGCGCGGCGGGAGGCGAACGCAAAAATCAGAAGACCGACTTCAGCCGCGCGGCTTGCGTCCGCCGCGTCCGGTGCTGGCGCGGGCTTTCTTTCTGGCGGCGGCAGCAACCTGATCGGGATCGACCGAGCGGTAGGGCACGTTCTGGGCAAAAGCGATCGCGCCTTGCTCGATCTCCTTCCGCGTCGCGGGATCGACCAGCCTGCCCAGGCCCGCCAGCATGTAGATCGCCTCGACAGGAACGAGCGCGGCCACCGTGCGGCCGTATCTGTCGAAGCCGATCACCGCATTATCGACTTGCGCGGTTTCGAGAGCTTCGGCGAAGTTCGCGCGCGCTTCCGATGTGGACAGAACCGGCGCCTTCTTCCGCGATCGGCTCGAAGCGGTTCGGCGATAGTCTCGGACTGACTTCATGCGATTGCCCGTTCTTCCTTCGGCAGCACACCAAACAAATTCGCAGTCCAGTCTATTGGCAGCGCGCCGAACAGGTCGGCGCTCCAGTCTACCGGCGGCGGCTCGTCGCGAATCCAGGAATACAACAAGATCGCCAGGCCGCTGCGCTGACCGATGCATCTTGGTTCTAGGTGCGCTTCGAAGCGTACTCGTTGAGCGAAACGCTCGCTGATGCGAGTAAAGGAATTGCTGCCGGTTGCAAGCGTCGATGCAAGTCTTCGCGAAATGTTGTGCAGCGATACGCCAAAAATACGCGTGTTGTATCGTACACTACGGTAAGAGCGTCGCGTGTGTTGTCTAAGTTGGGCCCAACCATAACGCATGCAGCTCTTGTACGTGCGCTTGGCGCGGGAGAGTTCTCGCCGGGTAAACCTTAACAGCACTGTGATCGCCCTCCCAGCGCTGTCGAACGCCGCGCGGATTCGCCCGCTAGCTGAGCCGTCTTCGTTCGTCTTGTGCGCAGGCGCGTTTTGGGAATTGCGTGAGCGGCGATCGGGGCGCCGGCGCTCAGCGTCGGAAGGGGGCGGGATATCGTCGGATGGCGGTGTCGTCAGAGTCACGACGTATTCGCGGATCGCCGCAGGCCGGAACTCCAGCATGAACCAGTGCTTGCCAACGTCGAACTTCGACCACACCAGATCGTCGATATCGGCGGCGGCGCCGAATTTGGCGATCGCCGGATCGTTGTCGATCGCCGCCTCGGCCAGGCGAATGCGCCACAGCGCCTTGTTGCGCAGTTCGATGACCTCGTCGGTGCTGATGTCGCGCAAAGATTGCACTTCTTCCGTCCAGACCAGCGTGTAGCGCGGCGCCATTCGCCGCTCCCGTTGCTTTCCGTTACCCTGCCCTCTTGCCGCCTTTGTCTTTGCCTTGAGCCTGTTTGCTTGTTGCGCGTTTTGCGGTCCGAGCTTCATCCCTGCCAATCCTCGCCATTGGACGCCAATTCCGCTCCAACTTCTTGAGCAGCCTCAAAACGAGCGCCCATTTCCCGACAGCGTCAACTGGTGCCAATGGACCACAATCAACGTCCGCGAGCGCGCGCGGAACGCGAGGGTCGCAACTCTCGCGGGCGTCTCATGTGCGGGTTGTACAACACTCCCAGGAGCGGGACGGCGGCCCGCGCGGGGCGGATTTCCCTGTCCGGTCCGAATAGGCGCGCCGAAATGGCTTGGCTGGCCCAGAAACGGCGGCCCCGCCCTGGCGTTGCCGCGGGGGCCAACCCCCGGTTTGCGCGGCGCCGGAGCGGTCGCGCCAGCATTAAAAAAAATTTCGCCCGAGGGCGGAACGGTTGCCTCCGACGCTCGTTTATTGAACGGCGCCGACCTACTCCCCCCGCCCAGGCGCCACCGCAGCACGGGCCGGATCGTTAGATCCGGCCCAACTGCTTTTCTTATAACCCCATGAAATGACTGGCTAAACCACTCGACGCCGACCAGGCGTGCAGCATCCAGCCGGGCTGTTCGGCGGTTTTCGGGGCGATTGCCTGGCCCTTGTCCAGGGCCAAGCCATAGGTCCACGAACTCGACGGCGCGACCACTACCGGGGCGTGCGCGATCTGCCCGAACACGGTGCGATGGTGATGGCCGCAGATGATCCGGGCGACCTGCCGGTGCCGCGCGATCACGGACTCGAACAGGCCAGCGTCCAGCAGGCCGATGCGGTCGAACAAGAGGTCGTGCGTCGGAAACGGTGGATGATGCAGTGCGACGATCGTCGGCTGGCGCGGCGCCGATGACAGCGTCTCGTCCAGCCAATCGGCCCCGGCCTGGGTCAGGACGCCGTGTGTTTCGCCCTCCGCCACCTGGTCGACAGCGATGACCCGAACCGGAAAATCATCGATCGCGTAGGAAAGAAAGCCCGCGCGCGGGAGATAGCGGTGTTCCGGAAAGGTGCTGCGGATCAAGTCGCGGCGGTCGTGATTTCCCGGCATCAGATAAAGCGGCGCCGGCGGATCGCGCAGGCAATCGGCAAGCGCGGCGTATTCGTCCGCCCGCTCGTCGTTCACGAGGTCTCCGGTCAAAAGAATGACGTCGGCGTGGTAGTCGCGAGCCTGCGCCATCGCACGCCGCAGTTGACGCGCCGCCGCGCCGCCGTCATCGGCGCGCAGATGCGGATCGGAAATCTGTGCGAGCCGGAATGCTCCGCTCATGCGCCCTCCCTCAGCTTCCTGCAATTGCCCTGAACGGGGGACCATGAAGCTGAGGGTTCGTCCTGACTGTGTCCGCGGTCACACTGCCGGCCACGCGTCAGTCCAACGTGCGCACGACTCGGAAGCCGATGCCCTGAGTGCGGGCGCCCGGTTCGCCTGAGCGGCGCGCCGCCGCCCGCAAGACCGGCGCCTGATCGTTATAGCCGCCGCCGCGATAGACCCGCCGCCGGCACTCGTCGGACTGCACCGCCACGCCATCGATCGGCGCGAGATCGTAATTGGCGGCATAGCAATCCTCCACCCATTCGCCGACATTGCCGTGCATGTCGTAGAGATTGAAGGCGTTGGCGGCATGGGCGCCCACTGGCGTCGTCTGCCGCGCGCGGAACGTCGCCTGTGTCGCGGTCACACGGGCGCCGAAGGCGTAGGCGTCGCTTTGACCGGCGCGCGCGGCATATTCCCATTCCGCTTCGCTGGCCAAGCGATAGCGAAGCCCTCCCACTTGGCCGTTCAGCCAGTTGAGGTAGGACTGCGCATCTTCCCAAGATACCCCGGTGACCGGCCGGTCGCCGCGGCCCCAGCCGCCATCGGGCGGCGAGTAGCCGTTGCAGCCGCCGCCGGCGAGACAGGCATCCCATTGCGCGAAGGTGACTTCATACTTGGCGATCGCGAACGGCGCGAGCGACACTTCGTGGCGCGGTCCTTCATCGCGGCCGCGGCCAGGTTCGTTGTCGGGCGAGCCCATCATGAACAGGCCGCCCGCCACCACCACCATTTCCGGGCATCCGGAGCAATCGGCGAACGTATATCCGGGCACGTGGGTTGGCGGATCTTCCGCCGGCGAGGCGGGCGTCTCGCTGGGCGTGGCTGCCACCTGTTGCACAGCAGCACTGGCGGTCGGTTGCCGCGCCGCCAGCTCCTGCAGCATGCGGAAGACGGTGGGACTGAAATAGGCCATGGCCCCGAGCGCCGCTGCGGCGACGACCATGGCGCCGACCCGGCGCGACGCCCGCGCGAACTTCTGCCGCCTCGACAGAATTTCGAACGTCTGCACGCGCTGGTCGATGTTATCGAGCGGCTTTTGCCCTTTGGATTGAAACGCCGCCTGCGGCGAGTTGCGCGCCATCGAGCGAAACTCTGCAGAAACCAGCGCCGTGCCGGGCTCCGCCAACTCCTGCAGGCGCGCAGCGACATTGACGCCATGCCCGAGGAGATCGTCGGTCGCGGTGACGATGACATCGCCAACATGGGCGCCGACCCGGATCGGCGGTTCGCCGCGCCCGCGCTTATCGAGAATCTCCTGAATGGCGCCCAGCGCCGACCCTGCAGAGGCAAACTCCAACATGAAGCCGTCGCCGGCGGTGTTGAACAGACGGCCGCTATTGGCCAGCGCTACCCGCTCGATTCTCGAGCGCAGGTTCTCCACCTTGCGCGCGGCGTTGCGCTGATCGCGTTCCGACATGGTCGAGAAGCCGACAATGTCGATCGCCACAATCGACGCCAGCCGAATTGCTCTGTCTTCACCTGCTTGTTCGGTCACGGCTCAATCCCCACCCCGGCGAGGATAAGCCCCTCGTCGGGACAATGCTACTGTCCTCGTGCTCGCCTGAACCGGCGCTGAGAGGCGCGAACATGTGGCGCTGGATGAATTTCTCGCCCGTCGCGGCGGTCGCGCCTCAGCGGACCGCCGTTTGCGGCGCAGGGCCGAGCAGATGCTTGCGGATCTTGCCCGCGGCGGTGCGCGGAAACTCGTCGACGAAGCTCACGTAGCGCGGCGCTTTATAGGCCGCGAGATTGGCCCGGCAATGCTGGATCAGTTCAGCCGAACTGGGCGCGGCAATCTCGGGCCGCAGCAATACGAAAGCGTGGCCGACTTCGCCCCACTTCTCGTCGGCGACCCCTATAATCGCGCTTTCCAGCACCGCAGGGTGCCGTGCCAGAATATTCTCGACTTCGGCTGGGTAAACGTTCTCCCCGCCCGAAATATACATCTCCTTGATCCGGCCGGCGATGTAATAGCAGCCCTCGCCGTCGCGCCGGCCGATGTCGCCGCTTTTCAGCCAGCCGTCGGGCGTGAACGCCCGTGCCGTCTCCTCAGGCCTGTTCCAGTACCCCGGCGTGAGGCCCGGGCCGCGCATCCAAATTTCGCCGCTCTCGCCATCGCGCACATCGTCGCCGCCAGCACCCACGATGCGCACGTCCAGCAGCATTTGCGGCTTGCCGACCGAGCCGATTTTTTCAAGCGCGTCCTCTGGCGCCGCGATGAACGCGGTCGGACCGGTTTCGGTCATGCCGTAGCCGTTGCACACGCGCACGCTTTTCGCTGCGTAGCGTTCAACCAGAACATCCGGCAGCGGCGCCCCGCCGCATCCCCACGACCGCACGCGCGCCAGATCGGCGGTTTCGAAATCGGGATGCAGCGCCAGCTGTTGATAGATCGCCGGCACGGCGAAGAAGATGTCGATCCGCGGCATCAGCCTCAACGCCAGCATTTCGTCAAACCCTGGCAGCACGATCACCGTCCCGCCGGCGATCAAAGTAGGCAATGTGACCAGCTGAATGCCGGCGGTGTGGAACAGCGGCAGAAAGTTGAGCGTGGTGTCGGCGCCGCGCAGTCCGAACGCCTGGGTGACATGGAACGCATTGACCGCCGACATCTGGTAGGTCTGGATCACACCCTTCGGCTGACCGGTGGTGCCTGAGGTGTACATCAGAAACCAGATTGCTTCGCCGGGCCAACGGCGATCTGTCGTCAGCGCTGGCGCCGCAGCGAGTGCTGCTTCGTATTCGCCATCGATCGACAGCAGACTAAAGCCCGATCCCGCGAGCGTCCGCGCCAAGCGTGCGTCCTCTGCGCCGAACATCAGCAGTTTTGGCGTGCAGTCGGCCAGCAGCACAGCGAGTTCGGCCGCGGGAGAGCGCCAGTTCAAGGGAACCAGAATGGCGCCGAGCTTGGCGCACGCAAACAGCGCCTCGAAAAACTCTATCCGGTTGCGGCAAACGATAGCGACGCGCTCGCCGGGCTCTATGCCGCGTGCGGCCAGCACGGAGGCAGCGCGCGCGCAGCGTTCTTCGAATTCGCGATAACTGAGCCTGCGCCCCGTGACCGCGTCCTCGAACGCGATCCGATGCGGCGTCAGAGCCGCCCGTTTCGCCGAGATGTCGACCAGGTCGACACCCATTCCACCCCTCCCGATGCCCGCGTCGTTACCCAGACCCGTCGCCGTTCTTGGCCCGTGGCGCGAGCCCATTTATCATCAAATCAGAAGCGGCTTCCGCGATCGATGCAGAGTCCGTCTGATCCTCCCATACCCCATAGCGTAGACCGAGGAATGTCGAGGCGCCCATCAGCGCCCACACACGCACCTCATCGTCTTGGCCCGGGCTGATTTCGCCGCGGGCGACCGCTTGCGCCAATTGCTGGCGATAAGCGGCCGAGAAGGTGCGGTAGTATTCGCGGTAGGCTTCCGGCGCCACGAACTGCGCCTCCATGACGACGCGATAGAGCGCTTTGTGGGAGCGCACGAAGTCGAGATAGGCCTGGATGCCCAGCCGTTCGGCCTCGAGGCGGTCGTGTGCGCCGCGCGTGCTCTCGGTCAGCGCATGCCGGGTGCGCGCGCCCATATCGGCGACTAGCGCGCGGAACACTTCTTCTTTGCTTCTGAAATACACGTAGAAGGTGCCGAGGCCGACGCCGGCGCGCTGGGTGATGTGGCTGATCGCTGTCTCGTGATAGCCGCGGGCGCCGAACTCCTCGCTGGCGGCATCCAGCAACCGCCTGAGCGTCCGCCGTCCCCGCTCCGTCTTCGGCCCCGCTCGCTCCTCGCCGTCTGACTCGGAACCTGAATGTTGACTCATGTTTCAAGTCTCCGATATAAGCCTGCTCAAGACAACAAGATTCGGTCGGCGAAACGGTCCGAGGGGGAAACCGGGGGCAAATGCCGCTGCATGTTCTGCCAGACGGGGCGGCCATGTCCTACGCCGACAGCGGCGCTGGGGCGCCGATCGTTCTGGTGCATGGCTGGGCCGCCAATGCGCGCTTCTTCCGCGACCTAGCCGCGGCCCTCAGCAAAGCTCATCGCGTCCTGGTCCCGACGCTGCGCGGCCATCCCGGTTCTGACCGAGGCGCTTGTCCTCTCACCATCGAAACGCTGGCGGACGATCTCGCCCACTTCTTCGAAACGCTCGAACTCAGAGGCGCGACCGCACTCGGCTGGTCGATGGGCGCAATGGCGCTTTGGCGAGCGCAGCCGCGTCTCGCCGGCCGGCTGAGCGCGCTCATCATCGAGGACATGGCGCCGAGGCTCACCAACGACGCGAGTTGGCGATACGGCATCGCCGGCGGTTACAGCGCCGCCGACATCGCCGGCACCGAGGCCGAAATCACCGCCGATTGGCCGGCATACGTGGCGCGCTTTGCGCCGCGCATGTTCGCGGCCAACAACGCGCAGCCGGAGCTTGAGGCATGGGCCGGCCGTGAGATGGCGAAGGCAGATCCTGGCGCCATGGCGTCGTTCTGGGTCTCGATGGCGCAACAGGATTTCCGCATGGCGCTGGCCGGCGTCGACACGCCGATGCTGGTGATCCATGGCGGCGACAGCCAGGTCTATCCCGACGAAGCCACCGCATTCGTAGCGCAGGCCGCGCCGCATGCGCGACGCGTCGTCATCCCCGGCGCCGGGCACGTGCCCCATCTGGAAGCGCCGAACGATTTCTTGAACCACGTCGAGGCTTTTGTCCGCGAAACGCGGCGGCCCGAACTGAGGAGCGGAGGAGCAGTCCCATGAAGCGGTTTGGTGAAAGTGCGCGCGTAGCGCTGTTGTTGGCGAGCGTTTGCGCCTCGCCGTTCGCGCTCTGCACGCCGGCGGCGGCGCAAGACGATGTCGCAGCCGAAGAAGAGGAATCCATCACCGTGACGGCGCGCCGGCGCGCGGAAAACCTGCAGGACGTGCCGATCGCGATCACCGTACAGACAGCAGAACAGCTCGATCAGCGCGGCGCCGCCGACATCACCGTGCTGCAGCAAACCAGCCCCAACTCCACCGTGCAGGTGGCGCGCGGATCCAACTCCACGCTGATCGCCTTCATCCGCGGCGTCGGCCAACAGGATCCGCTTTGGGGCTTCGAGCCCGGCGTCGGCCTCTATGTCGATGACGTCTACGTCGCGCGCCCGCAGGCGGCGGTGCTGGATATTTTCGACATCCAGCGCATCGAAGTGCTGCGCGGACCCCAAGGCACGCTTTACGGCCGCAACACCGTCGGCGGCGCGGTGCGCTATGTGACAGCGCCGCTCGACGATGAAGAAGCCCACGCCCGGCTGCGTTTCAACTATGGCAGCTACAATCAGATGGAAGCGATCGTTTCCGGCTCCGTGCCGCTGACGGAAAACTTCGTCGTCGGCGGCGCACTCGCTCTGTATTCGCGCGACGGCTACGGCGATAATCTGTTCACCGGCGCCGAACACTACAACAAGGACGTCGACGCCTACCGCATCAGCGCCGAGTGGTCGCCGACCGACGCGCTGAGCATTCGCCTCACCGCCGATGGCGTCGAAGACGATTCCAATCCGCGCCACGGTTCGCGTCTGGCCAGCTTCCCCGCCGGCGGGCCTTCATACAACGTGCTTCCGGATGTCTACGATACCCGCGCCGGTTCGGGCGACGACAATCGCGTCTACACTTACGGCGAGGCGCTGCATGTCGATTACGAACTCTCGCCGAATCTGACGGTCCGCTCGATCACTGCGGCGCGCCGCGGCAAGACCATCGGCACCATCGACTTCGACAACACCGAATTCCCGACGCTCGATATCCCGGCCTATTATCACGACGAACAATTCACCCAGGAATTCCAGCTGCTGTTCGATTACGACCGCATCCAGGGCGTCGCCGGCCTGTTCTATCTCGACGGCTTGGCCGAGGGCGCGTTCGACACGGTTCTCGGCGGCCTCAACACCACGATTTTCACTCGAGGCAGCGTGGACACCCAGTCCATCGCCGCGTTCGCTGACGTCAGCTTCGACATCACCGAGGCGCTGGCGCTTTCGGTCGGCGCGCGCTGGACGCGCGATGAAAAGACCGGCCAAGTCTATCGTCAGAACTTCACCGGCATCCGCAGCCCATTCTTCGGCAACAACGCTGCGGTCCCCGGCCTGGTGCGCACCAACTACACCAACGATGCGGAATTCGAGGAAGTGACCCCGCGCGTATCGCTGACGTGGGAGTTGTCGGACGCGCTCACGCTCTATGGCTCCTATAGCCAAGGCTTCAAGTCGGGCGGGTTCGACATGCGTGGCGACGCCGTGTTTACGCCGAACACCGTGAACGGCTACCAGCCCGAGTTCGTCGATACTTACGAACTGGGTTTCCATTCATCGTTCTGGCAGGGTCGCTTCAATCTGAGCGGCGCGGTGTTCACTTCGGAATACACCGACATGCAGATCACGCGCCAGGAACCGACGACCTTGGGCGGCATCGCCTCGTTCGTCGACAACGCCGCGTCGGCCGACATCAACGGCGCCGAACTCGAAGGCAGTCTCTATCTCACCGACAACCTGCGCGCCAGTTTAGCGGTCGGCTTCATCGACGGCCAGTTCAACGAATACATGTCGAACACCGTCGTCGCCAACCCGGCGCCGCCGCCGGCGACGATCGTCGTGCCCATCGACCTCTCGGGATCCGCGGCGTTGCAGAACACGCCCGACTGGACTGGCGCCTTCTCCTTCACCTATGAGGCGCCGCTGGCGAACGGCACGCTCGCCATCACGCCGTCGGCCGCCTATCGCGGCGACAGCCAGATGTTCGAGTTTGCGGCGCCGGCGCTCGATCAGGAAGCCTACACGCTCTACAATGCGTCGATCACCTGGACTTCGGAAAGCGACCACGTGCGGCTGGGCCTGCATGCGCTCAATCTGAGCGACGAAGAATATCGCGTTGGCGGCTACAACTTCCCGGGGGCGACGTTCGGCAATTCGATCATCGGTTTCTACGGACCGCCGCAAACCATCACCGGGTCGATCGAGTTCCGGTTCTAATCCTCCTAGACACTGTCGGCGGCGTGAGCTTCCCTCACGCCGCCATTCTTTCTCTGCGGCGGGACGATGAGCGAAGCTTCGATAGCGGCAAGCGGCGCCGGCGCCGCCAAGGACGCCAGCCGGCATCTCGTTCTGGCGCTGCTCTTCATCGTCTACACCTTCAATTTCATCGACCGCCAAATCATCGGCATCCTCGCTGCGCCGATCCAGCGCGAACTCGGCGCCAGCGACGCCGAGATGGGCCTCCTCGGCGGCTTGGCGTTCGCGCTTTTCTATACCGGCCTCGGCATTCCGATCGCTTGGCTCGCCGATCGCTGGAGCCGCAGTTGGATCATGACGATCGCGCTCACGCTGTGGAGCGGCTTCACTGCTGTATGCGGGCTGACGACGAACTACACGCAGCTCTTCCTGGCGCGGATGGGCGTGGGTGTGGGCGAAGCCGGCGGCGTCGCCCCGGCCTATTCGCTGATCGCCGATTACTTTCCTCCCCAGGAACGCGCGCGCGCGCTGGCGATCTATTCGTTCGGGATACCGATCGGCAGCGCAGCGGGCATCGCCCTCGGCGGCATTGTCGCGAGCCTGGTCGATTGGCGCGCAGCATTCCTCGTCGTCGGTCTTGCGGGCGTGCTGATCGCCCCGATCTTTCGCGCGTGCGTGCGCGAACCGGTGCGCGGCCGCTATGACGCCAAGCTCGCCACGGACGCGCCTAAGGCCGGTTTTCTCTCCGCTCTCGGCGTCGTTGCCAAGAAGCCGAGCTTCTGGCTCTTGTCGTTCGGCGCCTCATGCTCCTCGATCATGGGCTACGGATCGTTCTTCTGGATTCCGAGCTTCCTGCAACGCTCCTACGATTTCACTCTGCAACAGGCAGCGTTCTTCTATTCGGCCATTCTGCTCCTCGGCGGCGTGATCGGCGTCTGGCTCGGCGGTTTCCTGGGCGACAAGCTTGGCGCCAAGCGGCGCGCGATGTTTGCGCTTGTGCCCGCCGGGGCCTGGATCCTGGCTGCGCCCTGCTACGCTTTGGGCCTGCTTTCGCCCTCGCCGACTATGGCGTTCGTCCTCTTCCTTGCCCCGACCGCGCTTGGACTCGTATGGCTCGGCCCGGTGATCGCCGCAGTGCAGCACTTGGCCCCGGCGCACATGCGCACCACGGCGAGCGCGAGCTTCCTCTTCATCAACAATCTGATCGGCATCGGCCTCGGCACCTATCTGCTGGGCCTCATCTCCGATGCGCTGGCCGCCCGCTTCGCCGAGGAATCGCTGCGCTATTCGATCCTCGCCGGCACCGGCTTCTATGTCCTTGCCGCTCTCCTCTATTTGATCGCCGCGCGCGGGCTGCAGCGCGACTGGGTGGATTGAGCCCGAACCGCAGACGGCACCGAATTGCCAAAATGCGACTCCACTCAGTCTTTGACGCGACTTGGGGTGGGGAGGATTCATGGTTCGCGTGTTGCTTGGCGCCGGCGTCTTCGTGCCGATCGTCTACTTCGTCAGCCAAATCGCAGCGATGGCGCTCAATCCAGGCTTCGACATCGCCACACAGCAGCCGAGCGAACTGGGGTGTTGCGGGGCAGGATCACCGATCGTGGCCAACGTTGGATTCCTCCTCACCGGCGTTTGCGCCTTGCTTGGCGGCGCCGGACTCTTTCTTGGCCTGCGCAAGCTCGGCGGCAATCCGATCCTGGCCGCGCTTGCTGGTCTCGGCATGATCCTGTTCGGCGTCGCCATGACCATGAGCGGACTGTTTCCGCTGCCCCATCCGCTGCACTACGGCTTCGGCCTCTTCCCGGCTGGGCTGATCGCGCCGTTGTTCGGCGCGCTCGCCTTGAAGAATGGAGACAGCGTGCGGTGGATCGTGCTGCTTGCTTTCGGGTTGAGCGCCGCGCTCGTGGTGTTGATGTTCGGAGTTGGCGGCGTCGTGGCCGAGAGCAATCTTGGCTACTTCTCGCGCGCCGTTGCGCTGGTCGCCTTTCCCGCCATGGCGTTGTTGTGCTGGAGCGTGCGCCAGCGTCTCGCGCCGTGATCGATCGGCGGCGGTTACGCCTAGGTTCCTCACAGCAGAGCCTGCAACTCGGTTTCGCTCAGCGCAAACGGGTTGACCGCACGCATGCCGTCGAGTGCGAAACCGTGCTGCATGTCTTCCGAGAAAAGCACGGTCGCGCCAGCCGCGCGCGCGGCGCTCCAGATGACCGCATCCCAAACTTGGAACTTGTGATCGCGCACGAGCACGAGGGCGCTCGACATAATCGCATCCGTGGTCGGCGCCGTCTCGAGAGCTCCCGCCCATGCGACGACTTGATCAACCGCCAAAGAAGTTAGCGTGGGTTCTCGTCGTCTCACGACCGCCAGAAACTCCAGCAGCGCTTGCACCGTTAGAATGCACCTAGGCGCCGCGAGCTCAATTGTTCGTGCTGCTTGCTTGCCCTTCTCCGACCCCGCTTCGAGAGCCGCATATACTAGGATGTTACTGTCGAGCGAAACCGGGACATTCATTCCGGCGCATCGCCATACTTGTCATCCTCGGTGATCTTGCCGACACGATAGCCGGTGTCGGGCCAGGCTCGCATCAGCTTCAGCATGTGCTCGTAGGCCGCACGCCATTCGGGGTCGTCGCGACGGTCGTCGGAGCGGGGGCGCAGCTCGGCGACGGTCTTGCCGTTCTTGGTGATGACCACGGTCTCGCCCTTCTCGACCTCGGCGAGCAGTTTGGAGAAGTTCTGATTGGCGTCACGGGCGGTGAGCGTTTTCATTGTACTACAGTAGCACACAGCCCGGGCTGATTCAATGTTGCATATAACTGACTAGTCAGTTATATTGACGAGATGAGCCGAGCTGCCGCGACGAAGGCTTCTGCTGCCCCCCGCTGGCGCAGGCGGGCGGAAGCGCGGCCCGAGGAAATCCTGGAGGCGGCGCTGGCGGAGTTCGTGGCGCACGGTTTCGAGGCGGCGCGGATGGAAGATATCGCCAAGCGGGCCGGCCTCTCCAAAGCGGCGATCTATCTCTATTTCCCGAGCAAGGTGGCGCTGCTCGAGGCGTTGATCGAAGCCAAGGTGGGTCCGCTGGCGCAGGCCGTTCAGGCCGTCGCCGCAGCGGGCGCCGCAGATCCGAAAACCGCACTCAAGCTGCTGGCGGTCGGCGCAGCGCAGCGGCTGAGCGATCCCAATCTCTTGGCTGTGCCGCGTCTCGTCATCGCCGTGTCCGGGCGCTTCCCCGAAATCGCGAAATACTATCGCGAACACGTCGTCGAACGGGCGCGCGCCGCGCTCGAAGCCTTGCTCGAGGCGGCGATGACGCAAGGCCAGATCCGGCGCGTCGACAAGAAGGCCGCCGCCCGCGCCTTCATCGGGCCGCTGTTCTTCGAAGCGATGTGGACGCATGTCCTCAACGGCGAAACCGCTCTTAATGACCCGCAAAAACTGATCGAACAGCAGTTCGACGTTCTGCTCTTCGGGCTGGAGCCCAGCGCATGAAGCGCGTGCTGATACTCTCATTGGCTTTGCTTGCGGCCGCCTGCAACCGCACCAACGTCGCCACGCTGCAGGGCTACGGCGAGGCGGACTACATCTATCTCGCCAGTCAAGACGCCGGCGTCGTCGGCGAGGTGTTTGTCCGCGAGGGCGACGTCGTCGCAGCCGGCGCGCGCGTGTTCCGGCTCGATCCGGAACGGCTTGGCTACGGTGCGCAGAGCGCTGAAGCTCAGCGCGCGGCAGCCGCAGCGGCGGTGCGCACGGCGCAGGCGCAGGCGACTTTGGCTCAGCGCAATTATGCGCGGGGCGCGCAGCTGGCGGAACGCGGCTTCTATCCGCGGGCGCGGCTCGACGCCGATCGCGCCGCGCGCGACGTCGCCAATGCGCAGCTGGCGCAGGCCCGTCGGCAAGCGGCTGCGGCCGGGGCCGAAACCGGCTTGGCGGAAGAGCGTCTCGAAGACCTGGCTGGCGTCGCGCCCGCGGCAGGCACAATCCAACAGGTCTTCCACCGCGCCGGCGAGGTCGTCGCCGCCGGCGCGCCGATCGTTGCGCTACTGGCGCCGGAGAACATGAAAGTGCGCTTCTTCGCGCCGGAGCCGATGCTCGCGCAATTGCCCGTCGGCGCACGCGTGCTGGTAAGCTGCGACGGTTGCGGCGAAGCGCTTGAAGCGCGCATCAGCTTCGTGGCCCACGACCCCCAATTCACACCGCCCGTGATCTACTCGCTCGATCAACGCGAAAAACTCGTATTCCTGATCGAGGCGCGCTTCGACCGCGTGACGCCGATCCGGCCGGGCATGCCGGTGGATGTGCGGATCGCGGAATGAGCAGCGAAACCGTCATCGACGTGCGGGGGCTCACCAAGCGCTTCGGCGATCGGACTGTAGTCGATCACTTCGATCTCAAGGTGCCTCGCGGCGCCATTTACGGATTTCTCGGCCCGAACGGTTCGGGAAAGACCACGACCATCCGCATGGTGTGCGGACTGCTCAAGCCCGAGAGCGGCGAAGGCGAAGTGCTGGGCTTCGACGTGCTGAGCGAAAGTCTGAAAATCAAGGAACGCGTCGGCTACATGACGCAGAGATTCTCGTTGTACGAGGACTTGTCGATCCGCGAAAATCTCGAATTCATCGCCCGTCTCTACGGTCTCGACGCGCGCACCGAGCGGGTCGACCGCGCCTTGGCCGATCTCGGCTTGGCCGAGCGGCAGGGTCAGCTCGCCGGCAAGCTCTCCGGCGGTTGGAAGCAACGGCTCGCCCTCGCCGCCTGCATGATCCACGAACCGGAGCTGTTGCTGCTCGACGAGCCCACGGCTGGCGTCGACCCCAAAGCTCGGCGCGATTTCTGGGATGCGATCCGCCGCTACTCGGCCCAAGGGGTCACGACTTTGGTGTCGACGCACTACATGGACGAGGCCGTACAGTGCGATTCGATCGCCTACATCGCTTACGGCAAGAAGCTGATCGACTCGCCGACCAATGACATTCCGCGCCAGATCGGGCTGAAAGGCTGGCGCGTCGCCGGACGCCCGCTGATGCGAGCGCAGGAGATGCTGGAAGCGTCGCCCGGCGTCGAGCTTGTCGCGCGCTTTGGCGCCGAAATCCACGCCTGCGGCAAGGATGCGCCCGCACTGGAACGCGCTGTCCGCGCCGTGAAGGCGGCGCAACCCCATGTCGAGATCGGACCGATCGAAGCGGGTTTCGAAGAGATCTTCATCTATCTCATGTCCGGCGCGATGGACAACTTTCAATGAAGGCGCCTGCCTTCCCCAATCTCTCCGCGCTGCTCGATCTCTCCTGGTCGCGCGTGTTCGCTGTGTTCTTGAAAGAACTGGTGCAGATGCGGCGTGACCGGCCGACCTTTGCTATCATGATCATGATGCCGGTGATGCAGCTGGTGCTGTTCGGCTACGCCATCAACACCGATCCCAGACATATGCCGGCCGTGGTCGAGTTGCGCGAGGACGGGCCGATGACGCGCGCATTCCTCGCTTCGCTGGCGCAATCCAGTTACCTCGACATCGTCGCCGTGACGCAGCGCGCCGAGGACGGCGAAGCCATGCTGCGCTCAGGACGCGCGAATTTTCTGATATCAATTCCCGAGGGCTTCGAGCGGCGCATGGTGCGGCGCGAACGGCCGCAAATCCTGGTCGCCGCCGATGCAAGCGATCCAGTTGCGTCTGGAGGGGCGGTCGCCGCCATCGAGCGGGTTGCGAGCCAAGCGTTTGCGCCCGAGTTTCAAGGTCCGCTTGGATTCCTGGCGCAAGCACCGGCGCCCTACGAGATTGTCGTGCACCGCCGCTACAATCCCGCCGGCGTCACCTCGTTCAATATCGTTCCCGCCCTGCTGGGCGTCATCCTCACCATGACCATGGTGATGATCACCTCGATTGCGCTCACCCGGGAAACCGAACGCGGCACGATGGAAAACCTGCTGGCCACGCCGGTGAGACCGCTCGAAGTGATGATCGGCAAGACTACGCCCTATATCGGCGTCGGCGCCATTCAGGTGGCGATCGTGCTGATCGCAGCCGCACTGCTGTTCCGTATTCCTTTCACCGGCTCGTTCTTGGCGTTCCTGATTGCGGTGACCTTGTTCATCCTGGCCAACCTGATGCTGGGTTATCTCATTTCCACGGCCGCACGCACGCAGATGCAGGCCATGCAGATGACCTTCTTCATCTTTTTGCCGTCGATGCTGCTTTCGGGCTTCATGTTTCCGTTTCGCGCCATGCCCGGTTGGGCCCAGGCGATTGGCGAAACCCTACCGATCACGCATTTCCTGCGCATTGTTCGAGAGATCGTGCTGAAGAACGCTGGTTTCGCCGACATCGCCGGCGATCTTTGGCCGCTGACACTGATTCTGTTTGTGCTGGCGACGTTGGCGCTGCTGCGCTTTAGACGCACGCTGGACTGAATGCAGAGCCGCTGTGCACGAGCGGCGCCGCTAACGCAGAGTCATATTGTCCGGCCCGATTACATGGTCGTCGAGGCGGGTGATGCGATAGCTCAGCGTGTATTCCGGCCCGGTCGGCATGGCGTCGCTATAGGTGCAATAGTCGCCAGGCGCGGTGTAGCCGCACGGTCCGCCCAGCGTCACGGTGCGTTGCAGCGAAGCGCCGGGGCGGCGCAGCCGGTTCACCAATTGCTGCTGGGACAGAGCGATCGTCGCGCGGCCGACCAGATCGTCGCCGGCGCAGAGCCCGTTTTGAAGCACATAATGGGCGCCAGGAAGATCGCCATGCATGAAGCCGCAGCTATCCCGTTCGAACATGGCCAGATCGATTTGCAGCGAAGGTGTTCCCGACGTTGCACATGCGGCGGCGGGGGCGATGCAGCGATCACCGGCCGCTACGGTCCGCGTTTCGCCGCTATCCAGGTCTTCGTAGACTCTCGTGATCTTGTCGGTCGGCGCGCCCGCCGAGAACACGAAATAGACTTCGTCCGAGCCAGGCCAATCCGGGCCGGATTCGTCGTCTGCGCGGAAACTGACGGCTTCGACCCGGAACTGCGGCGTTACGATTGTCGGCTCGATTCTCAGTTCGGGCAGCCGACGCTGCGCCGACGCCGGGCCAGCGACAGCGGTCAAACACGCGAGCACCGTGAGCAGATGAGAGACGCGGACCGCTTTCGACATGACACCCTCCACAGGACCGTCGGCGATGGAGGTGTGTCCTGAAGGCCCTGGCCGCCGTGCCGGGTGTCACGCCGCAAACGCGGCTCACTCTTCCAGCCATGTGCGCAACAATGTCTCCCATTGGGTTGCGTTCATCGGCGAGGAAACGAACACGCGTTCGGTCGCATCGCTCCAGAACCTGGCGCGCTGGGCGTCGTCGGGGATGCGCTTGCCGGCCTCGGCCCGCAAACGCGCCGCCGCTTCGAGAAACGCGGGCAAGCCCGCCGGCAGCGCCGCGGCAAGGCGCGCACGCACCGCTTCGGTCACGGCCCACGGCGCGCCGGGTGCCGCGACGCCGAGCGCCAGGGCGCCGGCGGCGCTGACCCCGCCCAAGACGACGTCCGAGCTCTCCGGCGCGCCAAGCAGATGAAACACTGCTTGCTGCGCCGCAGCGGCCGCGCGCAAGCGCGACGGCCGCGGTTCGTCGCCGCTGCACACCACAAGAGCTGCGCCCTGAAAATCGTCGGGCCGCCAGCGCCGGAGTTTCAGCCGCACCGCCGAAGCCAATGCGCGCATCGCATCCGACGGTGTTTGATCGAATACGGAGACGCCTGCCCCTGCCCCTAGGAACTGACGCGCCAGACCAGCCATGGCGGCGTCGCCGCCGATCAGCACGACGGAGCGGCCGGCCAAGTCGAGAAACACAGGATAGTACGGGAACAGGTTTGTCACGACGCGCCGATCAAGCGCCTGCGTCGCGCCGCATGCAAGGGTCAGCCGGTCAGCGCCCGCCCTGCCTTTGCATCGCCGGCGCGGATCGCGGCGAACAAAGTGACGCCGATCTCCTGATTGTCGCCCTCGCGTGCGAGCGCAATCAGGCGCGAGAAGCTTTCAGTGATGTCATTCAGCGCCCGCGGCGGCGAGGCGACAGCAATGACGCCAGGCGCAGGATCGGCGTCACGCCACTCTTCGTCGGCCACCAACGCTTCATGCAGTTTTTCGCCCGGCCGCAGGCCGGTGAACACGATCGGCGCATCGATGTCGGGCCTCAGGCCTTCCAGCCGGATCACCTCGCGCGCCAACTCCACCACCGGCAGCGCCTCCCCCATCTCGATCACCAGCGCGCTGCCTAACGGCCCAGAATTGAGACCAACCGCCGCCGCCTGCAGCAACGCGTTCGCGGCCTGCGGGATCGACAAAAAGAAACGGGTGACTTCGGCGTCCGTCACCGTCAGCGGTTCGCGGGCGGCGAGTTGAGCCTCGAACAGCGGCGACACTGAACCGGCCGAACCCAGGACGTTGCCAAGACGCACCGGAATGACGCGCCGCGGACCTTCGCGATCCAACGCTTGGCAATAAATCTCGCCCATGCGCTTTGAGGCGCCCATCAGCCCCGAAGGGTCGACCGCCTTGTCGGTGGAGACAAAGATCATGTCCGCGCCAACAGCGCGCGCTGCTTCGGCAACATTCTGCAAGCCGTAGATGTTCGTCAGCACACCCTCGGACGCAAACGCCTCCACGATCGGCACCTGCTTCAGCGCCGCTGCGTGAAAGACGATTTCGGGCCGCTCCTTTGCGAACCAACGGCGCATCGATGTCGGGTCACGGATATCGGCCAGCACCGGCACTGCATCCGGCAATCCAAGGCCGATGCGATAGAGATTGTGCTCGGAGCTATCGAGCAGCGTCAGCCTCTCCGGACCGAGCGTAGCGATGCGGCGCGCGAGTTCGCCGCCGATCGAGCCGCCGCCGCCGGTGATCAGCACGCGTCTGCCGCCAATGATGTTGCGGATGCGCGCGAAATCGACATCTCCGAGCGGCTGGCCGATCAGGTCTTCGAGCCGCAGACGCCGCAGACGCCCGTCCTCGATCAACAATATCTTCATTCCCGCTTGAGCTGCGCGCATCAGCACGGCGCGCTTGGCGGCGCCGTCGGCGGGCGGCTCAATGAGGATCAGGAATTTGGCTTGTGCAGAGCTGAGGTCGATGGCGTCCCAAATGGGCGCGCGCGCGCGCATCGGAAGCGCTGTTTCGCCAGGTCCAACCAGGACGGCGCCGCACAAATTGAGCGACTGCGGCGCCCATTCGGCACGTGCATGCCACGCTCGGCTTACGCCCTGAGCCGATCCCGCCAGGATCGCGTCCCCGATCATCCGCCACCCACTGCCTTGTCGTTCGACCCGGTGTTGGAGCAAACGGCAGCCGGATTGTCCACCGCAATTCCCAGGTCCTCGCCATCAATTCGTCGAACAGCCGCGCGGAAGCCACAGCAGCGGGGAAAACGCAGCCAAGTCGTGAATTTTTTCACTCCGGCAGAATGACACGGCCGTTCCCGGCGGCGACTTCGAGCGGGCGGTCCAGGGCGCCGCCGTCAATCCGGAATGCGCCTCCTGCGGCTTGTACAAGAGCACAGCCGGCCGCCACGTCCCAGATCATCGAGCCGGATTCGCGATAGGCCTCTGCCCGGCCCGCCGCCACGTAAGCCAAAGCGGTCGCTGCCGATCCGATCATGCGGACTTTCTGCCAGGTTTTCAGGCGCTCTTCGAATGCCCTCATTGAAACATCGCTGGCCCGCGAAGGAACACCGGTTTGCAGGATGCCCTTCCCCGGAGCGTCAATGTCGGAGACCCGCATCGGCGCCCCGTTGAGCCAAGCGCCTTCGCCGCGAGCGCCGGTGAAGCGCTCCCGCATGAGAAAGCAGTCGACCACCCCGAGAATGGGCTGGCCCTGGTCCAGCAACGCGATCGAAACGGCGCAATGGGGGTAGCCGCGCAAATAGTTGACGCTGCCGTCCAGCGGATCGACGGCCCATACGTAACGCTCACCGCGCTGCGAGGCGCGGGACCAGCCAGCTTCCTCGGAGATGATCGGATAGGCGCTTTCACGCGATAGCGCCGCAAGGATCAGCGCCTCGGCCTTGGTGTCAGCGTCGATCTTCACCTCGCGGCCCTGCTCGGCCTCGATCACCCCCCATTGTGCGCGATTGGCGAGCAACGCTTCGCCGGCGGCGGCGGCGGCGGTCTCGGCAAGCCTCAGCAAGTCCTTGAGATTGTTCACCCGCTCCTGATAGCCCGCATGCGGCGCTTGGAGAAGCGTGTGTTAGGCGCTTAAAGGAAGGTGGGAGCTGGCTCGCGGATGGACGGAGGGCAAGCTAACGGCGCGCCTCGCGCTGCGGCCAAACCGCCGCAGGGTTGGAGCGCCTCTGCGCTCGATAAGAAGCTGAGCCTACGCAAACGCGCCCGCGAAGACGCAGCGCGCAACCTGCCCCGTCAGGACGCCGACGAATTATCCGAAGCCGAGAAAGCGGTGATCGATGTGCTGGCCGGCGAACGCGCCCGCGTGGACCAATCGCGCTTGGACGCCAAGGCCGACGCCGAGCGCCGTTTGCGGGCGCTCGCGCCGGCGCCGCAGGATTTCGCCGGCCCCGCGCTCGATGCACGGCTTGCGCTGCGCCAGATCTCGGGACGGCTCGCCCATGATTGGGCAGAGGCCTCGACCCGCGCCGCGGAAGCGCGCGATGATCTGGATGCGTTCAAGCGCAAACATGAATTGCGGCGAGGCGCAGTCTATCCGCATTCCACGCTGCTGCAGACCGGTTTGTTGTTCTGCGCAGCGGTGTTCGAGGCGTTGTTCAGCGCGGCCTTGTTCGCCGAAGACGACGCGCGCGGTCTGCTGGGCGGCGCGATTACGGCCGTCGGGCTCTCCGGCGCCAATGTGACCCTTGGTTTCCTCGCCGGATTCCTCGGCTTGCGCTACCTGCAGCACGGCAACGGCGCGATAAAGACACTGGGTGCGGCCGCGTTCCTGCTCGTGGGCGCGCTTGCACTGATGCTCAATCTGTTCGCCGCCGATTGGCGCGATCAGCTGGCCGCGCTGAACGGCGCACAACTCGACATGGGATCGGACGCCAGTTTCCATCTGTGGTCGCTGCTGGCGCTGGATTCGCCACAAGCGATCATCTTGCTGATGCTGGGCGCGGGGGTATGGGTCTTTGCCGCGCTCAAGGGCTATTCCGGTTTCGACGATCCATATCCGGACTACGGCAAGATGGATCGCGCCGCGAAAGCGGCATCGGAAGCCTTGTCCGATTTCCGCACCGCTGCGCGGCTGGAGCTCGAAGCGCCGATCGATGTTGCGAAAGCGGCGCTGTCGGCGCGGGTGGAAAAGCTGCGCGCCGAATTCGAGGCGATGAGCAAGGCGTTTGACGGCGCAGCGCTGAAGATGGAGGCGCTGGACGCCAAGGCCCGGGCGCTCGACGAAGCCGCCGCCAGCGCCATCCATCTCTATCGCCAGGAAAACGCCGCTGCGCGCGGCAGCGCCGCTCCGGCCTATTTCGGCGCCCCGCCGCCGGCATCCGGGCCCCCGCTCGACGCACTTGGCGCCGCGGCGGCGATGATAGATGAGGCGCGTGCGCGGCTGTCGGAAGCACAGGCGCAATCGGCGCGCGCGATGGAAGAATTGCTGGTCGAACTCGACGCGGCCACGAACCGCCACAATGGCGGCGGACCGCCGTGAGCCGCCGGCGGGGCGCGGGCGGCCGCAATGCGCTCGGCCTTGCGCTCATCATCGCCGCCATGCTGGTGCTGACGGGACTCGGCGGCGCGGCGCTGCTGTTGCGGCCGCCGCCGATCGACGCCGCAACGCTTTGCCGCACTGATGTTCCGCTGCGCGCTCATACCATCGTATTGGTTGACGCAACCGATCGGCTCGAGGCGCGTCACCGCCGCAAGCTGCGCGCGGTGTTGGCGCAGGAACGCGGACGGCTCAGCCAGTACGATCGCTTGACGATTATGCGCATCAACGTGCGTAGGCCCCAGGAGCCTTCGATCCTGTTCTCAAAATGCCTGCCGCGCCCGCCCGAGCGGGCCAATCCGCTGTTTGAAAACGCCCGCATGATGCAGGCGACGTGGGACGAAGAGTTCGCGCAGGCGCTCGAGAGCGCTTTGCGCAGCGCCGGCTCGAGCGGGCCCCAGCGCGCCTCGCCGATCGTCGCCGGACTACGCGCTGTCGCCGCCGACCCGGACTTCGGCGCCGAACTTCCGCACCGGCGTCTGGTGTTGGTGTCCGATTTGCTCGAGCACGAGCCCGGCCGATTCTCGCTCTACGTTTCGGGCGCGGATTATGCAGCCTGGCGCGCTTCCTCGCCCGCCGGCGCGCCCGATCTTTCGCGGGTGGAGATGCGCATTGTTCCGATCGATCGGCCGGATCACGCCCAGCGCCAAGCCGACGCCATGGAAGGCTTTTGGCCGGCCTTTTTCGACGCCGCCGATGCCCAATCGCTGACCACGGACCCAGCGCCCTGATCCATATCGGTTTCGCCGCCGCCGACTCACTTTAGGCTGGCGGCCGGTCCGAACCCGGAGGGGCGCGTGAGCACGTTCAATTGGCAAGGCAATAGCGGCCGCTGGTTCGAGTTCGAGGTCGCGCGCGCACAGCGTGCGTGGGACGCCGTCGGCGGCATCTACATGTTCGTCAAGCCGCACGATCAGCCCGCGCAGGACTGGGGCGGGCCGATCTGTCTTTACGCCGCGCAAACGACGGACTTTTCAACAACGCTGGCGCGGCATGACATGTGGCAAGCAGCCGAAAATCTCGGCGCCAAAGAGATTCATCTGCTCACCATCAAGGACGCTCAGACGCGCGAGCGCGTGCTCAAGGACCTTCTGGAAGCGCAAGCGCCAATTCTCAACCGCAACATGATGCGCCGAGTGGCCTAAGTAAGCGGGAAACAACTTCCCATCAAAGCCGAGCCGCAACGGCTGCGGCTGGATCGTCGCTGAACACGCCATCGACGCCGGCGGCATAGAATGCGCGCAGTTCGGCATCGAGATCGCCCCTGGCGCGCTGGGTTTCGGTCGCATTTCCCGGCGCCGAGCGAAGCGACGCCGGCAGAAAGAAATTTTCAGGTCTGAACGTCCACGCATGCACGGCGAGGTTCGCCGCGTGAGCCCGCGCCACGAGACCGGTCGGCGCGCCGAGATTGTTGGCGCCATCGCGCGGAATGATCAGTGACTTCTCGGCGCCTATGCCGCGGGCGTATTCGCCGATCCGGCGCAGTCCATCGTCGCTCAGCATCGCAGCATAGCTCGTCGTCGGCTGGTCCCAGGGCCCGCCTTCGGCAGATGCCAATTGCACCGTGCGCCAACGGATCGATGACATCTGCGCCAATGCTCGAAGCGCGCCGGTTTCGAAGCACTGAACGTACATCATCTCCGCCGCGTCCTGCCCGCCGGCTTCGTTTACCGCGGCAATGAAGGCGGGCACCGGATCGGCGCCCTGCTCGCGCAGAAAAGTGGGATGCTTCAATTCAGGATAGATGCCGCGGCCATGCTGGCGTGCGAGCGCCAAGGCTTCGGCGAACGTCGGGATTGCTTCCCGATCGTTATATGGCGTGTTGTCGGGCCGAAGCTGCGGGATGCGTTCGCGGCACCGCAACGTTCTGAGCTCTTCGAGCGTGAAATCCTCCGCCCACCAGCCGAGCGCCTCAACGCCATCTACCGTCTTGGCTTTGCGGCGATCGGCGAAATTCGGGTGGTCGGCGACGTCGGTGGTCTGCGAGATCTCGTTCTCGTGGCGGCAGACGAGGACGTGGTCCTTCGTCATCACCAGATCCGGCTCGATGAAATCGGCGCCCTGCTCGATGGCGAGGCGATAGGCGCCGAGCGTGTGCTCGGGCCGGTAGGCGCTCGCGCCGCGGTGGGCGATGACAATCGGGCGACGTGTTGGCGCAGTTTCGCTCATGCTTGCGCATCCCGCCAAAGCTGCCGCGCCGACAATGACGTCGCGACGATTCAAATCCGTTCGTCCTGCGGGGCGAGCTTTGTCGTCAAGAGGCCGACGAACAAGATCGAGGCGCCGAACAGCAGCGACCAGGCGCCGTAAGTGGCGTCAAGGGTTTGGTCGAGGTTCGGAAACGCGGTCGCGAATTCGTGCGTGAGGAAGCCGTTGAGCAGCAGCACCGGCAGCGCCAAGCCGATCGCCGCTTCGCCCTCGTCGCCCGCGGCCTCGCCCAGCAGCTTCAGGAAAATGAAACCGAGAACCAGCCCGGCGGCGGCCCCTGAAACGAAGGTGATGAAGCGCAGCGATTCATCCGGCAGGAAGAAGAACTGCCCGCCCATGCGGAACACGGCGGCGACAGCCAGCCAGAGCAGAAAACCCAAGCCCATTGCCCGCAAAATCATGCTTCGCTCTCCCCAACCCTTTTCACCCCCAGCGCCATCAGCTTGTCGACAACGCACTGGAGGCGTTCCTCGGGCGTGGGCGATGCGATGGTCTCGTCCGCCGCCCTGCGCAAATAGGCAACCACATCTTCGCGGAGCGCGCCACCGATCAGCAGCTTGTAGATCGGCCAGACATGATTGTCGTACTCATCTTTCGGCCCGCCCCCGCCGATCGGATCCCAGTCCTGCCAGAGGATTGCATTGATGGCTCGCGCATCCGCCTTGATGTCGCGGTTCATCGCCTCAGCATTTCGCGCGAGATGATCACGCGCATGATCTCGTTGGCGCCCTCGAGAATACGGTGGACCCGCAGATCGCGGACGATGCGCTCGACCTCGTAATCCGCCAGATAGCCGTAGCCGCCGTGCAATTGCAGCGCCTTGTCGGCGACGTTGAACGCCGTATCGGTGACGAAGCGTTTGGCCATGGCGCAATATTTGGTGGCGTCCGGCGCCTTGGCGTCGAGCTTCTTGGCGGCCTGGTGCAGCAGCGCACGCGATGCAGCCAGTTCGGTTTCCATGTCGGCCAGCACGAACTGGGTGTTCTGGAAGTCGACGATGCGCTTGCCGAACTGCTTGCGCTCCTGAACGTAGGCGAGCGCGCGATCGAGCGCGTCCTGGGCGCCGCCGAGCGCACAGGCGGCGATGTTGAGCCGGCCGCCGTCGAGACCTTTCATGGCGTATTTGAAACCCTCGCCTTCGGGCCCAAGCCGGTTCTCGACCGGAACGCGGCAGTCCTCGAAGTTCACGATTGCCGTGGGCTGAGCGCGCCAGCCCATCTTGTCTTCCAATTTTCCGAACGACAGTCCCGGAGTTCCGTCCGGCACCAGCACGGTGGATACGCCCTTCGGCCCATCCTCGCCGGTGCGGCACATCAGGACGTAGAGATCGGAGAAGCCTGCGCCGGAAATGAACGCCTTCGAGCCATTGATCACGTATTGCGAATTGCCTTCGGCCTTTGCGCTGGTGCGCAGCGCGCCGGCGTCAGAACCCGAACCGGGTTCGGTCAGGCAATAAGAGGCGATCTTGTCCATCGTGGTGAGTTGCGGCAGCCATTGCCTGCGCTGATCGTCGTTGCCGAACGAGTCGATCATCCACGCGCACATGTTGTGAATCGACAGAAACGCCGCCGTCGCCACGCAGCCGCGCGAAAGTTCTTCGAAGATCAGCGCCGCATCGTGGCGGCTCAATCCCGAACCGCCATGCTCTTCGCGCACATAGATGCCGGCAAAGCCGAGGCCGGCGAGTTCCTGCAGCACCTCCCGGTCGAGCCCTTCGTCCTCCCAGCGCGCAGCATTGGGACGCAGCCTTTCCTGCGCAAACGCACGAGCGGTTTCGACGATAAGCGTTTGGTCTTCCGTGAGCTGAGCAGCCATTGTTCCCTCGCCGCCGCTTATAGCGCGCGCGTTTGGAGGCGCCAGCGTTCCGGCCGGGGAACCGGTTGGGCGCTAGAGTGTTTCCGCTCCACCGCCTTGCCGCTGGCAGCGCTTCAGGAGAGACCGATCATGCTCAAGACACTCGCGGCCGCGGTCGCGGCCACCGCCATGCTGAGCCTGGCCGCCTGTGACGGCAGCGCCGAGAAAAGCGGTGAGAATCTCGATTCCGCCATCGAAGAAGTCGCCCAAGGCGAGGAAAACCTCGGTGACGGGCCGCTCGAACAGGCCGGCGAAAGCATCGACGAGGCCGGCGGCAATACGCAAAACAGCGACGCCGCTGACGCCCTGAACGACGCGACCGACGGCGACCGAAGCACGAATCCATAGGCTCATCCTCCCACGCGCGGCCTGCTGGTCAGCCGCGCGGAGGAATGCGGCGCCAGGCGGCCTCGCCGTCGGCGCCGCTACTTTTTCGGGAACCGTGTTGTTTACGGAACGTTGACCACCCCGGCGGCGAACGCCGCCCAACGACTGGGACACTCAGGAGAACCATTGATGTTGAAATCATTGCTGGGCGCGGCCGCCGCCGTGAGCCTGTTGGGCGTCGTCGCCTGCAGCCAAGGCACGCAGGAAGAAGCCGGCGAAAGCGCCGACACCGCGTACGAACAGTCCACCACCGGAACCACCGACATGGGCCAAGGCCCGCAGGAAGAAGCGGGCGAAGCTGCTGACGAAGCGGCTGGCGAGGCGGCCGAGGGCAACACGACGACCCCGCCGGCGACAACCACGCCGTAAGCAACGACAGATCGCGATTGCGATTGAACTCCCCGCGAGCCAAAAGGCGCGCGGGGAGTTTTCATGTTCGCCCGTTTGCCGCCGGCGCTGGTGCTCACGCTGGCGATCATGGCCGGCGCGTCGATGGACGCGACGATCAAATGGCTCTCGCAGACCAACCACGTGCTGTTGGTGGCCTTCGGCCGCTACCTGTTCGGCGCGCTGTTTTCGTTGGCGATCTGGCAGCGCGCCGGAAGTCCCGCGATCAGCATGGAGATGTGGCGCGCACACGGCCTGCGCGGATTCGTCATCGCGGCCTGCGCGGTGACCTTCTTCTGGGCGCTTTCAGTGCTGCCGCTAGCGGAAGCGGTGGCGCTATCCTTCGTCTACCCGCTGATCGTTCCGTTCGTCGCCTGGCTGATCCTCAAGGAGCGCGTGCGCATTGCCAGCGTGATCTGTGCGCTGGTTGGCTTCGCCGGCGTCATCGTGGCGATGCAAGGCGCGCCAAGCGAGGCCGAATCGCCGCAGCACGATCTGGGCGTCGCTGCGGTTTTGACCTCGGCCTTCTTCTTTTCGATCGCCATGGTGCTGCTGCGCGAGCGGTCGCAGAAAGACGGCGCCGCCATTGTCACGCTGATGACCAGCGTTGTGCCGGGCGTGATCCTGATTGCGCCGACGATCGCCTTCGCCACCCCGCCTGTCTTGAGCGAATGGCCGTTCTTTCTGCTGATGGGCGCGCTGGCGGCGGGCTTCATGTATCTGATGGCGCAAGCCTACGCCCGCGCCGAGGCGCAGCAGCTCGCTCCGATCCACTACACCGAGCTCATCTATGCCAGCATTATCGGCTACGTCATTTTCCAGGAAACGCCGCGGGTGGAAATTTACATGGGCGCAGCGCTTATCGTGGCGGCGTGCCTGTGGGCGGCTTATGACGAGCGGCGCCTCGTGATGCCGACGAAGGAGACACCGACATGACCGCTTTCTCCGTCGACATCATCCCGTTCGCCAAAACCATGGGCGTCGAGATCGCCGAAGCTTCGCCGCAGCGCGTCGTCGGCAAGCTTCCGGTGCGCCCGGATCTGTGCACTGCCGGCGGCACGCTCCACGGCGGCGCGGTGATGGCGTTCGCAGATTCGCTTGGCGCGATCGGCGCCTATCTCTCGCTGCCGGAAGGCGCAAAAGGCACGACGACGCTCGAAAGCAAGACCAACTTTCTCGGCCCCGCGAAATCGGGAACGATCGTCACCGGCGAGGCGACGCCCGTACATGCCGGCAAACGCACCAGTGTCTGGCAAACGAAAATCACAGGCGAAGACGGCAAAGCGGTCGCGCTGGTGATCCAGACGCAGCTGGTGTTGAGTTAATATGGGCCGCCGGAAACACCTGCGGCCCATAACTCAGTGCCCGTTCGCGCCTGCCTGAGATTGCGCCTTCTTGGCGACGTCCTCGGCGCGGCGGCCGGTGACTTCGACCATATGATCGAAGGCTGCTTCGAACGTCGCCAACCCCTGCGTCAGCGAACGCAGCTCGATGATGAAGTTCTGCCGCTCCGCATGCGGCAGATAGACATCGACGCGGTCCCAGCCCGGCCAGCCCTCGCGCCCCTCGAAGCCCAGGATCTGGCCATTGTGCGACGACACCGCCGAATTGATCTTCGGCGTGCCCCAGCTCGGCGTGTAGATCGACAGCTTTTCGATCGGCTCCAGCAACACCGAACCGCATTGCGACATCGCTTCCTGCATGCCGATGCGGCCGGCTTGCTGGAACGAGTGCTCGCTCGAATCCACCGAATGGAACGAGCCGTCGATCAAGGTCACGGATACGTCCACCACCGGAAAGCCGATCGAGCCCTTCGTCATCGCGTCTTTGACCCCGGCTTCGACGGCCGGAATCCATTGCCGCGGAATGGCGCCGCCGGTGATCTTGTCGACGAACTCGAAGCCCTGCCCGCGCGGCAGCGGTTTGACCTGGATGACGCAATCGCCGAACTGGCCGTGGCCGCCGGTCTGCTTCTTGTGGCGCCCGCGCACTTCCGCCGGCTTGCGGATGCTTTCCTGATAGGGCGTCGATGGCGGCGCCGTCGACACGTCCACGCCGAACCGGTTCTTCAGCCGCTCGACCACTGAGCGCAGGTGCGGATCGCCTTGCCCCTGCAGCAGGATCTCGTGGGTGGTCTGGTCGTGCACGACGTTGAGGCCGGCGTCTTCTTCGACCAGCTTCTGTAGCGCTCCGGAGAGACGCACATCGTCCTTGCGGTCCTTGGTGGCGATGGCGAGCTGGTAGACCGGATAGCGCTTCTTGAAGCTGATGTTGATCTTCTGCGCTCCATTGGCGCTCAACAGATCGCCCGCCGCCACCGGATCGAGTTTTCCTATGGCGCAAACATCGCCCTCGGGAATGCGCGCGACCTTCTTGGTCTGCGCGCCGCTGACCGCAAACAGCGCGCCTGGCCGCTGCGCAGAACCGTCGCTCAGCGTAAGCTGGTCGCTGTCGTTGAGCGCACTGCCGAATACGCGTGCATAAGCAAGTTTCCCGGCCTGCCCGGCGTGCGAAATTTTCAGCACATAGGCGCCGTTGCCGCTCAGTCCCAACCGCGCGGCGGCGTATTTCGGCTCCGGCGTGTCATGGCGCAGCGCTTTCAGCAGGCGGCGCACGCCGTTGCCCTGCGCGGTCGAGCCGAAGAACACCGGCACGATCAGGCCTTCGCGCGTTTCCTTGACCAGGTCGGCGAACACGGTGTCGCGGTCCGGCGTCACGTCGGAGAGCAATTGCTCCATCAATTGATCGTCGAAATCGGCCAGCTGTTCGAGCATGTGGAAGCGCGCTTCGTTCTCGCGCTCGGCCATGTCCTTGGGGATGTCGACGATCTCGGATGGCTTGCCTTGCTGGTAGCGGTAAGCGCGCTCGAGCGCGAGATCGACAAAGCCGGTGACCTTCTCGTCTGCCCAAATAGGAATCTGACGCGCCACCAATGGCGCGGTGGAAACGGGCTGCAGCGCTTCCAGCAGATCGCGGACGCGGCCGCGGGCGGAATCGATCTTGTTGATGAACAGCGCCCGCGGAATCTGCAAATCCTCGAGCGCCTTGAGGAACGGCTGGGCCAAGACGGCCTTGTCCGGATCGGGATCGGCGACGACGATGGCGAGATCGGCGGCGGGTAACGCGAAGTCGGCGTCTGCAAGAAAATCGACGGCGCCTGGAGCATCAATGAGGGCGTAATGATCGCCCATGAAATCGATGGCGGTGAATTGGGTTTCAGTGGACTGGCCTGCCGCGGCCGGGACTGCGCCCGAACCGCCCGAAGCGGCGGATGCCAGAGCTTGTGTCAGCGCCGTCTTGCCCGCTCCGGTTGGGCCGACGACGGCGATTGCCCTCACCACATTTGCCGATTTGCTTTCAGGCATGGCGCGCTACTCCCTTGTTTCCCGCGCGGGGTTGGGCGGCGCCAGCGGCGGGCGCCGCTTCTCGCTTATGCAGGCCTGTCCAGGCCGGGAGAGCACTGTTTCACGAACAGAACGAGGCGCCAAGCCGGGGTGCCGCGACTGGGAGCGCGATTAGCCATCTTCGTCATTCCGGGGCGCGCGGTCCGCGAACCCGGAACCAGGGGAGTTGCGCGTTGGCCCCTTGGTCCCGGGTTCTCGGCGTGGCTGAGCCCCCGGTATGACGATCATCACTTCTTCAGCTCCGCGAACACGCGGCCCATGAACTGCCAATGGGATGCGCCCGGCATCTGCTTGGCCAGTTCCGGATCGGCCATCGCTTCGCGGTTCATGGCGCCCGCCGCCTGGTACATCGCCGGGTCGCCTTGGGTGAATTCCGCGATCAAAGCTTGGGCGCGGCGGCCAATCTCCAGCGCTTGCGGCGTCACCGGGTCGGCGTCGGCTCCGAGCGCGTCGATATCGGCGAAGACTTGCGCCCACGCCGCACTGACACGCGCCTGATCGTCTGCACCGAACGGACGAGCGCGCAGTTCCTGCAATTGTTCCGGCGTGTAGTGCTTCTGCGCCAACGCCTCCATCTTGTCGTTCCATTTGAACTCGGACACTACTGTACTCCTGATCAGTTTTCCCAACTCGTCCGGGGAAAGACGCTGGCGGTCCTTGAGCTTCGCGCGCGCCGCACGCACCAGGCGCAGCGCCTCCTCCGCTTCAGCTTTCGCGTCCTCGAGCGCCGCCTCCTGCAGCGCCAGCGCCGCAGCGAGATCGCCGCTTCCGCGCAGCAATTCGCCGATGCGCTTCAACGGCAAACCAAGCTGCTTCAGCGCCAGAATGACGGAGAGCCGCTCGATCTCCGGCTGACGATAGATGCGCCATCCGGCCACCGTCCGCGCTGGCTTCAGCAACCCGGCATCCTCGTAGACGCGCAGCGCCTTAACCGAAACGCCGAAGCGTTTCGCCACCGCCGCCGCAGTCTCCTGGAACACGTTGGGTCTCATCGCCTTTCCTCGAACCGCGGCATGGAACGGCCGGACCCAAGGGCCGGCTCAAGCCCTGATATGCTCTCGATCTTCATTCCGGTCACCACGGCGTGATCTGTTGGTCATTTGTCGCAATCGGCTTCGGGCGTTCCGCGAGCGCAGCCTAGGTTTTCGGAAGGGAGCACGGCATGCCGCGGTACGATTCGCTTTTGGCTTGGGGCGGCGAAACCCCGAGCGCATTCCAGACGCCGGCCAGCGGCACGGCGACGAACGGTCTGCCCTATTTCAGCTGGGATCAGGCTGGCGTGCAGCTCAATCGCGAGGGCTGGAGCTGGAGCACCACCTTAGCCACGCCCATTTCCGTCAGCTACGCGTTTCGCGAAACCGGACCCGTGCCCACGTTCAGCGGCGTCACCGGCTTCGCGCAATTCAACGCCATCCAGATCGCTGTGGCCGCGGAATTGCTAACGCTCTGGGCGGAGGTCGCCAACATCACCTTCACGCGCATCGGCGGCAACGGCTATTCGAACAATGCGGCCATCCTGTTCGGCAATTTCATCAACGGGCCGTCGCAATTCTCGGCCTTCACCTATCTGCCCGAGCCCGGCGCCACCGGCGCCTCGCTCGAGAACGGCGACATCTGGGTCAACGTCTCGCGCGATTACGACGCCAATCCGCAGGCGCTGCCGCGCGGTGCGCAGATCCTGCTGCATGAGATCGGTCACGCATTGGGGTTGCTGCATCCCAGCGCCTACGACGGCGGCGCCCAGGGCGGCGCGACGTACGGCAATGACGCCGATTTCTGGCAGGACACACGCCAATTCACGGTGATGACCTATTTCAGCGAAGTGTTCACCGGCGGTTCTTATGGCCAGTACTACGTCACCGCGCCGCAAATGTTCGACATCGCCGCCGTGCAATACCTCTATGGCGCGAACATGACGACGCGCACCGGCGACACCGTCTACGGCTTCAATTCCAACGCCGGACATGACGTCTTCTCGATTGCGAGCGGCAGCGAGGGCGCGATCTTCTGCATCTGGGACGCCGGGGGCGAAGATACGCTGGACCTTTCCGGCTACACTACCGACTCGCATATCGATCTGCGCGCGGAATCCTTCTCCAGCGCCGGTTTTCACGACACTGGCGCGATGATCGGCAACATCTCGATCGCGCGCGGCGTGGTGATCGAGAACGCGATCGGCGGATCGGGCGCCGATACGCTGATCGGCAATGCGGCCGACAACATTCTCGCTGGCGGCGCCGGCGTCGACACGGCGGTGTTTTCGGCCGCCTCCTCGGCGGCGTCGTTCACGCGCAGCGGCGCCGGCTGGAGCGTAAGCGCGGAAGGCGCCGACTTGCTGAGCGGGATAGAATATGTGCGCTTCAGCGACCGCACTTTGGCGCTTCGTCCAGCCGAAGGCTCGGTAGACGGCGCCGGCAGCGATCTGGTGTTGCGCAACGCCGCGACCGGCGCGGTCGCGGTTTGGCAACTCTCAGGCGCGACGGTGTCGGGCGCGACCATTGTCGGCGCCTCGGACGCTTCCTACCAGGCGGTGGCATCGGGCGACTTCAATGCCGACGGCCGCTACGATGTCCTGTTCCGCAACCCTTCGGGCGTCTTGGCGCAGTGGCAGTTCAATGGCGCTGCCGTGGCGGGCTCGGCGGCTTATGGCAGCGATCCGGCCTGGACGCTCGCCGGCGTCGGCGATTTCAACGGCGATCATCGCGACGACATTCTGTGGCGTCATTCTTCCGGCGTGCTGGCGCAATGGCAAATGGACGGGCTCGCCGTGGCGGCCGCGGGAGCGTTTGCCGTTTCCGACACGGCATGGAGTCTCGTCGCTATCGCCGACTTTAACGGCGACGGACACGACGATTTTCTCTGGCGTCATTCTTCGGGTGCGCTGGCGCAATGGTCGCTCGACGGATTCGCCGCGACCAATCTCGGCGTGTTCGCGCTTTCCGACACCTCTTGGTCTGTCGCCGGCACGGGCGACTTCAATGGCGATCTGCGCGAAGATATCCTGTGGCGCCACTCATCTGGCGTGATGGCGCTATGGCATATGGACGGAACGGCGGTGATCTCCGTCGGCGCCTTCGCTGTGTCTGACACCGCCTGGAATATCTCCGACTTCGGCGATTATAATGGCGATGGCCGCGACGACATTCTGTGGCAGGGCCCGGACGGCGCCTTCGCGGTATGGGCGATGGACGGCTTCAACGTGCTGAGCGCCGGCATTGTCGGCAATCCGGGCGCCGGCTGGGGAGACATCTGAGCTGACATGCAGCGCCCGTTTCACCTCGCCTTTCCGGTTCGCGCGCTGGAAGAAGCGCGCGCATTCTACGGCGGCCTGCTGGCGTGCCCGGAAGGACGCTCGTCGCCGCACTGGATCGACTTCAATCTCTACGGCCACCAGATCGTCGCGCATCTGGCGCCGGAAGAGGCGGGCCGCGCCGCGACCAGCGACGTCGATGGCGACGCCGTGCCAGTGCGCCATTTCGGCGTCGTGCTGCCGATGCCGGAGTGGGAGGCGCTGGCCGAGCGGCTGCGCGCCGCGGGCGTCAATTTCCTGATCGAGCCGCATATCCGCTTCAAGGGCGAGGTCGGCGAACAAGCGACCATGTTCTTCCTCGACCCCAGCGGCAACGCGCTGGAGTTCAAGGCCTTCGCCGATCCGAGTTTGCTGTTTGCGAGATGATGCCGTCTCGGTACCGCCATCGCGTTTGAGATTGGCGCGAACACTCCTCGCCCTTGATGGGCGAGGTGGCCGCGAAGCGGCCGGAGTGGGTGATTGTTCGGTCTTTCGAAGTGCCGTGCCGTCCACCCACGCAGCCATCGGACTATAGCGCGCTCACAGCTCGCCCATCGAGGGCGAGCAGAGGGCTAATCAGGCAGCGGGATGAAATCTTTGTCGTCGCCGGGGACCTTGCCGAACTTGCCGGCTTTCCAATCTTCCTTCGCCTGTTCGATCCGCTCTTTGCGCGAGGAGACGAAATTCCACCAGATGTGGCGCGGCCCGAGATTGTCGCCGCCGAGCAGCATGAAGCGCGCCGGCGTCAAAGCCTTGACGGTGATGGCGTCGCCTGGCCTGAAGATCAGCAACCGGCCCTTCTCGAACCGCTCGCCGCCGATCTCGATCTCGCCGCTGACGAGATAGAGTCCGCGCTCTTCGTGGCCGGCGTCGAGCGGCAACGAGGCGCCGGCGTCCAGGTGCGCATCGGCGTAGAACATTCTGGAATACGTTTTCACCGGCGAGGCCCTGCCGTAGAGCGCGCCGGCGATCACCCGCACGACCTTGCCGCCCTCCTCGATCACCGGAAGCTCGCCGGCGCCGTGATGCTTGAAGAATGCTTCGCTTTCTTCCTGCGCTTCGGGCAGCGCCACCCATGACTGAATGCCGGCGATCGGCGAACCGGCGGCGCGCAAATCCGGCGCGGTGCGCTCGCTATGCGCGATGCCGCGCCCGGCATTCATCCAGTTCACGTCGCCAGGGCGGATCGCCTGCGCCGAGCCCAACGTATCACGATGAAAAATCTCGCCTTCGAACAGATAGGTGATAGTGGCGAGATTGATGTGCGGATGCGGCCGCACATCCAGCCCCTTGCCGGCGTCGAAGCGCGCGGGGCCGAATTCGTCCCAGAAAATGAACGGCCCGACCATGCGTTTCTCGATCGCGGGCAGCGCGCGGCGAACGAGGAAATTGTCGCCGAGATCGCGCGGCTTCGGTTCGATCGTGAACTGGATCGCGCCCGGTTCGGGCGAGACGTCGGGCTGGGTCTGATCACCGGGGCGGATGCTCATCCGTGCAAGTTAGGACGCAAACCTTTCTTCGTCATCCCGCGAGCGTAGCGAAAGGCGGGACCAAGGGACAACGGCGCAGCGCTACGATCCGCTGGGTTCCGTGTTCGCGCCCCGCGAGCCCCGGAATGACGAGACTTTTGTGAGAGCAGTCGCCGCCACCCAACAAGCCAGCGCCCAGGCCGCGCCAAGGCACCATCCCGCCAGCACGTCGGTCGGCCAGTGTACGCCGAGATAGATGCGGCTTGCGCCGATGATCAGTGTAAGCAGGATGGCGGCGGCGACAATGTAGCCGCGCAGCCGCCGGCGGCTCTGAGTCCGCGCGATCAAGGCGCCGAGCGTCAGATACGTCACCGCCGAGAGCATGGCGTGGCCGCTGGGAAAGCTCATGCTCGTGGTCTCGACCACATGGGCGACGAGATCCGGCCGCGGCCGGTTGAAGCCGACCTTCAGGCCTTCGCTGATCGCGGTGCCGCCGAGCGTGGCGGCAAGCAGCATCAGCGCCCCACCCCAGCGCTTCAGCACCAGCAAGTATCCGATCGCCAGCAACGTCACCAGCGTCAGCACCGCAAAGCCGCCGAGCGCGCTCAGATCGACGACCCAGGATTCCAGCCAGTGCGGGCCGATCGGGTTGCTCGGATCGCCTGTGCGCAGCGCATAGAGCACACTTTCGTCGAACCAGCGCGCTTCGCCTTCGCCGACTTCCTCGGCGATCTCGAAAAACGCCATCACCGGCAGCGCAATGCCGAGAAAGACCGCGATCGGGACGATCTCGCGCCGGGCTAGAGCGAGCCATGAACGTGGATCGGCCACCGACATCAGCTCCGGAAAATGCACGACAGCGATAATCGGTTCCATGCATTCGCCGCGCGCATCGGCGCAAATTTGCAAGTTTCGGACGGGCAGGTTCGCGCGTTAGCCTGAACCGGCTGCGGCGGGCCGAACGCTGGAGACGAATATGAGAGTGTTGATCGCTGCGGCCGCCGCATTGGGCCTCGCCGCCTGCTCGCAAGCCGAGCAGAACGAAGCGCAGACCGAAACCGAACAAGCTACCGCTGACGCCGGCAACGAACTGGCCGAAGCCGGCGACGCTGTCGGCGAAGCCGCGCACGAAGCCGGCGAAGCCGCGGAAAACGCGACCAACGAAGCGGCCGGCGCGGTTGAACGCGCAACCGACGACAACGAGGCGACGCAGCCGTAGCGCCGTCCGCAGTCGGGAGTCAGTAGCAAGTGACCCGACGGGCGCCGGCTACTGGCTGCGCCGACTACTTTCCTTAAGCCGCCTTCCGGTCGCTCTCGCCGTTGAACAGAAAGTCGTTGCCGTCATAGGTGACGGCGATGCGGTCGCCGTCCTTGATCCGGCCTTCGAGAATGAGCCGCGCGAGCGGGTCCTGCACGTCCTTCTGGATCACGCGCTTCAGCGGACGCGCGCCCCAGGCCGGATCGTAACCGCGCTTGGCCAGCTCGTTCTTGGCGCGTGAGTCCAGTTCCATGCTTATGTTGCGCGCGGCGAGCAGCTTTTCCAGCCGCTTCAGCTGGATATCGACGATCTTGCCCATTTGATCGCGCGCGAGCCGCTTGAACAGGATGATCTCGTCGATGCGATTCAGGAACTCGGGACGGAAACGCATGCGCACTTCGTCCATCACCGGCTTGCGCACGTCCTCGACATCGGCGCCCTCCGGCTGATCGGCCAGATATTGCGCGCCCGCGTTCGAGGTCATGATCAGCATCGTGTTCTTGAAGTCGACGGTGCGGCCCTGGCCGTCGGTAAGGCGGCCGTCGTCCAGCACCTGCAGCAGGACGTTGAACACGTCCGGGTGGGCTTTCTCGATCTCGTCGAACAGGATCACTTGATAGGGCCGGCGCCGCACCGCTTCGGTAAGCGCGCCCCCCTCCTCGTAGCCGACATAGCCCGGGGGCGCGCCAATCAGGCGGGCGACCGAATGCTTCTCCATGTATTCGGACATGTCCACACGCGTGAGCGCGTGCTCGTCGTCGAACAGAAATTCCGCCAGCGCCTTGGTCAGCTCGGTCTTGCCGACGCCCGTCGGCCCCAGGAACATGAACGAGCCGATCGGCCGGTTCGGATCCTGCAATCCTGCCCGCGCCCGGCGCACGGCGTCGGCAACGGCGCGCAGCGCCGGCTCCTGGCCGATCACCCGCCCGCGCAGCTGATCTTCCATGGCGAGCAGTTTTGCTTTCTCGCCTTCGAGCATTTTCTCGACCGGCACGCCGGTCCAGCGCGAAACCACCGCAGCGATGGCTTCGGCGTCGACAACTTCCTTCACCAGCCCGCCGCCGTCGCCGCCCGCCTTCTCGGCGTCGGCGATCTGCTTTTCCAGCTGCGGGATGCGCCCGTATTTGAGCTCCGACGCGCGGGCGAGATTGCCCTGGCGCACGGCCTGTTCGTATTCGGTATGCAGTTTCTCCAGTTCTTCCTTCGACTTCGACGTCACCTGCAGCTTCTGCTTCTCCGCTGACCAGCGCGCCGTCAGTTCGGCCGAACGCGTTTCCAGCTGCGCGATCTCCGCTTCGAGCTTGCCGGTGCGATCCTTCGACGCCGGATCCTTCTCTTTCTTCAGCGCCTCGAGTTCGATCTTCAGCTGCAGCGCGCGGCGATCGAGTTCGTCGAGTTCCTCGGGTTTGGAATCGACCTGCATGCGCAGGCGCGACGCCGCTTCGTCCATGAGGTCGATGGCTTTATCCGGCAGGAAGCGGTCGGCGATGTAGCGATGCGAAAGCTGGGCCGCGGCGACGATCGCGGCATCCGAGATGCGCACGCCGTGATGCTGTTCGTAACGGTCCTTCAATCCGCGCAGGATTGAGATCGAATCCTCCACCGTCGGCTCTTCGACGAACACCGGCTGGAAACGCCGCGCCAGCGCCGCATCCTTCTCGACGTGCTTGCGATATTCATCGAGCGTGGTTGCGCCGACGCAGTGCAATTCGCCGCGCGCCAGTGCGGGCTTCAACAGGTTGGACGCATCCATCGCGCCTTCGGCCTTGCCGGCGCCGACCAGCGTATGCAGCTCGTCGATGAACAGAATGATGCCGCCTTCGGCCGCGGTCACCTCGTTCAAGACCGCCTTCAGCCGCTCCTCGAACTCGCCCCGATATTTCGCGCCGGCAATCAGCGCGCCCATGTCGAGCGCCAGTAGTTTCTTGTGCTTCAGGCTCTCCGGCACGTCGCCATTGACGATGCGCAGTGCCAAGCCTTCGGCGATGGCGGTCTTGCCGACGCCGGGCTCGCCAATCAGCACCGGATTGTTCTTGGTACGGCGCGAGAGCACCTGGATGGTGCGGCGGATTTCCTCGTCCCGGCCGATCACCGGATCGAGCTTGCCCTTGCGCGCATCCTCGGTGAGGTCACGGGCGTATTTCTTCAACGCGTCATACTGATCTTCGGCGGAGGAGGATTGCGCGGTGCGGCCCTTGCGCAGTTCGCCAATCGCCGCTTCGAGCTTCTGCGGCGTCAGTCCGGCCTTCTTGAGGATATCGCCGGCCTTGCCTTCGGCGACGATCAAGCCGAACAGCAGGCGTTCGGCGGTGACGTAGCTGTCGCCGGCTTTGGTCGCCGCCTGTTCCGCTGCATCGAGCGCACGCGTGAAGGATGTGGCGGCATAGAGTCTGTCGCCGCCGCCCTGCACTTTCGGCAGCGCCTGCACGGCGCGGTCGGCTTCATCGGCGGCTTGGCGGGCATTGGCGCCGGCGCTGGTCAGCAGGCTGGCGGCGAGGCCTTCGCGGTCGTCGAGCAGCGCCTTCAACAGGTGCTGGGTTTCCAGTTGCTGGTTTTGTTCGCGGATCGCGATCGTCTGCGCGGCTTGCACGAATCCGCGCGCCCGTTCGGTGAGCTTTTCCATATCCATGAGCGACCCTTACGGCGTCCCACGACAATCCCCATTGCGGCGGATCAACGTGGCATGAGCGATGTTGTGCCCATGAGTTAGGCGCCGCTTCTGAGGCGCACAAGCCCCGCCCCGGCGCGAAGGCGGCGCGGTCCTCGAGAGCGCCGTGACGGTTCGCCGCGGGACCGTCGATGCCACTGTCGCGCGCTCAGTGCGCCATCAGCAGCGGCACGTTTGCGGTCCGCAACAGCTCGCGCGTCGCGCCGCCGAACACCAGTTCCCGCAAGCGCGAATGGGCGTAGCCGCCCATGACGATGAGGTCGGCGCCCAGCGCCTGCGCCTCATCCAGGATCGCCGACGATATCGAGCGGCCCATACTGTCGACATTGCGCACTTCGGCCGGCAATCCCCGGCGCGCGAGATGAGCGAGAATGTTGGCGCCCGGCTGATCGCCATGACCGAACATTTTCGGCTTGGCGTCGACAGTGAGCACGGTGACCGCTTCGGCGAACTCCAGGATGTCGTCGGCCTCGGAAAGCGCCCGGGTCGCTTCGCGGCTCGCATCCCACGCCACCACGACACGCTTGCCGATCCCGGTTCCGCTCCATCCCGGCGGCGCCACCAATGCCGGACGGCCGGAGTGAAACAACACGCCCTCGATGATCTCCTCTCTGAGTTCGGCCCCGACGCCCTCCGACGGCCTCGTCATTACGGTGACGTCGGCATAGCGGGCATGGACCGCCGCGACGCGGCCCAGGTCGCGCGACAGCGCCTCGGCGTTGCGCAGATCGATCGGCTTTGCCGAACGCTTCAGCCGCGCTTCCACCCGTTTGCGCTCGGCCTCGGCGTCCTGCCGGGCCCGGCCAAGCAACTCCGCCCATACGCCGGCGACCACGGTCGGCTCGTAAGCCAACGGCTCGTCCGGCAACGGGGTCAGAAACGCTGCGGCAAGATGACAATCCGTGCACAAGCCGGCCAACGCTTCGCCAAGCGCCAGGGCGGGCTCATCGGCCTCGGTGTCTGAGACAATGACCAAAACGTCTTTCCAGCTCATGTTCGCCTCGGGTGTAGCTGTCAGTTGTCAGATACCAGCTTTTCCTCGACGCGTCAGCGCGCAGCGAGACATCGCCGCCCGAGGTCTGATAGCTGACGTCCCGCGCCCTGCTTTCGAAGGACACGCCCATGAGCCCCACTTTACGCCGTGACGCTTATATCGAGGGGAAGTGGCGCGCCGGCGCCAGACGCTTCCCAGTGCTCAACCCCGCGAACCAGACGGTGATCGCGGAAGTCCCCGATCTCGGCGCCGCCGAAACCGAGGAAGCCATCGCCGCCGCGCACCGCGCATTTCCCGGCTGGGCGGCCAAAGCGGCCAAGGAACGCGCGCAAATCATGCGCGCCTGGTTCGATTTGATCATGGGCGATCTGGATCGCCTCGCCCGCCTGATTTCGCTCGAAGGCGGCAAGCCTGTCGCGGAAGCCAGAGGCGAGGCTGCCTATGGGGCAAGCTTCGTCGAGTGGTTCGGCGAAGAAGCCAAGCGTGCTTATGGCCGCGTGATCCCGACGACCACCGCAACCCGCCGCTACGTGACGCTGAAGCAACCGATCGGCGTCTGCGCCGCCGTGACGCCATGGAACTTTCCGATGGCGATGATCACCCGCAAAGCAGCTCCTGCGATCGCTGCCGGTTGCACCATCGTTCTGAAGCCCCCGCACCAAACGCCGCTGACAGCCCTGGCGCTGGCGGAGCTGGCGGAGAAGGCAGGGGTGCCCGCCGGCGTGTTCAACGTGGTGACGACGGAGCACGCCGCGGCGGTCGGCAAAGTCATGTGCGAGAGCCCGCTGGTGCGGCACTTCTCATTCACTGGTTCCACCGAAATCGGCAAGATGCTCGGCGCCGCCTGCGTCGGCTCGACGGTGAAGAAGGTCGCCCTCGAACTCGGCGGCAACGCGCCTCTGATCGTGTTCGCCGACGCCGATCTCGATCTGGCGGTGCGCGGCGCGATTCAGTCGAAATTCCGCAACGCCGGCCAAACCTGCGTTTGCGCCAACCGCATCCTGGTCGAAGATGCGATCTATGACGCGTTTTCGAAGAACCTCGCCGACGCCGTCGCCAAGATGAAAGTCGGCCCCGGCGACGAAGCCGGCGTCGAAATCGGGCCGCTGATCGATCACCATGCGATCGAGAAAGTCGAGCGCATGGTCGCCGAAGCGCTTGCCTCTGGCGCCACGGCGCTCACCGGCGGCAAGAAGCACGCCGCCGGCGCGCAATTCTACACCCCGACCGTGCTCACCGGCGTCACCCGCGACATGCGCGTCAACACCGAAGAAATCTTCGGCCCCGTCGCGCCTTTGATCCGCTTCAAGACCGAAGACGAAGCCGTCTCCATCGCCAACGACACGCCGTTCGGCCTCGCCTCCTACTTCTTCACCAAGGACGTGCACCGCGCCTGGCGCGTGGCGGAACGGATCGAGAGCGGCATGGTCTCGATCAATGACGGCATCTTCTCGAACGAAGTGATCCCGTTCGGCGGCTGGAAGCAAAGCGGCCTCGGCCGCGAGGGCGGCATCGAAGGGCTCGATGAATACCTCGAAGCGAAGTTCGTGAATTTCGGCGGCTTCTAATATGGATCGCCGGCGCCCTCGCCGGCCCTTTGTGTCCGTTGTGCCTTCATCGTCTCTTCGTGGTTTTCTTTCCGCCACAAAGGCACGAAGGACTCACGAAGGCCGCAAAGGACGATTCCGTTGACGGGCTTCGTCTACGTGCTTGGCAGCGTGCGCGGGGATGACCGGCGCACCTATGTCGGCTGGTGTGTCGATCTCGATCAGCGCCTCGCCGCGCACAATTCAGGCCGCGGCGCGCGCACGACGCGCGGGCGCGCCTGGGTGTTGCTTTATGCTGAGCGCTACGCCACCCGTCGCGACGCCATGCGCCGCGAAGTCATCCTCAAGCGAGACCGCGCCTTCCGTGCAACGCTGGCGCGGATGTTGACCGTCGACTAACGTCGCACGCCTGAGCGGCTTTCATAACTTCACGGACGGGAACCATCGATGGCGGAGGCGGTTTTGCAACTTGTGCAGGCTCTCCTAACGCAAACCGGCCAGGCCTTCTGGACCGCGTTCAGCGGACTGCTCTGGCCTGCGCTGTTCTTCGCCGGCGTCGCCTTCATCGTCCGCGGCAATGAGGCGTTTCGAATCGCACGCGACGCCGCACCGCAAGTGCGCATCAATTTGATCCTGTTCGCCATCGACGCCGCCATCGTCACGCCGCTCTTGGTCATGGCGCTCACCTTCATCGGCGGCCTGATGCAGGCCGCGGGTTTGCGCCTCTTCTCCGAGGATTATTGGGAAACCTGGCCGATGTGGGCGGTGGCGATTTTCGCCGTCTTCGCCGGCGACTTCATCGGCTACTGGCGCCATCGCCTCGAACACACGCCGTTCTTCTGGCCCGCGCACGCCATCCATCACAGCGACACGCACATGACCTGGACAACGGGCGTGCGCTTCCATCCGTTCAACCGCGTCACCACCGCGCTCATCGACACGACCTTCCTGGCGCTGCTCGGCCTGCCGATGTGGGCGCTGATGGTCAATAATCTGACGCGCCACTTCTACGGGCTTTTCATCCACACGGACTTGCCCTGGACCTACGGCCCGCTCGGCCGCGTCTTCGTTTCGCCCGCCATGCATCGTTGGCATCATATCCGCGACGCCGACGGCATGGGCGTCAATTTCGCCACCGTCTTTTCTGTGTTCGACCAGGCGTTCGCCACCTATCACGTGCCGAGCCCCTGCACCGTTCCGCTCGGGGTGCGCGACAACATCGGCAAAGGCGTTCTCGGCCAGCTCGTATGGCCTTTCAAAGTGATTTGGCGCTGGGTTATCGAACTCCGGGGACCGCCGGCTTCCAGCCGGCAAGGCGTTTCAAACACCACAACACCGGCAAGGTGAGTTGTGCCGGCTTGGAAGCCGGCGGTCCTCAGGGCTTTATTCAGAAACGACGCCGCCTTACCGTGACAAGCATGTCCGCCCCGATGTCCCTGCCCGCTTGGCTCTACACCGACCAGCGCTTCTTCGAACTGGAGCGCGAAAAAATCTTCGCCCAGGCTTGGCACATCGTCGGCCACTGCAATGACGTCCCTGACACAGGCGACTATCTGACCCTCGATCTGCTCGGCGAGCGCATCGTCACCGTGCGCGGCGAGGACGGCCGCATTCGGAGCTTCCACAATGTCTGCCGCCATCGCGCCGGCAAGATCGCCGGCGAATCCCGTGGCTCTTGCGGACATCGGCTCGTCTGTCCCTACCACGCCTGGAGCTACAAGCTCGATGGCTCGTTCGCCGGCGCGCCGAAATGGCAGGGGTTCGAGGGGCTCGACGCGAGCCAGCTCGGTCTCAAGCCTGTCGATCAGGAAATCGCCTACGGCTTCATCTTCGTCCGCTTTGCGCCGGGCCTGCCCAGCGTAAAGGAAATGATGGCGCCCTACGCCGAAGAGCTCGAAGCCTTTGAACTCGAAAAGCTCGTGCCGAATGGCCGTGTCACGCTGCGCCCCCGCCCGGTGAACTGGAAAAATGTCGGCGACAATTATTCCGATGGCATGCACATCCCCGTCGCCCACCCCGGCCTCTCGCGGCTGCTCGCCGGCAGCTACAAGATCGAAGCCAAGGAGTGGATCGATAAGATGTGGGGCAAGGTCACCGAAACGCCCTCCAATCATTGGCCCGAGCGCCAGTATCAAAAGCTGCTTGGCGGGTTGGATCAGATCCCGGCGGAGCGCCGCCGCCTGTGGACCTATTACAAGCTCTGGCCGAATGTCGCGTTCGACATCTATCCCGACCAGGTGGACTTCATGCAGTTCATCCCGATCTCCGCCGGGGAAACCATGATCCGCGAGATCGCCTACGTGCATCCTGATGCAAGCCGCGAGATGAAGGCGGCGCGCTATTTGAACTGGCGCATCAACCGGCAAGTTAACGCCGAAGACACCGCGCTGATCGAGGGCGTGCAGCAGGGAATGGAGAGTTCCAGCTACACGACCGGGCCGCTTTCGCCGAGCGAAGTGTGCCTGATCTCATTCGGCGACAGAATGCGCGCGCTCATTCCCGAGGCAAATCTGGAGCAGGCGCCAACCTGAGTATGCGTGAGAATGCCGGCGCCGGAAGCGCGCGTTCGCGCTTCGCCGATCGCTCCGGCCGATCGCCCTCAGATCGGGGCGAGATCCGGCGTTCCGAATACCAGGGCCTTGTCGTCTTCCTCGACCGCCAGCTCGAACGAGGAGCAGCAGCGCGCGCAGAACGCCACGTCGCCGACGATGGTGCGGAAGGTGGAGGCCCGCCGCTGGAGCGGCGTTTGGCAGGTCGGACAAGGCTCGCCGATGTGTTTCTCGAGCATTGGTGTTCTCCGAACTCCTTCACCTTAACGCAGCAATGGTTGACCAAACCTTATTGGGTCAGCGCTGAGCTAACGCTGAAGATGCATGCAAGCTCCGCGCTAGACGCAACAGCTTACGCACTTGTGATCGGGGGAGGTCGCGCGTCGAGCGAATAGCGGCGTGATCGCGGCGGCATTGAATCAACCAGACGTCAGCGCTCGCGCCTTGAGCGGCCGCGCCTTTGACGGCCAGCGCGCCGGCGGCGCCAAGCGCAGCAATGGACCGGCGCTACTGTTCCACTCTCAGGTTGCAAGACGGCGGCTGCCGAGCCATGCGGGTCCCGCGAGCGGTTCACCCTAGCGGCGCATGCCGAAGCCTTGATAGGCGGGGTTTTCCGGTTCGAGCCGGCGTGCTTCCTCGTAGTCGGCGAGCGAAAGTTCGATCTCGCCCATCGCCTGATAGAGCCGGCCGCGATTGTTATAGGCGCCGGCGAAGCGCGGATTCAGCCGGATCGCGGTGTTGTAATCGCTCATGGCGCGGGCGTGATCGCCTTGAAGCCGATAGGCGTTGGCGCGGTTGTTGTAGGCGTTGACGGAATCGGGCTCGAGTTCGATCGCGCGGGTGTAATCGGCAATGGCCAGCGCCAGATTGCCCCGATCCTGATGGGTGCTGGCGCGATTGGCGTAAGCCGAGGCGAATTGCGGATTGAGCTGGATCGCCTGGCCGAAATCCGCCAGCGCCCGCTCATAGAGCCCGGCATAGCGCAGCGCGATGCCGCGATTGTTGTAGCCGTTGGCGTAATTCGGATCGAGGCGGATGGCCTCGTCATAATCGGCGATCGCCGCGCCATACTGGCGCTCGGCGCGATAGGCGTTGCCGCGATTGTTGAAGGTCTGCGCCAGCGCCGCCGGCGAGCCATCCTGCATCCGCATCAAATTGGTGCAGGCCATCAGCTGGGTTTCGAAACTGTGCGCCTTGCCGGCGTTCACGCAGCGCGCGTTGAGTTCTTCCCGCGACTGGGCGTGCGCGGGCGCAGTCACCGCCAGCGCGGCAAGCATCGATAAGGCGCACAACAGCCGCATCGTTTCACCTTGCGCACGCGGGGCCAAAGCGCATGCGAGAACCCCGCGCCGTTGTTTTTCTCAACCGCTGGAGCGGATGCTAACCTTAAGCGCGGCGCGTCGCTACGGGGCAGCTGCCCTGCGACGTCCCCTGGCAGCGTTGCCGGTACGGAAGCGTGATCCGCTTCGCCAAATTTGAGGGCCGCGATCCTGTTGGAGCCGCGTCCTGATCTCGAATGGCGCTTGACCTTCATTGGCGACAGCAATGACATGAGACCGTATGAACCAGCGGCGGTCGCGAGGCTGCGAACGCCGTAGCAGAAAGGGTTGAGTGGTGAAGCTGTCGGGCGCAGCGGGGCTTGTCGGCGCGTGCTTGTTAGGCGCATGCGGGCCAAGCTACGCGCCGCTGAATGCTCCGGCGCGGCCATGCACCCAGATCAGCGCAGACGAGTTCGCTACTGCACTCGCAGGCGGAGCTGCACGCGCCGATGCGCGGATCGATTCCAGCGGCGTTGTCACCATGGACACCGGACCGGGCGTCGTGCACTGCGCGACCTTTCGCAACTCCACCATTCGTCCTTGTCGGCGGCCCAACGATTTCGTGATTCGCTACGATCTGGGCGAAAGCGGCGTGATGCACGTGCTTGTGCGGAAAAATGAGCAATATCGTTTCCGCGTTCAGGCTCGCCCGACAACATGCGAGATCGTAAACGAGGAATGAGGTGGTTAGTTCAGCCAGCTCGGACGCTTGACGCCTTCTGCCCTCTCTCCCCGGCTCTTGTCACAGCGGCGCTACTGAAGCACGGTCCGCCGGGTTTGCCGGGGGGAACGGGAATGAAGCTCATCGGTATTGCTGCGGGCCTGCTGGCGCTGCTCGGCGCTGCATGCACGCTTGTCACAGCGCCGCCCGGCGCCGAGACGGCGGCGCAAAGCGAAGCTGTGACCCTCGCTCCGTCAGGCGACGCAGCCGAACTCGGCCGTGAACAGGCTGACGAAAATCTTGCTTGGGCGACCTCCGTCGCGCGGCTCGACCCGCTCACCAACGAAGCCAATTCGGGGGCCAAGCTCTTTGGCCTGGCCGGCGGCGACCCGGCGATGAACGGGCTGCTCACCTACCTCGCTTTCTACGAAAATCCCGCCGAAGGCTGGCAGGTGTTCCGGCTCGGCGATTTTCTTGAGTATCGTGTGCTGTCCGAGGCGCCGAACCGGCTCGACCTCGAGATTCAAGAAAGCACTTACGACGAGGCCAGCGGCGAAATCGGCAGCCGCACGCGCCACGCCATCGTCACCTGGACCGGAGGGGCCGACGGCGCGCCGCCAACGACCATCACCGTCACCCCCGCTCAACCGGCCGGTTGAGCCAACATTGGCCTAATCGCCAGAGCGGCGACAGCCCGCGCCCGGCATCGCCGTCAGCTGAGCCAATTCGGCCGCTTGAACGGCTTGCCGAGATCCCGCGCCACCGCCTCGTGCGTGATCGCGCCCTCATGGACATTGAGGCCGTTGGCCAAGTGGGGATCGTCCTGCAGCGCCTGTTTGTAGCCCTTATTGGCCAGCGCCAGCGTAAACGGCAGCGTCGCGTTGTTAAGTGCAAAGGCTGACGTGCGCGACACCGCGCCCGGCATGTTGGCGACGCAATAATGGACGATGCCGTCGACCACGAAGGTCGGCTCCGAATGCGTGGTCGGCTTCGAAGTTTCGAAGCAGCCCCCTTGGTCGATGGAAATATCGACCAGCACCGAGCCCGGACGCATCGTCTTCAGCATCGGCTTGGTGATCAGTTTCGGCGCCGCCGCCCCAGCCACCAGCACCGCGCCCACAACCACGTCCGCCTCCTTGATCGCCTCGGCGATCGCCGCGGATGTCGAATACACCGTCTCCAGCCGCCCGTTGAATTCGCGGTCGAGTTCTTCGAGCCGCGCCGGATTCTTGTCGAACACCTGCACGCGCGCGCGCATGCCGACCGCGATCTGCGCGGCGTTGTAGCCCGACACGCCTGCGCCGAGGATCACCACGCTCGCCGGCTGCACGCCCGGGACTCCGCCCATCAGCACGCCGCGTCCGCCATGCGCCTTTTCCAGAAAGTAGGCGCCGACCTGGATCGACATGCGGCCTGCGACTTCCGACATCGGCTTCAGCAAGGGCAGCCGCCCATCGCGATCGGTCACCGTCTCGTAGGCAATGCAGGTGGCGCCGGACTTGATCAGCCCTTCGGCCTGCTCGGGATCGGGCGCCAAGTGCAGATAGGTGAAGAGCGTGTGTTTCGGTTTCAGCCGCGCGATCTCGACTGCCTGCGGCTCCTTCACTTTCACGATCATGTCGGACTCGGCGAACACGGAGTCCGCGTTTGGAAGAATCTTGACGCCGACCTTCTCGTAGACCGCATCGGGCGCGCCGATGCCCTCGCCGGCTTTGGTTTCCAGAAACACCTCGTGGCCGGCGCGCACCAATTCCGCTGCGCTCTCCGGCGTCAGGCCGACGCGATATTCGTGAACCTTGATTTCCTTCGGGCAGCCGACGCGCATGAGACTTCCTCCGCCAATTTGGTTTTGGCGCTCAAATATCGCAAATAACGTGCACGATCTTGGATATTTCCCTGGATTTCCGCTCAATCACGCGCAATCATCCGCGCCGGAATGCCTCCTACGCAAGATTTTCCCGTCCAGCTCGACGAATTCGACCACAAGATTCTGGTCGAGCTCGAGCGCGATGGCGTCGCCACCGCCGCGGCGCTGGCCGAGAAGGTCGGCCTCTCCCCCTCTGCTTGCCATCGCCGCGTCAAAGCCATGGAAGCCGCCGGCGTCATCGAAGGCTACGCCGCGATCCTGTCGGAGAAAGCGCTCGGCCGCAGCGCCACCATCTTCGTCGCCGTCACCCTCGACAATCAGAAGAGCGAAACCATGGCGGCGTTCGAGCGCGCCGTCGCCAAATGCCGCGAAGTGCAGGACTGCCACCTGATGACGGGTGAAAGCGATTATCTGTTGCGCATCGTCATCGCCGACGAAGACCGCTACGAACGCGTGCACCAGGAAACGCTGTCGAAACTCCCCGGCGTGCGGCGGCTGGTGTCAAACTTCACCATCCGCACCGTCTTCAGACGCGCAGCCAGCGTCGCGCATTAGGTTCGGTGAGTGCGGCCAGCGTGGCGTCAATCAATCCTCTGCGAAGTGCAGCTCTTGGCGTCCCGATGCGGTGCGGACGCGAATGTCCGCAATGAGCTTGCCATCAACGAAGCGATAGGTGCTGCGCTGCACTTCTGTGACGCCAAGGTCAGCCAGGCTGTCCGCAATGCGCCGCACCACGCCGGTAAATTCGCGCCGCTGCTCCGGCGCGCACAGATCGGCCTCCTCTGAAGGCGGCGCCAAGCCGCACGCCTCGTAATCATGCACCGCATAAATCGAACGAGTAAAGACGACCAGATCTGTTCCTTCGGTCGCGTAGTAGCGGAGGGGCGCCGCGGTGAGGTAGAATGCCATCATCTGCCCGTGAGCAAGGCGCGGCCGCTGTCCGTCCGATTGCTCCAGCTCAGGCAAGTCCAACGAAGGGCCTAACAGCATAGCATATGTTTCGCCGCACGGGCCGAGCAATTGACTGAGACGTTCGGCGCTTAAGCGGTTGACCGTCACGTAGCCGGGGATGCGGCCACCGCGCCTTCCGTTCTCGACAGCGTGAGCCCCGCGCGCGAACCGCGCCACGGAAATGGACTCGATCTCGCTCGACGTGACGTAGCGCCAATTGCCGTCTTCGTCGCGAGCCCGCACGCCCATGCCGTCTCTGGCATATTCGACGTCAGTGCAGGCGCGCTCTTGCGCCTGAGGCGAAGCCGGATAGCACAGGATCGCCAGGCCGTAGAACAAAGCCAAACAAGAGCGCATCATGCCGTCCTCCCGATGCAGTGTGCGCGCCCGCATTGCCGATACGGAAGCCTACCACATTTCGAGCACGCTCGCACGCGATCCCGCCGTGCCGCGGTACTGTGGCTCGCCCTGCCGCCGGTCGGCATTGTTGACCCATTCGCGACGACGAAGCGCTTGCTATGAACCCTGCTAAGACTCCCACCCCTCGCTTTCCGGACGCAGGCCAGGCCTTGAGCCGGACTGCGATCCGGGACCCAGGGCTGCAGACGCTGGAGTATGTGACCTCTGGGTCCCGGCTCTCAACCCCGCCTTCGCGGGCATTCGGCCGGGAAACGACGAACTGAGCGCACGGAAGGTTTGGTGTCAGCGCTTGTTTCCGCCGCCCGGCATCGCGACAATTGCCGCCAAAGGAGCGCCCATGTCCGAGCCCGTCGTCATCCCGGTCCCGAAGGAATGGGAAGAGCGCGCCTATGTCGATGACGTGAAGTACCAAGCCATGCACGCCAGCGCGCTTGCCGACCCGGAGGCGTTCTGGGGTGTCCACGGCCAGCGCATCGATTGGATCAAGCCCTACACCAAGGTGAAGGATACGAGCTTCGACGAGAGCGATTTTCACATCCGCTGGTACGAAGACGGCGTCCTCAACGTCTCGGCCAATTGCATCGACCGTCATCTCGCGACCCGCGGCGATCAGGTGGCGATCATCTGGGAAGGTGACGATCCGCATCAATCCCGCCACATTTCCTATCGCGAACTGCACGACGAAGTCTGCCGCTTCGCCAACGTGCTCAAATCCCGCGGCGTCGGACGCGGCGATCGCGTCACCATCTACATGCCGATGATCCCTGAGGCGGCCTACGCGATGCTCGCCTGCTCCCGCATCGGCGCGATCCATTCGGTCGTCTTCGGCGGTTTTTCGCCCGAGAGTCTCGCCAACCGCATCAAGGACTGCGACTCTAAGGTGGTCATCACCGCCGATGAGGGCGTCCGCGGCGGCAGGATCATTCCGTTGAAGCATAACGTCGACGCCGCGCTCGAACATGCGGGCGGCGTGGACACGGTGATTGTCGTCACCCGCACCGGCGCCGGGGCGCCGATGCTAGACGGACGCGACATCGTCTATGAGGATGCCGCTGCTGAAGTCAGCGCCGATTGCGCGCCTGAACCGATGGGCGCCGAGGATCCGCTCTTCATTCTCTACACTTCCGGATCGACCGGAAAGCCCAAGGGCGTGCTGCACACCACAGGCGGCTATCTTGTCTACGCCGCCATGACGCATCAATATGTGTTCGATTATCGCGCCGGGCCGGATAACGCGGACATCTACTGGTGCACAGCCGATGTCGGCTGGGTCACCGGCCATACCTACATCGTCTATGGTCCGCTCGCCAACGGCGCCACGACTTTGATGTTCGAAGGCGTGCCGAACTATCCCAACGTCTCGCGCTTCTGGGATGTCATCGACAAGCACAAGGTCAATATCTTTTACACTGCGCCCACCGCCATTCGCGCATTGATGCGTGAGGGTGACGACCCGGTGAAGCGCACCTCGCGCGCCAGCCTGCGCTTGATCGGCACCGTCGGCGAGCCGATCAACCCCGAAGCCTGGCTCTGGTATTATCGCACGGTGGGAGACTCGCGCTGTCCGGTGGTCGACACCTGGTGGCAGACCGAAACCGGCGCCGCGCTTATCACCAACCTTCCCGGCGCCACCGCCATGAAGCCCGGATCTGCGACACGCCCGTTCTTCGGCATCAGGCCGGCCCTGGTGGACGAGCAAGGCAAAATGCTCGAAGGGCCGGCGAGCGGCAATTTGGTGCTGCTCGATTCCTGGCCAGGCCAGATGCGCACCGTTTACGGCGATCATCAGCGCTTCTTCGAAACCTATTTCCGCACCTATCCCGGCATGTACTTCACCGGCGACGGCTGCCGCCGCGACGAAGACGGCTATTACTGGATCACCGGCCGCGTCGACGACGTGCTCAATGTCAGCGGTCACCGCATTGGCACCGCGGAGATCGAAAGCGCTTTGGTCGCCGACACCAAGGTCGCCGAAGCTGCAGTCGTCGGCTACCCGCACGACATCAAGGGCCAGGGCATCTATTGCTACGTCACCCTGAAGCAAGGTGTGGAACCAAGCGATGAATTGAAGCGTGAACTGGTGCAGATGGTGCGCACCGAGATCGGACCGACCGCTTCGCCCGACATCATCCAGTTCGCGCCCGGCCTGCCGAAGACGCGTTCCGGCAAGATTATGCGCCGCATTCTGCGTAAGATCGCGGAGAACGATCTTTCCAATCTCGGCGACACCTCGACTCTCGCCGATCCGGCTGTGGTCGACGATTTGGTCGCCAACCGCACGGGCGCATGATCAGCCGTTCGGCTCCAGCCATTCGTGCTCCAGAATGCGCAGCCGCGTTGTCACGCTCAACAGGAATGCCGTCGACCACGCGATCAGCACGAGGCCGTTGACCCCCTCGATCGCGCCCAGCAACCGCCAGTCGACGCCAAGCGTCAGATCGCCGAAACCGAGCGTCGAAAAGCTGACCGTGGAGAAATAGAGCGCCTGCTCGAAGGTCTCGAACTGGCCGAGCACAACCTCGTAGAGCACGGCGTACGTCCACACCTGAGCCGTGTGCAGCGCAAAAATGCCGAACACGACCAGCAGGATCATGCCTGCCTGGCGAATGGCGCCTTCATGCGGCCGAAGCCGCACGTGGGCGCGGCCCATCACCCGCGTCAACAGTAACAATCCGAAGAAGTGGATCAAGGTGGTGAGGCCCACCATCACGGTGGCCAACGCCAGATTGAGGATCAGTTGCGAGGCTAACGCATCCATCCCTCAGGCGCTGCCGGAGGGCGCGGTGCTGCGCATTGATCGCCGTCAAGTCGCATGCTGCGCCGACGTCTTCTTTGAGAGCTTCGCTCGAGAAGCCCCGGATGGCGCACGCGGCCCGAACCGTCTGGCCGCCATCCGTGCTGGGGGCTAGACTTCTCCGGTGAGCGCCACAAACAAACACCGCATCTATTCCACGAGCTTCGCCAGCGTCTATCCGCACTATGTCGCGAAGGCGGAGAAGAAAGGCCGCACCAAGGCGGAAGTCGATGCGATCGTTCGCTGGTTGACTGGATACAGCCAGAAGCAGTTGCAGACGCAGATGGCGAACAAAGCCAGCTTCGAGGTTTTCTTCGCCGAGGCGCCGAAACTCAACCCGGGGCGCGCCCTGATCACCGGCGTGGTCTGCGGCGTCCGGGTCGAAAGCGTCGCAGAGCCGCTGATGCGCGAGATCCGCTACCTCGACAAGCTCATCGACGAACTCGCCAAGGGAAAGCCGATGGACAAGATTCTACGCAATTAGCCAGGCCGTTGCTCGGTTTGCCAAAGCCGCAGGGCCGTGTAAGCCCGTTCTCAGGATTGGATCATGACCGGACTCTACCTTCTCGCCGCTCTGGCGTTGCTCGCCATTGTCGTTATCGTTCTCTTCAACCAGCTCATCGCCAAGCGGCAGATGGTCAACAATGGCTGGGCTGACATCGACGTGCAGCTGAAGCGCCGCGCCGATCTCATCCCGCAGCTCGTCACCACCGTGCAAGCCTATGCCGCCCACGAGCGCCAGCTGTTCGAGGAGGTCGCCGAAAGGCGCAACGCCGCGCTCGCCGCCGGCGATAACGCCGCTGCACGCGGCGATGCCGAGAGCGCGCTTTCGAAGCCGGTCGGCCGCCTCATCGCGCTCGGCGAAGCCTATCCCGAGCTCAAGGCCAACCAGAACTTCCTCGACCTGCAGAACGAACTTTCCGACACCGAGGACAAGATCGAAATGGCGCGCCGGTTCTATAACGGCGCCGTGCGCGAGCTGAACACGGCCGTCGAGAGCTTTCCCTCCAACATCGTCGCCACCTTGTTCGGCGTCGCCAAGCGCGCCTTCTTCGAAATCACCGCCGCCGGCGACCGCGCCGCGCCGGCGATCGAGCTCGCGCCGCAATGAGACCGATGTGCACGCTCATCGTCGCTGCTTGCGCCCTGCTGCTTGCGCCCGGCGCGCTCGCGCAGGAGCAGATCAATGCGTTCGACGTCGCCATCGAGGTGCAAACCGACGGCGACATCGTCGTCACCGAAGCCATCGAGGTCGCCGCCGAAGGCAATCAGATCCAGCGCGGCATCTTCCGCGACTTGCCGCGCTTCTATCGGCTCGACGGCGCCACGCTCGCCTACGATTACGACGTGCTCGAGGTTCGGCGTGACGGCGCCGACGAGCCTTACGAGACCAGCACCGACGACAACGCCTTCCGTGTCCGCATCGGCGATCCCGACGTGCTGATCCCGCACGGGCCGCACCGCTATACGATCCGCTACCAAGTCGCCAACCAGGTCCGCTATTTCGACGGCTACGACGAGATCTATTGGAATGCGACCGGCAATTATTGGGCGTTTCCAATTCAGCGCGCCCGCGCCGTTGTCGAACTGCCGCCAGGTGCGCGGATCACCGGCACGCGCGGCTACACCGGCGCCCTCGGCCAGGCCGGCGCCGACTACGTCTATAGCCAGAGCGGGAATCTGCACAGCTTCACCGTCACGCGCCCGCTGCAGCCGCAGGAGGGACTGACCGTCGCCATCGGTTTCGAGAAAGGCCTGATCGATCCGCCCTCGAGCGGCGACCGGCTGGCTCAGTGGTGGCAGCGTTACGGCGCACTCGTCATCCTCGGCCTGGGTGTGGCCGCGCTGCTCGGCTTCCTCGTCAACAGCTTCAACAAGGTCGGCCGCGATCCGGTCAAAGGCCCGGTCTTCCCGCGTTACGAGCCGCCGGCAGGCTATTCGCCCGCCGCCGCCCATCACATCTATCATCGCGCCGTCAGCGGTCACCGCGCCTTGATCGCCACCTTGATGAATCTCGCGGTCAAGAACCGGCTGCGGATCGATGCGTCGGACAAGAACAACACGGTGCTGACGCGGCGAACCGACAGCGCGACCGTCGCCGACATCGCAGCCGAGGATGTTGCACTGGAGAACGCCATTTTCGCCGCCGGCCGCACCAAGCAGCTCGGCGCGCGGTATGACGCTTCCTTCACCAGCGCCTACAACAGCTTCACCGCCGCGCTCGGCCGCAAGTATGGCAGCCCGTATTTCCGCTGGAACGCCGGCTATACCATCGCTGCGATCGCCATGACCGCGATCCTCGTCGCCATCGCCGCGACGCAAGTGACGCAATGGACGCTCTGGCACACGCTCGCCGTCGTCGTGCTCGCGCTGATGAACGCCGTTTTTCTCTACCTGATGCCGGCGCCGACGCAGAAGGGTCAACAAGTCCGCGGCGAAATCGAAGGCTTTCGCCTCTACATGGACAAGGCCGAGAAGCTGCAGCTCAACGCCGTCGAGGTCGGTCTCGAACAGCCGCCGCCGATGACGACGGAGCGCTACGAGCGCTTCCTTCCCTATGCCGTTGCACTTGACGTCGAAGAACCTTGGACGCGCCACTTCGAGCGCCTGATCCCGGAAGAAGCCGCGCGCTACAATCCGGCTTGGACCACCACGTCCGGTTCGCATTCGCTCGGCGGCCTCACCAGCGCCATCGTCAGCAATATGAGTTCCGGCGTTTCGAGCGCGCTGCCGCAAAGTTCGGGCTCATCCGGTTCCGGCGGCGGCGGCTCATCCGGCGGCGGCGGCGGTGGCGGCGGCGGCGGCGGCTGGTAGCGCCGTCCCGGGAACCATCGCGCCGAACTCAAGTTCGCTCATCAGGATTGGCGCAACGCGCGCCGCAGCACCCTGACCGGAGCTCTTCGTGACCCACTCCCCCGTCCTGCTCGCCGCCGCAATCGGCGCGCTCACCCTCTTCGCCGTTCCTTCCGTGGCCCAGGATAATGACGCCGATGCTTATTACGACGACGAGATCGTCATCGAAGCGCCTGGCGTCTATCGCCAAAACACCGGCCGGCGCACGTCGAGCGGCGCCCGGATCGAACAGCTGACCACCAAGCGCCTTGTCACCACTAATGATCTCGACCTGCGTCGGCGCGCCGACGTCGCCGAACTCTATCGCCGCATCGACGACACCGTGCGCGACGCCTGCAATGAGGTCGAGCGCGCCGGCCATGGCGTACTGATCACCAGCGAACGCGAATGCATTCGCGACGCCCGGCGCGGCGCTTACGCGCAAGCTGAGGTCATCGTCGACGCGCGCCGCGGCTAGCCGATCAACTCGCAGAATTTCGCCAGATCGACGTTGCCGCCGGAAACCACGCAAACGATCGGCCCGTCCCCGGCTTTGCCCGAGAGCGCCGCCGCCAACGGCAAGGCGCCCGCGCCTTCGGAGATGATCCGGGCTTTTTCCGCCATCAGCCGCATGGCCCGCTTCACCTCATCCAGCGCGACCACGATGCCGGCGTCGCTGACCGCCCGCATCCGCTCCCACATCCGCGGAATGACGCTGCGTCCGCCGGCGCCGTCGACGAACGAGGCCTGCCAGGAGGCAAACTCCATTGGCCGTTCTTGCTGGAGGGAAGCCGCCCAAGGCGCTGCCGTCTCCGGTTCTGCGCCGATCACTTGCACGTCCGGTCGGGTGGCCTTGATCGCTGCGCCGGCGCCGGCGATCAGCCCGCCGCCGCCGATGGCGCAGATCACGCTTCGAACCTCCGGGCAATCTTCCACGATCTCCAATCCCATCGAGCCGTGTCCGGCGATGAAATTGTGGTCGTCGAACGGATGCACGAGCGTGCCCTCGATGCCCGCAAACGCGTGCTGCTCCAGCGCCCGCCAGCACACGTCGAACGGCGCCAACACCAATTCGGCGCCCAGCGCGCGCATGCGTTCCACTTTGGTCGCCGGCGCGGTGTCGATCACCACCACTTTGCACGGCACGCCCGCCGCCCGCGCCGCGTAAGCGACGCCCTGTCCGGCATTGCCGGCGCTGATCGTCCATACGCCTTTGTCGCGCTCGGCCTCGCTCAGCATCGCCACTGCATTGGCCGCACCGCGGATTTTGTAAGCGTTGGTCGGCTGCAGGTTTTCGAGCTTCAGCCGCACGTCCGGCGCACCCGGCCCGAGTTCGAGCTTTACGGTCGGCGTCCGCACCGCCGTACCCGCGATGCGCTTGCGCGCTTCGATAATCTCGGCGAGCGTGATCGGACGGACAGGCGCAAGCATGCGCCCAGTATGGACTGGCCCAAGGGCAACGCCAATGCGCTTCATCGATCGCGACGAGGTGGCTCGCCGCCTTAGCTACGATCTCTGCATCCCGATCGTGCGCGAGGCCATGATCGCGTTCTCCGAAGGCCGGACCAGGCAGCTGCTGCGTTCCATCGTCCCGCTTGCGGACGGGCGGCTGTTCGGCGTCATGCCCGGCGCCATGGGCGAGCGCGACGTCTTCGGGGCCAAGCTGATCAGCGTGTTCCCCGAGAATTTCGGCAAGGGCGTACAATCGCATCAAGGCGTCGTGGTGCTGTTCGATCCCGATAGCGGGTCGCCTGTGTGCATAGTCCACGCCGGCGAGATCACGGCGATACGCACCGGTGCGGCGAGCGCCGTCGCCACCGATGCACTCGCCCGCCGCGATGCCAGCCGCCTCGCTCTGCTCGGCTATGGAGAGCAAGCCCACACCCACGCGCGCGCAATCGATAAAGTGCGCAAGCTCAGCGCCATCACCGTTTGGGGCCGCTCAGCGGAGCGCGCGCATGCCTTCGCTGGCCGGATCGGGGCCGAACTGGGGATCGATGCGACAGCCGCGCCAACAGCACGCGCCTGCGTGGTCGATGCCGACATCGTCTGCACCGTCAGCTCGGCGAAAGAGCCGATCCTCGAAGGCAACTGGCTCCGCCCCGGCGCGCACGTGAACATTGTCGGCTCCAGCTATGCCGGCCCGGTCGAAGTCGACAGCGATCTCGTGGCGATGAGCCGCTTCTTTGTCGACAGCCGCGAGGGCGTTATCGCCCAAGGCGCCGAATTCCTGCGCGCCAAGCAGGCCGGTCTGATCGGCGACGGCCACATCGTCGGCGAGATCGGCCAGGTGTTGGCCGGCGACATCGAAGGCCGCCGCAGCGCCGAAGAGATCACCGCCTACAAATCGCTCGGCCATATCGTGCAGGACCTCGCCGCGGCGTGGGCGCTTCATACACAAGCTGACGCCAGGATTTGAAGCCAAGCCAGTCGCCGATCAAAGACGACCGAGGCGTCGAGCCCGCTACTCTCCCGCCGGTTCTCTGAGCCCGGCGATCGCCCCCTCCAGAAAGGCGACGTCGCCTGCAAGGTTTGCGCGCGCAGCGATCACGGTCGAAAACTGATAGGCGAGATCGTCCGACAGCGCACGATCACGCAACAAGCGCTGCGCCGCAGACCTTAGTGCGGCGTCATCCACATCGAGATCGCAGTCTTCGCGAAAGCCTGTTATTTCTTGGGCGTCATTGCGCGTGTCGCCGCAGCGCTCTCTGATCGCCTCTTGCACAAGGTGTGGAATCAAGCTCCGCACGCGCTGGCGATACGAGGTTCGCCGCATGTCCTCGAGCACGTCGCGTGCGGCGTCGTAGCTGAAGTAGTCCGCCAAGCCGTTGTGAACCGCAGCTTGCGGCAAGAGTCTGAGATCGCCGGCAGACACGATCGTGTCCCAAGTCGCGCGCGTTGGCGGATAGAAGGCGTACTCGGAAGCGCGATAAGCGTTGACCAACAGCGCTTTGGGGTTCGGGTTGGGCTCTTGTAGGAGGACCGCCGCACGCTCGGCGCTTGCATACACGGCGTCGTAATAGGCCACGAGGAGTCGCCGATTCTCGAGGTCCTGCTCGAGGTCCGAAACAAGGCGCGCCGTGTATTCGCGGCCTAGTCGCCGGTCCGCTTGCGCGGCGCTCCATTCCGTGACCTGCGACGCGACGAACACGCCGATAACGACGATCAAAAACTCGATCCCGATGGCGGTCCACGGCTGCTTGCGCAGGTGCTCTAGAAATCGTCGCAAAAGCATTTGGCCCTCCCGCCCCATCCGGGCGAAGGACAGATTACCACATCCGACTCCGGGTAGGCTTCATCGTGCTCTTGCCGACGCCGAGGACATCTCGCTGGCGGCGAAAGAGCAGACCCTAAGCGCTCGCACGATCGAGCGCGGCGATGTCGCCCGCGCTCAATTCCACGCGCAACGCGCCCATCAGCTCGGTGAGCTGCTCCACGCTGGTGGCGCTGGCGATCGGCGCCGCAATTGCGGGCTTGGCCATCACCCATGCCAATGCGATCTGCGCCGGCGTCGCACTGTGGCGCGCGGCGGCATCGTCCAGCGCGGCCAGCACCGCAGGTCCCTTGCCTGCCATGTACTTGTCCATCCGCCCGCCGCGTATGCTCTTCGTCTTGTCGGCTTCGCTGCGATATTTCCCGGTAAGATAGCCGCTCGCCAACCCGTAATACGGCAGCAACGACACGCCTTCACGTTCGCACAGCGGCATGAGTTCAGTTTCGATCTCGCGGTTCATAAGATTGTATTCGGGCTGCTGTGCATCGAAACGCGCGCCGCGCTGCTTCGCTTCCGCCACGCCTTCGGCGAACCGCGCCGGCTTGAAGTTCGAGGCCCCGAAGGCGCGAATCTTGCCCGCTTTCACCAACTCATCGAGCGCGGCCACATATTCCTCGGCCGGCGTCGCTTCATCGTCGCGGTGCAGCCAATAGAGATCGATGGTCTCGACGCCCAGACGCTGCAGCGACTCTTCGCAAGCGGCTATTACATTGTCGCGCTTGATGCCGAGCCGCTTCGGCCACATGCCGACCTTGGTGCCGATCACGACGCTATTGCGCTTGCCGCTCCGCTTCAGCCAAGCGCCGATCACCCGTTCGCTCTCGCCGCCCTGATGTCCGCCGACCCAGGCCGAATACACGTCAGCCGTGTCGATCGAATCCCCGCCTTGAGCGACATAGGCGTCGAGGATGCGGAATGACGCCGCTGCATCGGCGGTCCAGCCGAACACGTTGCCGCCAAGCATCAAAGGCGTGATAAATATGCCGGAACGGCCGATCTCGCGTTTTGGCTGCATGCTGCCGCTCCCTCCGCGGCCTCGTAGGCCGTGCGCGAAATGTCGAGTCCGCGTTAGAACTTAGGAGCGCCGATGCGTTTGCTCAATGTCTGCGCCGCGCTTTCCGGATTGGCGGCTCTGATCATGCTGGTTCTCGCTGCACACGCGATTCAACCCTCCGCCGAGGATCTCGAGCGCATCAAGCTTGCGGCGTTTCTGCAGCTGGGCGCTGCAGCGGCAAGTCTAGCCATCGCGAACCGCAGCGGCCGCCTCAACTTCATTGCCGGCGCGCTCATTCTCGCCGGCGCGGCGATCTTCGCGGGAACTCTGTATGCGCTCGCCATCACGCATCAGCGCACCTTCGTCTTGCTCGCGCCTGTCGGGGGAATAACGCTGATTTTGGGATGGGCCGTGCTCCTCTTCGCCAGGCCAGGCGCATGAAGGCGCTCGAAATCGAAGCCCGTCGCCCTAATATCGCGACCGCATGATTCTGCTGACGACACCGCCCCGGCCGGCGCCCGCCGGCTCCTTCGATACTTTCGCCCAACACCTCGAAGACTTCGTCTCCGCCGTGCTCACGCTCGATCCGCAGCAGGCGCTGCTGCGTGCGGGGCTTTCGTTCCTGGTTTTGTTCGGCGCTGCCATCGTCGTCTGGGGATTGCGGCTCATCCTGAGCGGACTGACGGAGCGGATCGCTCCGAAGGAAGACGGGGCGGCGAAACCGCGCATCGGCATCGGCCGCTGGACCATGCGCGTGGCCCGCATCGCCATCTTCGTCGGCGCGCTGATCGTCGTGCTGCGGGTGTGGGGCTTCGATTTCAGCGGTCTGCGCGACAGCCCGATCTATGCGATCTTCTCCACGCTCGGCCGCATCGCCATCATTTTGGTGCTGGCGCTCGGCGCTATCGAATTGGGCCAGCTCGGCATTCGCCGGATTTTCGAGCGCGTGGCCCGCCGCGCCCGCAACCCGCGCCGCGCTGCACAGATTCGCACGCTCGGCCCGGTGCTGGCCGGCCTCGCCACCACGGTCGTCGTCATTATCGCCGCGATGATGGCGCTCTCGGAGGTCGGCGTCGAAATCGGTCCCTTGCTCGCCGGCGCCGGTATTGTCGGCCTCGCCGTCGGTTTTGGCGCACAAACCATCGTCAAGGATTTCCTGACCGGCCTGTTCCTGATCATGGAAGATTCCGTCTCCGTCGGCGACGTCGTCCAGATCCGCGAGTTCGGCGGCGTCGTTGAAGAAATGTCGCTGCGCACGATCAAGCTGCGCGCCTATGACGGCACGCTGCACATCTTCCCCTACAGTGAAGCGCAGGTGATCTCGAACCGCACCAAGATCTTCGCCTATGCCGTGTGCGATCTGCAATTGTCCTTCCTCTCCGATCTCGACCGCGCGCTCGCGGTGCTGCGCGCGACCGCCGACGAGCTGGCGAAGGACCAGGATTTCGCCGCCGCCATCCTGTCGCCGCCGGAGATCGCCGGCGTCGACGCCATCACCGACAACGCCGTCATGCTGAAAGGCCGCATCCGCACGCGCCCCGGCGAGCAGTGGCGGGTGCAGCGCGAATTCAACAAGCGGATCAAGCAGGCATTCGACGAAGCGGGGCTGTTGTTCGCGCAGCGGCATTTGCCGGTGCCGCCGTTCAGCCTGATCGCCGCCAATGCCGATTTGGCCGATCCGTTGCAGCAGCCGCGCTAATCCCGCCGCGGCCCTTCATCGAGGTCCGCCCGGCGTTTCAGCGCATCGATGTCGCGCTGCAGCTGCGCGAGCCGGTCGAGCACCGTCCAGAGCCCGACGCCCACCCCCACCAGCAGCACGAGAATGGTGAAATCCGCCGTCGTTCCCATCGATTCTCCTCGCCGCAGCAGCATGCGCACGCGCCGGCGCCGGCGCAACCGTTGACGCCGCGCCGCCCGTTGCGGCACTCATGCTTTCGCGTGCGATAGCGGTCCAATTGAGGCCCCAATTGAGCCAATGACGGCAAAGCACATCACCATCGCCCCGCGGTTCAACGGGCCGCCCGGTTCGGGCAATGGCGGTTATGTCTGCGGACTGATGGCGCGCGAACTCGACGGCGCAAGCGAAGCGACGTTGCGCGCGCCGCCGCCGCTAGGGGTTCCGCTGCGGCTGACCGGCGAGGTCGACGGCTCGGTCCATCTCTATGACGGCCACACCCTGCTCGGCGAAGCCCATCCGACAGCGCTCGATCTGGCGCCGCTGCCTGCGCCCAGCCTGGACGAGGCGCGCGCCGCGGCCAAACGCTACGCCGGTCTGCAAGCGCATCGCTATTCGACCTGCTTCACCTGCGGCCCGAGCCGGCCGCCGCACGACGGCTTGCATCTCTACACCGGCGCCGTCGAAGGCCGCGATATGGTCGCCTGCACCTGGACGCCCACCCGCGATCTCGATCGCGGCGACGGCCGCGTCGCGCCGGAATTCGTGCACGCCGCGCTCGACTGCCCGAGCTATTGGTCGCTGCCCGGCGCGGGGATGGCGGCGCTGCTCGCCCGCCTTGCCGCCAGCATCGACGCCGACGACTTGCCGCGCATTGGCGAAGAGCTGATCGTCGCCGCCTGGCCCATCGCCAGCGACGGCCGCAAGCATCGCGCCGCCACCGCCATCTATACTGCCGGCGGCGCCGTCATCGCCCGCGCCGAAGCGCTCTGGATCGAACCGCGAGGATTGAACCCATGACCGAATCCCAAGCTGCAACCACACGCTTCTGCGCCCGGGTCATCGGCCCGTTGCTGCTCATCGTCGGCGCCGTCGTCATCGTGCGCTTCGCCGACTTGGCCTTGATGATTCCCGCGATCGTCGGCAACGCCCCGCTCGCCTTCGTCACCGGCATTTTCACCTTGATCGCCGGCATGGTGCTGATCGCCGCCCATCATCATTTCGGCAGCTTGACCGCGATCCTCATCACCGTTCTGGGCGCCCTCACCGTGGTGCGCGGCGTTTCGCTGCTGCTGGCGCCCGACCTTGTCGCCAGCGTCGCCAACGCCATGATCGGCAATGGCCCCGTGGTGATGGCGGCCGGCGCCGTCACGGCGCTCATCGGCGCCTGGCTCAGCTTCGCCGGCTGGTTTGCCAAGCGCGCTGCCTAGCTCTCTCGCGGTTCACATCACGCCTGGCACCGCCCCAACAGCTTGCTTTGTCCGGCATCGAACTCGATGTCGCCGGGCGTCAGCGGCGCGCGGCAAGCGAACAGCGCGACGCGACCGCTGATGTGAACGCGCCTGGTCGCGGGCTGCGCCGAGGAACCCGCATCAATCGATTCAAGCCCGCTGTGGTTGCCCTCGCACCGGAAGAAATACGGATCGGAGCCCTCGCGCGCATTGAGATTGCAGAACTGAAAGTTCACTCTGAACGCACAGGTATTGGTGACGTACGGGCCGGGGACGTCGGTCACGATGTCCAGACAATCGCTCATCTCGCTCGCATCGACCGTGGACACGGGTGCTGGCGCCGCGTTTGGCGCGGCAGTCTGGTGTGTCACGGCGGATTGCGCCGCTGCCGGCGCAGATGCGTTCGCCATCAACGCGTCGTAACGCGCGACCCACAGCCGCGCCGCGCACTGCGCCGCGAGTTCTGCCGCGTGGTATTCTTCGTAAAGATGGACGAGATGCGGGTTCGAACGATCGACCGGATCGGGCGTCCGGTTCGCGGTTTCGCGGACATAGCGAGCAACATTGGCAACTATGGACGCGTCGTAGGCGCCGTCGTTGTCGTAGGGACCGGTCATACCGCCCATATACTCTGGTCCGCCTGCGCCATCGTTTGCGGTGAGGAACCATTCAAACGGTCCCTCAGATTCAATCTCGCGAATGATCTCGGGCCCGTTGATGACATCTCGAAGCCCCCCGATTCGCAAATCGTAGAAGGCGCGAATCTGCGTCGCACACGGTTGCAAGTCGCTGGCGGTCAGCCCACGCATCTGCTGCGCGCGCGCTGCGCCCGGTGCGAAGAGAGCAAACGCCGCCATGATCGACATGAAGACTGTGACACGCATCTCATACCTCCCCTGCAGCGGACAATTGCCTCCGCCTATGCCACACTACGGCTGACACCGTCCCATCAGTCTTCCTTGCGCGGGATCGAAGTCGGCGCTCGGTGTCAGCGGTGCGCGACAGCCGAACCAAGAGACGTCCTCACCACCGATCGCCGCGGTCTTGGTCGCCGGTTGTTCAACCGATCCGGCGCCGATGGACTCCATGCCGCCGTGGTCGCCTTCGCAGCTCAGCATCCACGCGCTGGAGCCTTCGCGTGCGCCTGAGTTGCAGAACTCGAAATTTATCGCGAACGCGCAGGTGTTGGTGAAATATGGCGTCGCGCCATTAGCGCGAGCGCCGAACACAGCGTCGATACAGCTGTTAACTGCCGCGGTGTCGGGAGAAGCGCTTACTGCACCCGGCCCCGCGCTCGTCGCAGAACTTGCGCTAGGCGATGTGGACGCACGCGCCGCTGCGAGTTGCGCGTCGCGGAAGGCGATCAGTTCCGGAGTATTGTATTCTGCCGCATCCGCCGAAAAAAAATAGTTGTAACTGTTTACATCCCACTCGTATCCGGCCGGCGGCGTGAAGCCTTCAATGGGGTCTCTGGGGGGATTCGGGTAGTCTGGCGCGCTCTCTACAAATAACAAGCTTCTGAAGCGCCCGTGCATCAGCCCGTCGACAGCGCGGCCATGCCGCTCGCTGATTGATCTTCCATAGCCGTCTCGCCAACGGCCACGGAGCACCCCCTCTCCGGTGATCAGGCCGTCGGCGGTACAGGCGCCATCCCATTCATACGATTCGAGTTGGTCGTAATGGTCGGCTGCGACGAAGCAGCCTCGGCCCGTCGGATAGAGTTCGAACTTCCCGTCCGCGCTGCGAGTTGCGCTCACCTGCGCGTTGAGGGTTTCACTGCCGGCAAGCAAAAGCGCGATGGCCAGAACAGGGACCAGGACATGTCTCAACTTACCCTCCCACATCTGCTAACAACAGCAAAAGAGCTGTTCATCGCGCAAAGTCGTGTGGCATCATGACACCGCGAAGGAAAGCGTCAACGGGGTCGTTGAAACCATGCGCGCCGGCCCGTAGGGTGCCCGCATCCATAGTCCGGGGGGCCGCGCGGAAGCGGCTGAGAGGCAGGTGAGCCTGCGACCCGTCGAACCTGATCCGGCTCGCACCGGCGTAGGGAGGCGCGCACATGAACAAGCCAGAGTCGCAATCCGTTTTCACGCCGTCGGTGACGACTGGCCCGCTCATCGGCTCGCGCAAGGTCTACGCGTCGGGCTGCGCGCATCCGGATCTGCGCGTGCCGTTCCGCGAAGTTGCGCTGCATCCCACCGCGAACGAACCGCCGCTGACGATCTACGATCCAAGCGGCCCCTACACCGATCCCGCCGCGACCATCGACATCAACACCGGCCTCGCCCGCACCCGAGCGGACTGGGTGAAAGCGCGCGGCGACGTCGAAGAGATCGACGGCCGTCAAGTGAAGCCGGAAGACAACGGCAACGTCAGCGCCGAAAAGCTCACCCCGCCGTTCCCGAAGCAACCGCGCGTGCTCCGCGCCAAAGCCGGCCAGTGCGTGACGCAACTCGAATACGCCCGCCGCGGCATCATCACGCCGGAGATGGAATTCGTCGCGATACGGGAGAATATGCGGAGAGGGAGCGCGACGCCTCCGGCGACGCATGCGCGGCCGGAGGCCGCGCGCTCCAACCTCCAACGAGATGGAGAATCCTTCGGCGCTTCCATCCCCGATTTCGTCACCCCCGAGTTCGTCCGCGCCGAAATCGCCCGCGGCCGCGCCATCATCCCGGCCAACATCAATCACGCCGAACTCGAGCCGATGATCATCGGCCGCAACTTCCTGGTGAAGATCAACGCCAATATCGGCAATTCCGCCGTCACCTCCTCGATGGCCGAGGAAGTCGACAAAATGGTCTGGGCCATCCGCCATGGCGCCGACACCGTCATGGACCTCTCCACCGGGCGCAACATCCACAACATCCGCGACTGGATCATCCGCAACGCGCCCGTACCGATCGGCACCGTGCCGCTCTATCAAGCGCTCGAAAAAGTCGGCGGCGTCGCCGAAGACCTGAGCTGGGAAATTTATCGCGACACGCTCATCGAACAGGCCGAACAAGGCGTCGATTACTTCACCGTCCACGCCGGCGTGCGGCTTCCCTTCATCCATCTCACCGCTAGCCGCGTCACCGGCATCGTCAGCCGCGGCGGCTCGATCATGGCCAAGTGGTGCCTCTCCCATCACAAGGAGAGCTTCCTCTACACCCACTTCGCCGAGATTTGCGAGATCATGCGCGCCTACGACGTCTCCTTCTCGCTCGGCGACGGCTTGCGCCCCGGTTCCATCGCCGACGCCAACGACGCCGCCCAATTTGCCGAACTCGAAACCCTCGGTGAACTCACCAGGATCGCCTGGGCGCACGGCGTGCAAACCATGATCGAAGGCCCCGGCCACGTGCCGATGCACAAGATCAAGGAGAATATGGACAAGCAGCTCGAAGTCTGCGGCGAAGCGCCCTTCTACACGCTCGGCCCCCTCACCACCGACATCGCCCCCGGCTACGACCACATCACCTCGGCCATAGGTGCTGCGATGATCGGCTGGTTCGGCACCGCGATGCTCTGCTACGTCACGCCGAAAGAGCATCTCGGTTTGCCCGATCGCGACGACGTCAAAACCGGCGTCATCACCTACAAGCTCGCCGCCCACGCCGCCGATCTCGCCAAAGGCCACCCCTATGCGCGCCTGCGCGACGACGCCCTCTCGCGCGCGCGCTTCGAATTCCGCTGGGAAGATCAGTTCAATCTAGGCTTAGACCCCGACACCGCCCGCGCCTACCACGACGAAACCCTGCCGAAAGACGCCCACAAGACCGCGCACTTCTGCTCCATGTGCGGGCCAAAGTTCTGCAGCATGAAGATCACGCAGGACGTGCGGGATTACGCGAAAGCGAAAGAAGCGCAGGAAGCCGGCATGGCGGAGATGAGCGAACGCTTCCGTGAAAGCGGCGGGAACATTGAAGTGCCGCTAAAAGACTAAACGGAAATGACCAGCAAGCTCGACATCGCCAAAGTTGAGGCCGCGCTCAAACGAGCAGCGGAGAAGGCCATCAACGGCCCGCCAGAGGCACAAGCTGGACGGTTCCACCAAGAGCCCGCTCAGAGTCGAATTGTTAAGACGATTCAACCATGCCTTGCACGTACCGATAAATAAGTTCATGTTTTGTTCTCATGGCCCAAACATCGACCATTGAATGGACGGACGTGACGTGGAATCCGGTATCGGGTTGCACAAAGATCAGCCCCGGCTGCGACAATTGCTATGCGGAGCGCTTTGCCGAGCGCTGGCGGGGCATCTCAGACCATCCGTATGAGTTTGGCTTCGATCTGAAGCTGCATCCGCACCGACTTGAGCAGCCCACCCGGCTCAAGAGGTCCAGCTTCATATTCGTGAATTCGATGAGTGATCTCTTTCACAAAGAGATTCCAACTGAGTACATCGATCGCGTCTTCGACGTCATGGAACGCGCTGACTGGCACATCTTTCAGGTGCTGACGAAGCGCAGCAGTCTGCTCAAACGATATGTAACCAAGCGTTATGGAGACGCCGGCGCGCCATCGCATATCTGGCTCGGCGTCTCGTTTGAGGACTCCTCGCAGCGGTCACGCTTAAGGCACCTCCAGGCTACGCCTGCTGCAGTTCGTTTCTTGTCAATCGAACCGCTGCTTGGCCCGATCGGCGACATTGACCTGGAAGGCATCCATTGGGTTATCGTCGGCGGTGAAAGCGGTCCTGGCCACAGGCCGATCGACATCTGCTGGGTTCGGGAAATAAGAGATCAATGCAAGGCTGCCAAAGTACCCTTCTTCTTCAAGCAGTGGGGTGGGTCGCGGCCGAAAGCCAATGGCAGATTGCTTGATGAGCGCACGTGGGACGAGATACCGTTCAAGCCTCATGATCGTATAGCTGCGGAATGAGCGATGCCGGAGCTTGAGAATTACGCGGGTCGCGAGCAGGCGTTCGTAAAGCACACATTCCTCGAAACGTATCTGGATGGCCTACTTTATAAGGTTGGCCACGTTCACGATGAGATTGCGTACGTGGACGGCTTCGCCGGGCCCTGGCAAAGCGCCGACGAACAATTCACCGATACATCGTTCGGGCTCGCGCTTGAAAAGCTGCGGCAAGTCAAATCCGGACTTGCGCAACGCGGTCGAGCGATTTCCGTCAAGGCGGTCCTCGTCGAGGCGGACGCCGAGGCTTACGCGAGGCTTGAGACTGTCCCGGCGAGATATCCGGACCTCATAGTCCGCACCATTCATGGTGACTTCAACCACAGCATTAGTGCGATCAACGCGGAGCTTGGGCGTGCCTTCTCGTTCGTCTTTGTCGATCCGAAAGGCTGGTCCGTCGATATGGCGGAGCTGGGCAAGCTGATCTCTCGCGGGAATTGCGAAGTCGTGTTCAACTTTATGTTCGACTTCGTGAATCGCTTCGCCGGATGGGAGCCCGTGAGCGATTCAATGGACCGGCTCTTTGTGGGAGTTGACTGGCGTGGGGCGATTGACCAGGCCGAGGATCGCAAGGCTGCAATTCATGAGTGCTTCCGCCAATCACTCGTGCACGTCGGTCAGTATCCGTATAGCCTCTCTACCGAGGTCCTAAAATCAACTTCCGATCGTGTACTCTACTCGTTGTTCTACGCCACTAGGCATCCAGAGGGCGTTCGCGTCTTCCGCCACACTCAAATCAAAGCGCTGACAGCTCAAGAAAAGGTGCGCGCAGAACTAAAGCAGCGCGCCGTGGCGGAAACCGATCAGGGCGAACTGTTCGCTCTTCACGACATGACGCGTGACGAGACAGCGGAATTTCTGCAGGGAGAGCAGCGCCGGGCGCGCGACGCGATGTTGGCTGCTGCCGCCGAGCCACCGGCGTCTGAGCGATTTGGCGATGTCGCGACGCGTTTGATGCTTGCTCACGTTGTGCGTCGGGTAGAACTTGGCCAAATCGCTGCAGGGCTTCGCAAGGAAGGCCTCGTTCAATTGGCGCCTTGGCCGGCGAAAAAAAGGGTGCCTGAAGATAATTATCGAATAGCTCGGCTACGAAGTTCGGAGCGAGCATCCGCCGGTCCGCACTGACCACGCCTCTGCCGGCGTCAAGCCTCAAAAATAATTCCCTTGCGCCGCTGACATCCGCCGCCGGCTCCCTACATCGCCGCCCATGCTCGACCTCCAAGAGCGGATTAAAAAGCCCGCGCCGCCGGCCAAGCTCTGGCGCCGGCGTCTGGCATCCGGGCGTCACGCGCGGCCCGGACCTCTTCCCCTCGAAGGAAATCGCCGAACAACACGCGCTCGACTTCATCGAATGGTGCGCGCCCGAATGCCGGTCCTGGTTCGACTACATCGGCGCATTTCCCGAAGGCAAAGAGCCGGGCTAACGCCGGCGCGAACCTCCTCGCGCCGTGCTGGAGGGCAGGGTGAGGGTCCGGCGCCGCGCTATCAAGTAATGGCGCAATGTCATTCTGACCGCCTGCGCCCCACCCTCGCCCTGCCCCCCACCTCCCGAGGATGGTTCCGCGAAGTTCAAGGCGCCGCCCGCCCGCACGCGGCATACGCCGCGTCGATCGCCTCTGCGCTGCCGGTCACATCGAACGTCGCATCCACGAAATTATGCCGTGGCAGATTCCATTTCAGCGCCCGCACAGCAACGCGCCGCGCGCCGCGCAACACCGACACCAGCGCCGCCACGCGCCGCTGATCGGTTTGCTGAATGATGCTGTTCTCGTAGAGCCACCGCGTCGTCAGCGGCGCTTCCTGGTCGAAGCGGATCATCGCCTCCTGAATCGGATCGGTCGAAAATCCCAGGTACTCCTGAAACTCCACACCGAAATAGACGCGGCTGCCCGCGCCGCTCTCGCATTGAATGATCAGCGCAGCGTTGCGCGCTTCGCTCACCAGAACGGTGCGTGCGCGCGCCCGATCCGTCATCACGTCGCGCACCACCTCAATGCGCCATGCGCCGGGACCGACCGGGTTTCCGAATTCGGGTGTTTGAGCGGCCGCGGCCGCCGACATGACCAACAACGCTGCGAAGAGAAAACCGCGGACCATCCGCCCCTCCAGGATTGAAGAGCCCATTCTGCGCCCGATCCTTGAAAACGGCCATCCAGCGTGGCCGGGACTTGCCAATCTTTGCCAACGGCCCCATCCTCCCCTCATGGCCACCCGCAACATCAACCTCACCGACGAGTTGGACGAGTTCGTCGCCGCTCAGATCAAGTCGGGGCAGTACCAGAATGCGTCCGAAGTGGTGCGGGCGGGCCTGCGCCTGCTCTACGCCCAAGCAGAGGAGCGCGCCTTCAAGCTCGCCGCGCTTCAGGTCGCGATCCAGGAAGGTATCGAGTCCGGCCCGGCGGTCCCGATCGACGATATCGACGCCTTCTTCGAAGAAATCGACGCAGAGATCGAAGCGGAAATCGCGGCCGAAGAAGCGGCCGCGCACGGCAAAGCCGCTGAATGAGACGGCCCGAGCGCAAGCCGAAGGCTCGCGCCGACATCAAAGCCATTCGCGCCTACTCGCGTCGCTCCTTCGGCGCCGGCGCTCAGCACAAGTACGGCGCGTTGATGAAACGAGCTTTCAATTTGCTCTGCGCCGATCCGCAACGCTCTGGCGTTCAACAGCACGAGGACATGCCGGGCCTGCACTTCTTCCACCTACGCCACGCCCGCACCCGCGGCGCTGGGCCGAAGCGGCCGCGTCACATCCTCGTCTTCACGTTCGACGACACGACTCTCACCATCCTCCGCGTCCTCCACGACTCGATGGACATCCCCGAGCGCGCCATCGAAGACGACGACGGTTGAGGGCCGCCTCGAAGCCGGACTCGGGTGGGCGCGGCAGGTCAACGCGGTCTCACTGTAAGCAGTGCTGAAAAATCGGGGACTTTCACCCCTCTGTCCCCCACCCACGCCCCAAATTCCCCGCGCCGTCAACGCTCGCGCCAAAATCTATCCGACCGGCGCCGCGCCGGCCGTATGCTCCGGCGCACATGTTCGCCGCCGCCGCCCCCGTCACCCATGCCCCGCCGCTACTCTGGGCCGCAGCGCGCGCGCTGATCGCCACCATGTTTGCGCTGTTCGGCGATCCATCGCACATCGCCCGGCAACACACCCACAACCAAAAAGAGCGCAAGCGACTGCTCGCATGGCTGCGCGCCGGCGAGGCGCTGATGCGCCAGCTGCTGCTGATCGAAGCTTCGCATTACGCCAAGCCCAACACGCGCCCGCTGCTGCAGGCCGGCAAGCTGCTCGCCGCCCGCAAATGCGTGCGCCGTCTCGTGACTTTCGAGGCCGACAAGCCGGAAGCCTGGCGCGTGAGTTTCCGGTGCCTGTCGGACCGCCGGCGTCTCGCCGGCGACCGGCGATGCAACGGCGCAAGGCTCGCTGGCGAGGACGCCGGCGCGCCGAAAAAACACAAGCCGCACCGCTCGCGCGAAGAACGCTGGGTTTCAGCGCACGGCGCGCCGCCCAAACTCACTTCCGCTTGGCCCTTGGCCGAGCGCGCCGAGGCGATGCTGCGCGCGTTCAACAATCCCGGACCCTACGCCAAGCGCCTCGCGCGCCGGCTCCACGCCACGCCCCACCGCGCCGCCGAGTTGACCCGCCATCCCGATAACCTGCCGCACGTCATCGCCGAGTCCGACTTTGCGCTGCTGCGCGAACACACGGCGATGGCGCGAAGGCGCATCGAAAGCGGCTAGCCCCGCGCCGCCGCTTTGCTAGAACGGACGCCATGCGTTTCCTGATCCCCGCTCTTTTCCTTCTCGCCGCCTGCACGCCCACCGAGGCGCCCAGCGACGCCGCGAATGATGCGCCGGGCGATCCCGCCATGCTCGCCAGCGCGGCCCTGGCCGAGGGCCAATGGCATTCCAACGCCGATGAAAGCAATTTTTCGGCCGGTTATGGCGGCGGGCCGGGGCAATATCACTTGTCGGTCATGTGCGATCACGGCAGCGGCGGGGGCTTTCTGATGAACACCATCGACCTGCCCGCCGAGCATGGCGACACGCTGACCATTATCACCGACACCGCCACTATCACTTTGCCTGGGCTCTACACCCCGACCGGCGACGTCCCCAATATGAGCGCCGACCTCACAACGCCGGAAGGCAAGCGCGCCGCCCAGGCGCTGAGCGCGACGCAAGCGCGTGTCGCGGTCAAGGTCGGCGACCACGTCGCCGTCATTCCCTGGGACCAGAGCCTTGCAACCACGCTCGCCGGGTGTCTGTGAGCGCCGCGGTCCTGCGCGACGGACGCGCTGCGAGGAGGCAGCGCCCTTGAATGGTCACCGTTCTGAAACGATCGCGCAACATGGCTGCAACAGCGCCGCGCTAAACCGGACCCGCTTCGGAGGGACCGATGAAACGCCGCGCCGCCTATCTGATCACGCTCCTGCTCGCCCTCGCGCCGATCGCGCCGGCGTTCACGGCTGTGGTAGTCTGACCAGTTTCGTTTCCGCGCGAACACGCTTATCTCTCGCCCTCGGAGGCGATGGATGGGCCCGCTCGAGCGGATTTCTCGTGAAATCAGGTTTCTCGACGGCCTCGCCCGCACGCTTCTGGCCGTGCGCAAGATCGATCCGGATTCCGATATTCTCATCTGCGACGATTTCGAAACCGCCGTCGACAAGTTCGCCGATCACACCGCGCTCGTGTTCGAGGCCGAGCGGTACACCTATCGCCAGCTCGATGCGCTGGCGAATCGCTTCGCCGCCTGGGCCGATGCGCAAGGCGTCAAAGCTGGCGAAACGGTCGCCGTCTTGCTGCCCAATCGCGCCGAGTACATCCCGGCCTGGGTCGGGCTGACGAAGCTCGGGATCGCGGCAGCCTTGATCAACAACAATCTCACCGGCGCTGCGCTCGCACATTCGCTGTCGATCTCCAACGCCGATCACGTCATCACCGACAATGAAGGTCTGGCTGCGGTCGAGACCATCCGCGCCGGGCTTGCCCGGCCGCTGAAATATTGGGTGATCGATGCCGGTTTCGCGGTGGCGAACGATCGCCATTTCCTCAACTTGAAAGAGCCGAAGCTCGCGCCCGGGCGGCCGCCGAAGTCGCGCCGCGCCGGCCTCAAGGCGCGCGATATCGCCCTTTACATCTACACCTCCGGAACCACCGGCATGCCGAAAGCGGCCAAGATCACGCATATGCGCGCCCAGCTCTACATGCGCAGTTTCGCCGCCGCGACCAAGGCGAACGCCGAAGACGTGCTTTACTGCGTGCTGCCCCTCTATCACGCAACCGGCGGCTTATGCGGCGTCGGCGCGGCGCTGCTCAATGGCGGCGTCGTCGTGCTGCGGCGCAAATTCTCGGCAAGCCATTTCTGGGACGATGTGGTCGCGCATGGCTGCACCATGTTTGTCTATATCGGCGAGCTCTGCCGTTATCTCGTCAATCAAGCATCGAGCCCGAAGGACCGCGCGCACCGGGTCAAGCTCGCCTTCGGCAATGGGCTCAGGCCGGATGTCTGGGAAGAGTTTCAGGCGCGCTTCGACATTGATCGCATCATGGAGTTCTACGGCTCGACCGAGGGCAACGTCTCGATGTTCAATTTCGACGGCAAGCCGGGCGCGATCGGACGCGTGCCGCCTTATCTGCGAGGCAATTTCGCGGTGCGGCTGGTGAAGTTCGACGTCGAATCGGAAACACCGGTACGCGGCGAAGACGGCTTGTGCGTGCTATGTGAACCAGGCGAGCCGGGCGAAGCAGTCGGCCTGATCAAGGACGATGCGCGCCATAACTACACCGGCTATGCCGACAAAGCCGCTTCCGAACGCAAGATCCTGCGCGACGTAATCGAACGCGGCGACGCCTGGTTCCGCACCGGCGATCTGATGCGTCAGGACAAGGACGGCTATTTCTATTTCGTCGATCGCATCGGCGACACTTTCCGCTGGAAGGGCGAGAACGTGTCGACGACCGAAGTGTCGGAAGTCATGTCCCGCCATCCGGGCGTCGATGAGGCCAACGTCTATGGTGTGAAAATCGACAAGCTCGACGGCCGCGCCGGCATGGCGGCGATAACGCCCGGCGAAAGCTTCAAGCTCGAAGGATTGCGCGACCAACTCGTGCGCGAACTTCCCGGCTATGCGCGGCCGCTGTTCCTGCGCATCACGCCGGCGATCGAAACCACCGGTACTTTCAAATATCGCAAGGTCGATCTGGTGCGCGACGGCTTCGACCCCGCGAAGATCGAGCACGCGCTCTATTTCGATCACCCGCAGGAGCATGCCTACGTGCCGCTCACTGGCGAACTCTATGCAAGAATTCAGGGCGGCGAATTCAAGCTCTAGGCTCGAAGATCGCGACGTAGCTCGCGCCGATGCGCTCGAGCCGCGCGGCGCGTCCGTAGGCGGCGCCAAGCGCTTCCGGCGTCAGCGCCCGTTCCGGAGCGCCCGCCGCAATCATGCGTCCGTCCTTCAGCAGGAGCACACGCTGGGCGGTGTTTGCCGCCAGCGTGATGTCGTGGGTGGAAAACACCACCGCGCCGGTCTGCGCGTGCCGCCGAATGATGGCGGCGACGCCGAGCGCTTGCGCCGGATCGAGGCCGGCTGTCGGTTCGTCGAGCAGCAGCAGCGGCGCTTGTTGTGCAAGCGCACGGGCCAAGTGGGCGCGCGCCTTCTCGCCGCCGGAGATTTCGTCCATCCGCCGCGTCCGCAGCGGCGCCAAGGCGCAGGCCTCGATGGCGGCCTCCACCGCGGCCCGGTCGCGCGCGCCGAGCCGATCGGGCGCCGCTCCGTAAGCGTAGCGGCCGAGCGCGACCAGCGCCTCGACAGACACCGGCCAAATCGTCTGCGGCCGTTGCGGCAGATAAGCGACGCGGAGCGCACGCTCGCGCGCGCTGAGCCGATGCGGGTGGCGGTCGGCGAGCTGGATCTCACCTTGCGCCGGGATCAGCCCCAGCGCCGCACGCAGCAATGTCGTCTTGCCGGCGCCATTCGGCCCGAGCAGAGCAATGACCTCGCCCTCGCCAACTTCGAGCGCAACATTGCTGAGCGCGTGGCTCGGGCCCAACTTCACGTTGACGCCATGCAGCGACAAGAGCGCGCTCATCGGTCGCCTCCGCGCGATGCGAGACGTGCTGCGATCAGCGCAAACACCGGACCGCCGATCAGCGCTGCGGCGACGCCGAGCTTCAGTTCGGTATCGGTCGGCAGCAAACGGACGGCGATGTCGGCAACCACCAGCATGGCTCCACCGGCCAGTCCGCTCGGCAACAGCAACCGCGCCGGATCGGGCCCCGCCAGCGCACGCACCAGATGCGGCGCGGCTATGCCGACAAAGCCAATAACGCCGGCGACCGCGGTCGCGCCGCCAGTGCATGCCGCAGTGCCGAGCACCACCAGGGTGCGGGTCTTCGAAAGCTCGGCGCCGATTGCCGCCGCAGCTTCTTCGCCGAGCGTAAGCGCCTGCAAGCCGCGCGCGGCGGCGAAGATCGGCGCAGCGCCTGCCGCCAGCAAAGCGCCGGCGAGCGCGACATGCTCCAACGAACGTCCCTCCACCGAACCAAGCGTCCAATTGACCAGATCTGCGAGCGCTCCCGGGTTTGGCGCGAGATTGAGTGCGAGCGCGATCAGGCCGCCGGCGAAGCTCGACAGGCCGACGCCTATCAACACCAGGCTGGCCGGTCCGCGCGAGGACCAGCCCAATGTCGTGACGAGAATTGCGGCGGCGAGTGCGAACACCACCGATATCACCGGCGCCCATGCGGCGAAACCGAACGCGAATGCGATGACGGCCCCCAGCGCAGCGAACCCGGAAAGACCCAGCACGCCCGTGTCGGCAAGCGGATTGCGCAACAATCCTTGCAATGCTGCGCCAGACAGCCCGAGAGCGGCGCCAACGATCCAGGCCGTAAGCGAGCGTGGGAAACGGATTTCCCAGACGATCGTGCGCGTGGCGGCGTCGCCCGCCAGCGGATTGTCCAATTGCGTCGGCCCCAGCCACAGCGCGGCCGCGAGCGCACACAGGCCGATCGCGATCAGAATCGCAGAGGTGCGCAAACCGATGCTCATCAGCGGGCGCCAAGCGCAGCTGCGATCGTTTCTGCGGCATCGATGGCGTACCAAGCCTCACAGGAAATCGCGGCCGGCGGCAGCGACACTGTGCGCGCATCAGCGAGCGCGCGGCGCAGCGCCGGATGGCGCGAAGGCGACCAGGCGTTGACGCGATCGCGGCCGGTATCGAAGAAACCGATGGCGATCAGCGCAGGCGGGGTTTGCACCAAACGCTCTACCGGCAGCACCTGCCAGCCGGTTTCGGTGCGAACGTTGCGCCCGCCCGCAGCATCGATGACCGAATCGATCATGGCGCCGCGGCCGGCAACCGCGCCGCCGCCGGAAAGATACATCACCGGAGCATTGCTGCGGCGCATGCGGAGCCGCCCTAGCCGCGTGTCGAGATCGCGCGCGAGCGCGGCGCCGCGATTGGCATGGCCGAGCGTTCGTGCTGCATCGAGCAGATCGGCGCGGGCGGCGGCGAAGTCGGGCGAATCGCCGACCTGCAGAACCGGAACCGCGAAGCGGCCATACATTTGCGCGGCGTCCCACGGCCCGCCCCAATTGCGGACGACCAGATCGGGGCGCAGTGCGAGCACTTCTTCCAGCGTGCCGCGCGTCTGACGGATGCCGCGCGCGCGCGCGCGGAAATAGGAATCGTCGCGAAGCGAGCCGCGCGAGAGCGCGGCGACCTGCTCACGATCAGCCAGCGCCAGCACAAACTGGTCGGCGCAATAGTCGAGCGAAACCACGCGGCGCGGCGCGGCATGCGCGGCCGTGGCGCACGCGAGGACAAGAACTGCAATGATCCGGCGCATGCGACCTCCGCGGCCGCATCCCGGGCCAAGAGCGTTTCATGCCGGCAGGTTTTCTGGCTTGCGGGTCGCTGCTCGTTCGGCCCCTTCCCGCTTCGGATCAAATCCGCGCGCAGTGGTGATGGCCGACGAGCTCGCCGCTTACAGCTGCGGGAGCAGCCGCGGTTTTCCACCGCGTTCCCTTGACCGGTAGAAAGCTGCTTACCGCGTTGCCCGTCAGCCTGCAAACGCCTCTTGGAGCGGCGCCGCACGGCCCGGCGGTCAAAGCACTTCCTTCACGCGCTCCTTCGGCCGCGCCAGCAGCGCGCCTTTGGCGGTGACCACGAACGGGCGCTCGACCAGAACCGGATGTTCGATCATGGCGTCGAGAACTTTCGCGTCAGAGACTTTGGGATTCAGCAAACCGAGCGCTTCCGCCTCCGGCGCCTTTGTCCGCAGCGCCTGGCGCGGCGTGACGTCGGCGGCGGCGAACAGATCCTTGAGCTGTTTCTTCGTCCATCCGGCTTTCATATAGTCGATGACTTCGGGTTTGTAGCCGGCCGCCTCGATCGTCTCCAACACCTGCCTCGAGGTGGAACATTTCGGATTGTGATAGATGGTAGCTTTCCTGGCCATCACTGCTCTTCCTCGTCTTCATCCATCGGGAAGAATGAGAAACCGTCATTGATGTCGATCGGCTCGGCGACTTTCTCGACCTCCTCGAACACGATGCGCGGTTGCAGATCGCTCCAGTCTCCTGGCGGCGGCTGCAGATCTTCATCGTCGAACAGCAGTTCCGATGCGATGGCTTCCGCTTCGCTTTGCGTCGGCGCCTCGACGTAGCGCGTCGTGTAGAAACCGACGATCTCGACGTTGCCATCGATGATGACCGGAAAATCCTCGCCGCTGGCGAAGAGACGAAACCAGGGCATCATGCGCGCTCCTCGGCATGCGCCGGATCGATGTGAACGGCGAAAGTCATCGGTGGAGACTAGTCCTTCGCCCGTTCGACGTAGGAGCCGTCTTCGGTGGAGATCACGACCCTTGTGCCGGCGTCGATGTGCGGCGGCACCATGGTCTTGATGCCGATATCGAGCATCGCCGGCTTGTACGATGAGGATGCGGTTTGCCCCTTCACCACCGGCTCGGTGGTTGCGATCGTCGCGGTGACGCGCGGCGGCAGTTCGATCGACAGCGCCTGGCCTTCGTACATGGTGAGATCGACCACCATTTCCGGCTGCAGGTAGGCGACGCTGTCGCCGACCATGTCGCGCGAGAGATGCACCTGATCGTACGTTGTCGGGTTCATGAACACGAGGCCGGCGTCGCCATCGTCGAAGAGATAGGTATGCTTGATCTGCTCGACGAATGCCTTCTCCAGGCTATCGGTGGTCTTGAACACGGCCGTGGTCTTCACGCCATCGACGATGCGGCGCATGACGATGGTCGTGGTCGGCGTGCCCTTGCCGGGGCGGAAGGTTTCGTGGCTCATGACCACGTAGAGCTTGCCGTCCTCGTGCTCGAGCACGTTGCCTTTGCGGACGTCGCTGGCGATGACTTTGACCACGTAAACCTCACTCGGCGGCCGGGAGCGCCCGGCGGCCCTGAAACACCCGAAAGGACCGGAAGTGGGCGCTTCTCTAGCCAGATTTTGCGGTTTGGCAAAGCGCGACACTGACGCGCGCGCCATCTGCTTCCCGGGCCGCTTCGCGGCCGACCGTTCCTCATGCGGGGGCGCAAAATGACGCCATCTTCGCCTTTTTGGGATCGCGCTCGCCACCTGGACAGACAACCCTTCCTGAACACCCGCGCGGCGATCCAGCGCGCGGTGCGGGAATGGTTTTGGGCGCAGGGGTTCACCGAAGCCGAGCCTGCGATGCTGACGGGTTCGCCAGGGGCGGAAACGCACATCGATGCGTTCGAGGTGGGCGAGAGCTATCTGCACACCAGCCCCGAATTCGCGATGAAGAAGCTGCTCGCGGCCGGCGAGCGCAAGCTCTTCTTCCTCGGCAAGACATGGCGGCGCGGCGAGTCGGGACCGCTGCACGCCTCCGAGTTTACGATGGTCGAATGGTACCGCGCTCATGCGCCGTATGAAGCGGTCATGGATGATTGCGTGGAGATCGTCCGCGTGGCGGCGCGGGCGGCAAGCAGCGCGACGCTGCAATGGCGCGATCGGCGCTGCGATCCATTCACCGCGGCTGAACGCATCACCGTGCGCGAAGCGTTCAGGCAACTTTGCCCAGTGCCGATGCCGGCGGCTGGCGACGCGTTTTCGGCAGCACTGGTACACCACGTCGAGCCGCAGCTTGGCGACGGAGCGATGACTCTGTTGACGGAATATCCGATCAGCGAGGCTGCGCTGGCGCAGCGGTGCGCGCACGATGCAAGCGTCGCGGAACGGTTTGAGCTCTATGCGTGCGGCGTGGAGCTGGCCAACGGGTTTGGCGAACTGATCGACCCGGTGGAGCAGCGCGCGCGGCTGGTCGCGGCGATGGATGAGAAACAGCAGCGCTACGGCAAGCGTTGGCCGATCGATGAAGACTTTCTCGCGGCGCTGGCGCACATGCCGCCCGCCAGCGGCGTGGCGATGGGGTTCGATCGCGTGGTGATGCTGGCGACCGGGGCGCGGCACATCAACGACGTGCTGTGGACGCCACAATGATCCGTGACGTCACGGCTTTCGATCATGCCGCCATCCGCCAAGTGATACGGCATGCGTTTGGGCAGGAGGAGGAGGCAGACCTCGTCGCGCAACTGCGCGCCGACGGCGATGTGCTGGTGGAACTGGTGGCGGCCAGCGAGATCGCGATCCAGGGGCACATTCTCTATTCGCCTCTGATAATCGCGCGTGACGGCGAAACTCTTCGTGCGGCGGCGTTAGCGCCGGTTTCGGTGTTGCCGGCGTTTCAGGCGAAGGGTCTCGGCGGCGAATTGATCCGGGCAGGGAATGCGCGCTGCAAAGATCTGGGCTGCGTTGGCGTAATTGTGCTGGGGCACGCGGAGTACTATCCCCGCTTTGGTTTTTCCGCCGCGTTAGCAGAATCGCTGCAAGCTCCCTTCTCCGGGCCGCATTTCATGGCGCTGGAGTTCGAGCCCGGCGTGTTCGCCGGCGGCGGCAAGGTTGAGTATGCGAAAGCGTTTGGAGTCTAGTTTGGGCGCGAGTGGCAACAAGTTGGAGCGCGGGGCTCCGCCCCGCATGCCCGCCAGGAGGCGCGCGGTCCAACCTGGCGACACCCTGGCTGAGGTCGCGCACCGCTACGCCGTCGCGATCACGCCGGCGATGGACGCGCTGATCGATCCCACCGATCCGGGCGATCCGATTGCGGCGCAGTTTCGGCCGGATGCGCGTGAGCTTGAGATTTCGCCGGACGAGCTGAGCGATCCTATTGGCGACGATGCGCACACGCCGGTGAAAGGCGTCGTGCATCGCTACCCCGACCGCTGCCTGCTGAAGCTCGTGCATGTGTGCCCAGTCTATTGCCGCTTCTGCTTCCGGCGCGAGATGGTGGGGCCACAAGGCGATGGCACGCTGACCGGCGCCGAACTGGATGCGGCGCTGACTTACATCGCCGGGCGCAGCGAGATTTGGGAAGTCATCCTCACCGGCGGCGATCCGTTCTTGCTCTCGGCGCGGCGCGTGCGCGAAATCGGCGAGCGGCTGGCGGCGATCCCACACGTGAAGATCATTCGCTGGCACACGCGCATTCCGGCGGTCGATCCGCTGCGGGTGACGCCGGACCTGGTGGAGGCGTTGCGCGTCGAGGGCGCGACGACATACGTCGTGTTGCACGCCAACCACGTCCGCGAGCTGACCGAGCAAGCACGCGCGGCGATAGCTCGCATCGTCGATGGCGGCGTGCCGATGCTGGCTCAAACAGTATTGCTGCGCGGCGTCAACGATGACGTCGAAACGCTCGAAGCGCTGATGCGCGCTTTGGTCGAGGCGCGGGTGAAACCCTATTATCTGCATCATTTGGACAAGGCGCCGGGAACCTCGCATTTCCGCTGTTCGGTCGCGCGCGGACAGGAGCTGACGCAGGCGCTGCAGGAGCGTGTGTCAGGTCTGGCGCAGCCGGCTTATGTGCTCGATATTCCCGGCGGGCGCGGCAAGGCGCCGTTGGCCTCCCCGGCCGTGCGCAAGACCGGCAACGGCTACCAAGTGCGCGATCGGGCTGGGGTGTGGCGGGATTACGAAGACTAAGGCGTGCGTCCGAGCGCTTCTCTCGCAGGTTCGGTGAGCGCGACGAATACAGCAGCAAGGATCAGCAGCGCTGCCGCGGCAAATGGCGCGCCCGAGCCAAGTTGATCGAACAAGGCGCCGGCGCCGAGCGGTCCGGCGACGCGCCCCAGCGCTGAAGCCGATTGCGACAACCCCATCACGGCGCCGCGTTCGTTTTCAGCGGCCTGAACGGCGATCAGCGCGTTCAGCGCCGGCGTGGCGAGGCCGATGCCTATGGTCAACGCCACGAGCGATGCCGCCATGGTGGGCGCTTCGTGACTGACCGCCAATCCCCCAAAGCCGGCGGCGAACAGCGCGAGCCCGACCAGCAGCGTCACGCGTTCGCCGAGCACGCGCGCGGCCCTGCCCGCGCCGCCGCCCTGCAGCAGCACCGCGCCCGCGCCGAGTGCGGCAAGCGTCCAACCGACTTCGCGCGGACCCCAATGCAGTTCGGCGTCGGCCCAAAGGCCGAAGGTGGTTTCCATCAGCGCTTGCGCGGCAATGACCAGAAACATGACGATGACGAAACGCGTCAGCGTAGGACGCGACGCCAGCAGCGCCAAGCGTCGCGGCGGCGAGGCTTGGCTCCGTGTTCGGGCTGCCGGCGCAAGGCTCTCGCGGAACAGCACCAAAGCTGCGAGTGCGGCGAGGCCGGCCAATGCGGCGGAGGCGTAGCAAACGAGCGCAAAGCTCTGCCGGTTCGGCTCGTGGCCAATCAGGAGAGCGCCGAGTGCGGGGCCAGCGATGAAGCCGAGGCCAACGGCAGCCCCGAGCAAGCCCATATTGCGCGCACGCGTCTTGTCGTCGGCGAGATCGGCGGCAGCGGCAAACGCTGCGCCGACATTGCCTGCCATCAGACCCCCAAACAGGCGTGCAGCGCCGAGATCGAAAACCGTGCCGGCCTGGGCGATCCAGAGGTAAGAAATCACCCCGCCGACAAGGCCTGCGATCAGGATGGGCTTGCGTCCCACCCGATCGCTAAGGCGTCCCCAAAACGGGGACGAGATCAGCTGACCGAACGAATATGCGCCCATCGCGATGGTGGTGGATGTCGGCGTAGCGCCGAGTTCGAGCGACAGAAACGGAAAGATCGGCAAGAAAACGCCGAACCCCGTCATGCCGATCAGCACAACGCCAATGAGTGCGAAGAGCGAGCCGGCGCGCACGGTCATGAGCGCTGGTTAGCCCAAGCAGGCGGCTTCCGTCCCGCTTCAATTGGTAGCGCCGCCCACACGCTTGTGCTTAGCCTTGCAGCGGGGGAGGCGGCAAATGCGACTAACCTGGTGCATGGCGGCTCTCGCATTTGCCTTGGCGAGCCCTGCGGCAATGGCGCAACCCCTGCCCGACAGCATCGCATCGAGCAACCTGACGCGCGCGCAGGAACGGGAACTCAATCGCCGGCTGAGCCTGCTGCAGACGCGGTTCACGACGCTGGCGAACGAAAACCAATTGCGCGACGCCGCAGTACAAAACATCGCTGTCGAGCTGTTTGGCGCCCAGCCCAATCTCGATTTCGATACTTATGCCGCATTGATCGAAAGCGGCGCGCGCGAGCTGCGAACTTACCTCGTCGACGCGCGCCGGCGCACGGAAACCGACCCGGCGCTCGCGGCCCTGCGCGACCAGGCCATCGCCGCGGCGGAAGCCGGCCGGCTGACCGAAGCGCGTGGGCTCTATGACCAGCTCATTGCGCGCACCGGCGAGGCGCTGGAGACCCGCTGGGCGCAAGAGGATGCGGCGCGCGAAGCCGAGCGCAACGTGCATCGGCTTGCCAACGCCGCCGACATGGCCGAAGCGGCGCGGCTTGCCTTCGTTGCGGCCGATTACATCGACGCGGCGCGCCGCTACGGCGAAGCTGCGGCGCGTGCGCCCGAAGGCGCGCGCGAGCGCTGGCTTTATACGGTGCAGCGCGCAAGCGCACTGCGCGAGCGCGGCGTGCGCTTCGGCGGCGACGCGCTGCAGCAGGCGGCGACAATTCTCTCAACCGAGGCGTGGTCACTTGCGCCCGGAGACGCTGAGGAGCTGGAAACCAGCGCTGCCTTAGGGAGCGTCGCGCTGCTGCTGGGCGAACGCGGCGACGCAACGGCGATGAGCGTGGCCGTAAATGCGCTCTATGGCGCGCGTCACGGCTTCGAGCCGGGAAGCCCGGCTCAAGCAGCGGCGCTTGATCGGTATGGCACGCTGCTTCGCGTCATCGGCGAACGCGGAGTATCTGGCGAACCCCGGTTCTGGCTGAATGACGCCGTCGAAAACTATAGAGAGGCGCTCCGCATCCGAACCCGCGAGGCCACGCCGATGGAGTGGGCGGAAACACAGCACAATCTAGCGGTGGCGGCGACGCTGGTGCATGAACGCGTTGGACTTCAATGGGGCGACCCTGGCGACCCGGTGCAAATGCTGCGCGAAGTGCTGGAGGTGCGCACACGCGAGGCGGACCCGTATGCGTGGGCCGAGAGTCAGGACGCCCTCGGCAGCGCGCTGCGCGTGATGGCCTCTGGCGATCGCGCCACACTGCGCGAAGCCGTTGCTGCGCACGAGGCCGCGCTCGAAGTGCGCACCAGAGATGTCGCGCCGATGGCGTGGGCGCAAACCAAGCACAATCTGGCGCTGGCGCTTCTCGCTCACCAGGATCGCGCGCTGCTCGGCGCTGCCATGGAAGCACTCGACGACGCCCACGAGTTTCGCACACGCAGTGCGGCGCCAGCCGACTGGGCCATGACCCAGCTTGTCGTTGGGTTGGCGCATTTGTTCGCCAGCCGGGACGAAAGCTCACGCCGCGCGCAGGCGCGCGAAGCTTTCAGGACGGCGGAGGCGGTTTTCCGGCAGATCCGCTATCTTTATTGGGCCGACCAGGCGGCGACCGCCGTGACGTTCGTGCCCTAGACCGCGGGCCGGATCGGCGCGGGCGCGGCGGGATTGAGGTACGCGCGCAGGTCCGCCCAGGGGATCGCGACTTCGAGCCCGTCGGCCGGATCGGCGTAGCTCCAGCCAGTGATCGATTGCGGTGGGAACACCAAGACCAGCGCAGCCTCGGTCACCAGCCAAAGATGCGCTTTCGTCGCAGTTTCATAAACGTCGCGCCGAGGCGGAGGCCCGTAATCGGGAAGCTGACGGCGGATTTCCGCGACAGCGCGCGTGGTGATGAAATCCTGCCAGCGGGACTCGGCGACGAACACGTCGGTTTCCGTCAGCGGCCGGCCTTCGGTCATCAGCACCGACACCACCCGCACTGCCTTGGCCACATTGGCGAGGGTTGGACCGTCATAGGTCGAATTGAAGCGGACCGAGATCAGCTCCGGGCCGGCATAGCTGATCGTGTACTCCACCCGCTCATTGACCGCGTCCTCGAGCCGGTATTGCGGTTGCTGGGCGACGAGTTCGTTGAAGCGGCGAATCTCCGGCGTCTGGGGGCCGTCAATACGCGGAAAGCGGATGTTGCGCTCGATCGGTTCGATGTCGGCGCCGCCGAGGTTGGAAGCGATCTCGGCAGCCACCGGCGCGGCGTCGACCAGCTCCATGCGCTGAAACGTATAACCGCCGATCTCCTCGATCGTGTTGGCTGCGTCGCGGGCGCGCGCGCGAAACTCGCTCTCGAGACAACTTTGCTGCTCGGGCGTCGGCTGCGCCTCGGGATCGACGATGCGGCAGCTTACGCGCGCGGCTTCGCGCCAGCGTTGCTGGTTCTGCACCAGGAGCTGAGCGCCCGCGTCCGAAACGCTGGCCGCTTCGGCGACCAAGGCGTCGCGCACCTGATTGTCGAGTTCCGACAAAGTGCGATTTGCGCACACGTTCTGGGCGAACTCGCCGCCGCCCTCGGCGCAGACATCGAGCGCTTCGGCGACGCGTTCGGAAGAGCTTTGCTCGGTCTTCGCGCCGCTGGCGGTGTCGTTGCATGCCGCGAGCGTAGTGAGCGCCGCGAGTGCGCCGATTGTGCTCTTCAGAACGCGCGCAGACATCTGTCCCGACTTCCTCTTCGCCCCCGGATTTTCTGCCATAGATCGCACCGCACGTCACGGGCGATCGAACGATGCCGATGCATGACTCCGCCGGCGCTCCAGCCTAGATAAACGTCATGCCCGTTACGGAGCGATATAGGCCCGACGCCCGGTTCTACAAACTCGGGCCGGAATTTGCCGATCAGGTGGCGGCCGCGCGATTTCCACAGCACAAGTTGCGCCGCCGGAACCAGGCCTGGGCGGCGCGCGTGGGGCTCGACGCACTAAGCGACGCGGAATGGGAAGCGCACTTCGCGGGTTTCGAACCGCTGCCCCGAAACATGTCGGCGCCGCTGGCGATGCGCTATCACGGCCATCAGTTCCGCAGCTACAATCCTGAGATCGGCGACGGGCGCGGCTTCCTCTTCGCCCAATTGCGGGACGATCGCGGCCGGCTGCTCGATCTCGCGACCAAAGGCTCTGGCCAAACCCCCTATTCGCGCTTCGGCGACGGCCGCCTGACGCTCAAGGGCGGCGTCCGCGAGGTGTTAGCCGCCGAAATGCTGGAGGCGTTGGGCGTCAATACGTCGAAGGCGTTCTCCCTGTTCGAGACGGGCGAGGCGCTGACGCGCGGTGATGAACCCTCGCCGACGCGCTCCTCGGTGCTGGTTCGGCTCTCGCACAGCCACATTCGCTTCGGCACGTTCCAACGGCTGGCCTATTTCGAGCGCCCCGATCTGATCGACGCGCTGATCGAACACGCCTGCGCGGCCTACTACCCGCAACTCTCGCCCCTGGCCGGCGCAAGGCGGGCAACAGCTTTGTTCGGCCAGGTGGTGGAAGCCAATGCGCGGCTGGCGGCGAGCTGGATGGCGGCTGGCTTCGTCCATGGCGTGCTCAACACCGACAATCTCAACATCACCGGCGAAAGCTTCGATTATGGGCCGTGGCGGTTCGTGCCGGCGAGCGATCCGGGCTTTACCGCGGCGTATTTCGATGAAACCGGACTTTATTCGTTCGGCCGGCAACCGGAGGCGGTGTCCTGGGCGCTGAGCCAGCTCGGCGGCGCACTGAGCCTGGTTGGTCCCGCCGCAGACTTGGAAGCCGAGTTGCGCCGGTTTGTCCCCGCCTACCAGTCGGCGCTGCGGCAGGCGTTGTTCGATCGGCTCCGGCTCGTGCCCGGGAGCTTGGAGGCCGACCTCGACTTCGCCTCCGCGGTGTTCGGTTGGCTTACCGAAACGCAAGCGGGCTGGGATCAGTTCTTCCACGATTGGTATTGCGGGTCGGCCAGCGCCGATCGCGCCGCCCAGAGCCCGCAAGCCGAACTTTACGCCGCTGCTGCATTCACGCCGATCCGCGACGGGTTCGAAGCCCGCACCGGCAGCGGCGCTGAAGCGGTGTTGGCCCACCGTTATTTCCAGGCGGTCAGACCGCACACCATGCTGATCGACGACGTCGAAAGCTCGTGGGCGCCGATCGCAGCGCACGACGACTGGTCGCAGTTCGAGGCCAAGCTGGCGCAAGTCGCCGAGCTACGCGAAGCGCTTGGCAATTAACGGCGGACAAACCCCTCCTTGTGGGTGATGCGTGCGACGTCCATGGCCGCGCGCACTTGCACCACGTCGTTGTTGCGGTCGGCCTCGCCGAGACTGTCCCACCCGACCAGCTTGTCATGGGTCATGAGGTCGTTATTGCGGCCCTCGCCAGGGACGGTCGGTCTCCAACCCGCCATCAGCCGTTCCGCCATCCAGCGATCGTGCTCGGTTTTCGCCAGCCTCTCCATCAACTCGCCGGCTATCGCCGGGGCGGTGTCGCCCTTCTCGCCTTTCATCGCCGGGCGCCAGCCGGCGTCCCAGACTTTCACCATGGCCGAGTCGGCGACGGCGCGGTTGGCGGCGCGATAGGTTTCGAGCACGTCGCCCCAATCCTTCATCGCCGTCTGCAATTCACGCATGCTCATGGCGTCGCGTTTGCCGAGACCTTTGTTGTAATGCTCGTGCGCGATCGCTGCGCCCTGGTCGAGCACGCCATCGATAATGCATGCGCGCGTCGAATTGAGCTGATGGGCGCCGAACGCCTGCAGGTAAGCGTCGAGCTCTTCGGTTTCGTCCCCCCGCGCATATTGTTGGGAAAATTCCGATTGGCTGGTTTCGCGCATGTAGATCGGCGCAGGCCAGCTCGGCTGACTGTTGCACACCCGTTTCAGCGCGATTGCGAGATGAATGTTGCCGGGATCGGCGCCGGTGGAAACGACCAATGCGGTGGGTTTGCCGCGCTGCTGTTCGACCCCCTGCAGCAGTTCTGCGCCAATCGAAGCTGCGTCCCAATCGAACGGCAGGAAGGCGATATCGGCGCTCCAAACTTGCGGATGTGCGAACGCTTCGCGATGGCGGGCGCGGAAGCCGGCTTCGACCGCTTCGGGGTTGGGGGCGAGCACGGTCAGGCGCGGCGGGGCGAAATGCGCCGACCACAAGCTCATCAACACGCGTTCCGCAACCGCTTCGCCGGCGCGATCGAATCCGAAAAACACGATATGGACGCGATCGTGACCGAGTTGCTTGGCCAGCGACAGCAAGGTCTGGCTCTCCTTCTGAACCAGCGCTCGCGCCGCCATTTCATCCAGGGAGAACGGCTTGGGATCGATCGGCAGAGTAGCGGGCTTTTTCTTGCGCATCTGCGCCGACCGCATCTCGCGCGCTTCCTTCAAGAGCATGGCCGCCCGGGTCGCCACGTGGACGCCGATCGGCGGCTTGCGTTTCGGATCAACCAGGCGGCGCACCGCGGCCTCGATCTGGAGGTTGGCGGTATCGTCGGGCTCATAGGCCACCACATGCGCGGCATGGTGCGCGCGCGCGCCGCGCAGCGTTTCCACGTGCGTGGCGGCGCCGTCGAGCACGATGACGCCCTTCCGCCTCAACCCCAGCGCCGTTTCCGCCGGTAACGCGTCGGCGATGAGGATGACCGAATCCTTGCGCTTGCGGCAATCGAGCGCCAGCGACAACGCAGCCGGGCTGTCGCCGGCAATGACAATATGATGGGCGGCGGCGAGGTTGAAGATGCGCGCCAGCGAGCGGCCGAGCTGGCCGGAGAAGGCAAACAGCAGGCCCACCACCGGCGCGGCGAGCGCCGCATAGCGCACGACTTCACGCATGGGATCGGCGGCGTTGAAATATTCGTCCCACATGCTGACCGCGCTCAGCGTCCGGTAAAGCGCCTCCGAGAACGGCAGTTCGCGCCACAGCCAGAAGCCGCCGCCGAGCCAAACGACAGTCAGCAGGATGACAATGCCCCAGCGAAAGACGCCGGCCTGAGTGTGCGAGAGCGCCGTCAGTCCGGCCGCAGCCTGCGACCAGCCATTGGCGTATTTCTGCGCCATGATCTCTCCCCGCTCATCCCGCCCGGCCATGATGGTCCTTCGGGTCGCGAGGTGTCCAGCCCGGGACGCTGCAAACCAGTTGCCCCGGCAGGCGGATTTTCCTAGCTGTGCCGTTCACGCGAAGCGGCCCCGTAGCTCAGCTGGATAGAGCAGCTGCGTCCTAAGCAGACGGTCGGGAGTTCGAATCTCTCCGGGGCCGCCACCGCCTAAGGGTCCAGCCCGGAGACATGTGTAACAGTCTGTACCTACGACATGGGTGACAACCTCGGGCCGAACGGGTTGTCGAGGGGGTGCAAGGTTTTCTGCTCCAGATCGAGGTAGCCGAGATCGTAGTGCATGAAGCTGACGAGCCAAATGCCGTCGTCAACTTCCTTGATGCCGACCCTTTGACCGGCCAGCGCGGTTGAGATGTGGATTTTCTTTCCGTGCAAGCGGAGCCGCCCGCAGACGGTGATGAGGTAGTCGCGGTCGTGCAGCGGATAGTCGACCTCCTGCAGCCCCCGGTAGAAACGGTCGTCACCGACGGCGACGGCCGAAACGCGTTAGGACCCATCCGGATCGTAGTAGCTGCCGCCGGCGCGGTAGCGCTCAAGCCGCTGCAACTCAAGCGGATCGATTTTCTGACGCCAAGTGGAAACGCCATTGCGCAAATCGGCCGGCGTCAGAACCACCGGCGCCCAGGCGGGCGCGCCGATCGTATTGTACAGCGTGTAGCTCATGCGCGGGCCACCCTCGTCCCAGCTGAACTCCATCAGACCAACGTTGCAGCTGCGTGTGAAGGTCGGGCGAATGCGGACCTCAGGCATCTGATCAACGAAATCGCTATCGGGGAAATTCGCCAGCGGCGAGGAGCAGAAGTCGTAGAAGTCATAAGCGTTCTGTTCGGAGCGCGGCACGCAATTCAGCTCGCCCATGTGGCTGTCTCCGGAAATGCCGAACACGCCTTCAATCCGATTGTCTCGAATGAAGTCGAAGATCTCGTTGCGCTCGTGCTGATACACGGCCCAGGAATCGCCGCCGCGTTCGGCCTTCGAGAAGCCGCCGCCCGACACCAGCACCTTGAAGGGCGCGCGGCTTGCGCGAAGTTCGTCCTTCAGCCACGCTTTCTGTTCGGCGCCGAGCATAGTTTTGCCGGGCACATCCGGTGCGGCGGCCGGGTCGCGATTGTACCGGCCATCCAGGAAGAAGAAGTCGACGCCGCCATAGGCGTACTTGAAGAAGATGCCCGGCACGCCGTCACGTGCGTAGGACGGATTGGCCCAGTAATTCTTGAATAAGCGCAACGATTGTTCGCGGATCGGATTGGTCTTGTCGCTGTCGTTCAGCGCAAAATCGTGATCGTCCCAGATCGCGAGACACGGCGTCGAACGGATCACCGGCTTCAGCCGGTCGATCTCGCGTTGGCGGCGGTAGAGGTCGGCGATGGCGGCAGGATCGACGCTGTCGGCGTATATATTATCTCCGAGGAAGAACATCAGGTCCGGTTCAAGCGCCTGAACCACTGAGAAGATGCGCTGATCGGTATCGATCTGCAGACGCGCGCATGAGCCAAACGCGGCGCGGAAATTCGCGCGCGCGCGCGGGGCGGTGCGGGTGCGATAGGGCAACGGCTGGTAGCGATCGAGCACGCTATCGAAGCGCAGCCGATAGTAATACGCCGTCCCCGGTGCGAGACCTTCCATGCGCGGGATGACGCAGTAATCGGTACCCTCGTTCGCCACCACCGCTGGCGAACGCCGCGCATCGCCGAAATCGCGCCGCGTCGCTACTTCGAGTTCGACGTTGAACGTGCCACTTGTGCGCACCCATACGCTGAGGGAGGTCGCGGTCGGGGCCCCAACCATCGGACCCTGGAGCGCGCGCGGATAGCCCAGCGCCTGCCCCCAAGCGCGCGGCGCGAACGGCAGCGATGCGGCGACCAGGCCGGCCTGGGCCAACAATGAACGGCGACGTGGTTTCATGTTTTAGCTCTTTCTGAGGTCCGTCGCGGCCGCGCGCATTTCGGCCGTGAGAGGTTCGATCAAACCGGGCGCCCCGGCGCAGACGCTGCCGCCATGAAGCTTCAAGGGATTGCCGTCCGCATCGGTCGCACGCCCGCCAGCTTCGAGGATAATGCCGACGCCGGCGGCGATGTCCCACGCCGCCACGATTCGCTCGACATAGACGTCCCAACGCCCGCAAGCTGTGTAGGCAATATCCACGGCGGCCGAGCCGGTGCGACGCACGCCCGTCGCCTTCACCGTGAGGCGGCCCATCTCCTGACGAAATACGTCGTGTCCGGGCTTGCCTGCATGCGGAATGCCGAATGCGATCACCGCGTCCTCAAGCCGCGTCTTGTCGCTAACGTGGATCGGCTTGCCGTTCAAGAACGCGCCGCCACTCTTCTCCGCCCAAAGCATTTCACCGAGCACCGGCATGTTGATCACGCCCGCCAGCACTTCGTCGCCACGCGCCAGCGCAATGCAGGTACCGAACAGCGGCGCGCCCCACAGGAAATTCGTGGTGCCGTCGAGCGGATCGACCAGCCAGGTGAGATCAGAGTTTTCGCCCCCGACGCGGCCTCCCTCTTCGCCGTGGAACGCATAGTCCGGCGCGAACTCCGTCAAGATCGCCTTCACCGTTGCTTCAGCGCGCAGATCAGCCTGACTCACGAAGTCCGGGCCAACCTTGTTCTGCACGCCCAGTTCAGCGCGCACTCGCGCAGAGTCCTGGATCAGACCTGCACCCGCCGCACGCGCGGCTTCCGTCATGGCTTGAAGCAGCGGCGACATCAGTCACGCAGCTTCGTGCGCCACAACGTGGCGGCAAGGATCATGGAGAGCACCGATGAGCCAACCCAGAAATAGATTGCCGGCATGAAGTCATAGACGCGATCTGCGCCGACCATGGTCGAGTGCTGATCGAGCAGGATGCCGCTGACGTTCTCCTGGATCGCCGCGCCAATGTAAGAGAATACGCCGATTACACCCATCGCCGCGCCCGCGACGCGCTTGGGGCAAATGTCGACCGCGAACAAACCGCCAAGCGATGCGACGAGGCCGGTGAGGCCAAGGCCGAACAACAGCATGCCAATGGTGAGTGTGACGATGTCCGTTGGGCCAAAGAAGATCAGCATCAGCCCAATAAACTCAACGACGAAGAACAGCAGGTTCGCCGGCGGACGGCGCGCGTTGAAGAACTTGTCGCTGATCAAGCCGTACAGGATCGAGCCCGCGATGCCGGCAAGCGTCGAGATCATCAGCATGGTGCCTGACGCAATCTCGTTCATGCCGCGCGCTTCCTGGAGGTAAAGCGGGCCCCACGAATTGATCGCGTACCGCGTCACGTAGTTTGCCGCGCTCGACAGCGCGAGAATCCAGATCGCCGGATTTTTCAGGATGGAGAACTGCAGCGCGAGGGTGGATTTGCTCTTCGAGTCCTCGCTTTCCGGCAGGTGATCGTTCTTCCAATCGGCCACCGTCGGCAGGCCCATCGTGCGCGGCCGATCCCGAACCATCAGCCACATCATTGCGGCCGCGAAGAAACCGATCATCGCCGGCACGAAAAAGCCCCAACGCCAACCGAAGTACGCCACGACGCCGCCGATCACGAAGAAGGTCAGCCCCTCCCCGATCGAGTGCGCCGTGCTCCAAAGTCCGTAAGCACGGCCGCGTTCCTTGTTGGAGAACCAATGCGTCATGGCGACGACGCCGCCGGGCGCGCCGAACCCTTGGAAGTAGCCGTTCACGCCCCAGATTGTCGCCGCAACAAGCACCGTGTCGGCGAACCCCATGCCGACATTGCAGATTGCGGTCATCAGGAAGCCGAACGTCAAGAACACGCGCATGTTCGAGTGATCGGCGAAGAAGCCGTTGGTGAGTTTGCCGAGCGCATAGGTGTAGAAGAGCGCCGAGCCGATCAGACCGAACTCCGCCGGCGTGAAGATGCCTGCGTCGATCATCGACGGCTTCACCATGCCGATAGCGAGGCGGCAGGTGTAAATCAGCCCGTAGCCGACCGTGATGGCGAACATCACGCGCCAGCGTGTCGACTTGAAAATCCGGTCGATCTCTTTCTGATCGCCAATCAGTGGCGCATCGGCGGCTGTCGCGAACGCTTTCAGTACTCCACCCGCCACGCGCTTCCCCTCTTATTTCTTCTTGGCAATCCACGCATGCGCCGGATCGTTGTTGAAGATCCAGGTCCGCTTCGGCCCGGCCATGATGTTCAGATAATAGAGATCGTAGCCATGGGGCGCGCCGACCGGGTGATAACCGCGTGGCACCAGCACCACATCGCCGTCTTCGACGCTCACAGTCTCATCCAGCGAGCGGTCGTCGGTATAAACCCGCTGAAAGGCGAAGCCCTGCGGCGGGTTGAGGCGATGGTAGTACACTTCCTCGAGGTGAGATTCTTCCGGCTCTGCCAAGCGATCGTGCTTGTGCGGCGGATAGGATGACCAGTTGCCGCCGGGCGTGATCACTTCCGCGATCAACAAGCTATCGGCACGCTCCGTCTCCGGCAGAATGTTGCGGACGTAGCGCGTGTTCGTGCCTTGGCCGCGTGTTTCACGCGAAATCCGATCCGACGGAATGAGCCGAGCCTCACCGCCGCCTTGCCCCGGCGCAGAACCAATTGCGACTTCCAAAGGCGTGCGCGCTGTGATCGCATAAAGTGCGCCGGCCGGCGCATACACGGCGGCCGGTGGCGCATCTTCGAACACGCTCATGCGCCGGCCGATGTTTTCGAAACGCTGGCCGCCGACTTCCACATCGCAACGCCCCGACAACACGATGATGCATGCTTCGCGCGCCGATTCGCCGCCGCCCGCGCTTTCGCCGGGATCAAGCTTCAGCACCTTGAAACCGACATAAGTCCAGCCTGCGCTCTCCGGCGTCACTTCGAGGACGGCGCCGCTATCGTCCCGTTCTTTCGGCCGCACGCGTAAGTCAGGCATCCCATGCTCCGTCAGATCAAACCAGCCGCTGCCGCTTCACGCTTGAGTGTCGCCAGGCCCAGTTGAGCATATTGCTTCGGATTGGCCAGGGCTGGATTCTGCTCGGCTTCGATGATGATCCAGCCGCTGTAATCCATCTCCTTCAAGGCCTTCATCACCGCGCCGAAATCAATGCTTCCGTCGCCTGGCACTGTGAAAATGCCCGCAAGCACGCCATCGAGGAAGCTCTTCCCGGTGCGCCGCGCTTCTTCGTGCACAGCACCGCGCACATCCTTGCAGTGCACATGCGCGATCCGCTCTGGGTGACGTTGGATCGTGTCGATCGCCTTCACGCCGCCAAGCGCCGCATGGCCAGTATCAAGCGTGAAGCCGACGCTCGGCGAGGTCGCCGCGATGAATGCATCCATATCGGCCTGGCTCTCCACTACGGTGCCGAGGTGGTGGTGGTACGCGAACTTGATGCCCTGACCTTGGACGTAGTCCGCGACTTGGCTCATGCGCTCGCCGAACTGCTTCCAGTCACTACTCTTCAAACGCGGCGCGCCTTCCAACGGCACGGCCTTGTTCGAATGCACCGCGTTGCTTGCCTCGGCAAACACGAACACCGTCGAGCCCATCGCCTTCAGCAGCTTCAGATGATCCTGCAGCGCCGTGACCTCAGCGTCCGCGTCCTGCACCAGCAGATTGCCGCTGTACCAGCCGCCAACACAGTCGAGCTTGTACGGCGTCAGCGCCGCTTTGAGTGCATTCGGCTCACGCGGAAACTTGCCGCCAAGTTCGACGCCTTCGAACCCGACCTCCTGACACTCACGCAGAATGGTCTCCAACGGCGTATCGCCGCCGAGTTCCGGCATGTCGTCATTGGCCCAGGCGATCGGGCTGACGCCCCAGCGGATGCTCATTACTTCTTCTCTTTCGGATTGATCTTGTCCTCGTAGGCTTTGCGCGCATCGCGCACGGCTGCGCGCTCGGAGACTTCCGGCACCGCCACGTCCCACCACCAGCCGCCGGCTTCCGTCGTGATCATTGGATCGGTGTCGATGACGATGACGCTGGTGCGATCCGCGTTCTTCGCTCGCCCAAGCGCGGCTTCGAGGCCGGCGATATTGTCGACCTTCTCTGAGATGGCGCCGAGGCTCGCCGCATGCGCCGCGAAATCGACATCGGGCAGCGTTTCATGCGCCGTGTCGGCGAGCAGATTGTTGAACGATTCCGATCCGGTCGAGCGCTGCAGCCGGTTGATGCAACCATAGCCGCGATTGTCGAGCACGACGATGGTGAGCTTCTTGCCGAGCATAACCGATGTCGCGATCTCCGAATTCATCATCAGGTATGAGCCGTCGCCGACCATGACGAACACGTTGCGCTCCGGCGCGGCGATTTTCACGCCGAGCCCTCCGGCGATTTCGTAGCCCATGCACGAATAGCCGTATTCGAGGTGGTAGCCGCCGGGCTCGCCCGTGCGCCACAGTTTGTGCAACTCGCCCGGCAAGCCTCCCGCCGCGCACACGACAATTGCTGAGTCGTCCGCCGCGCGCTGCACAGCGCCGATCACCTGCCCATCGCTCGGCTTCTCTTGCAGCTTAGGCGCAGCGGTCGCCGCATCCACAGCTTTGGTCCAAACTGCAACGCGCCTGGCGTTCGCATCACTCCAAGCTTGCGGCGCGCGCCAGCCTTCGAGCCTCGACGATAGCGCTTCAATTACAGCGCCCGCATCGCCAATAACGTCGCGTGCTCCATGCTTGTGAGCGTCGTGCGCTGCGACATTCACTTGCACCAAGGCGCACCCATCGCGTTCGAACAATGTCCGCGACCCGCTGGTGAAATCCTGCAGGCGCGAACCGATGGCGACGACCACATCCGCACTCGCCGCCGCTTCATTTGCTGCGCTCGAACCGGTCACGCCGATCGATCCCAGATTGCTCGGATGATCCCACTTCAGCGCGCCCTTTCCGGCTTGCGTCTCCGCCACCGGCGCACCGCTTAACTCAGCAAACTTCGCGAGAGCGTGCTCGGCGCCGGAATAGAGCACGCCGCCACCCGCGATTATGAGCGGCGATTTCGCCCTCTTCAACAATGCCGCCAGCGCCTCGATGTCACGCGCTTCCGGCTGCGGCTTGCGGATGCGCCATACCCGCTTCTGGAAGAACGTGCGCGGATAGTCGAACGCCTCCGCTTGCACGTCCTGGCAGAAACCGAGCGTTGCCGGGCCGCAGTTCACCGGGTCCAGCATCGTCGCCAACGCGCGCGGCAGCGCGTCAAGCAATTGTTCGGGTCGCGTGATGCGGTCGAAGTAGCGCGACACCGGACGAAAACAGTCGTTCGCCGAGACTGTGCCGTCGCCGAAGTCTTCAATTTGCTGCAGCACTGGATCGGGCCGCCGCGACGCATACGCGTCGCCCGGCAACAGCAACACCGGCAGCCGGTTCACATGCGCCAACGCCGCGGCCGTCACCATGTTCGTTGCGCCCGGACCAATCGAGGTGGTGCACACCATCGCACGGCGCCGCCGCATTTGTTTGGCGTAGGCGACCGCTGCGTGCGCCATCGCTTGCTCGTTGTGCGCGCGATAGGTCGGCAGCGTCTTGCACGCGGCGTGGAGCGCCTCGCCTAAGCCGGCCACGTTGCCGTGACCGAAAATCGCCCACACGCCCGCGAAATACGGCATCTCGCCGCCATCCGTCTCCACGAATTGGTTCGCGAGGTAGCGCACCGCTGCCTGCGCCGCCGTCAAACGAATCGTGCTCATCGCGCGCGCGCTTTCCTGGCGCCGCGCCAGCCTTCGACCAATGCGGTCAAGCTCCCCGCCAGCGCCTCCACAACGGCATCGTCATCGATCTCGCCTTTGAACCAGCGCTGCGCCGGCTCATTGAAGATCGTCCGCCCCACCGCGAACCCCTTCACAATCCCTACCCGTGCAGCTGGGGCGAACGACCGCACCAATTCTTCGTGCGGCGCGGACAACCCCAACAGCATCACGCCGCGGCACAGTGGGTCATTCGACATGATGGCGTGCTCGATGTTCGTCCACGCTTCCGCATCGGCGCCGGGCTCAAGTTTCCACCAATCGGGCTTCACACCCAGATCATAGAAACGCTGGATCGCTCGCGCCGTCCTGTCGGCTGCCATCGCGCCATTCTTCGACGCGATGATCTCCAACAGCAATTCGTGCCGCGTCGCCCGGCATGCATCGAACAACCGCAGCACCTGACGTTCCTGGCGCTCGCGCAAGTCCGCCGGATCGTCGGGATGATAGTACACCAGACACTTCACGACATGATGCAGAGGCCACTCTGCCAACTCTGACGCGACATCGCCGTGCTTCGTGTCGAACTCGAGTGGGCATGATTGCGGCAATTCAATTGCGCGGCCGATCCAGTACGGCATTTCCGCCGCCGCCTCGAGTGCACGCGCACCGTGGCGGCCATCGAGCAGAACACCGAACCGCGGATCGCCCTTCGCTGTGGCGTGCGCCGCGCGCAGCGCCAGCGACTTGAACGCGCCGATACGAGACTCGCTCGCGCCGCACGCCTTCGCCATCTCTTCGAACTGGCTGCGGTGATCAAACGCAAACACCGTGAGTTCGTCGTACACGCCATTCCGGCAGCCCGCCCAGTGCAGATGTTCGAGCTGCTTATCCTCGCGCAGACGACGCGGGGGCTCCTTCATGGAGAGAAAATACTCCATCTCCGACCAGGTCGGCATTGCCGGCGCGCAGCCGTGACGCGAAACGACGATGGCGCCCGCTGCATTGCCGAGGGTGCAGCAGCGCTCGACACTCTCGTTGCGCAGCCATCCGCGCAAAAAACCCGCCATGAACGCGTCGCCCGCGCCCAGTACGTTGAACACTTCGACTGGAAATCCGCTGACTACGCCGCCGTCTTCGATGCGATCCGGGATAGCGCCTGCAAACGCCACACACCCCTGCGCACCCAGCTTGCAAACGATCAGCGCTTCGGTCTTCGCGCGCATCGCACGCAGCGCGGCGATCGTATCCGTTGCACCGCCGAGGATATGAATCTCCTCTTCAGTGCCGACGATGAGATCGCAGAGCGCCATTACGCGCTGCAGCTTCTTCGTCACTTCTGCGTTGGCGACGAAACGGTTCTCCCCCATGTCGCGCGCTTCGAGACCCCATAGAACGGGCCGGTAGTCAATATCGAACGCCACCTTGCGCCCCGCGGCTTTAGCGGCTTCGGCCGCACGCATACTCGCCTTGAAGACGTTGTCGCGTGAAAGATGCGTACCGCTCAACAACACACAGCCGGCGGAGCGAATGTAGTCTTCGTCGATGTCGGATTCCGTCAGCGCCATGTCGGCACAGTTCTCGCGGTAGAAGATGAGCGGAAACGTGTTCTGGTCGCGAATGCCGAGAATGACGAGCGCTGTGAGCCGCTTGGAATCAACCTTCACGCCGTCGATGTTCACGCCGTTGCGCACCAGCTCTTCACAAATGAAGCGGCCCATGTGATCGGCGCCAATGCCGGTAATGAGCCCGGTCTTCAATCCGAGGCGCGAGGCGCCGATAACCGTGTTAGTCGGGCTGCCGCCGACATATTTCGCGAAGCCGCCCATGTCCTCGAGCCGGCCGCCGATTTGCTGGCCGTAGAGGTCGATCGAGGATCGTCCGATCGCGATCAGATCAAGGCTGCAGTCTTTCTGCGCCATTGCAAAGGTCGCCACATCCTTGAACGCCGCAGGGATCGCGGCTGGTCGGTGTAATACTTATTCCATGTTCTTCCATTCTGCAACATTCGTTTCACAGTGGATTCAGCTGGCCTTCCGGCGCTTGACCCCTGCGGCTTTGCGCGCCCGCGGTTGCTCATGCTGCGTGGCTTCAAACGCGTAAGAAATTACGATCGCCTGGACGAGGCACATGGTGGCCGCGAGCGAACGGAACTTTCGGATCTCAGCCTCGCGCACCTGCAGCGCCAGCGTCGCCGGCTTGGCCGTCGGACTCACAAGCGAGTCACTGACCGACAGAACCTTGGCTTCGTGAGTGATCGCCATTTGCACGGCTTGGATCGTTTCGTCGGCGTATGGGTGAAAACTCACATCGATCAGGAGATCGTCCCGCCCGATCGACTGCATCTGCTGACGCGTCAGCCCGCCGACACCGTCGACGAACACTGTGCGCTTGTTCAGTTGCTGCAGTGAATATGCAAGATAAGACGAAACCGGCAAAGAACGCCGAAAGCCGACAACATAAACAGTTTCGGCCTCAGTGATGAGATCAACGGCAGCGCGCAACTCGTGTGCGCTTATCAGCTCACGCAAATTGTTGAGCGCTAGCACGTTGCCTTCCACGAACTCCGCCAGCACGTCGGCCGGCCGATCGCCGTTACGCGCTTGCGTGTTCTCGCTGAACTGGCGTACGCGCTCGCTGTAGCCTAGAACCGCGCTGCCGGCGATGAGGCCATCGCGGATCACCTTCTGCATCTGGCTGGCGCTCTCGAACCCGATTGCCTTAGCGAAGCGCACGATGGCGGATGGCTGGACGCCGGCCCGCTCACCGATGACGGCGAGCGTCTCCAGCGCTACTGCGTTCGGCTCATCGAGCACGTATCGCGCAATTTGTTGGAGGCGTTTGCTGAGGCCTTCGTATCGAGCCAGGATCGCCGCACGAAGCTCTTCGCTCGATTGCGGCGCGCGGTTGGCGGACGACATTGTGGCTCCAAGCGTACGGCAGGTCGCAGAATATACATTCCGCCGATGGAACGCAACGATTAGCGGCGCTCAGGACTTGCCATATTCAGAATTTTCGTTCCATAGGTGAGCGCTGCTGCAATTTGCATTCTGCCCGGCCTGGACGCGCGAATTGACGTCGCCAGGCGCGGGTGCTCGATCGGGGACCTCATGTCTCAAAAAGTCGACGTCGCCACCATCGGTGCGGGCCGCATGGGCCAGATTCACGGCGCCAACGCCGCGCGCCATCCAGACTTGCGCCTGAAATACGTGGTCGAGACCGATGCGAGCCTGGGCCAGGCCCTCGCCACCCAGACCGGCGCCGCGATCGCCACGTTGAGCGACGCGCTGAACGATCCGGCGATCAAAGGCGTCGTCATCGCCAGCTCAACGGACATGCACCTCGAACACAGCCTAGCCTGCATCAAGGCCGGAAAAGCCGTGTTGTGCGAAAAACCAATCGATCTCGATCTCGCCAAGGCGCGCGCGGCCGCGCCGGCGTTCGAGGGAGCGCGCTTTATCCTGGGCTTTAACCGCCGCTTTGATCCGCACGTCAGTGCGTTGCGCGACAAGATCGCAGCGGGCGCAATCGGAAATCTCGAGACGCTGACGCTGATCAATCACGATCCCGCTGCGCCCCCGAAAGCCTTCATCCCTCGCTCCGGCGGTCTCTTCAAGGACTTCACCATCCACGACCTCGATCTCGCCTACGCGCTCCTCGGCGAGCCCCCCGTTGAGATTTTCGCCACCGCGAGCTGCCTCGTCGATCCGATGATCGCCGAGCTTGGAGACATCGACACGGCGCGCGTGATCATCCGCACCAAGTCGAACAAACTCTGCGTCATCTCCAACACCCGCCGCAGTGGCTACGGCTACGATCAGCGCATCGAAGCCTATGGCTCCAAAGGCATGGCCGCGACCGGAAACGAACGGCTCGACACCGTCGAAATCTGGAACGAAAACGGCGCCTCGGCGTCGCCGATCCGGCCGAACTTCCTCAGCCGCTACCTGCCCTCCTACGCCCGCGAAATGGATCATTTTGCTGACGTGCTGGTGCGCGGCGTGAAACCCACCGTCGGTTACGCGGAAGGTCTGGCGGCATTGGCCTGGGCGGAAGCGTGCGCGGAATCGGCGCGCACCAACGCCGTCGTGAAACTCTAAGGACGCGGCTCCATGCAAAAGATTGCTCTCATCGGCGCTGGCCGCATTGGCCGCATTCACGCCGCCAACGTTGCCGCTCATCCCGAGCTGCAGCTCGCTTATGTGATCGACCCGGTCGCGGACTCGGCTGCAAGCGTCGCGCAATCGTTCGGCGCAAGGACCACCGATCTCGACGGCGCATTGGGCGATGCGGCCGTCACTGGCGTCATCGTTGCCAGCTCCACTGACACGCACTTGGATTTCAGCCTCCGCGCAGCCCAAACCGGCAAAGCGATCTTCTGCGAAAAGCCGATCGACCTCGATCTTCAGCGTGCGCAAGGCGCACAAGCGCAGTTTAAAGCCGCGAACGCCCGCATGTTCCTGGCGTTCAACCGCCGCTTCGATCCGAATTTCCGCACACTGAAGACTAAGCTCGACGCCGGCGCCGTCGGTAAACTCGAGACGCTGCACATCACCAGCCACGATCCGTCGCCGCCGCCCGCGGGCTACATCCCTGTCAGCGGCGGCCTCTTCAAGGACATGGCGATCCACGATTTCGACATGGCGCGCTGGGTGCTGGGCGAAGAGCCGAGCGAAGTGTTCGCTGCGGGCGCGTGCTTGGTCGATCCGGAGATCGGCAAACTGGGCGATATCGATACGGCGAAGGTCATCCTGCGCACGCCGTCGGGCAAGCTCTGCGTCATCTCCAACAGCCGCCGCAGCGGCTACGGCTACGACCAGCGCATCGAAGCATTCGGTTCACAAGGCGCGCTACGCGCCGGTAATGTCACCGAGAGCACTGTGGAAGCCTGGACCGAGACCGGCGCGCAGGCCGATCAGTTCCAGAACTTCTTCCTCGATCGCTACGCCGCCGCCTACAAGCATGAGATGGCGCACTTCGCCGACATCCTCGTGCGCGGCGCCGAAGCGCAAATTGGCTACAGCGACGGCGTCGCCGCACTGAAGCTGGCCACAGCAGCGCAAGCGTCGATGCAGGCCGGCGCGCCGGTTAAGCTCTAAGCGGAAGAAAGAGACGACCCCTCGCGGGGCCGTCTTAAGTGCAGGAAGGAATGCTTAGATGCCGCCCGTTAGTGGCGCCATTCAAAGCCAACGCGGACCACTCGGCCGAATTGCTCAGCCTCGACCGTCTGGCTGAAGTCGCCGGCATAGCGATAATCCGGCTCGTTGGTGAGGTTGGCCCCGTCAACGAAGAGTTGGACGCCAAACGGGAATTGGTAAGCAAGGCGTGCGTCCCAGCTTCCAAAATCCGCCGTGTACACATCGCTCGCGGCCGACGAGCCCAGTATTTCTGCGAACTCGGAACGATACGAATAGGCCACGCGCGCGTGGAAGCCGTAGTTTTCGTAATAGACCTGGGCGCTGGCCACCCGCTCGGATTGGAACGGCAGCGGCGCGGCGGTCGCCCGCCCCGGTACGATCGTTTCTCCGCTCACGAGCGAATAGCTCAAGTTTACACCAAAGCCATCGAATGGCGCCGGCAGGAACGTGAGGGGCGCCTGGAACGCGGCTTCCAAACCATAGAGTTGTGACTGGGCGCCGTTCACCGGCTGCGTAACGGCCGGGTTCGTCACCGCCACGCCGGCATACGTGAAGGTGCCGGTGAGGGCGGTAGTCGTGGTGAAGATCGGGTTATCGATGTCCTTGTAGAAAAGCCCCACCGAGATCGCAGACTCGGGCGCAAAATACCATTCGGCGGTCAAGTCGAAATTGACCGCCTCAAGCGGTTGCAAGTCTGCATTGCCGAGGCTGACGTCGGTGCCGTCAATGGTAACGCGCGGCGCGATCTGATCGTAATCAGGCCGGCCGATCGCTGTTGTCAGCGCAGCGCGCAACACCAGATCGTCCGTCGCATCGTAACGGATGTTCACGCCAGGAAACCAGTCGGTATAACTTTGCTCACCGAACAAGCTGTACGGCGCGGTAGGAAGCGAGGTCGGCGTGATCGCCTTAGCCGCATACTCCGCTTCGGTGTTTTCCACGCGCACGCCGGGAATGATGAGAACCGGCCCGAACTGAAGACGAGCCATCGCATAGCCGGCGAGTATGGTCTCCGAAACCCGATAGTCGTCACCGAGTGAGTCGGCCCGCGTGTTGACCGGGTCCAGCGTGAATAGGCCCGGGTTCGCCAAAAAGAACGCACGCGTCGCGTCGAAGTTGATTGTGGGTCCGAACGCATAGCGGCCGTCCCATTGCGTATTGACCGTGCCGTTGCTCAAACTGGTCAGGTTCGCGCAACTGCTGCAAGTATAGGCCTGCCCATCGCGGTCGTTTTCGCGTTCCCGTGTCAGGTATTTCACGCCGACTTGGAAATTGCTGCCGTCGCCAATGCCAATATCCCAACGATAGTCCACGCGCCCTTGCCAGAGGTCTTCAGTCGCGTGCGCCTCAACATCCCGATAATTGTCCAGGGTGAAGTTCGAGGCGGTGAGCGCAGCAGCACCCGGCGTGAACAGGAATAGATCATCGACACGATTGTTGAGGTCGAAGCTCGCGATGCCGGTGATCGTAGGCGTGCGGAAGCGGAATTCATCTCGCAGCGGATCTTCTTTTTCCGATTGCGCGTAGGTCAGGGCGAAGCTGAGCCAGCTCTCAGTCCAATCGAACTCCGCGCCGGTGGCAAGCGTGAAGGTGTTGTTGCGCTCGATCCGTCGTCTCACCAGCCTCTGCGCGCGGTTTCGGATCGTGCCCGATGGCCCAGTTAGGCCGGCGCCGCCATTGTAGCTGGAATTGGCCGTCGGAAAATCAATGCGCAGCCGTTGTCTCGTCTCGTCGTCCTCGTACGAGGAATAGGACAGGTGCAGGTAAGCTTCCAGATCGTCATTAGGACGCCAATCGAAATTCAGCACCGCGCCTTCGCGGTTTCTTTCGATCGGAACGTACGCGCGCGAGTCGTAGCGCGTAGGCGTCAAGATGCCGTTGACCGATTGCCAAGGCGTGTCGCCCGAAGCAATCAAGTCATCGGAATAGAGTGGCCGCGTCGAATAATTGGCCGCGAGCACGACGCCAAACTCGTCATTGGCGCCGAAACGTGTGCCAAACGTCGCGTCGGCCTCGAACGGACTTTCACCGTTCAGCTCATATTCGCCACTTGAGCCTCTCAGCGAACCAAAGGTCCCATTACGGTCGAACGCGGTCAAAGTGGCGATGTCGACCTGGCCGGCAATGGCATTGGCGTCGAGGTCAGGTGTCAACGTCTTGATGACCGTCACGCTGCCGATCAGACTTGGAGGAATGTCATCCAGCTTGACCTGGCGGGATTCCGGCTCCGGCGCCGGTGCGGTTTGTCCGTTCAGGGTCACATTCGCCAAGCTCGGTTCAATGCCGCGAATGACGACGTAGCGCCCCTCGCCCTTATCGGTGACGGTCGAAACACCCTGCAGCCGCCGCACGGATTCAGCAACGTTGCCATCCGGCAATTGCCCGGCCTCGGCCGAGGAAACAACTTCCACGTTGTTGTCCGCGTCCCGCTGCCGCTCAAGCGATTCTCTGTCGGAGGCGCGCTGACCGAAGATGATGATGTCGTCATCGCTCGTGTCCTCCTGCGCCATCGCCACGCCCGGCATGGCAAAGCAGCAAGACATCAGCAGCGTCCGCAGCGCCGCCTTTCGCATAGATCTCATGCTCACATCCTCCCCTTGAGGCCCCCCCTCGCTCCGCACCGGGGCGAGCGCCCGCCAACTGCGAGGTTATCGTGGCGGATCGACAATACGAACGAATATTCCAATATGCAACCTTTTTGGAATTTCCCTTGCAGAATGGTTTTGAGCGAGGCAGCAATGCCACTCGAATTGTCGCAAACTGCGCATAAAGCGGCGGAATCTTCAGGGGACGACGCATGTGGAAGGCTAGGGCATTCGGTTTGTTCGCAAGCGCAGCACTGGCCGGTTGCGCCAGCACGAGCCGCGCGCCGGCTATTCCATCGAGCGTGACGCCTGTGAGTGAAACGGCGCCGACCGTGCAATCCGACGCCAATACGGCGGTGGTGATTCCCCGCGGCCAAGGTGATGGCTTGGTGATCGGTTCGAGCGAAGGCGGCGGCGTCGAACTCTTTGGTCTGGACGGTGCACGCGTGAGCGCGATCACCGGCGGCGGCGCGATCGTCGGCGTTGATGCGCGTTATGGCGCGCCGAGCGCTGACGGCTGGGTTGTTGCTGCGCTCGATGGCGCGACGAACCGTTTGCGTCTCTATGATCTCAACGCGGAAACCGGCGCAGCGCGCGACCGCACTGCGCGCGACATTCCGATCGGCTTCGCCGGTGAGAGCCTTTGCCTCTGGCGCGATTCACGCGACGCCACGCTCTACGCCTTCGCGCTCGGCGGTGGCGGCGAGATCGCGCAGTTCATGATTGGCGCTTCGAGCGACGGTTTGGATGCGAGCTTGGTGCGCACGCTGCGTGTTGCGTCGGAAGCCAGCTATTGCACGGCGGATGACGTGACGGGCGATCTCTATGTCGCCGAGCAAGGCATCGGTTTCTGGCGCTTCCCCGCTGACCCAGAAGCGGAAGTGGCGCCAACATTGATCGACGCGGCGCGTCTCGGCCATGTCACCGAAGAAGCCGGCGGCCTTGCCGTCTATAATGCAGGCGCGGCGAGCTACCTCGTGGCGTCCGACGCATCGGCCAATCAATTCCACGTCTATGACCGCAACAACGATCATGCGTTTGTCGGCACATTCACCGCCAACGGGGTCGAAGCGGCAGGCGGTTTGAACGCGACGAGTTTCGGCCTGAGCAATCGCTTCCCGCAGGGCGCACTTCTCGCGATGGACGACGAAAACGTCGGCGGCACGAACTACAAGCTGATTTCGTGGGCCGACATCGCTGGCGCTTTGAGCCTCGCGTCAGGCACGCCGCGCGATCCGCGCACAGCGCTTGAATCCAACATCGCTGTCGTGCACCCGGCGGTCGAGACCACGCCAGTCGAAACCGATGGCGACGCCGCGGACGATCCAGCGATCTGGGTCGATCGCAACGATCCGGCGCGCAGCCTCATCATCGGCACGCAGAAGCAATCGGGTCTCTACGTTTACGACCTGCAAGGCCGCGTCGTGCAGTTCTTGCCCGACGGGCGCATGAACAATGTCGACATCCGCGACAATTTCAGTCTCGGCACTCAGCGCGTCTCGCTCGTGGCCGCCAGCAATCGCAGTGACGACGGCATCTCGCTCTATCGCGTCGATGGCGCAGCGCGTCGTTTGGTCAACGTTGCCGACGGACTGCAAACCACCGGTATGGTCGATCCCTATGGCCTGTGCATGTACCAAAGCGCGCAATCGGGCCGCACCTATGTGTTCGTCACCGATAGCGAAGGCCCGGTGCGGCAGTGGGAGCTGGTTGATGCGGGCAATGGCCGCGTGCGCGCCAATCGCGTGCGCGATATTCCATTCGGCACGCAAACCGAAGGCTGCGTCGCCGACGACGCGACCGGTGTGCTCTATGTGGCGGAAGAAGATGTCGGCCTCTGGCGCGTCGGCGCGGAGCCAGATGCGCCGGCGACGCCAGTCTCTGTCGTCACCGTTGAAGCCAATCCCGCATTGAAGGACGACCTCGAAGGCATCGGCCTCTACGATCTCGGCAACGGCCGCGGTTATCTCGTGCTTTCGAGCCAAGGCAACAACACCTACGCCGTGTTCCGCCGCGAAGGTGACAACGAGTATGTCGGCACGTTCGCCGTGCTCGCCGATTCCGCGCGCGGCATCGACGGCATCTCGGAGACCGATGGCCTCGAAGTGAGCAGCGCCAATCTGGGCGGCGCGTTCGCGGGCGGCCTCTTCGTCGCGCAAGACGGCCGCAACATCGCGCCGCAGCAGAACCAGAACTTCAAACTGGCGCCATGGTCCGCGATTGCCGAGCAGCTTGGCTTGGAGACGCGGTAAAACGCGGCGCTTGCCAACACCCCAATGGTGACGCCCTCGCCCCGCGCGCGTGTCCGAGCCGAGGCCGAACGGTTTGGCAGTTCGCCGTAAGTCGCTGAAAACTCAGACTCGAAAGTTTGGCAGTTTCACGCTCAACGACTTGAAATTATTGACCAGTCCCATTCTCTCCGGGGCCGCACCGCACTTTCTCCGCCCCGCCGCAAACGATGACTTTCTCATCGAGGCGACGGTAAAGCGCTTCGGCAAAGCTAGCGCATACATCGATTGCAGCGTGACTTTCGCAGGCTCAGGCGAGCTCGTCGCCCACGCCGTGCTCGAGTTCGCGTACTAACTCACTTCGGCCCTTAACCGCTAACTCAGCGGCGCGTTCGGCCCCCGTCGGGCTTGGCGCCGCTCGGCCCTTTGGCCGCAGCCGTCTTGGCGCCAATGAAGTCAGGCCGCTCGAACACCACCACCGCTTCGCACCAGGCCTCGAACCAGCGCTTATTCTCGGAGCGCAGCACCAGCGCCTCCTCGGAGTGCAGCGTGTTGGGCAGAATTCCGGTCTCGCTCAAGCGCAGCAGCGCCTCCTCGAGCCGGTCCGCGATACGGCCGGCATGTGCGGCTGCGGCGGCCCCTGGCCGGCGGAGTTCGCCGACGCGGCGAAGCAGCGTCCTGACATCGATGCGGATCTCGCTGCTCTTGCGCGCAGCGCCCCAGTTCAAGGAAAGCAGCACCGCCACGCGTTTGGCCAAGGCATCGGCGCCGCGATTGTTGCGATGATCGAGCTGCAGGATCGGCTGCGGCAGCGGACTGACCCAAAGCGCGCCGCCGGCATGAAGCCAGTGATCGGCCCATTCGCCAAACCGCAGCGGCAGGCTGCGATGACAATCGTACCGGTCATGTTGCGGCGCTTGCGGCGCCAGTTCGAACAAGGCGATGCCGGCGCGCGAAATCCCGCTGCTGTTCCATTTCCGCGCAGTCGGGTCGTAGCCAGGATAGGCGACGATCTCGAATCGCAGCCGCATCAGGCGCCGGATTTCCTCGTCGACCGCATCGGCAAAGGCTTCACGCTCGGCGCCAAAACGCTTGTAGCCCTTGGCCGCCAGCAATGCGGGCGCGCCCAGACGGACAGGTTCGCGCCGCGGCGCCGCGGTCGCCGCGCGGAAGGCGTCAGAGCCAAGGCAGGTCAGCACGCCGATGGCACAATCGAGCGTCAAGGTCGAGAACGCGGCGACGTCGGCCCACGCTGCTTGTTCCGATCCGGCCAAACTAACTTTGATGCGGCCGCCGGAGCCGCTCCAGAACTCGAACACCGGCCGGCCGGACCGATCGCGCCGCCAGCCGGACTCGTTGAGCTCCGCGGCGGCGCCGCCGGCGAAAATTGCCTGCACCGCGGCGACGATAAGCGGATTGTTCGGCGTCGCCAGCAGGCCTTCGCGCGCACGCGCGGCGAGCCGGCAGGTGGCGCACTGCCAGTCCCTCTGCGTTGCGCCGACAAGACTCGTCGTCGGCGTCACTCAGACCTCGGCGCCGATGCGTGCGAGCACTCGCGCGGAATACGGCATTTCATCACCACAACCATCGTTCCGATACGCCGCAACCAAACGCGCGGACCTCCGCAACGTGGCAGCGTCAGTGTGCAACGAACGGGCCACGGGCCTTGCCGATCAAGGCGAAGCGCGAATTCCTCCGCGGCGAGAAAGAAGAAAGAAGAGCGCCGCCGGAATGCGTTTCGCGCCAATCGCTGCTGTTACCTCTGATGCATCGGGCGGAGTGCGCCCGTTCGGCGATGCCGCCGATTACTTCATGACGTCAGAGGTTAATATGAAAAAGCTTCTTGCGAAGTTTGCGAAAGACGAGTCGGGCGCTGCGCTCGTCGAATACTCGCTGCTGATCGGTCTGATCACGGTGGGTGTGGTGGCGATGGTCATCGCCGTCGGCGCTTGGGTCACCGGCGAGTGGACGCAATTGCGCGACGCCGTCGCTCCGGTCGGTCCGTAATAGGGCTTAGCCCTTGCACAGTTGGGGCAGTCGTCTTGGGCGGCTGCCCCAGCGTCCCAAAACGCCACAGGATTCAATTGCGATGCGCAAGCTCGGTCTCATCATTCTCGCGGTGGCAGTCTTATTGGGCGGCGCTGCGACCTGGGGCGTGCTCAACATGCAGGGCGCTCAGCGCGCTGCAAACTCGGCCTACGTGGTTGTCGCCGCGCGACCGATCGAACTCGGTCAGACGCTGACGCCGACCATGCTGCGCCTGCAGGCTTGGCCGGCAAATGCGCTGCCGCACGGCGCCTTCACCAACGTTTCCGAGCTCACCGGCGGCGAGGCGCGCGTGGCGCTGCGCGCCATCGAGCCGAACGAACCGATCCTTACATCGCGCGTCTCCGGCGCCGGCGGCCGCGCCACGCTTTCGGCCACCATCGCCGAAGGGCATCGCGCCGTAGCCATCCGCGTGAACGACGTCGTCGGCGTCGCCGGCTTCGTGCTGCCGGGCGATTTCGTCGACGTGCTCCTCACCCGCCAGGAAGGCAACGGCATGCGCGGCAACGAGGCCATGCGCACCGATCTGCTGATCGCCAATGTGCGCGTGCTGGCCGTGGACCAGACCGCCAGCGAATCCCGCAACGATCCGCAAGTCGCCCGCGCCGTGACGATCGAAGTCACGCCGGAAGACGGTCAAAAGGTCGCGCTGGCAAGTCAGATCGGCACGCTTTCGCTGGCGCTGCGCCGCGCCGACGAAATCGGCGCCGACGCGCCGTCGCCTCAGGACACCATCCGCATCCAAGATCTGCGCGCCGAAGCAGAGGGCCGCGGGCCGCAGACCGTTTCGACACCGGCCCCCCGCCGAACCGCCGCTAGGGCGACGCGTCCGAGCGGGCCATCCATCGAAATCATCCGCGGCTTCACCTCCAATCACACCGCCGTAGCCAGCGAATAGTCCTCTTTCGGAGCCAACACAGCATGCGCGCCGCCTTCCTTGCCGCCGCCCTCGTGTCGATTGGGCTCTTCGCCCCGTCCGCGGCCAACGCCCAATCCCGCAACACCCCAGCCGAGGCGCAAAGCTCGATCGGCGTGCCGGTCGGCGGATCGCAGATCCTGCGTTTCGATCGCCCGGTGGGCCGCGTCTATCTCGGCAGCTCCGAGGTCGCCGACGTCATCGCCCTGAGCGACCGTTCGATCTATCTGCTTGGCAAGCATGCCGGCACATCGTCGCTGACCATCATGGAGCGCGGCCAGCGCTCGACGCCGATGGCCACATATACCGTGCATGTCGGCCTCGACGCGATTGGCCTTCGCCGCACCTTGCATGAAGTGATGCCGGACGAGGCGATCGAAGTGCGCCTGGCGGGCGACGGCCTGGTTCTGTCCGGCGCCGCCTCGTCCTCGGCCGCGGCCGGCCGCGCCGCCTCCATCGCCGAACGCTTCGCCGCCGAGCGCGTGGTCAACTCGATGACCATCGCCGCAGCCGAGCAGATCATGCTGGAGGTGCGCGTCGCGGAAGTGCAGCGCAACGAACTCACAGCGATGGGTCTTTCGACGGAAGTCCTGTGGGCCAACGGCACCGACGCCGCGTCGCTGCTCTCCGGCATCATCAATCCCGACGCCTTCGCCCTGCTTTCCGGCATTGGCGTCAGCGGTGACTACACCATCTCCGCTGTCCTCGACGCCCTCGAACGCCGCGGCGTAGTGACGACCTTGGCGCAGCCGACTTTGGTGGCGCTCTCCGGCGAAACCGCCAACTTCTTCGCCGGCGGCGAGTTCCCGATCCCGGTTGCAGCCAGCGGCGACTCCGACGACCGCCGCATCACCATCGAATTCAAGCAGTTCGGTGTCGCAGTGGCGTTCACGCCGACGGTCATCGGCGAGACGATCAACCTCGCCGTCGCGCCGGAAGTCAGCGCTCTCGACCGCAACAACAGCATCCGCCTGTTCGGCACCGAGATCCCGGCGCTGACGACGCGGCGCGCGCAAACCACGGTCGAGCTGCGCAGCGGCCAAAGCTTCGCCATCGCCGGCCTCATCCGCCGCGACTTCACCGACAGCGTCAATGGCATCCCCGGCGTCTCGCGCATGCCGATCCTTGGCGCGCTGTTCCGCTCGACGCGGTTCGAGCGTCAAGAATCGGAAGTTGTGATCATCGTGACGGCGCGCCGCGCGCAGCCCACGACGATGGACGAACTTTCGCTGCCGACCGACCTCTTCAGTGCGCCGAGCCAGTTCCAGCTGTTCTGGCTGGGGCAAACCGAAGGTGCGACCCAGGCCCGTCCTACCAGCGCGCGTGCGCCTTCGACGGATCTCCATGCCGCCGGCCGCTTCGATCAGAATGTGGGGTACGTGATCCAATGAGAACTCTGCTTGCCTTCTCCGCTCTCGCGCTCGCAAGCGCCTGCACCCACCCGGTCGACACCGCCGGCGCGCCTTCCTTCGGCGCCGCGGTGGAGGCGATGCAAGAGGCGCAAACCGCGCCGGGCGTAGTGTCAGCAGCACCGCCGGAGGGCTCCGGCGCCCAAGGCGAACTGGCGCAGGAACGCTATCGCAACGGCCAAACCCGTCCGCTCATGCCGGCGACGACGTCGTCGGCCAATCCGACGACGAATTAGGCGGTCACGATGGCGAACGGGTCCTCCCGGCGCCGGATGCCGCTGGCGCAACGGCGATCGATGGCGCGCGACCGGTCGGGCGGCGTCGCCGTCTATGTTGCGCTCATCGCCTTCGTCACCTTTGGCCTTATCGGTCTTGCAGTCGACGCCACGCGCGCCATGATCGTTCGCTCGGAGTCCCAAGCGGCGGCCGATGCGGCGGCGCTCGCCGCCGGGTCGCAGCTCGACGGCACCTCGACGGCGATCGCCCGCGCCGACGCCGCGATCGAAGACCTCATCACCAACCGGCAAGGGCTTGCTTCAACCGGCGCCGGCGAAGTGACGATCGCCAACGTCCGGTATCTTGTCGGCCTTCCCGGCAACGACAGCGCCGCCATCACCGACGACTTCGTCACTTCGAATCCACTCGAGGCCCGCTTCGTCGAAGTGACGACGGCGCCGCTCACGCACATCAACACGTTTCTGCGCGCCGCCGGGGCGGTGGATCCGGTCGACATCACCACTTCTGCGGTTTCCGGCGGCAGCCAAATGGTGTGCCGGGCCCAGCCATTGATGATCTGCAATCCGGGCGAATACACCACAATCGGCGACATCTTCGATGTCGAGGCATGGCGCGGCCGCCAGGTGCGTCTGGTGTCGCAAAGTTCGGGCGCATACGTGCCGGGCAACTTCGGCTATCTGTCGCCGGGCGCCAACGGCGCCAACGCGCTTGCCGAAGCGCTCGCCTCCACCAACGGCGCCAATATCTGCTATGGACCGACGGTGCAGACCGAGCCTGGACAGAACAACGGCGCGCGCACGGCTCTCAACACCCGCTTCGGCATCTACGAGAATCCGCAATTCGGCGGCGGGGCACGCAATAACCCGCTCTATGCGCCGGACGTCAATGTCCGCACCATGCCGCGCGATCTCGTCTTCTCCGGACCCGGCAATCGCTTCGGCAACGGCTATTGGAACTGCCTCACCTACTGGAACGCCAATCACGCCAGCTCCGGGGTGCAGCGTCCCGCCGCCTGCACCAACAATACCAACAGCATCTCGCGGTATGAGATTTACGAGTACGAGATCGCCAACAATCGCAGCCTGCCGCCGCCGCAAAACGCCGCCAACAAGATGGCGCAGCGCCGCATCGTCTACGTCGCAGTGGTCAACTGCCGCGAGCACAACATCGCCGGCCGGACCGACGCGCCGGCCACGACCTACCTCAAGATTTTCATCACCGAACCGGTGACCAGCCCCTCGAACGTCGAACTCGTCGGCGAGATCGTCGACGTCGTTCAAGTCGGCGCAGACGACGGTGTCCTCCACGAGATCGTGCAGCTCTACCGATGAAAGCGCTTTTGCCCTTCGTCAGAAAGTTCACCCGCGCGCGCGGCGGCGCAGCATTGGTGGAGTTCACGCTCGTCGCGCCGCTGCTGCTGATGCTGATGTGCGGCATGGCCGAGTTCGCCAACGCCATGCGCCAGTATCACATCATGGAAAAGGGCGTGCGCGATGCGGGGCGCTATCTGGCGCGCGTCCCGATGACCGGCTGCACCGTAAGCGGAACCGCCACCACGGCCGCACGGAATCTCGCGCTCACCGGACGGACCTCAGGCGGATCGTACCTGCTCCCGACCTGGAACGATCTGACCACGGTTACCGTGACCATACCCCAATGTTTCGACAATTCTGCGGGCGCCTATCGCGGGCGCGCGCAAATACCGATCCTCGAAGTCACCGCCAGCGCACCTTATGTCGACCTCGGCCTGCTTTCGATGATCGGCCTCGGCGACATCAATCTCGAAGTCTCACACCAGCAATATTGGGTGGGGGAATGAGCATGTCGCGCTTCAAGCGATTCCACCGAAACGAGTCCGGCGCCACGCTCGTCGAGCACACACTCGTGTTCATGCTGCTGATGGTGCTTACGTTCGGGCTGATCGAGTTCGGCGTTGTGCTGTATCAATACAACGCCGCCGAGACCGCAACGGCGGTCGGCGCCCGCTACGCGGCCACGCGCGGCCCTGTCGTGACCGGCATAAGCGATTGCGGCGTCGCCACCAGCGCGTCGGCCGGCACCTGGTGCAGAAACGTCACCGGCAGCAACTCGTGGTCGATCACCTGCAACGCCAACGCGCCGAGCGGCGGCTGCCAGGCTGCGGCTTTGACCGAACTGGTTACCGAGATGCGCCGGTTCTCGCCCAATATCGAGGCACAGAACGTGCAGGTGGTGCTCCGTGGTGTCGGTCTGGGCTTCGTTGGGCGAGGCGCGCCCGTGCCCATGGTGACTGTGCGGTTGACTGGCATGCAATACAATTTCATCGCGCTCGACGACCTGCTGGGCTTCGGCGCGCTGACCATGCCCGGCTTCGACGCCTCGGTCGTTGGCGAAGACTTAAACGGCGCAGGAGCTTGAGATGAGTGAGCTCCGCATCGCCGCACGCGTTCGTGACCCTGACCTCCTCGCCGGCGTCAAGACTGCGGCGGCAACTTATCGCGCACGTTTCCTGCACTGGACCGACGCGCTCGGTCTCGACTCGCATCTGCAAGACGCCGATCTGGTCGTGCTCGAAGCCGCCAACTCGAACTCGGCGCTTGCGGAGCTGAACTCGGCCAAGGGCGCCTGCCCGCGTGCTGAAATCATCATCTTCGCGCCCTCGGCGACAACGCCTGACGACGTCAGGCGGCTCTTCCGCGCCGGCGCCAAGGATGTTCTCGGCTTGCCGGTCGCACACGATCAGCTGATGTCCGCGCTGGGCGAGGCGCTTGGGCCAGGCCCCATGGGCGATTCCAACGGCTTCGTGCTGGCGATCGCGAAATCTGCCGGCGGCGTCGGCGCAACCACGCTCGCCGTCAACCTCGCCGGCCATTTCGCCAATCCGCCGCGCGGCAAGCGCGGCGACCGTCTCGATCCGTTGCGTGTCGCCCTGCTCGATCTCGATGTTCAGTTCGGCGCTGCGGCGCTGGCGCTCGACATCGCGCCGCGCAAAGACGTGACCGAAATCCTGCGCTCGCCGAAGCGGCTCGACGCGCATTTCCTCGACGGCGTCCTCGAGCGCCATCGCTCCGGCATTCGCGTGCTTGCCGCCCCGCAGACCACGATTCCGCTCGACGCCATCGACAGCACTATCGCCACCGCCATCGTCAATGTCGCGGCGAGCACACATGATATCGTCATCGTCGAGCTGCCCATGGCCATGACCGACTGGACCGGCGCGCTGTTGCGGCGCGCCGATCACGTGCTGCTGGTGAGTTCGGTGGCGGTGCGCGGCATTGCCGGCGCGCGGCGCATCCTCGACGCCGCCGCGGACCTCAATGTCGATCAATCGCACTGGTCCTTGGCGTTCAACCGCCTCAACAGCGTACTCGACGGCAACGACATTATCGATCAGGCCAAGCGCGCACTTGGCGCGCCGGTGCTCGGCGCGCTCGGCGAAGATCCGGCGGTGCGGGTGGCCGGCGATCGCGGACGGATGATCTGGGAGACAGCGCCCGCCACGCGCTTTGCCAAGGACATGCGTCCGCTCTGCGTTGAGATCACTCAGATGCTCGAGGCGCGCGCTTACCCGCACGCCCAGCGCCTGCCCGCGAGGTAAGACGATGCGCCTAACCTTCTCCGATCAACGCCAGTCGCAGATCAACGGCGCTCATGCTGGGCCGCTCAACGGCGAAGACGCGCACCAGGCGGCGAATACCGCGCTCTGCGCGCACCAGCCGGAACGCAGAGAGTCACTCGAGGATCGTGAACTCGAACATTATCTGCAGCTGAAGACGCAGACTCACCGGGCGTTGATTCAGCGGATGAACCTGGCTTCCGTCGAGCGCATGCCGCTCGAACAGCTTCGCCCCGAGGTTGACCGTCTGGTCTCGGAACTCTTGGCCCAGCAAGCGCTGCCGCTGAACTCCGCGGAGAAAGTGCGTCTCACCGACGACCTGATGGACGAGCTGCGGGGCTTCGGCCCGCTCGAGCCGTTGCTGCGCGATCCGACCGTTTCCGACATCCTGGCGAATACCTATCGCGAAGTCTATGTCGAGCGCCGCGGCGTGATCGAGCTGACCAATGTTCGCTTCGCCGACAACGACCATCTGCTGCGCGTCATCGAACGCATCGTCGATCGCGTTGGCCGCCGGGTCGACGAATCGCAGCCCATGGTCGACGCGCGGCTTCCCGACGGCTCGCGCGTCAACGCCGTGGTTCAGCCGGTGGCGTTGGACGGACCGCTGCTCTCGATCCGGAAGTTCGCCCGCATCCCCTTCAACCTCGACCGCCTGGTCGAGAACGGGTCGGTGGCTGCGAGCGGCGCGGAGCTGATGGCCGGCATGGTCAAAGCCCGCCTGAACATCATCATCTCCGGCGGCACCGGCACCGGCAAAACCACGTTGATGAATGCGCTCTCGCATTTCATCGGCCACAATGAGCGGGTCGTCACCATCGAAGACGCCGCCGAGCTGCAGCTGCAGCAGCGCCACGTCGCGCGCCTGGAAACCCGCCCGCCCAACATCGAAGGCCGCGGAGAGATCACGCAGCGCAATCTGGTGAAGAACGCGCTGCGCATGCGGCCAGACCGCATCATCGTCGGCGAAGTCCGCGCCGGCGAAGCCTTCGACATGCTGCAGGCCATGAACACCGGTCATGACGGTTCGATCACCACCGTTCACGCCAACACCCCTCGCGATGCGCTCAGCCGGATCGAGCAGATGATCGGCATGGCCGGCATCGAACTGCCGGCGCGCTCGATGCGCGGCCAGATCGCCAGCGCCATCAATGTCGTCATCCAGATCAAGCGTTTTCCCGACGGCACGCGCCGCGTCGTCAGCATTCAGGAAGTCGACGGCATGGAAGGCGACGTCATCACCATGCAGGAAATCTTCCGTTTCGAGCAGACCGGGGTCGATCAGGACGGCAAGGTGATGGGCCGCTTCGTATTGACCGGGGTGCGTCCCAATTTCCTGCGCATGTTCGAGGCGCTCGGCATCCCGATCCCGACGCAAATGCAGGCGAGCTGAAACATGTCGGGCGCCTTCGCATACGTCGTCTACGCAGCCATCTTCATCGCGGTGGTGCTCGCGGTCGAAGGCATCTGGTTGTTCATACGCTCGGTGTCGCCGCAATCGCGCGAGATCAACCGGCGTTTGGCGCTGATTGCACAGAAGAAAGATCCGAAGGCTGCGCTGACGCTGATGAAGGAGCGCGAAGGCGGCCGGCTTTCGCAAGCCATCAACGAACACGCGCCGTGGATCGGGCAGATGATCTGGATGGCGCGCGCCAAAGTGGCGCCTGCCGCGCTGATCGCTCTCGCACTTGGCTTTGCCGCCGTGTTCGTCTTCCTGTTCAGCTTTTCCGGCGCGCCGCTGATTCTGTCGCTGGTCTTCGGCGCCGCCGCGGGCGTCGGGATTCCGTTCGGCGCGCTCGCCATGCTCGCCCTGCAGCGCAAGAAGAAGTTTCTCGAACAATTTCCGACCGCGGTGGATCTCGTCGCCCGCAGCCTTCAGGCCGGACATCCGATCCCTGTCGCCTTGGGCATCGTCGCCGAACAGGCGCCCGATCCGATCGGCACGGAGTTCGGCATCGCCATCGACGAAATGGCGTTCGGCCTCGATCGCGACGAGGCGCTTTCCAACATGGTCCAGCGCTTTCCGCTCGCCGAGCTGCACCTATTCGTCGCCGCCATTCAGATCACGCGCGAAACCGGCGGCAATCTCGCCGAAGTGTTTCTGAAGCTCGCGGACGTCATCCGGGCCAAGGCGACGCTGCGCAAGAAAGTCTCCGCGCTGACGGCCGAAGGCCGCATGTCCTGCATCGTTCTTGCGGTTCTGCCGGTCGGGCTGTTCACGATTCTCAATATCCTGCGTCCGGAATTCTACGGTGAAGTCGCCGGCGACCCGCTGTTTGCGCCGATGATGACCGGTCCGCCCATCCTGCTGATCATGGGCGTGGCGATGATCTGGCGCATGGTCAACTTCAAGATATAGGCGCGATCCATGCTGCTCAGCGGTACATTCCTCGCAGTCCTGATCGCGGCCACGCTCGCTCTGCTCGCGCTCGCAGTCGGCTTGATCTACCTTGCCGACGGAAACGTGCGGCGCCGGCTCTCGGTCGCCGGCGGCGGGCGTCGCTCCGCCGACGAGGCGATCCAGTCGGAAGGCTTCGCCTGGCTGGTTCGCTTCGGTCGGCGTCTGCAGAGCAACCAAAGCAGAGAGAGCAAAGCGCTTGACGCACTTCGCGCTCAACTGATTCAAGCCGGCATCTACGCCGAGCACGCCGTTCCGGCGTTCGCCGCCATCCGCGTGCTGCTCGCGCTCTCGCTCGGCGTCGCCGTCGGGTTTGTTCAACTCGTGCTGAGCGCCGACAGCGCCGCAGTCGGGGCCGTCCTGGTGGTTTGCGGTGCAGGCGTCGGCCTGTTCGCGCCGCTGCTGGTGATCAAGGCCCGCGCCAAGGAGCGTGTCGAAGCGGTCCGGCTCGCGCTTCCCGATGCGATCGATCTGCTTGTCGTCGCCATGGAAGCGGGGTCTTCGCTGCCGCAGGCGATGCAGCGCGTCGCCAACGAACTCAAGACCGCGCACCCGGTGCTGAGCGACGAGTTCCAGATGACGCTGCTGGCGATGCAGGCCGGCGCCAGCCGCGCCGAGGCGCTCCGCCACCTCTCCGAGCGCGTTCCGGACGATCGTTTGCGCTCGTTCCTGACCCTTGTCATCCAATCCGACCAGCTTGGCGCCGGTCTGGCAAACACCTTGCGTGTGTTTGCCGAGGAGCTGCGCCGCTCTCGCCTGATCGAAGCGGAGCATAAGGCGGCGGAGCTTCCGGTAAAGATCGCCATTCCGTTGGTGTTCTTCATCTTCCCGTGTCTGATGGGGATCATCTTCACGCCCATCATCATCCGGTTCATCCGCATTCTGTTCCAGGTTGGAGCCTAAGATGAAAGTTCGTTCTCGTGTCTTGGCTTTCGCGCTCGCCGCCGCCGCCAGTCTCGCGCCAGGCGTCGCCTTCGCGGCGTGCGAATCCGCCGCCACCACCGCACCCGCCAACCGCGTGCGTGCAAGCGAAGCGGTGATCGCCAACATCCTGAACGAGGCCAACGCAGCGCTGGCGCGCGGCGAAGCCGGCGAAGCCTGCGTCAAGTATCGCCTCGTGCTCGGTGTCGACGCCGACAATGTTGAGGCCCGGCTTGGCCTTGGCGAAGGCGCACTTGCGGAAGGCGCCGCCGACGCGGCGCGGGCGCACTTCCAAACGGTCATTCAGAATGCGCCCGGGGTCGCCCGCGCCTATCAAGGCGTCGGCCTCAGTCATCTGATCAGCGGCGACTTCGCTGCAGCCGAAGCGCCGCTGCGCCGCAGCGTCGAAATGGACCGCAGCCTGTGGCGCAGCTGGAACGGCCTCGGCATGATTGCCGATAGCCGCGGCGCTTGGGACGAAGCCGATATAGCTTGGCAGGCAGCGCTCGCGGCCGCCCCCGGCCAGGCTAATCTCCACAACAATAAAGGCCTGTCGCTGATGCAGCGCGGCCAGCCAGCCGGCGCCGTAGAAGCGTTCGAAGCAGCGCTGCGCGCCGATCCGACCTTGACGACGGCGTCGAACAATCGCCGCATCGCGCTGGCGACCCTCGGCATGTACGACACCGCACTTGCCGGCGTCAGCGACCGCGACCTGCCGGCCACTCTCAACAATGTCGCAGTCGTCGCAGCCCGCCGCGGCGATCGCGCCATCGCTGAGCGTTTGCTGGCGGCGGCGGTGACGGCGTCTCCGCGCTATTATGAACTCGCCATCCGCAATCAGGAAGCGATCGCCGGCATCCGCTAGTCCCGGACAATAGGGACACAGCTCAGGCTGTCAGGAGTAAAACGGAGCGACGCGGCAGAGCCGAGTCGCTGCTTCGACTTGGCTCGACACGTTGAGCCGTTCGAACATGCGTTTGGTTTGCGTCCGTACGGTTTCGACCGAGACACCGCGCTGGCCGGCGATGTCGGTGATCCTGCGGCCTTCGACGATGCCCTGGGCGATGATCAATTCGCAATCGGTGAGGTCGAACATCGCGCGCCATAGATCCCCCGCCAAAGGCGGACCGCCGTCGGGATCGACGATCATGAGCAGACATTGCGCGCTGGGGCGGCGCTCGGCGCCGGCAGAGACCGCACGCACGACATAAGGCTCGGCGCCCCCGGAGCGGACGATGCGCACGATCGGCGGGCCAGCTTCCCCCTTCAGTGCGGCGGCGACGGAGCGGCTCAACGCTGTCTGGTCTGCGCGATCGCGGCACAGCAATTTGCCTTGCACGAAACTTAGCCCGTCGGAGCGCGCAATCATGCCGCGGCAAGCTTCATTCATTTCGACCGCGCGAATCTCTTGGTCGACAATAGCGACCCCGAACGGCAGTTGATCGAACGCAGCCGTCTTCAGGGCGGAGGCGGCCTGAACCGCGTCGAGACGCGCTTTCACGCCGACGCTGCACGCCGCCATCGATGCTACCGATTGCAGAGCGGCATGGTCGGGCGCCGCGCAGAATTGACCTAGAATGGTCACCATGAACCGGCGTTCGTCCAACCCGGTTTGGGCCGAAGCCCAAGCGAGGTAGCCAAGCCCGGCGGCAAATCGTTCCTGGGATCCCCCCGCTTGTTCGGAAGCCAGTTCGCGGCATTGCAGCACGAAGTCGATGCTCGCGTCGGAACTCACGGATGCGGTCGCGGTGCCGGCGGCCTGGTCCTGGCAGAGCATAACCAATCCGCGCGCCGCGAGCATCCGCGCCGTCAGATCGAGCGGCGCCCGCCAGTCGCCGCCGCGCAGGCCGGCCTCCACCCAACAATCGAGGTCTTGAACCGATGTGTTCGCCAGCATGACCGCCTCCGGGCGGGCATTGCAGCAAAGCGCATACATCCCTTCCACGTGATATTCCGCACACTGCGATCGCAGCCGGCGCAGGGCTGGCATTGCCCCGGACCGCCATCTCAAGTTTAGTGAGCCCGAAAAATAGGAGAGGACCATGCGGTTTGTGCTGGCGCGCGCCGCGTGCGCGCTGATGGGAGTGGCGCTCATGGCCACTGGGGCAAGTGCTCAGGACACACCGGCGCGCGATCCGAACTTCGGGCGCGGGGAACGGGTTTCCGGGGAGAGTTTCGCAACCCGCTCGCCGGTGATCGCCCCGCACGGTGCGGCCGCTACCGCCCATCCGCTGGCGACACAGACCGCTATCGACGTCCTTCGCGCCGGCGGCAGCGCCATCGATGCGGCGATCGCCGCGAACGCCATGCTCGGCCTGGTCGAGCCAACCGCGAACGGCATCGGCGCCGACATCTTCGTCATTGTCTGGGATCCGCGCAGCGAGCGCCTCTACGGCTATAACGGCTCGGGCCGAAGCCCGCGCGGGCTCTCGCTGGCGGAGCTGAGCCGCGAGGCGCGCCGGCGCGGCGATCCCAATCACATTCCAAGCTTCGGCGCAGCGCCAGTCACCGTTGGCGGCACGGTCGACGGCTGGTTCGCGCTGCACCAGCGTTTCGGCCGAACGCCCATGGCTGACCTGCTCGCGCCAGCGATCCGCTACGCGCGCGAAGGCGCGCCGATCCCGCAGACCATCGCGATGTACTGGGCCAACAATCGCCGGCGGCTGGAGGCCGAGTTCGAAGCGGGACGGCTGCAGGAGATCGAGAACGCGCGGCGGACATATTGGTGCGAGGACGATTGCCGCGAGAACGGACGCATGCCGGATGGCCACGGCCTCTTCACCAACCCCGATCTCGCCGACACTTACCAACTCATCGCAGAGGGCGGGCGTGACGCCTATTATCGCGGTCCGATCGCCCGCACCATCGACCGCTATATGCGGAGGATCGGCGGTTGGCTGCGCTACGAGGATCTCGCTTCGCACCAGGGCGAATGGGTCGATCCGGTGTGCACGCCGTATCGCGACGTCGAAGTGTGCGAGATTCCGCCGAACTCGCAGGGCGTGGTCGCGCTGCAGACCTTGCGCATCCTCGAAGGCTTCAATTTGCGCGAGATGGGTTTCCTCTCCGCCGATTCACTGCACACCCAGATCGAGGCCACGCGCCTCGCCTTCGCCGACCGCGCGCAATTCTATGGCGATCCGGCCTTCACGCATTTCGACGTGCGCCGCCTGCTGACTGACGACTACACCGCTCAGCGCCGCGCCCTGATCTCCAACGCGCGCGCCATGCCGCCGCCGCCACACGCCGAATTGCGTTTCGACGGCGACACTACCTACCTCACCACCGCCGATGCGGACGGCATGATGGTGTCGCTGATCCAGTCGAACTATCGCGGCATGGGCTCAGGCCTCGTGCCGGACGGGCTCGGATTCATGCTTCAGGATCGCGGCGAATTGTTCTCGCTCGAGAGCGGCCATCCCAACCAGTACATGCCGGGGCGGCGTCCGTTCCACACCATCATCCCCGCTTTCGCGCTCCGCAACGGCCGGCCCTGGCTCGCCTTTGGCGTGATGGGCGGCGATATGCAGCCGCAAGGCCACGTGCAGATCATCGTCAACTTGGTCGATTACGGTCTGGATTTGCAGGCGGCGGGAGATGCCGCGCGCTATCGCTTTTATGGCGGCGCAGAACCGACCGGCGACGAACCCGACGGCGTCGGCTTCGTCGCGATGGAAAACGGCGTGCCGCCGGACGTGCGCGCCGAACTCGCGCGCCGCGGTCATCGCATCCGCCCCGCCGACGGTTCGTTCGGCGGCTACCAAGCCATCATGCGTCATCCGAACGGCGTCTATGAAGCCGCGACCGAGATGCGCAAGGACGGCGCCGCCGCGGGGTATTGATCATCTCCCTTCTCTTAAGAGGGGGGCCGGGGGTGAGGGTGTATCGCGACGTTTCAGTGATCGCGCGACCGAATTGTAGCGCCACGTCGAATGGCGAAAGACACGCCACTTCGCGCCACTCCCTGCCCCCTCCTCTCGCGGGGAGAGGGTTCATCGCGCCGTTGCTCGCATTTGCGCTCGCGATCGCCGGCTGCGGACCGCAGATTGGCGCGCTCGAGCGCGGCGAGGAAGGCCGCGTCGCCCGCGTCTTTGCGGGCGACACGCTGCAGCTCGAGGACGGCTCGCGCGTCTTTCTCGCCGAAATCGACGCGCCGAGCGGCGACGCGCCTTACGCCGCCCAGGCGCTGGGCGAACTCGAAGCGCTGACGCTGCATCGCGACATTCTGCTCGCCTATGGCGGCGAGCGCCGCTGGGTCGGCCGCCCGCGCGAAGGTGAGACGGCGCCGCCGCAAGCAGCGATTGCGCACGTTTTCGTCAGAAGCGAAGGCGGGCGCTGGTTCTGGCTGCAGCATGAACTGGTTTCGCGCGGCGCAGCATACGTACGTGCGCGCGCCAACAATCACGCCCGCGCCAGCGAGCTGTTGGCGGTGGAAGCTCGGGCGCGCGCCGGCGAACGCGGCATGTGGGCGCAGCGCGCTTATAAACCGCTGACGGTGCGCGCCGCCGCGAGAACCGCCAGCCAAGCCAATGCAAACTGTGTACGCGGCGATGCGCCATTCCGGATCGTCGAGGGCCGGGTCGCGGACGCGCGCGTATTCGAAAGACGCGCGGCGCTGCGCATGGACGGCGCCGATGAACCGCCCTTCTCGCTGGTCGTGTTCGGCGACAATTTCAGCGCCTGGGATGGCGTCCCGCTTGCCTCGCTCACTGGCGCGCGCGTGCGGGCGCGTGGGCCGCTCGGACTCTATCGCGGCGAGCCCCAGCTCTGCCTGGAGCACGCCAGCCAACTCGAAGTGCTGGCGGACTAACCTACATACCCCGCCGCCACCGGGTCGCCGACCCGGGCGATCAGTGCGCGCCGCAGCTTCTCCAGCGCGCAGCCCTCGATCTGGCGGACGCGCTCTTTGGAGATGCCGAGCCGCTCGCCAAGCGCCTCCAGCGTCACCACGTCATCTTCGAGCTTTCGTTCGCGGATGATCAGGCGCTCGCGGTCGGAAAGGTCGCGCATCGCGTCGGCGACAAGTTCGGCGCGGGCGGCGCTGTCATGTGCGTGCATGGCGTCGGCTTCCGGCCCAGCGGCGTCGTCGGCGAGCAAATCCTGCCATTCGCCGTCGCCCTCGTCGGTCAACGGCGCATTGAGCGAGCGATCAGGCGCCGAAAGGCGCGCCGCCATGGCTTCGACATCGCGCTCGGGCACCCGCAGCGCTTTGGCCACCTTCGACGTCGCCTCGGCGCTCATCACCGCGTCGCCGATATCGCCGATGCGGGCGCGCAAACGACGAAGATTGAAGAACAGCGCTTTCTGCGCCGAGGTCGTGCCCGTGCGCACGATCGACCAATTCCGCAGCACGAAATCCTGCATCGCCGAACGAATCCACCACGATGCATAGGTCGAGAACCGCACTTCACGATCGGGCTCGAACCGCATCGCCGCCTGCATCAGCCCGACATTACCCTCCTGCACCAGATCGCTGAGCGGCAGGCCGTAATGGCGAAAGCGCGAGGCCATGGCGACGACCAGCCGCATATAGGCCGTGGTCAGTTCGTGCAGCGCGCGCTCGTCGCGCCGGTCGCGCCAGCGTTCGGCGAGATCGCGCTCGTGCTCGGCGCCGAGCATCGGCGCGCGCATGGCGGTGCGGAGAAAACGCTGCGCGCCGCGCTGCAGTTCGAGGGTTTCGGAAAGCGCCATAGCTAGGTTTACGCTCCAGCAAGTGACAGGTTCACACGCACAGCGCGCCCGGCGCGACATGTTCAGATCACGAACGCGTGACGGCGGCTTTCGGCGCCAAAAAAGGCGTGTGGCGCGTGCGGTTCCCTGACCTGTCCGGCATGGCTTCCGAAACCGCCGACGATGCGATCAGGCCGAAGCTCATATCAGGCCGCACACCGGCGCCGATTCGGTCTCGCAGAAGTCCGGCTCGTTGCCGTCCAGGCGCCAATAATCGAGCAAGCCGATGCGTCGAGCGAGTTCGATAAAGCGGGGATCGGCGCGAAACGGCGCCATTTGCCGCCGGAAAAGCGTTCTCGGCTGACGGAAACGCACCGATCGCCGCAATTCGAAGTCCGCCGCCGTCGCCTCCGTGAGCGGACGCTGGTCGGGATAGCTCCTTTCGGCGAGGCGGAACGCCTCGTCGAGGTCCCCCAGCATGGTCAGGCCGATCAGACAAGTTTCCGGGCCGCGCCCGCTTCGGGGCAATCGCTCCAGGTCGCAGGCGTGCCGCGCCGACTCGACATCCGCGGCGCGGCGCGTCGAGAGCGCACGCACCATGAGATGCACCGGTTGCGGGCCGTCGGAAGCCTCGATGATCTCGCTCAAGGCCGGGTCGCTCAGGATGCGGCGCGCGCCCGAGGGAAAGTCGGCGAACGCCAGGAAGCGCTCGATCAGGAGATCGGGATGATGCGGCCAGGTGCGCTCGGCACTCTCCAAAATCGCTTGCGCCTCCTGTTGCTGGCCCAGTTCCAACAGAATCTGCAGACGCAGCCCCACTTTGAGCGTGTTGTAGGGATCGGCCGCGAGCGCTGCCTCCATCAACGGCGCTGCATCCCGGGTGCGCCCGACATCGACCAGAATGCTGCTCAGATATGTCGTGACGTTCGCCGTGTTCGGATCGACTTCGAGCCCACGCCGCAAATGCCGCTCGCGCTGCGCCCAATTGCTCCGAAGCGTCAGCAAGAGGTCGCCGACATAGGCCTCGCCGAAGCGCGGCGCCAGTTGATGTGTGCGTCGAGCTGACGCGCGCGCGTCAGCCATGGCGCCGGGAAACTCATCGGTGGGAATGTCCCACAACGCATAACCGGCGTTCACCGCGTGCAGAAAATGCGCCATGGGTTCGTTGGGAAACTCGCGGGCCAGATCGCGCGCGGTCTGGTAGGACGCGAGGTAATTGCCGGCGCCCTGCAATTCGACAACGCGCATCAGGCCGGTGGTCAGCGCCGCGTTGGCCCGGCCCGATGAACTGACTTGCAGCGCCCAGGCTTGGGAGGCGATACGCGCGCTGATGCGGCCCGCAAGCGCAGCCGCCTCCGCGGCCGGGCTCTGAAACGAGTCGGTGCGCAGCATCACGCCCTCTTGGCGGTCGCTGATGCGCACGGTGACGTAGACGACCTCCGCGTCCCGGCGGACATCGCCGTCGACCACATATCTGGCCTCGCGCGCGCGGTCCGGCGGCGCCGTGCGCGACAGCACCTGCACGCCGGTCGAGGCCAAAGCGCTGGCGACGGAGAGGGAGATATTGTCGGCGAAGAGCCGCGACTCGGCGTCGACATTGAGGCTCGTGAACGGCGCCACCGCCACCGTGGCTCGCGTCGGCGCCCACGCTTGTTGGCGCCAAACCCACGCGCCGGCAGCGGCAAGAGACAAGACCAGAATAACCGCGGCCGCCGCCGCGCGCCGTGAACCGGGAGAGCGCAGCCACAGCCGCACCGGGTTTGGCGCAGCGCCGAGCGCATAGACCTCGATCCGCTCGGCCATCTTGTCGAGGCGAACTCGGCCGAGCGGTTTCAGCGCGTGATCCTCGACCCGGCGGGCTTGCGATTGCACCGCCTTGCTCACGATGGCGCCGCCGGGGACGGCCAGCGCCTGCAGCCGCGCGGCGACGTTGACGCCGTGTCCCAGCAGGTCGCCATTCTCGCCGTCGAGCACTTCGCCCAGGTGAAGGCCGACGCGGACGCTGGTTTGCGCAGACGAGTTCAGCGTGCGGAGGAGATCGGCCGCAGCTTGCAGGCCTTCCGTGGCCGAGGCGAATTCGAGCATGAAGCCGTCGCCGGCCGTGCTGAAAATGCGGCCTCGATGTTCATCCGCGATTCCGCGCAGCGCTTCCCGCATCGCCGCAACGGCGCGCGCGGCTCCGACATCGTCGCGCTCGGTGGCGCGCGAGTAGCCGGCGATATCGACCGCCATAATTGTCGCAAGCCTGCGCGCGCTGTCGTCCATTGCCGCCGCCCGAACCTGCTGAGTTCTAGCCGCAACCAGCTTGATTGGCTCTAGCAAAGCCGCCGGTTGGTCCGAGGCGGCGCGAAAAAGGCCGGGCTCGCGCCCGGCCTTGCTCGTTCAATCCTTGCGCGCGTCTCAGGCCGCGGCCTGCGCCTGCTTCTTCGAAGCCAGCGAAGCGGTCAGCTTCTGCACCGCGTCGTCGCGGCTGACTTTTTCCACCGCGGCCAATTCGCGGGCCATGCGGTCGAGCGCGCTCTCGTAGAGCTGGCGCTCGGAATAGGATTGCTCCGGCTGGTCGGACGCCCGGTGCAGGTCCCGCACCACTTCGGCGATCGAGACCAAGTCGCCGGAATTGATCTTGGCTTCGTATTCCTGGGCGCGGCGGGACCACATGGTGCGCTTGATCCGGGCCCGTCCCTGCAGCGTCTTCATCGCCTGATCGACCACTTCGGACGAGGCCAGCGCACGCATGCCGCAGGAGCGCGCCTTCGTCGTCGGCACCCGCAACGTCATCTTGTCCTGCTCGAACGAAATCACGAACACGTCGAGAGCTATGCCGGCCACCGATTGCTGCTCGACGCCCATGACCCTGCCGACGCCGTGCGCCGGATAGACGATGTGGTCACCCGGGCGGAAAGCAATCGACGGATTGGCGGTTTGCATATTCGGATACTCCGTGTCCCGTATTCTTGTTATCGAGCAACCGGACCCTTCCCTAGCGTCACGCTCATGTGCACAAGGCAAAAAGGCCCTTCAGGCCCGTTTTTGACCTCGTGTTCCCCTAAACCGAGCGGATTTGGCGCTATGGATCGATCCAGCTGCCGGGGCGCGACGCGCGCTCCCCGATTTCTAAGCCCAATATACCACAGTTTCCGGCGTTTTTAAAGCGAGCGCGGCGTTCAAGATCAGTCGCCGCTTCCAGGCTCCGAGCTGAAGTATTTCTCGAATTTACCTTTCTCGTCCCGGAAGGAATCGGCGTCTCCGGGCGGTGTTCCCTTGACGGTAATGTTGGGCCAGATCTTCGAGAACTCGGTGTTTATCTTGAGCCATTTGCCGTCGGCCTCGTCCTGGCTGTCCGGCTTGATCGCATCGACCGGGCATTCGGGTTCGCAAACCCCGCAATCGATGCACTCGTCGGGATGGATGACGAGAAAGTTCGCGCCCTCGTAGAAGCAATCCACCGGGCACACTTCCACACAATCCATCAGCTTGCAGCGCACGCATGCGTCGGTGACGATGTAGGTCATTGGGCCGGTTTCGCTTTCGGCGCTGAGATGACGTTGCTCGCCGCGAGCGTCAAGCGAGCGCGTCTGCGTCAAGTTCGCTGTAGAGCGTCCGCGCCTCCGCCGCGGGGCCGCGCCGGGCGCCGAGAGCCTCGATGCGTATGGCGAGCAGCTTACCGCGCAGCGGGACCATGAGCGCGTCGCCCGGTTCGATTTCGGTCGAAGGCTTCTCCAGCCTGCGTGGCGCGCCCTCATGCACGAGACGCACGCCGCCTTCGGCGATGAGCCGCGCGGCTGCGGCGCGGGTCTTGGCCAAGCGCGCGCGGAAAAGCCAGAGATCGATGCGCTGGCGTTCGCTCACCCCGGCCCACTCCGCCGCCGGCGCGGGGGCGGGGCCGCCGAAGCCGGCAGCAGATTGGCGAGCGCCGAGAAGGCGTTGTCCGCGACCGCGCTGGTCTTGCGCTTGCGCCGCGCCGTTTCGCGACGCCAAGGACCGGACCTGCCTTCCCCGGCAGCCGGCGCACGGCGATAGCCAAGTGCGTTCAACACGCCAGCCAGATCGCGCACCGGACGGCCGATCAGACGCGCGAGCGCAGCGTCGGTCGGCGGCGCTTCGCTTGCGATCGCGTCTCCGAGTTTTTCGACCAAGTCCAGGCGCACAGCGATACGGCCGCAGGCGCGATAGCCGGCCGCGGCGCATTCTCCCCAAGCCCGTGCGTGCTCGAGCGGCACTGAGAGCGCGCCGGGCCGTGCAAGAAAGACCGAGTGCGCGCCGCCCGGATGGGCTGCGTGCCAGAGCAGCGCCAAAGTATGCGCCGCACGCGGCTTCACCAGCGCCGGCATGAACACGGTGTGACGGCCGAGGCGCACGCCGAAGCGGCGCAAGGCGTTGCGAGCGAGATCGCTCATCTGATCCAGGTCTTCTTGGGTGCGATCGAGCGCGCCGGCGTTTTCGATGAGACGGAACGCCAAGCCGCGGGCGTCGGCCGGCAATCGGCCGTCGCGCCAGGCATTCTCCAACGCAGCCAGCGGACGCAAATCGCGAGCCACCAATTGCGCCAGCCATAGTTCGAGCCGCTCGCGCGCTGCGGCGCGTTCCAGTTCGCTCGCCTGCTCGGCGCCAATCAATTCGAGCCGCGGCTTCAGCACCGGCGCGCCCTGCGTGAGCTTGGCCACCGCGGCGCGGTCGATATGGACCCGGCCATCGCGGCCGAGTGCGATATCTCCATCGGGCGCGCGGGTTATTTGCGCCAGGCGCCGCGACACCTCCGGCCGCAGCGCGCGCAATGCAGCATTGCGTACGGCGCGGCCTTCGAGGCCCGAGGAGGTGCGCGGGTCGGGCTTGAACTCCAGCCCCTCGAGCCGGCCCACGAAATGGCCTTCGACCGTTACTTCGCCGTCTTCCGAAATGCCCGCCAACAGCGTGTCTTCGCGCTTCAGCCCTTTCAGCAGCGCGCTGGTGCGGCGATCGATGAAGCGCTGCGTAAGCGCGTCATGCAGCGCGTCCGAAAGCTTGTCTTCGACCTCGCGGGTCTTCATGCGCCAGTCTTCGGCGTCTTCGAGCCAATCGGCGCGGCTGGCCGCGTAGGTCCAGGTGCGGATATGCGCGAGTCGCGACTGCAATGCATCGAGATCGCCGGCGGTGCGGTCGAGTTTTTCGATCTCGGCGCCGGTCCAGCTACTCGGCACACGCCCGCCGGGAACGATGATGTGCTTGGCGATGCGCAGCGCGAGCTGCAGATGCTCGTCCTTCGACAGCTTGCGGAAGTCCGGCAGCTGACACGCCTCCCACAGCCGGCGCACGCCCGCCGGTTCGCGCACCCGGTCCATCAGATCGGCGTCGTCGAGCATGCGTCGCAGAGCCAGTTCGTCATCGGCGCCGCGCACGCGCAGAAGTCCGGCCTGGTTGGGCGGGGCTTCCAGTGACGCGATCAAAACTTCCACGCTCTCGAACTTGAGCTCCGAGTTGCGCCATTGCACCGCTTCGATCGGCTCGAACTCGTGCGCCTCGACGCGTTCGACGATTTCTTCGTCGAAAGGCTCGCATTCGCCGGTTTCGCCGAACTGTCCGTCGCGCGTGAAGCGACCGGCCCGGCCCGCAATCTGGGCGATTTCGTCAGCACGCAGATCTCGCCAGGAGTGGCCGTCGAACTTGCGCCTCGACGCGAAGGCGACGTGATCGACGTCCATGTTGAGGCCCATGCCGATCGCGTCGGTGGCGACAAGGAAGTCCACCTCTCCGCTTTGATACAACTCCACTTGGGCGTTGCGGGTGCGCGGCGAGAGCGCGCCCATGACCACTGCCGCGCCGCCGCGATGACGGCGCAGCAATTCGGCGATGGCGTAAACCTCGTCGGCCGAGAACGCGACGACGGCCGATCGTTTGGGCAGCTTGGTGATCTTCTTCGCGCCGACATAGGCCAAGGTCGACATGCGCTCGCGGTGGGTGATTTCCACGTGCGGCAGCAGCTTCTTGATCATAGGCCGCATGGTGTCGGCCCCCAGCAGCATGGTTTCGCCGAAGCCGCGGGCATTGAGCATGCGATCGGTGAAGACGTGGCCACGATCGAGGTCACGGGCGACCTGGATCTCATCGACTGCGACGAACTCGGTGGCGCGATCGAGCGGCATTGCTTCGACGGTGCAGACGAAATAGCGGGCGGTGTCCGGAACGATCTTTTCTTCGCCCGTTATCAGCGCCGCCTGGGCTTCGCCCTTGGCAGCGACGACACGGTCGTACACTTCTCGCGCCAACAGCCGCAGCGGCAGTCCGATCATGCCGCTGGCGTGACCGAGCATGCGCTCGATCGCCAAATGGGTCTTGCCGGTATTGGTGGGTCCCAGGACGGCCTTGGTCCTGGCGCGCGCTGTCATGACCCGACGATGGGTCCCGGGTAGGGCGAATTCAAGCCGACGCGCCGGTGGAGGATCGCTGGGTAATGCAGTGAGGCGTCAGTGGAAAGAAAAGAACAAGAACGAATCAGATGCGTAAAGCTCGGCGCGATTCGTTGCTTGGGCGTTCACGGCTACATCTTGGGGTTAACACATAAGTAACACACAAGACCTGAGAGGCGCGCTTCAGCCAGTCTCTGCTTTGGACATTTAATCCAAAACTACCAAGAGCTTAACGCAGGCGCGTGCCGTTCACGGTAAGGCGCCGGGCTTCCAGGCGCACGACGCCGACGCCATCGGTCGGCATTTCGATCGTCACCGGCGCCCACATGCCGGAATCGGTATGCGCCAATACGAACGTCAGCGTCGCCGGTTCTTGCGGGTCGCCGAAGCCGGCGATGGGCCGGAACTGGACCCGGCAGCGCACGCCCTGGCCCTGATAGGCGCGGCTGTTGATGTTGACCGTGCCGTTCGGCGACAGCACGAAATCGAAGCGGGCGCGCCCATCCATGTAGATGCGCAGCGTGCGGGCGCACGGATCGCCGCTCGCCGTCATCAGCGCGGCGATTGCCGTGATCTGGTCAATCGTGTTGCGGCGCTGTTCCTGGGTGGCGGGCGGATCGCCCATGTTGGGCGGCCCCGGCACCGCCGTGGTGACCGCGTCATTAGCGCTGAAAGCGGTGCGGATCAGCCGCCCGTTCGGCCGGTCTTCGCGGCGGCGCCCGCCTTGATGCTGGTAATTCGTCGGACGCAGCGTGCCGTCCGCGCCGACAGCGCCGCGCACGGAATAGGTGTAATCCTGGCTGCGATTGAGGGCAGCGCCGACCCAGCCCTTCATCTCGCGTACCGCGGAAGCTTGGTAGGTCGAGCCGGTTTGGGTGAAATTGTAGGTGAAATCGCCAGCTTCGACGCCGCGGGCGTGCACCGAATAGGTGGCCACAAAGGTGCGGTTCGCGTCGGTCTGGGCGACCGCGGAACTGGCCAAAACAGCGGCGCCGAGCGCCACGATGAGCCCCCTCGCCGCCGACAACGCCTTCATTCGTCCCACACCTTCCTGCTTGCGAAGCGGGCCAACGATAGCGGCGGCCCACTGATCCAGACATGAACCAAATAGGGCTGTTTGATGGAAGTGGCTGCCCGAGGCGGCGATTTCCCGCCCCGGCTTGCCTTGACCCCCGCAGGGCCTTCGCGTAAGCGTCCGCGCTTCATTTTCACGCGCTTTGCCGAGAATTCCCATGTCCCGCCGCTGCGAACTGACCGGTGTGAACCGCCAGATCGGCCACAAGGTCAGCCACTCCAACATCAAGACCAAGCGCAGCTTCGAGCCGAACCTGGTCAACGTGACGCTCTCGAGCGACGCGCTGGGACGCGCCTACAAGTTCCGGATCACGGCGGCGGCGCTGCGTACAGTCGACCACCGCGGCGGCCTCGATCAGTTCCTGCTGAAGGCCGACGAAGCCGACCTCTCGGCCCGCGCCGCCAAGCTTCGCCGCGACGTAAAGAAGAAGCTGGCCGAAACCGTCGCCGCCTAATCGGCTGGAGCGTCCACAATATCGAACGCCAACAACAGCGTGCGCTGCTGCGCGCTTCTATTGTTGTCTGACACGATGTAGATGCGCGTGCCGCCGCCGGGAGCGCGCACAGCGGAAACGCCCTCGAAGTTGTCGACCGGAAACGGCGGCTCGAATAGAGCCAGCAACTCGGGTTCGACCGCTCCGCCCTCCGCGCTCGGCGCGGCGAACCGGGTAATGCGCGCGCGCGCGCCGATCACCGGCGCATAGAAACGCTCCAGCGCAACAAAGCCGCCATCGGGCAAGCGATCCATGCCGGTGAGCGAAAAGCCGTCCTGCAACGGATAAGAGAAGTGCGAGCTCACCGGTGCTGCCGCATCGATCGGCGCGAGCCAAAGCGGCGTCGTCGCTTCGTCTCCGCCCTCGGCGCCGGCGAGCACGGCGCCGTCTAGCCCGGCGAGCGCCTCGAGTCCTGCATTTGTGGGTAAGCGTGCGATGCCGGCAAGCCGCGGCCCCATCGAGGCGGCGCCGAACGGGCCGTCGCGATTGAGATCGTAGATGCGGATCAGTTGTGAACGCTCGAAGCTGACGGCAAAGCGACCGTCGGCGAGTTGCGCCAGACCTTCTGAATCGCCTTCCGTTTTGTTTGTGAACGGCCGGCCGTCTTCGCCGCGCATCCAGGCGCTGCGCACATCGGTGAAGCCGGTGAGCCGGCCGCTGGCGTCGAGCACGAGCTGCGCCTCGATCCAGTCCGCCTCGTCGCTGATGGCGATGATCCGGTTATTCTCCAGCACTTCGAGCGCGGAAAGGCCAACGAAGGTGGGATCGTCCGCCCGCAGTTCCAGCCCGCCGCGGTAGGCGAGCCGGCCGATACTCTCGGCGCCGCCGTCAATGGCAATCGCGGTCACGTCCACGCTGTGCCATTGCTCGACGCCACCGCCCGCATTCGAGCGCGCGCACGCGGCCAGCAAAACCGCCAGCACTGCAGCTGAGATGCGCATCAGAGCGCGCCTTGCTGGGCGCGCTGCTTCAATTCCCGGGGCGAACGCGGCGGCGGCGTGAACTCGTCCAGCGTCGGTTCGTCGAACAGTTCCGCGAGTTTTTCCGTCATCGCCCCGCCCAGCTGCTCGGCGTCGGTAATGGTGACGGCGCGCCGATAATAGCGCGTGACGTCGTGGCCGATGCCGATCGCGATCAGCTCGATCGGCGAGCGGGTTTCGACCCAATGAATAACCGTGCGCAGATGGCGCTCGAGATAATTGCCGGGATTGGCGGAGAGCGTGGAATCGTCCACCGGGGCGCCGTCGCTGATCACCATCAGAATGCGGCGCTGTTCGGGGCGGCCGATCAGCCGATCGTGCGCCCACAACAAGGCCTCGCCGTCTATGTTCTCCTTCAGCAAGCCCTCGCGCATCATCAGCCCGAGATTGCGCCGCGCCCGCCGCCACGGCGCGTCGGCGGCTTTGTAAATCACATGGCGCAGATCGTTCAGCCGTCCCGGCTGCGGCGGACGATCGGCTTTGAGCCAGGCGTCTTTCGATGAGCCGCCTTTCCAGGCGATGGTGGTGAAGCCGAGAATTTCCACCTTGACGCCACAGCGTTCGAGCGTGCGCGCAAGAATGTCGGCGCAGAGCGCCGCCACCATGATCGGGCGTCCGCGCATCGAACCCGAATTGTCCAGCAACAGCGTGACCACCGTGTCCTTGAACGGCATGTCTTCTTCTTGCTTGAACGAGAGCGCCGCCATCGGATCGATAATAACGCGCGTGAGCCGCGCCGTATCCAGAACGCCCTCTTCCAGATCGAACGTCCAGGCCCGGTTCTGTTTCGCCAGCAGGCGGCGCTGCAGCCGGTTGGCCAGCCGTCCGACTACGCTTTGCAGCGGCTTCAGCTGCTGATCGAGATAATTGCGCAGCCGGGCCAGCTCTTCGGACGGACACAATTCCTCGGCGGCGATGGTTTCGTCGAAAGCGCGGGTGAACACTTTGTAGTTGGCGTTCGGATCCTCCGGTTCGCTGCGCGACTTCGGCCGGATCGGTTTCTCGCCGGGTTCTTCCTGCTCGGCTTCGTTGCGGTCGTCGGATTCGGTGTCGGTTTCGACGGAAATGGTGCGATCGGTCTCGGTATCGATTTCGCCGTCGATCATCTCCAACTCGGCCGGGGCTTCGTCCTGGGCTTCATCCTTGCCGTCGCTGGCGTCCGGCTGCGGCGGCGGCGGCTCTTCGCCGGAGGCTTCGTTCTGATCGGGATCCTGCTGCAGGGAAAGTTCGTCGCCGATGCCGAGATCGGCGAGCACGTCGCGAAAAGCGAGCGCGAATTGACGCTGGTCGCCGGCGACGGCGGCAAGCTTGTCGAGATCGGTTCCCGCCGAGCGCTCGACATCGGCGCGCCAGCTTTCGACAAGCTTTGCCGCGTTCGGCGGCGGCGCAAGACCGCTCAAGCGCTCGCGCACCATCAACGCCACCGCGTCGGCGAGCGGCGCCAGCGCCCGATCCTGCATGCGCGAGGCGCCGCGCCGTTCGAGCGAATCGGTCAGCGCCGCCGTGAGATTATTGGAGACGCCCTTCATGGCGTTGGCGCCGAGCGACTGAATCCGCATCTCCTCGACCGCATCGAACACGAGCCGCGCTTCCGCCCCTTGCGGACGCAACCGCGCATGCTCGCGTTCGTCATGATGCGCCAGCCGCAGCGCCAAGGCGTCAGCTTGACCGCGGATGCGTTCGGCCTCCGGATCGGAAATCACGCGCGGCGGATGCGGCAACACGATCTTGCCCGCCGACAGACGTGGACCTTCGGCGCCGAAGCTGACTTCCAAATCTTCTTCCGCCCCCGCCAGCGCGCGCGTGGATTGTGCGAGCGCGCGCTTGAACAATTCGGCCGGCGTTTCTCGTGCAGACATGGCGTTTGATTACTCCGTTATGCACGCCGCGGGAACTGCATGCCGGCATGATTTACTGTCGCTGTTGTGATCGGAACGGCGCCGGTGCCTTCGCGTTGGCTTGGCGAAGGAGATTTGGACATGCGTAAGATGCTTTCGACGCTTGTCGCTGTTGGGCTGCTCGCAGGCGCCTTCACGGTGGCCGAAGCACAGGACCGCCGGCGCGGCCGCGACAGCAGCGATTTCGGTCCCGCCAGCGTGGAGGAACTTGCCGCCGCCGACCGGCGATTGAATCAGGTGTATCAGCGCCGCATCGCCGATGCGCGGGCTGACGATCGTCGCGACCGCCGCGTCCGCGGCTGGTACAGCCAGGAAGCGGCGCTGCGCAACAGCGAGCGCGCCTGGATCGCGTTTCGCGACGCCGAATGCCGCTACCTCACCCAACAGGATGTCGGCGCGCGCGGGTATGGCGCGCTGATGCGCGGGTGTCTGCTGGAACAGACGCAAGACCGCACCGAAGAATTGCGCGACGCCGAGGCCGTGCTCGCCGCGCGCTGACCGGGGTTCGGCAACAAAGGGACGAGGCGGGCCGCGGGCGGCCCATTGGGCTCAGACGCCGGCGGCGCGGGCGCGGTCGCGATTGATGATGATCTGCACCTTGTCGCGGGTAACCTGCTCGGCGATGGCGTCGCCCACAGCCAGCGTGGCGAAGCGGTTCCACTCGTCCTTGCGCAGATTGCTGGAGATGATCGCCACCGGCTTGCGCATCACCAGACCATACATCAGCAGCACGAATACCGCGGCTATGGCCGCGAAATGCAGAACCAGAACCGGGCCGTTGGTGTGAGAATTGGCGGCGATGCCGGCGATGAAGTAGCCGCCGGTCGCAAGCGCGCCGAACACCAGCAGACAAACGAAGAAACCAAGCGCCACGTAAAGCACGGTATTGCGCCGGATTTGGAACATCGTGTTGCGAACGACGAATTCCTCGAGCAATTGGCGCACGGAAATCCAATGGTAGGCCAAAGCCCAATTCGACGCCTTCTTCATCACCTCATCGCGCTGCGAGTCGGAGAGCATGGCTTCAGCCTGCAGGCACTCGCGCTGCGCGACCCGGAACATGTTGGTCAGCCGCGCGAACTCTATCGAGATGAAGTTGTTGAGCGCCAGCGCGTTCTGGCGCTGCAGATTGGCGTAAGACAGGCTGTAAATCGTCATCATCACCAGTAGCGCCGCGCCAAGCGCCGCGCCCGCCAGCGCAAGCTCGGCGGCGAACACCTGCGCGGTCTGCATGCTCCATAGCGGCGTATCGCGGTTCAGCAACGCGAACGGATCGAGGATCAGCATGACGCCGTGCCAGATCAGGATCAACATCAGCGCGATCGGCGCAACTTCGCAGAACATCGTCCGCGTGTTGTCATTGGTGACACGGCGCGCGCGATCCAGCATGCGCACGAATTGATCCTGGGCCCCATTGTTGTCGATGCGGGTCACGCCATCGATGAAGCGGCCTTCGACGCTTTCATAGAAATCGTCTTTGGGAAAAAGATCCGGCCGGATCTTGTAATATTGCTGCGCCTTCTCGGCCATGTCGCGGGCGACTTCGTTGTCGCCCGGACCGATCATCAGCTCGTCGCTCTCCTCCACCGAGAGCGGGACGAAGAACACGCTCGAGCGGCGGTCCATGGCTTCGGTGTCGGGCAGCGCCCGGCTGGTCCCGCCGGCGACGGCGGCTGCGCCTGCCTTCTCCGCGTTGGCGCCGGCGGTGCGGCCGACGCGGAACAGCATGCGCACCAGCATGATCGGCAGCCGCACCGGGAGCAGCAACAGCATCAACAGACGGACAAACAGCATGGCGGCTTCCCCCATAAAGCGCCTTACCTGGCTGTAACGGTGAACCTTGTGGGGTACGGAAGCAAGCGACGGTACAACATTGACTTAGCTAATCTACTTAGCTAACCACGGAACGATGGCCGAGAAAATCACCATCCATGCGGCAAAGACCAACTTGTCGAAGCTCATCGCCCGCGTCGAAGCGGGCGAAGAGATCGTCATTTATCGCGGCGACAAACCAGCCGCGAAGCTGGTGGCGGCGAACGCGAAGGCGTCGCCGAGCGGCGTCGCCGAAGAGCAGAATCCGTGGGGTCCGCCCGGCGCCTGGGACGGAGTATCGCAGCGTAAGCCGGGTCTGCTGAAAGGCCAGATCGTCATACCCGACGGGTTCTTCGATCCTTGGTCGGCGAAAGACTTCGGCCAGGGCGCTATGGATAACGACCCAGAGTGGGGCGATCCGGGCGCGTGGGACGGCAAGACTCCCCGCAAGCCGGGCGCGCTGAGGGGTGAAATCAAGCTCGATGACAGTTTCTTCGATCCCCTCAGCGACGAAGAGTTAGGTTTGGCGAACGGTGACGAGCCGAAGCCGTGAGGCTCTTGCTCGACACGCATACGCTGATCTGGTGGCTGGAAAATCGCGCGCTCTCGAGCACTGCCAAAAAAGCGATCTGCAATCCGGGCAACGAGGTTTGGGTGAGCGTCGCCAGCGCCTGCGAAATCTCATTCAAAGTGATGCTTGGAAAATTGCCGAGCTGCGCATCGTTGATCCCCAAGTTCAGCGAGACCCTCTTCAATGAAGGCTTTCGCCATTTGGAATGCACGATACGCCACGGCATCGAGGCTGGCCGCTTGCCCCTCATGCACCGCGATCCGTGGGATCGCATGCTCGCTGCGCAAGCGATCGTTGAGGATATGCCGATCGTGAGTAACGACGAGAAGCTGAGCACGCTGGGTGCGAGGCGGGTGTGGTAAACTGAACATCAGCGCGGCTCGGTAGCACGACCCGAACGAGTGCCATGTGCTTGCTATTACGACGCATGGCGCCGGGCAAATTTCGTGCGTCGCCGACCCCGCTGATGATCGAGGACGGCGTTTCGGAACGTGCTGATAGCCGTGGTTGGGTCGGGCCACGGACAGGACTCGTCGACAAGAAACGCGGCCACTACTCGGCCGCCGCGACAATCTCATGGGCGAGACAATCTGCGGCGAATGCGAGCGCTGCGGACACATCATCCGTCGTCACACGAGGATACTGATCGGCGATTTCAGCCGCCGTAGCGCCACGGGCGCACTCTCGCAAGACCTGCTCGACCGTGACTCGGGTATCGCGGATCACGGGCTTGCCACCCATCACGGCAGGATCAATCTCGATGCGGGGGTGTTGAGCCATGACAAAAGGACAGCACGACTTCGGCGGAGGGTCACGCCGACTGAATGACGACTCGCTGCCGAAGCCTCACGCCACCTTCACCCGCGTCGCCGCCTCCGGCAGATCGGCCCCGAACGCGCGCTGGTAGAATTCCGCCACCGTCGGCCGCTCAAGCTCGTCGCATTTGTTCAAGAACGTCATCCGGAAAGCGAGGCCGACATCGCCGAAAATCTCTGCGTTCTGCGCCCAGGTAATCACCGTCCGCGGGCTCATCACCGTGGAGATGTCCCCGTTCATGAAGGCGTTGCGCGTCATGTCCGCCACGCGCACCATCGCCATGATCGTGCGCTTGCCTTCCGGCGTATTGTAGGTCGGCGCTTTGGCGATGACGATCGCCGCTTCGGCATCGTGATCGAGATAGTTGAGCGTGGTCACGATCGACCAGCGATCCATCTGGCCCTGATTGATCTGCTGGGTGCCATGATAGAGGCCGGTAGTGTCGCCCAAGCCGATCGTGTTGGTGGTCGCGAACAGCCGGAAATACGGATTGGCGGCAATGACGCGGTTCTGATCCAAAAGCGTGAGCTTGCCGCTCGCTTCAAGCACACGCTGGATCACGAACATCACGTCCGGGCGGCCGGCGTCATATTCATCGAAGCAGATCGCCACCGGCCGCTGCAGCGCCCAAGGCAGCATGCCTTCGCGAAACTCGGTGACCTGCTTGCCTTCCTTCAGCACGATCGCGTCCTTGCCGACGAGATCGATGCGCGAGACGTGGCTGTCGAGATTGATCCGCACCAACGGCCAGTTCAGCCGCGCGGCCACCTGCTCGACGTGCGTCGACTTGCCGGTGCCGTGATAGCCCTGCACCATGACGCGCCGGTTGTGGGCAAAGCCCGCCAGGATCGCGAGCGTGGTCTGCGGGTCGAACCGGTACGCGGTGTCGATCTCGGGGACGTACTCGGTCTTCTTCGAGAAGGCCGGGATCTTCATATCGCTTTCGACCCCGAACTCGCGGGCGGAAACGGTCTTGTCCGGCTTGGCGGAGAGGAGATCGTCAGCAGCTGTCATTTGGGAGATGTGGCCTTACCGGGAGTGCGCCGCCAGCTTACCGCGCTGCAGCAGGGCGAGAAAAGCGACTTATTGCCGTGTGTTTAGACCAGGCCGGCGGCTTTGAGCGTCTGATACGCCTTCAACACCCGCTGCAGGTTCTGTTCGGCCCCGCGGTCGCCGCCATTGGAGTCCGGATGCCAGCGTTTCACCAATTCGGCATAACGGGCGCGGATTTGCAGGGCAGTCGCATTTTCCTCCAGCGACATCGCTTCCAGCGCCAAGCCTTGCAGCCGCGTAAGCCGGCGTTTGGCCTCAGGCGCCGGTCTGTTTGCCGGTTCCCCGCCGAACATGCCGAACGGATCGGCCGCGCCGCCTTTGAAGCCGCGCATGGCCGCGGAGAAGCGGTCGAGCCTGCCGCTTCGGAAGGTCCAGGTCGGGCGATGGCCGGTCTCTTCCTGTTTCTGGAAGTTCGCCAAATCTGCGTCGGACATGCCCTCGAAATAGTTCCAGCGCTTGTTGTAGTCGGCGGCGTGGCCTGTGCAGAAATGCCAGTATTCGCCGCCCCGGTCCCTGCTCTTCGGCGCCCGATGGAGCCCGGCGCGCTGACAGCCTATATGATCGCAGGGACGGTCTTCCGGTTCGCGGTCCAGCGTCGCCGCGTCAGGCTTCTTGACGCGGATGTCGACGAACTTCGGACGATAGGCGAACGTCTCTGACATCGGACCGTCGAGTATGGGCGCCAGAGGTTAAGCGGACAAGGAATTGACAGACGACAAAAAGCATCTTTCGCGCGCTTTGCGCATCGAGACGCAGTTGCGCGCGCGTTTTTCACCGGTTCACTTTGTCTTGACGGATCAGTCAGGGCAGCACGTGGGGCACGCCGGCGCCAGGCCGGAAGGAGAGACTCACTACCACCTCGCCATGCGCGCGTCCGCCTTCGAGGGACTCGCCCGCGTGGCGCGTCAACGTTTGGTTTACGACGCGCTTCGTGAAGAATTCGACACGGGCTTGCACGCGCTCTCGCTCGATCTCAAAACACCGGCGGAGGCGTGATCGGCGCCTCGGTGCGCGGCGCGGGGGAGCGGGATGCTGCGACGGATATTGGCCTGGCTTGCCACGCTTGTGGCCGGCGCCGCCCTGGGCGGCGCATCCGCCTGGGCGACGCTCAGTTACGGCGCCGCCAGCTTCACCGAACACTATGGCCGCTGGGTGCATAGCCGCGCGGCAGGCTCCACGGCAGCCGGACCCTACACGCGCGCGATCATAGCGCGCGAAGGCTTGTTGGCTCTCTCTGCGCGCGAAGCGCTCTACTTCTCGCTGTATGAGGACGAACACGGCCGGCGCTTGAGCGAGAGCTGCATATACGACCTCGCAGGTCCGGCGCTGGACGCCCGCTGGTGGTCGGTCACGCTCTATGCCGACGACAACTTCCTGGCGCAAAATACCGACAACGCCCATTCGATCGACGCTTCGCGCATCGGCGTCGATCGGCCGTGGAGCGCACGCATCTCGCCGGTGCGGGGCGAGGCGGCGCATTGGATCTCGTCTCGCGCGGCGCGGCAGGGTTTTGTGCTTACGCTTCGCGTCTACAATCCGCAGCGCGACTTTCGCGCCAGTGAAGCAACGCTGCCGGTGCTTACGACCGTCTCTTGCGCGGGAGACGATTCATGAATTGGGGAAATCACATCCTCGGCGCAATAATGGTGGCGATCATCGCCCACATCGCGACGATCCACGCCGTACCGCGCATGCTGATGCATGTCGCCATCGAACGGATCGGCGAGCGAGGCGCCAATGTTTGGCGCATGAGCGACCGCGTCACCGCGGCGTCGCGGCAAATCGTGCGCCCCTCCCCCGATTTCGCCTACTCGGCCTGCGCCTTCGATCTCAGCGCCGGCCCCGTCGTCATTACCGCGTCGCCGTGGCAATCCTACTGGTCGCTCTCGCTCTATGCCGCCAATAGCGACAACTTCTTCGTCATCGACGACCGCGAAGCGCGCGCCGGCGCGGAAATCACGCTGGTGCAACGGGGACGCACGCATGCCGACGGCGCCGCGATGGTGGTGGAGAGCCCGAGCACGCGCGGCATCGCACTGATCCGCCGGCTGGCGCCGACGCCCGGCGCCTATGAGGCCGCAAAAGCAGTCGCTGCCGCAGACGTATGCGCCAATGCTGCGACAGACTGAAAGTGCGGCTTAGAACTCCGCCGCCCGCAGCGCCGCCAAGCGCGCAAACAGCAACGTCACCGCTTTGCGTCGCGCGCCGGCGAGCGGGCGCGCCGGGCTGTCGCGCAGGATAGCGCCGCCAAAACCGTCGGCGACGATGAGTCCGCACGCCTCGGGAATCAGAGCGCGAGGAAAATCTTCGGTAACGCCGAAGAAAAAGCGGTCGCAATAGTCGACGTAATCGGGCCACTTCGAATCGCACGCATAGTCCTCGAGACAGGATTTGGTTTCCACGATCCAGATCTCACCCTGCGGCGTCAGCGCCATGACGTCGGCGCGGCGGCCGTTGGCGAGGGGAACCTCGAGAATCGGCGCAAGCCCATGTTCCACCAGCATGCGTGTCACGCCGCGCGCCAACGCAGCGGTCACGTCCGGGCGCGAGAGCCGAAGGCCGTCATCCATGCGTGCATTCTTTCACTGCACCTGCGCGGGAACAAGCGCGCGGAACTGCGGCCGCTGCGAGGGCGTTCGACCGCCATCGAAGGAAGGATCAGTTTCCATGCGCAAGAGTATTCTCATGGCCGCGGCGGCCGCCGCGCTGCTTTCCGCGTGCGGCATTGGCGCACCGGATTACCCTGAGTTCAGCGAAACCTCGTATCGCATCGAAGGCATGACAGCGGCCGCCGATGGCGGCGCGGCGGTGCAGACCGTGATCTACCGCAACGGCCCGAAAATGCGGGTTGAGACGGTGCTGCCCAATTACGGCCAAGCGACCATCGTGTTCGATGAGTCCACTAATGCCGCCTATGTGTTGAATCCGACCGGACAGCTCCCGGCGGCGGGAGCGTCGACAACGCCAACCTCCCCGGCGGCGCCGGCGGCGACTCCGGCAACGCCGCAACAAGGCGCGGCGCCAACCACCACGCCCTCGGCCACGCCGCCTGCGACGGCAAACACCGCGCAGGCGCCGGTCGCCACGACCCAGCCAGTTGTCGGCGTCGCCGTGCGCATCGAAGACGCCGACGCGCCGCAGCCGCTCGAAACCGCGTGGGAAGCGCTCGGCGGCGAGAATGCACGCTCGACCGGCCGCTGCGAAGTCGCCGGCGAGCGCGGCCGCGAATGGACCCCGCGCGAAGCTCCTGCGCCCGGTGTCGAACGCACCGCCTGCATCACCGACGACGGCATCGTATTGCGGGTGGCCGAAAGCGGCCGCACGCTTTGGGAAGCCACTTCGCTGCAACGCGGCGAACAGGATGAGGCTCTGTTTGGCGTGCCGCCTGGCTATCAGCTGATTGATCCGCAGCGTGTCGCCGAGCAGGTCGGCGAGAACATGGAGCAACTCGACAGCGTCACCGGCGCCCCGCCGACGCCGCAACAAGCGCCCGACCCACGCGGGTAATAGCGGCCCGCTTCGAGAAAAGGCCAAAGCCCCGCCGAGCAATCGGCGGGGCTTCTCTTAGCGTTTCACCAGCGCGGAGCGCGCCAGAACGATGAACGCCAGCGTGAACGCCACGTGTACTGCCAGAAACGCCTTCGCTATCTCACGCGCCTCGCCGGTAAACGCGCCATGCACGTCATTTGCCGCCAGCGGCATCCTCAGCGATCCAACGATCAAGCAACGCATCGGCGTCCGCCTCCTCCACGACTGCGCCGCGCCCAACCGAGGCGTAGGCCTGTTCGACCAATTCGCGGTGGGCGTCGGAAAGCTCCCGCCGCTCGCGCAGGGCCTGTTCAATGAGACTATCGAGGCTCGCCGCCTTTCCAGCAGCCACCTGTTCGCGCGCCCATGCTTCAAGGTCTTTCGGAAGAGAAACACAGCATCGGTCTTTCGGCGGCGGCTAGCTACGGCGTCTTCGCCGCTCTCATCTGGTTCGTTGCACGAGCGCGCCGCAAAGAGTGGATCACATAGGATTACGTCCGGTCAGCCAGAGGCGTTCAATCGCCGTCGTCGTCCCCCATGATCCGCTCCCTATCGCGTGCGCTGTGAAGCACGCGGAGCACCGTCAGGGTGTCGCCGTCGAAGTCATAATAAATCACGTACGGTCGAGCGATCACGAAGCGGCAGTTCCGGCGATAATCGGGTCTTGGAACACCGGCCGCCGGCATGCTGCGCGCCCTTGCGACAGCTTGCTTCAGCCGTGACGTCATCCGAGCCGCGACTTCGTCGCCGGCGTTGTGCTTGAGATAGTTGCGAATATCGGCGAGATCGCGTTTCGCCTCGTCGGAATACCGACACCTGGACGCCATCATCGCCGAGCGGCGGCGAGGTCTTCGGCAATCCAGCGATCCAATTCGGCATCGACGTCCGCACCGTCGTGCACTCGCCCCTGGGCGATGGATTCGTACGCCTCAAGGACGAGTGCGCGGTGTCCGCTGTCCGAGGCTCGCACCTCGCGCAGCCAGGACGTCACGAATTCTTCGATGCTCCTTGCTCGGCCCGCGGCCACTTCAGCTCTCGCCCAGGCTTCGATGTCGTCCGGAAGGGTGATCGTAACCATGAAGGCAATCTACCATGGGCAGTCGAGGCCGCAAAGCGCCCTACTCGGCCGCCACCGCCGCCGCCTTCACCTCGTCCAGCGCGTTGACGTTGGCGCCGAAATTGATGGTCTTCAGGTATTCGATGCCTTCGTAGGCGATGGCGTCGCCGACCATCTCCTCGCCTTCGGCTTTGAACTCGTCGAAGTTCACGTACATGGCGTAGAATGACGCCGTGCGCGGCGTGATGATGCCGGCATTCCACAGCGTCTTCACCAGCACCCGGAAGATGTTGGTCGATTCCTTCATCTGCTCGCGGCGCGCTTCGTCGGTGGCGACGGCCTGGAAGCCTTCCATCACCTTGTCCGGATCGAGCCCGAAGCGGGCGTAGATGTCCTTCATCTGATGCGGCGCAACGAGGTTGAACAGCAGCGTCTGGAAGCAATGCGCCGCCCAGTCCTCGACGATGTTGTGCTCTTCTTGCGAAAGCTTCGGGATGGTGCGATCGGCCCAGATCTTCCCGAACTTGTGGTGAAACGCCTCGTCGGTCATCACCAACTGCGTCAGCTTCTTCGCCAAGGGATCGTTCCAGCGCTGATAGATGGTGGCGAAGGCGCCCATCGCCAGGCCCTCGACCAGCATCTGCATGCCGATGATCTTCTTATAGACTTCCGGCGCGTGGACGATTTCCTGCAGCAGGTCGGCGAGCACCGTGCCGCACGGCAGCGGCGAACCCCAGCGAGCGATGATGTATTTCGCGAACGCGGTGACGTGGCGGCCTTCCTCGCGCGTCTGGTTGGCGGCGTATTCCTGTGCGCCAGGATCGCGCAGCACGTGGCAAAGCGAAGCGGAAAGATTCAAGGCGCCCTGCTCGCCGTGCAGGATCGCGCTCATCGACCAGCGCGCGATCTCGTTCTTGAACCGGATGCGCAGTTCCGGATGCTTCTCGAAGTGTTCTTTCACGTAATCGGTGAGCAGCGCCGGGACCATTTCGTCCGGCTGCATGTCCATGGTGTCGAGATCCCAGGGCGTCGATTCGAAGTCGATGTATTTCTTGTCGAGCGGATCCCAGAAATGGTCGTGGGTGGCCGAGATGATCTTGTCGAAAGCCGTCGACCGGTTCAGGTGGCGGTCGATTTCGAGCATCTTGCTGAAATCCGTCGGCGGGACGGCGTCGTAAAGCTCGTCCTTGGTGATCTGGCGGATTGGAGCGGCGGAATCGGCCATCGCGTCGTCTCTCCCGGCTGCTTTGGGGTCTGGATGACGAACGATAGCTCATGGGTTGACGCCGATCAATGAAAAATGACGTAGGCGTCAACTTACCTTACTGCCGGGTCGCAACTAGCCGCCCGATCTCCTCTGTGTGGCCGCCGGCGCTCAGATACGATTGATGAATCTGCCCTTCCATCCGCGCCGGCTGGGCCACAATGCGGGCGCGCCGCTGCGTCGCCACTGGCGGCTGTTCGATCGCCACGCCGCTGAACAGAAAAGGTCCGCGTCCTTCGGCGACACAAAAAATAGCGAAGACATTGGCCTGGTGCTGGCCGTGGCAGGGGCGTCCGTCCAGTTCGCCCTCGAGGATGCCGTTCTGCCGTGTGGTCAGCGCCAGATCGCCGACGCCGGTGCGCCAAACCCCGTCCAGAATCGGCTCGCGCTGGATTTGCAGGACAGCGCCGGATTGGGCCCGAAAATCCGTCGCTTGAGCGAGTGCGGCGGACGATGACAGCGCCGCAAGCGCCAACGCACAGAGCGCAACACGCATGAGTGGCCTCCTTGCACCTGGTTCGAGTTAGCATGCTTCAACGCCCGCGTCCGTGCCTTGCGTCATGCTTTGGCGGCGCGGGCGGGCACAAAGCTGCATTGGCAAGCGCAAGGGCAATCCAGAAATACATCGACATCTCCATCGCCTGCACCCGTGCCCACGATACGCGGAGCGCTTATGTTCGGCCCATGACCCAGGTCCCACCGTCGCTGGACGATCTCGAACGCATGGCGCAGCAGGCGTGGGGCGATCTGCCCGCAAGCTTCCGCGAACTCGCGGGCGAGGTGCTGATCCGGGTCGAAGACTACGCCGACGCCGAGGTGCTGGCCGACCTCGGCATCGACGATCCGTTCGAGCTGACCGGCCTCTATTCAGGCGTCGATCTGACTCAGCGCTCGATCATGGATCCCGCCCCCACTCAGCCGATGGTGTTCTTGTACCGCCGCGCCATTCTCGACGAATGGGTCGAGCGCGGCGATGTCGCGTTGCGCGAACTCGTCGCCCACGTGCTGGTGCACGAGATCGGCCACCATTTCGGTCTGAGCGACGATCACATGGACCGGCTGCTGGAAGAGACCGCCTGACCAGCGGGGCTACTATAGTCCAGCTGCGTTTGAACCGTCCGTTCAAGCACCGCTCATCTTGGCGCGATTAGTCTCCCCTTCGTTCGATCGCTCGCGAGGGAGCGACCATTCGATACAGAGAACCTCGGGAGCTTTGGATTATGAAACGCTTTCTTTCGGCCGTCGCGGCGGCTGCACTGCTTTCTTCCCTCGCCGTCGCGCCGGCCGCGGCGCAAAACCGCACTGTCGTCAATCAGAGCGGCACCGACAACGGCGCCGCCGCCTATCAGGACGGCAGCCGCAACCGCGCCAATATCGGCCAGCGAGGCCGCCGGCACTACAGCCGCGCCGTGCAGTCAGGCTACAATAACTTCCTCCGCATGGAGCAAGGCGGCACGCGCAACGAGGCCGTCACCGAACAGCGCGGCAGCGACAACGTCGCCGTCACCGGCCAGGAAGGCCGCCGCTTGACCGGCGAGATCTATCAGTCCGGCCACGGCAACGTTTCCGGCATCGCCCAGATCGGCAACGGCAGCATCGCCACGACCGATCAAGTCGGCCGCAACAACACCACCGGCGTGATTCAAGTCGGCAACAACCATGACGCCGATGTTGTTCAACGCGGCAACGGCAATATCACCGTCGTCATTCAAGGCGGTCAATAACGCGCGGAGCACCCGGGAGGAGCGCGATTTCCAAGCGTTCCTCCCGGACTTCCGTGAAGGAGCAGAGACATGAGATCGCTCTTATTCGTTGGCTTGGCCATGCTCGGCGCTTGCGCCGCCAGCGCCGCGCCGTCCGCAGAGACGGTCGCCGCCGAAGCGCCGGCCCTCGTCGCCCCGGCAGAGACGGCGCCTTTGCCACGTGCGGCGCCCGCCGCGGCAGCGGCACGCTCGGCGCCGGTTGCCGAATCAGCGCCGCTTGCGCGCGCCGATCTCGACTGCGCCATCGTCCGCACACGCACGTCGCATGGGGTCGAACTGCGCGCAGTGGCGTCGAGCGACGCCCGCATCGCCGGCGAGTACGAATTCGTCATCACCAAGCGCGATCGCGCCGGCTCCTCGGACATCACGCAAGCGGGCGAGTTCGCGCTTGACGGCGACAGCGCCTCTCTCGGCACGGCCGAAGTCAGCGTCGCGCGCGGCGGCGGTTATGACGCGCGCCTCGAACTCACCGGCTTCGACGGCGAAACCTGCGTCGCCGAAGCAAGCCGTTGATCCGATGCCGCCGCCGCGTTCAGCGGCGGCGGCGCGAGAGCGGCACGGCGGTGCGTTCGGCCATGCCGAGCGAGTCACGGCAATATTCCTCGGGCGTCGTCAATTGCGGCCGCATCGGATCGGCGTCGAACGCGCTTTGCACTTGGATCACGCACTGATCCCAAGCGCGGATGTCGGCCATCCGTTCTTCGTTCGAGCGCGGATCGCCTTGCGGCGGCCGCACTTGGGTCTGACCGGGCACAACGATGTCGTCGTCGGCTGAGGCCGGACGCGGCGCCGTGGGCGCCGGCGTGCTTGGCGGCGGCGCTGCAACATGCGGCGCAGCGACAGAGGGCGCCGGGCGCTGCGGTGCATCAGTGGCGGCAGGCGCAGGAGACGGTTGCGCAATCGCCGGCGAGGCCTGCGCAGGCGGCGTTGTCGCCGGACTCTGTGTTGGCCTTGGTGCGGGGGCCGTCATCACCGGGTCAGATGTGCGTTGAGCGTTACGGCCTGCCGGCGCCATTCCGGCGCAAGCGGTCAAACCCATCGCCAGGGCGGCCATCGCCACGCGTCCAATCATGCGCCTGCTCCTCGCTTCCCCGCCAAATCACATTAGACCGAAACCGGTCTCCGCCTAGACTCTAGCCCGCCAGCGCTTCCTCCACCCAAGCTGGCACAACTTCGCTTGCCTTTCCGTAACGTCTCACATCGAAAAGGTGCGCGTTTTCGGAGGGCTCGAGATTGATTTCCATCGTCGGGATCACTGCGGCGCGCGCCGCAGCGACAAATCCGGCGGCGGGATAGACATTTCCCGACGTGCCGATCGACACGAACAGCTCGGCGGCAGCGAGCGCTGCGGAGATTTCATTGTAATACAGAGGGGTTTCGCCGAACCAGATCACGTGCGGGCGCATGCCGCCGACGCGGCCGCAGGCGCTGCAGCCCAATTCGACCGAAAGATCGCCGTCATAAGGTTCGGTCGCGCCACAGTCGTGGCAACGCGCCTTGGTGATCTCGCCATGCATGTGCAGCACGTTCCTGGCGCCGCCGCGTTCGTGCAGATCGTCCACATTCTGGGTGCAGAGCGTGACCACTCCGCCTCGTTCTTCCAAATCCCGTTGCAGCCGCGCGAGGGCAAAATGCGCCGCGTTCGGCTGCACCCAGCCGACGCTGGCGCGGCGGCTGTTGTAGAATGCGAGCACCTTCTGCGGATTACGCTCATAGCCTTGAATCGAGGCGACTTCTTCGATCTGGTACTGCGCCCAAACGCCGTCCTTGTCGCGGAAGGTCGAAAGGCCCGATTCAGCTGAAATTCCCGCGCCGGTCAGGATGAAGATGCGTCGTGCAATCATGGAACCTCCGCCAAAAGGCAGCCACACATAGGATTCCCCGAAACCGCGACAAGGGTTGACGCCTTACCGCCTGTCGGGTTTGGGGACCCGCGGGGGCATCACAGGGAAAGGCGCCAGAATGCGTTTCGCTTCGATTTTCGCCATCGTGGCGTTGGCGACGCTCGCCAGCGCCTGCGCCAACCGCACCGGCGATATGACTATCGCTCAGTGGTGCGCGCAGGATGCATCACGCGGCGACACCGACATTTGTAAACAGCACCGCGACACCGAGGAAGTGCGCACCAGCCTCGGTCAGCGCATCGCCGAAGTGTTCGGCGTCGCCAATCGCGCACAGCAGACCGCTGACGCAGCCATGGCGCGCGAGGTGGTTTGCGTCACGCGCACGCTCAACCGCACACGCGCCGGCGCTTGCGATCCGGGCTACACGCTGACCGGCTGCACTCAAACCCGCTATACGCGCCGCGCCGGCGGCATGGCCATCCTGCGTTCGGTCAGCGACACCGAGTGCCGCTACAATGGCCAGGTGCTGGAAGTGCAAGTGCGTTGCTGCGCGATGGGTCCAAACCCGCCGCCGGCCACCATGGTGCGCGACAGCGCCCCGCCTGCGCCCGAAACCCCGCAACCAGCGCCGGTTTCGTAAGCTTCCCGGCGCCTAGCCCAACAACGGATATTCCGCTTCGAGCCGGTAAAGGCTCGGAGCGGATTTTCGCGTGATGCTGGAATAGAGACCGAAGCCCCCGACAATGAATGGCGGCGCCTCGAACAGAGCAAGCCGCTGCTCGAACTTCTGCACGCGCTCGAGTGGCGCGCCGATGAGATAAGCCAGCGTCACGTGCGGCGTAAACTTGTGCGGCTCCGGCTTCAGCTTGACCCGGCGCGCCGCCTTCTCGCACGCCACCGCGAGCTGGGTCAGCGCCGCGCTCTCCGCCGCGCCGATCCAGAGCGCGTGCGGATCGGCGCCGCCGAACCAGCCGGCGCCTTTCAATCTGAGCTCGAATGGAGCGATGCCGCGCGTCGCCTGTTCGACCGCGCTATCGAGATCTTCGGCGACCGGCTCAGTGAGTTCGCCGAAGAAACGCAGCGTCAGATGGAGGTTCTCGCGTGGCCGCCATTTGGCGCCCGGCACGCCTTTCATCAGCGCCAACAGGCGCTCGGCCACGTGGTCCGGCAACGCGATGGCGGCGAACAGGCGAAGCGACATATGCCGCACTAGGCAGGGCGCAATCGCCGGTGGCAATCGCAAACGCCGGAGCTTTGGGTTGGCCGGGTTGTCTCACCCCATTATCGAATGTCTTGGGCGCCAGGTTCATGCGAAAAAGCGGCGCCTAGGTTGCCGCTTTGTTCGTTCATACATCACCATACGCTGAAACGTCGCCTGACGCCGGCCGAGACGAAATGGCCCGCTTCCCTTGCAGCACCATTGCTGCGCGCGGTGTTTTTCATCGGACGGGAAGACTGGTTTGGCGCGCGCCGTGGCCCTGGTGTTGTCTGCTGCATGAGCAATGCGAGCGGGAACCGGCGGACGGCGCCAATGTCTTCCGACAGCGCAAAGCCAACACCCAACACACGCGCGCGTCAAGCGTGGAACCTTAATTGTGATCGCATTGAAATGTGCGAGCGCGCTCATGCAACGCACGCGCAACAGCTGGCGCCCGCTATCCAGGCGCCGCCGCCGGCAGCGAGCGGATGTACGCATTGACTGCGCGCGCATCTGCTTCGTTCAAGCGATAGTGCGGCATCGGCGGACGCGGCCGCGATCCATCCGGTCGCACGCCCGTCTGCAGGAAGGCGATGAATTGGTCTTCGCTGAAATTCGCCGGCCCGCCGGCAAGCGGCGGCGCATACGTCGCGAAGATTTCCGGCGGTCCGCTCGGCGGAATTTGTGCGCCCTGCAGCCGGCGCGTCTGATCGGACTGCATGTTTTCGAGATAAGGCGTATGGCAATCGCCGCACAGCACGGCGCCGTTCACGAGATACTCGCCGCGCGCAATCGCTGCATCGCCGGTCAGCGGCGCCGGCGCTGGTTGAGCGCACGCGCCAACCAAAGCCGCAACGGCGCAGCCCATCGCCTTCCACATCATCCGCCCCCACGTGATTTGAAATGCCGGGGACCCTAACGCGCTCCCCCGCCGCGCTCAACAGCGGGTCGCGGCGATAGTTAAAGCGCGTCGATCGGCAGTTTCAAATAGCGCACCCCATTGTCTTCCGGGGGGGGCAATTGTCCGGCCTGAATGTTCACTTGAATCGACGGCAGGATCAGCGCCGGCATCTCGAGCGTCCGGTCGCGGGCTTCGCGCATGGCGACGAACTCGTCTTCGCTCACGCCCGCAAGGTGGACATTGTTCGCCCGCTCCTCGCCGATTGTGCTTTCCCACGCGTATCGATCGCGGCCTTGCGCCTTGTAATCGTGGCACAGGAACACGCGAGTCTCATCCGGCAACGCCAGCAGTTTTTGGATCGATCGATAGAGCGTGCGTGCATCGCCGCCGGGAAAATCGGTCCGCGCCGTGCCGTAGTCCGGCATGAACATGGTGTCGCCCACGAACAGGGCGTCGCCGATGAGATAGGAAACGCACGCTGGCGTGTGGCCGGGCGTGTGCATCACCTCGATGCCGAGGCCGCCGAGACTCAAACGCTCGCCGTCCGCCACCAGCTTGTCGAACGGGCGTCCGTCGGCGGTGACGTGGCCGAGGTTGAACACGCCCTTGAACACCTTCTGCACCGCCCTGATGTGTTCGCCGATCGCGATCGGGGCGCCGGTCTGCTGTTTCAGGAACGGCGCCGCCGAGATGTGGTCGGCGTGCGCATGGGTTTCGAGCAGCCAATCCACCCGCAGCCCCTCGGCGCGCACCGCGGCCAAGATCGCCTCGGCCGACTGGGTCCCGGTGCGGCCGGATTTCTGGTCGAAATCCAGCACGCTATCGATGATCGCCGCGCGCTTGGCGGCGGGATCCCAGACCAGATAGCTCACGGTGAAAGTGGGCTCGTGAAAGAAGGCGCGGACTTCCGGGGCGATCATGCGTTTCTCCTGCGAGATATATTAGGTCTTGCTAATTGAGTTTCAACTTATATATAGGAGGTCATGGCTGCCGCCGGTCTTTCCCCGCTCCAGTTCGCCGCCAAGGCCGGCGAAGCCGCCGAGCTGTTGAAGGCGCTGGCCCACGAGGCCCGGCTGATGGTGCTGTGCGAGCTGCTTGAAGGCGAGCGCTCCGCCGGCGCTTTGTTGGAAGCGTCACGCCTCTCGCAATCGGCGCTGTCGCAGCATTTGGCGCGGCTGCGCGAGGAAGACCTCGTCGCCACCCGCCGCGACGGACAAACCATCTTCTATCGCCTCGCCGATCCAAGGGTCGAACGCGTGCTCGACACGCTGGCCGCCATCTATTGTCCCCCGAAACGGAAACGGAAATGACTTCACTCAAATCCATCCAGGCCAGCGAGGCGCGCCGGCGGCTCGATTCCGGCGAGGCCGTGCTGATCGACATCCGCGAAAGCGACGAAAACGCGCGCGAGCACATCCTCGGCGCCCGCCTCGCGCCGCTCTCGGCCATCGACGCGCACGATTTCGACCGCGACCATGCCAAGATCGCGGTCTTCCATTGCAAATCGGGCATGCGTACGCAGGCCAATGCGGCCAAGCTGCTCGCGCGCGGCTTCCGCGAGGCCTATTGCCTCGACGGCGGCATCGAAGCCTGGAAGAAGGCGGGCTTTCCCGTTCACACCAACAAGACAGCGCCGCTCGAACTCATGCGCCAAGTGCAGATCGCCGCCGGCCTGCTCGTGCTCACCGGCCTGCTGGCGGGCTGGCTCGTACATCCCGCCTTTTTTGCGCTGTCGGCCTTCGTCGGCGCCGGCCTCACCTTCGCCGGCGCCACCGGCTGGTGCGGCATGGCGCTGCTGCTGAAGCAGATGCCCTGGAATCGCGGCAGTTTCGCCGGGTGAGCCTGGCCGACATTCTCGCCATCGTCTCCGGCGCAGCCGTCGGCCTGGTGCTGGCGCTGATCGGCGGCGGCGGCTCGATCCTGGCGACGCCGGCTTTGCTCTATGTCGTCGGCATCGCCAATCCGCACGTCGCCATCGGCACCAGCGCCCTCGCCGTTTCGCTCAACGCCTTCGCCAATTTCGTCAACCATCTCCGGCGCGGCAACGTGAAATGGAAAGTGGCTGCGGTGTTCGCCGTCGCCGGCATGATCGGCGCCGCGGCCGGGGCTGCGGTGGGCAAGATCACCGACGCGGAGATTCTGTTGCCGCTGTTTGCGCTGCTGATGATCGTCGTCGGCATCGCCATGCTGATCCCGCGCAAGCACGAGGGCGACGGCCATGTCGAGCTTGACGCGGCCAATGCGCCGAAGCTCGCCATCTGGGGGCTGGGCGTGGGCGCGCTCTCGGGCTTTTTCGGCATCGGCGGCGGCTTTCTCATCGTCCCCGGCCTCATCGGCGCGACCGGCATGACCATGATCCAGGCGATCGGCTCGTCTTTACTTTCGGTCGGCAGCTTCGGCGCCACCACCGCCGCGAGCTACGCTTTCGACGGCCTGGTCGATTGGCGCGTCGCCGGCCTCTTCATCGGCGGCGGTCTTGCCGGCGGCCTCGTCGGCGCCGGTTTCGCCAACCGTCTCGCCAAGCAGCGCGGCGCGCTGCAGCGCGTATTCGCCGGCGTCGTCTTCGCCGTCGCCGCCTATATGTTGTGGCGCACCCTCATCGCCGGCTGAGTCCGCAGAGTACGGACCGCGCAACTCCAGCTGCGCCCAGCGCGCGGAGCGCGCTTTTCTTCGTCCGAGCCAAAAACATGCCTTCGGCATGTGGGCGCAGCTGGCGCTGCGCGGTCCGAACCTTGCACCATCCGCGCCATAGTCTAACCATAGCGCCATGGGCAGAAAGGGCTGGCACGATCGCGGCTACCTTCCGCACTTCGACAGCCACGGCATCACTCAGCACGTCGTCTTCCGCCTCCACGACGCCATCCCGCCCAGCGAACAAGACGGCGACGACGTCCTGGACCGCCATTACGGCTCGTGCCTCCTGCGCGATCCAGACTGCGCGCGCATTGTCGCAGACTCCCTCCTCCACGCCGAGCGCTACGCGCTCAAAGCGTGGCGTGTCATGCCCAACCACGTCCACGCCCTCATCGTCACCGAAGCAAAAACCGAACTCGGTCAAATCGTCCGCTCCTGGAAGACGTTCACGACCCGCCGCATCAACCAGCGCCTGGCGCGCAGCGGCCAACTCTGGGCCACCGACTATTTCGACCGCTTCATCCGCGACGAAAAACACTACGAGTCCAACAAACGCTACATCGAACAAAACCCCGTCGCCGCCGGCCTCTGTGCTTCCCCCGAAGCCTGGCCCTTCTCTTCGGCCGCTTACAAACACGACCGACCGTGAGTGCGGACCGCGCAGCTCCAGCTGCGCCCAGCGCGCGGAGCGCGCTTTTTTCCGTCGTATCCTACACGTGAAAACGGGCTGTTGGCCCGTGGGCGCAGCTGGAGCTGCGCGGTCCGAACCTACAAACACCGGTGCAAACAGCGCTCGCCGTGTACCCCGCCAATAATCCCGCCGCGCCTGCGCCCAGACCTCCGGACTGTGGTGCAGACGCTTGCTGATGCTGCGTTTGGGTTTTGTATTATCTGTCACACAGCCATTTACGGCCGCGCCGAAGCGGTCGGATTGAACGCGATCTATCGCCGCTTTTGCAGGTTAGAGCACGCACGTCCGGCGCGCATTGCGCTAATCGTCGTAGGTTGGGCCCTAAGCGTCCACGTCCGCTTCCAGCGCGAATTCCTGGATGAATTCGCGCCGCGGTTCGACCACGTCACCCATCAGCTTCGAGAACATCTCGTCGGCATCGTCGGCGTGATCGACCTTCACCTGCAGCAGCGTGCGCACCTCTGAGTCCAAAGTGGTTTCCCAGAGCTGTTCGGCGTTCATTTCGCCCAAGCCCTTGTAGCGCTGAATCGAAACCCCCTTCTGCCCGGCGCTTTCGATGGCGTGCAGCAGCGACAGCGGGCCGTCGACATCGATGACATCGCCGCCGCGCTTCAGCGCCCCGCGCGCCGCATAGGTCTCGCGCAAGGCCGGCGCGCGGTCGGCGAGGCGGCGCGCATCGGCTGAAGAGAGGAAGAGCTTGTCCAGGGTCGCGCGTTCGGCGACGCCGCGCAGGGTGCGTTCGAGCACCAGTGCGCCGTCGGGATCGAAGCGCCCGCTCCAATTGGCCTCGCCCTCTTCGGCGATGGCGTTGAGGCGGGCCGCGGCTTCCAGCGCTTCCTTCTCGCCGGCGCCGGCCGCGAACGCGCCGGCGATGGCGGCCTGTTCGAGCACGCTATCGGGCACGCGCGCGTGCAGGCGCTTGATCAAGGTTTCGACCGCGATGGCTTCGCGCGCGAGCCGCTTCAGATCGTCGCCGGCATATTGTGCGCCGCCCTGCGTTTCGAGCACGGCGCCGGCAGAGCCTTCCTCGATCAGGAAGCTCTCGAACTCGGCCTGGTCCTTCAGATAGCGGCCGCTCTTGCCCTTGGTGGCTTTGTAGAGCGGCGGCTGGGCGATGTAGAGATAACCGCCATCGATGATCTCCGGCATCTGCCGGTAGAAGAACGTCAGCAGCAGCGTGCGGATGTGGGCGCCGTCGACATCGGCGTCGGTCATGATGATGATTTTGTGGTAGCGCAGTTTTTCGATGTTGAAATCGTCGCGGCCGATGCCGGCGCCGAGCGCGGTGATGAGCGTGCCGATCTGTTCGCTGGTCAGCATCTTGTCGAAGCGGGCGCGTTCGACGTTGAGGATCTTGCCCCGGAGCGGCAGCACGGCCTGGGTTTCGCGCGCCCGGCCCTGTTTGGCGGAGCCGCCGGCCGAGTCGCCCTCGACGATGAAGAGTTCGGATTTGGCCGGATCCTTCTCCTGGCAGTCGGCGAGCTTGCCGGGCAGCGAGGAAATATCGAGCGTCGACTTGCGGCGCATTTCGCGCGCCTTGCGCGCCGCTTCGCGCGCGGCCGCGGCCTGCACGATCTTGCCCATCACGTTCTTGGCGTGGCTGGGGTTTTCCTCGAACCAGGCGTTGAGCGCATCCGCCATCAGGCCCTCGACCACCGGGCGCACTTCGGAGGAGACCAGCTTTTCCTTGGTTTGCGAGGAGAATTTCGGATCGGGCACTTTCACCGAGAGCACGCAGGTCAGGCCTTCGCGGGCGTCATCGCCGGTGATCTCGACCTTTTCCTTTTTGGCCAGCCCCGAAGACTGCATGTAATTGTTGACGACGCGGGTCAGCGCGCCGCGGAAGCCGGCCAGGTGGGTGCCGCCATCCTTCTGCGGGATGTTGTTGGTGAAGCAGAGCGTGTTTTCGTGATAGCCGTCATTCCATTGCAGCGCCGCTTCGACGGTGACGCCTTCGCGTTCGCCGATGACGTAAATCGTCTCGGGAATGAGCGCGGTGCGTGAGCGGTCGAGATGGGTGACGTAGGCCTTGACGCCGCCTTCGTAGAACAGAGTTTCCTCGAACGGCTCGGGCCCGCGCAAATCCTTGAATACGATCCTGACGCCGGAATTGAGGAAGGCGAGTTCACGCAGGCGGTGTTCGATCGTCTTGCGATCGTATTCCGTCATGGTGAAAGTCTTGGGACTGGCGAGGAAGCGCACGGCGGTGCCGCGCTTGGGCTTGCCGTCTTCCTGCGGGGCTGCGCCTTCTTCCTTCAACGGCGCTGCTGCGTCGCCTTCGATGAAGCGCATGTAGTGCTGCTTGCCGTCGCGCCAGATGCGCAGATCGAGCCATTCTGAGAGCGCATTGACGACGCTGACGCCGACGCCGTGCAGGCCGCCCGACACTTTGTAGGAATTCTGGTCGAACTTTCCGCCGGCGTGCAGCTGGGTCATGATCACCTCGGCTGCCGAGACGCCCTCTTCCTCGTGAATCCCGGTCGGAATGCCGCGCCCGTTATCGGTGATCTCGGCGCTGCCGTCGGGATGCAGGATCACTTCGACCCGTGTCGCGTGCCCGGCCAGCGCCTCGTCGATCGCATTGTCGACGACCTCGTAGATCATGTGATGCAGCCCGGAGCCGTCGTCGGTATCTCCGATATACATCCCCGGCCGCTTCCTTACCGCATCTAAGCCTTTGAGAACTTTGATGGATTCAGCGCCATAGTCAGGCGTGCTCGCCGGTGCGTTTTGAGGCGGGTTCATGTGTTTCGAATCGAGCTGGAAAATGCCTGCCCAATATAGGGACGAATGGGGGAAAAGTCGCGGTTTTGATGCCGCACGACGTGGAAAAAGCCGCTGAAAAACCGCCTAAAAAATCAGCGGCTTGGCGAGCCAAACCGCGCCGGCGATGACAACCGCGCCGAGCCCCAGCCAAAGGCCGTCGCGGGCGACCATGCCGAGGCCGAAAAACACGACCGCAAGACCCGGCGCGAGCGGCGCCAATGGAATGAGGCCGAGCGGAAACGTGATCAGCGCAGCAGCGATCACCAGAAGCGCGATCAAGTTCACGAACGGCGGCTTGGATAGAAAGGCGAGCCGGGGCTTCAGCAATTTATCGATCGCCCGGGCTGCGCCCCTGCTCTTCTCGATCCCGGCCCTCACCGCCCTCCGCGGCAGTTCAGCCTCGAGTGCGCTCCTGGGCAGCCAGATGCGCGGCAAGCCCAGCGCCATCTGCCCCGCCACCACGAGCGTCAGCGCGGCGGCGAGCCAGGTCATGCCCGGTACAACGGTGACAGGCGAGATTGCGAACAGGCCGATGACCAGCAGCAGCGGGCCGTAAGAGCGGCGGCCGACCGAATCGAGAATTTCGTCGAGCGTCAGGCTTTGCGGCGTCTCGTCGTCATCGCACTTGGCGGCGATCTCATCGAGCACGCCATTGAGATTGGTCGGGGCGGCGCGGCGCTTTCGCGCGCGCCCGCGCCCAGCCTCGACCTCGCGCTGGGGCCAATGCGCCAGCGTGTGGCCGGAGCTCGCGTCAGAGGATGAGCGGTGCTGCAAGCCAGATCGCTCCGAGCGTGAGGACGATGCCGATGCTCAGCCATACGCCGTCCCGCGCGGTCATGCCCAGCCCGAACAAGACGATCGCCAACCCAGGCGCGAGCGGCGCCAGCGGAATGAGCGAAAGCGGGAATGTGATCAAGGCTGCGGCGCAGACGCAAAGCGCGATCAGGTTCACGAACAGCGGCACGGTCATGAACGTCCAGCGCTCGTGCAGCAGCACGCCATCGACCCGCTCCACGGTCGGACGGGCGCGGTCGAGGAAGGCGAAAAACGCGCGCCGCGGCACGCGAAGATCGAGCACGGGCTTGGGCAGCCAAGGCCGCTTGAAGCCCAGCGCCATTTGCACGGCGATGAGCAAGGTGATGGCGGCCACGATCGTCGTCGTAAACGGCAAGGCGGTCAGCGGCGAAATCGCAATCAGGCCAAGCAGCAGCAGAATCGGCCCGTAGGAGCGCCGCCCGACCGCGGTCAACAGCACGCCGAGGCGAATGCCGCGCAATTCGCTGTCGCGATTCACGTTGTGCGAGAGTTCGTCCAGCACATCGGCGAGCCCATCGGGATGGGCGGCGTTGCGTTCCGGAACCGACGTCAAAGAGGCGAACATGTTGACCATAGGCACCGGCCAACGCCTGCATTTTCGCGCCGGTTCCCGCGCCTTCCAGGCAAGCCGCAGAATGTTGCAGCGCCGCCATCAATGCGGCTGCGATGCGGCGGTCAGGCGGCGATGCGCACCGGCAGGGTTTCGTAGCCCTTGACGAAAGAGGAATAGACCCGCCGCGGTTCCTCCACCACTTCGATCTTGTCGAACCGCTTCAGGATCTCCTCCCAGACGATCCGCAGCTGCATTTCGCCCAGGCGATTGCCGACGCAACGATGAATGCCGAAGCCGAAAGAGAGATGCCGGCGCACGTTTTCGCGCTCGATGTCGAAGGCGTTGGGATTGGCGATCACCTCTTCGTCGCGATTGCCGGAGACGTACCACATCACGACCTTGTCGTGCTTCTTGATCAGCTTGCCGCCGAATTCGACGTCCTCGACCGCGGTGCGGCGCATGAACGCCAGCGGCGTCTGCCATCGGATCGTCTCCGACACCAGATTGGGTATCAGCTCCGGATTGGCCTTGAGCTTGGCGTACTGGTCGGGAAATTTGTTGAGCGCATAGACGCTGCCGGTGATCGAATTGCGCGTGGTGTCGTTGCCGCCGACGATCAACAGCACGAGATTGCCGAGAAATTCCTGGCGCGGCATGTCCCTGGTGCTTTCGCCGTGCGCCAGCATCGAAATGAGATCGTGCCGCGGTGCGGCGGCGGCGCGCTCCTCCCACAAGCCGTTGAAGTATTGCAGGCACTCCATCAGCTCCATCTGGCGCTGCTCCTGGCTTTCGACGATGCCGGAGCCTGGCGCAGCGGTGGCGACGTCGGACCAGCGCGTCAGCTTGCGCCGATCCTCCCAGGGAAAATCGAACAAAGTCGCCAGCATTTGCGTCGTCAGCTCGATCGAGATCTTGTCGACCCAGTTGAAGGTTTCGTCACGCGGGACTTCGTCCAGCAGTTTGCCGGCGCGCTCGCGGATCACCGGTTCGAGCTTGGCGAGATGGTTGGGCGCGACGATCGGCGAAACGGTCTTGCGCTGCACGTCGTGCTTGGGCGGGTCCATGGCGATGAACATCGGCAGCGGAAAATCCTCCTGCGGATCGAACAGCACGATCGACGGTTCCGAGGAGAAGCGCTGGTGGTCGGTGTCGACCGCCATGATGTCGTTGTATTTGGTGATCGACCAGAACGGGCCGTTCAAGCTGTCGGGGCAATAATGCACCGGATCTTCTTTCCTGAGCCGTTCGAAGAACGGCCAAATCGTGTCGTCGCGGAAGCGCTCGCCGCGGCTCATGTCGAGGGTCGAAAGATCGGCGGTCCAGGCGTTTTCGTGCGGATCGTAGTCGAAGACGTAATCCGGATTGTGCCGGCCGACATAAGCTGGGTTCGCCATGGCTGCGCCTCTCTGCGGGAGTGACGCTAGCCAAATTTTCGTGGCGTTGTCACGCATCACGCCGCGGCATGCTCGGAATGCCCTCAGCGGTCGAGGCATCCAGTGTCGCCGCATCGCCGAAAGCTCGCGGTCGACTGGATCAAGGCGCACTCATGCTCTTCGTCACCCCGTGCGCGCGGAACGCGAACTCGGAAGCTAGGGGCTGAGAGCGTGCTTTCACCTCCTGGATTCCGGGTTCGATGCTGCGCATCGCCGCGGAATGACGAAGTTCTGCATTTGCCTTCGGCAACGGGCTCAGGCTTCACATTGGCTGCATGAGGAAGAGATGGAGCTTCCGTCCTACTCGGCTCCGTTGATTGACAGTGATGCGCCCGATGATGTTGAAAACAACCAGCGGGGTGGTGAGCGATGTGCGAAATTGCCGGATTTGACTGCTCGATTACGAGCTGGTCCGACATTGCCTCTATTGCGACGCTGCTTGGCGGCGCGAGCATCTTTTTCGCGCTGCTTCAACTGAGACAGCAGTCGGACGTCGCGCGTTCGACATTCGAGAATTTATTCGTCGCTCAGTACCAGCAGCTGATCCAGCAACTACCGATCATGGCATTGCTGGGCCATGAGCTTTCAGACAATGACCGGCGCAAATACCTCCAGGAGTTCTATCACTACGTCGATCTCTGCAACACGCAGGCCTATCATTACACCCACGGGCGCATTTCCGAATCCACTTGGAGGGAGTGGCGCGAAGGGATCGAAGCGAACTTCAGAAGACCGGAGCTGCAGATGGTCTGGTCATATATTGCTGAGAAATCCCCGAACGAGTTCTCCGACCTTCGCGCTTTGATCGTCCCTGCACCTTACCCGCAGCACAACCCCTATCACGCACTGACGCAATCCAAGTGACGAACAGTCAGAGTGACTGGCGACGACAATTGCTGGTCGCGCGCTGCTATTCCCGTCATCCCGCGCAGCGAAAGCCTAGATCGTCATTCCGGGGCGCGCGGAGCGCGAACCCGGAAGCTAGGGGCTGACAGGGTGCTTCCTGGGTTCCGGGTTCGCGCTCCGCGCGCCCCGGAATGACGATCCCCTCCTCGCGGCGGAGCGCGGCGTCGATTCTTTCAGACTGTTCGCACCCTTTAGCGCCGGCCCGGAACAGACAGGGCCAGCCCCGGGTTAATCGGCCGCGGGGAAGGGAGCCGCATATGAAAGCCAACCAAACCCGAACCGCTCTGTTCATTCTCCTCGGGCTCACCGCGCCGGCGATGCTCGGCGGCTGCGCCGCTGCCGCCGGCGCAGCCATCGGGGCCGCCGCCGTAGATTACTTCTCCGACGACAACGACGTCTGCAACGGCCCCAACGACGAGGGCCTGCTCGACAGCGACTGCAACGACTAGCGAACCGCACGCATCGGTGACACACCCGCACTCCCGCGAGCGCGCCAAGCTCGCGGCGTGCGTGTGCGTCACCGATCAGCCGCGCGCACCTGAGCGTCGCGGACTTCGAACATCTGCGCGCGCCGGCCGAAGGCCTCGAACAGGTTTTCGTCGGTGCCGGTGAGCCAGGCCTGGCCGGGATTGGCCAGCAATTCCTCGAACAAAGCGGCGCGGCGCACCGCATCGAGATGCGCGGCGGCTTCGTCGATCAGAATGAGCGAGGCGCCGGCGCCGGGATCGCCGGCGAGCGCGCGCGCTTGCGCCAAAGTGAGTCCGACCAGCAGCGCCTTCTGCTCGCCGGTCGAGCACTGATCGGCGTCCATGTTCTTGGCGGCGTGACGCGCCTTGAGATCGCTGCGGTGCGGCCCGTCCAGCGCGCGCCCGGCGCCGGCGTCGCGGCCGCGGACGTCGCGCAGCAGCTCGGCGAAATCCTCCTCGACGTCGGCGCTTTTGGCGCCCCGTTCGAAGCGCGCTTCGAGCAAGCCTTCGAGCGCCAGCACGGCTTTGGGAAAGGCGCCGTCAGGGCGCGCATCGATCGCCTGTTGCAGCCGGTGCAGCGTCTCGACGCGCGCCGCCGCGATCGCCGCCCCGTGCGCCGACATTTCGCGCTCGAGGCCGGCGAGCCAAACATCGTCGAACACGCGCTCGGCGAGCAGCCGCTGGCGTTCGCGCATGGCGCGCTCGTATTGCGCCGCGGCGGCGCCATGTTCGGCCGCGCGCGCGAGCGTCAGCCGGTCGAAGAAGCGGCGCCGGTCGCCGGCGGGGCCGGACCAGAGCCGGTCCATGGCCGGGGTGAGCCACGTCATCCGCGCGGCTTCGGCCAATTCGGCGGCGGTGGCGGGTTGGCCATCGCGGCGCGTCAGGCGTTTGACGCCGCCTTCGGGCGTGCGCTCGGCGCCGGCGCCGATCGTGACGGCGTCGCCGTCCTGCACGATGCGGGCGGAAACCGCCCAGGGCTGGGTGCGGAACTCATCGCTCTCGCTCGCGCGCGCCACGTCGGTGAGCGAAGCGCCGCGCAGCCCCCGGCCAGGCGCCAGCATGGTGAGCGCTTCGAGAATATTGGTCTTGCCGGCGCCATTGGGACCGAAGAGGCAGACAGGACGCGCGTCGAGGGTGAGATCGAGCGCGGCGTGATTGCGGAAATCGGTCAAGCTGATGCGCGCGACATGAAGCGAGTGCGTCATGATCGCCTCTTCGTCAGAGGAAGCGGTCGGGGGCTGGGGTGATGCGCGATGCGCGAAAGCGTGCGCGCAGTGCTTCGCAAATCCTGAGCGTGCAGAGGTTCACCCCGCCCCCTGCCCCCTCCCCTCAAGGGGAGGGGAAATGAGGTGAGCGCATCGATCATTGTGATTGCCGCTCCGCGGCGAGCGGGCCGATCAATTCGATGCGGTCGGTCACCACGCCGCCGCGCCAGCCACGCGGCACGGCGGCGAAGGCCGCCGCATCATCGACCCCACCGATGCCGGGGCGTTCGCCGGGCCGGATCGGACCGACGATCATGACTTCCGTGTTCGCGTCCTGCATGCGTTGCAGCAAGAGGTTGGGGTAACCCCAGGCAAGCCATCCGTAGTTCGACGGCACGAACAGGATGGTGTTGCGGCAAGGCTCGGCAATGCGGCCGAACCAGCCGGTGGCGAAATAGCTCTTGGCGCAGCGCATCAGCCGGGCGCGTCCGGTCACGCGCAGCGCCGGGCGCAATGCATGGACGCGGTCCGCGGGAGCTGCGCCGTAGAAAGCGAGCCGCTCGTATTCAGCCGCGCCGATGACGTCGAGATAGGCGAGCATGAGATCGCCCTCGCTTGCGTCATTGCTCTTGAAATTGATCAGGAAGCGCCGGCCGGGAAACGCCGCCAGCACCTCGCGCAAGCTCGGCATCAGGCCGACGCCCTTGCCTCGTAGCGGAAAGCTGCGGCCGCCATCGGCGGTGTAGCCGTAACCGACGTCGAGCGCGCGCAAGTACGCCATCGACTGCTCGCGCGTGACCCCCGCCCCTTCAGTGCGGCACTCGACGGTCCAGTCGTGAAACACGGCGAATTCGCCGTCTGTGGTGGGATGCACGTCGATCTCGATCATGCCGGCGCCGGCATCGAACGCCGCCTGCATCGAGGGCAGCGTGTTCTCGATAAGATCGTGTTCGGGCCGATAGATGCGCGCGGCGGTGCAGGTTTCGTTCGTGAGGTCCTGGCGGTGATAATCGTGATGGACGCCACGATGCGAGAGCAGCATGAGTTCGCCCGCCGGACGGCCCCAGAACGGCGCATTGAAAAGAGCGACGCCGCCGGCAGCCAGCGCGACCGCGCTCAGCACGATCCAGCGCTTGCGCATTAGACCCTGAGCGGCATCAGCACGTAAAGCGCCGCATCGTCGGCCTCATCGCGCACCAAAGTCGGCGAACCGGAATCGGCCAGTTCGAACACGGCGCTCTCGCCTTCGATCTGGCCGGCGACATCCAGCAGGTACTTGGCGTTGAAACCGATCTCGAGCCCGTCGTCGCGATAGTCGGCGCCGAGATCCTCGGTGGCGACGCCGGCGTCGGGATTGTTGACGGTGAGCGTGATCTTGTCCTTGTCGAGCGCCAGCCGCACCGAGCGCGAACGCTCGGCCGAAACCGTGGCGACGCGGTCGACCGCGTCGGCGAAGGCCTTGTTGTCGATCTTCAGCTTCTTCGCGTTGTTCTTCGGAATGACGCGTGCATATTCGGGGAACGAGCCGTCGATCAGTTTCGAGGTCAGCACCGCATCGCCCAGCGCGAAGCGAATCTTCTGCGGCGACACCGCGATCTCGACCATGTCGGACGCGTCGTCCAAGAGGCGCTTCAGTTCGTTGATGGTCTTGCGCGGCACGATCACGCCCGGCATCCCTTGCGCGCCCTTCGGCGCGGTATAATCGGCGAGCGCCAGGCGATGGCCGTCGGTGGCGACAGCGCGCAGCTTCGGGCCGTTCGCATCGACGGTGTGGAAGAAAATGCCATTCAGATAATAGCGCGTCTCTTCGGTCGAGATGGCGAAACGGGTCTTGTCGATGAGGCGCCCGAGCTCGGTCGGCTCGATTTCGAATCTGGTTTCGAAACCGTCCGATGGCATCGACGGGAAGTCCCCGTGCGGCAGGATCGGCAAGTGCAGACGTGACTTGCCGGCCGAGATGAAGAGGCGCGGATCGTCGCCCGTGAGTTCGAGCTTCACGGCCGAACCGTCCGGCAGCTTGCGCACGAAATCGTAGAGATAGTTCGCCGGCGCCGTGGTCTGGCCGCCGCGTTCGACTTCAGCCGATGCGCTCTCCGAGATTTCGATGTCGAGATCGGTGGCGGTAAGTCTCAGACTGTCGCCCTGCGCCGACAGCAGCACATTGGAGAGGATCGGAATCGTGTTCCGGCGTTCGACGACGCTTTGCACGTGATTGAGCGCTTTAAGGAGCGCCGAGCGCTCGATCGTCAGCCGCATTACCCGAAACCCCTCGCCCCGCGCGCTCTCCAGCCGGGGGCAGACAAAAACACACCCCCTGCGCGGCTGAGTCGGCCTGCGCAGGGGGTGCGAAATTAGCAGAAGCCGCGCCAACCCCAAGCCCCAAATGCAACACTTGGGGGGCGGACGAGGAAGCGTATCCCAGGACTAGGGTTCGCGGCGCACTGCGCGCGCGATGCCCTCGAGTTCGGCCTTCAGATTGACGTCCTGCTCGGAGAGTGCGGCGATGCGATCGCGCGCGTACATGATGGTGGTATGATCGAAGCCGCCGAAGCGCTGGCCGATATCGGGCAGCGACGCGTGCGTCATCTTGCAGGCGAGAAACATCGCCACTTGGCGCGGACGCGCGATCGAGTGACGCCTGGTGCGTTCAAGCAATTGCTGCACGCTCATGTTGTAGTGACGCGCGACCACCTTCTGCACCAACTGTACGGTGATGCGGCGCTCCGCACCTTCGGCCAGTTTAGTTTGCAGAGCGTTCGCAGCAGCTTCTAGCGTCACTGTAGTCCCTCCCGAGATCTTCCATTCGATGAGAAGTTGGCAGACCGCGCCATCGAGTTCGCGGCCAGTAACGTGCATGCGATCAGCGATCATGTCGAGCGCTTCCGGTGCAACACTGAACCCAGAATTTGCACGCGCGTGATGTGCGACACGCGTGTCGAGAATCTTGCGCCGCAGCTGCGCATCCGGCTCTGTGATCTCGCTGACCGCGGCGCCTTTCAGCTTCGCCTTCAGCGCATCGTCGAGCCCTTCCAATCCATCAGGTCCATGATTGGCTGCAAGCGCAATCTGGCCGCCGCGACGTGTAAGTTCGTTAATCGTGTCGAAGGCCTCTTCCTGCGTCGCACGCTTGCCGCAGATGCGATGGAAATCGTCGATAATGAGCAGGTCGGGGGCGCGGACCATTTCCTTGAATGCGGATGAGTCACGCTTCTTGTGAAGCGCCGATTGAAAGCATTCGAGAAATTCCTGGCCGGTCATGAACAGCACCTTGCGGCCGCGCGACATCGCCTCGTGCGCGGCGGCGTTGAGCAGGTGTGTCTTGCCGCAGCCGGGCGGCGAGTGGACCAGCCACACTGGAAAGGTCACGCCGACCCCGGCGCCTATCATCTGCGCGACGGTATAAGCGTGGAAATTGCTCGGTCCCTCGACGAAGGATGCGAAGGTCAGCTCCGGCTGGCGCCGCGGCGGCGTTTCCAGAGTGCGCGCCTCTTCGTTGCGCGCCTCAGCCAGAGCGCGGACGTCTTCGGGAATCTCGTGTTCCAGGAGAATCTGAATCTTGTCGATCCGCGGTTCGTGGACCCGCAGCCGCGCCCCGAGCCGATCGATAACTTGTTGGTTCAGCCGCTCTTTTGCGATCTTCGAGCCGGTCCGGAACAGCAGCACGCCGTTCAGTTCCGCCACCAGCCGCAGGGGATCGATATAGGAGCTATAGAAATCAGCTCCGTATTCCCCGAGCAATTCCTTCTGAACCAGCTCGTATGCACGCGCCGCCCCGACACCCGCCGTTCCCCGGCGGGCTTCTTCGCCCTGTTCCATGCAGCCCCCGCTCAGAACATATGTTTTCAGCCGCCCCGGCGGGACACACCTTCTCCGTTCGAGCCGAATGAGGACTTCGGCCCGGAGCTTGCGCACCGGTGTCGCTGAGGACCGTCGAACGGCGAGACGCGCTCGCCTGACCAGCGAAAACTTGCGCCGTTCCACCCGCGCCGTCAACCGCCGATTAAGTAAGTTTTGTTAATATCTGCGCATTGTCGAAACGAGGCATATAGAGCTGTTATTATTGGATTTTTTCAGCGCGTTCCGGGCGTCGGATTATGCAGGTGTACGGAGCAGTAATTCACCGCTCATCCACACCGTCATTGCGGACTCGAACTATGAGGATTCGTGCGCGTTTGGCGACCGAAAAATATCGGCCGGAGCTGGGTTTCAGCGCTTCTTGGCGCCTGAAAGGGCGGCGATCCGCTTGGAAAGGCGCGAGACTTTGCGGCTTGCTAGATTCTTGTGAACAACGCCTTTGCCGGCCGCCTGCATGGTCGCGGATTCCGCCGCGCGCAGCGCCTCTTGCGCCTGTTTGACGTCGCCGGCTGCGATCGCTTCCTCGACCGTGCGCCACGAAGACCGCATGCGGGTGCGGCGCGCCTTGTTGACCGCCGTGCGGCGGGCAATCACGCGGGTCGCTTTCTTTGCGGACTTCGTATTCGCCATTGCTCAATTCCAAAGGTGGTTTCGGACGCGAAGCGCGGGGCTATAGCCGCCGCCAAGGCCGCCGTCAAACCCTTCAACGGTGCTTAAATTCGGGAGGCCGCTTTGCAATGAAGGCGGCCATGCCCTCCTTCTGATCTTCCGTCGCAAACAGGCTGTAGAAGAGACGCCGTTCCAGCCTCAATCCCTCGTGCAACGGGGTTTCGAATGCGGCGTTCACCGCCTCTTTGTTGGCGATGACGGAGAGGCGGCCGAACGAGGCGATTTTCTTCGCTGCTTCGAGCGCCTCCGCCATCAATCTGTCGGCCGCAACCACGCGCGCGACCAGACCGCAGCGCTCGGCCTCCTGCGCATCCATCATGCGGCCGGTGAGGCACAGATCCATCGCCTTGGCTTTGCCGACGGCTTTCGTCAGCCGCTGCGAACCGCCCCAGGCCGGCATCACGCCCAGCGTGATTTCGGGCTGACCGAATTTCGCGGTGTCGGCGGCGATTATGAAATCGCACATCATCGCCAGTTCGCAGCCCCCGCCCAATGCATAGCCGGCGACCGCTGCGATCAGTGGTTTCCGCGTGCGCGGCACCCGTTCGAGATTGGAGAACGGATCACGGGCGTAGAAGTCGCTGAACTGACCTTCCGCCATTTGTTTGATGTCGGCGCCTGCAGCGAACGCTTTTTCCGAGCCGGTAATGACGATGCAGCCGACGGCATCGTCCGCCTCGAACTTGTCGAGCGCCTGACCAAGCTCGGCGATCAGTGCATCATTCAGCGCATTGAGCGCCTTCGGGCGATTGAGGCGGATGACGCCGACGCCGCTATCCGTTTCGACGAGAATGTTTTCGTAAGCCATGGGCGCCTGCTTGCGCCGCGGCCGCGCGAAAATCAATCCGCCGTCGTCACCGCGTTGTTCACGACGAGTCGCACGCGCAAGAGGGTTTCGCCATTGGTTTCGGAAATGCGTAAGAAGAGTCGCTCCCGTCCGCGCATGAAAACCAGTTGTTCGGCGTCCGGCTCGAGTCCCCAGCCGAGCGCGGACAAACTCTCGTGATAGAAGTCCCTCACCCCCGCGGCGGAGGCGGCGCCCTGCGCGGAGGCAAAGACAAGCCGCGCGTGTTCGGCATCGTAGCGCGGAGGGGCTGGGTCCGGGCTTTCGGTCAGCCCAGGCGCCACCGGCACGTCGGGGATCGCTGCGAAGTAGGCCGTCTGCGCCGCTGCCGGCGCGACAGATATGACTGCGGCAATAAAAGCGCCGACTCGACTCATCGCTGCAAATTAGCTCTGATCGCACGTTACGGGGAGTCTCACCATGCGCACCCTCGCCCTGTTGATCGCCGTCGCTGTTTCCGCCTGCACCACCCCCACACGCGCGCCCTCCCAAGCGCAATCCTCAGCGCCCGACGTCGCCGGCTGTCTCGCCGCCGCACAGCCTGAAACGCGCCGAGCATGCATCGGCGTCGCGTCCAGGCGGTGCATGGAAGCGCCCGGCGGCGATACCACCGCAGGGATGGTGCAATGCGCCCAGGCCGAAACCAGGCAGTGGGAGCTCATCCGTCACCGGCAAATCGCCGGGCTCAGGGCGCGCGAGTCTGAAACGCAGATCGCCATGTTGGACGCGGCTCTTACCGAGCACGCGCGTTGGGCGCTGGCAAACTGTTCATACGAAGCGTCCAGGTACGAGGGCGGCACCTTGGCTCACGTCGTCGCGGCCACGTGCATGCGTGACCAAACGGCGGAGCTCACCCTCTCCCTGCTTGCACGCGACGACGAAGGCTAACGCTGGCAGCGCGGACACCAGAAGGTGGAGCGCCCGCTGTGCACGGCGCGCACGATCGCGCCGCCGCAATTCTTCGACGGACATTTCTCGCCTTCGCGATCATAGACGCGAAAACGATGCTGAAACCCGCCCTGCGCGCCATCCACCGCCGCGTAATCCGATAGCGTCGAACCGCGGGCTTCGATCGCCTCTTCAAGCACGGCGCGAATGGCGTGGTAGAGCTTGTCCAGACGCTGCGCTGAAATCCGGCCGGCCGGTTTGGTCGGCGAAATGCCGGCGCGATGCAGGGCTTCGACGACGTAGATGTTGCCGAGACCGGCAACCACACGCTGATCGAGCAGCGCCGCCTTGATCGGCGCCTTCTTGCCAGCGAGGGCGTGCTTCAAATACGGCTCGTGAAACTGGTTGCCGAGCGGTTCCGGCCCCATCGCTTTGAAGAACGGGTGAGCATCCAGTTCATTTTCCGCGATCAGATCCATGTAGCCGAAGCGTCGCGGGTCGTTGAACTCGAGCCGCGCACCCTCCTCGGTTTCGATCACCACATGGGTGTGCGTGGGATCCGGCGGTTCGGCGTAATAGAAATCGCCAGGCTGGCGCTTGGCGCCCAGAATCGACCAGCGCCCGGTCATGCCCAGATGCGTGATCCAGACGTTGCCGTCGTCGAGATGGGCGAGCAGGTATTTCGCACGCCGCTCGAGCGCGTCGACGCGTCGCCCTGAAAGCCGCGCCGCGAAGCGCTTCGGGAACGGAAAACGCAAGTCCGCGCGCTTCGTCCGCGCGCGCTTTATGCGCCGTCCAACGAGCGCCGGCGCCAGACCGCGCCGCACGGTTTCGACCTCCGGCAGCTCAGGCATGCGGCGAAATGCCAGAAAACAAACGCAAAACCATCGCTCCCCGATATAGCCCCGCTCCGGACCCACCGCTATGGTCCGGCGATGAGCGAGGACACTGCATCCTTCGGGTTCCAGGACGTGCCGAAGGCCGAGAAGGCCGGGCGCGTGCGCGAGGTGTTTTCATCGGTCGCGTCGAAGTACGACCTGATGAACGACGCGATGTCGGGCGGCATGCACCGGCTCTGGAAAGACGCGGCCGCCGCCAAGCTCAATCCACAACCCGGCGAGCTCATTCTCGATGTCGCCGGCGGCACCGGCGACATCGCGCGGCGCCTGAAGCGGCTCGGAGATGCGGCGGCGACGCGGCGCGGACTGGCGCGGCCGGAAATCCACGTCATCGACATCAATGCCGAAATGCTGGAAGCCGGCCGCCGCCGCGGCGAGGATGGCCTCTTCTGGCACGAGGGCGATGCCGAAAATCTCCCCGTCGATGATCACGTCGCCGACGCCTACATCATCAGTTTCGGCATCCGCAACTGCACCGACGTCGCCGCCGTCCTGCGCGAGGCGCGGCGCGTGCTCAAGCCCGGCGGGCGTTTCTTCTGTCTCGAATTCTCGCGTCTCGCGATCGGCGGGTTGGAGCCGGTTTATGATTTCTATTCGTTTAACGCGATCCCGGCGCTGGGGAAAATGCTCGCAAATGACCCGGATTCCTACCGATATCTGGTCGAATCGATCCGCCGGTTTCCGGATCAGGAAGCTTTCCTCGCTATGATCCGAGCGGCGGGTTTCGCACGCGCGGCCTATCGCAACATGGCCGGCGGCGTTTGCGCGCTGCATTGGGGTTGGGCGGTCTAGGTGTTTTCCGCGATCGGACATAGCTGGCGGCTGCTGCGCGTGGCGGGAACGCTGGTGCGCTACGACGTGCTGCTGCCCGAAGAATATTACGACCAGTATTCGGTGCCGCTGCAGGCGACGCACACGGCGCTGCGTGTCTTCGCCAAACGCCGCCGGGGCAAGACCGTCGGCGTGCGGCTGGCCAAGGCGCTGGAGCGGCTCGGACCGGCTTATGTCAAGGTCGGGCAATTTCTCGCCACCCGTCCTGACATGATCGGCGTCACGGTGGCGCAAGAATTGGGGCGGCTGAAGGACCGCCTGCCGCCCTTCTCCCGCACCGAAGCGCTCGACACCATCAATGCGGAACTCGGCGGCACCGAAGGCGTGTTCGCCGGAATTTCCGAGGCGATGGCGGCGGCCTCGATCGCCCAAGTGCACCAGGCGATCGTGCCGCGGCACGGCGTCGTCGCCATCAAGGTGCTGCGTCCGCGCATCGAAAAGAAGCTCGCCAAGGAAATGGGCGCGCTGCGCTTCCTGGCGCAATGCATCGAGTTCTTCTCCAAGCGCTCGCGCCGGCTCGAGCCGGTCCGGTTCATCGACACCGTCGCCTCGGCGATGGAACGCGAACTCGACCTTCGTCTCGAGGCAGGCGCCGCCGCGGAGTTTCGCGAAGTGGCGGAGAAGGACGGCTACCTCACGGTCCCGACCATCGACTGGCTGCGCTCATCGAAACGGGTGATGACGCTGGATTGGATCGATGGCGTCCCGCTCACCGACGCGAAAGGCCTCGACAAGGCCGGCGCTGATCGCAGTGCGCTCGCCATCGCCATCACCCGAGGCTTTCTTGCCGCGGCGCTCGATTACGGCTTCTTCCACGCCGACATGCACGAGGGCAATTTGCTCTACGGCAAGGACGGCAAGCTCTGGATCGTCGATTTCGGCATCATGGGCCGCATCGGCCACAAGGAGCGGCGCTATCTCGCCGAGATTCTCTACGGCTTCCTGCGGCGCGATTACCGGCGCGTCGCCGAAGTGCACCAGGAAGCCGGCTACGTGCCGGAAAAGTTCACCGTCGAGGAATTCGCTCAGGCGCTGCGCGCCATCGGCGAACCGATTTTCGGCAAGACCGCCGAAGCCATCTCGATGAGCCGCCTGCTGCTGCAGCTGTTCGACGTCACCCATATGTTCGGCATGCACCTGCGGCCCGAACTCGTGCTGCTGCAGAAAACCATGGTGCAAGTCGAGGGCGTCGCCCGCGCGCTCGATCCACAGCACGACATGTGGGCGGCTGCGCGCCCGATCGTCGAACGCTGGGTGCAGCGCGAACTTGGGCCCGAAGCCGTCGCCAAGCGCGGCATCGACGAGGTCGCCCTCGGCTTCCAGGCGCTGCGCCGGCTGCCGCAGACGATGGCGATGATCGAAGCCGCCGCGCGCAAGGTCGCGATCGAGGCGCCGCGGACCGAGCGCAAATGGTACGAGATGCCGGCGGTGTGGATTGCGCTGCTCGGCGGGGCGATCCTGGCTTTGGCGCTGACATCAGGCCAGCCACAGCCGCCGCGTCAGCCTCCGCCAACGCGCGCGATCGAAACACCGGCGCAGCCGGACGTGCGCCCGCCGCCGCGGGTCGACCCTGAAGCCGATCTCGCTGCGCCCGAGCCGGCGCCGCAGCCCGAGGAGGCCGCGCCGGCCCCATGAACAAACGCATCCTCCTCATCATCGGCGGCGGCATCGCCGCCTATAAGAGCCTCGAGCTGATCCGCCGCCTGAAGGACAATGGCGTCAGCGTGCGGGTGGTGATGACCGAGGCGGCGCAGCGTTTCCTCACGCCGCTGGCGGCGGGCGCGATCGCCGGCGAGCGCGTGTTTACGGATCTGTTCGACCAGGCGCAGGAATTCGACGTCGGCCACATACGGCTGGCGCGTGAGTGCGATCTCATCGTCGCGGCGCCTGCAACCGCCGACCTGATGGCGAAGGCCGCCCACGGCCTCGCCGGCGATCTTGCCTCCGCGATATTGCTGGCGACCGACAAGCCGGTGCTGATGGCGCCGGCAATGAACCCGCAAATGTGGGCGCATGCGGCGACGCAGCGCAACTTCGCGGCGCTGCAGGCCGACGGGTTGCGTTTCATCGGCCCGAACGAAGGCGAAATGGCCGAACGCGGCGAACGTGGCGTCGGCCGCATGGCTGAGCCGGAAGAGATTCGGGACGCAGCCTTGGCGCTGCTCCGCGACGGCCCGCTGAAAGGCAAGCGCGCGCTGGTGACCGCCGGCCCCACGATCGAAGCCATCGATCCAGTCCGGTTTCTCTCCAACCGCTCGAGCGGCAAGCAGGGTTATGCCATCGCCGCGGCGCTGGCCGAACTGGGCGCCGAGGTAATTCTCGTCTCTGGCCCGACGAATCTTGCCGCGCCGCCCGGCGTGGCCCGGGTCGATGTCGAAAGCGCGCGCGATATGCTGAAGGCCAGCGAAGCGGCGCTGCCGCTCGATGTCGCGGTCATGGTCGCTGCGGTGGCCGACTGGCGCCCGACTCAGACAGCGAACGCGAAACTGAAGAAGGACAAAGCCGGCATTCCCGCCATTGCCCTCGCCGAGAACCCGGACATTCTCGCCACGCTGGGCAAGCCCGGCAAGAAACGGCCGAAACTCGTCATCGGCTTTGCGGCGGAAACGGATAGCGTCGAGGAGCATGCCCGCGCCAAGATCGCCAAGAAGGGCTGCGACTGGATCGTCGCCAACGACGTTTCCGGCGACGTGATGGGCGGGACGGAGAACCAGGTGCTCCTGATCACCAAAGACAGGACCGAAACCTGGCCGCGCATGGCCAAGCAAGCCGTTGCGCGCAAACTCGCGAGCAGAATAGCCGAGGCAATCGGTTCGAAGGCGCCGGCGCGGAAGAAGTGAGTGCCTAAGGTCGCCATCATCGGCCCGGGCGCGATCGGCGGCGTGGTCGGCGCTTGGCTCGCACAGGATGCGGACATCGACCTTAGCCTCTGCGTGCGGACTCCGGTCGAGCGTCTGCGCATCGAGACGCCAGATGGCGTCATCGAAGCAGCGCCGCGGGTTCACCTCGCGCCGTCGCATGCACGCCCGGTGGACTGGGTGTTGATCGCCACCAAGACCTACGACGCCGAAGCCGCCGCCGCCTGGCTGCCTGCACTGGCCGCGTCCGGCGCCTATTGCGCGGTGCTGCAGAATGGCGTCGAGCATATCGAGCGCTTTGCGCCATTCATCGCCCGCCAGCGGATCGTGCCGGTGATCGTCGACATTCCGGCTGAACGCCGCGCCCCGGGCGACATCCGCCAGCGCCGTTTCGGCTCATTGCTTGCTCCCGAAAGCGAAAGCGGCGCCGCGTTCGCGGCGCTGTTCAAGCGCACGCCCATCGCCGCCGCCACGACGGCCGACTTCACCTCGGCGGCTTGGAAGAAGCTCTGCATCAATTGCGGCGGCGCCATCTTCGCATTGACGCGCCAGCCCTCCGGGATAGCGCGTCGCGACGATATTCGCGCAGCGATGCTGGGTCTGATGCAGGAATGCGCCGCGGTCGGGCGCGCTGAAGGCGCCAGGATCGACGCCGCCTTTTTGCATGAGATGGTCGACCGTTACCGGGTCGGCCCGGCCGATTCCGTCAACTCCATCCTGGCCGATCGTCTTGCTGGCCGGCCGATGGAAATCGACGCCCGCAATGGCGTAGTAGTCCGTCTCGGCGCCAGGCACGGCATAGCGACCCCGCTCAACGCCTTCGCTGTGGCCCTGCTGGAGGCGGCCGGCAATTACCGGCCCGCTTGCGGCAAGTGACCGCGCGGCGCCCTCTTGAGCCTTTCGCGCTGCGCGCTATGTAGAACGCCTTACACTCACCTTTCCGATTCTGACGCCGGAGCCGTCCGTGCGCCCGGGGACCTGACTGCATGAGCTTCCAGAACCACAACGAACGGCGCGAAGCCGCCGAAGCCGCCAAGAAGGCAATGCTGGAAAAGTTCAAGAACAAGACGACGCAACCGGTGGACCCCGAGGTCGCCGCCCAGCGTGCAGCCGAGGCCAAGGCGCGGGAAGAAAAGCGCATCGCCGCCGAGCAGAAGCGGCGTGAACGGGTCGAACTGGAAAAGCTTCAGCGCCGGATCGCAGCCGAGGAAAAGGCCAAGGCCGAAGCGGAGGCCGCGCGTCTCGCCGCCGAGGAAGCAGAGCGCAAGCGGAAGGCGGACGCCGAAGCCGCCGAAATCCTCGCCTTCGAACAGAAGGCGCGTCGCGACCTCAAATACGCTGCGCGCAAGGCGCGCCAAGCCGGTAAGAAGTAGGCGCCCGATCGGCGGCGTGACGGTTTCCGGCGCCGGATTTGCGGCAACAGCAGAATCGCAGCAGGGCATGGCCATGAACAAGGTCACGATCGAGGTCGCGCCGCTGCCGCATTTCGCGGGCCTGCAGCTGCCGGCCTACGAGACGGCGCTTTCCGCGGGCATGGATTTGCGCGCCGCTGTTCCCGAGCACGAGCCGATGGTTGTTGCACCAGGCCAACGCGTGCTGGCTCCGACCGGACTGACCATTGCCCTGCCGGCCGGTTACGAAGCGCAGGTGCGGCCGCGCTCCGGGCTGGCGTTGAAGCACGGTCTCACCTGCCTCAACACACCGGGTACGATCGACGCCGATTATCGCGGCGAGGTGAAGGTCATTCTGATCAATCTCGGCGCCGAACCGTTCACAATAAAACGCGGAGAACGCATCGCGCAGATGGTGATCGCGCCAGTCACTCAAGCCGATTGGAAAGTCGTCGACTCGCTCGGCGACACCAGCCGTGGCGCCGGGGGTTTTGGCTCGACCGGCCGCTAGCGCCGCGCGCGCAGACCGATGAAACTGGACCGGCGTTTGCGGCGCCCCGGCTCGCTTTGGGAAAGTTCTTGCGACTCACGCTCCGGGCGCTGGTTCTCGTTGGCTTCCTCGCGGGCAATGGCCTCTTCCCGCGCTTCGACCCCGGCTTCGCGCACCACCCGCACTTCACCGCACTCCGCCCGCGCCGTTTCGATCGAGCGGCGGAACGCCACCGGATGCGCCATCGGCGGAAAGCGAAGCACGGCGTCGCCGGTGCCGGTTACGATCACGCGGCCATAGCCGAACAGCCGCGCGATCAGCGATTGCTGTAACGAGACGCCTTCCACGCTCTCCACCGCGAGCTCCTGGGTGCGGCGGTTCAGCCAACCGCGCTTGATCACGACGCGCCGGCTGGTGACGGCGAAGTCCGTGGTCAGCATGTGCACCAGGGCAATGAGGAAGATAACGACGCCGACGACGACGATGCCGAGCAGCAACAGCGCCGACCAGGCCAAGATCCAAAACAGCATCGGCCATTTGCCGCGCTGAATCACTGTCTCGCCTGGGGCCAGGCTTTGGTCGATATACCGCATCGAATGTCTCTCAGAAGCCAACGCAGCCCGCGCGGCGCCGTTCCGCTATGGAACTTCTCTCCGCGCGGCTCTAGGTTGCTTGCGTGAGTTTCTCGGCTGACGAACACGAGCGCTATACCCGCCACATTTTGCTGAAGGAGATCGGCGGGCCTGGCCAACAGCGTCTGAAAGCGGCGACGCTTGCGCTCGTTGGCGCGGGCGGGCTGGGGGCCCCGGCAGCGCTCTATCTGGCCGCCGCCGGCGCCGGGCGCCTGCGGTTGATCGATGACGACGCCGTTTCGCTGGATAATCTGCAGCGGCAGATCATTTTCCGCACCACGGATGCGGGCGCGGCAAAAGTGGAGCGAGCGGCGCAGGCGCTGACAGCGCTCAACCCCAACACGCGTGTTGAAGCCGTGCATGCGCGGCTGAACGAGTCAAATGCGCACGGCCTGTTGGAAGGCGCTGATGTCGTGCTCGACGGCACGGACGACTTCGCCGCGCGATTTGCGGTCAACGCGGCGTGCAGAGAGTTGGGTATTCCGCTGGTGTCCGGAGCGATCGGCCGCTGGGAAGGCCAAGTCGCCGTGTTCACTGCCGGCGGCCCCTGCTATCGCTGTCTCGTGCCTGAGATTCCGCCGGAAGCCGAAACTTGCGCACGGGTCGGCGTTGTCGGCCCCCTGCCCGGGGTGATTGGCTCAATGATGGCGCTTGAAGCGATCAAACTAATCGCCCAAGCCGGAGAACCATTGATCGGCCGCCTGCTCGTATACGACGCCCTGAACGCCGCCGCGCGCACGATCAGCTTGAAGCGCGATCCAGCCTGCAGCGTGTGCGGCGTTGAGTGACGCGTGGGCGGAGCAATTGATCGCAGCGGCAACACGCGACCTCGAAACACGCGCCCGCCTGGCCGCCACCGGCGAATTGTTCGAAGGCTATCACCCGCAAATGGAGGCGGTGCACGACGAAAACGCGGTCTTGCTGGCGCGCGTATTCGAAGCGATCGGCTGGCCGGGCCGCCATGCGCTCGGCGAAGACGCCGCGCGAGCCGCCTTTCTCATTCTTCAGCACGCGATCGGCCATCCCGAACTGCAGCGGCGCGGTCTTGCTCTGATGCTCGATGCCATTCCCAAAGGCCAAGCCAACGCCATCGACGCCGCCTATCTTGCCGACCGCATAGCGGTGTTCGAGGGGCGCGCGCAAAGCTTCGGCACGCAATTCGACTGGGACACACAGGGCCAGCTCTCGCCGGCGCCGCTGCGCGATGTCTCCACACTGGACGAGCGCCGCGCCAGTGTGGGCCTGCCGCCGATCGCCGACTCGATCGCGGAAATGCGTGCGAGCGCCGCTGCGGCAGGCGAGCATGCGCCGGCCAATCTGGCCGCGCGCCGCGCAGCGTATGAGGCATGGGCGCGCAAGGCCGGCTGGCGCGCTTGACCTCGCCGCTCGAGCCGGCACTCTGCGCGGCGAACGGAGGGCGGACATGTTGCGCTGGATCGTGGGCGGGCTTCTAGGGCTGGTCGGTTTGGCGGCGCTCATCGGCGCTGGCGGCTATTTCGCGCTGAAGCGGCCGGACATTCCCTACGAAACGCTGGCCGCACGATATGAGAGCGCCGCTTCACGCTATGCCGATCTGCCGGGCGGCATCCGCATGCATTATCGCGACGAAGGCGCGCAAGGCGGGCCGGCCCTGCTCCTTCTTCATGGCTTCTCAGCTTCGCTGCACACGTGGGAGCCCTGGGTGCAGCGTCTCGGCGATGATTATCGCGTGATTTCGGTCGATTTGCCCGGTCACGGTCTGACCCGCGCACCCGCCGGCTACAACGCCTCGATCGAAGCCTTTCGCGATGCGGTCCACGCCTTCACCCTCGAGCATGGCCTCGATCATTTCGCCATCGCCGGCTCCTCCATGGGCGGCAACGTCGCCTGGGAGTATGCGCTCGCGCATCCCGAACAAGTCGACGCCCTCATTCTCGTCGATGCATCAGGTTGGGAGGACACGCGGGCCGAAGTCGCCGAAGAGCCCGCCGTGTTCAAGCTGCTGCGTAATCCCGTGCTGGGGCCGCTCTTGCGCGATCTCGATAATAGACGGCTCCTGCGGCAAGGTCTCGAGGCGAGCTTCGCCGACGCAAGCCTTGTCGATGATCGGATGATCGAGCGCTATGCCGAGCTTTCGCGCGCGCCCGGCCATCGCGACATCCTGTTGCAGATGTCGCTTGGCTTCCGGGAGCGCAACTACGCCACGGCTGAACGGCTTTCGGCGTTGCAGATGCCGGTGCTGGTGCTTTCGGGCGACGCCGATCGGCTCGTGCCGCCGGAGCATGCGCGTCAGTTCAATGCAGCGATTCCGGGCTCGCAGCTGGTGATGTTCGAGGCCACCGGCCATATCCCGCACGAGGAACGTCCTGACGAATCCGCTATGGCCGTGCGTGAGTTCCTGCATCGGCAGATCGAGGGCTCAGCCCTTGCGCCATTGCCCGAAGTGGATTGCGCCGCGGACGCACGCTGCTGATGCGCCGAAGGTCTGACGCCGAAATCGCAGGGTGCTGGCCATGCAGCTAGGCCGCCGCGAATTGCTTCTTGCCGGCGCCAGCGCCGCGGCGCCGCGCGCGGCATGGGCGCAAACGCTTGCCGCAGGACAATTCACCCACGGCGTCGCTTCCGGCGATCCGCTTGCGGACGGCGTCGTGTTGTGGACACGGTTCACCGGCGGTGACGGGCGCATCGCCTGGGAAATCGCCGAGGACGATGCCTTCACCAATGTCGCCCGGCGCGGCGAAGCGCAGGCAAATGCGGCGAGCGACTTTTGCGTCAAGATCGACGTGCGTGGGCTCAATGCCGGACGCGCCTATTATTACCGCTTCCTGTCCGCGTCCGGCCCCTCTCTGACCGGACGCACACGCACCGCGCCGGCGCAAACTCAATCGCTCACCGCGGGTCTCGTCTCCTGCGCCAATTACGGCTTCGGCTATTTCCATGCCTACGGCCATCTGGCGCAACGCGACGACGTCGAACTGGTGCTGCACACGGGCGATTACATCTACGAGTATGGGCTCGATGAATATCCGCGCGCGGCGCTTACCGTTGCCGGACGTGCATTCGATCCGGACCACGAGATCGTCAGCCTCGACGATTATTATGCACGCTATCGGCAGTATCATACCGATCCCGATTTGCTGGCTTTGCGTCAGGCAAAGCCGATCGCCGCTGTCTGGGACGACCATGAGATCGCCAACGACGCCGCAAGCGGCGGCGCGCAGAATCATCAGCGCAGCGAGGGCGCCTATGCCGATCGCGTAGCAGCCGCCGCGAAAGCCTATTTCGACTGGATGCCTATCCGGCGGCCCGATCCCAGCACGCCGCGGCTCTACCGCAGCCTCGACTGGGGCGATCTGGCGCGCATTCTGCTGATCGACACCCGCTATATCGGCCGGACGCGTCAACTCGATTACCGCCGCGATCTTGGCCTGCGCCTGCTCTCGGACGGCGCAAGGGCGGCCGCCGCCGTGGAAGAATTCCGGCGCACGCTGTTGAACGATCCGTCGCGCACATTGCTCGGCGCGGATCAGGAAGCGTGGGTTGCGCGTGAACTCGCGGCGTCGAAGCAACGCGGCCACACTTGGCAGATCGTGGCGCAACAGATCGCCATGGGCGAACAGCTGATCGGCGACGGCGCCGCCTCATTTGTGTCGCAGGACGCCCACGCCAACACGCGCAGATACGTGACCATAGCGGAGCGGTTGGGCCGCATGAACATGCCGTGGAATCTGGACGCGTGGGATGGCTATCCGGCCGCGCGCGCCCGTTTCCTGGAAGCCTGCGCGGCCAATGGCGCCAATGTCGCCGTCCTCAGCGGCGACAGTCACAATACTTGGCTGAACAATCTCGCCGCACCGGGCGCGGCGCGTCTTGCCGCGGTCGAGTTCGCCGGCGCAAGCGTGACCTCGCCCGGCCTGGAGGTTCCTCTGGCGGGCGCGCCGCCCGGCGCCCGTGAAGCGATGATGCGCAGCAGAAATCCGCATCTTGCCTGGTGCGACGTGAGCAGTCGCGGTTACGGCGTGCTGCGCTTCACGCGCGAAGCCTGCGAAGCTGAATGGTCGGCCTTCGCCGACGTCCGCAACGCAACCGCGGCCGCGCCGACAATAACGCGTCTCAATGCTGCAACGAGCGCGCGCGCCGGCCCGGGCGGGTGGCAAATCTAAACCTTGATTTGTCCGCTAGCGTTGGCCATGCGTGAGGCATGAGCGATTGGTGGCGCGGCGCAGTTGTCTATCAGATCTATCCGCGCTCGTTCCGGGATTCGAACGGCGACGGGATCGGCGACATCAAAGGCGTGATCGAGAAGCTCGGTCATGTCGCCTCGCTCGGCTGCGACGCGATCTGGCTCTCTCCCTTCTACACTTCGCCGATGAAAGATTACGGCTACGACGTCGCCGACTATGTCGGCGTCGATCCGCTATTCGGCACGCTGGCCGACGTAGATATGCTCATCGCCGAGGCGCATCGGCTCGGGCTGAGAGTCATCATCGATCAGGTCTGGTCGCATTCCTCCGACCAACATGCCTGGTTCGCCGAAAGCCGCGCCAGTCGTGAGAATGCCAAGGCCGATTGGTACGTATGGGCCGATGCGAAGCCCGATGGATCGCCGCCCAACAACTGGCAGGCGATGTTCGGCGGCTGCGCCTGGAGCTGGGATGCGCGCCGGCGCCAATATTATCTGCACAACTTCCTGCCCGAGCAGCCCGATCTCAACGTGCGCAATCCGGCGGTGCAGGATGCGTTGCTGGAAGTGGGGCGGTTCTGGCTCGAGCGCGGCGTCGACGGCTTCCGGCTCGATGTCGTGAACTTCCTGACCCACGATGCCCAATTACGCGATAATCCTCCGATCGCTGCGCTGAAACGCGCCCCGCCGCGGCCGCATCAGTTTCAACGTCACGTTTACGACCGGACCCAACCGGAAACGCTGCCATTCCTGGCGCGGCTACGCGCATTGCTCGACAAGTATGACGCCATGGCCGTCGGCGAAATCGAGGATGAGCAGCCGCTCAAGGTCCAGCGCGAGTACACCGACGGGCCGGACCGGCTTCACACCGCCTATTCCTTCTTCCTGTTGCGTCAGCGCACGATGACCGCCGCCGTGATCAAGGACGCCATGGCGCAATGGGAAGGCGCCCGCGGTTGGCCGTCGTGGTCGCTCTCCAATCATGACGTGATCCGGTTCGCCAGCCGCCTCGCCGCCGGCGATCGGGAGCGTTCGAAACTGATGCTGGCGCTGCTGCTGTCGTTGCGCGGGACAGCATTCCTCTACCAGGGCGACGAACTCGGCCTGCCGCATGCGGACGTGCCTTTCGACCGGCTGCGCGATCCGGAAGCGATAGCGTTCTGGCCTTCCGGCATCGGCCGCGACGGCGCGCGCACGCCGATGCCGTGGGTCCGGGAAGCAAACATGGCAGGCTTCACCGCGGCGCCTGATGCCTGGCTGCCGCTCGACCCGCGGCACGCTGCGCTCGCCGTCGACACGCAAGGCGCAGGTTCGATGCTCGAATTCACACGCGAAATGGTCGCGCTGCGCCGCCGCAGCGTCGCTTTGCGCGAGGGTGAGTTCGTTGCGTTGGATGCGCCTGAACCGGTCATAGCTTTCGAACGGCGCGCGGAGGGCGAGCGCATGCTCTGCCTGTTCAATCTAGGTCCCGATCCGCTGAAGCGGCCCCTTGCCGCAGGGACGTTGCGGCTTTCGATCGGCGACGCCGGATTGCGCGCGGGCGCGGCGTCGCTCGGCGGCTATTCCGGTCTGCTTGTCGACCTCTGAGGCGCAGACATTTGCGCTGCGCCGACCCGCGATACTATAACACGGACATGGACGGGTTGGGCAGAAGCCACCGCTTGGACAAGACCGGCGCAAAACGCCGTCCCGCCTTCGCGCTGATCGCCCTGCTCGCTGTGTTCCTGCAGGCGTTCGTGGTGCAGGTCCACGTTCATGGCCCGCCGGCGCTTCCCGGCGCCTATGAGCAAGGCGCGTACGGCGAAGACGAACAGCACGTCGAAGCGCCGTCGGCGCACCAGCCCGCGTGCACGCTCTGTCAGACTTTAGCGTCAGCCGGCGCAGCGACGCTGCCAAGCGGCGCGTCGGCGCCGGCGGCCGAACCCGCCAGCGAAGCCGCCGTCGTTGCCCTGGCGCTGGCGCCACGTGCTCACACCCATTCCTGGCAAAGCCGCGCACCACCTTCAGTCCTCTAAGCACGCCGCGCTCGCCCGCAATTGAGCGCATCGTCGCGCGTTCGCGCGCGCTTTCCATGCTTCGAGGATTCCATGTCGTCTCACGTTTTTTCGCGTCCGCGCACACGCATTGCCGCTTCCCAGATCGTGCTCGCAGCCTGCGCCGGGCTCTGCATACCGGCGCTTGCTGTCGCTCAGGAGGAAGATGAGCAAACCGATATCGTCGTCACCGCTCCGCTCGAAGGCTCGCGTATCGAGAGCCTGCAGGGCGCCGAGGTGTTGCGCCGCGACGACATCGTCGCGCAGCTGCACGGCGGGCTCGGCGATACGCTCGATGCAACGCCCGGCATCTCGACCACGTTCTTCGGTGCGGGCGCGAGCCGTCCGATCATCCGTGGTCTCGGCGAAGACCGCGTGCGCGTGCTGCAGAACGGCATCGGCGCGATCGATGCATCCACCGCCTCGCCGGATCACGCCGTGACCTCGGACGGCCTGGACGCCGAGCGCATCGAAGTGCTGCGCGGCGCAGCCGCCCTCGCCTATGGCGGCAATGCGATCGGCGGCGTCGTCAACGTCATCGACCAGAGCATCCCGACGCGTACAATTGACGGCTTCAGCTTCGATGGATTGACATCCTATGCGAGCGTCGATGAGGGCGTGCAAGCTGCGGCGAACCTCGGGCTCGGGGCCGGCGACTTCGCCTTCCGGCTGAGCGCTGCGGCGCGCGACGCCGATCCCTATGACACGCCTCGCGGCGAAGCGCTAAACCAATGGACCAGCGTGCGCTCCTATGGCGCCGGCGGTTCATGGCTCGGCGATTGGGGCTTCGCCGGCGTCGCGGTAAAGCGCACCGAAGACCAATACGGCCTGTTGCCCGAGGATGCCCTCGAACCGGGCGGACACATCGGACTCGAGCAGACGCGAATGGAAGCGCGCGGCGACTTCGAGATCGGCTTAGGTCCGTTCAACCGGCTGGATTACGGCTTCCAGCATTCGGACTACCGGCATACCGAGTTCGAAGGCAGCGGCGAAGCCGGCACGCAATTCACCAGCGCGGGCTGGGAGGCTCGGCTGGAGGCGCATCACGGCGGCGACAATGAGAAGTGGCAAGGCGCAATCGGGGCCCAGATCAGCGATGTCGATTTCGCTGCCGAGGGCGAGGAGGCATTCATCACCGCCACCGGCACGCAAGATTCCGGCCTGTTCCTGGTCGAGCGCTACGATCTCGGCGGTTGGGGCGTCGAGGGCGGCGTGCGTTTCGAACGGCGCGAGATCGACAATGTGAGCTTCGGGGCGCGCGAATTCGACAATTTCAGCGGCTCGTTCGGCGCGTTCGTGCGGCCGGCGGAGAATTGGTTCATCGGTGCGACGCTCGCGCGCGTAGAGCGCGCCCCAACCGCAATCGAGCTGTTTTCCGACGGACCGCACTTGGCGACGGCGAGTTACGAAGTCGGCGATCAGAATCTGCGCCAGGAGTTAGCGACTTCGTTCGAGGCATCGGCGCGGTTCGACAACGGCCGCGTACGGTTCGAAACCAATCTCTACGGCATCGATTTCGCCGATTACATCGCGCTCGTGGAGCGCGGCGACCTGTGGTGGGCCGATGAAACCGCCGGCACGAGCGGCTTCGCGCCTGACGCAGCAGGCGTCCCGGCCGGCGCCGATCAAACGCTTCCGGTGTTCAATTTCGTCCAGCAGGACGCAACTTTTGTCGGCAGCGAAATATCGGCGGCGGCGCAGCTGTTCGAGGCGGGGGGTTTCACGGTCTCGGCGGATGTCGCGCTTGATATCGTGCGCGCGACGTTCACGAGCGGCGGCCATCCGCCCCGCATTCCCCCGCGCGCGCTGACGCTGGGGCTTGAAGCCGAGAACGAACGTTGGACGGCCCGGATCGAAGGCGTCGATACCGCGCAGCAAAACCGGCTCGCGCCCTTCGAAACGGCGACGGACGGCTACACGTTCTTCAACGCAAGCCTCGCCTGGCGGCCGATCGAGACCTGGACGGTGCGGCTCGACGCGCGCAACCTGACCGACGAACTCGGCCGTGTGCACAGCTCGTTCCTGAAGGATGACCTGCCCCTGCCCGGCCGCAGCGTGCGGCTGACGCTCCTTACGACCTTTCGCTGATCTATTCCGGCCGGACGAACATGAGGCCGAATGCCTCGACGGTCGCATTTGCGGCGCGCATCTCCGCGCTGTCAGAAGCGAATTCGCCATCGCCGCTGACGTTCATCGGCGCGTTCTCGCCGGGGCCGAATCGCACCCGCATGCGGCAGTCGCCGTCAAGTGCGCCGTCGCGCCAGTTCGACACCCAGCCGCCATAATCCCAGTCGAAGCCATAGAGTGAGAACGGCCGGCCGTTGGCGCGTTCGACGTCGGCAAGCGAAGTGCCGAACGTGATGCCGTGCGGGCCGATCCAGCGTGTGCTGTCCGAGCCGACCAGGACGGAATCGATCGCCGTTCCCGCCGTCGTCCAGATGATCTCTATGCGGCGGCTAGGATCGCCGGCGTAAACGACACTTGCCTCGTAGCTGATGCCCTCGGGTCCGGGCAGCGTCTGGACGCTCACCTGGTCAGCACCGAAACGCCGAACCAGCCCATCCGGCGTCAGCGACTGGAACGCAGCGCAGTCGAGCGCCAGCCGTTCTGCTTCGATGGTTGCAGGCGCCTCCGCCGGCGATGACGGCTCGTTCGGGCCACACGCAGTCAGCGCCAACGTGGCCACCACAAACGACATCCGCTTCATACACTCGCTCCCGGAGGCGCGACGGATCGTAGCGACAAACTCGCTGAAGCGTTAGCGGTTGCTACAGCATCGCCGGGATGACGCGGTCAGGCGGCTTGTGGCCGTCGGCGAACGTCTTGATGTTGATGATCACTTTCTCGCCCATGTCGATGCGGCCCTCGATCGTGCCCGAGCCCATGTGCGGCAGCAGCACGACATTGGTGAGCTTCTTCAGCTTGGGATTGATCGCGGGTTCGTGCTCGAACACGTCGAGCCCGGCGCCGGCGAGTTCGCCCTTCTCGATCATGCGCGCGAGCGCGCCCTCATCGATCACCTCGCCGCGCGCCGTGTTGACGATGTAAGCGTGCGGCTTCAGCAGGGCGAGACGGCGCGCGCTCAGCAGATGATAGGTGGCCGGCGTATGCGGGCAGTTGACGGAAACGATATCCATCCGCGCCAGCATCTGATCCAGGCTGTCCCAATAAGTGGCGTCGAGTTCGGCTTCTATGTGCGGGGCGACTTTGCGCCGGTTGTGATAGTGGATCTGCAGGCCGAATGCGCGCGCGCGGCGGGCGACCGCCTGACCGATGCGGCCCATGCCGATAATGCCCAGCCGCTTGCCGGTGATCCGCCGGCCCATCATCCAGGTCGGCGACCAGCCGGTGAACTTGTCCTGTTCGACGATCTTCACCCCTTCGATCAGCCGGCGCGGCACCGCCAGAATGAGCGCCATAGTCATGTCGGCGGTGTCTTCCGTGAGCACTCCCGGAGTGTTCGTCACCGTGATGCCGCGCTGCACGGCGGTGGCGACGTCGATATTGTCGACGCCGGCGCCGAACTGCGCGATCAGACGCAGCTGATCGCCGGCCCGCGACAGCACGCGCCCGTCGACACGATCAGTGACCGTCGGCACCAGCACGTCGGCGCGCTGGACGGCGGCGGCGAGGTCCTCGGGGCTGAACGGCTTGTCCTCGGCATTGAGTTCAGCATCGAACAATTCCTTGAGCCGCGTCTCCACGGGATCGGGAAGACGGCGCGTGACGACGACTTTGAGCTGTTTCGACGACATTCAGCTTCCATAAACTACGCCGGGCCGGGCGCCAACGAAGCGCATAAACCCAGTGTTCGCCCTAATTCTTAAGCCCGCTTTCACGGGCGCCTTCGCATGATCCGCCGCTCACGGCGAACGGGTGGGATGGACAAGTCGGACGATGCGGACTTCAGCGGTCTTTCTCGCTGCGAGCATGGCCGCAGCTTTGTTTTCATTGAACTCTGCGGCGGCTGACCGGCCATTGCGGTTCATGAGCCTGCGCGCGGCTGGCGTCGAGGGGCGCCAAGGTCCTGGATCGGATCAGCGCGTATTGTGGATATACCAGCATCCGCGCCTGCCGGTGCAGATCATAGGCGAACGCAACGATTGGATGCACGTTCGCGATCCTGACGGCGCCGATGTCTGGATGCGCGCCGATACGCTCGAGCCAAGGCGAACCATCTATGTGCGCGCCGAGACTGCGCTCAGAAAATCCCCGCGCGCGGGTGGACAGCCGATCGCTTATCTCGCGCCGGGCGTGATCGCATCGATCACCGCCTGCGATGGCGAATGGCGGCGTGTCGCTGTAGGCGGCCGCGTCGGCTGGGTCGAAAACAACGCTATCTGGGGCGGTGATTGCGCCGGCCTCGCCTCGGCGATTCGGCCCTGACGAGAAAGCGCTGGAAAGTTCTTGGGCAAGGGCATCCCCTCAACCATTCGCAGTGGGCGGGAGGGCCTTGAGTTGCGTCACATCATTCTGATAGCTGCCGTGCTGGCGCTCGGCGCGTGCGAAACCATGGCGGACCCGTTCGCGCCTGGTACAACTTCGAGCCCGAACGGCCCGGCACAGGCCTCGCCGCCACCCGCCGCGCCAGCGCCAAGCGCCTTCACGCCGCCCCCGGACCAGCAATTGCTGGAACTGGAGCGGCAACTCTCTGCCTCGGCGCAGGCTTCTGGTCTTGGCGGAGCGCTTGCACCCGTCATGCACCCGCGCGGCATGGTGATCCGTCCCGGCGCGACACTCACGGGGACCGATGAAATCACCCGCGGTCTCGCCCCGCCCGCGAACGCCGGCCCCATGTACTGGCAGCCCGACCGGGTGGAAGTATCCAATGGCGGCGATATGGGCATGACCAGCGGACGCTACGTACAAGTGATTACCGGCGCCGAGGCGCATCAAGGACGCTATGTCGTGGTTTGGCGGCGCGACACGGACGGCGCCTGGAAAGTGCTGACCGAGACCCGCATCCCGGACCCCCCGCGCGCCGCGCGGCGGCGCTAACGGATTTTGGCCGCAGCGGCCTCAGGCGAACCTGGAACCGAGGCTCGCGCCGCTATCCTTGCCCCTGCCCCGCCCCGCCTGTAAGCCGGGCGGGATTTCCCCTTTTGCGGCAGAGATACGCATGGTCACACCCGGCCCTTCGAACCTTTCCTATGAAGATCTGATCGCGGCCGGCGAAGGTCAGATGTTCGGCCCCGGCAACGCGCAGCTGCCACTGCCGCCGATGCTGATGTTCGACCGTATTACCTCGATCGGCGTCGACGGGGGCATTCACGGCAAAGGTCACGTTCGCGCGGAATACGACATCAACCCGGAGCGGTGGTTTTTCGAGTGCCACTTCCGCGGCGATCCGGTGATGCCAGGATGTCTCGGGCTTGACGCCATGTGGCAGCTGGTGGGCTTTTTCATGTGCTGGTCGGGCTCGCCCGGACGCGGGCGCGCTCTGGGCGTGGGCGAGGTGACGTTCCGCGGTCAAATCACGCCCAAGACCAAGCTGGTCAGCTATGAGATCGACATGACGCGGGTGATCCGCCGTTCGCTGCACATGGGCGTGGGCGACGGCGTCGTGAAAGCCGATGGCGTCACTATCTATACGGCCAAGGATCTGAAAGTCGGATTGTTCAGCCCCGAGCAGCTCGAAGCGCAGATGAAATCCTGAGGAGCCTCTATGCGTCGCGTCGTGGTCACCGGAATGGGCATCGTTTCCTCGATCGGCAACAACACGCAGGAAGTGCTGGCGAGCCTGCGTGAAGCCAAGAGCGGCATCGTCGCTGCGCCGGAATATGCCGAGAAAGGCATGCGCTGCCAGGTGCACGGCGCCCCACAAGTAAAACCCGAAGACGTGGTCGATAAGCGCAACATGCGCTTCATGGGCGAAGGCTCAGGCTGGAACTTCATCGCCATGGAGCAGGCGATTCAGGACGCCGGCCTCAAGCCCGAGGAAGTCTCCAATCCTCGCACCGGCATCATCATGGGCTCCGGCGGACCGTCGGCGCGTGCGATCGTGACGGCGGCGGATACGGCGCGCGAAAAGGGCGCCAAGCGGGTTGGGCCGTTTGCGGTGCCGAAGGCGATGAGTTCGACGGCCAGCGCAACTCTGGCGACGCCGTTCGAAATCAAGGGCGTGAACTATTCGATCAGCTCGGCCTGCGCGACCAGCGCCCATTGCATCGGCAACGCCTATGAGCACATCACCGAAGGCAAGCAGGACATCATGTTCGCCGGCGGCAGCGAGGAGCTGGACTGGACGCTCTCGGTGCTGTTCGACGCTATGGGCGCCATGAGCACGAAATACAACGATACGCCGAGCAAGGCCTCGCGCGCCTACGACAAGAATCGCGACGGTTTCGTCATCGCCGGCGGCGCCGGCGTGCTGGTGCTGGAGGAATACCAGCGGGCGAGGAAGCGCGGCGCGAAAATCTACGGCGAGCTGGCCGGTTACGGCGCCAACAGCGACGGCTACGATATGGTTGCGCCTTCCGGCGAAGGCGCGGCGCGCTGCATGAAGATGGCGCTCAAGTACGTCGATCGGCCGGTGGATTATCTCAATACCCACGGCACGTCGACGCCCGTCGGCGACGTAAAGGAGATGGAAGCGGTGAGGGCCGTGTTCGGCGCCAAGGCGCCGATGATTTCGAGCACGAAGTCGTTGACCGGCCATTCGCTCGGCGCCGCCGGCGTGCAGGAAGCGATCTACTCGCTGCTGATGCTGAACAACGGCTTCGCCTGCGAAAGCGCCAATATCGAGGAACTCGATCCGGCGTTCGAAGATCTGCCGATCCTGCGCGAACGCGCGGACCGCGAAATCAACTGCGTGCTGTCCAATTCGTTCGGATTCGGCGGCACCAATGCGACGCTGGCGTTCACCAAGCTGGCCGCCTAGTTCGCAAGTCCAATTGCGCGAACAGCGGCGCGTTCGCGCCAACTCAGCGCCGGGGCGCGCATTTGTGACGCGGCTCTGATCAAGACGCCGAGCTGTTCGTTACCGGCAAGCTTGGCCGCGACTTCAGGCGAAAACCAGGTGCGTCTGCGCTCGCCGCGTTCGGGCCAGTCCTGCAGGATGCGATCGACATGCAGCGTGAAGGCGGTCACCTGGACCACTACCCGGCCCTGCCTTGAACTTTTCCAATATTCGTACGTGCCGAGCGAGTAAGGTTCGACGGCGCCGCGAACACCGGCCTCCTCGAATGCTTCTCGCGCAGCGCACTCGGCGCCCAGCGAATCCGCTACCGGCCAGCCCTTTGGCACCGTCCAGCGTCCCGAAGTGCGCGTCGTCACCAGCAGCACTTCTGGGCGCCCGCCGGTCCAACGCAACGGGATCGCTGCGACCTGGGAGCTGAGAGCGCTCATGAGCGCCAACGAATGGGAGCTTGCGGAAACTTGGTCGAACGCCATGACGCCGGACAACGCGCGAAGCGCCTGCCGGTTTCGGCTCGGTTTACCGTATTCACTGCGCTCTCCGGGGCATGCCTTGTCGCAAGAGAGACTTAGCAACCTGCGATTAAATTCACGGAAAGACCGGCTTAACCAAAGCTTCAAAAGTCGAGCGCCGGCCCTAAGGCCGGCGCTCTAAGCGATCCCGTTGAGACGAGGGGTTAGTTCGCCGCGGTTTCGCTCGTCTCGTCCACCGCTTCTTCGGTGCTTTCGGCGGTCTCGTTCAGCGCTTGTTGTGTGGTGTCGATGGCGCCTTCGGTCGACTGCTCGATCTGCTCTGTGGCCTGGTCTGCTTCAATGCCCGCTTCCTGGAAGCCGCCTTGCGTGTATGCGAAACCGATGACAGCGGCGGCTATCAAGAGCACGCCGAGCAACATGCCCCAGCCGAAGCCGCCCTTCTTCTTCGGGCGGTCAATGATGACCTTGGTGTCGGTGACGCGGCCGTCTTCGTCGCGTTCGACGTGGGTTTCTCGGATTTCAGCCATTCCCTGCTCCTTGGAATCTCGTGCGCAGTCGCGCTCATCGCCAAAACGCGGTGGCCGCTTTCGGGTTCCGATCCCCGGTCAGATGGGTTAGAGGGGCGGAAACGAAGGAGTTGTCGATGGCCGACGAGTGGGTGTTTCCGAAAGGCGAGCTGATGCGAGGTAAGCGTGGCCTGGTCATGGGCGTGGCCAACGACAAGTCGATCGCCTGGGGCATCGCCTCGCAACTAGCCGCGCAAGGAGCCGAACTCGCTTTCACCTATCAGGGCGAAGCGCTGGAGAAGCGCGTGCGGCCATTGGCCGAAAGCATCGGCGCCAGGACCATGCTCGAATGCGACGCGACCAATGATGCACATCTCGACGCCGTGTTCGCGCAGCTGGAGAGCGCCTGGGGCGGACTCGATTTCCTCGTCCACTCCATCGCCTTCTCCGACAAGAGCGAGCTCAAGGGTTCCTTCATCGAGAACACGACGCGGGAAAACTTCCTGCGCACGATGGACATCTCGGCCTTCTCGTTTGTGGCCGCCGGCAAGCGCGCTGCGAAACTGATGAAGCAGGGCGGTTCGATGGTGACGCTCACCTATCTCGGCGCCGAGCGCGTGCTGCCGAGTTACAATGTCATGGGAGTCGCGAAAGCCTGCCTCGAAGCCAGCATGCGCTATATGGCGCGCGATCTTGGCCCCAGCGGGATACGCGTCAACGCCATCAGCGCCGGGGCGATGCGGACGCTCGCCATCGCCGGCATTCAGGGTGGACGCGGCTTGATTCAAACCGGCCGCGAATGGTCGCTGATGAAGGAAGACACCCGCATGGAGGGCATCGCCGGCTGCGCGCTATGGCTGTTGTCCGATCTCGGTTTTTCGACCACCGGCGAAGTCATTCATGTCGACGCCGGTTTCCATGTCGTCGGCCTGCCAAGCACGGGCGATGCAAACGAATGAACCCGGAGCCGCTTCCGCCGGAGACGAAGGCGGCGCGAAATGAAAGGCGGAAAGCGCTGGCTGCTACACTCAACGCGCTGAGCGTAGCAGCGATCGTGGCCGCGCTATTTCAGCCATTTGCCGCTGGTGGAAACCCGAGTCTCGAACTCACCTTGACGGCTATGGCCTTCTTCGTTGTCTTCCAGAACCTGCTGCACTATGTCTTGAGGAGAATTGAGGACTAGTCATGGATCCTCTGCTTTATGCACTTCTTGTGATCGGCGGGGCTGGCGCGTTGCTCATGATCGGCGCTTGGCTCGCATCACGCCGGCATCGCTGACGGTTCGATTGTGACTATCGAAGGCACGCAAGGCTACGCCGCCGAAGCGCCCGATTTGCTGAAGCGCTATGAGCGCATGCGCTTCGAACAAGCGCACCACGGCGTCTTCGACCTTATTCCGCCGCCGGCTATCGGCATGCTCGATATCGGCGCCGGTACGGGCCGCGACGCAGCCTGGTTTGCGGCGCGGGGCGATCGGGTGACCGCGATCGAGCCGACGCGTGAGCTGCGCGAGGGCGCCAAGGTTCTGCATCCAGAGCCGAACATCGAATGGGTCGACGATTGCCTGCCCGCGCTCGCGTCGGTGCGTGGACGCAGCTTCGATCTGGTTTGGTTGTCGGCGGTGTGGATGCATTTCGACCGGGAAGAACGCGCGAAGCTGATGCCGGTGGTGGCGGCGCTGGTGCGGCCGGCGGGAGCGCTGATGATCAGCCTGCGTCACGGCCCCGTTCCCGAGGGCCGGCGCATGTTCGCGGCCAGCGCCGATGAGACGATCGCCCTTGCGGCCGCGGTCGGGCTTGTCTGCGGGCGCGCCGTCGAGCAGCCGTCAGATTACGCGCCCGGCGTGAGTTGGAGCCGACTTTGGTTCAGACGGCCGGCGTGATCGGCATTGCTGTGGCGAAGCGTGCGATCGCGGCGCTGCTTGGCGCGGGCGGCGCCGCAAACGGAGCGGTCATGCTGGCCGCGCCGGCGCTTTGGTATGACAGCGTCCCCGGTCTCGCACACACCGGGCCGTTCAATCCGCATTTTGTCATGGACATTGGCGTCGCTTATATCGCCGCTGGTTTGGCCCTGATGGCGCGGGCATGGCGGCCGCGCTATTGGCCCGCGGCGGTTGCCGGGGCCGCATTCATGCTTGGGCACGCTGCCATCCATGTGTTCGATGTGGCGAGCGCCCGCACGGGCAACGCAGACGTCGATATCTGGGTCGTCATCGTGCCGGCGTTGCTGGCGGCGTGGACATCGTGGCCGGCAAAGGACGAGCTCACTTGAGCTGCGCATCGCGCAGAATGGCGCGCGCCTCCTCCGCATCCTCCTTATGCGCAAGCAGACGCCAGCCATGTTCCATCATCGAAGGATCGTAGTCCGCCAGCAGCGCATTGAACTCCGGCATCAGCGTCTCGATGCCCTCGCTGCGGAGCAATGATTGCGCCACCGTCGCTTCCGGCCGCGAGGCGAAGCTCGCCACAATGACAAGGTCGGACATGCCTGAAGACTAGCGGCGCCGCTGCAGAGCGTCATGCTGACAGCGCAGCTATTGCAGCTTGGCGCCTGGCTGCCCCGGCTGCCGCTCCTGCGGGCGCTCGATCGCGCTGTCCGTCTCGATGCCCTGCTGATCCGGCGTGTCTCCGGCCCACTGACGCTCCGCCGGGCGTTCCGGCGTAGCGACGCCAGCCCGGCGGCGATCCTGCATCGGACCATCGGCCGGGTTCTCGCGATCGAGAGCGCTCGGCTCATGACTCTGCTCGATCTCCGACTCGAGCTGTTCGGGACGCTCGCCGCTCATTTATTGCGCCGTCCGACGCGCTTCGGATCGACGCCGACTCCGGGCTTGCCGGCGTCGTTCTCGACATCGCCTTTGACCGTGCTCTCCGCCTCGGACATTTCTTCCGCGAGTTCGTCCGCATCGGCGCCGGCCATCGTGGTTCCTTTCGACATGCCGATGCCCGGATTGCGTTCGAGGTCGCCCAGCGTCTCGACATCGCGCACGGTGACATCGTGCGCGAAACCATCGCCTTTGGTGTTGGCGCGCGGTTCGCTCGGATTTTTGCGCGGCTTTTCGGGTTCCGCCCGTTGTTTCTTGGCTTCGCTTCTCGCCATGGTCTGCTCCTCGCCAGAGCAACGGCGCGCGCGTCCGGACGTTCCTCCGAAGCTCGCGTTCTCTGCTCGTGCAGACGGTAAGAGCCTGCGCGACTGCGTGAGAAGAAAAGCCCGCCCCTTGCGAGGCGGGCTTCCCCGTTTGCACTGCGTTTCGCGCTTAGTCGCCGGAAGCTTCGCGGCGCGGGCGGCGGTCGCGATCGCCGCCACGGCGCGGGCCGCGATCGCCGCGATCACGGCGTGGGCCGTGATCTTCGCCCTCCTCGCCCATATCGGCGGAGAGATCGGCGCCGGTGGCTTGGTCGACGACCTTCATCGACAGGCGCACTTTGCCGCGATCGTCGAAGCCCAACAGCTTCACCTTTACCGTGTCGCCTTCCTTCACCACGTCGCCCGGCTTCTCGACGCGCTCGCGCGCGAGCTGCGAAACGTGGACGAGGCCGTCCTTGGCGCCGAAGAAGTTCACGAACGCGCCGAACTCCATCACCTTGACGACCTTGCCTTCATAGATCTGGCCGACTTCCGGTTCGCTCGTCAGCGACTTGATCCACTTCACCGCGGCTTCGATCGAGTCGGCGTTGGCGGAGGCCACCTTTACCGTGCCGTCGTCTTCGACATTGATCTTGGCGCCGGTCTTTTCGACGATCTCGCGGATGACCTTGCCGCCGGTGCCGATCACATCGCGAATCTTGTCGGTCGGGATGTTGATTTGGACGATGCGCGGCGCGTTGGCGCCGACGCTTTCGCGCGGGGCGTTCAACGCCTTGTTCATTTCGTCGAGGATGTGCATGCGGCCTGCGTGCGCGCGATCGAGCGCCACCTGCATGATCTCGGTGGTGATGCCCGCGACTTTGATGTCCATTTGCAGCGAAGTGATGCCTTTCTCGGTGCCGGCGACCTTGAAATCCATGTCGCCCAAGTGGTCCTCATCGCCCAGAATGTCGGTCAGGACCTCGAAGCCGTAGTCTTCGAGAATAAGGCCCATGGCGACGCCGGCGACGGGCGCCGAGATCGGCACGCCCGCATCCATCAGCGCCAGCGAACTGCCGCAGACCGTCGCCATCGATGACGAGCCGTTCGACTCGGTGATCTCGGAGACCAGGCGCACCGTGTACGGGAATTGTTCAGCGCTTGGCAGCACCGCTTTCATCGCCCGCCACGCCAGCTTGCCGTGGCCGATTTCGCGGCGGCCGGCGCCGCCCATGCGTCCGGTTTCACCGACGCTGTAGGGCGGGAAGTTGTAATGCAGCATGAAGCGCTCTTTGGTCGTGCCGGAAAGCGCGTCGATGAACTGCTCGTCTTCGGCGGTGCCGAGGGTCGCAACCACGACGGCCTGGGTTTCACCGCGCGTGAACAGCGCCGAGCCGTGCGTGCGCGGCAGGAAACCGACCTCCGCCGTGATCGCACGCACCTTGTCGACGGCGCGGCCGTCGATGCGGCCTTTCTCTTTGACGATGCGCGAACGCACCGTGTCGCTTTCGACTTCCTTGAAGACCTCCTTGATCACCAGCGGATCGAAGCCGTCCGGATTGGTTTCGGTCTTCGCCAATTCCGCCTTTGCCTTGTCGCGCAGCGCAGCCACGGCGCTGTGCCGTTCGGCCTTGTTGGTGACGAGATAGGCTTTCGCCAGGTCAGCGCCGACGAGGGTCTTGAGCTTGGCCTTGAGGCCGGAATTGTCCGGTGGCGCGAAGTCGAACGGCTCCTTGCCGGCTTTCTCGGCGAGTTCGATGATCGCATCGATCACCGGCTGCATGCCCTTATGCGCCAAGGTCAGCGCCTCGAGCATTTGCGCTTCGGTCAGTTCCTTCACCTCCGACTCGACCATCATGATCGCATTGGCGGTGCCGGCGACGACGAGATCGAGTTCGCTCGTCTTCATCTGTTCGATGGTTGGGTTGAGCACCGGCTTGTTGTCGATCCAGCCGACGCGGCTGGCGCCGATCGGGCCCATGAACGGGACGCCGGAAATCGTCAGCGCCGCAGATGCGGCGACCATGGCGAGCAGATCGGACTCGTTTTCGTTGTCCCAGCTCAGCACCGTGATGATGACCTGCACTTCGTTCTTGAAGCCGTCGACGAACAGCGGCCGGATCGGGCGGTCGATTAGCCGCGACAGCAAGGTCTCGCGCTCGGTCGGACGGCCTTCGCGCTTGAAGAAGCCGCCGGGAATGCGGCCGGAGGCGAAATATTTCTCCTGGTAATTCACGGTCAGCGGGAAAAAATCCTGACCGGGCTTCGCTTCCTTCGCATAGACAACGGTGGCGAGGAGCGCAGTCTCGCCCCAGGTCGCATAGACAGCGCCGTCAGCTTGGCGCGCGACTTTGCCGGTTTCGAGCGTGAGCTTGCGCCCCGCCCAGTCGAGGGAAACGGATTTCACATCAAACATTCATCTTACTCCAGACGGATGCGCCGGTGCGCATGCGCCATTGCGTGCATCGCAACGGCGGATTCCGTTGCGCTTCGTCATTCCCTCCCTTTGAGGGGAGGGGTCAGGGTGGGGTGAAACTCGACCTCGGGAGATGAGCGCAAGCGTCGCGCAAAACTTTCGCCGGAGGAGGTTCACCCCGCCCCCCGGCCCCCTCCCCTCAAAGGGAGGGGGAGATGCGCCGCTTAACGGCGCAGACCCAGCTTCTCGATGAGCGCCTGATAGCGCCCGTCGTCTTTCTTTTTCAGATAGTCGAGCAACCGGCGGCGCTGGCTGACCATCTTCAGCAAGCCTTGGCGCGAGTGGTTGTCCTTCTTGTGCGTCTTGAAGTGCTCGGTGAGGTTGGCGATGCGTTCGGAGAGAATCGCCACTTGAACTTCCGGCGAGCCGGTGTCGTTCTTGGCCTTCGCATTGTCTTTGATGAGCGCAGCTTTGCGCTCCACGGAAATCGACATCGGTACTCCTTCTTAGTCTGCGATGTTGAACACGCGGCTCGGCTCGAAACGACCGGCTCGCACGTCACCCAGCGCGACAGCTTTGCCCTCGTAGAGAGCGATGGCTGCTCGGGAGGCATCGACACCGCCAACGACGCGATCTCGAAACTTCGGCTTTAGCGCCTCCACCACGTGCGGAAGGAGAACGATGGGCCGTCCCTGTCTGAGCTTGAACGCGTCCTCTCCGTTGATGGCCAGGGCCGGGATGTCGTCCAGCGCGGTCTCAACCGGTTTCAGGCGTTCTGACGCGGCGCCCTTTTGACCTAAAAGCTGCAAATCGTCCAGTGTCACGCTTTCGGCCTCGGTGAATGGGCCGACTGCGACGCGGCGGAGCCGCCAAACATGGCCTTCCGCGCCAAGTTTTGCCGCCAGATCGCGGACCAGCGCGCGGATGTAGAAACCTTTGCCAGAGCGGAACCGGAAGCTGGCCAAATCTTCGCCCTCGGTCCCGACCAATTCGGCTTCGTAAACCGTGACTTTGCGCGGCTCGAGTTCGACCGCCTCGCCCGCGCGGGCGAGATCGTAGGCGCGCTCGCCATCTACCTTCACGGCGCTGAACTGGGGCGGGATCTGTTCGATCTCTCCGACGAAAGCTGGAAGTGCGGCCCGGATGGCGTCCGCGGTGGGGCGAACTTCGCTCCGGGCGATTTCCTTGCCTTCGCGGTCCTGGGTGTCGGTCGAAACGCCCCACCGGATGGTGAAGAAGTAGGTTTTCTTCGCTTCCACCAGCCAAGGAACCGTCTTCGTCGCTTCCCCCAACGCGATCGGCAGCACGCCAGACGCGAGCGGATCGAGCGTGCCGGCGTGACCCGCTTTCTGCGCGTTGAAGAGGCGGCGAACCGCGGCGACCGCGTGCGTCGAGGTCATGTCGTCGGGTTTGTCGAGCACGACCCAGCCGGAAACGTCATCCCCCTTCTTGCGCCGGCTCATTGACGTAACTCCACCTGCTCGCCCTTGCTGGGCGAGCTGTCAGCGCGCGCGAGCGCGATGACTGTGGCAACGCATTTGTCCGAAAACCGAGCTGTCACCCACTCCGGCCGCTTTGCGGCCACCTCGCCCATCAAGGGCGAGGAGGAATTGAGCGCGCCCCTCACTCTCCGTCCTCCTGCTTCAGATCGCGCGCGACTGCAGGGCTCGCGAGCAATTCGTCGATATGGCGCGCTTCGTCGTAGGAAATATCCGGCTGAAAATGCAACTCGGGGGTAAAACGCAGGTCGACGCTCTTGGCCAAGCGGCCGCGCAGGAATCCGGATACGCGCGTCAGGCCGTTGGCGATGCGCTGTGGGTCGCCGGGACCCAGCGACGAAACGAACGCCGTCATGTGTTTCAGGTCCGGCGAGGCGCGCACTTCGCCGATCGTGATCGAAACCCCGCGCAAATCCGGATCGCGCAATTCTTCACGTGCGACGATGTCCACCAGCGCGTGGCGAACGAGTTCGGCGGCGCGCAATTGACGCTGCGAGGGCGCTCCCCCCTCCTGCCCGCGTGACTTCCGTTTCATCGTTACTGCGCCGTGTACGAAAAGGCGTTGCAGAGTTGGGGATCACCCGCTGGCGGGCGGCCGTCGCCGGTGAAAGCTGCAATCTTGAACACCCAGCGGCCGGAGCCGTCGACAAATTCGCTGACCGCAAGGTGCGTGGTTACGGCCTCGCCGCAGAGCCCGCCGCGCGGTGCGCTCGGCGCGACGCGCTCGTTGCCGGTTTCCACCTCATAGAGATAGGCCTCGACGCGCGGATCGCCCCCGAGAACCGCGGCAAAGCTCTGTCCGCCGACGCCCGAGCGCGAGTCGGCGGGCACGACATTGTAGGGTTGGGCCACGACCGTGATGCCCGTGGCGAATGCAAACGCCAGAGGCCCGCCGCGGCGGCCTTGCAGACTGACGCGGAGGTTGCCGGTGACGGCGCGCGCATCGTCGTTGGCCGCGCGCCACTGCGAGCGGGCGAGCGCCGGCTCCTCCTGCGCCACCGTATCGACGCGGGTTTCGGCTTCGACCTGAGTCTGGGCGCGTTCCCCCGGTATGCCCTTTTCGCCATCGCTGCGGTCGCAAGCGGCGAGCGCCGCACTGAGCACAGCTATGGCCGTGATGAGGATTCGCCGCATGTCACGCCTCAAAGCGAGCGTTGCACCACTTCGACGTTGAAGCATTCGATGACATCGCCCTGTTTGATGTCCTGGAACGGGCCGAAACTCATGCCGCATTCCTGGCCGGCGACGACTTCGTTCACTTCGTCCTTGAAGCGCTTCAGCGTGGTGAGCACACCCATTTCTTGGATGACGACATTGTCGCGCAGGATGCGGACTTTGGCGCCTTTGCGGACAACGCCATCCGTCACCCGGCAGCCGGCGACCTTGCCGACCTTGGAAATGTTGAACACTTCCAGCACTTCGGCGTTGCCGAGGAAGGTTTCGCGCGTCAGCGGCGCCAACATGCCCGACATGACGCCTTTGATGTCGTCGATCAGATCGTAGATGATGTTGTAGTAGCGGATCTCGACGCCTTCGCGCTCGGCCAGGTCGCGCGCCTCCTTCGAGGCGCGGACGTTGAAGCCGATGATCGGCGCGCCGGAACCCTTGGCGAGCTGGACGTCCGATTCATTGATTGCGCCGACGCCGGAAAGCACGACGCGTGCGCGCACCTCTTCATGGGCAAGCTTGTCGAGCGAACCGACGATGGCTTCGGCCGAGCCCTGCACGTCGGCCTTGATCAGGATCGGCAGCTCTTTGGCGGTCGAATCCTTGAACTTGGCCATCATGCTTTCGAGCGACGTGCCGGTGCGGGCGCCCGCGGATTGTTTTTGCTTCTTGGCGCGGGCGCGATAATTCGCGACCTCGCGGGCGCGGTTTTCGTTTTCGACGACGTTCAGCACGTCGCCCGGTTCCGGCACGCCTTCCAGACCCATGATTTCGACCGGCTCCGAGGGGCCGGCGCTCTGCAATTGCTGACCGCGCTCGTTGGTGATGGCGCGGACCCGGCCCACTTGCGAACCGACAACGACGATATCGCCTCGCTTCAACGTGCCCTTCTGGATCAGCACCGTCGCGACGGTGCCGCGGCCCTTGTCCAATTTCGACTCGATCACAATGGCTTCGGCGGCCCGATCCGGGTTCGCCTTCAGGTCCATCACCTCGGCCTGCAGCAGCACCGTTTCGACCAGTTTGTCGAGCCCGGTCTTCTTCAGCGCCGAGACTTCAACCGCCAGGGTGTCGCCGCCGTGCTGTTCGGTGACGATCTCGTGCTGCAACAAATCGGTCAGCGCGCGCGTCGGATTGGCGTCGGGTTTGTCGATCTTGTTGATGGCGACGATGATCGGCGCGCCTGAGGCGCGCGCGTGGTGGATCGCCTCGACCGTCTGCGGCATGACCCCGTCGTCGGCGGCCACCACCAGCACGACGATATCGGTAACCTGGGCGCCGCGCGCGCGCATGGCGCTGAACGCGGCGTGCCCTGGCGTATCCAGGAAGGTCACGCGCTGGCCGTCTTTCAGGCGAACCTGATAGGCGCCGATGTGCTGGGTGATGCCGCCGTGTTCGCCGGCGACGACATCGGTTTCACGCAGCGCGTCGAGCAGCGAAGTCTTGCCGTGATCGACGTGACCCATGACAGTCACGACCGGCGGGCGCGGCGCGAGGTGCTCGTCGGCGTCCGCGTCGCCAGACAGGCCTTCTTCGACATCCGACTCGGCCACGCGCTTTACCGTGTGCCCCATCTCGGTGGCGATCAGTTCGGCCGTGTCCGCGTCGAGCTCATCGCTCTGCTTCAGCATCTGGCCCTGGCGCATCATGAACTTGATGATGTCCGCCACCCGCACCGCCATGCGGTTGGAGAGTTCCTGCACCGTGATGGATTCGGGAATGATGACTTCGCGCTTGATCTGTTCGCGCTCGCCGCCGCCGCCCATCATTTTGGCGCGGCGCTCCTTTTCTTTCTGCTGCGCACGCCGATAGGCGGCGAGCGAACGCACGCGATCATCGTCGCCGGCGACCTCGCGCTCGACCATGTCGAGCGTGAGCTTGCCTTCGCGGCGCTTGGGCTCGCCCTTTTTTGCAGGCTTCACCGGTGCGGCTGGAATCGGCTTGCGCGCCGACTTCACCCGGCCGCCGAGTTCGTCGAGCAGGGACGGGCCGGTTGGCTGCTGCGGTTGCGCCTGCGCGCCAGCCTGGCCGCGCGCAGCAACCCGTTCGGCCACGGCTTGCGCAGCCTCTTCCTCGGCTTGCTCGGCCCGCCGGCGGGCCTCGGCCTCCGCTTCGATGGCGGCGACTTCGGCAGCTTTGCGGCGCTGCGCGTCATCGAGCGCGCGACGCTGATCCTCTTCGGCGCGCAACCGCTGGTCTCGAGCTTCGCGTTCCGCCGCGGCGCGGCGCACCGCCTCTTCGCGACGGCGGGTTTCGTCGTCGGTGATGGCGCCCGGCTGGGGCTTGGGCGCGATCGGCGCCACCGGTTCAGGCGTCGCCGTCTTGATTTTCAGCGGAGGCGGCACGCCCGGGCCGGGCGCGCCGGGAGCGGCAGGCGCGGCGCCCGGCCGGTTGATCGCGCGCTTCTCACGCACTTCGACGGCGACTTGCTTGGTGCGGCCATGGCTGAAGCTCTGGCGCACGGTGCCCGTGGACGTCGTGCGCGTCAGCGTCAGAGGCTTGCGGCCGGAAGGCGCTTCTTTTTGTTCGTTGCCGTCAGACATGCAGTAGTGTTGCCAATCCTAAATTCATCTTCACGCGTCGTTCGAACTCAAACGTCCTGTTGCCCGCCGCGGCCCTGGCCCGAAGGTCCAGTTTCCGCGCCGCCCAGTCCCAGACCAAAAGAGCGCCAGGGTGTGGGCCAAGAGGCTGGAACGAGGGTGCGAAAACCCGCGAGACGGCCAATTTCCGCCGCCCAAGCCTCCGCCAAGCGCTCTTGAAGCAGGCAAGCGTGTATCACACGTTCCCGGCCCAGCGCCACGCCCAATTCCTCGGCGGAAAAGCACCCGACCGCGGCCGGCGGGCGGCCCCAGAGCCCTATATGGAGGCTCATCAGCTTTTCGCGACCCTCATGTGCGCCATCGGCGGCTTCGATCAGCATCAATGCCGGCTTGGTCCGAATCGCTGCTTCGACCTGCGTCGCGCCGATCGCGATGGCGCCGGCGCGCCGCGCCATGCCCAATTGATCGAGACACCGACGCGCCAGCTGCGCTTCGACGCTGTCGGCCAATCCGGCGGGAACCTTGACCTGGGCTTTGAACGCGCGCGCGAAAGCGCCCTTCTTGGCGGCTTGCTCGATGCTGGCGCGATTGGCGCTCACCCAGGCGCCGCGGCCGGGCAGTTTCGCCGCCACATCCGGTGTCACCACGGCATCCGGCGACAGCACGAACCGGATTAGGTTCGCGCCGCCGTCGGTAGCTTGAGTAACGATGCAGCGCCGCTCGCGTTCGCGGCGCTGGCCCCTAGCCTCTGTCCGGGAAGACGCTGGCGACATCGTCGGCGTCTCCTTCCGCGGTTTCGACTCGAGGCTCCTCCGGCGGCGCTTCGATCCAGCCCGCGGCGATGCGTGCGTTCAACACCAGCGCGTCGGCCTGCTCCTGTGTCAATTGGTACTGTTCGAGCACGCCGGGCTCGCGCACGCGCTCGCCGTTCTTGGTCTCGAAATAACCACGGATGTCGTCGCCGACGAGCCCTGCGAAGTCCTCGAGCGTCTTGACCCCCTTCTCGCCCAGCGTGACCAGCATTTGCAGGCCGGTGAGCGAGCGGACGCCGAAGCCGGGCACGTTCGCCAGCGCATCCTCCACGCCAAGCTCCTTGCGCTTCGCGTCGAGTTCAGCGATCTGGCGCTCGAGAAACTCCACCGCGCGCGCCTGCAGCTCTTCGGCGATTTCGTCGTTCAGGCCCTCGATCGAGGCGAGTTCGATCGCATCGACATAGGCAATTTCCTCGACCGTCTCGAAGCCCTCGGAGGCCAACAGCTGGGCGAACATTTCGTCCACTTCCAGCGCTTTGACGAAGAGTTCGGTGCGCGCGGCGAATTCCTTCTGGCGCCGTTCGGACTCTTCCGCTTCGGTCAGAATGTCGATCGACCAGCCGGTGAGCTGGCTGGCCAGGCGCACGTTCTGGCCGCGGCGGCCGATGGCCAGCGAGAGTTGCGCCTCTCCAACCACCACTTCCACGCGCGCATCTTCCGGGTCGAGCACGACCTTGGACACTTCCGCCGGCTGCAGCGCGTTGACGATGAACGTGGCCGCATCCGGCGACCACGGGATGATGTCGATCTTCTCGCCTTGCAGTTCGCCCACCACCGCCTGCACGCGGGCGCCGCGCATGCCGACGCAGGCGCCGACCGGGTCGATCGAACTGTCGTGGCTGATCACCGCGATCTTGGCGCGCGAACCGGGATCGCGGGCAGCGGCCTTGATCTCGATCACGCCTTCGTAGACTTCCGGCACTTCCTGCGCGAACAGGCGCGCCATGAATTCCGGCTTGGCGCGCGAAAGAAAAATCTGCGGCCCCTTGGTCTCGCGGCGGACGTCATAAATGTAGGCGCGGGTGCGATCGCCGACGCGTAGGTTCTCTCGCGGAATCGATTCCGACTTGCGGATGACGCCCTCGGCGCGGCCGAGATCGACGATCACGTTGTAGAATTCGACGCGCTTGACGACGCCGTTGATGATTTCGCCGACGCGGTCCTTGTATTCGCCGTACTGACGCTCGCGTTCGGCTTCGCGGACTTCATGGTTGATCACCTGCTTGGCGGTTTGCGCAGCGACCCGGCCGAATTCGATCGGCGGCAGCAATTCGACGTATTCCTTGCCGAGCACCGCCTCCTTGTCGGACTTCAGCGCGACATTGAGCATGATGTCGGTAGATGGATTGAACGGGCGCGTCTCCGGATCGAGCACGCTGTCATCCACCACCGTCATGACGCGCTTCAGCTCCATCTCGCCGGTCTTGGGATCGATGGTGGCGCGAATGTCGTGCTCGGCGCCGTAGCGCGAGCGGGCGGCCTTCTGCAGCGCGTGCTCCATCGCCTGGATCACGATCTCCTTCTCGATCGATTTCTCGCGCGCGACCGAGTCGGCGATCTGCAGGATTTCCAGCCTGTTTGCTGAAATGCCGGTGCTCATCGTTTCTATCCTTCGTCAGCGTTCTGTTCTGCGGCTTCCGCCGCCTTGGCCCGTCTCAAATCGTCTGCAATCAGCTTGTCGGTCAGCACCAAGCGGGCGTCCGACAGAGCGGAAAATTTCAACCTGGCTTCACCGTGTTCGCCGATGAGCGTGATCTCGTCGCCGTCGATGGCCTTGATCGCGCCCTTGAAGCGGCGCTGTCCATTGATCGGCACGGCCGTCTCGAGCTTGGCGTCGAAACCGATGAAGCGCTCGAAATCCTCGAGACGCATCAGCGGGCGATCTATGCCAGGGGAAGATATTTCCAAGTCATACTCGCCCTGCACCGGATCCTCGAGATCGAACACCGGCGACAGCGCGCGCGAAAGCCGGCCGCAATCGTCGATGCCCATCAGCCCGTCGCTCATGCGCTCGGCCATGATCTGCAGGCGCTTGCGCCGATTGCCCGACAAGCGCACGCGCACGACCCGATAGCCCAGACCAGCGGCGGTCGGCTCGATCAGCGCGATGACGCGCTCTTCAACTGGGTTCGTCGCGCGCAGAGGGCGGGCTCCCGGTAAAACAAAAGCGGCGGACCCCGGGGGCCCGCCGCTGAACCTCTCGTCGAGAGGCGTCAGCGATGTGTCTGGCTTGTCAGATAGCCGGTTCCTTGCGGAAGCGCAAGTGGCCGCCGGAGCTGCCGGCGGCGATCATGCCTTACGCGGCGGGACCACGTCCTTGAATGCATCGAAACTCTTCCAAGCGGGCTCCAGCGGCGGCGCGCCGGCCTCCGGCGTGTAGGGCGACGGTGCGCCTGCGCCCACGTCATGAATGTAGCGCGGGCAATTCGGAAAGATGTGCTCTGGCGTGACCTTCACCAGCGCCTGCGCACCGGCGAAATCCGGCAAGAGCGGATCGTCGAACCTTACTTCGGCCCGGCCATTGATCCGCAACCGCTTCGGCGTGGCGTTCATGGCGATGAAGAGCAAGGCCACATTGGCGTTGACCGCGATGTTGCCCAGGCTGCGAAACATGCCGTTGCCATCGTAATCGGGGAACACGATCAGACTGGGCGACAGGGCGCGCACGAAACCGGGCGCCCCGCCCTTGTAAGAGCAATCCGGGCGCCCCTCTGAATCCGCCGTCGCCAGGAAAAAGAAGCTGGCGCTCCCGATGAAGGACACATCGTCCGGCGCAAGCGTGGTGCGATGGGTCACCTGCTCCAGCCGATCCGCGAGCGCGGTCGATGCGAAGCGGGCCTGAATCGCGCGCTGGCCGTCGTGATAAAAACTCATGCTCTCCGATCCAGACACATTTTCGGGAGAATAACGGGCGCCAGCCGGATCGCGCCAATCACGTTCTGGGTGTCAACGCGCGAATGAAGCGAAGATAGACCGGCGCACAATCGCCGAGCTGTTTGGCTTCGTAGCGTGTGGTCGCGTGCCCCGGCCACGGTTTGCGCCAATCGTCCGCGCATTCAGCAAGCCAAGTGAAGCGCGCGTCACGGATGAAACGTTCGAGCGTCCAGGCGGCGTAGTTGGCCCAATCCGTCGCAAAGCGCACTTCGCCGCCGGGCTTCAAAACGCGCGCCAGCTGATCGAGAAACGCGGGCTGGATCAGCCGGCGCTTGTGGTGGCGTGCTTTGGGCCAGGGGTCCGGAAAAAGAATGTAGACGCGATCGAGCGACGCGTTCGGCAACCGTACCATCACGTCGCGGGCGTCCCCCTGGTGCAGGCGGATGTTCGGAGCGTTGGCGTCTTCGATATGCCGCAGACAGGACGCAACGCCGTTCAAGAACGGCTCGACCCCAATGAAGCGCTGTTCGGGATGCGCCGCCGCTTGCGCTGCCAGGTGCTCGCCGCCGCCGAAACCGATTTCAAGCGCCGTAAAGCCCTCCCCCCTTGCGGGGGAGGGTTGGGTGGGGGGTACGGGCGGCGCCGTCTCCGGAAAGACCACCGCCGTGAGCCCCCCCCCCAGCCCCCCCCCGCAATGGGGGGGGGAGAAGAGCGCTTCAACATCGATCGCACCCTCCGCCGGAACGGCGAGATGTGGCAGCAGCGTGCGCAACAGCGCTTCCTGGCGCGGCTTCAGCGTCCGCGCTTTGATGCGGCCATAGGTCCGCAGGTGTCGGGTGTCGGGCGCCAGCTGTCAGCTCCGGATGCCGTCGCGCAAACTCGCGCGCTCGTCCTATATCTGATACTGCCTGACGCCTGATACCCGACACCTGACACCTGACACCTGGAGCGGAGCGATGCGCGAGCAGCTGAACTTCTATATCGACGGAAAGTGGGTCGCCCCGGCGAAGGCGCGCACGCATGACGTGATCAACCCCGCCAACGAAGAACCGATCGGCCGGATTTCATTGGGCAGCGCCGCCGACGTCGACAAAGCCGTGGCGGCGGCGCGCAAGGCGTTCGAGAGCTGGTCGCAGACCACGATCGACGAGCGCAAGGCGATCCTCGACAAGATCATCGCCATCTATCAGCGCCGGCTGCCGGACATGGCCGAAGCCATCTCGCAGGAAATGGGCGCGCCGCTGCCGCTGGCACAGCAGCAGCAGGCCCCCGCCGGGCTGGGCTATTTGATGGATGCGCGCAAACAGCTCGATACCTTCCAATTCGAAGCCGCCTATAACGGCCCGCATCGCATCATCAAAGAACCGGTCGGCGTCGTCGGCATGATCACGCCGTGGAACTGGCCGCAGAACCAAGTCTGCGCCAAGGTCGGTCCGGCGCTCGCAGCCGGCTGCACCATGGTGCTGAAGCCCTCGGAACTCGCACCGCTCGACGCCATCATCTTCGCTGAGATTCTGGACGAGGCTGACGTGCCTCCCGGCGTGTTCAATCTCGTCAATGGCGACGGACCCGGCGTCGGCGTCGCGCTCTCCTCGCATCCCGATATCGACATGATGAGCTTTACCGGCTCGACGCGCGCGGGCACGTCGGTGATGGAAAATGCGGCCAAGGGCATCAAGAGAGTCGCGCTCGAACTGGGCGGCAAGAGCCCGAACATCATTCTCGAAGACGCCGACCTGCAAAAGGCGGTGGCGCGCGGCATGATGCACATGGCCAACAACACCGGCCAGTCCTGCAATGCGCCTTCGCGCATGCTGGCGCCGCGCTCGAAGTATGAGGAGGTGGTGAAAATCGCCGCAGCCACAGCGAACGCGATCAAAGTGCAGGCGCCGAGCACGGCCGAAAAGGGCGCGATCGGACCATTGGCCAATGCGAACCAATTCCAGAAGGTCCAGGGCCTCATTCAGAAGGGAATCGATGAAGGCGCGCGCGTCGCCGCCGGCGGCGTCGGCCGCCCCGAGGGCTTCAACCGCGGCTATTACGTGAAGCCCACCGTGTTCGCCGATGTGGACAACACCATGACCATCGCGCGCGAAGAAATCTTCGGGCCGGTGCTGGTCGTGATCCCGTACGAAACCGAAGCGGATGCCATCAGGATCGCCAACGACACGCCCTACGGGCTTGCCGCTTATGTACAAGGTCCCGAAGAGAAGGCGCGCAAAGTAGCGCGCAAGCTGCGCGCCGGAAACGTCCATATCAACGGCGCGTTCGGCGGCATGGGCACGCCGTTCGGCGGCTACAAGCAATCTGGTCTCGGCCGCGAGGGCGGACACTTCGGGCTCGAAGAATTCCTCGAAGTGAAAGCCGCGATCGGCTGGGGCGAGCAACAAGCGTAAACGCAAGGCAAACGCGCGTTTCACGGCCCATTAGGCATAAGCCGGCAAACTGGCGGGACCATGATTCCGCCACCCGACCCCTTCGCGCAAGAATTCGACGCCATCGATGTCGATCCCGCACGCGCGCCCGCCCGCGAGGCGATAGAGAGCGCGATGGCGCACCTTGCGCCGCAGAACCCCTTGCTCGCCGCCGGTGCGGCCGCCCCCGCGCTGCCGCAGCCGGGGTTCTTTCTGCTCGACGATGCCGATGGGCGTTTCGTCGTCGATCGCGACATGGGCGTCGTGACGATAACAGACGAGACGCTGCTGCTGCGTGAGCGCAATACCATTCACGCCGTCAAGCTTCGCGTCGTCGAGCCCTCGGGCGCCTCATACGATCTCGAGATGCAACTCCGCATCAGCGGGCGCGTGCCGCAAATGGTCGGCGCCGAAGAATTCGCCGCCATCGCTGGTCTGACCGACGAAACCGTGCTCACCGCGTTGCGCGTGCCGAGCCTCGTCATCGCCGCCGAAACCGTCCCGGCGATCGAACCCGCGAGCCCTACGGTTGAACCCGAACCGATCGCCTGGACACGATTTGCCGTGGCGCAAGGCCATGCGGCGCGAACGCCGCGCTTGCAGCCGCGACGAAGCTTCATCGCCGTTGAACTTCCGGAAACGGACTTGCCGGTGAGGCTCTCGTTCGACGGACTGCCGGCGCCATTCTCGTCGCACCTGCCCTGGTCGCTCTAGGCGCTATCCCGCCGGGGGCGGATCCTGGATCGTGTGCAGATACTGGATCAGCGCATCCGTTCCCTGCGGATTGAATTGAAATTCCGGCATCGGGTGAGAAACACGGATGCCTTCAATCAATTCTTGTTCCAGCACGCTCGCATTGTAGCGCTGGAAGATCGTGCGAAATACGGGCGCGCGCGGATCGGGGCTTTCGCCATAAGGGCCGACGGCGTGGCAGCGCGCGCATTGCGCCTCCGCAATATCCCGTCCATCCGCGGCAAGCGCTTCGAGCTCAGTCGCCGTACGGCTGGCGTCCGCGGGCTGCGTTGCCGGCTCGGACGCGCAGGCCGCCAGCACCATCATCGCCGCCGCTGCAACTAATGCTCGCATCTTCATCTCCGCACCCAGCGCAACCGGAGCTTAGCGCATCGGCGGCGGTTTCTATATAGAGAGTCGATGATTCCAGCGCCGGCGCCAGATTCCGCAGTTGTCGAAGCGCTGAATGCGCTGGCCGAGCGCACGCCGGTGGTGATGCTGATCGGGCGCGCCGGCACCGGCAAGAGCCACTTCATCCGCACTTTGGTCGATCGCGACCCGGGATTTCCCCAGGCGCTGCTGGCGCCGACGGGCTTGGCGGCGATGAATATCGGCGGCCAGACCGTGCATTCTTTTTTCGGCTTTCCGCCGCGGCCGCTGATTGGCAATCACGAGAAGCCGCATTGGTTCTTCACCCGCATGGCGCGCGCCATCTCGCGCCTCATCGTCGACGAAGTCTCGATGCTGCGCGCCGACGTGCTCGACGCCATGGATCAGCATCTGAAAGTCGCGCGCAAAAGCTCACGCCCGTTCGGCGGCGTGCAGATGCTGCTGGTGGGCGATTTCTACCAGCTGCCGCCGGTTGTGCGCGGCGATGAAGGCGCGCTGTTGGAAGAAGCGGGTTATGCCAGCCCCTATGCGTTTTCCGCCCATTGCCTGCGCGACGCGCCGGTCGCCGGCGTCGAACTCACCGAAGTACATCGCCAGACCAACCAGGATTTCATCCAGATCCTGTCATCGATCCGCGAACGGCGCGGCGTCGAAGAAGCGGTGACCATTCTCAACACGGTCTGCCTCGATCGCACGCTGCCGAAGCGGCCCGTGCTGCTCTGCGCGACCAATGCGGTGGCGGACCGCTATAATGTGCAGGGCCTGGCGGCGCTCGAAGGCGCGGCGGCGCGCTACACCGGCGGCTTCGAGGGCGAAACGCCGAAGCAGCAGGGCGATCGTTTCCCCGCGCCGATGGAGCTGGTGCTGAAACGCGGCGCGCGCGTGATCTTTACGCAAAACGATTCCGAAGGCCGCTGGGTGAACGGCTCGCTCGGCACGGTGAAATCGCTCGATGACGACATCGTCGAAGTCGTGCTCGACGCCGGCGAGACGGTTGACGTGGAGCGCGCGACTTGGCCGCAAGCCCGCTGGAGCTGGAACGCCAAGGAAAACCGCATGGAGGTGAAAGAGGAATTCAAATACGTGCAATTCCCGCTCGCGCCGGCCTGGGCGCTCACCATCCACAAAGCCCAAGGCATGACGCTCGACAGCGTCGAGATCGATCTCGGCCGCGGCGCCTTTGCGCCAGGCCAGACCTATGTCGCCCTCTCTCGCGCGCGCAGTATGGAGACACTACGGCTGACCCGCCCGCTTTCACTCCGCGACGTGCAGGTGGACCCGGCGATCGCAGACGGTCTGCGGCGGATCGGGGTCCTGCCTTGACCGTTGGTCTAGTCTAGACTAGATTAGGCCCATGACCAGGCAATGGACTGTTCAAGACGCCAAAGCCCAGCTTTCTGAAATCCTCCGGCGGGCGCGCGCAGGCGAGCCCCAACGCATTGGCGTGACAGAAGCGTGCATCGTTGTGTCCGAGAAGGATTGGGCCGAGCACCAGTCGAAAAAGCATTTGGGCAAATGGCTCGTGGAAAGCGCTCCGCGCGGGGAGCCCATCGAATTGCCGCCTCGCTGGCCGGACCGCGGCGATCCGTTCGCCGGTGAAGACGAGTGAGTGTTATCCTGCTCGATACCAACGTGATCTCGGAACTCGTACGTCCGCATCCCGAGCCGCGTGTTGTCGCCTTCCTCAATTCGCAGACTGACCCGCTGATCTCGGCTGTCACTCTGCACGAAATCGCATACGGCATCGACAAGGCGCGTGACCGGAACCGCCGTGCGAAGCTGATCAGCTGGATGGCGTCCCTTCGTACCGAGTTCCAGGGTCGAATCGTGCACGTCAATGAGAACATAGCGGAACGCTCCGGTCAGATGCGCGCAGCCGCTGAAAGCGCCGGGATCATAATCACGCCCATGGACGCCCTCATCGCCGCGAGCGCAGCCGTGCACAGCGCCGGCGTAGCGACGCGCAACGTGCGCGATTTCGCTGCACTCGGCGTGGCCGTCATTGATCCTTGGAAATAGCCGATACGTTCGCCCGCGGCGAAGACAGCCCGCCTACATGAACGGCCGGCGCGGACTGGCGCTGTGCTCCGCCTTCAGCGCGCCGGCGTCGTCCTGCTCCACCAGCTTCACGTCATAGCCCCACAGGTCGGCGACGTGCTGGAGCACTTTCTCCGCATCGCCCTCCTCCAGCACGATGCCGTCGAGCACGCGGTGGCTGAGAATGAGCTTGCGGTCGCCGGCGAGATCGACGTCGATGATCTGAATGTCAGGATCGCGATAGGCGATGTCGTAGTGTTTCGACAGCGCCCGGCGGATCTTGCGATAGCCGCGTTCGTCGTGAATCGCGGCGACATTCATTTCTTCCTCTTCCTCGTCGTCGCGCACATTGAAGAGCCCGAAATCGCGGATGCAGGCTGGCGACAGATATTGCGAGACAAAACTTTCATCGCGGAAATTGGCCCAGATCTCCTTGAGCGTGCCGTAAGGATCGTCATTGCCGGCGATATCGGGCATCCATTCGCGGTCTTCGTCAGTGGGCTTCAGGCAGATGCGCTCGATGTCACAGCACATGGCGAAACCCAGCGCGTACGGATTGATGCCGGAATAGCGGCGATCGTCGAATCCGGGCTGCATCACCACGCCGGTGTGGGAGTGGATGAATTCGAGGAATGCGCCGTCGTCGATCTGTCCCTTCTCGTGCAGGCGATTCATGATGCGGTGGTGCACGAACGTGGCGCAGCCTTCGTTCATCACCTTGGTTTGCCGCTGCGGATAGAAATACTGGTTGATCAGCCTGACGATGCGGAGGATCTCGCGCTGCCAGGGGGCAAGCCGCGGCGCCGTCTTTTCCAGGAAATAAAGCAGGTTCTCTTCCGGCAGGCCCAGCAGCGCCTTGCGCCGCGCATCGTCATCCTTGCCGGCCTTGCGTTTGCCGGCAGGCACCGTGCGCCAGAGGTCGTTGAACAATTGCTCGCCGTGGAGCCGGCGTTCCTCTTCGCGCCGCTCCTCCGACCGCAGATCGGCCATGCGCTTGCGCGGGAAGCGGTGGATGCCGTGGCTCTGCAGCGCGTGCGCCGCATCGAGCACGCGCTCCACCTCCTCCTGGCCGTAGCGGTCTTCGTACTTGGCGATCAGGCCGCGGGCGAATTCGAGATAATCGAGAATGCCGTCGGCGTCGGTCCATTGCTTGAACACGTAATTGTTCTTGAAGAAATGGCTGTGGCCGTAGCCGGCGTGCGCGATCACCAGCGTCTGCATCATCGCGGAGTTTTCCTCCATGATGTAGACGAGGCATGGGTTCGAATTGATGACGATCTCGTAGGCGAGGCCCTGATAGCCCTTGCGATAGAGCGCTTCGTTGCGGGCGAATTCCTTGCCGAATGACCAGTGCCGGTAGAATAGCGGCATGCCGGTGGAGGCATAGGCGTCGAGCATCTGTTCGGTGGTGATGACTTCGATCTGATTGGGATACGGATCGAGCCCCATCTCGTTGATGGCGATCTCGCCGCAGGCGTCGTGGACGCGGCGGATGAGGTCGAAATCCCAGTCCGGCCCTTGGAACAGCAGCTTCGAGTCGGGAGCCAAGATCGTCATTCAAGCGCCATCCGCTGCAACGCCCTCCGGGCGGCGGGCAAACAATTCACGGAACACCGGGTAGATGTCGCGCCGGTGCTTGACCTTGCGCATCGCGAACGGGGCGTCGACCGAGACCCGCCGGTAGGCGCGCCAGAGATTGGTGCTGGGCTCGCCGGCGCCGGGATGATCGTCCTCGTCGTCCATGCCGACTTCGACATAAGCGTAGTATTGGCAGATCGGCAGGATGGCGTCGCGCAGCTGCGCCAGCACGACTGCATTGTCGCTCGAGGTATTGTCGCCATCGCTGGCCTGCGCGGCGTAGATGTTCCATTGATCGACCGGATAGCGGTCGCGCACGATCTCGGCCATCTTGAACAACGCGGTGGAAACCACCGTGCCGCCGGTTTCGCGCGAATAGAAGAACGTCTGTTCGTCCACCTCCTGCGCCTCGTGCGTGTGGCGGATGAAGACGACGTCGACGTGCTCGTAGCGGCGATTCAAGAACAGGTAGAGCAGCGAATAGAAACGCTTGGCCAGATCCTTCATGTGCTCGTTCATCGAGCCGGAGACGTCCATCAGACAGAACATCACCGCCTTGGCGATCGGCTTCGGGTTGGACTCGAGCCGGCGGTAGCGCACATCGACCGGGTCGATGTAGGGAATGCGCTTCGAGCGCGCGAGCAGCGTTTCCAAATCCTTCCTCAGCGTCACCAATTCGTCGAAATGCCCGCCCTCTCGCTCGAGCTTTTCGATTTCCGCGCGCAGCGCCGTGATCTCGTCAGCCTTCGGCCGCTTCAGCGCGATGCGGCGCGACATCGAATGCCGAAGCGTGCGCGGCACCGAAAGCCGCGACGGCGGTCCGGACACCGAATATCCGGCCTGGCGCCACAATACCGAGGTCGCGCCCGCGACCTGTCGCTTGGCGAGATCGGGAAGTTCGAGATCCTCGAGATAGAGATCGAGATATTCTTCGTCGGAAAGCGCAAAGCGGAACTCGTCCTCGCCCTCGCCGCTGTCGCTGGCCTGCGAGCCCTGGCCGCCGCCCTGCTCCGGCCGGGCTATGGTGTCGCCTTCGACGTATTTCTTGTTTCCCGGCAGCACGTAGTCGCGCACCCCGCCCTGGCGCGAACGATGCAGCTGGGGTTCGTGCACGCCGCCGGTGGGGATGGAAATTTCGCCGCCCTTGCCGGCTTCCTTGATCGACCGGTTCGACGACGCTTCGCGCACGGCCTTACGCACTTGCGCGCGCGCGCGGCGCAGGAAGCGCTGGCGGTTGGCGAAGCTCTTTCCGCCCGGATTGAGGCGGCGGTCGATGATGTTCATGCGGCTTGCCTCAGCCGGCCTGCTTGACGCGCATGTACCACTCGACCAGCCGGCGGACTTGCCGCTCGGTGTAGCCGCGCTCGACCATGCGCAACACGAACTCCTCGTGCTTCTTCTCGGTTTCGCCGTCCTTCTTGGAGCCGAAAGTGATGATCGGCAGCAGGTCTTCGACCTGGCTGAACATCCGCCGCTCGATCACTTCGCGGATCTTCTCGTAACTGGTCCAGGACGGGTTCTTGCCGCCGTGGCCGGCGCGGGCGCGCAAGGTGAACTTCACGACTTCGTTGCGGAAGTCCTTGGGATTGGCGATGCCGGCCGGCTTCTCGATCTTCGAAAGCTCCTGGTTCAGCAGTTCGCGATTCAAGAGCTGGCCGGTGTCGGGATCCTTGAAGTCGATGTCCTCGATCCAGGCGTCGGCGTAATCGACGTAGCGGTCGAACAGATTCTGGCCGAAGTCGTGGTACGATTCGAGATAGGCCTTCTGAATCTCGTTGCCGATGAATTCCGCGTAGCGCGGCGCCAGGTCTGCCTTGATGAATTCCAGCAGCTTGTTCTCCTGCTCTTGCGGGAATTGGTCGCGGCGCACCTGCTGTTCGAGCACGTACATGAGGTGCACCGGATCGGCGGCCACCTCCTGGGTGTCGTGATTGAAAGTCGCGGCGAGAACCTTGAAGGCGAAGCGCGTGGAGATGCCGTCCATGCCTTCGTCGACGCCGGCCGCATCCTTGTATTCCTGCAGCGTGCGCGCCTTCGGATCGACCTCCTTCAGGCTCTCGCCGTTGTAAACGCGCATCTTGGCGAATGCGTTGGAGTTCTCGTGCTCCTTCAGCCGCGACAAGACCGAGAAGCGCGCCAGCATTTCCAGCGTGCCCGGCGCGCATGGCGCTTCGGAGAGTTCTGAGCCGCGGATCAGCTTTTCATAGATGCGCTGCTCTTCCTGCACGCGCAGCACGTACGGAACCTTGATCACATAGATGCGGTCGATGAAGGCTTCGTTGTTCTTGTTGTTCTTGAACGACTGCCACTCGGCCTCGTTCGAGTGCGCCATGATGATGCCTTGGAACGGGATTGCGCCGATGTTCTCGGTGCCGACGTAATTGCCTTCCTGCGTCGCCGTCAGCAGCGGATGCAGCATCTTGATCGGCGCTTTGAACATCTCGACGAATTCGAGCATGCCCTGGTTGGCCCGGTTGAGGCCGCCGGAATAGCTGTACGCGTCGGGATCGTTCTGCGCATGCATTTCGAGCTTGCGGATATCGACCTTGCCGACCAGCGAGGAGACATCCTGATTGTTGTCGTCGCCCGGTTCGGTCTTGGCGATGGCGATCTGGCGCAGACGCGACGGATTCATCTTGGCGACGCGGAATTTGGTGATGTCGCCGCCGAATTCGTCGAGCCGCTTGATGCACCACGGACTCATCAAGCCGGTGAGGCGCCGCTGCGGTATGCCATACTCGTCTTCGAGACGCTGACCCCACACCACCGGGTCGAACAGGCCGAGCGGGTGTTCGAACACGGGCGAAATCTCGTCGCCCGCCTTCAGCACGTAGATCGGTTGATCCTCCATCAGCGCCTTCAGGCGCTCGGCCAGCGAGGACTTGCCGCCGCCGACGGGCCCCAGCAGGTAGATGATCTGCTTGCGCTCTTCCAAACCCTGCGCGGCGTGACGGAAAAAAGCGACGATGCGCTCGATCGTCTCTTCCATCCCGTAGAATTCGGCGAAGGCGGGGTAGAACCGCATCGTGCGGTTCATGAAGATGCGCCCGAGCCGCGCGTCCTTGGACGTGTCGACCATCTTCGGCTCGCCGATCGCCGCGAGCAGGCGTTCGTGGGCGCTGGCGTAGGCCATGGAATCGTCGCGGCACAGGGCGAGGAAGTCCTGCAGCGACATTTCCGCTTCACGACGCTGTTCGAACGAGCGAACGTAACTGCGAAAAAGATCTTCAGACATCGTGCCTCCGTCCGCGTCTCGGCCAACCTTACATAAGCATTCCGGTTCCGAGACGTTTAACAAAAAGCCATGCGAATCTGGCGGCCATAAGTCGGCTTGAGGCGCGTCGCTGCCCGATCCGCCCAAACAACGCAGACAGGATGACATGATTTGCGCCTCCGTGGGCGCCAAAAGAGGGGGAATGGTCCGAGGGTCACAAATGCGAACCGGGCGGCGCCAATTGTGGCGAACCGGGTTTTGATCCGCGCCGTTAACGAAGCGAAAACCCTCTATTTTACGCGGCCTTAAGCACGTTGCGGCATGCCTTTAGGGCTGGCGACCGCAACGAGGCTGATCCAATGACTGACAGTGCATGGGTGCTAAAGGGGGTTGACCCTAAGACCCGCGAACGCGCGGTCGAGGAAGCGCAGCGCCTGGGCCTCAGCCTGGCCGAGTACGTGACCGACATGGTGTTGAAGACTGCGCTTTCCGAGCAGGTCGGCGCAATGGCCGCCGAGGCCGAACGCATGGCGCAAACCGAGCCCAGCGATTTCGGCGTCCGCCACCGCTTCCGCACGCTCGAGCGCCGCCTCGAAGGCTCGGTCGGAAGCCTCGAAAGCGCGTTGCAGGCTTTGGACAGCTCGCTCTTCGATGTCGCCGCACGCGTAGGCGAACTGGAGGGGCTCGCGGGCGATACCGCCCATGGGCTGCAGCAGGCCCTGGCCGAGATGGCGGGGCAACTCGCGGCCGTGCGGCTGCATATCGCCGACGTCGACGACAACGCCGTGGCGCGCGATGACGACGCCGCCGCCCAACACGCCGCCCTTTCCCAGGCCTTCACCGGCCTCACCTATCGCGCCGAAGAGACTGGCCAGCGAGTCGATGACATTGAGATCGTCGCACGCCGGGCCGACACCAATGCCGCCGTGCTTGCCGATGCCCACGAACAGCTGAAGCACGCCGTGGCGAGTGATTTCAGCGCCTTCGCGCAGGAGGTCAACGAACGCCTGGGTCACGGTTTGCGCGACGTGGCCGCCGCCGCCGACGAGGCCGCCGCCCAAGCCGACGCCGCCGTCGCGCATCTGGTGGTCGAATTGCGCGGGGTCCGGGTTTCGCTTGAACAAAGCGTCGCCGAGGGCGTGGACGAAACCCGCCGGCGCATGCACGCGGCCTTCACCGAAGCGGCCCAACGCATGGAGGCGTTGTCGGATCGCGTCGACCAGGTCGAGATCGTGAGCCTCAGGGCGAACGAACAGCTTCGCATCCAGCTCACCGACGTCGAAGACGCGGCGCAGACGTCATTGGAGGAAACCGCAGAATCGCTGCGCCAAGCAGGGGCTGCGCTGGCGGCCGATCTGCAGCGGTCATCTCAGGACGCCCGGGCCGCGCTCGAAAGCGTCCACAGCGATCTTGCCGGCGAGATCGCCGATTTGCGCGAGCGCCAGCAAGGCGGCCTGGCGCGCTTGAAGCAGGTCGACGCAGCCGCCGCCAACACTGCGGGCGACCTTGCAGCGCTGCGCGAGACCATGCTGCGGCGTATCGCCGACTGCGAAACCGCGGCAACGGATTTGACCACGCGCGTACAAAACGAACTCGGCGAAGAGATCGATACTCTCGCCTCCCGCTTCGCCCGTCACGAGCGGGACATTGCCGAGACCAGCTTTACCTTGCGGGCCGAAACCGAACGGGTGGAAGCATCGACGATCGCTTCATTGGAAAAATTGGCCCAGGACATCGCCTGCGGCGAAACAAAGCTGCAAACGCTGGTCACCGACACGGCCGCGGCGACCGCCGACCTGATCGGCGAATTGCAGCGCCGGACCGAAAACGAAATCAGCGAGCTTCGCGAACAGCAGGCCGGCGCCGCCGCCAGGCTCACCGTGATCGATCTTGCCCTGGGCGCGCAGACCCAGCTAGCCGAACGGGTGGCGCAGATCGAAGTGGCCCTGGAGGACCCGAGCACCGAAGCCGCGTTGGCGGCGATCGAGGCCCGCCTCGCCACCCTGACCAAAGCGCTGGCCGAGCACAGCGACGAGCAACTCGCCGGCCGCGTTGAGGAGCTTCGCGCTCAGATCGCCGCTTACGAAAGCCAAATCGGCGCCGCCGCTGCTGGCGTCACCTACCTGGAACGCACCGATCGCGAGCTTGCACAGCATATCGAGGAGCTGCGCGCCCGACTCGGCGCTTACGAAAATCACGCCAACAGCGCCGCGGACGGCGTCAACGATCTGGTCCGCATGTTGGGACGCGCCACCGCGCAAAACGCGGAAGTAGCCACCCGCACCGGCGAACGCATCCACACGCTCGAAATCGCCGTCGCCGATCTGAAGCTGGCGCAGCTCGCTGCTTACGACAAGCCGGCCGCCGCGCCCGAAGCCGTCGAGGCGCTGCGACAGCGTGTGACCGCTATCGAGCAGCGCCCTGCGCCCTTGGCCGCAACGCCCGAGGATATCGCCGCGCTGCAGCAGCGTTTGCGCGCCGTCGAACATCGCCCCTCCCCGCCGGCTGCTACGCCGGATGATATCGCTGCGCTGCAGCAGCGCTTGCACGCCATCGAACATCGCCCGTCCCCGCCGGCGGCCACGCCGGATGACGTGGCGGGCTTGCAGTGGCGGGTCAGCGCCATCGAGCAGCGCAAGGCTGGCGCTGCGCCGGAGGAGGTTGCGGCGATCGAACAGCGCCTCGGCGCAATGGAAAGCGCACAAACGGCGGCGTTGGACTCGCTGCGCGCCGACATCATCCGTTTTGGCGCCGACAATGAGCGCCGCCTCGCTGCGATCGAACAGACCGAAGTCGACTACAATCTCGCGGTCGAGTTCGATGCGTTGCGCCGGCGCGTCGAAGAACGCATCCTGGGCATCGAACAACGCAGCGTGCGCACGCTCGAGCAGGTGGCCGACACGGTGCAGATGCTGGAAGAGCGGTTCACCGGCCGCGACGGCGCGGAACGTCAGACCGCCTGAGCGAGACCTCCGGCAGACGGCGACTGAGCGGCTTGCCGCCGCAACGGCGCGCGGCGTTCACCACTTGGTAATGATTGGGCGCTTGGCTTGGCGCCATGGCGAAATCCAAGCGTGCAATCCCCGCCGCCCTCGTGGCGCTCTTCTGCGCTGGTCTCGGCGCTCTCTTTCTCGCCAACGACCCGACACCGCGCGCGCAAGCGCAGGCGACTCAGCTGGTAAGCGCGGACGCGCCGCGCGGCCTGCGCGGGCGCAACCAGGACATGGCCGCGCGGATGCGCGTCATTGACGGCGATACGCTCGAAGACATGCGCGAGGACATTACCTACCGCGTCGTCAACATCGACACGCCGGAAACCGGATCGCGCGCCCGCTGCGCGGCCGAGCGCGCGCTGGGCGATCGCGCCACCGAAACCGTGCGGGCACTGGTGAACCGCGCCGAACATCTCGAACTTCGCGCCACCGGCCGCATCGACCGCTACGGGCGCACCATTGCCTTCGTGCTGATCGACGGCAGCGACCTCGGCGAGACACTGATCGCGGCTGGACTGGCGCGGCGCTGGCGCGGGCGCCGCGAGCCCTGGTGCGACGCCGGCGGCAATCTGCTGCCCTAGCGGGCCGCAGAGCCGCCATCCCGGCTCGGACGCTTGTGCCGCGCGCCGCCGGGCCCTAGGTCGGCCCGTAGCGAAGGGCCCCGCAATGCCGGCAATGGACGATCTGATCAGCATTCTCACGCTCGAGCCGATCGAAGTGAATTTGTTCCGCGGCGTCTCCCCGCCGGAAGAACGCCAGCGCATCTTCGGCGGCCAAGTCGTGGCGCAGGCGCTGATGGCGGCTTACCGGACTGTAGGCGAAAGCATCTGCCATTCGCTGCAGAGCTATTTCATCCGTCCCGGCGATCCCACTCTGCCGGTGCTCTACCAGGTGGAGCGGTCGCGCGACGGCAAGAGCTTCGCCACCCGCCGCGTGCTTGCGATCCAGAAAGGCGAACAGATCTTCAATATGGCCTGCTCGTTTCAGGCGCCCGAGGACGGCTACGAGCATCAAAGCCCGATGCCTGAAACCGCCTCGCCGGAAGCGGTCGGCAAGCTCGTCGAGGCCTGGATCAAGAGCCAGCCCGAAGCGGACACGCGCTGGTTGCGCGGCCTGCCGATCGAGATGCGCGCGATCGATCCGGTCGATGTATCGCGGCCAGTTCCGAAGCCGCCGCATCAGGTGGTGTGGCTGCGCGCGCGCGCCGACGCCGGCGGCGACGTCGCTTTGAACCAGGCGCTGCTGGCTTACGCCTCGGATTATTCCCTGCTCGGCACCGCCATGCGACCGCACGGCGTCAGCTGGCAGTCCGGCGTGCAAACGGCCAGTCTCGATCACATCATTTGGTTTCACCGCCCGACCAATTTCTCGCACTGGCATCTTTACGTGCAGGACAGCCCGAGCGCCTCGGGCGCACGCGGCTTCAATCGCGGCGCCATCTATCGCGAGGACGGAACGCTGGTGGCTTCGACGGCGCAGGAAGGCCTTATCCGCAAGCGAAACTGAAACCCGCGCCGCAATGGCCTACCGCAAACTGATGTGTGTTATCGCACATCGCTAACATCGCGTTAGCAAAACGCGGATAATGTCAGCGGGGCCATGAGCAACAAGTGGGTAGACAACGAGGTCTATTTCGGACCCAACCGCAGGCAGGGCGGCCTCGGCAAACGCTGGGGCGACCGGCGCAGCTATGATGACGCCGGCGACCCGCCGCCGCTCAGTGCGGTGATGCGCCGGCTGCGCGTGCATCTGAGCAATATTACCGAGCCGGACGACAGCCATCACGCTTACGCTCTTGCCAGCTTCGCCGCATCGGAAGCCGAACGCCAGCACATGCCCACTTGCGCCGATCCGCTGCGCGAGGCGGTGACGCTGATCGGCCAGGGCGATTATGCCGGCGCCGAGGCATGCGTGATCCACGCGCAGGCGGCATTTAACGACCCCCAGGTGAAATAGCCGGACTCCGCCTGTTCGTGGTGCAGGCCGCGCGCCGGCGCGGCGCGTTCGCCGGCGTCATCATCGGCTAGGCCCCGTTCACGCTCACCCTGCTCGGACTCATCGTCATCCGGCGCTGCCCGCGGCCGACCTAACCTCTGAAAACTGCAGCGGGCGATTATCCCTCAGTATAGCGAAAGTGGTGCTCCCAGTCCGACGTCATGTGGTATCTGCGACTAATAGGATGGGAAACCCCGGATGACGGTCGCGACAATCGCGTTCTTCAACAATAAAGGCGGCGTCGGCAAAACGAGCCTGCTTTATCACGTGGCGCACGCCATGGCGGCATTCTGCGAGACAAAGGTACTGGTCGCAGATTTCGACCCTCAGTCAAATCTAACATCGTTCTTCTTGTCCGACGAAAAGCTCGACACCCTCTGGACCGAGCGTCGCCTGGACGACCGCAACGGTGTGGAGACTGTGCATTCTGCGCTCCAGCCCCTGGTTGATGGCGAGGGCGGACTCAAGCCGGTCACTCCATTGCGTTGGGGCGAACGGCTGTGGCTTCTGCCAGGCGACTTATCGCTTTCTGAGTTCGAAGACGAACTCTCTGCACAGTGGCCGCGATGCCTCAATGGCGAGCGACGCGCCTTCACCGTTACGTGTGCGTTTCACTCAATGATTCAGCAGGCAGCGGAAGCGGTCGACGCGCAAATCTGCTTCCTTGATGTCGGACCAAATCTCGGCGCGATAAACCGAAGCGCGCTGGTTGCGTCAGACTTCATTGTTGTGCCCATGGGCGCAGACCTCTTTAGCAATCGAGGTATTCGCAATCTCGGCCCCAAGCTTGCCAAGTGGAGAAGCGATTGGGCGCAACGGATAGATCAGGCGCCTGCAAACATGAAAGATCAGCTGCCGACGGGACGGATGCTGCCGCTCGGATTCACGCTCAATGTCTTCAATGTCTACGCGGGCGAGCCTGTACGAGCGTTCGCGGAATGGATGAACCGCGCGCCTGGTGCATTCGCTGAATCTGTTGGTCGCAACGATCCACAAGACCGGTTGTCCGACATCCCCAACTACCAATCCTTGATGCCCTATGCGCAGAGAGCCCGTAAGCCGATCTTCGAACTTCGGACCGCCGACGGCGTTCGCGGAAGTCACCTGAACTCCGCAAGGGAGTGCGGCGAGCACATGGTGACGCTTGCCGCCGCCATTCGACAGCGCATCAGGCAGTTGGCGTAAGCGTCCGAACCTCCAATTGACCCCCCCGCATTTCTCCCGTCTCTTGCGTCGGATTCCTGCTTCGTTCCGCAAAGAATCGCGCGCCTTCTCGCACCTGCCAAAAGTGACGAGAATTGCGTAAAGCGCTATGTTTTCACTGGAAAATTCTGGAGCGGGCGATGAGATTCGAACTCACGACCCCAACCTTGGCAATGCCTCCAGGGTCATAATTGCGCACGTTGCCGGGTGTTGCCGGACGTGTCGTTTTCCCTGCATTTGCAATATGTTATGCTCACATTGCAATTAGCGCTGATGAGCGCGTCTAGGCGCTGATTGCCGCTCTCGTGGTGACCATGTGGTGACCAAAAATCTGGACTGCGCACGAATGCAAGCACCTCAACGGCTGACGAAACGCGTCATCGACGCCGCCCAGCCCCACGCCGAAAAAGCATACTGCATTTGGGATAGCGACGTAAAAGGCTTCCGCCTCCGGGTCCGCCCAAGCGGTCGCAAGACGTTCGAGCTCAAGTACCGCGCCGGCCGCCGCCAGCGCCTCTTCGTGATCGGCGACTACGGCCCCTTCACCGCTGAAAAAGCACGCAAGGCTGCCGAAGACGCCAAGCACGATGCGAGCCGCGGCGGTGATCCTCAGCACGAAAAGGAAGTGCGGCGAAACGCGGCGACGATCGCCGAATTGATACAGCTCTATCTGACCGAGGGCCGGATCGATAAGCCGGAGAAGCGAGAAAGCTCCTGGCGGACAGACGAACGCGACCTGCGCTGCCATGTAGAGCCCCTTCTGGGCGCCTACAGCATTAACGCGCTGACGACCCCCGACATTTCCCGCTGGCAGCGGGACGTCGCAAACTTCAAGACCGCGCGTACTCAGAAGCTGGGTTTTCGCCGGAAATCGACGATCCTAGGCGGTCCCAAAGTGGTGGGTCGGGCCACCCGCACGCTCTGCGCCATGCTGAACTGGGCGATCAAGCGCGAGCTGATCAAGGACAACCCCGCCGCGCGCGCGGCCAAGCCGCCGGACCGGCTCCGCGAGCGCTTTCTCACCGATGAGGAAGCGGTGCACTTGTTCGAAGTGCTGGACGCTATGGAGGCGTGCGCCGAGATACGGGAGGACCATGCCGACCTCTTCCGCATCATCGCCCTGACGGGCGCCAGGCTCGCCGAGATGCGCGATCTGGCGTGGTCCGAGATCGATTTCTCGCGGCCGGCCATTATCCTTCAGCCGGAGCGCCACAAGGCCGGACGGACCGGTCGTAAAGTGATCAATCTCAACGCCGCCGCCGTCGAGATACTGAAGCGTCGCGCCAACGAGGCTGCCTGGGTGTTCGCCAAGCCGCCACCGTTCAAGGGACCGATGGAAACACCGCGCAAGGCGTGGGCGGCGGTGATTGCTCAAGCGAAGTTTGACGATCTGCGAATTCACGACCTGCGCCACACCTTCGCGTCGCTTCTGATTAAAGACGGCCACAGCCTAGCTTTTGTGCAGAAAGCCCTTGGCCACTCACGACCGGAAGTGACGGCGCGTTACGCCCACCTCAAAGACGAAGCAACGCGCGCCGCCTTCGATCACGTCGGCGCTGTCTACACTCGCCGCCGCGAGACCGGCCAGTCGGCCGAGACCTGACGCACTATACGCGGGCGCTGCATCCCCAGAAGCGGCCCTCGCGCTGAGCGGCAAAATGGTTGCTGAAAGCGGACATCCCACCAACAAATTTAGTGCCACTTTAACATCGCCAGCAAACGTTCTGCAGACATCATCACCTCGTTTGTGCGCGACGACGGCATCGACGGTTAACACTAAGCCGCTCGCTTCTTTACCGAGCTTCCAGCAGCGGACTTCTCAATGGAAAATCCATGCGGAATTGCCTGCTGAACCAACTCAACGTGTGAAATCAGCCCGACCGTCCGGCTTTGGCCGACGAGGTCCTGCAGCGTCTGCAAGGCTTGATCGAGCGTCTCACTGTCCAGGCTTCCAAAGCCCTCGTCGATGAAGATCGTATCGAGACGAATCCCACCGGAAAGGCTCTCGACGACGTCGGAGAGACCGAGAGCGAGTGAAAGCGCAGCCAGAAATGTTTCGCCCCCGCTGAGAGTGGTGGTTGCGCGCGACCGTCCCGTGTAAAGGTCAAAGACTGAAATGCCGAGACCACGTTTGGCATTGCCCTTCGCCTCTTCTTCGCGCTGAAGCGAATAGCGATGACTGCTCATCGGCTTCAGGCGCAGATTGGCGGCTTCAAGCACATGATCGAACATAGCCGTGGTGGCAAAGGCTTCGATATCCATTCTCGACGCGTTCGTGCCGTTTAGCGCATCCGCCACCGCCCCCAACGGCGCAAACGCCACTTCCTGAGCTGTGATAGCGAGACGATCGGCTGACAACTGAGTTCCGAGGTCGGTAAGCCGAGTCGCCTGAACGCGCGCGGTGCTCGCCGTCTTTTGCGCGCGCTCGCGGTTCTGGGATGCGGTCTCATCGGCCAATTGAAGTATGCTCATGTCAGGGCGCGGCAGGTCGGCGATACGAGCTTGCGCGTGCTCCAGGCGTGAGGCATCGCTGATGCATACACGCTCATAGTCATCGATGGCAGCACGGAGCTGCGGGATGTTCGCGATTTCCGGCTTCAGAAGACCGTACCTCTCGCGCGTCATCCCTGCGGCAAGGAGGCGTACGTTGAACGTCTCCGTCGCGACATCAGACTGATGTTTCGCGGCTGTGAGCGTACTAAGGGCACCGCGCTCTTCCGCCTCGCATGTGATCAGTGCCGATCCTGCGGCACGCTCCAGCGAAACGGCGGTGTCTAGAGCTTGCGCAATAGCCTCCAAGCCACGTTCGCACCCTGCGATCACGTCTCCGATATAATGCGGGTCATGATACTCCTCAGGAATACCGCTGATGGCGGAGGTGTAGCTCGCCAAAGCCGACGCGTGAGCGACGGAAGCCACCTCCTTGGCTGCACGCGCGGCTTCGACCGCCGCCTCGACTGCCGTTAGATCCTGCTCCGCCTTGGCAAGAGCATCGGTGAGCGTTTGCTCATCCGGAGCCGCCCCCAACGCGCTGAGTTCGTCCTGCAATTCGCGCAAGTTATCTTCGATCTCAGCGAGTGGCGTCTCGGGTGCAGTCATCACCCCCAGCGCGCTGGCGCGCTCAGAGACAGTCGCATCAGCGGCTGCGAGACGCCCCTGCACGCTCGAATGATGCTGGCGGGCTTGCTCCAGGGCCGTCTTGGCCTGCCGAAATCCATGATCCAGATTTTGGCTTGAAGCGTCGCCACGCGCCAACGCAGGATGATCCGCAGAGCCACAAACAGGGCACGGCTCACCATCGATCAGCTTTTCGGCCAGATGGATCGCTTGCGCGGCGGACAGATTGTGCTCTGCCTGGTCGAAGGCGGTCTGTGCCTTTGCACGTCGCAAGTCCGCTTCGTCGCACTGGATTTTCACATTTGCACGCGCAAGCTGCGCGTCCACAAGCGCACTGTTGGCAGCAACAAACTGACGCGCGATCTCACGTTGCCCAACGAGCTTCGTCTGGCGCGTGGTCAATAGCCCTATCTGCTGAATAGCTTGGCGACCGGCTGCCAACGATTGCGCGCACCGTGCTTTGGCCGTGCGACTGACCTCGCAGCGGGCCGTTGCCTTGTCTAAGGTGGTCGACGTCGCGCTCAGCGTCCCGATAGACGCATCTCGCACGGAGCGCATACCCGCAGAAGCGTCGAGCGCATTGCGCCATTGCTTGAGCTGGACAGTCCGAGCCTCAAGAGTTTGGCGCTCTGCGGAGCGCCCCTGCTCTCGCTCTAGCCGCGTCACGGATTCTTGGTGGATTTGAAAAGCGGTCAGGCGCTTCGCGGTTGTCTTGGCATGCTCGTCCTCGCACTCACGCGCGCGCAGATCAGCATTGGCCATTGCGGTGTCAACATCGGCCAAGCCCTGGGCTAGGACAGCTCCTTCAAGCAGATCCTTCTTCGATTGAAATGAGGGTGCCTGAGCCTGCAAAACTTCCGTTGCTCGTTGCGCGGCCTCACACTCCACAAAGTCCTTATCGATGTGACGCGCCTCCGCCAAAGCCGCAGCGGCGACCTGCGCGGCACCATCGGTTTCTTTTGCGGAAGCCTCCGCGGAAATCGCTTCCGCATCGGCTGCGATTGCGAATGCTGCGAGACCCTCTAGCGAGTCGCAGCCCTCTCGGGTGAGCAACTCTTGGTGGACGGCGAGCGCGTGCACTATTTTCGACTTCGCGTTCCTCGCGTCTTCTTTCAGCTTGGAGGCGAGATCGCGGTAGAGAGAGACATCGAACAACTCGCGCAGGATTCTTACGCGTTCTTCGGTCTTGGCGAGAAGGAAGGTTTCAAAGCGGCCTTGCGGCAACAGAACGATTTGCCTGAACTGAGCGGCGCCATAGCCGAGGAGCTGGACTACATAGGTGCCGACCTCTCCGACCTTTTTCTCGACAATTACCTTCCCCGGTGTGGCCGCGGTGATGGCGTTCAGAGCCATGCCCGTGGCGTCGAAAATTGACGCACTGTGCGCTTCGCGAGTCTGGCCGCCACCTCTTTGCGCCGGTCGCATTTGCTCGGGTCGGCGGCGAATACAGAAACGTTTCTGCCCGACCTCGAAGACAAGCTCGACTTCCGTCTGCAAATCGGCTGCCGCATGATCTGAACGAAAAGACCCCGTGTCCTGGTCTCCCCTCGCCGCCTCGCCGAACAAGGCAAAAGAAATGGCGCTGAAGATCGATGACTTGCCGGCACCCATCGGGCCGTAAATGCCAAACAAGCCCGCCTTCATCGCATCGGAAAAATCCACGACTTCTCGTTGGGCGTATGGCCCGAATGCTTGCATCGTGAGGCGAAGAGGTTTCATGCAGCGCGCTCCTTCGCGTACGTGTGACCAAGGGCGCGTTGCACAATCGCTCGTTCGTCATCATGTAACGGCGATGCACGAACGTGCACAAAGAACTCTTCGACCACCGCCATCGGATCAACGGCGATACCAACACCGCCGGATGGCGCCGTCGCCGACTTCGTCTCGATCGTTTCGAGGCGCATGCGCAGCGCATTGGGATAGTGTTGACGCAACCGGCCCATCGCATCGACGATGGCTCCCTGATCCGCGAGAACAATCTCCAAGAAGTCGTCACTCGGATTTGCGATGGCCTGAGTCAGAAGGTCGGCGAATAGCCCGCGAAGGGTGCGGACGCGCCGCAATGGCGTAAACGGCAGCAGATCGCACGCGACAGCCCCGTCAGCCCGAAGCTCAACAAGACACATGGACTTGGTGGAACCGGCTTCGTCAAAGCTGAAGGCCAGCGGCGAGCCGCTGTAGCGAATGTGCGGCTGCCCAGTGAATTGGGGGCGATGTAAGTGGCCCAGAGCAACGTAGTGCGCGCCGCTGAAGGCTTCCGGACGCACCGTATCCACACCGCCAAGGCTGATCGGTCGCTCACTCTCGCTTGCCACGGCGTTTGTCACGAATGTGTGCGCCACCAAAACCCAGCGCGCGCCATCAGGGACGTGCGATCGCGCGGCCGCGACTTGCGCAGCAATCACGTCCGACGGCTTCGCAATTACCGCCTCCGGATAACATTCGCGCGCGGCAAATTCGTTGCCGAACGGGAGCGCTGAAAAGGCGACCGGGCCGTATTCGTCGGAGATGATCAAAGGACGCTCATCGCTGACGAGCGGACCGCGAATGAGCACGCGACTCCGATCGGCGAGCGCAGCAAGGGATGCAATGCGATCACCCGAATCGTGGTTCCCCGCGATCAGCACGATCGCAGCATCGCTGTCCGCCGCAAATCGTTCGACGAATGAATTGAATTGGCGAACGGCCTCGGCCGGTGGCGACGCGCGGTCAAAGACATCGCCCGCGACGATCAACGCGTCAGGCTGATGCGTGCGAACGGCTGCAAGCACCTGATCCAACACATGCTCGTGGTCCGCCTCGAGCGACTGGCCGTGAAACTGGCGACCCAAGTGCCAGTCGCTTGTGTGAAGGATTTTCATCCGCCCTCCTTATGTGTCTATTTTTTATATACATCCGCGAAAAGGTCAAGTATGTTCTCGTGATGGCGTTTGACGACTTCAAACATGCGCAACGAGAGCGGCTTCTCTTCCTCGATCGATGCTTCACCTGGAACGGCAGGGCGAATCGGCGGGACATCGAAGAGCAGTTTGGTGTTTCTAACCCTCAAGCGGCGCTAGACTTTAAGGCCTATCTGGAGCGGGCGGGTCGCTGGGGTCCGCGATATGACACCGAGCTGAAGACCTACATTGCGCACGAAAAACATCGCCCTCTCGTGCCCGAAGAGACCCTTCAGGAATGGGAAAGCGTAGTGCGAGAAGGAGCCGACAACACATTCTGTGAGCTGCCGGCTTTAACTCGCACGACAGATCCCACCATTATTGCGAAAATCAAACGATCGCTGGATCGCAACCTTGCGATTCAGATTCGCTACACGTCCATGTCCTCAGGCGAGCAGAGCCAGCAATGGATTGCGCCGACAGCGTTCGCGTCCGACGGCGCACGTGTTCACGTGCGTGCCTACAGCTTCAAGCATGGCGAGTATCGGGACTACCTGCCCGTCCGCATAAGCGCTGGTAGCAGCTTCGATACGAGGGAGTTGGACAATCCTCTCCCCCCAGATGACGACTGGGTGACCCTCGTGCGCTTCACGCTAGCACCTCTGAAGTCGCTCTCCCCTGAGCAAGCACGAGCCGTCAGACGGGAGTTCGCATTCGATGGTCCGACACTGAAGGTCACGACTCGAAAGGCGCTTGCGTTCTACGCGAGACGCCGTTGGGGATTGGACCAGGATGCGGCGCGGCTCGAGATCGTGACGACGGAATATCTTGAGAAAGCCGACGTTATCGGCGAGGCCGGTCAATAAAAGAACGCGTTGCCTAAAAGACCAACGCCGAGGCCATCCAGTTCCTTTTTTTTCGGAGTGCGCGTGAACAAGCATGCTGACCGCTTGGCCGAAATTGCAGAGTTCATCGGCAAGATGAATGAGGAAGACTGGCTACACGAGACGCGAGTGGCCGCTCAGCGTTTCGCAACCGCAGCTGCGGGGACGCAAAATATCGAGTTCGCACAATCCGTCCGCGGCACGGCCGAAGTCGTCGAAAGTACTCTCGCCTTCAAACTCGGCTTGCCGATGCATTCGCTCGCCAAAACCACCGAATGCCAGATGCCACACGACGCCGCTTTCACAGTTCACCGTCTCACGATCGGGCGCGAACGAAGGCACGAGCCCGCCCCCGCTCTGTCCGCACAACGGTAGCCGCAACAGGTTGGCAAACGCGAACGTCGAACTCGACCAGAAATTGGCCCGCTGGTGAACGCATCGCGACGTCGGAGCGTGAGATACGGCCCTATGTGAGATCGGGCGGCGATCCGAAGTACGACCCGCGCTCACCGCGCATGGTGACCGAGCGTTTGATCGAGCGAGCCCGTAGGAGCCCTGCATGTGCGCATTGATGATTTTGGACCGATACCAGAACTGGCTTCGCACTTAGAAACGTCGATGCCGGAGCTAGCCGTCCACGCGCTTCAGCACTGACCAGTTCGACTTTGTGACCTCCGCGCCGTTGCGATGCACTTTCATGCGGCGCTGCGTTCTATCGCCGACTTTTCGTGCCTCATATTCAACGAAGTTCACGTCCTCCGCATTGCCGTTAAACTGCTTCATCAGAACCGAAGCGAACTTGAGCGACGCCAACGTCCGAAGCTCCGGTTTTGCGTTGAGACGCGCGTGGGCGACTGTGGCGGGGAAAAGATAAAGGCACGGCGGCGGGAGGTTGAATTGGTTCAAAGCCGTGGCGCGCTGCGGAGCCGCAGCAAGCTTCGGGCATGGCCGCGCAGTATCTCCGCACATCATGTCGGATATGATGATGCCATCAACGCGCTTGCCGGTGGCGATCATGTCGGCTGTCAGCCGGTTGATCGCCGATCGAATGCCGTGAGCGATGTCAGACCCTTTGTTGGTGCAAATGCCCCAGATATAAAATTCGTCAGCGTTGGGCGGGCGCTCTGAGATGTTGACGTTGTTTCCGTCCAAACATCCTTTTTGCTCAATCACTGCGGTTCCGCCGCCAGTTAGCGTCACCGTGTAGTCGTGACGGTCGCTATTCTCCGAATGGCTCCAGCCATCTATGCCATGACCCTCAACATGGTTGAGCACCGCACGCATAAACGCGCGCTTGTCGGTCATGGTCGCCGCGAACTGGCCCCTGATACGTTCGATGGCGGCGCGAAAATAGCCGCCGTCGTAGAATTGGTCTTCGGTGAGCCCGAGCGCTGCGATTTCATGCGAACGCTCCTTCATGAGGTCCGCAATCTGCGCAACCTTCGCTTCGAAGGCCGCCTCCCGAATGCAGGGGACGATCTTACTCAAGCGGCCTTCCGGCCCGCCTTCTTAGGCGCGGACTTGGGAGCTGAGCGTGAGCGCGGCGTCTTCGCAGCAATAAGGTCGGCGAAAAGATTCTCTGCCAAATGCTTGACGACGGGCACGACGACACCGTCTCCGGTGAGATGGTATGCGTCGTTGTAGCGTTCAGGCAGTTCGTAGCTATCATCCAAGCCCATTAGCCGCGCTGTTTCTCTAGCCGAGATCAAGCGCGTGCGAACGGTTTTGCCATCAACGACGATAACCTGTTGCCGACTTGAACCGCCTGCCGGCGTACGCAAGCAACCCGCGACATTGTCAAACCGAACTTCAACACGTTGGACGGGCTCCCCGTCGGAGGTTTTGCGCGTGCGCCGGTACATCGTGCCGACCATGCGAGTCTTTGAAACCTTGGCCTTTTCTACTTTTTTGGCGTTCAGCGGGGACATCATCGCAAGGATTTGTTTCGTCTCCTCAGGCGTGTGCCACGCGACGGCGGTATCCTTCTCTAAGATGTTCGCGATCGCTTTATTTCTCTTGGCGGGCAGCGGCATGTTCCACCACACCCAATTCTTTTGCAGCTTTTCGGGCAGCGCACTGTACGCGCGCTTCAGCGCGGGCGGGTGCCAATTGAAAGATCGCTCATCGAGGACAGAGAATTTTTTCGCCAGCCCCTTCGACGCAGGCACGCCGATAAAAAACAAACGCGGCCGGGATTGGGGAACGAAAAGCTCAGCATCGATGACCACCGCACCGACATTGAAATCGATCTCAGTGAATGCTTCGACGATAGCTTCGAAGTCGCGACCTTCGTGCGACGTGAGCGCGCCGCACACGTTCTCCAGCACTATCGACGAGGGCATGCGGCCCTCGGCATGCATTCTCTTAATGATCTTCCAGAACGGCCAAAACGTGCCTGAGCGATCGCCTCTAAGGCCCGCTCCAGCACCCGCAAGCGAAAGGTCTTGGCACGGAAAAGAAGCCCAGATCAGGTCCGGCGTCCTCGCGGGAAGATGTGCTTCGGCGTTGCGAACATCACCTTCAAAAAGCTCTTTGCCGCCGCGCCAATTCTTCCGATAGGTGGCGGCCTTCTTATGATCGAAGTCGTTCGCGAACAGACATTTCCAGCCCGCTTGCTCCAGGCCAGCGCGAACCATGCCCCCGCCTGCAAAGAACTCGAAAAACGTAGGCAAGGCACCCTCCCCAGGCCGCGACGCCTTTTTCATCTTGTTAACGATTCTTCGCGCCATGCATCGCCCGCAACACAAGATGTTGTGGGTTAACGCCCCCAACCCAGCCAAGGATTGAGGCCCACGATTCCTGATGACATAGTTCTCTAAACGTTCCGTAAATGCTAGTTACCATTGATTGAATCGAGTTGGGAGGCCCGCGTGGCCGGCAAGACGTTTGCGGTCGAAATCAGGCGCGATCTGAGCGCTAAAGACCTGGGATGGTACGACGAAGAGCACGAGAGCGCCGAGCAAGAACTCGGTGGCAATCGGCGATACGAAGATTTACGTGCTTTCGGTTGGAGCGATGTCGCCACCGCGCTTGAAATCGAACGCGATGTTATCGCTCAAATCACCGCGCTTGATCTAACTGCGGACGAGGAGAAGCTAGGCCACCGCGAGGAAGCCGCGTGGGAAATTCTGGAAGAGCTAGAAGCGGCCCAAGACACATGGAGCATGTGGGGCGGCCCCTTGTGGGGCTTAGACGTCGGCGTCGCATCAGCCGTCATCGCAGTATCTGCCGCCGGCTGCGTGCCCTTTTCGAGTTGCAATGCCGGCGCGTTCGGCAGGCACCACAATTCCACGTATCCGAATGTCGGATTCTATATGCGTGCACCGACGCTTCCGACGATGTTGGCTTGCGCAGAGCGTGCCGGCGTTAGCCTCACGCCCGGCTACGACGGGTCAGCCCTTCTGCTCGCGAAGAACGTTGACGATCTGCTCGCGTTTGCGTCCGCGTGTTACGATGCGAGCGAGCAGTTCGATGCGGTGGCGCCCCAAGCGATCCGAGATTAGGCATTAGACGAACCTGGTAGACGTTAGATGGCTTGACGCCCTGCGCCTGTCAGAGCGCCCATCATCGTTGGTGTCGTGGCGGCGCTATTGTTCGAAGAGTCCGAGCAACAAAGACCGGCTCAACGTTCCGAGGTCGATTGCCGCTTTCGCCCTTCTGCGTAAGCGTCGAGGTCCGCCGGGTCATATCCCACAAGCTTGCTCGTGATCTTCACATAGCGCGGCCCGCGTCCTTCACATCGCATTTTGTCCAATGTGGATTTCGACAAGCCGAGGCGCGCGGCAGCCTCGCGCACGCGCAACAATCCGTTTGGAGGCCGAGCGACCAAAGGCGCTGGCTTCGGCGTCCGCACGAGCTTGGGTTGGTTCACCGGAATTGGCAGGCGCGCACCATTGCCCGCGCCCATTGTCGCGGCTCGCATTGGCGTGGCCCCAATTGAAGCGAACAAATCCGGCTGCGCGCGCGCTTGGTCTCGACCATTCTTGTGGTGGGATTTGCGCTTCATTGCTGATACCGCCTCAACACAATATCTCGCGTCACCAGCACACGAACCGGCGCCCCTGCCCTGACACGAAGTGTCGGGCGAACGGCGAGTTCGCGATCGACAATACGCGCACCCGATTGCGCTGCCTGTTGTGCGGCGGCGTCGCCGAGGCTCTGCGAGAACCCGCTGGACTCGCTGTCCTCCGCTTCGTTTGCCGCGACCGTGATGATCGACGAGAGCGCGATGGCCGCAGCAAGCCGATCGAGATGATTGTCAGTCCGGTCCGTCAGTCCCGATGCGCCAGACGGATCGCTCGCATCCATGTTCTCAAGGTTGATGCTCCAGCCGTTCGGCAGGATGAGCCTGTTCCAGGCGAGCAGGATGCGGCTGTCGCCATAGCGCGCACCATCACGGTACGTCCCGATCAGGCGCGAGCCTTGCGGAATGAGCAGATGGTCCCCGGTCACGCTGTCATAAACCGGCGCCGTCACCTGCGCGATCACACGACCCGGTAGGTCGGAATTGAGCGCCGTCACAAGCGCTGCCGGAATGACATGCCCCGCCTGCAACTCGTAGCGCGAACGCGGCGGCGAGAGCCGCGCATCGAGACGGTCTGTATCCTCGTCCGCGCTTGCGCCGGCTTCGCGCCCGGCAAACAAAATCGGCGAAGCCCGCGCGACAGCTTGCGGATCGGGCGGCGCCTCGCGTGCACCCGAACCTTCGCCGGCGCCGCGCGCATCGGCCCACATCGGATCAGTCGGCGGCATCAGTTCGGCCGCGCCATCCGTGGCAAGCGGTTCGGTATCCAGACCAAGCGCCTCGCCGCCGATCAACGCACGCGCATCATAATCCGCCGAAGCTTGCTGAATGGATTCCGGCGGCCCGCCCGCCGCGCCGACGGCGGCTTCAGCGGCATCGCCGCGGCGGTCGGGTCGCTCCGACAATCCGCTGACCAGCGCAAAGGCGATCACCACGCCGGCGAGAATGAGCCCCGCGAAGATGACCTTGCGCGACAATCGTTTTGGCGACGGCGGCCGTGCCCGGAGCGCCAGATCAGGCGGCGGTGTGACAGGGGCAGATGCGGTTGCGTTCATGGCCGTCTTCCTTGGCGGTCGATGCGAACGATCTGAGGTGAGCGCGCGCCAAGCCGGAGTTCGGCCCGATCGAACAGGCGATCAACGACGTAGCGCTGGCCCTGGACGCGATAATTGACGATCTCGGCGCCTTCGCCGGTGATGACAAAGAGCGGCGGCATGTCGCCAGCTGCGACGCCTGCCGGAAACTCGATCCAAGTGCGGCGGCCATCGTCGAACACGCGGCTTGGGGTCCAGCCCGGATTACGCCCGCGCACGGCGCGGACACGGTAGGAGAAGTTGAGCCGGTCGATGCTTGGGATGCCGCCTGCACTTCCGGAAGAGTTCTGCGGATAGGACCACGCCACTTGCGCAGCATAGGTTTGTCCCGCTTGCGAGATGGCCTCCACCAGATAGGTGCGGCGATCGGTGATGAGAACAATGTTGGTGCGCAGACCGCTCGTCTGCGGCTTCACCAGCACGATGGTGCGCAGCTCGGCTTCGGATTCTCCTGTCGCCTCCGTCACCATCCAGCGCGAGGTGTCGCCAGCGGCGATGTCGGTGAGTGTTTCGCCGGGCTCCAACAGGATAGTCGAGATATAGTTTGGGTTGGTGTAAAGCTCGAAGATCGCGCCAGGCTGATACGTGAAGACGTGACGCGCCTGATTGAAGGCGTCACGTGTCGGCCGCTGGCGCGCGGCGGTGTTGGCCTCGGCCAGCACTTGCAAGGGCGGTGCTTCGCGGCCGCGGCGCTGGCGTGGTGGCGCAGGCGGCGGTGCCGGCGCTGGGACCTCCAGCATGCCGCGCAATTCCGTCTCTCCGGTTTCGACGCCGTCGCCTTCGGCGACCGGCGCGATATCGGTGGTGGCGCAGGCGGCCAGCGCGCTCGATGCGAGCAAAAGAACCATCACGCGTTTCATGTTCGCGGGCTCCCAGATTCACGTGACCAGCTGAAATCGGAAATCAGAAGTCCGAGCGGGTTGGCGGCGACTTCATCGGCAGTGCGCGGCGCCCGCGTCGTGACGGTGAAGACACCAGAATAAATTTCGCCGTCGCTTGTGCCGGTCGCGTTGGTGGCGCGCTCCACCCAGGTGACTTCCCAGGTGTTCCCAGAGCGCGCCATGATCGAGCGAATCTGCACGGTGCGCCCGACGCGGCCGAGCGACAGAAACGGATCGTCTTGGCGCGCGATCTCGGAGAGCTGCGCGCCGGCCTGCGGCGTGAGGAAACGATAGGCTTCCAGCCAATTCTCGCGCAGCACCACCCCGTCCGTCGGCAGTGAGCGCACAAGCCGAACAAAGCGGCCAAGATGGTGCGCGATCTGCGCATTGGTTGGCGACCACCGGCCCTCCGCGGCGCGGACCTGCATCACCTGCCCTTCCGGCGAAACCTCGACCACATGCACGAACGTGCGTTGGTTGAGCGCCACCAGCGTCAGCGAAACGCCGAGCGCGGCGGCGAGCCCCAGACCAGCGAACGCTGTCATGCGCCAGGCGCGTGCTGACAATACGGCGGATCCCATCCGCGCATCCCATTCCTGACGCGCGCGGGCGTATGGCGTGTCCGGCGGATCGGCCGCGAATGTTTTGGTTGGCGCACGAAATGCGAAGGTCATGATTTGCCCCCATTGGACTTCGGATTGTTTTGAGAAGGACGTGGCTGCATCGCCGCGTAATTGATGGCGCGTTGACCGCCGCCGGAAGCGCCGCCGCCCGATCCGCCGCCCCCACGCGAGCTCGGTCGCTTGCCAGCGATGAGGCGCCCGGCGCCGCCCATCAGCGCGCCGCCGGCGTTCCAGGCGGCCTTGGCGCCTTGAGCGGCGATGAAGCCTGCGCCCAGTGTGGAGAAGCCCGCGCCGACGCCGGTGCGGATAGCATCCGAGCCAGAGAGGTTCGGCTGGCCTTGCACCACTTCGCTTGCCAGCGAGGGGCCGAACCAGGCCAGCGCCAAAACAGTCAAACCGAACAGAAGCACGTTGAGCGCGCCGCCATCATCGAGCACGAGCGTTGCCGGCAGCGTGCCAACGAAGGTGATCGCCACCGATGCGATAAGCGCCAGCACGAAGAGCCGCACAGCCGAGCCCGCAACCCAACCCAGCGGGCGTTCTGCTACCCAAGCGGTGCCGTTGAACACGCCCCAGGGAAGTGCGACGAAGGCGGCAAGCGAACCGAGCTTGAACGCGATCAGAGCAACGAAGATTTGCAAGGCGAGAACGAAGAAACCCAGCATCACGAACACGCCCGCCAGGAAGATCGTCACCAGCGATATGAAATCGAAGAGCAGGTTCATGCCTTCGGCCAGCGCGACCGTGCGGCCGAAGAGCTCAATGCCGATGCCGCCGATGCGGCCGGGATTGTGCAGGTCCGCCATCGAGAGCGAGCCGCCGCCGGCTTGGAGGCCAAGCATGGCGCCCGACCGATGGATGACGGTCGAGAGCATGTCCCAATTGTTCACGAGGAAGGCAAAGAAGCCGATGAACAGCACTTTCCTGAACATAGGCGCGACAGGATTGTCATGGCCCAGTGCCCATTGCGCGCCCGTCAGCACGATCGAGATGACGATCAGAGCATTGAGGACGTAATTCACGTCGCCCTGAATCAGACCGAAGCCGCTATCGGCGACGGCCAGAAACTGGCTCAAGAACGAGTTGACGCTGGACGTGTCCATCGCCGCTAGTCCTCGAAAGCCGAGCGCGCAGGCGCAGGCGCCGTGCTTTGCGTCGGGAAGGCGCGGCGCTGTACTTCGCGGGCGCGCTCTTCGCGCGCGATCCGCTCCATGCGTTCGGTCTGCAGCGCGCGACCTTGCGCCACGAGCAGCGACTGAATCTCCGCGAGCTGCGAGGCCTGAATGCCAAGCAATTGATTGCCGGCCTGGATCGCGCCCGTCTGCCCTTCCGCATCGGAGGAGGAGGCGAGCGCGCGATCGATGCGGCCTTGGGTCCGCTCGATGGCTTGCACCGCGCGAGCCTCGGCCTCCATCGCGCGTTCGACACTGGCGCGGCTTTGCGCGAGCCATTGATCCGACTGGGCCAACACGTCGTCGAGATCGAAACTCTCCCAGGTCTCGGGATAGAGCGTTCGGATATCTTCCCCGACACGTCCCGCCTCGAACGCCAAGCCTTGCGCAGCGTCGAACAGCGCGCGTGCCTCCGAGATTGATTGCGACAGTTCCGGCGAGAGCTGCAGCGGGTTTTGCCGCAACATCGCCGTGGCCTGGTCAATTTGGCGAATCTGATTGCGAATCTGTTCGAGCGCCCGCGTCGCAGAGAGAAGGTTCTGCGCGTAATTGGTCGGATCATAGACGATGCGCTGCGCGCTTGCGGGCGTGGCCATGAGCATGGCCGCGATCGCGGCGGTCGCCATGAATTTGGAAGTCGTTCGGTACATGGTGTGTCTCCCTATTCTGCAGCGACCAATGCGGCCGGCGCCGACACGGATTGCGGATTAGCTTGGGACTCGAAGCGCCTAACCGCGCGGGCCGCGTCGCGAAGACCGCGCGCTTCCAACCAGGCAGCCGCAAAGCTTTGCTCGCCAGCGTCCGCGAGCACGCGATCCATCAGCGTGTGATCTTCTGGCCGGGAGGCGCCGACGAAGGCGAGCGTCGCCGGACCAAGGCCCAGTTCGAACAGACGGCAGCCATCGCGCGCAACGAGATAATAGTCCCGCTTTGGCGTCGCACTGCCGATGAGCGCTATCTGGCGACCGTTCAAGCCGAGGCGTTCGTAGAAGGCGCGCGAACGCGGTTCGCGGGCGCGGTCATTGGGCAGAAAGATACGCGTCAGACAGGCTTCGATGATGGTGGAGGCGATCGGGCTCGCCTCCACGTCGGCGAGTTCCTGACTGGCGAAGACGACCGCGACATTCTTCTTGCGCAGCGTCTTCAGCCAATCCTGCACCTGCGCCGCAAAGAAAGAATCCTTCAGGAAGAGCCATGCTTCATCGAGCACCAGCAGAGTCGGACTGCCATCGAAGCGCCGCTCCAGCACATGGAAGAGCGCCGAGAGCACCGCGCCCGCCGCTTGCGGCCGGCGCATGAGATCGTCCATCTCGAAGGCTTGGACGGCGCCGTAGCCGAGCGAAGTGGTGTCGTGATCGAGCAGACGGCCGTGCGGGCCGGCATGCGTGAAGGGCTGGAGCGCGGCGCGGACGGAGGCGTCCTGCACAAGCGCCATGTATAGTGTGAGCGTGCGATCCTCTTGAGGGCGCTGGCCCAGGATTTCGAGGGCGCGCCACAATTCGGCTCGCAGTTCGGGCGTCACCGCAACATTGGCGGCCGCGATCAAGCCGGCGATCCAGTCGAGCGCCCAGGCACGCTCGCTCGCATCATCGATGCGTTCCAAGGGCTGCAGGCCCAGCGCACCGTCTTCGCCCAGATCGAAGAAGTCGCCGCCCATGCCGAGAATGGCGGCCCGTGCGGAGCGTCCCTTGTCGAACAGATAGACCTGCGCGTTCGCGTAGCGTCGCCACTGCGCGATGAGTGTCGCGAGCAGCACAGACTTGCCGGCGCCGGTCGGGCCAACGATCATCGTGTGCCCGACATCGCCGGCGTACAGATCGAGCCGGAATGGCGTCGCGCCATCTGTCGCCGTCAGCATGAGCGGCGGGCCACCCAAATGCGCGCTGCGCTCCGGTCCGGCCCACACCGCACTTGTTGGTAAGAGATGCGCCAGTGACGGCGTCAGCAGGATCGGCCGGCGCACATCCGCGTAAGCCGAGCCTGGCAGCGAGCCGAGCCACGCTTCAATGGCGTTGACTGTCTCCACCTGCGTCACGAACCCGAGGCCGTCAGCGACTTGCTGGATTTGCCGAACGGCCTCAATGGCTGCGTTCTCGTCTTCGTCCGCCACCGTGATGGTGAGCGTCGCGTAGCCAGCGCCGATCGCATCGGCGCCCAATTCCTGCAAAGCCGCGTCTGCGTCCGCCGCATGATTGGCCGCGGCGTTGTCATGAAGGACTGGCTCGTCTTTGAACAATGCCGCGCGCAGCATGGCGCCCAGACCCACGCGCTGCGAGAACCAGCGCTTCCTGATCTTCTCCAGCTCCTTGCGCGCTTCTTCCCGGTCGAGCGGCAGGAAGCGCGTCACCCAACGATAAGAGATCGGCAAGCGATTGAGCGCGTCCAGCAGTCCCGGTTCGGTTTCGGTCACGAAACTGCGGACGGAAATGATTCGGAGATGCTTGGCGCCAAGTTTGGGCGCAAGCCCACCGATAAGAGCGGCGTCGGGCAGCAGCACGTCGAGATGAAACGGCGTTGAAGGGACCGCCACGCGATGCGGCCGATCCGAGATGCAGGCGTGCAGATAGGTCAGCGTCTCTTCGTCAGAGAGCCAGCGCGCCAGAGGCATCATGGTCTCCAACAGCGCCATGAGCTGATCAGTGCGCTCGATAAAGCTGTCGAGATGAAGCTGATAATCGACGCCGCCCGCAGGCCGCTCGCCGCCCTCGAATAGGACGTTCTCGAGTTTGCCCTGGCGCTCCGCCGGCGGGAGCCAAGCGAAGGTGAGAAAATAGCGGCTCTCAAACCGTGCGCCGGCGGTCTCGAACACCTGGCGGCGTTCTTCGTCGATGAGCCACGAGACGGCATCGGGCCAAACACTGTCGGGATAGCCGGGTGCGGACGCGCGACGCGCCTCCACATGCAAACACCAATTGGAGCCGAAGCGACGAAGCGCATTGTTGAGACGCGCGGTGACGCCCATCAGCTCGGATGGTGTGGACGAGTCCAAATCCGGTCCGCGGAATTCCAGCGAGCGCTGAAACGCGCCGTCCTTGTTCAAGACGCAACCGGGCGCGATCAGTCCCGCCCACGGTAGATAGTCCGTGAGACGCGCGCCGGCCTGTTTGTAGGGTCGAAGATCGATCATGCTTACACCGCGAGGTAATGAGGCTTGGCGAGATGGCGCCGCCACGTGTCCATGAACCAGGGGTCGCGCGACGCCGCCCAGGCGGCCGCACCTTGCAGAACGATCCAAAGGGGAATGCCAATGAAAGGCTGTTGCAGGCCGAGCGCGATCGCCGCGCAGGTCGTTGCGTTCAGAATCGCAAACCCGCGCGGCACGCCGCCCATCAAAATTGGGCGCGTGAGCGAGGTGCGCAGCGGCGCTGAATAGCCTTCCGGAGAATCGTCCATGGCGATTGACCCTTAGAGAACCGCGCCGCCGGCAAAGCCGAACAGCTCAAGACCCCAGGTCGCCGCCGCGAACACGCAAGCCAAACCGAGACCCGCCCATGCAAGCTTGCGCACGCCGGAGCCGCCATCGGAGAAGGCGATGGTGAAGCCGGCCATGACGATGGCGATGACACCGACCGCGCGCGCCACCGGTCCGGTGATGGAATCCAGGATTTGCTGCAACGGCCCTTCCCAGGGCATGCCCGAGCCCGATGCGTAAGCCGGCGCTGCAAAAGCAAGCGCCGCGAGCGTAAGGCCCGCGATATTCGCTAGGTTACTCTTCTTCATTGGTCCTCTCCTTGATGCTTGGGGCTGACGATGTGTTGGATCGCGCGCTTGCCCCCGTTGCGCGCGATGAAGACGATGAGATCGATGGCCGACGCGATCAGCCGTTTGGGCGGCGCGGCCACGGCTTCCATGCAGAGATCTTCCAGACGCGCGAGCGCGTCGGCGGCGGAATTGGCGTGCAAAGTGAGCAGCCCGCCCGGATGGCCCGTGTTCCAGGCTTTCAAGACTTCGAGTGCCGCGCCATCGCGCACTTCGCCGACGACGATGCGGTCGGGCCGCAAGCGCAATGTCATTTGCACGAGTTCGCGCATGCCCACAGGCGGATCGGTGCGCTTGGTCAGGAGCTGGACGGCGTTGGCGCTGGCGATCTGAAGCTCGGCTGTATCTTCGAGGATCACCACCCGCGATGCGGTAAACGCCGGCTCCGCGAGCAGCGCGTTGAGCAATGTTGTCTTGCCCGAGCCCGTGCCGCCTGCGACCACGATGTTGCGTTGCGCCACGACCGCCTCGGACAGCATCGCGGCTTGCGCCGGCGTGGCGATGCCGTCGCGCACATAGTCAGCGAGCGTGTAGATGAAAGCCGGTCGCTTACGGATCGCGAGAACCGGCGCTTCCACCAGCGGCGGCAAGAGCGCCTGAACCCGCGCCGCTGAATCTGGCAAAATGGTCGCTAGCGCGGGACGATCTTCGCCCACCGTTTCGCCCGCTTCATGTGCGAGCAGCCGAATGGCCGTCTCGCGATCGTGCGCGCTGAGGCGGTGTTCAGTCAGCGTTAGACCGACGCCCACGCGGTCGAGCCAGACTTGTCCGTCAGCGTTCACCAACGCCTCAACCACGTCCGGCGCAGCGAGCGCCTCGGCGATCGTCGCGCCCAGGGCGCGCGTCAGCGCCGAACGGCGCCGCGAAGAGCCGATGGCGTGCGCGGCGGTCATGACGTGATCTCCGCCGTCCGCTCGTCATGGCCATTGCCGTCAATCGCGGCATCGCCATTGGCGATCGAGCGGCCAGGCGACAAGCCTTGCGCAACGAGATCGAGGAAACGCTCGAACCGCGCTTCCGCGCTGGCAGCGATGCTCTCCGCAATCGTATCGTCAATGGGCGGATTATGTTCGAGCCACACGCGGACGAACACGAACAGGCTCTCCTTCATCAGCGCCTGGTCCCGTTGCAGTTTGTCGATGCGCGTCTCCAGCCGGTTGAGCTGGCGCTTCTGCGCCTCGGCTGACGTAGCGGCCGCGCCTGGAGAGTCCGCCGCGAAACGCGCGCGCAGGACTTCGGCGATGAGACTAGATTCCGATCGTCCTTGCGCGCGCGCCGCGCGCGACACTTCCCGCGCGAGATCGGGCTCGAGGTAAGTGCGGATGCCGGTCAAGTTCATGGGATCACACTCCCGTCCAGCGCGGTTTGCGCGCCGGCATTGCGTCACTCGACGCTGCGGGCGGCGCGGTTGGCTGTGGGTTTGGAAGCGGCGCCATACGCTCGCCGTCCTGAGTGCGGAAGCCCGCGAGCGCCAAGTCGGAGAACTTCGGCCCCCAATGCGCAAAGAGATCGCCCTGCCCCGCAGACGGCGCCTTACGCTTGCTCGATGGCTTGGCCGGCGCTTCGAGAAAGCCGAGCGGCAGCACATCGATCCAATCATGCGCCGTCGTGAGCGTGACGCGCGCGCCGGTCGCGGGCCGAAGGCGATCGCGGAAGATGCGCTCCTCGTCGAAGCGGATCTTCTTGGCGCGGATGGGTTTGCAGCCCGAGACGAAGATCAATTGCTCGTCGCGCGGCAAGGCGCGCACGTCCGCCGGCAGCAGCAGCGGGCGGCGCTCTTCACGCAAAGTCGTTGAGCCGCTCCCCCAACCGAACAAGGGCTTGGGCTTCTTCTGGGTTTCGCTCTCGCGCACTTCCCAGACTTCACCCGCCATGTCGGCGATGCGCTTGGCGGAGTCGCCATCCGTCGCGGCGAACGCCGTCACCACATGACAATTGTCGATGATGACGTTGTCACGCCCGTACGCGCGGGTAATGTGATTGGGGCTTTGACACACGAGGTACGCCTTGACGCCGTACCCGGCCATGGCGCCCATCATGGTCTCGAAGAAATCGAGCCTGCCCAGCATCGGAAACTCGTCAAGCACCATGACCAGGCGATGCCGTTTTGGGCGGCCCCCAACCTCGGTCTGGCTCTCCATCAGCGTGCGGCCAGTCAGATCGACGATTGTTCGCATGAGCGGCATGAGGCGCTGCACGTCAGACGCTGGCGGTTGCAGATAGAGCGTCATCGGGCGATCACCGCACATGAGATCACTAAGCCGGAAATCGGACGTCGCCGTATTGGCGGCGACCAGCGGATCGGCCCACAGCTCGAACATGCTTTCAGCCGTCGCTTGCACGCCGGAGCGCATGCGCTCCTCGGCCGAGAGAATGCTCTCGGCGGCATGCAGCACTTCAGGATGCACCTCAGGTTGGCCGGTCGAGGAGTTCTTCCGATGCAGCGTTCGGCGCATCTCCTCTGCGGTTTGCGTCAGGTTGCGCAGCTTCTCGCGTACAACAGCGAGCGTCTTGCGCTCCAGCGGCTCGAAATAGAGCGTGTGCAGCACTACCGCCGCCGCCCAGCCAGCCCCGCGCCGGCGCCAGAAATCGGCGCTTCGTTGATCTTCGTTGGCGCCGAACAGCACATCGATGATGTTCTGCACCGCGCGCACTTCGTTCTCGCCGCGCGGAACCTCGAACATCGGGTTGAACCGAATGCTGTCAGAGCGCGTGGGCGCAAAGCGCGCCACGGGCCCCAGCGTTTCGCGGAAGCCAGCCGTGCCCGGGAAGCCAAGTCGGGGATCGCCGTCCGCGAGTTCTCCCTTCACATCGAGCACAAGCACGGAGTGTTGCGTAGCAAGCAGTGTCGGCACGACGTGGCCACGGCCCTTGCCCGAACGCGAGGCGCCAATGAGGAGTTGATGTTCTGGACCATCGAAGGCGATGATCTCGCCATCGAACTTACCCAGCACCGATCCACTTAGGGCAAATAGATCGGCTAGCTTCAGATCGCCGAACAAGGCCCAAGCCTCCTTGCCGAACGGCTTGATTGTGAAGTTACGACGGGCAGCAAGCGCGATTATCAGAGTACCCGCCAGGAAGCCGAGCATCACAATGAGATGTGCTCCGGCAAACGGCTTGGGATATGCGTCGCTCCAACGTGCGGACCATTCGATGATCGCTAGTGGCGAGTAAATGGGCTGACCAGCAACGCGAACGACGGGATCACCCAACGCCACCTGGTTGTCAAAGACGCCTGCGATGTGCTGCGTAGCGACTACGCTCGACGCAAGCGCCGCTATGACCGCTGCCACAAACGGCGCGGCGCTCGCCCATGGGCGCCGTGGCTGCACTGAAACACCACGCATACGCACGCGTTCGACCTCCAACGACACGAGGCAGGCACTCGGCCTCGTGACAAGGACGTCTCGCAAACACGGCGCCTCACGTTTGGGATGCTTGTCCGAATTCTATCGGCATCACGCGGGACGTACGTCCCACACCACGTCTCACCTTCATCGGAGCGGCGATGCCTGCTCCAATTTGGACCAAGGGCCAGGAGTCACGCGTCAGGCATAACCTCGTCGAGCACAGGCATTACTTCGAACCGGCAGATCGACGCTCCGCTCGCCCGCGCAGCCTGTTCCAACTCTCTTACGCCCGCCGCCCCACGCACACGCACGAGATAGGCGCACAAGCCGACACGCAATATCTGAACAGTCGACCCTACTCGAAGAACCTCGGCTAGATCCCCGGCGCTAGTCGTATCCAGGCCGATTCCAAACTCGACAAATACAACATGATCGTCTCCGACGCCTATCGATACGACAGCGCGATAGCCAGCAATCACGCCGTCGGCCTCCAAACGGCACTTGCGCCGCCAAGCTGTGCTTTTCGGGATTCCGGTTATGCGCTCCAACTCGCGCGCAGTTAGAGCACCATTCTGCTGAAGCGCTCGCACAATGGATAAGTCCTCGTCACTAAGTCCGCTCAGACACGCTCGCGGCGGTCTCCGCAAAGAATTCACCTAGTGACTGCGCAGGGCGATGCCGGAAGGAGTTGATATGCCCGCGCCGCGCTCGCTCCGGACGACCCCCGTCACATCGATTCCCGCCCATCGATACCAATACAAGTAAGGCGCAATCGATGAGGGTTGTTTTGCATCCACCCCCTTCACTCTGATCACGCATCGACGACACGGCAGACCGAGCAACACGAGCCCGCAACAAGCGGTCGCGCGTAAGTAGTCGCACTGGCCTCGCGCTGCCTCGGCGCGGACAGCGGCACCGCTCCATTTCGTCCCGGGCCGGCAGATCGCGACGGACGTGGTCATGACTTCAAAAGGTCGAGAGCCACATCGACGATCATGTCCTCTTGTCCGCCCACCATTTTGCGGCGTCCGAGTTCGACGAGGATGGTGCGGGTATCAATGCCGTATTCTGCGGAGGCCTTTTCGGCGTGCCGCAGAAAGCTTGAATAGACGCCCGCATATCCGAGCGTCAGCGTCTCACGATCCACGCGCACAGGCCGGTCTTGCAGTGGCCGCACCAAATCCTCGGCGGCGTCCATCAGTTTGAACAGATCGCAGCCGTGGTTCCAGCCATAGAGATCGGCCGCGGCGATAAACACTTCCAACGGCGCGTTACCGGCGCCCGCCCCCATCGCCGCAAGACTTGCATCCACGCGGATAGCGCCACTTTCAACCGCAACGATGGAGTTCGCGACGCCGAGTGAGAGATTGTGGTGCGCATGAATGCCGCGTTCGGTCTCCGGCTTGAGGACTTTGTCATAGGCTTGAAAACGCGCCGCAACCTCCGGCATCGTAAGCCGCCCACCGCTGTCAGTGACGTACACGCAGTGCGCGCCATAGGATTCCATCAGCTTGGCCTGCCCCGCCAACGCCTCCGGCGTGCTCATATGGCTCATCATCAAGAAGCCGGAGACATCCATGCCAAGCGCACGCGCCGCTTCGATATGTTGCTTGGAGACATCGGCTTCCGTGCAATGCGTGGCGATACGCACCGAGCGCACGCCCCCCTCGTAGGCGTGCTTCAGATCATGCACCGTGCCGATGCCCGGCAAGAGCAACGTCGTGAGCTTGGCGTGCTTCAACACCTCCGCGACAGCGCCGATCCAGTCCCAATCGGTATGCGCGCCGAAACCGTAGTTGAAGGATGAGCCCTGAAGCCCATCACCGTGCGCCACTTCGATAGCGTCGACCTTGGCCACATCGAGCGCACGCGCAATGGCGCGCACATGATCGAGGCCGTATTGATGGCGGATGGCGTGCATGCCGTCGCGCAGCGTGACATCCTGAATGTAGAGCTTGTTTGTCTTGGGATCGAAGCTCATGCCGCCTTCTCCCGGCTCATGCGTTGCGCGATCTTCTCGGCGGTCTTAAGCGCGGCGGATGTCATGATGTCGAGATTGCCCGCATAGGCCGGCAGATAGTGCGCAGCGCCCTCCACCTCGAGGAACACGCTTACCTTGAGCCCTGTGAACTCGCCGTTCATTTCAGGGATCCGAAGTGGCCGGTTCGAGCCGATATGCTCGAACTGTACTTTCTGCTTCAGCCGATAGCCCGGCACGTATGCCTGCACTTCCTTGACCATCGTTTCGACGCTCGCCTCGATCGCGGCTTTGTCGGCATCGTCGCAAAGACAGTAAACCGTATCCCGCATAATGAGCGGTGGGTCGGCCGGATTGAGAATGATGATCGCCTTGCCGCGCTGGGCGCCGCCGACGATCTCGATCGCCCTCGAGGTCGTCTCAGTAAACTCATCGATGTTGGCGCGCGTGCCCGGACCAGCGGACTTCGAGGCGATGGAGGCGACGATTTCGCCATAGCGCACCTTCGCGACGCGATTGATAGCATGCACGATTGGAATCGTCGCCTGACCGCCGCACGTCACCATGTTAACGTTGGGCGCGTCGAGATGGGCTTCGCCATTCACGGGCGGAATTGTGTAGGGCCCAATCGCTGCGGGCGTCAGATCAATGACGCGCTTGCCATGAGCACGCAGCACCTCGTCATGGCGCTTGTGTGCGCCGGCGGATGTCGCGTCGAAGACGATGACGATGTCCTTGAATATCGGCATGGCGATGAGACCCTCAACGCCCTTCGCCGTGGTGGCGACGCCCAAGCGCTCGGCGCGCTTCAAGCCATCCGATTCAGGATCGATGCCGACAAACGCGCCCATTTCGAGCACATCGGACAAGCGCATGACCTTTATCATCAGATCCGTGCCGATATTGCCCGAGCCGATGATAGCCACCTTCGTCTTGGCCATTATTGGTCCACCGCAAAGTCGAAACTCACCGAGCCCAAGCCGCCGATCTGCGCGCGCACGGCATCGCCGGGTTTGATGGCGACCATTGGTCCAAGAGCGCCCGTTAAGACGACATCGCCGCGCTTCAAGCCCTCGCCGCGTTCGGCAAGCGTGCGGGCGAGCCACGCAGCGGCGTTGAGCGGATGGCCGAGACATGCCGCGCCCGCGCCGAGCGAGACCACCCTGCCATTCACTTCGAGCGCCATGCCGCAGGTGTATAGATCGAGACCGGCGAGCGCTTTGCGCTCCTTTCCGAGCACAAAGAACGCCGATGAGCCATTGTCTGCGACCGTGTCCGCAAAGGTTATTCTCCAATCAGCAATGCGGCTATCGACGATTTCAATCGCAGCGACCGCGCACTCGACCGCATTGCCGACGCTTTCCGGCGTCGCGTTCGGATCGGCAAGGTCACGCGCCATGATCAGCGCCACTTCCGCTTCGGCCTTGGGCTGAATCACCTTCTGGGCGTTTAGCCGCCCACCGTCAGCGATCGCCATGTCCGCAAACAGAACACCAAAATCTGGCCGATCGACGCCGAGTTGCTTCTGCACGGCTTCCGCCGTCAGCCCCACTTTGCGGCCAACGACGCGCCGCCCCTCCGCCTTCCAATATTCGACATTGATGCTTTGGATTGCGTACGCGCCCTCGATGTCTGTCGGCTCAAGCACGTCCCGCAGCGGCTCAAGGACTGCCCCACCATACGCTTCCCGCAGACTTGAGGCTGCAGCGTCGTAGTTTCGGTTCATCGCACTTTTTCCCTCGCTGGCGGTATGGACAATAAGGGCCTGCCGACCGCGCCGCCTAACTTGGGAGACACAACTCTTCTCATCTCATGAGATGAAGGTCTATATGGGCGTGATGACCACCCCACCCACGCTCGCGCTCGACAAATCGTTGTCGCTGCTTTCGATGCTGGTCGCCGACGGAGGCCAACATTCTGTCTCGGCTTTGGCGGAGCAGGCTGCACTGCCTACGGCCACGGCGCACCGTATCGTCGCCACCTTCGAGCGGCGCGGATTCTTGACGCGTGTCGCCCGTGGACGTTATCTCCCCGGACCAGCGCTGTTGCGCCTCGCCAATACGGTCGATTTGAACAAGCTGCTCGAGGCAGCGGGACGCCCAATCGTCCGGGCCCTGGCCAAGCAAACCGGCCTCACGGCCCATCTTGGCGTGTTCGAAGGCGACATGGTGACCTATCTCATCAAAGCGGGACGCGGCGGCGAAAGCCTGTTCACGCGCGAAGGCATGCAACTTGAAGCCTATTGCTCCGGCATCGGCAAGATGCTGCTTGCGTGTCTTCCCGAGCACGACCGCCACCGCTACCTCGAAGGAGGTCCATTTGTCGCTCTCACACCGAACACAATCACAGACGCCGCCGCGTTGCGTAATGAGTTGACGCGTGCACGCGCGCAGGGCTTCGCGCGCGACGAGTGCGAAATCGACGCTGATTTGCGTTGTGTCGCAACTGCGGTGCGGGACGGCAAAGCGGCAGCAGTCGCCGCGCTTTCTCTATCTGCCCGGCAAGAGCGCGGCGTCGCCGATCCGGCGGAACATTTGGATGCGTTGCGGGCCGCGGCCCGGGCGCTAGAGTTGCGCCTATTCCCGCAATCGCGCTGACGCGTGATCTGCAGCGGCGCCACGCACAGGCCCTGTTAGAATCGAATCCACCCGAAGCGCCAGCTCGATGAATGCGCTCACGCGTGGCTGGCGCATCCCGCATCTCGCGGCAGTCTTATCAACAGCAAGGCCGCAACCACTGAGCCAAGGGCCATGACCAAAGCCACAATGGGCAAGCCGTGTCCCATTGCAAACAACACGCCCGCTGCAACTGGCCCCGCAGCAGCGCCTGCACGCCCAACACCGATCACAAGACCTGTTCCACTCGCCCGCGCTTCAGTCGGAAACGCCGACGCCACCATCGCATAGATGCCAACGAGCGCCGCAGTGGAGAAGAACCCAGTGATCATCGCGGCGAGTGAGAGCGTCGCGATGCCGCTCTGCACCCATCCGAAACTGAAGAGCGAGACCGCAGCCAAAAAGAGCGTGCTGACGACAAGCGTTCGGACCTCAAACTTGTGAGATAACAGTCCAAGTAGAATTGAACCCACAGCTCCGCCTACGTTCGCAGAAACAAGAACGCCTGCGGCCGCGCCGGGTGCGTACCCCATGTCGACCACGATTTTTGGAATCCACTTCAACAAGAAATAAAATGGCATCATCAACATGAAATAGGCGCACGTGAGCAGCATTGTCCGCCCTAGCAACGGCGCGGAAAACAATTGCGCAACGCCCTCTCGCGGCGATTGCGGAGGCGCTGGAGGCAGTGCTTTCAGAGGCGCTCGCTGCATACGCAAGAGGACACGGTTGACTCGCTCCAACGCGCCACGTGGCCGCTTGCGCAGCAAGTATTCAATTGATTCCGGCAAAAGCATCCACACTAACGGAACTAGCGCCGTCGTGGCCGCCGTGCCCAGCACGAAGATGGCGCGCCAGCTCATCTCCGTCAGCAGTGTGGAGGCTATTGCGCCGCCGAGGACGGCGCCGATCGGGTACCCGGCCGCCATCATCGTCACAGCGAGGGTGCGATTTTTGGAATTGGAGTGCTCGGCAACAATTGCGTTTATCGAAGCAACCACGCCGCCGATCCCGACGCCCGTCACCAGCCGAGCTGCGGCCAGCAACGCAATGCCGCCCGACAACGCAGCTGCGCACATGCCGGCCGTCATTAGCGCCAAGCAGATAAAAATCGTCGGCCGGCGTCCAATGGCGTCTGCGGCGCGGCCAAGCAGGATCGAGCCCACGCCCATGCCGATGAGCTCCAGCGAAAGTACGACGCCTAGCGCCGCGCGATCGATCCCCCACTCGGCCGCTATTCCCGGCGCAGCGAAGCTGATGGACAGGACATCAAAACCATCGACAGCGTTCAGCAACACGCATGTCGCCACCGCCAGCACCTGCGCCGTACTCATTGGCGCCTCGGCTGTGGGGGCCGTAACTGCGTCGACAGGCTGCATAATGTTCTTGGCTCTCATTCGGCGATCACGCCGCGCACAAACACCGGCAAAACGCGCCTCGTCACCAGCGATAGGAAAGCTGCAGGTCGATCTGCCTCGCCTCGCCAACGTTGACAAAACGCGATCCGGCAAAACCAAAAGCATTTCCGCTGACATAGGCGTATGCTTCGTTGGAAAGATTCTTACCCACCAGCGCCAACGCCCAGCGGCCAGAATTTTCCTCCAAAGCGACGCGCGCGCCATAAAGCCAATACCCATCCTGCAGGGCCAATGGATCGAGGTCGCCAGCGTGATAATAGTCGCCGCTATAAGCGGCGTCGCCACTCAGAACGAGAGAGAATGGGAGCGCCGCCAGGGGCTGATTGTATATCACGCTGAAAACGCCAGACTGATCTGGCGCGCGTTCGAGCGCGCGTCCGCTCAAATCTTGAACGCAAACGCCGACCGTATTGAGACTCTGCGCTATTGTGCACGGCCCCGTTGGATACGAGTCGAAGCGTGCCCGCCCTGCGGCCCAAGCGGCGTTGACCGTCAGGTTTTGCGTCGCCCGCCATCCGACGTCGATCTCAACGCCTTCTGAAGTGGCGCTGGCGGCATTGCCCACCACAACGGCGGTTCCGTCGAAAAATGAAACCTGCAAATCCGAGTATTCGGTGCGATACGCCGCCACATTTATGCGAAGGCTGCGGTCGAAAAATTCCGCTTTCAAACCCAATTCGTATCCCAGCGACGTCTCGGGCCCATAAATCGGGGTCGTGTTGCGAAAATCAAAAAAATTCAGGCCGCCCGCTTTGTAACCCTGGGCGTACGAAACGTACGCGAGGACATCCTCGGCGACATCATACTCGGCGGCGGCATTGAGCAAGACCTGATCGTCGCTAATGGATTCCGTGCGATCGTAATTTGGAAAGCCCAGCAACGCGATGCCTGCTTGCCTCAGCCTCGCGTCCTTACTTTCGTCGATCCAACGGCCGCCAAGGATAAAGCGCAAGTCTTCGTTCGCATGCACCGTGCCCTGCGCGAACACCGAAAGAGATTGCGCTTCCTGATCGACATTCGCGGAGACGGAGCCCAGCGGGCCTGTAAGAAACTGCTGCTCGCCACTAACTTCGCTAGAGTAGTAATACACACCGGCGATATAGTCGAACAGGCCGCCGCTTGGAGAGGTGAGGCGCATTTCGTGCGACGTTTGCGTGAAATCCTCGCGGTTCCTCAGAAAGCCGCCGTTGAACAGCGTTGCATCGGTGTCGAGCACGGTTATATGGTCGGGCACATGCGCATAGCTTCCGATATAGGTGAGCGTATGATTGCCCAGCGCGTAGTTAGCCTCCAGCGCGGTGAAGAAATTGTTGCGCGATTCTCCATCGGAGAACGGACCGCTGCTGCGACGGAAATCCAGTTCGGCTTCGGAATCCACATCCAACGCCTGCGCAACCTGCAACAGCGACAGCGTCCCGCCCGCCGAGGCGGGGCTTGAGACGCTCGGCGCGGCGCAACGAACTGGTGACGCAAACGTCACGCAAGGGACCGACGATCCTAGTTGTCGACCGGATCCCTCAACCTCCACATCGGCGTACTGAAGCGTAAGCGAAAGGCTGAGGTCCGCATTGGCCTGCCAGTCAAACTTCAGCCGCGCCGCGCCAACGTCCCGCGAGCCATCGTCGGCGCCGCTCGCGGTGTTGTGCATATAGCCGCCTCGGTCGAAATACTGCACCGCAAGTCTGGCGGAGAGATTGTCCGTGATGGGCCCCGAGAGAACGACGTCCACGGCGCGCTTGTCGTTCTCGCCAGCCGTCAGCGCTGCGCGCCCTTCAAACGATTCACTCGGATCAGAGGTGATGACACTCAGCGCCCCCGCGATGGTGTTGCGACCGAATAGAGCGCCCTGGGGGCCCTTGATCGCCTCGACACGTGCGATATCGAAATAGGAATCAAACAGAAAGTATTCGCGGCCCAGATACACGCCATCCTGGAACAGGCCCACCGACGTCTCAAAGCCCCGATTGTTGCCCGATCCGATGCCGCGAATACTGACGTATTTTCCAGGTCCGTCCGGACCTCCGATCCTCACGTTCGGCATAAATTGCGCGACTTGGTTCAGCGTTTCGAGTGCGCGGTCCTCAATCGCACCACCCTGCATCACCGACATCGATAGGGAGACATCCTGCGCGCGCTCAGCACGCTTTGTCGCGGTGACAATGATCTCGTCAAGCCCAGCGTTGGCGCTTGAGGATTCCACAGCAGACGCATCGCTGCTGGAACCGACTAAAACATACCCTCCGTCTGGCTGACGCGCGATCGTCAAACCAGTGTCGGTCAGTAGGCGTGCTAAAACTTCTTGCGGCGTGAAATCACCATGCACCGCGGGCGCGCTTCTACCGCTTACAATGACGGGGTCCGCGACGACCAGAACGTCCGATTGACGGGAAAACTCGATTAGCGCGCTCGATAGAGACTGCGCAGGAA
>JBFWOC010000003.1:0-509090 GCA_050250735.1 Hyphomonadaceae bacterium
AAGCAGCAACGCGATGCAACGACAGGACACACGTGGAAGCGCGAAGCAATCTGTGCTCAATTTGAAAACAGAGGAATCCAACACATGAAAAAGTCGAGAAAGGCGGATGCAGTTAGGAGAGCAAGATAAAGGTCGCGGCAGGTTTTCGTCTAAGGCTTGCAGCGCCTGGATTTTTCATGCGGCAGAGCAGAGTCTTGCGCGGTGAAAAGCGCCGCAGCCGCGCGATTCCAACGACGAACGCCGCCGCACATGCCGAAAGCATCGATATCAGAACTGCTCGCGTCTTCGCCACTGATGCGGCCGAACGAGCGCGATCACGAACTGAATGCCGTGCGCGATCTACAAGTTTTCCGACATGACGACGCCGTCAAAGGAAAGGTGCACAAGCGCGTTCGAATAGACGGCGTGCGCAGTGGTGGGCTCGGCGCAAAGCTCTCAAAGCTCATGTCGGAACGGAAGGGCGCTGGCCGGCGCGCTCGCCTACGTGGGGGAAAAACCCCATTCGCCTCTGATGCGCGTCAGCGCGTCGTGGCGACTGTTTTTTATCAAGGTCACGGCGCGGGCGCGGCGGGCCGCTTGATCGCGCACGGCAAGTATCTGGAACGCGACGGCGCCGGCCCCGATGGCGAGAAAGGCCAGTTCTATGACCGCGATCGCGACGAGGTCGACGCACATCCGCGGCTTGAGGAGTGGGCGCACGAAGACAAACGCCACTTCCGGCTGATGCTCGCGCCCGAGAGCGGGGCCCGCATCGAGGACATGAAGGATTTCACCCGCGCGACTATGGCGCGGATGGAGCGCGACCTTGGCGTAGAGCTCGAGTGGGTCGCCGTGGATCACCACAACACCGACAATCCCCACGTTCACATCATTCTGCGGGGCCGCCGTCGTGATGGACCAGACCTCGTGCTTTCGTGGAACTATGTCGGCCATGGCTTGAGGAACACGGCCCGCGACGTCGCGACCGAGATGCTTGGCAATCGCGGGCCAGAGGACGAGCGCTTGGCGTTGGAGCGCGAGACCAGAGCGCTGCGCCATACCCGGCTCGATCAGCTGCTCGAAGCGGAGATCAAGCAGGGCGCCGACCTTCGCATTCAAGCCGTTGGGCGAAACCTCGACCCTGTCTTGCGCGCGGCCTTGCGCAATCGCGTTCGTGAACTCGCGCATATGGGCTTGGCGCGGGAAGGCAAGCGCGACCGGTTCCGGTTTGAACCCGACTGGAGCGAGCGCCTGAGCGAGATCGGTCGAGGCCTCGACATCCGACGCCGGCTGGGCCGCGAGTTGGCGCCTGGCGATGGCAAGCTCCGGCTCTATTCGCCGAGGATGGGCCGCTTTGAGGGTGAGGTTATCGAAGTCGGCGCTCGCGGCGAGGGGCCCGGCAAGGCCTACGCGATCGTGCGCAGTCCCGCGCACGGTCCTGTGTTCGTCAACGTGCGCGCACGCGCGGTTCTTGGCATTGAGCCCGGCGGCCTGGTCGCAATCGAGCCACAGCGCCACGCGGGTCGGGGGAATAGGGTGAAGGTACAAACCCTGTCTGCGTTGCCGCTTGAGTCCCAGGTCAATGCGCGCGCGGAGACCGAATTGGATCGCGAACTGATGCGCGCTATCGCCGGCGAACCGGAGAAGTTGCCGGCGACCGCAGCGGCCAAGGACGCGCTGCTGCAGCGGATGACATGGCACGAGCGCGAACGGAGCGGCGGCAGAGATCTGACTGGGCGGTTCGAGTTTGAGCCTGGCGCCTTGAAGCGCCTGCGGGACCTCGAACTGCGTGAAGAAACCAATGCTTTCGCAAAGCGGCTGGGTAAGCGAGCCATCGGCATCCACGACGGGTTGGAACGCGAATGGACCGTGCGCGGCTTCAAGACGCTGCATCAGGGTCGCGTCGCCATGCTTGAGCGCAACGATGGCGTGGCGCTGGCGCCGCTCGCAGCGGGTCAGCACCTGGCGATCGGCAAGAGCTATTCGATCTCACTCACGGCCGGGAAGATCAAAGCCGCGCCGTCACTCGGTCTTGAGCGCTGAATTGGAATTCTTCTCGTTGGCGAAACAAGGCGTCAGCATGGGTGCAACGCCAGGCAACACCATGCAACGCCGATCGCGCGCGATGTGATACGCGGCGCCACAGCGCGCCGAACGTGCTTACGACGTTGTGTCCAAGCTGTGCGCGCCGAGTCCGGAGTGCGCGCAACCATGCCGATCAACTGGGCGGATAAAGGCGTTGTGTATGCCGCGTGCTGCGAAAAAAATTGCGCAAGAGGCTTCATCATGTCCAGCTCAGTTCAACTCGGTCTGTTTGACGATCCGCCGCGATCAGTGACGCGGCCCAAGCCGATGATGTCGCACAATCCGGGCTCTCAGCCGGTCGTGCGTCTCACTCTTGCCCCCAAGCATCGCGCTCGTCCGCGTCGGCGCCCACCGCCATCGCGCGTGCTTACCGCTAAAGACATGCCTGCCTACTCTGATGAACAGATTGCCGAGGTGGAACGGATTATCGCCGGCGTTAAATCGGACCGTTTGCTGCTTGGTTACAAAGAAGTCCAAGAGCTTTTCGGGGTATCGAAGGCGACGGCGAACCGGCGCATGAAGGACGGACTGGTGCCTGGCGTGACAATTCACAACGGTGTTGTCAGCCGCGACGCGGCAGTGCGCCGGTTCAGTCTCGAACAGGTCAAGTGGCTGTTGCTCGCCGTGCGTTCGTCAAAGCAATTCGCCTCTGCTTGACGAACAAAACGCGAGCGTCCTCGTTTGTTGGAGGCGAGTATGAAACAGATCGACGCGCAGGCTGGCGATCGCTACGCGGCCATCCGGCCGCTCGTTCTGCTACTTGCCCGGCAAGCGGCGAAGGAGGATTATGCCCGCGCCCTTGAAGCCGCGCGCACGAAGCCATACTCAACGGAAGAGGTGAGGGGCACACCGAAGGCCATCGAGGAAAGCTAAGCATGCGCGCCGCGATCTACGCTCGGTATTCAAGCGATTTGCAGAGTCGCGCTTCGATCGAAGATCAAATCAGGCTCGCGCGCGAGCACGCCGATCGGCAAGGCTGGGCCATCGCCGAGATCTACACAGATTATGGGATATCCGGCGCATCAATGGTGCGTCCTGGACTGCAAGCGCTCTTGGCTGACGCACAACAGCGCAAGTTCGATGTCATCCTCTCTGAAGCACTGGATCGCATTAGCCGCGATCAGGGGGACACGGCCAACATCCACAAGCGGATGCGCTTCCACGGCATCCAAATCTACACGCTCTCCGAAGGCTGGGTCGACATGATCCAGGTCGGGTTCAAGGGCATGATGAACCAAATGTTCCTCACCGAGCTGGCTGCAAAGGTGCGGCGAGGTCAGCGGGGACGCGTCGAGATCGGCAAGGTCACAGCAGGTCTAGCCTATGGCTATGAGGTCGTACGCGAGTTCGACGCTAAGGGTGAGCCTGTTCGCGGCGAGCGCCGCATCAAGCCCGACGAAGCCGCAATCGTCGTGCGCATCTTCAAGGAGTTCGCTGCCGGCCGCACGGCGAAGTCGATCGCCAAGAGCCTCAATGCCGACGGCATCGCTTCGCCCTCGGGCGGCGGCTGGTCTTACAGCTCACTTCTCGGCAATCGCAAACGTGGCACCGGCATCCTCAACAACGAGATGTACGCGGGCAGGATTGTCTGGAACCGTTGCCGCGAGGATCGCGATCCCGACACGCATCAGCGCATCGTCCGCGTCAATCCACAAGAAAGCTGGATCGTGCACGAGGCCGAGCACCTGCGTATCGTCGACCAAGCCTTATGGGACAGGGTGAAAGCGCAGCAGGACCGGCGCGTTGCCGTTGATGGCGCATACTGGAAGCACCGGCCGGTGAAATATCTCATCTCCGGCATCGTTGAGTGCGGCGTGTGCGGCGGCGCCTACACCAAGTATGCTCGCGAGCATTTCCGTTGTTCGAGCTACCAAAACAAAAGACTCTGCTCCAACCGCCTCGCCATGTCGAAGACGCGGCTGGAAGAGGTGATATTCCTCGGTCTGCGTAACTACCTGCTTGATCCTGAGCTTCTCGACGTGTTCAGCGCAGAATATGAGCGCGCCATGCGCGCTGCGCGCAAGCAGCTTCGCGCCAACCGAACCGCGTTGGAGCAGGAGCTTACAAAAGTCATAGCAAAGCGCGACAAGCTCATTGAGGCCATTGGGTCAGGCGCTGTCGATGCGCGTGAGGTCAAGGCAGACCTCGATGCGGCCATCAACAAGCGAGACGCTATTCAAGCCGAATTGGCTGGGGTGGACGTTGAACCGAAGCTGATCGAGCCAGGGATGGGCGAGCGCTATCGCACCGCTGTGGCGCACCTCATTGAGGGCTTCGCCGACGAAGCGACGCAGGAAGAGGCGATGCGTTGCATTCGCGGGCTCATCGACCGGATTGTTGTCAGACCGAACGCTGCGGGTGACGACTTGGACGTCGACCTACATGGCGCGCTGGCATCCATTCTGCTGTTGGCAGTGGAAGATGAGTCCGGTGGCATCGGCAAAAATGTCACGAAAACCGGCGTGAGACGCGTTGAGACGGCGCCGGCTATTCGCAAATCAAATCAGAGAAGTGCCGCTAAAGCGCGGGTCGCGAAACCCCCGGTCAAACATGTGTCCCAGGCAGGACTCGAACCTGCAACCAGACCGTTATGAGCGGCCGGCTCTAACCATTGAGCTACGCGCCCGCAGCCTCGCCGTTCGTGGCGGCGCGGCGGGGCAAGCCCCTAGCATTGCCTGCCGGGCGCCGGAAGGGCGTTCGGTGCGTTAGAGTGAACCATGCGGGATCGCTACGATGTAGTCGTCTTGGGCGCCGGCGCAGCCGGCATCGGCGCGGGGCGACGCCTGGCCGCGGCAGGCGCGTCTTTCCTATTGTTGGAGGCGCGCGAACGGATCGGCGGGCGTGCGTGGAGCGTTGACGGGCTCGATCTCGGGTGCGGTTGGCTGCACTCGGCCGACCGCAATGCGCTTGCAGCAATGGCGGACGGGGCGGGGCTCAAGATCGACACAACCCCGGCGCCCTGGCGGAAGCAGAGCGGCAAGCAGGGCCTGAGTGCGGCCGAACAGCAGGATTTCGCCAAGACGTTTGCGCGGTTCGAAAAGCGCATCGATGCGGAAGCGGAGGAGGATAATCCGCCGCGGCCGGCAAGCGTGTATCTCGAACCCGGTTCACGTTGGACGCCGATGCTGAACGCCGTGTTCTCCTATATTAGCGGTGCGACGCTCGACTGCATCGATGCTGTTGACTATGCGCGCTACGAAGACACCGGCGTGAACTGGCGCGTGCGCGAGGGTTATGGCGCGCTGATCGCGGCGCTCGGCGCGGATCTGCCTGTCTCGCTTTGCGTCAGAGCCGAAGCCGTTGAGCATGGCGCCGATCGGGTTTGCGTGCGCACCGCGCAGGGCTCGCTCGAAGCGCGCGCGGTGATCGTGACGCTGCCGACCACGTCAATGGCTTCCCTCACCTTCAGGCCGGCACTGCCCGAAAAACTGGAAGCGGCGGCGTCACTGCCTCTCGGCGCTGCAGAGAAACTCTACTTCGCGCTCGCCCAGCCGGAGGAATTCGAGCACGACGGCCATTTCTTCGCTCGCTTCGACAGCGCCGACACCGGCTCCTATCATGTGAACCCGATGGGCAGGCCGCTGCTGGAAGTCTATTTCGGCGGCGGGCTCGCGCGCGAGCTGGCCGAGGCGGGCGGCGCAGCGATGGCGGATTTCGCCAAGCAGGAGCTGGCCGGCTTGCTCGGTTCGCAGTTTCCTTCGCGGCTCGCCTTGCTCGGGCATTCGTCATGGGCGACCGATCCGCTCGCGCTTGGTTCGTATTCTTACGCCCGGCCGGGTTGCGCCGATGCGCGCCAAACTCTGGCGGCGGCATGCGGCATGATCTTCTTCGCGGGCGAGGCCTGTTCACGGGCGCGCTATTCGACGGCGCACGGAGCGTTCGAGACGGGATACCAAGCAGCGGAACTGGCCCTAGGGGCGTTGCAAGCCCCGCCCTGAGCAAAAGTCGATTGCGCGCGCGTCGCCGTGTTGTACAATAAACCACTGGCGGGGCGACCATGAGAAAAGCGGGCGCACAGTGGGTGGCAGCGATCACGGCTTTAGGCGCGGTGGTGCTGCTGAGTTGGGCCAGCGCGCAGCCGCGGGGCGCCGACATTGCCGGGACCTACGACGGCAGCTTTGACGGGGGCTCCGGCACGATCGTCATCAGCGGAACGCCGCCCCGCTTGCGGTTGGTGGCGACGATGGCCGGAATGAGAGGGTGCGGCGGAAGATTCGACGGGCCGGCTGCGGTGGACGCGCAAGGGCGGATCGTCGCCACGGCGCGCGATTATTCGGGCGCCTGCCGCTTTATCATGACGCCATCGGGCGACCTGTGGACGATCGAGGAGGATGGACCTGGCTGCACCGGCTTCCACGGCGCCAGTTGTAGCTTCGGCGGCGGCGAAGCGCGGCGGCGCGGCGCCAACGTGCAGTCGACGCCGGGCGCTGGGCAGAGCATTGCGTCATTGGCCGGTCTTTGGCGCGGGACATATACGTGCGGGCAAGGTCAGTCAGGTATCGACCTGAGCATCCGTCAAACCTCGGGTTCGGCCGTCGAGGCGACATTCGACTTCTATCCGACGCCGCTCAATCCAAACGCGCGAACAGGCGCCTTCACCATGCGGGGATCCTATGTTTCCAGCACAGGCCGCATAAGCCTGGCCCCAGTGCGATGGCTCAACCAGCCCGCGGGCTACACGATGGTCGGCGTCGAAGCGCAGCGCACCGCGAATGTGATCGAAGGCCGCATAATCGGACCCAATTGCACGACGATCAGGGTGAGCAGAAATTGATCGGGTCGCTGCGGGCAAGCAAGCGGCTTCAGGCGCCATCGCCGCGCGCATAGCCGACGATCGCCGCGCGGACGAAGTCATCGAAATTGATGCTGTCGAGATGAGGCGGGTGCGGCGCCCAAGGCGGGCCGTCGAGCATCTGTACGGTGATGTCGGGCTTCTTGCCGTTGGAGCGGCGCCGGCGCGACAAGGCATGCTCGGCTTCCTTCTCCACCCAGTCCGAAGCTGCCGCGGATTTTGACCAGCAGAGATGGAAGAGATCCGCCTGGTCGATCTCGCGGCGCAGCCGCGGGCTCCATTCCTCACCGGACTTGAGCGACGTGCGATCGAAGAAGTGCGCCACGCCGGCGGCCTGGTAGGCGGTGGCGATGGCGGCCACCGTCTCACGATCCGAACTGGAATAGGAGAGGAACACGCGCTTGTGCCGTTTCAGCCGAACGCGATCGCCGGCCCCGTGCGGCTGTTTGTGCGCGCCGCCGACGGGTCGGGTGAACGCCAGCACGCCGATCTGCGCATCGTCGATGAAAACGCGGGCAAGAAAGACAACCTGCTTCACCTCCTCGTCGGGTTCGGCGGAGAAGCTGAAGTCGAGCGGCTCGCCGGCCCACCTGCGCCGCTGCAACGCGCCGTCGCAGGCAGCGCCGTGCACTTCAAGCGAAACCCCGACACTGGCGCCAAGGGGCACATCGCCCAGCCGCATGCCGCCGGGCGCAGGCTCGGCGCGCGGGTCGGTCTGCTTGGCCGTCTTGGTCACGGCTTTGAGATCGGCCGGCTGGTGAATGAATACGCGGATCAGTTCCGGCGAGCCGCGCCGCAGCTTCTTCGGCGCAAATGCAGTGGCGTCGGCGGGCGCGCTTGATCCAGCGCGTGCGCTCTCGACCGACGCAGGCGCCGGTACGGTCTGCGGCGGAGTGGCCGCAATTGGAGGCGATTGATGTGGCGGCGACGGCCGCGCCGGCGGCGCGCGCTCCGCTTCGACAAGAGGGCTCGCCGCGCCATCATCTCTTTCGGGCCGCGCACGATAGAGGTTGAGCGCGGCGTCAGCGCCCTTCACCTCATCGGGATCGACTTTCGTGAACTGTGCAGCCGTTTCGGCGTCGAGGCGGGTAAGCACGGATTCACTCAGCAGGAGTTCGCCCCAGCCGGCTGCGGTCGCCAGCCTCGCGGCGGTTTCTATGGTTTCGCCGGAAAGATCGCCGGCGCCTTCCTCCGAGACTTCGCCGAAGTGAACGCCAAACCTGAATTGATGCGCCGCGGCCTGCAATGCGACGGCGAGTGCGCCATTGGCGTCCGCGAACTCAGCCAAGAGCAACGCGTCGCCTTCGCGAAATACGTGTCCGCCCGACCGCGTGAACGCAAGCGTCAACGCTTCGCGCCGCTGGGCGACATCCGATTCCTTGTTGACGTGCACTGCTATTATTGTCGCCATGCGCACGACCGGATGAGCCGAATCTGGCGGCGGTTCGTTCGCCGGCAGGGGATGGGCGCGCGCCGGCTCGGCGGGCTCAAGCGGCGCGGCGCGCCGAAGGGAGAGATCGGCGGCTCTTGCACTTGCGTCCGTCAGCGACATCGCCGGCCAGGCTTCCGGCAAAAACGCAAAGCCGCCTCGCGCATCGGCTGTCGCCAGGATGAGCTGCGCGCTGCGCAGGGATGAAGCCAATTCCAGCAATAGCGCCACGAACGGCGCGTCCCGTGTCGCCGCGTGGCTGATGATGATGCCAACGTTCGACGCCGCTTGCAGCGCAGACACAGCCGCGCCCTGGCCGCCAAAAGCGCCTGGCCGTATGGCTTCGAGCCCGAAACCGGCGGCGATGTCTTGCGCGTGGCTGAAGTCCGCCTCCGACGCCAGCACAAACCCGACCGACATGCATACCCCCTTGACAGCTTCCTTATGGCGCCGCCTGCGCACGCGGCAAGTCGGGCTCCATGGAGTGTTTCGCTGCCGGAGAAAATTGGCGTATGAATGTCGCAACGACGGAGAATCCTCATGCGCGCCGCCTTCGTACTCACCGCTGTCATTCTGGCCGCCTGCCAGACGCCGTGCCCGGCGCCAGATGCAGCGCCGATCACCACCTCGTTTCGTTGCGAAGACGGTTCTGTGCTGAACGTGACGTTCACGCACAATCCCGACGCCGCGCGCGTGGCGCAGGAGGGTTATGTCACCGTGGATCTACCGGTTCGCGTCAGTGGCTCGGGGTTCAGATATGCCGATAACGGCGCCGAACTGCGCGGGCGGGGCCGTGAGGCGCGCTGGACACGCCCGGGCGCGGCAGAAACGCTCTGCCAGGAAGTGACGCCGTAAGCCGCCACGCCTAACCATCCGATCCAATCGCGGGCGTTCCGCCGCGGCGTCCAGGCATGGACGCTGCTGGCCCGCGTCGCTATATCCGCGCTTCGATTTTTCCTCGAGGACGGCGACCCATGGCGGCTCAACCCGCGCAGTACATCTTCACGATGCAAGGCCTCACCAAGGCCTATCCGGGCGGCAAGAAGGTGTTCGAGAACATCTGGCTGTCGTTCTTCCCGGACGCGAAGATCGGCGTCGTCGGCGTCAACGGCTCCGGCAAGTCGACGCTGATGAAAATCATGGCCGGCATGGATACCGACTTCACCGGCGAAGCGTTTCCGATGGCCGGGACCAAGATGGGCTATCTCGAGCAGGAGCCGCAGCTCGATCCCGCGCTCAGTGTGCGGGAGAACGTCGAGTCCTGGTGCGCGGAGAAGAAGCTCGTCACCCGATTCAATGAAGTGAGCATGGAAGTCGGTGAGAATTACACCGACGAGCTGATGGAGGAGATGACCAAGCTCCAGGAGCAGATCGATGCTTCGGATGCTTGGGATATCGATTCGAAAATCGATATGGCGATGGATGCGCTGCGCTGCCCGCCAGACGATAGCGGCGTCGACAAGCTCTCGGGCGGCGAACGCCGCCGCGTTGCGCTCTGCCGCTTGCTGCTCTCGAAGCCCGACATGCTGCTCTTGGACGAGCCGACCAACCACCTCGACGCCGAGAGTGTCGCCTGGCTGCAGCATCACCTGGAAAACTTCCCGGGCTGCGTCATCCTGGTGACGCACGACCGCTACTTCCTCGATCAAGTCACCAAGTGGACGCTCGAACTCGATCGCGGCAAGGGCATTCCCTACGAGGGTAATTACTCGGCCTGGCTCGAAGCCAAGGCCAAGCGGATGAGCCAGGAAGAGCGCGAAGCCGAGGGCCGCTCCAAGGTGATGAGCCGCGAACTCGAATGGGTGCGGCAGTCGCCGAAGGCGCGGCAGGCAAAAAGCAAAGCGCGCTTGCAGCGGTACGAGGAAATGGCCGCGCAGGCGGAGCGCGAGAAGCAGACCTTCGCCACCATCCAGATCCCGCCCGGTCCGCGCCTCGGGCAGAACGTCATCAGCTTTGAAGGTCTGAAGAAGGGCTATGGCGACAAGCTGCTGATCGACGGGCTGACGTTCAAGCTGCCGCCCGGCGGCATTATCGGCATCATCGGCCCCAACGGCGCCGGCAAGTCGACGCTGTTCCGCATGATCACCGGCCAGGAAAAACCCGACGCCGGCGCGATCACCATCGGCGACAGTGTCAAGCTCGGCTTCGTCGACCAGTCGCGCGATGCGCTGGATAATTCGAAGACGATTTGGGAAGAGATTTCCGGCGGGCTCGACATCCTCGAAGTCGGCAACCGCGAAATTCCTTCACGCGCCTACGTGTCGAGCTTCAATTTCAAGGGCGCCGATCAGCAGAAGAAGGTCGGCCAGCTTTCGGGCGGCGAACGCAACCGTGTGCATTTGGCTAAAACGCTTTTGACCGGCGCCAATGTGCTGCTGCTCGACGAACCGACCAATGATCTCGATGTCGAGACGCTGCAATCGCTGGAAGCTGCGCTCGAAGATTTCGCCGGCTGCGCCGTCGTCATCAGCCACGACCGCTGGTTCTTGAACCGGCTCGCCACCCACATCCTGGCGTTCGAAGGCGACAGCCACGTCGAATGGTTCGAAGGCGATTTCGACGCTTACGAAGAAGATAAAATGCGCCGCCTTGGCGTGAGCGAAATCATTCCGAGCAGGATCAAGTTTCAGAAGTTTGGGCGGTGATTTTATTCTCCGCCGGCAACCCGTCCGAAGGCGGAGCCCCGCTCGTTCCGCAAAGTAAGTTGATCGTGTATCAGCTCAGCGAATCTTTCGGCTTTCCGCCACGATTTCGATCTACCCGATGGATCGAGCTGCTCGGTCTTAATGATGTGCTTGAGAAGCCGCAGGTCCAGGGCTGAAGCCCAGGCAATGAAATCGGCACGCTGTCGGGCGGCGAGTTCAGCGCGTACATCGGGAACAGCGCCGTCAAATGGCTTGGGCTGTCGCTTAGTCGTTTTTGGTTTGGCCGCGAGAGCATCAAACTGAGCAACAAGCGCAGCGAATCGCTGTCGTTGTTCGCCTTCGAGAACACTTTCCCCGATCAGAGCAATCATGTCCTTGAGTACTGCGAGCTTGTCATCTGTTGACATTTCTCTTCGATCTCCGCGGTAAGTTGGCTGAGCGCGTTGTAGGCCGAACCATATCGTTGCCGCGGCGTGTTGAAACCGGCGTCCACATCTGCACCGCGCGCAACGTCGACGGCATCAGGTATTCGAGCGCTGAACAAAGGCGGCTGTTCGAGAGCACCCTCCGCGTTAGAAAAACGACCGAGGCGTTGTTGCTTTAGGTCTTCGCAGATTCGGCGATGCAGGTCATTGCCTCTGACCTTGCTAGCCACAATACCCAACGCCCGGATGTCGTGTTTCACTTCTCTAGCAAACCGATCCACACTGTGAACGATTTGATAGATGCCCCAGGTAGATAGAACATCGGGGATTGTCGGGATGACATACGCAGACGAGATTCGCAGACCGTTCTTTGTGATTGCTCCGAGGCTAGGGGGACAATCAATCAAGACATAGTCATAGCCGTCGATCACAGGCGCAATCACCCGTTTCAAAATTTCGAGCGGGTTGACCGAGAAATTGGCCTTCAACGCAATTAGTGGCACCTCATCCTGAACATCGATAAGCCGAATGCTTGATGCGAGAAGTTCAAGACGATGTATCCCGCCATCGATGGGGGAAACCCGGCGCACGATCGCCTTTTCTATGTCGAAGAGATCGTTGCCCTCAGGCTTGAGACGGTCCACGAAGATCTGAGCAATGGTCTGACCGGCTTCATCCAGCGCTGCCCACTTCTCTTCGCTGATCAACGCCACGGTTGCGTTGGTTTGGGGGTCGAGATCGATGACCAGCACGTGCTTGCCTCGTTCTTTGGCGAGCATCTCCGCCACTGCAGTGCAGACTGTTGTCTTCCCGACTCCGCCCTTGAGATTGATAAAGCTGATGACATGCGTGGGCTCGCCCTGGTGCCCCTTTATCCAGCGAACAATCGCTTCCTTGTCCCAAACGGGTCCGGTCGAAAGAAGCTGAATGGGTCTCGGAAAGCTGTCATGCCGGTGTCTCCAATTGCTCACAGCTTGCTTTGTCACCCCGGCCAGGGCCCCGATCTCAGTGACCCCAACGAGTTCAGTCATACACGATTCCTCCAAAATGTAGACAGCGTACACATTTATCCGAAAGCGTTTACAAAGTCAACGGCATGGAATTAGCATCAACTGATGCTATATTTCGTGCATGAGGACTACGCTCGCCCTTGATGATGATCTTCTCGCCGAAGCCGAAGCGCTCACCGGCGTCGCCGAAAAAACGGCGCTCGTTCGAGAGGCGCTGAAGGCGCTGATCGAGCGCGAGTCCGCGCGCCGCCTGGCCCGCCTCGGCGGAAGCGATCCCAAGGCCGCCGCACCGCCGCGCCGCCGTCCCACCTGAGCTGCGCCTGTGATCCTGGTGGATACGTCGGTTTGGGTTGCCCATTTCCGCGTCGCGGAGCCTGACTTGGTTGCGCTGCTTTCAAGGAACCAGGTGCTCGTGCATCCGCATGTCATCGCTGAAATTGCGCTTGGCAGCGTTGGCAATCGCAACGCAGTTCTGCGCCACCTTGGCAATATGCCGGCAGCAGTGACAGCCTCGCACGTCGAGGTGATGGCATTCATCGACCGCCACAGGCTCGCAAACAGCGGCGTTGGCTATGTCGATGCAGCTTTGCTCGCGTCGACTGCACTCACAGCGGGCGCTGCGCTCTGGGCGCGCGACGCAAATCTACGCGCTGCCGCTGCGCGGTCGCGCTTGGCGGCGAAGGGGCTGACTTAGCGAGAAGGGAGGCGCATAGCTAGCGAAGCGGTTGATCCGCCGATTTGCCCACTTCGCGAATGTCGATGTCGTCGCCCCAAGCCAGATAACTTGACTGTCCGCCGCCGCCCGGACGCAACTCAGCGACGCCTGTCGCCGCGATCTCGCGCATCAAGTCAAGCGAGCTCTTGCGATTGAGCCCTGAATGGTTCTCAACGACTTCCGCCGACGATTGCCGCATGTTCTTCTGCAGCATGGACAAGTATTTGAAGAACTGCGTGTAATTGTGCTGCTTGCGCCCGAGACGATAAATGGCTTCCCTTTGCGCATCCGTGAGTGACACGAGCACCTCCCCATGGTCTTTGACCCAGCCCAACAACTAACAACCAGCGCTCGAGACAGGCAAGGCCCGCGCGGCCCAATCGGCGGGCAATCTGAAAGAACAACGGCCGCGCAGCTTTCGCCGCGCGGGCCGTTGAGCTTTTTGCCGTACCGAGTTAGCGCGACGCGAAGCGCTGGCCGCGCTCGTCCTCGTCGAGCCTGAATACCACGCGCAGGTTCACCGGCGTGCCGGCAGCGTCGCTGCCGTCGGCGCGCACAGGGGCGTGGCGGAGCGTGCGCGCGACGCGCAGCGCGGCCGTGCCGAAGCCACCCGGCGTCGCTTCGATCCGAGCGCAATCGAGCGCGCCATCGTCGAGCACTGTGCAGCGCAGGCGGGCTTCGCCCTCACGTCCGCGCTCGAGTGCGCGCGTCGGATAGAGCGAAGCAAGCCGGCGTTCGCTCGGCGTGCGCACCCAGACCGGGCGCGGCGCCGCGGTGACGACGATATCGCCGCCGTCCTGCACGGCGGTTTCGTCCGCCGTGACGCTTGCGGGCGTGATGCCGATGGTCGCTTCGGGCACGGGCGCCGGGCGTGTCACTGAGCGGCGCGGAGGCCGCGCGGCGACCGGTTCGCTTTCGTCGGGGGAGGCTATGCTCTCGCCGGCCAACGCGTTTTCAGCCAGCCTGTCTTCGTCTGGCGCCAACGGACCCGCGCGCAGCGGTTCGTCCGGGTAGGGATCGGTGTAGGCCGTATCGATATTGGTTCGATCGGAGTCGAGCGTCTTCCAGGCGGCGTAGCCGCCGCCCACCAACACGACTGCGGCCAACGCGCCAAGCAGCCATTTGCCGCCGCCGCCTTTGGAGGCGCGGATCGTCGTTGCGCCATGAGGGGCGAGATCGTCGTCGTGGCTCACAATCGTCTCCTTGGAAGTTGCACTTGGGGAACCCGCAATCGCGCCAACGCCGGTGTTGGTAAGATGTTCCGCCGAATTCTAGCTTTTGAAAGGCGCGAGCAAAAAGCCACGCGCGATCAGAGCGCTAACAGAGCCATCAGCAATCCGTACTGCTCGTCCATGAGGCCGTTGCGGCGCGCCCGCTCGACGGTTTCGCGTCCATCCGCCGCCACGCGCGGCGCCCAGACCGACATGGCGTCGCAACGTTCTGCGGATGGCCGCTCGCGCCGTTCCACGGCAAGCGCGGCGATCGTGGTCACGTAGCGGGCGACGCCGTCGCGGACTTCGCGCTCGCCGCCGCGGCTCATGGCGGCGTTCATGGCGCCTATTTCGAGCGCACCGGCAAGCCCCGCGTTGATCACTTCGCGCATCGGCACACGGCAGGCGAAGCTGTCGCCGAGGGCGCGCGACCACGCTTCGGTCGTGCGTTCGACCTGGGTTTGCGTCGGGCGTCCTGCGAACAGCGAAGCCCAGGCGCCGCGACTGGCCGCGTCGGCGTAGCGCAGCGACGGCCCGGTATCGCCGACGGTGGCGCAAGCGCCGACTGCGAGGACGAACAGGAAGTGACGCATGGGCTTGTTCCTCTGCTGCCGCAGTCTGCGCTCATTTCGAAGTCGAGCCAATCTGCGGGCTGACCCGCTGCAGGGCTCATTCCGGCGCCACTGTGCACAACGGGCAAATCAGTGCACCTTTCAACCCCGTCAGCATCGTTGCGCAAACGATCCGGCAACGATGCGGTGCGGGAGAAAAATAATGCGTAAGTACGCAGCGCTGCACAGCCATCTCAACAAACGCAACGGCCGTCCCGAGATGCTCAGCTTCGAGGACATCGAGCAGATCATCGGCAAGCAACTGCCCCAGAGCGCCCACAAGCATCGCTCGTTCTGGGCCAACGACAACCAGGACCATCATTCCCACGCCCGTGCTTGGATGAAGGCGGGCTACCGCGTCGCCTATCTCGATCGCGAGCAGAAGGTCGTGCGTTTCGAGCGCACCCGCTAGGCGCGCGGCCTTGCGGCCGCGCTCCGTCGCGCTTGCGGATCAGTGCAGATTGACGCGCGCACCGAATGCGAAATTGTGTCCCTGATGCTCCCATTCGAGCCCGGCGTCTTCGGGATCTTCGAAAGTATCTTGATAGCGATACTCGCCGAACAGCGCCCATCGCTCGCCAACCGGCACGCGCACGCCGCCGATCAGCTGATAAGCGATTACCGTGGCTTCACGTTCGTAACTGCCTGAGGCGTTCTCGTAGGTGACCCAAGCAGCGCCAAGGCCGCCGCCGACATAGGGCGTAAAGCCGCCTGCGGCGAAATTGTAGGTCGCGTTCGCCATCAGGCGATATTCGTTCGTGTTGTTCGGGTTGCAGCAGGAATATTCCATCTCGTTGTAAGAGAACTCCACTTCGGCGTCCCAATTGGTCCAAACATTGCTGCGGCCCACGGCGACGCCGGCATTCCAGCCGTCGTCGAGATCATAGGTGCCGCCGCCCCAGTCGAGCTGGTCCTGCGTCGTGATTCCCGCGCTGCCTTCCACATAAAGGCTTTGCGCCTGAGCCGGAGCGTAAGCCACTCCGGCCATCAACGCAGCCAAGCCCAAAATGCCGATCAGTTTTTTCATTGATCATCCCCGTCCGCATGGCGCGGCAAGGAAGCCGCGCGTCCTCGCACACGCAATGCTACGCCTACTTCTGCGAGGACTGCATGGCTTTCCTTGCCCAACGCCTTCGGAGGCGCCGCGGGAGATGCTTCTATGCCACATGCGGCGCTCATGACCCCGGGGCGCTGGGGCTCGTCCCAGCCGGGTGTCCCGGTCGCTGTTGTCGATGACGCAGCTGCCCGGTTACGCATGGGCGGTTTGGGCGCCGGCTCGGATTGGCGCTTTCCGCACTAGGGAAGCGCCGTGCCGGCGCGCCCGAAAATCGCCGTGATGGCGGTGATCCATGCCCGCGATTGACCGGGGGCCGCGTATGCGACGTTTTCTGCTTGTTCTGGCCGCCACTGCGACGCTCGGTGGCTGCGTCTCCCTGCTGGAAGAGGGTTACGACAGCCGCGCACGGCACGACTGCGACCGGAGCACGGATTCGCGTGATCGCGGCGAATGCTATGATCGCGTCGAGCAGCACCGGCGCGAGCGGAGGGAGTGACAAGATGTTGAGACTGATGCTGTTGACTTTGGCCGCGCCGCTGCTCTTGGCCGCGTGCGACGGTTCGTATTCGTCGACCGACATCACGGACCAAGACCCGGCCGGCGGCTACACGCTCGAAGTTCGCGCCGTCGAGGGCGTGCAGACGTACATCGTCACCGCGCCCGATGGTCGTCAGAGCGCCTCCCGTGTCGCCGAAGGCGGGTCCGCATTGCTGGACGAAAGCGCCGTTCAAGGCTTGGGCGAGATGGCGCCGCTCCGCTCCGAGCCGCAGCCGGAAGTCTTCGCTCTGCGCTTCCCGGGTGTCGATATTTCGGTGGCGGCCGACGAGGACAATCCGAACAGCGAGAGCGCCACGGTGCGGATCAATGCGGCCGGCCGATCGGTGCATGTGGACGCCGAAGAAGGCGGGCCAGGCGACGACGACGACCGCGCCAACGTCCGCATTACCGGCGCCACCGAATCCGATGCGCGGGATTTCATCAATGACGCTGAAGATGTTTCCGCCGAGGTGAAATCCCAGATGTTGGCCCAGCTGGGATTGGAATAGCCAAAGGCGCCCGGCGCTTGCTCTGACGGCCCGGTTCGCGTTTTCTCAACCGACTTGAGTCGTTGGGGAAATCATGCGCCAGACCTTGCGCTCGACTGCGGCCGCGATGGGAATCATTGGCCTTTCTGCTGCGCCAACCGCGCAGGCGGAAGAAGGCATGTGGACCTTCGATAGTTTTCCCGCCGACCGGATGAATCAGGAAATGGGCTGGGCGCCGGATCAAGCTTGGCTCGATCGGGTTATGGCCGGCACGGCCCGGATGCCGGGATGTTCCGCTTCCAATGTCAGCGATGCAGGGTTGGTGCTGACCAACCATCACTGCGTCATCTCGTGCGTCACCGCGCTGGCGACGGCAGACAACAATTATATCGAAAACGGCTTCATGGCGCAGACGCGCGAAGCGGAGCTGCGCTGCCCGAACATGGCTCTCGACGTGCTGACGTCGATGACGGACGTCACCCAGGACATCGAAGAGGCGACGGCAGGCGTTCCGGCTGAAGGCTTCGCCCGCGCCCGTGACGGCGAGTTCGCCCGCCTCACCCGCGCATGCACCACCGCAACCACGCGTTGCGAGGTGGTCACGCTTTATCAGGGCGGCCGCTACGGCCTCTATCGCTATCGCACCTACGAGGATGTGCGCCTAGTGTTTGCGCCGGAGCATGGCATGGCCGCATTCGGCGGCGATCCCGACAATTTCAACTTTCCTCGTTACTGCCTCGATTTCTCGTTCTTGCGCCTTTACGACAACGGCGCCCCGGCCGCGACGCCGAACCATCTCGACATGCGGTTCACGCCGCTCGAGGAAAACGAGGTCGTTCTCATCGCCGGCAATCCCGGGCGCACCTCGCGGCTGCGCACGACCGCTGAGCTTTCGTTCGAGCGAGACGTGGGTCTGCCGTGGCAAATCGCGTCGCTGTCGGAGCTGCGCGGGCGTTTGACCGCGTATTCGGCGCTCGGTCCGGATCAAGAACGGATCGCCTCGAGCAATCTGCAGAGCGTCGAGAATTCGTTCAAAGGTCTCTCAGGGCGCCGTCAGGCGCTTGCCGACGCGACTGGTTTCGCGCGCGTCGCCGCCCGCGAGCAGGATTTGCAGCAAAGAGTCGGGCGCAACCGCGCCGCTTCGCGCGACGCCGGCGACGCCTGGGGCGAGATCGAAAGCGCCCAGGCCGCCTATCGCAACATCTTTTATCAGTACCAGTACTTGGAACAACGCGCCGGTGAGCGTTCGTTTCTGTTCACTTGGGCGCGCGATCTCGTCCGTGGGGCCGCCGAGCGGGAAAAGCCCGATAGCCAGCGCATTCCTCGCTACGCGGATGCGCGTTTGCCTTCGGTCGTGCAGGGGCTGCGCGCCAATCGCGTCATTGTGCCGGAACTCGAGGAATTGCATCTCGCGTTCTGGCTCTCAAAGCTGCACGAGCACCTGACCGCGGACGATCCGGTGGCGCGTCGCATTCTGGGCCAGGAAAGTCCCGAAGCGCTCGCACGCCGGCTCTCCCAATCCCGCCTGAGCGATCCGGCGTTCCGCATGCAGCTGTGGGAAGGCGGCGCCGAAGCGATTGCGGCGTCAGACGATCCGATGATTGTCTTCCTCCGCAGCTGGGACGCGGACGCCCGGGCGGTGCGCGACCGTTACGTGGCGGAGGTCGAGGGCCCGGTGGCGCGTGCGCATGAGCGCATTGCCCGTGCGCGCTTCCGCGCCTTTGGCGAAGCGCTGTATCCGGATGCGACGTTCAGTCCGCGCCTTTCGTACGGGCGCGTTGTCGGTTGGAGCGAACCGAGTGGGCGTGTCATCGGCCCGTTTACCTACACCGAAGGCCTTTATGCCCGCGCCACCGGCCACGCTCCCTTCACGCTCAGTCAGCGTTGGCAGGACGCGCGCGGGCGACTGGACCCGCGCGGGGTCTACAATGTTTCGACCTCGACCGATGTGATCGGCGGCAATTCGGGCAGCCCGCTGCTCGACCGCAATGGCGATGTCGTCGGCGCCGTGTTCGACGGCAACATCCACTCGCTTGGCGGCGAATATTTTTACGACGGCGCCTTGAACCGCTCTGTCACGGTCACCGCCACGATAATGCGCGCGGCTCTGGCCGAGGTTTACGGCATGGGCGCGCTCGTGGCCGAACTGGAGGCAAACGAACAGCGCTCTCCGGTGACGGACAGCGCTTCAGAGTGAGGGACGCCGGCGCCGGCACTCGGAACCGGCGCGGCGTCCCAACCTCCTGGCTCATGAGGGCGAGTTCGGAGGCTTGTGACTGGCGGTTACAGGGGTTCGCGACCGCCAGAGGCTCAACAACACATGGCGGTGCGTTGAAAGCAGGCAAGCCATCAGCGCGCGATCCAAGTCTGTGCGCAATTCGAGAGAGACGAGATGCTGCGCTGATGCGGCGAACGATTCTTCCGGTCGGGATTCGACGCTTGCCGCTCGGTTTCTCGTCAGCTCAACACGCTGTTCAAGAAAGCTGTCTGCCTGGTCAGCGATTGGGTCGTCTGCTGGCACGGGAAGGCGGTAAAGCCGTGGCAAGCGCCGGGATAGACATCGAGCTCGCCCGCATTGCCGGCAGCTGTCCAGCGCGCGTGCATGAACAGGCTGTCGTCGAGCAGCGCGTCTTTCGTCCCGACCGTGAAGAGCGCTGGGCAGAGGCCGCGGAGGTCGGCGTAAAGTGGAGAAACCTGCGGCGCACGTTTTTCCTGCTCGCTCATGCCGGGGAGGAAGGCGTCGCCGAACTTGCGGATGTCAAGCGTGCGTAGCACCAACCGTTCGTCGCCGAACGCACGCGCGCTTGGGCTCATGCCGAGATCGAAGACGCCATACACGAAATTGGCCGCGTTGAACGGCGTGCGGCCATGCTTGTCGCGCAGGCGCAGCATGGTCAGCGCGGAAAGATGTGCGCCCGCGCTTTCGCCGCCAATGGCGAGAGTATCGCCGCCGAAATCGCGCAAATGGTCGTGCGCCCAGAGCGCGGCCGCCTCACAATCGTCCGGCGCGGCCGGATAGGGGTGCTCGGGCGCCAGACGATACTCGACACTGATCGCCGTGAGAGCGACGCCATCGGCGATGCGTTCGAGCAGGCGATCCTGCTGATCGGCCGCGCCGAGGACGTGGCCGCCGCCGTGAATGTGCAGATAGACTCCGCGCGATTTCTCCGGCGCGATTGCGCGCAACTTCAGCTTGCCGGCCGGCCCTTCGATCTCGATCCATCTCGCCCGTTCGGACTTCACCGGCATGGGAAACGGGCCTTTGCCGTTGGCGCGGGCTTCGCGGACTTTCGGCGCACCGACCTCCCACCAATTCGCCATGTCCTTGGTCATCGCGATGATGCCGGCATTGAGCTGCCTGGTTTCTTCCGGAATGGCGGCCTCGGTGAAGAGGGCCGGATCGAGATATGACGTCACTTCAAACCACCCAGCTTGCGGATTGCGTTCCATTCGGCCGCCGTTACCGGCTGCACGGAAAGGCGTGCGGCTTTCACCAATACCATATCGGCGAATTTCTTGTCGGCCTTGATCGCCGCGAGAGTCACCGGCGTCTTGAACGGTTCGATCGCCTTGAGGTCGATGGCGACGAAAGCGCCCTCCTTGTCGCTCGGATCAGGATAAGCTTCCTTGATGACTTCGCTTACCCCGACGACCGCCTTCTCGTCTCCGGTGTGATAGTAGAAGACCTTATCACCCTTTTTCATGTTGTTCAGGTGCGTGCGCGCTTGGAAGTTGCGCACGCCGGTCCAGGAATCGGCGCCCTTCTTGACGTGCTGACGCCAGGACCAGGTCTCGGGTTCGCTCTTGACCAGCCAGTAGGCCATCAGTTTGCAGCCGGCGGCGCCGCCAGCGCCTCGATGCTGATGCTGACTGCGTCGCCGATCATGTTCGGCGCGATCGCAGTCGACGAACCCCATGCGGAACGCGTCAATGCGCCAGTAGCGCTGAACCCGGCTTGACGGCGATCGGGCGCATTGGGCGAGCCGCCGATGCGATTGAGGATAACGTTCAGCGTCATGGGATGAGTTTGGCCCCACATTGTCAGATCGCCCACGACCTCGGCCGTGCGTTCGCCGGTGATACGCACCGCGGTGGAACGAAACTCGATGGTCGGAAACTGCGCCGCGTTGAACCAACGTTCGCCGCGCAAATGTCCGTCACGGGTGTCGTTGCCGGTGTCGATGCTGGCGACCTGGATCGTGGCGTGCACCGACGAGTTCGCCGGATTCGCTTCATCGAGGACGACGTCCCCCGTGACGTCCTCGAACCGGCCGAGCACTCGATTGAAGCCGAAGCGGTCCACCACGAACGCAACCTGCGTGTGCGCGGGATCCAGCGTATAGCTGACGGGTTCGGCGTAGGCCGCTCCCGCTGCAGCCAGCGCAGCGGCCAGAATCAAACTTCGCATCGATTGTTCCTTCCCACCCAGTGTCAGGCGCGCGCCTCGAACACCAGATTGAAAGGCGTCTCGGCGGCTCGGCGGAATTTACTGAAGCCCGCGTCCTTGGCCACCTTTTTCAAACGCGCTTCACCGGCTTGAGCACCAAGCCCCAAGCCGACCTCTTGGGAAAGCGAGGCGGGCGTACAGATCATCGTCGACGCTGCATAATAGACCCGACCCACGGGGTTCAGGTTGTCCTTGAGATCGTCGTTGGCGAACGGCTCAACGATCATCCACGTGCCGTCAGGCGCCAGCGCCTCTCTGGTGTGTTTGCCGGCGCCCACGGGATCGCCCATGTCGTGCAGGCAGTCGAAGAAGGCTATCAAATCGTAATCCATCGCCGGGTAGTCCTTGGCGCTGGCCTTCTCGAAAGTTATCCGCTTGGCGACGCCGGCTTCCTTCGCCAGCTGTCTGGCGCGCAGAATCGACGGCTCATGATAGTCGTAGCCGTAGAACTTGGACTTCGGGTACGCCAGCGCCATGAGGATCGTGGAGGCGCCGTGGCCGCATCCCACGTCCGCGACCTGCGCGCCTTTCTCCAGTTTCTCCTTCACCCCGCGCAGGGACGGAATCCATTCCGAGACAAGATGGCGATTGTAGCCGGGACGGAAAAACCGTTCGGTGCCGCGGAAAAGGCAGGTTGCATGTTCGTGCCAGCCGACGCCCTTGCCGCTCTTGAACGCCGCGGCAATTTTCGGCTCGTCGAGCCACATCGCTTGCGCCACATCGAAGGCGCCGGCGAAGAATGCAGGTCCGCCTTCGTCGGCGAACGCGCAGGCCTGTTCCGGATTGAGCTTGAACTTCTTGCTCTTGGGATTGTAGTCGACATAACCGGCCGCGGCCTGGGCGGAGAGCCACTCACGCAGATAACGCGGGTTCAGTCTGGTCTTGTCCGCAAGTTCTTCCGGCGTCACTGCCTTACCGTCGGCCATCGCCTTGTAGATGCCGAGCCGGTCACCGAGAAGCACCAGCGCCGTGCTCGCTGCGGCGCCGAGATCGCCAACCAGTTTTCCAAGAAATGCGTTCAGCTTGTCGGGATCGGGCGCGTTCATGCTGGAGGCCCTCCACAATGGAAAGGCCGAGAGCTAACGCCGGTACTTTCCTCTCCGCAAGGGACGCATGCGAGTTTTCGAAAACTTCACCGGGCAGCCTAGGAACCGCCCAGTCTCGCGCCAACCATGCGGCTGCCGGTACGAGGATGATGGCTGCAATCAGCATCCACAGCGGATGAGGGATGAGCGCCAGGTTGAGGCAAGTGGCGGCGAAGACGACGCCCCCTGCAAGCCAGCCTGCCCAGACCTTGGCGCCGATCTTCGCAGCTGCGAACGCGGCGGCGAAGGCGGCGACCGTCCAGGTCACGGGCAAGCCGAGCAGCGATGTAAGCGGCGCCGTCGCCATGTAGTCGCGCAGGGCTTCGGGATTGGTGACCTGAACGTCTGCGGGCGCCGGAAAAAATCGCTGATTCAAGGCGTCGCCGACCATGACAAGGCCGAAGCCGACGGCAATGCCAATGACAATTCCGAAAACGATGCGTACGATCGCCATCTGAGCCTCCCCAGTCGCGTGTCTGATTTGTCCCGCTTTGCGACACCCGTCAACGCGAACGGGGGCGCGCGCTTGATCTCGGTTTTCGGGCCGCTAAAGCTGATTTTCGATGCAAGCCGCGCTTGAAGCAGAGGGGCTGGTCAAGCGCTACGGTGCACGCACCGCGGTGCAGGACCTCAGTTTTCGTGTTCCCACGGGATCGATCTATGGCGTGCTTGGACCCAACGGCGCGGGCAAGTCATCGACGTTGCGCATGCTCGTCGGCGTCCTGCGGCCCACTGCGGGCCGCATCTCGGTGCTCGGCGGACCGGCCGACCGCCAGACGATGAAACGGGTCGGATATCTGCCGGAGGAGCGCGGCCTCTATCGCTCGATGAGCGCGCGCGCGGCAATCGCCTATCTCGCACGTCTCAAGGGCACGCCTGCCGGCAAGGCTTTCAAACGCGCAGACCTGCTGCTTACCGAGCACGGCCTCGGCAAGGTCAAGCGCAAGAAAGTGAAGACTCTCTCGAAGGGGATGGCGCAGAAGGTCCAGGTCCTGGGCGCCATTGCTCACGAACCGGAACTCATCATCTTTGACGAACCGTTTTCCGGCCTCGACCCGGTCAATCAGCGGGTGCTGGAAGAGACAATTCGCGCGCAGGCGCAAGCCGGGCGCACCATCCTGTTTTCCACGCACGTGATGGAGCACGCCGAGCGGCTCTGCGACCGTATCCTGCTCATTGCGCAAGGCAAGGCGGCGTTCGAAGGCACGGTGCGAGAAGCGCTTGCTTTGGCGCCAAGCGTCGCCGTGCTGGAGACCGATGGCGATTACGACATGAGCCCAGTGCTGGCGCCGCTTGGTTTCAAATGGAACGAAGAACTCGGCGAGCACGGCAACCGACGCTGGCGTGTTCGGCTGGAAAACGGCCACGGTTCGCGACAGCTGCTCCAGGCCTGCGTCGAGGCCGGCGCGCCGCTTTCGCTATTCGAGCCGGCGCGCGCCAGCCTGCACGAGGCGTTCGTTGCGCTCGTGGGCGACAAGATCGCCATCAGCGCAGCGGAATAGAGCGATGTCGCCGATCTTCCTCGTCGCCCGCCGCGATTATCTCGCCTATGTGGGCGCTTGGGGTTTCTGGCTTTCGCTGCTGACGGCGCCGCTGATCATCGCCGTTCTGCTATTTGCGCCGATCGTGCTGGCGCGCGCCGAACCGCCGCGAGTGCTGGCGATTCTGGCTGAGCGCGCCGGGGACGCGGATGCGGTGCGAAACGCATTCGAGGCCACAGCGCGCCGCGATGTGCGCGGCGAAATTCGCGGCTATCTCGCCGCTACGGCCCCCGCTATCGAGGCGCCAGCGATGCAGGCGTTCGATGCAGCGCCCGACCGGGCCGCCGCGATCGCTGCTGCCCGCGTCGTCGTTGCTGAGCACGCGCCGCGGGCGCTGAGCGCATTTCCGCAATTGTCGCCGCGATATCAGATCGCCGAGCCGCCCGCCGACGCTATCGACGGCATGCGCCCCTATCTCGACGGCACGCAGACCTTGGCCGACGGCCGGGCGCTTTATGGCGCACTCAATATCCGGCGCAACGAAGCCGGAGCACCGGTGATCGAGTATTGGAGCACCGCGCTCAGCCACGACGAGCCGACCAACATCGCCTACCGGGCCATGCGGCTCCAGATGCAGCGCGAGGCGCTCGCCGCGCAGGGTTTGCCGCCGAGTGAAGCCGAGCGCCTGCAGGGGTTCGATCCGCAAATCGCACAATTCGATCCGCGCGCCAGCACGGGCGAAAGCGTGACGCTGCGCGATCGGGCGCCGTTCTATGCTGCGTTGGCGCTCGCGTTCGTGCTCTGGAGCGTGGTCTTCTCGGTCGCCAATATGCTGCTGAACGGCGTGATCGAGGAAAAATCGAACAAGATTCTGGATACGCTCTTAACCAGCGTCAGCCCGATGCAGATGCTGATCGGAAAGTTGCTCGGCGTCGCCGCCGTCAGCGCCACTTTGTTTCTGTTCTGGGGCGCGTTGGGTGGTGGGTTGCTGGCGCTCGCGGCCGAACGCGCCGGCGACTCGATACTCGGCCAAGTCGCGGCGGCGTTCCTCGAACCTCGACTGCTGGCGGCGTTCTGTGTCGGTTTCATCGCCGGTTATCTCATGTACGGAGCGATCTTTCTGGCGCTGGGATCGTTGTGTGAATCGCTGCAGGAGGCGCAGACGCTGCTCGGGCCGGTCGCGCTTGTACTCGCCATGCCGATGATGCTGATCACGCCGGCGCTGGACAATCCCAACGCGCCGATCATCGAGACGGCGTCCTGGATCCCGTTGTTCACGCCATTCCTGCTGCTGATCCGGGCGCCCTCCGGCCTTGGTTGGATCGAGATCGCCGGCATGGGTGCTATGATGATCGCCACCGTGATCGCGGTGATGTGGCTCGCAGCACGGGTGTTCAGGGCAGGCGTCGTCGAACACGTCAGCCTGTCGAGCTGGCGGCGCAAGGCGAAGGGCTAGGCTTGGACCGCCGGCGTCCCCGCCGGCAACAGGTCTCTAAATATTCTCGGACGGTGCGCGCTGAAGCACCGTATGCCGGCGAGGACGCCGGCGGTCCAAGAAGAGTCACTCCGCCGCCATTGCCGCCGGCGCGCGTTGCGGCCCGCGGATCAAGCGGCCGGGATGAACCTGAAGGTATTCGCCGTTGCGGAAGGTCACTTCGCCCGACTTGATCGTGCAGACGTAGCCTTCGGCCTTCTGCAGCAACCGCTTGCCGTTGGCCGGCAGATCGAACGCAAGCCAAGGCCTGCCAAGCTTCAGCTTTTCGAAATCGATCACGTTGATGTCGGCCAGGTAGCCCGGCGCGATCACGCCGCGATCTTCGAGCCCGTAAAGCCGCGCCGTATCGCGGCTTTGCCGCTTGACCGCATGCTCGAGGGTGATGCGTTTGCCGACGCGGTCGCGCACCCAATGCTCCAGCATGAAGGTAGGCGAGGCGGCGTCGCAAATCGTGCTGCAATGGGCGCCGCCGTCGGAGAGCGAGTTGACGGTGTCGTCGGCATGTTGGAGCGCTTCGAGGAAGTTCAAGTTGCCGTCGGCGTAGTTCAGAATTGGGAAGTAGATGAAGCCGCTGCCTTCATCGCGCATCAGCAGGTCGTAGGCGTAGTCTTCAGGCTTGACGCCGGCCGCCGCTGCGCGCGCGGCGATGCTCTCGTCTTGGCCCGGCTCATAATTGAATGATGCGCCCATTTCGTACTGCAGCGTCCATCCCCCCGCGACAACCATGATGAGGCCAATGAGATCGCTCTGCGGAAACTGATTAGGCTCGTTGATCATGCGCTGTTTGAAGGCCGGGTCCTTCAACCGCGCCAGCTGCTCGGCCCACGGCAAGTCCCTGATCTCTTGCCAAGCCGGACGGAAGCGGAACGGGTGGATCGTGCCACGCCAAGCCATGATGACGCCGTTGCCGCGTAGCGCGATCTGGGCGACGATGTTTGCCCCCTTCGCATTCTGCGCCCGCATTTCGCTGATCTGCTCGTCGAGCGGCAGTTCTTTCGCGATCGATTGCAGCGCTGCGAACGTCACCGGCAGGCCGGTCTCGCGTGAGAGTTCGCCCATCCACTCGAACTCGTTCCAGTCACGCCTCAGATCCGACGCCATTTCGAACACGCCATGGCCGACGCGCCCCATGGCGCGGCCGATGCCGACCAACTCTTCCTTGGTTGCAGTGGTGCCGGGGACGAGTTCGCCGTCCACCGACCGGTGCAGGATCGTGCGCGACGTGGAGAAACCGAGTGCGCCGGCGCGTAAACCTTCTTCGACGATGCGCGACATGCGCCCGATCTCGTCCGCGGTCGGCGTATCGTTGCGCGCGCCGCGTTCGTCCATCACGTAGGCGCGCACCGCGCCGTGCGGCACATGCGTGCCGACGTCGACGGTGCGCGGCAACCGCTCGAGTTCATCGAGATATTCCGGGAACGTTTCCCAGTTCCAGGTCATGCCCTCCGAGAGCGCAGTGCCCGGAATATCTTCGACGCCTTCCATGAGGCCGATGAGCCATTGGTGTTTGTCGGGCTTGGCGGGTGCGAAGCCAACTCCGCAATTGCCCATGATCAGGGTGGTGACGCCGTGCCAAGAGGAGGGCGCCATTTCCTGATCCCAGGTGGCCTGGCCATCGTAGTGCGTGTGTACGTCGACCCACCCGGGCGCGACGATCTTGCCGGTCGCGTCGATCTCTTGCCGGCCGGGGCCGATCTTGCCGCCCACTTGCGTGATCAACCCGTCATCGATCGCCACATCGGCGACGTAGCGTTCACACCCGGCGCCATCGACCACCGTGCCGCCGCGAAGGACCAGATCGTGCATCGGAAACCTAGAAAGGGCTGGCGACCTCGCTGGCGCAAGGCTTGCCACTACCCGATGCGCTCGGTCAATGGACGCCATGATCGTCGGCGTTCCAGCCGCTAGCGCGCGCGCCAGCCCAGCAGCGCCAAGGTGTGACCCTCGGGGTCTTTGAAGGCGCGCAGCATCAGTTCGCGTCCGGGCGCTTCCTGCAATTTCTGTGCAGGATGGATGAAGGCGATGCCCTTGGCTTCGAGCGCGGTTTCAGCGGCGCTCCAGTCGCGCGGTTCGAAATAGATGACGGCGTCGCCGCCGACTTGCTGGCCGGGCTGAGCGGCGCCGATCATCAGCCGCGTCGCGCCCGATTGGAAAAATGTCATCCCGTTGGTCTCGAACAGAACCGGAAATCCAAGCGTGTCTCGATAGAACGCCACCAGTGCGCCCGGATCGGCGCTGGCCAATGCGATCTGGCAAATGCCGGACAGAAGCGGCGGCGCGGTGTTCATGGCGGCCTCCTTCGGGGCTGGCTCTCGTTCGCACCCGGAACGAGCACATTAGGTCATCCGCTGATCGGCTAATATTTAGTTTGACTAACTAACTAAGTCAAGCGAAGATTCGCAGCATGGCTTCTACCGATCCTCTCAATGTCGCCAACGCCATTCACCGCGCGGCGATCACGCTGTTGCGCGCAGTGCGGGTAACCGATGCCGAAACCGGGGTGTCCGCGCCAAAGCTCTCGGCCCTCTCTGTTCTCACCTTCGGCGGCGCCATGAGCCTCTCCGCGCTTGCGCGCGCCGAACAAGTGACGGCGGCGACGATGTCGAAACTGGTGAGCGATCTGGAAGCCGAGGGCCTTGTCGCCAAGCGTACGAACCGGGCGGACAAACGCGGCCTTCGCATCGAAGTCACGGTCCGCGGCCGCACCTTGATGGAAGCGGGACGCCGGCGTCGCCTGGCGCTGCTGCAAAAGCGCTTGGCGAAACTCACCCGGGAAGAACGCGCGCGGCTGGCGGAGGCCGCCGAACTGATGCAACGACTGGCGGAGAGCAGCTAGCACGTCGGGATGTTGTGCGTGCGCAAGGGGTCATCGAAAGATGGCGCGCGTCGGGGGAAATTCGGGGCCAATGAAAAACGCCGCCCGGTCCAGGGCGGCGTTTGGAACTCGGTCGATTCGAGCTCGGCGCTTAGCGCGGTTTCGCCGGCGGGCGTGGCAGCAGGCCCTCGCGCTGGGCGCGCTTGCGCGCCAGCTTGCGGGCGCGGCGCACGGCTTCGGCGCGCTCACGCGCGCGTTTTTCCGACGGCTTTTCGTAGTGGTTACGACGCTTCATCTCGCGGAAGGTGCCTTCACGTTGCATCTTCTTTTTGAGCGCTTTCAACGCCTGATCGACGTTGTTGTCGCGGACGAAAATCTGTACCAGGACCGTCTCCCGTAACCGAATACCAAACACGAAACGAACCGCCGCCGCTGGTCAGCGCCGGGCCATCGTTCTGAAGCGAAGGCGGGCTGATAGCAAAAGGCCGCGGACCTGTCCATTGCTGCCGCTGGGGGCCCGGCGTAGCGTTGCGCCCATGACCGACGCCCCTTCAGCCCGGTTCCGGACCAGGATTCTCGAAGTTTTTCCCGCCCATGCGGCACGCGAAGGCTGGACCGACGCCGCCTATAAGGCTGCCGTGGCCGAGGCAGGCTTGAGCGAGGGCGAGGCGGCGCTCGCCTGTCCCAGGGGGGCGTTCGATCTGATTGACGCCTTTGCCGCGCGCGCCGACGCCGCCATGCTCGAACGGCTCGACCAGCTCGACCTCGGCGCCATGAAGGTGCGCCAGCGCGTGCGCGCCGCCGTGCAGGTGAGGCTCGAGGCGCAGCAACCGCACAAGGATGCCGCCCGCGCCATGACGAGGGCGCTGGCCAACCCGCTGCGCGCGCCGGAAGCGGCGCGTCTGTTGTGGCGCACCGCCGACCATATCTGGCGCGCGCTCGGCGATACCTCGACCGACGAAAACTACTATTCGAAGCGCGCTATTCTCTCCGGTGTGTTGGCCAGCACCTACGCACGCTGGTTCAGCGACGACAGCCCCGATAACGAAATGACCTGGGCGTTCCTGGATGCGCGTATTGAGAATGTGATGCAGTTCGAGAAGCTGAAGGCGCGATTGAAACCGATCGGGGAGGGCGTTCAGACGGCGGTTGGCGTCGCCGCCCGCATTCGTTACGGGCGCTGAAATTTACGTCATTGCGCTGACATCACGGGTTCGTGAGGCTATAGTGGGAGTCTTCCGTGGAGGCGCACATGGCTGCCGCTCCGTTACGATTCCTCAACGCCGCGGCCTGGCCGCTGACGATCTGGACCTCGTTGACCCACTTGGACGACCACCCGGCCGACGATTACGTCGAGCGCACTAGCCCTATTGTAGCGACCGCTATCGCTTTCTGGGTCTGCTTCATCGCCTTGCTGGTCCTGGCCAATCCGGCCGTGGTGGCCATTGGCGGCGAGGTTGAGGGCGGTGAAAACGTCACCGCTTTCATCCGGCGTGCGCCGGGCGCGATCGTCGAGGTGCTCTGGTTCGTCACGCCGGCGCTCTACGTCATCGGGCTGTGGCTGTTCACTTCGCGCGAAGAGGCCTTCCCGCGCTAGCCCGACTTGAGTTTCGTCACGTGCCCCATCTTGCGGCCGGCGCGCGCGTCGCGCTTGCCGTAAAGATGCAGATGGGCCGTGGGATCGGCGGCGAACTCGGACCATTTGTTTGCGTCATCGCCGATCAAATTGAGCATTTCGATATTGGCGATGCGCGTGGTCGGTCCCAGCGGCCAGCCGGCGACGGCGCGGATGTGCTGCTCGAATTGTGAAGTCAGCGCGCCTTCGATGGTCCAGTGCCCCGAATTGTGCACACGCGGCGCCATCTCATTGGCGACGAGCGATCCATCCGGCATCACAAAAAACTCGATGGCCAGCACGCCGACATAATCAAATGCCTCGAGCACGCGTTGCGCGGCGGCCTGTGCTTCGAGGATGGTTTGGTTGCCGACGTGCGCCGGCAGCGTCGTGCGCGAAAGAATGCCGCCGGCGTGTTCATTCTCGTTCAGATCATAGAAAGCGATCGCGCCATCCGCGCCGCGCGCCGCGATGATGGAGACTTCGCGTTCGAACGCGCAAAACCCCTCCAGAATCCCCGGCGCGCCCAGTTTTGCGAAGGCGCCTCTTGCGTCAGCGGCGACGTGGATGCGTATTTGCCCGCGCCCATCGTAGCCGAGGCGCCGGGTTTTCAGGATTGCGGGCGCGCCGATTTCTTCGACTGCCGTATCCAGGTCCTCCTGCGACGCTATCGCCTTGAACGCCGGCGTCGCGATACCCGCACTCTGGAAATAGCTCTTCTCGTCGAAGCGGTCCTGCGCAATGGCGAGCGCGGCAGGCGTCGGCGCCACGCGCGCACCAGCTTCGATCAACGCCTCAGCCGTCTCGGCCGGAACGTTCTCGAATTCCGTGGTTACGACGTGGACGCGGCGCGCGAAATCGGCGAGCGCAGAACGGTCGAGATAGCCGCCAACAAGCGTCTTGGCGGCGACCCTCGAGGCCGGACTATCGGGCTCATCGGTGAAGATGCAGACATCGAAGCCAAGCTGCGCTGCGGCGATCGCAAGCATGCGGCCAAGCTGGCCTCCGCCGAGAATGCCGATCGTGCTGCCGGGCGCGAGCGCGGTCATGTCGGGCTTTCGGCCACCGATTCGGTTTGCCTGGCGCGATAGGCGTCCAGCCGCTGGGCCAGTTCGTCATCCTGAAGCGCGAGAATGGACGCCGCCATGATCGCGGCGTTCGCCGCGCCGGCTTCACCGATCGCCAGCGTTGCAACCGGCACGCCTTTGGGCATCTGCACGATCGAAAGCAGGCTATCGAGGCCCTTCAGTTCGCGGCTCTTCACCGGCACTCCGAGCACGGGCAGGGGCGTCAGCGAGGCGGTCATGCCCGGCAGGTGGGCGGCGCCGCCGGCGCCTGCGATGATCACTTTCAGCCCGCGCGCTTTGGCGCTTGCGGCATAATCGTAGAGACGCTTCGGGGTGCGGTGGGCGGAGACGATCTTGGCTTCGTAGCTTATCCCGAGTGCGTCGAGCACGTCGGCTGCGGCCTTCATCGTCTCCCAGTCGGATTTCGAGCCCATGATCAGGCCCACCAACAAAGAGGGGGTAGCCATGTTTCGGCTGCTCCTAAAAAACGGCCAAGTAATCGAACCGGCGCACGCCGTCCAGCCCGCTCCCGCAAGCGGTTAAGGCGGCTTTTACCCGCCTGGCGCATGGCTGTGGGTAAGGATGCTGTTTGGATCGGCCCGACCCGCACGCGAAACGAGCCAGCTTTTGCAGGAGCTTGGCTTGCGCGGACGCGACGTGTCCGAGGCGGGCCTCGAGGTGCTGGCCCGACTCACCGCCGAACTGGCGGAATTGAAAACCAGGCTCGAAGCGGCCGAGGCGCTGGCCGATCGCGACACGCTCGCGCCTGTCTCCAACCGCCGCGCGTTTTTGCGTGAATTGCACCGGACAATGTCCGAGGTCGAGCGCTACAAGACGCCGGCCGCCGTCATCTACATCGATCTCGACGGCTTCAAGGCCGTCAATGACGGCTATGGGCATTCCGCCGGCGATGCAGTGTTGCGCCATGTCGGCCTACTGCTGCTCGACAGCGTTCGTGAGAGCGATGTCGTTGGCCGCATCGGCGGCGACGAGTTCGGCGTCATTCTCAATCGGGCAACGGCCGCGGAAGCGAAAACCAAGGCGCAAGCGCTTTCAGACAAGGTCAATTCGAGCGCCATCCTCCACGCTGGCGTGCCGCATCGCATCCGCGCCTCGGTCGGCGTACATCCGATCGCCATGGTCGAGGATCCGGAGACCGCACTCGCGCGCGCCGACGAAGCCATGTACGCCGAGAAGCACGCGCGCCGCGCTCAGACCCAAGCGTTTGCCGGATTCTGATTGCGACGCGGCTTCGCTTCGACCCGCAACCGAACCTGATCTAGGTCGCAAAATCCAGCACCCGGGCGCGGGCGTCGGCGAGGGTCTGCTGGATTTCAGGTGATTGGGCGAGATCGCTTTCCTCTAGCAGCGTGTATTTCACGCGGTTGCCGTTCTGCATGTCACCCGAGAGCGCAGTCACCACATCGCGCAGCACGTTATAGGCGCCGCGCGTCTTGCTGGTCTGCTCCATGGGTTCGTCGGGCGTCACCGCCGCGAATGCGGTGCAGTTCACGAGCTGGCCGGCCGGATTGATGTACACCGAGCCGGTGACGACCTGACAGCCTTCCGACCAGCTGTTGACGTTTCCGGCCAGACCTCTGCCGCCCCAGTGAATGTTGATCGTGGCGTTCGGCTGCAACTCCTTCGACATGTCAGCCGCGTCGAGCCTGCCATCGGCGCCGCTGCGAACGATCAGCACCCCGGCGCTCAGTGGCCGCAGCGCCAAGTATTTCGCCTGGTGCCAGCCAAAGTGATAATCGTGTTGGCCTGGCACGATGTAAGGCGCGCCCTCGGCGTGGCTGCTGCGTCCTGGATCGGTCGAGCCCTGGAATTTGAACACCAGGCCCTTCATCAGCAGCACGAAGATGTCGTCAGACTTGTTGGTGAACTCGCTGCGCCGAAGGCCGATGAGATGAATGTTGCCAGGCCCTGAAAAGTCCCAGTCGGCGACCTTGCGTGTGTCGGTCGCCCCGGCGAAGGCATTGACCTTTTCCAACAGCGGCCCTGGATTCGCAGCCCGCGCGGACTTCACCCGCTCCAAGAATCCAAGCCAGGCCTCATACTCGCCAGGCCGCTGGCCCCAGTTCGGCTGCTGGCCCGACGCGAGCCAGCGCTGCAGGTGCGCATGGGTCTGCGGTCCATAGCGTCCGTCGGGAACGAAGTCCGGCACGTTCTCCATCGTGCGTACATATTCCTGGAACAGCCGGATCGCCGATTGCGTGCGGTAGCCGCAAATGCCGTCGGCGCGGCCGCCCGGGAAGAAGCCGATCTGCGTCAGCGCCTGCTGGAGTTGAGCAATTGTCATAGCGCCGTTCGCGGCCGGCATCCGCGCGATCTTCACCTTGTCGAGCTTGTCCACCACCGACGAGAGTTGCACACGCGTCGTGCGTTCGACCTCGGCTAGATAAGCCGCACATTGTTCATCGCTGATCCCGGCGTCGACGCAGCCGAGTGCGACCATCGTCGCCGGCGCGGGCTGTGGCTGCGACGGTCCTGGCTGGGGCGGCGGCGATGCGGGCGGAGGCGCCGGCTGCGGTTGTGGTTCGGGCGCGGGATGAGCGGGCGGCGGCGGCGCAGGTGGCGACGGCGTCGGTGTGGGGGTAGGGGGCGGCGCGGGCTGGGACGGCGTCGTGTTTGCCGGCGGCGCCGGCCGTGGCTGCGGCGTCGGGGCAGGACCCGGGGCCGGTCTTTGCGGCGACCGCCGCGAGCCGAACACGATCGTGAATACGCTGTCCCAGAAGCTCATGAGCGGTCCCCCAACTCGGCAGCTTATCGGTAGCGCGGGATGGATCAGGAGTCGAACGGCGAGCGGCGCCCGCTACAACCGGACGCTCAGCGCCAGCGCGCCAAAATCCTGGCGCGTCGGTTGGGTCTCGAATTCCTCGGTGCGCCAGACATAAGTGTAAGCCAGCCGCCAATCGCCGGCGCTGATCGAGAACCCTGTTTGGAAATCAGCGACATAGGGATTGCGGTCGACCGAGGCGCTATCTTCGAACGTGTTGCCGTCCAGGAAGAGGTTGCGCGCTACCGCGCGGCCCTGCACGCCCGCGAATACTTGCCACGACAGCGGACCGCCGGAAAAGTGCTCGACGCCGGCGAGCGAGGGACGCACCCTTGGCGGGCCGTAATCGTTGTCGAGCCGCCAACCAATCCGCGCCGCTGCGCCCAAGCGCGCTTCCGTGCGCAATGTGCCGAGCGTGACGCCCGCGCTTGGCGTCAGATCGAACTCAAGGCCGCCGATATCGCTCGACCAGCGTCCCCAAGGCGGGCGCCAGCGGCGTTCGAACGACACGGCAAAAGCGAGTTCGTCATTGAGCTGGCTGTCCCAGCCCTGCGGATCGGGCGCGCCCAGCCATTCGTGGATGCCGCGCTGCGCCTCCTCACCCAGCGCGGAAGGACCGGTGACGCCGATTTCGAGTTCGTAAGTGTCGAGATAGCGCGGCTCGCGGCCGTCCTGCCGATCCTCTTCGGCTCCGACCATGATCTGCATGTAGAGCCAACCAGCATAGGGGTGCTGGCCGGGCGGCGCAGGATTGGCGCTGATGTCTTCCGGCGTGAAGATCGAGTGGCCGACCGAGATGCCCCAGAAATCCGGATCAGAGCCGGAGAACGTGCGTGTCAGTCCGCGCGCGCCGTCGAGCCAGTCGGGCACTTCATCGACTTGGGAAACAAAAGCGAGCTTGACGCCTGAAGTGTAGTTGCGGTCGGCGCCGGAAGAGAGGCTGTCGTTTTCGACAACGACAGAAAAAACGCCCTTGGTCTGCGCCTCGCCCTCGGCGTCTTGCGCCCACGCGGCTGCCGGCGTCATCGCCGCGAGCAGCGCCGCTCCGCCCAGCCACGCCTTCAGGCGATGATGTCCGGCGTCAGCCGATCCTCGATCCATTTGATCTGGTCCCTCAAAACGAGCTTGCGCTTCTTCAGCCGGGCGAGCTGGAGCGCATCCCCACCGCTCTGTTCCTGGAGGGCAAAAATGGCGGAGTCGAGGGCGCGGTGCTCCTCGCGGTACTCCATGAGGCGGGCCTTCAGCGCGCGTCGTTCCGGCGTGTCGTTAATGTCAAAGCCGGTTCCGTCTTCGGAATCCATGACCCATCGCGTCCGTAGCTTCCGCGCGCGCCCGCCAGCGCCGCGAAAACCGAGCTAAGACACGCCTGCGGGACGGTGTAAAGCGCTGATCGAGCCGGAAAATCCGGCCAGAATCAGGCCGCAGGGAGAAACTTTATTTTTATTGCTGATGTAAGCAGACAACACTGGAAAAGAGGCGCATGCTTGGACTCGCCAAAGCTATAGGAGGCGCCTTCGATGGCTATCGAGCAGCGGCTGCGCGAACTCGACGCGCGGCATCGGGATCTCGACCTAATCATCAAGACTGAAGCCCAGCATCCCTCCGTCGATGCGACGCGGCTGACGGCGATGAAACGCCAAAAACTCAGGCTCAAAGAAGAAATCGAACAGCTCCGACAGAGCATGGAGCATCATTAACCACGTTTCGGACGCGTCGCCGACGCACGAAAAGCTCAACTCTGCGGCGCGCGAGATTGAGCGGGTGGAACCGGCGCGCTAGCGTTCTCGGTGAATTCGGGAGCGCCGCGTGCGGGCTTTATTCTCCTTCGAACAAGCGCTAACGCCCGCTGTATTGACGGCGGTATTCCAGATCCTGTCGGCCTTCATCGGCCTGTTCGCCATTCTCGGCGCGCTCGCAGTGTTGACGTCGATCAACACGCCGAACTTCTTCACCGCGCTGCTGATTGCAGTCGGCATGCTCGGCGGCGGCGCCGCGACGATCCTGGTGCTGCGTCTCCTTGGCGAAATCTGGATGACAAACCTCCGCGTCCAGGATCGCCTCGGCGTGCTGATCGAGCAGGGTAAGCTGCCGCGCTAATTCAGCTTCGTCATTCCGGGACGCGCGCAGCGTGGACCCGGAATCCAGAGCGAACGCTGGATCAGCCCTGGGTTCCGGGTTCAATGCTTCGCATTGCCCCGGAATGACGAAGTAGAACTACTCTCCGTCCACCAGCGCCAGATACTGTCCGTAGCCCTCCGCCTCCATGCGATCGCGCGGGATGAAACGGATGGCGCAGCTGTTGATGCAGAACCGCTGGCCGCCGGAATTGCGCGGGCCATCGTCGAAGACGTGGCCCAAATGTGCATTGCCGCGGCGCGAACGCACTTCGATGCGGCGCATACCGAAGGCATTGTCTTCGCGCAGGATGATGTTGTCGGGATCGATCGGCCGCGTGAAGCTGGGCCATCCGGAACCGCTGTCATATTTTGCGGTCGATGCAAACAATGCTTCGCCCGTGCGGGCTTCGACATAGATGCCGGTCTCGTGGTGATCCCAGTACTCATTGTCGAAGGCGCGCTCGGTGCCGTTCTGATCCATGACCCAGTTGCGCAGGCGCTCCAAAGCGGACGGCGCGCGCTCTGCCTGAACGGCGGCGCCGCGCTGTTGGCCGTAGGCATAGACGCCAGCGCCGCCGGCAAGCAGAACGGCGGCGAGGAGGGCAGGGATCAGCTTCATGGGTCTGGCTCCGGTTCGCACTAGCATACGGATCAGAAGCGCGCCTGGTTGCTTGAAACCATGCGCCGTTGCGGTTCGTATAACCGGCATGATCCGCGCCTTGTTCGCAAGCTTGTTTCTGTTTGCCGCCGCTTGCTCGGCCGAGTCCTCCTCGGCGCAGCAGCCGCGCCAGGAACCGCTGCCCGGAGGCCAGCAGGAGGCCGTGTTCGCCGGCGGCTGCTTCTGGTGCATGGAGCACGATATGGGCGCGATCCCGGGCGTGATTTCGGTGATGAGCGGCTATACCGGCGGGCGCAACGCCAACCCGACTTACGAGAACCATCCCGGCCATTACGAGGCGGTGCGGGTGCGCTTCGACCCCAATGTGATCAGCTATCGCCAACTGGTGGATCGCTACTGGTCCTTTACCGACCCGACCGACAATGGCGGCCAGTTCTGCGATCGCGGCTCGAGTTATCGGCCTGCGATTTTCGTCACGCCGCACCAGCGCGAGGACGCTGAAGCGAGCAAACGCGCGGTGATTGCGGGGGGACGCGTCAACGGGCGCGTGATCACGCCGATCCTCAACCTAGGCCGGTTCACCGAGGCGGAAGAATACCATCGTGATTTCGCCCGCCGAAACCCGGACCGCTATGCAATGTATCGCGCCGGTTGCGGACGCGATGCGCGGCTGAGGCAGGTGTGGCGCAGATAAAGCGCTCAGGCCTCGTCGTTGGCCCGGGGCTGTTGGTACGTCTCCGCCGGCACGGTTTCTTGTGCGGCCTTCAGCGTCTTCGCGGCGGCTTTCGCCGCGCGCTCTTCCTCGCGCGCTTTCTTCTTCGCGGCTTCTGCGACGACGGCGTCGAGCTCGATTTGGCTGCAGAGACCGATCGTCACCGGATCGACCGGTTTGATCTGCGATGAATTCCAGTGCGTCCGGTTGCGGACCTGCTCGATCGTCGCTTTCGTCGTGCCGATCAGCTTCACGATCTTTGAGTCCGGCACCTCCGGGTGGTTCTTCAAGAACCATTGAATCGCGTCTGGGCGATCTTGGCGGCGCGCGATCGGGGTGTAGCGGGCGCCGCGTTTCTTGATCTGCGGCAGGTCGATGCGCTTCTGCTCGAGCGCTTTCAGCTTGTATGTTTCGTCCGCTTCGCCGCGCGCAATCTCTTCGCGCGAGAGAAAGCCGCCAGCGATCGGATCGACGCCGCGAATGCCCTTGGCGACATCTTCGTTGGCGATGCCCTGCACTTCGAGGGGATGAAGGCCGCAGAATTCGGCGATCTGGCCGAAGCCGAGCGAGGTGTTTTCGATCAGCCAAACAGCGGTGGCCTTCGGCATCAGGACGTTCTGCGTCATCGGGGGCTCCGGATATGCAATAGCGCCCGGCGTCGTCGCCAGGCGCTAGCCATCTGGTGCAACGGGCTGACGCATCCGGGCGCGGACGAGGTCAGTTGAGGGCGATATAACGTGCAGATGGGCGGAAGGGAAGGCTGCAACGACGGCGAATTCTGGGCTTCCTGCGCCCGGGAGTGTTATCCTGTCGCGACTGGGAGGGGTTCATGCTGCGCCGGACGCTACTTGCCGCACTCGCTGCGTTTTCATTGGCTGCCTGCGCATCTGCGCCAAGCGCTGAGCATTATGACGTCATCATCGCCAACGGCGCCGTCTATGATGGCTCGGGCGCGGCGCCGGTCCGGAGCGACGTGGCGATCCGCGGCGACCGCATTGCCGCGATCGGAGATCTCTCCGGCGCACGTGCCTCGCAGCGCATCGACGCGCGCGGGATGGCGGTGGCGCCGGGTTTCATCAACATGCTGTCGTGGGCGACGGAATCGCTGATCGAGGACGGGCTGTCGCAAAGCGATATCCGCCAGGGCGTGACGCTGGAGGTGATGGGTGAGGGCTGGTCGATGGGCCCGATAAACGAGGCGATGCGCGCCGAGATGATCCGCCAGCAAAGCTACATCCGCTTCGATCCGGCCTGGACAACTCTTGGCGAGTATCTCGATCATCTGGTCGAACGCGGGATCTCGACGAATGTCGCAAGCTATGTCGGCGCCACGACGATCCGCATCCATGAAATCGGCGAAGCAGATCGTCCGCCGACGCCGGCGGAGCTGGCGCGGATGCAGGAGCTGGTGCGCCAAGCCATGCGCGAAGGCGCGCTCGGCGTCGGCTCCTCGCTGATCTATGCGCCGGCTTTCTATGCCGAGACCGACGAACTGATTGCGTTGGTGGCTGCAGCGCACGAGTTTGGCGGCGGCTACATCTCGCACATCCGCTCCGAAGGCGACCGCTACTTGGAGGCGCTCGACGAACTGATCGCGATTGCACGGGCCACGGGCGCGCGCGCGCAAGTCTATCACCTGAAGCCTGCGGGCGAGACCAATTGGGATTTGTCGGAGGCCGGCTTGGCGCGGCTTGAAGCGGCGCGGGCTGAAGGGCTCGACATAACGGCTGACGTCTACACTTACGTCGCCGGAGCAACCGGGCTCGATGCGGCGATGCCGCCTTGGGTGCAGGAGGGCGGCCACGATGCGTGGGTGGCGCGGCTGCGCGACCCGGAGATACGCGCGCGCGTGCTGCGTGAAATGCGGGCGCCGGCGGTGGGGTGGGAGAGTCTCTATCAGCTCACGCGCGGGCCAGAGGACGTGATCCTGATCGGATTCCGCAATCCGGAGCTGCGCGGCTATACCGGCAAGACACTCGCTGAGGTCGCCGCCGAGCGCGGCGCCAGTCCCGAAGACACGATCATAGATCTCGTCATCGCCGACAATTCGCGCGTCGACACCGCCTATGTGTTGATGAGCGAGGATAATCTCGAGCGCAACCTGCGCTGGCCGCATACGATGCTCGGATCGGACGCGCCGTCACTTGCACCCGAAGGCGCTTTTTTGCAGTTCAATCCGCACCCACGCGCCTATGGCACGTTTGCTCGCTTTCTCGGGCGCTATGTTCGCGAACGTCAGCTCATGCCGCTGGAAGAGGCGATCCGGCGTCTCACCACGTTGCCAGCGCAAGCGATAGCCGTCCGCGAACGTGGCGCGCTGCAGGTCGGCTATTTCGCCGACGTCGTCGTCTTCGATGCTGCGGCCATCACCGATCACGCCGATTTTGCCCGCCCGCACGCCTATTCGACCGGCGTGCGCGAGGTGTTCGTCAACGGCGTGCAGGTGTTGCGGAACGGCGAACATACTGGGGCGAAACCCGGCCGCGTGGTTCGCGGACCAGGCTGGACGGGCGCGCGCGCCAGCGGACGTTAATGCTTCGTTAGTCAAGCTTGCTAATTTCTTATCAAGACGTGGAGGCCGAAGATCGGGGCGGTCCTTGAAGGTCGCCTGATGCGCATTCGACCCCTCTTTCTGCGAGATCGCCGTGGCCTGACAGCGGTGACGTTCGCCTTGTCGTTGCCAGTGATCATCGGCAGCGCCGGGCTCGGCGTCGAAGTCGGCTATTGGCTGTTCGAGGAACGCCGACTGCAAACCGCGGCGGATTTGGCTGCCAACGCCGGCGCGGTCGTGTTGCGTTCCGGAGGCAGTGACAACGCCGTTTCCGAGTCGGCCGAGACTGAGGCCTCCGAGAACGGCTATGTGCCCGGGACGATCGAGGTGAACACGCCGCCAACCACGGGGACTAATCAGAACGATCGCGCGGTGGAGGTGCTGCTCGCGCGCGACTTGCCCCGGTATTTCACCGCCTTGTTCACCGAAGCGCCGATGCGCGTTCGCGTCCGCGCCGTCGCCGCCTACGAGAATGAGCAACAGGCATGCATCCTCGCTCTCGACACCTGGGCCAATGACGCCGTTATCTTCATCGGCAACCCGACCGCGACATTCAGCGGCTGTGTAGTGATGTCCAATTCGCTCGCCGACGATTCCATAACCATTGCTGGCAGTGCGGATGTTACCGCGCCGTGCATCGTTTCTGCGGGCGGCACCGCCGTCAGCGCCGATCTTACGCTCACGTCCTGTACAGCGCCGATGGAGGAGATGCCGCAGGCCCAGGATCCCTACGCCGGCCTGGCCGAGCCGTCGCTTTCGGGGGCGTGCACGAGCGTGCCAGGCGGCAACCCGCATCAGCTGAAGACACTCACTCAGGGCCGCTATTGCGGGGGGCTCAATCTCTCCGGTGAGTTCAGGCTGAATCCCGGAACCTACGTCATCGATGGCGGCGAATTTCGCATCAATGCGAACGCTGTGGTGAACGGCGATGGCGTCATGTTCTTCCTGACCAATGGCGCAACCGTGCATTTCAACGGCGCCGCCGAGATCAATCTGTCGGCGCCGACGTCCGGGGCTTACGCGGGCGTCCTGATGTATGGCGACCGCGACCAAGGCAACGCCGAAAATGTCTTCAACGGCACGGCCGATTCATCGTTCACGGGCGCGCTTTACTTTCCAAGCCAGGAAGTGACGCACAACGGCAATTTTTCCGGCGACAACGGTTGTTTGCGCATCGTCGCGCGTTCAATCGACTTGCGCGGCAATTCCGGTTTCGGCGTCAATTGCGCGGGCGCCGGCCTCGACGTCATCGAAGTCCCGGGCTCAATAAGGTTGGTCGAATGAGCTTGCTAGCCAGACTTTTCGATTTCGCCCGCCAGCGGAGCGGCGCCAGCGCCGTCGAGTTTGGCTTGATCGCGCCGGTGCTGGCGATCGCCTTGCTCGGCATCGCGGAAACCGGCCAAATCGTCTATCAGCGCACTGACATGCACGGGGCTCTGCGCTCCGGCGGGCAATATGTACTCAACGGCGGACGCGATCTCGCGGTTGCACGGGAAATCGTGGTCCGCTCGTGGACGGCGATGCCCGAAGACGCGGTTGTCGAAGCGACCCGCGCGTGCCTTTGCGGCAACGTCCCGCATGCCTGCAGCAGCCCGTGCGGCGGCGGCTCGGTGCCGGAAGCCTACATTACGCTACACGCCAGCGCGACACTGGGCGGCGTCGTGGTCGATTACGGAGACTCCGCAGATGATGCGATCCGCATCCGCTAAACGGCTTGCCGCGAACGACAGCGGCGCAACGGCGGTCGAGTTTGCGATGATCGCGCCGGTGCTGCTGAGCTGCATTGTCGGGCTGCTGATGCTTGGCATGGCGTATTATCAAGGGGCGACAGTGCAATGGTCGCTCGAGCGGACGCTGCGCGCAGCCATGCTTGATCCCGACGTAACCGAAGCGGAGATTGAACAGAGGTTGGCCGAGCAACTCGAGAGCATAGGCTCGCCCGAAATCGAGTTCTCATTCGTCATCGACGATTCCGGCTCAGTTCCACTCGCCGTGGCGACAGCCAATTATGAGGCGCCGCTGCACGTGCCGTTTGCGCCCGATCTGGCGCTGCACTTCTCGGCTGAAAGCGTAGCACCCGCGCCAGAAGGCTGAGGCGGCGGCGAGCCCGGTCCTGCCGGGCCCGCTCGATTGCGGCAAACGCCGATTTGACGCTTTCGTCTGCTCGCCGCGGCAGCTAGTGATTGCGCATGTCCGATGCCGATCATCGGTTGCTCACCGCCGCAGCGGCAGGTGACGCAGCCGCCCTGCACGAGGCCCTAGCAGATGGCGCGAACGTGAACGCGCGAGGCGAATTCGACGACAGCGCACTCAATTTCGCAGCTGAACGCGGTCATGGCGAGATCGTCGACCTTCTCATTGCCGCCGGCGCCGACCTGGAAAACAAGGGCGGCGCCGACAAGACCCCGCTGATGAACGCAGCGTTTGCCGGCAATATCGCGATAGTGAGGCGGCTGCTTGGCGCAGGCGCGCGGATCGGCGATGACTTGCTGCGGGGCCTGTCGGTGAAGGTCTCCATCCTCGAGGAGAACGCCGAAGCCGGCATGGTGCGGGCGGATGCGGCGAAGGCGTGGCGCGACTTCTTCGACGGATTGATCGCCGAGCGGCGTAAGCAGGATGGCGGTTAGCCCTTACGGGTTGTGCGCCAGGGGGTGGCGCGGTTGATAAAGGCCGAGTTTGCCCCCGCCGGGAAGCGCGAGCGATGTCACCAACCCATAGCCCTGGTCCTGCACTGGATCGCACGCGACGCCGGCAGCGTTAAGGCGCGCGATTTCGGCCTCGACATCGTCGGTCATCAGATAGAGCTCATGTTCGTCGTTCTTGTCGTGCGGGTGCACGCCGACTTCGGTCGGCGGCAGCGCAAAGATCAGCCAGCCGTCGCCGGCGTCGACGTGCTTGAACTTCAGCACGTCGCGCAGAAAGGCCCGGTCCGCCGCAGCATCCTGGGTATAGATCATTGCATGCGCGCCGATAATCATGAGCGTCTCCCTCGCTTCAATATCCTCCGATGACGGGGAGGATTTCGCCGGTGATGTAGCTCGACATCTGCGGCGACGCGAGAAAAACGAAGGCGGGCGCAATCTCCTCCGGCTGTGCGGGACGCTTCATTTTCGCGTGCTTGCCAAAGTCCTTGACCTTTTCTGCGGGTTTGTCGGCGGGATTGAGCGGCGTCCACACCGGGCCGGGGGCGACGCAATTCACGCGGATTCCCTTGGGGATGAGATGGCCGGCGAGTGAGCGGGTAAAGGCGTGGATGCCGCCCTTGGTCATGGAATAGTCGATCAGATCCTTGCTGCCGTCGATACCGGTCACCGAGCCGCAATTGACGATCGCGGCGCCAGCCGTCATGTGCGACACGGCAGCCTGGGCCATGTGGAAGTAGCCGTAAAGATTGGTCTTCAGCGTCTCGTCGAACTGCTTTTCGCTCAGCTCTTCGAATTCCGTGGTATGAATCTGGAACGCGGCGTTGTTGACGAGAATGTCGAGACGGCCGAATTCCTTGACGATGCGATCGACCGTATCGTGGCAAAATCTGCGATCGGTTACGTCGCCGGGAAAAAGCAGGCATTGCGCGCCTTCTTTCTCAACTGCCCGCTTGGTGTCCTCGGCGTCTTCGTGCTCGTTGAGATAGACGATGGCGACATCGCAGCCTTCACGCGCGTAGAGAACCGCCACCGAGCGGCCGATGCCGCTGTCGCCGCCGGTGACGATGGCGACCTTGCCTTCGAGCTTGCCTGAACCCTTCCAATAGGGCGCATCGTACATCGGTTGCAGTTCGAGGTCGGCTTCCTCGCCAGGCTTCTTCAGGTGCTGCGCCGGCATCGGTGGTTCGGGGTAGCGCCGCGCACCGGCCTGCATTGCGTGGTCCTTGCCGTTGGTCTTGCCGTTGGCCTTCTCTCTTGCCGCAACCTCGCGCTGAATTTCGCGCTGTTTCTTGGCGGTTTGATCAGAGTCTTTCTGCATGCTCGGCTCCGTTTCCTGCTGAACGGGGGCGCACGTCAGGGCGTTCCGGGAACCGGCGCATGCTTGCGCCGTTGCCCATCAAAGGAGAGTTCCATGACGGAGCGACGTCGGCCGGAGCGTGATGAGGATACGAAGGCGGGCGTGAAGCCTGGCGCGACCCCGAACACGCCCGGCCCGAAGGGCAGGCAGCGGCCCGTGGAGGAAGAAGATGTATTCGGCGGCGCCGAGCGCGTGCAAAAAGGCGAGCCGGTCAGCTCCCCACATGCGAAACCCTAGCTCGTCAGCACAATCTTTCCGGCGTGCGCGCCCGATTGCAGACGAGCATGGGCCTGCTCGGCTTCGTTGAGCGGAAAGGTCGAGTCGATCACCGGCTTGACCCGGCCTGACTCGATCCATGGCCAGACGTGGCGCTCAACTTCGCGGGCGATGCGGGCTTTTTCGTTGACGCTGCGCGAACGGAGGGTCGAGCCGGTAATGGTCAGACGCTTGAGCATGAGCCGCATCAGATTGAGCTGCGCCGTTGGCCCCTGCAGGAAAGCGATCATGATCAGCCGGCCGTGGTCGTTCAGCACATCGAGGTTCTTCTGGATGTAAGGCCCGCCGACCATGTCGAGCACGACATCGGCGCCGCCGAGTTCGCGCACGGCCGCCTCGAAATCTTCGCTGCGATAATTGATGCAGCGTTCGGCCCCGAGCTTTTCGCAGAGTTTCACCTTGGCGGCGTCGCCGGCAGTGGCGATCACCCGTGCGCCGTATATCCGCGCCAGCTGAATGGCGGTGGTGCCGATTCCCGAGGCGCCGCCATGCACCAGCAGCGTTTCGTTCTGCTTCAGTGCGCCGCTTTCAAACACATTGGCCCAGACCGTGAAGACGGTCTCGGGCAGCGCCGCCGCCTCCGCCATCGACAATCCGCTCGGAATCGGGAGCGCAGCGCCTTCGTGGGCGATCGCATACTCGGCATAGCCGCCGCCGGCGAGCAGGGCCGTAACCTTGTCGCCGACATGCCAGCGTGTGACGCCGGAACCGAGTTCGACGATTTCGCCCGCGGCTTCCAGGCCCAGGGTCGGCGGGGCGCCGGGCGGCGGCGGATAAAGTCCGGCTCGCTGCATCAGGTCGGGCCGGTTCACGCCCGCCGCTTCGACCCGGAGCAGGATTTCGTGCGCGCTGGGGCGGGGGACATCGTCGGTGACAAGCGACAACGGCTTGTCGGGAGCATGAATGACCCTACGCATCGTGGGCGGTTTCAGCACGCACGCCTCCCTTAAACTGAGCTGTGTTTACGCTTATACTCTGCCCGAGGAGATTGGCCCATGATCGAAGACGATCCTTTTGCGCCGCCGGTGAAGAAGGCGGTTCCGCTCGAACAGCAACTGGAAAACGCCTCGATCGAAGAATTGGAAGCGCGCATCGAGAAGCTGAAACTCGAAATTCAACTTTGCGAGAATGCGATCGCGGCCAAGCGCAAACAGCGCGCGGCCGCGGATTCGGTGTTCGGGACGCGGCCGTCTTAACCCATCGGGCGCGGATTTGGCCTAAGACGGCCCGCGCCTTGCGACCTTCAAGGGCTCATGACCGATACGAACCAGACTTCCCCTGCGAAGGCGCCTTTCGACACGCAACGGGCGATGGATTTCGCGCGTTCGGAGCTTTTCGAGCGCACTTTCAAGGAAGGCATGGGCCTGGTGGAGGAAACCGCGGCCTATCTGGACGGCCCCGGCCGCGCCGCCTCGAAGCGTCTCTCCCGCTCTGCTGCGCTCGCCTATGCCGGGGAAAGCATGCGCCTGACGACCCGGCTGATGCAGGTGGCGTCCTGGCTTTTGGTGCAAAGAGCGGTGCGCGACGGCGAGATCCAATTGATGGAAGCGTCGAGCGAAAAGTATCGCCTCATTTCGCGCGAGCCACAGGCCGCAGCGGCCTTCGCCGGCAGCGACGAACTTCCGGAGGCGCTGAAAAGCCTGATCATCCGGGGCGGCGCAATCTATGAACGGGTGCGCCGGCTGGATGAAACCATGTACGATGGCGGCGCCGAACCGGCCAATGCGGTCAACAATCAGATGGCTCTGCTGGCTCAGGCGTTCGGCCGCTGAGCGCAGAGGGCTTGCCTTCGCTGCGCCCGCCCGTTCAGATCGGGCATGTCCATTTGTTCGTCCATGCTCCGCTTGGCGGCAGGCGCCTTTCTCGCGCTCGCAGCCACCGCAGGCGCCAACGGCGCCCAGGCCCAACAGGCTTCGAACCAAGCACAAATTGACGCCGACGCCAGTCTGCGCGCGCTTTATCAAGCTGACTGGGCCTGGAGTCTCGCCGAATACGAGCAGCAGGAGGATGGCGAGGGCGGCACCGAGCCGACCGGACGGCTGCCGCGGGTCGATCCTGCGAGCCAGCAGCGGCGCGCCCAGCACTGGCGCGAGACGCTGGCCGCGCTTGACCGGATTTCGGCGGCTGACCTTTCAGACGCGGAGCAAGTCAACGCCGCCGTATTCCGCACCAATCTCGAGGAGGCGCTCGTCGACGTGCGCTTCCGCGAATGGGAAATGCCGGTCAATAGCGACTCGGCGTTTTGGCAGTATTTGGCGCCGCGTCAGGGCTTTCGCACCGCCGACGAGTACCGCCGCTATATCAGCCGCATGCGCGACGTTCCGCGCTACTTCACTGAGCACATGGCGAACATGCGCGCAGGGCTTGTGCGTGGTTTCACGCCGCCCCGCACGACGCTTTCCGGCCGGGAAACCGCCATCGCCGCGTTCGCGGTTGCCGATGTCGAGCAGAACCCGTTTTACGCGCCTTTCAACGATATGCCCTCGGCCATCGCTGGCGAGCAGCGTGAACGATTGCGCAGCCAAGCGCGTGCAGCCATCGCCGAGGCAGTCGTGCCGGCGTACGATGAATTGCTGCGGTTTTTCCGGGACGAATATGTGCCGGGAACACGCACGACGCTGGCCGCAACGCGGCTGCCGAACGGGCGATCATACTACGCCGCGCAAATCCGCAAGTACACTACGCTGAATCTGAGCGCCGAGGAGATCCATCAAATCGGGCTTCGCGAAGTCACGCGCATCGATGCGGAGATGCACCAAGTGATGCGCGACAGCGGCTTTCAGGGCAGCTTCGCCGAGTTTCTGACCTTCCTGCGTACCGATCCGCGATTCTACGCCGAAACGCCCGAAGAGCTGTTGATGGTCTCGGCCTACGTCGTCAATCGCGTGAATGCGAAAATCGGCGACGTGATCGGCCTGTTGCCGCGCCGACGCTTCACCGTGTTGCCGGTGCCCGACGCGATAGCGCCGTATTATACGGCGGGCCGCGGTGGCCTCGAGAGCTGCTTGATGAACACTTATGATCTCGCCAGCCGCCCGCTCTACAACATTCCTGCGCTGACGCTGCACGAATGCGCGCCGGGCCACAGCCTGCAGGCGGCGTTGAGCGAAGAGGGCGAAGAATTGCCCATGTTTCGCCGTCAGACCTATTTCTCAGGCTTTGGCGAGGGCTGGGGATTGTACAGCGAATGGCTCGGCGAGGAGATGGGGATCTATCGCACGCCCTACGAGCGGTTTGGCCGGCTGAGCTATGAAATGTGGCGCGCCGCACGTCTGGTGATCGACACCGGCATCCACCGCTATGGCTGGTCGCGCGAACGCGCGATCGAGTATCTCGCCGCGCACACCGCGTTATCGCGCCGCGAGGTGGAAACCGAAGTCGATCGCTACATCAGCTGGCCCGGTCAGGCGCTTGCCTACAAGCTTGGCGAACTCACGATCCGCCGTTTGCGCGGCGAAGCCGAGGCAGCTCTCGGCGAACGCTTCGATCAGCGCCGCTTCCATGACACGATCTTGGCTTTGGGATCGACGCCGCTGCCCGTGCTCGAGGACCGCATTGCTCACTTTATTGAAGAGGAGCGAGCCCGTCCGGCGCCTGAGGCGGCCGATTGATATGAAAAGGGCGCCGGATGAATCCAGCGCCCCGACCACGCAGCTTTGAGCCGCGGTTTATTTCTTCTTGATGAAACCGCCGAACTTGTCGTTGAAGCGCGAGACGCGGCCGCCGCGATCGATCAGCGTTTGGTTGCCGCCGGTCCAGGCTGGGTGGACCTTCGGATCGATTTCCAGCGCCAGGGTCGCGCCCTCTTGACCGTAGGTCGAACGGGTCTTGAAGGTGGCGCCGTCGGTCATCTGGACGGTGATGAAATGGTAGTCGGGATGGCCTTCGTTCTTCATGACCGGGAATCCCTGGATTTCGGTACTGGGAGGAAATTTGGAAGCGGGGCTGATAGCTGAAGGCGCCTGGGGACGCAAGGGCAGACCATGATCTGGCTGTTTCTAGGGCTGTTCGCCGGCTTGGCCGCGGTCGGCGTCGCCGCCTGGGCGCGCGGGGAGCGCCGCAAGGTCGAGCGCGAGTCGGCTGAACGGAAGGAACGCGCCAGACTCAAAGCTGAAGAGGCGCAATTGCTGGCGCGGCTCAAGGATCGCGAGGACTGATGGCGGTCGCGGGGTATTCCGGCACGCCGCTGGCCAAGAAGCTCGGCCTCAAGCCCGCCGAGCCGCTGTGGGCGTCGCGAATGCCGGCTTCGATCAAGAGGGTGCTCGATCAGGAGGTGGCGCCTCGCTACTTGGCGCGGCCGAGCAAGGCGCTGGCGGCGGCGCACATCTTCCACACCAGCGCCAAGAAACTCGACGCCGAACTCGGAGGCCTTCGGGAAAAGCTCGCGCCCAACGGCATAATCTGGGTGTCGTGGCCGAAAAAGGCGGCAAAGGTCGAAACCGACATCACCGAAGATGTGATCCGCAAGATTGCGCTGCCGATGGGCTATGTCGATGTGAAGGTGTGCGCGGTGGATGAAACCTGGTCGGGTCTGAAGTTGGTGATCAGGAAGGCGCTGCGCTGAGGCTTATCCGGACCTAGGCAGCCGCGTCGCCGGCGGCGCTGGTGTGCGGCTTTGGCTTGACCGCGGGCGCATCCGGCACCAGCCGTAGCAGGAAAGGATTGACCGCTATGGAGATCAGCGCGGCCGCCAAGATCAAATTGTAGGTCTCACTCGACATCACTTCGAGTTGGCGACCAAGCCCCGCAAGCACGAACGAGAACTCGCCGATCTGCGCCAGGCCGAGCGCCACCAACGCGCCCGCCTGCGGCGGCTGTTTCATGAGCCGCATCAGCACATAGGCCAGCGCCGCCTTGCCGAAGATGACGACACTGACGATGGCGATCAGCGCCAGGGGCTGGCGCACGATGACGAACGGATCAAACAGCATGCCGACAGCAACGAAGAAGAGCACGGCGAATGTGTCGCGCAGCGGCAGCGAATCTTCGGCCACCTTATGCGAGAAGCGCGACCCATTGAGCGCGAGTCCGCCGAGGAAAGCGCCGAGCGCAAAGCTGGCGTCGAACCAGAAATAGGCGGCCCAGGCGACGCCAAGCGCAAGCGAGAGCGTGCCCAGCGAGAGCAGCTCGCGCGACTTGGCGTGAGCGACCTGCACGATCAACCATGGAAAAAAACGACCGCCGACCACCAGCATCAGCGCCACGAAGCCCGCAATCTTCACGAAAGTGACGCCGAGAGCGGCGAGCAGCGCACCGATCGAGATGTCGGCTTCCTCGGCCGCCGCGGCCGACACGATTGCCGGCAGCACGACAATAGCGAGAACGATGAGCAAATCCTCGATCAACAGCCAGGAAATACCGATCCGGCCTTCCTCGGTTTTCAGCGCCCGTTTGTCCTCCATGGCGCGCAGGAAGACGATAGTGCTGGCGATGGACAGCGAGGCGCCGAGTACGAAACTCTCAACCCCCGTCATGCCGAGCAACAGGCCGCAGACGAACCCGACGGCGCCGGCGGCCAGCGTGTGCGCCAGCGACCCGGGAACCGCGATCCAGCGGACTGACCAGATGTCGTCGATGGAGATTTTCAGCCCGACTCCAAACATCAGCAGGATGACGCCGATCTCGGACAGCTGCAGCGCCAATTCGGCGTCGCCGGTGAAGCCGGGCGTATAGGGACCCACCGCGAGCCCGGCCAGAAGGTACCCGACGATGGGCGACAGCCGGAGCCGAGAGGCGACGAATCCCAGCACGAAAGCCAGCACGATCGCGGCCACCAGGGTCGTGATCAGTGCGTACTTGTCTTCCATTCCGGCTGGGCTCCCTCCGTGACCTATAACGCACAGCCGAGCGCTCGCGCGCAAGGCGAGCCCCAAGATTTCTCGAAGGAAGGAACAGAAGCGGCGCCGGCCTCGTTTTTGCCGCAGCGGGTGGAGGATCGAATGGGCTGATGTCTATGGCTTACGATTCCTCGCGTCTTGACGACTCCTCCATGGTCGCGACGGTTCAGGACTTTCGGCGTGACGAGCGCTTTGCCGTTCTCGTCGGCGGCGCTTCGCTCGGCATTCTGGCAGGCATGGGCGCGGCATTCGCGCTCGGCCGCACCGGAGCGTGGCCGCTCTTGTTTGCGGCGCCGGTCTTCCTGCTGGCCGCCTATCTCGCCGTCGCGACGTTCCGGGATGCGCTGGACCGCCGGGCGATCGGGTGTGCGATGGCGGCAGGCCTGGTCGCACTATCGCTGCTGACATGGCCGGCTCTGGCTTTGATCTTCCCGATGTCCACCGCACCGTTCTGGATCGCGCCGGCGGTCACTCTGGCGTCCATGGTGCTGCTCGCCTCATGCTGGACCGGCGCGCAAGGCGCCATGTACCGCTTATCGGGCGAGGCCGCTTCGATTTGCGCGATCGCAGGCTTCCTTGGCCTAACTCAGATCATGACGTGATCGCCGCCAGGCCGGCGGCGTCCACCACTTCGCTTTGACGGTCGGCGAGGGCCTCGGTCGAGAAGCCTTCGATGCTTTCGGCGAACATCGCGCCGAAGTTCAATTCGGCTCTCAGGTGCAGGAACGCTGCGCCGAGGCCGATGGCGGCGCGGTCCATGAACACGAATTCGCGCGGGATCAGCACTGGCCCCAGCGTCTTTAACCGCTTGCGCACTTCGAAGGCTTCGCGACGGCCGTACTCGGCTGGCGGCACGTTGTCGGCGATCGTGCGCACGCGATCCTCGAGCAGGGGGCCGTAGATGAAGCGCGCCCACATCGTCAGCGCGTCAATGAGGTCGCCGTTGAGGTTCTTGAAGCCCCAAATCTCGTAGGCGTGGGCGACCTGCTCCGTGTCCCCGGCTTTGAGACCGTGATAGAGGCCGACGACGCCGTCCAGGAAGCGCGGCGGGAATATCCGGACGCAGCCGAAATCCAAAAGGTGCAATTGTTCGGCGTTTTCAGTGAGTGCGTAATTGCCGAGATGCGGATCGCCGTGGATGACGCCGTAATGCGTCATCGGCCCCCACCAGGCTTTGAACAAGAGTTCGGCGATGCGGTTGCGGGTGTCTTGAGGCTCGTCGAGCCAATGCATGAGGCTTCGGCCTTCGAGCCAGGTCATGGTCAACAGACGCTTGCTGGAAAGTTCCTCCAAGGGCGCAGGAATGCTGATGCGCGGTTCTGGGGCCAGCATGCGGGCGAACATGCGCATATGCTTCAGTTCGCGATCGTATTCGAGCTCCTCCCGAAGCCGTTCGCCCACCTCTTCGATCGCTTCGGAAGAATCGATGGTCTTATCCATCGATTTGAACAGGTTGAGCAGGGTTCGCAGTTGGCCGAGATCGGCTTCAACGGCGCTCGCCATGTCCGGATATTGGAGCTTGCAGGCCAGCGCACGCCCGTCATGGGCCACTGCGCGGTGCACTTGTCCAAGTGATGCGGCCGCAGCCGCCTCACGCTCGAACGAGGCGAACTTGGTCTCCCAATCCTCACCAAGCTCGGCGCGCATGCGCCGTTGCACGAACGGCCAGCCCATCGCCGGCGCATGCGCCTGCAACTTGCGGAATTCTTCAGCGTAAGCCTGTGGCAATAGGTCGGGGATGGTGGCGAGCAACTGCGCCACTTTCATCAACGGCCCCTTGGAGCGCCCCAGCGCTTGGCGCAGTGCGCGGGCCAACGCTTGCTGATCCGCGCCGGTCATGCGTGCGGCGACGGCGCCCGTAATGTTTGCACCAACGCTGGCCACGCGCCCGATGCGGGCGGTGATGCGGTTGCGTTCAGGGTCAGGTTTGTCGTTCACGCGATGCCTCCTGCGAGCCGTCGGCGCGCGCAGTGAGACGACTGAGTGGGTGGCGGCGCTGTTCTCTGAGATTTGGAGCGATCACCCAATCCGGCCGCTTCGCGGCCACCTCGCCCATCAAGGGCGAGGAGGGGAGACGCAGTGAACACGCTGTTCATCTAATGCCTATGAGGCCTTACGAAAATCGCGAACGAGTGTGCCATTTTAACGCGACCTGAACGTCTCGTGGTTATGGTCCCGCCAACGATCAGCGTTTCCGTCAGAGAAACGCGGCGAAACACGGTGGGTATACATGGGTAAGACGATCCTGATCGTCGATGACGATCCGGCGCAGCGCCGTCTGTTGCAGGCGGCTGTAGAGCGCAACGGTTTTCTGACACGCGCAGCCGAGAACGGCCAGCAAGCCGTCGAAGCGGTCGATAAGCACGCCGATATCGATATCGTGCTGCTCGATCTTGTCATGCCGGGAATGACTGGCCAGGAGGCGCTCAAGGACATCCGCATGCGCCGCGGCGATTTGCCGTGCATCGTGCTCACCGCGTCGGGCGGCATCGACACGGTGGTGCAGGCGATGCAGGCAGGGGCCACCGACTTCTTCGTCAAGCCGGCGAGCCCGGAACGGATCATGGTGTCGATCCGGAACGCGCTGGAAATGTCGAACTTGAAGACCGAAGTCGTGCGCATGAAGAAGCGCGCCGCCGGTCAGATGAGCTTCGACGACATGGTTGCGACCGCGCCGGTGATGGCGCCAGTGGTGCGCATGGGCCGTCGCGCGGCGGCATCGAACATTCCCGTGCTGATCACCGGGGAGAGCGGCGTCGGCAAGGAATTGCTGGCGCGCGCGATCCAGGGCGCGTCCGAGCGCGCAGGCCGTCCGTTCGTGACGGTCAATTGCGGCGCCATTCCCGAGAATTTGGTCGAGAGCATCCTGTTCGGTCACGCGAAGGGCAGCTTCACGGGCGCCACCGACAACCATGCAGGCAAGTTCGTCGAGGCCAACGGCGGCACGCTGTTTCTCGATGAAGTGGGCGAACTGCCGCTCGACATGCAGGTCAAACTGCTCCGGGTGCTGCAGGAAGGCGAGGTCGATCCCGTCGGCGCCAAACGCCCGGTGAAGGTCGATGTCCGCATCATCAGCGCAACCAACAAGGATCTGGCCAAGCTCGTCGCCGACTCCGCCTTCCGCGAAGACCTCTATTATCGTCTCAATGTCTTCCCGATCGAAGCGCCGCCGCTGCGCGAACGCAAGGAAGACCTGCCTGCGCTGGTGCAGCGTTTCGTGGCCCGCTTCAATGCCGAAGAGGGGCGCAGCGTCCGCGGCGCCTCGGCCGCGACGATGCAGATGCTGCTCGGCTTCGATTGGCCCGGCAACGTTCGTCAACTCGAGAACGCGGTGTTCCGGGCCGTTATCCTTTGCGAAGGCGATCTCCTGCAGCCGGAAGATTTCCCGCAAATCTCCGGCCTCAAGCCTCTCATCGCCGCTAATGACACGCTGCCGGCGGAAATCGCCGTCCCCGCCAACGATCATCACGTGACCGCCGCGCATGCCGCGTTCACGGAAGTCGTGGTCGCCTCGGGCGAGGTTTCGCCGCACCCGGTCGCCGTATTCGATAGCGAGGGGCATCTTCGTCAACTCGAACAGATCGAGCGCGATCTGATCGAACTCGCCATCGATCATTATGCCGGGCACATGTCGGAAGTAGCGCGCCGATTGGGCATTGGCCGCTCGACGCTCTATCGCAAGCTGCGCGAATACGGGCTCGAAGAAAAGGCGGTCGCTGAGGGCTAATATGGAGCGCGGGCGCTCCATATTAGCGCTCCTCTTGCGGCGGTCGTCGCTTCTTCCACCCCAGCGGCTTTTTCGTGGTCAGTCCCTTGCGCTTCTTGCCGCGCGCCTTTGCGGCGATCTCTTTCAGCTTCACCGTCTGCAACGTAGAGAGCGCGTCGTCTTTGCGGCCCTTGCTCAAGTCGGCGAAGGCGCTGCCGTACTTTTCGAGCCGCTTGTCGACTTCGGTGAGAAATTCGTTCTCCCACTGCGAATAGTCGACCGCAGCTTCGCCAGGCTTCACTTCGCCCGTCTCCGGGTCGATCGTCTCCGGCGCGCTGCTTTGCGCGGCGAGCTTGCGGATGATCCGCAGCGCCTTCTGCGTCTTTTTGCGGTCGATCTCGCGGGGCATTTTCGGGATTGAGGATTAGGGATTGGGGATCGGGGCGATCCGGCCAACCTAATCCCTAATCCCCAAAACCCAATCCCCCAATCAAATCTCTCCGAGCGCGTGCAGATACAACTCGCGGATCTGGTCCTGCTCTTCGCGTTCCTGCCGATCCTGCTTGCGGATGCGTATGACCTGCCGCAGCACCTTGGAGTCGAACCCTGTGCTCTTGGCCTCGGCGTAGCTTTCCTTGATGTCGTCGCCGATCGATTTCTTCTCTTCTTCGAGGCGCTCGATGCGAGCCACCAGCTGACGCAGCTTTTCCTGAGCGCTTTGTGTCAGCGATTGCGTCGCCACCACGTTGTCCGTGCCGCCAAAGTCCGCCATCTGCCCACCTGTTCGTTTCGCGAATCGAATCGTTTAGGCAAAGCTAGGCTCAAGCCGGCGCCGACGTCATCTCGTTGACACGCCGAATCGCGGCGATGACCAGATCTGTGCGCACGCGATGCGGCATGTGCCCGGTGTCGGGCGCGATCACCAGCTCCGCTGCGGGCAGCGTGGACGCCAGCGCGCGCGCGTGCCGCTTCGGCGAAACCACCTTGTCCTTCTCCGCGGTGATGATGACCGTCGGTGTGAGTAATTCGGCGTAGCGCGGTTGCTGTGCGGCGAACTCGGCGTTGGATGCACAGACGTCGAGCGCGCTCGCGCGGAAGGCGCGCGGCCGGAAAATCAGCGGCACACCGGCCGCCTCCTGGTAATTCACAGGCGCTGGCGCCGGCCAGAAATTGTTGGCGATGCTCTGCGTGCTCATTGCCGGTCCGAGCCACGGAATCAGAAGCCCGCAAAAAATGTCGCCAAGGACCGGTGTTGCGGAGAGCCGCGCCCACCAGGCCGGCCTTCCGGGATAGGGATTGGCCGCAGGCGCCACCAGTACGAGCGCGTTGACCAAATGCGGATGATCGAGCGCCAGACGCAACGCTACCGATGCGCCCAGCGAGTGCCCCACCACCAGAGCAGGGCCTTGGCCGCTCTGTTCGAGCACGTGCGCGGCGCACCGCGCTTGCGACGCCATCGTGTGCGCGTTGCGTCTGGCGCGCGCGGAATGACCCATGCCCGGCCGATCGTATGCGATGACGCGATGCAGCGGCGAGAATTCCTCAGCCAGCGGCCCCCAAAGCTCGAGCAGGTTCGAGCTCGCGCCGTGAATCAGCAGAATTCGCGGTACGCCAACCGGACCGGCTTCGCGCACGTGCAGCTGAACGCCGTCAGCATCGATCATGCGCCCTGTCGGGGGAAATCGCGATTCAGTGCGCCGGACGTAGGCGCGCGCATTTGCGGCGAGCAGATAAAGGCCAAGCGCGATCGCCGCGGCGACTGCCGCCAGCCAGAGGATCATGCTTCGCGGCCGTCGACACGTGGTTCGAGCCGGCGCACGCCCTGCAGTGCAACTTCATAATGGGGGTGGATCACCAGCGCGGCGCGGAACGCCTCCAGCGCCTGGCGTTGCTGGCCGAGTTCTTCGTAGATGAGGCCGAGCCCTGCCAGCGCTCCAAAGTGGCGCGGCTCGCGCTTCAGCGTTTCCTGGATCGCCGCGATCGCGCCTCGATAGTCATCGGTGGCGTAATAGAGATTGGCGCGGCGATTCCAGGTTTCGGCGTAATCGGGCGCAAGATCGGAGGCCTGGTCGAGAAAGCGTTCGGCCAGTTCGGCATCGCCTGCGTTCTCGGCAGCGGTGGCGCGCTCCAGCAGGATATTCACGGTCGGGGAGCCGCTGTCGGCCCAGTGCGTCCAGATCGCTTGCTCGATCGGCGTAGCTGCTTGCGCGTCTTCAGCTTGCTCCAGCTGAGCAAAGAGCGCGTCGAGCTCAGGATCGACGCGTGTCGCTGCGCCCTGGCCAGCGTTGCACGCGGCAAGCGTTAGAGCAGCTGCGACAGCGATGACAAGGCGGCGCATGACCAGATGAATCGAATTCATCTTACCTGAAATTCACAACGCCCGCGAGGGCTTCGCGGGCGCCTGTGAGCTTCAATTACGGCCTAATTCAGCCCTGCTTGGCCTTATAGCGGGGGTCGACCTTGTTGATGACGTAGACCCGGCCCTTGCGGCGCACGACCCGGCAAGCCCGGTGACGGGCTTTCAGAGACTTGAGCGACGACTTGACTTTCATGGCCGTATTCCGGGGCGAAATGGAAGCGGGGCTTCTAAGGGGGGCCTTGGTCCAAGTCAATCTGGATGCCGGTTGATGGGAGCCCCGACGCACAATAAGGGCGTCCGCGGGTGATGACGAAGGGGTTTGAGATGGCGCGAGCGTTTATCCTTGCCGCGGCGGTTTCGCTGGCGATCGCCTGCGGACCGTCCACGGTGGGCGCGCAGCCGACGCCGGCCCCGCCGAGCTTCCAGTCCTCAGGGAACCAAGCCTTCGACGAGTGGCGCGATGATTTCGCCCGCCGGGCGGTTCAGCGCGGCCGCGACCCATCCGTGCTTGGGCGGCTATTGTCCGGCATCAGCCCCGATGAGCGCGTCATCGAGCTCGATCAGCGCCAGCCGGAATTCGTGAGTCCGGTCTGGGATTACGTCGGTAATCGGGTGACCGAGCGGCGCATTAGTGAGGGACTCAACCTCAAGAGCGCGATCCGGCCGACTTTGGAGGCGGTCGAACAGCGCTACGGCGTGCCGACCGGCATCATTCTCGGCATTTGGGGGCTCGAGAGCAATTACGGCGAAGCGCCGCTCAATTACGACGCCGCCGGCGCGTTGGCGACGCTCGCGTACGAGGGCCGCCGCCGCCAGCAATTCGAAGGTTATCTGCTGGCGCTCGCGGAAATGGTCGAGCGCAATCTCGCCGACCAGGCGCAGCTGCGTTCGTCCTGGGCCGGCGCGCTCGGACAGCCGCAATTCATGCCAGACGTGTATTTGACGACGGCCGTCGACTGGGACGAGGACGGCCACCGCGACATCTGGACCAATCGCGGCGATGTCGCCGCTTCCATCGGCAATTATCTGCAAGATCGCGGTTGGCGCCGCGGCGAGCCGGTGTTCGACGAAGTGCGATTGCCGGATGGGTTCGACTATGCGCTCGCCGACGGCGTCCAGCGCTCTATTGCCGAATGGCATCAGCGTGGGGTGCGGAAGATCGACGGCACCGAATGGGATGGCGCGACCTGGGGGCTTTCCTCTCAGCTGTTTCTGCCGGCGGGGGCCAATGGCCCGGCGCTGATACTGCATCCGAACTTTTCGGTCATCCGCCGCTACAACAATTCCGACCGCTACGCACTGGTGGTGGCGCTGCTGGCGCGCAGCTTCGACGGCGGCAGCGGCGCGCTGGTGCGCGACTGGCCGCGCGCAGCAGGCTCACTGAACCGCGAAGAGATACTCGAATTGCAGACGTTGCTGAACGGCCTCGGCTACAATTCCGGCAATCCCGATGGCTTATTCGGTTCGGCCACACGCGCGGCAGTGCGTTCTTATCAAGCTGCCCAGGGCTTGCCCGCAGACGGGTTTCCAACAGCGGCGCTGCTGACGCGCGTGCGGCAGGGCGCCGGCGTCGCGTCAGCCGAGCCGCCGCGGACCCCGCGCGGGCTCGGACGCGGCGGGATTCGCGAACTGCAGCGTCTGCTCAACCGATTAGGCCACAGCGCCGGCCGCGCCGACGGCGTTATCGGCGGGCGCACGCGTGACGCGATCCGCGCGTTCGAACGGGCGCAAGGCATGGAGGTTCGCGGCCGGGCGACCGACGTCGTGCTCGAACGGGCCAGGGCGGCGGCCGGTTAGCGGGCGCCGCTAGCTCGGCGGAGGCTCGACGATGGTCCGCAAACGCCGGCTGCGCAACACGAACGCCACCATCGCCATGAGCAGAATGAGCATGATGATGAGCGGGGCGTTCATGCCGACGCGCTCGTAGACGACACCGCCGATCAGAGGTGAAAACACAAAGCCTGCTCCGTTGGCGGCGACGACCAGGCCAGCGGCATTGCCTTGCTCTTCCGGCCGCACCGCAACTGAAGCGCCGCCCGTGAAGCCTGGCCGCGCCAGCCCCGCGCCCAAACCTTGCACTGCTTGCGAAACCAAGAGTGCCGCCAGCGTGTCGGCAATGATCTGCACGCCGACACCGAGCGCGAGCAAGCCTGCTCCGCACGCCATCAAACCGCGCGGTCCCAACCGCAATCGCGGCAGAATCGCCATCTGCGTGGCCAGCAATGCGAGCGCGTTGACCATGAATCCGGCCGCGGTGAGTTCGGCGCCCTGTTCGCCTTGGGCGCCGAGACGGTCCATGGTGAAGAGACCGAACACTTGCACCGTCACGCCCGCCACGATCGAAAGCGCAAAACCGTAGAGCAGGTAAGCGCTGATGCGCGGATCGCCGATCAGCGTCAGCGATTCCCGCCAGTCGCCGCGTGGCCGCGCGCTTTGTGGCGGCGTGTTTTCCGGCAGGAAGCGCCAGAGCGCGAAGGAGGCGCCAGCGGCCAGCACTGCGATCAGCCAGATCGGAAAGACGAGACCAAACTTCGCCGCCAAGGCTGCGCAAATGGCTGGGCCGAATGCCTGACCCAGTGCGAACGCGGCGGTGAGGCCGGCGAGCTGCTCTGTCCGTTCCAGGCGCGTGGTGCGATCGGCAATGTAGGCCTGCGCCGCGGGCGAGGAGGCCGAGCCGAAGGCGCCGAAAATCGCCCGCGCCAGCATGAGCCAGGTGAACAGCCAGATGCCGGCAAGCGCACCGTTCATCCCGAGCAGCACGACGCCGCCAAACGAAGCCATCGAGATCGCATAGGCGGCGAGTCCGAGCGCGGCGACAGGCTTGCGGCCGATACGATCGGATAGCCGGCCCCAGCTCGGGCTCATCAGCACCCAGAGCAGTGCGGAGAGCGAGAAGATCCAGCCGACGCTCGAGTCTGGCAGCCGCAACTCGCGCACCAGCGGCGGCGCCACCGCAAGCAGCATCGAGTTGCCCGCCCCGATCACCAGCAGACAGATGAACAACAGCCGGAATTGGCGGTTGCGCCCGATCGGCGCGCGCGGATCGGCGCGTGTGGAATGTGGCAGGGGCGGCTGGGTGTCTGGCATGGCGAGCGGCTCACCTAACAGGAATCGGATGCGGCGCCACGCCAGGCGGAGCTGCCGCTGCGGCGTCGCTAGGGCGAGCGGCGAGTTCCCGGCTTCATTGCACGACGAAGTCGAAATAGCTTTCGGGATAGGGCTCTTCGTTCAGCGTGAAATGCCACCATTCTTCACGCAAGCCGCGAAAGCCATGTGAGCGCATCAGGTCTTGCAGCATCAGTCTATTGGCCCGCGCAGCGGCGCTGACGCTCCGATCGGTAGGCCACGAGCGCGTGTCGAACAGATCGAATGGAGAACCCATGTCGAGCTCGGCGCCGCTGGCGAGATCGATGATGGTTAGATCCACGGTCGAGCCGCGCGAATGGCCGGAGCGCTCGGCGATATAGCCAAGCGTGAAAAGCTCTGACTTGTCTACATTCGGATAATACTCCGATTTGGTGGACTGATCGCCGAGGTCGCGCGCCCAGCGTGCGAAGTGTGCGACAGCACGGCGGGGCCGGTGGCAGTCGAACAGCTTCAGTCCCAGCCCCCGTGGCGCGAGTTCAGCCTGGACTGCAGCCAACGCATCGGCAGCGTCCCGCGTCAGCAGGCAAAGCGGCGCCGCATAACCGTCGATGGGCCGGCCGACGAAATTGTGCGCACCGGCGTAACGCATCTCGACGTGCAGTCCGGGCGCCACCGACGCCGCATCGACGAAGCCTTCGGGCCGCGCTTGCGCGTGGGCGCAGGCGAGGGTCAGCGAGAGCGCGCCAGCAACGATCAGGTTTCGCGCCGCAATCATGCCATCATCCATCATGGTCGCATCTTAATCAGAATTAGCGTTTGCACTCATCAACCGAAACGGGCCGTTAAGCGCGTTCGGGCATAAGCCGAAGGTTCAGCGGCTCTTTCGGTAAACGCGCGTTATCCATGTTTCCCATTATCGGCCTCGTCGTCGTCTTCGGCATGGTGTTCGGCGGCTTCATGCTCGCCGGAGGCCATTTCGAAGTGCTGCTCGAAGCGGCGCCGATGGAATTCATGATGATCGGCGGCGCGGCGCTCGGCGCACTGATCATCTCCAATGACATGAATGGCCTCAAGGGCGTCGCCGGCGGATTCGGCAAGGTGATGAGCGGGCCGAAGTGGAACAAGCAGGATTACTCAGATTTGCTCGCGCTGCTCTTCCAGTTGACCAAGCTGATGAAGACCAAGGGCGTGGTCGCCCTCGAAGCGCACATCGAGAAGCCGGCGGAAAGCGCGATCTTTCAGAAATACCCCAAGCTCTGCAAAGACCACTTCGTGGTCGATTTCATCTGCGACACGCTGCGCATGATGACCATGAACCTCGACGACCCCCACCAGGTCGAGGACGCGATGGAAAAGCAGATTGAAAAGCATCATCACGAGAGCCTGCACCCAGCGCACGCCTTGCAGGGAATGGCGGACGGCCTGCCGGCGCTCGGCATCGTGGCCGCCGTGCTCGGGATCGTGAAAACCATGGGCGCCATCAACGAACCGCCCGAGATTCTCGGGTTAATGATCGGCAAGGCGTTGGTCGGCACATTCCTCGGCGTGTTCTTGGCCTATGGCATCGTCGGCCCGATCGCATCGCGGCTTAATGGCGTGATCGAACACGACGCGCAGTTCTACAAAATCATTCGCGATGTGCTCGTCGCGCACTTGCACGGCAACGCGGCGCAGGTTTCAGTCGAGATCGGACGCGGCTCCGTGCCGACGCCGCTGCAGCCGACCTTCGCTCAACTCGAAGAATCCCTGGCAGCAGCCGCTGAGGCCTAGCGCCAAGTCTTGACTTAGGCACGCCAAGCTATGCAGATATGCATAGTCATGTAGCCCTGTGGCGCTTGCCAATACAGTTAATCCTTGGCATGGAGTCGCCTCCCGCGTTGGGGGTAGACCCTGACGCTGAGACGAGGGGTAGAACCTATGACGAAGTTCAAGTTGGGCATGGCGGCCGCTGCCGCTGCCGTTCTCGCCTTCGGCGTCGCGGCCTGCGGCCAAACGACGACCGTTCAGGAAGAACCGGCTGCGGTGACGGAAGAAGCGGCTCCGGCCGAAGCTCCTGCTGAAGCTCCGGCTGATGCGGCGGCGACGACCACGCCTCCGGCTGATGGCGCGACCACGCCGCCGGCTACGACCACCCCGTAATCTACGCTTCGGCGTAGTTTTCGCGATGAGCCGCCCGAGAGGGCGGCTCATTTGCGTATAGGGTCCGCTCATGCCGCGATTGCCGCCAGCGCCCAATGTGGAATGGAGCCAGGATGGCGCCTGTCTGCGCGCGACCGCTTTCGACGATGTTTACTTTTCCAGTGACGGAGGGCTGGCCGAAGCCACTGCCGTGTTTCTTGCTGGAACCGGATTGCCCGAGGCGTTCAGAAACAGGGATCGTTTCGCCCTGTGCGAACTTGGTTTCGGCACAGGATTGAACGTTTTAGCGGCTTGGCGCGCCTGGAAAACGGCGCGGCTACCCCATGCGCAATTGCATATCTCAAGTGTCGAGGCATTCCCCCTGGCAGAGGCGGACGCAGCCCGCGCTTTGTCCCATTTTCCCGAGCTCGCAGCAGAAGCGGGCCAGTTGCTGGCGCGCTGGCCCGTGCGCGCGCATGGGCCGCAGCGGCTGTGGTTCGAGGCGGACGGCATCTCGCTCACGCTCTTCATAGGCGAAGCCGAAACGATCCTGAAAGGCATGACAGGCGCGGTCGACGCCTGGTTCCTGGATGGGTTCGCGCCGGGGCGAAATCCGACGATGTGGACGCCCTCGATATTCGCCGAGCTTGCGCGGCTTAGCGCTCCCGGCGCGCGCGTGGCGAGTTTCAGCGTAGCTGGGGAGGTCCGCCGCGGACTGGAGGCAGAGGGGTTTGCCGTCGAGAAGAGGCCGGGGTTCGGCAAGAAGCGCGAGCGGCTCGAGGCTCGTTTTCAAGGATCGCCAACGCCCTCAACGCCGGGCTCTGCCGCGGTCGGTCCAGAACCAAGCCTCTATCCCTACGCCGCTTGCCATCCCCGACGCGTCGCGGTTATCGGCGCGGGTATTGCCGGCGCCTGCGTGGCGAAGGCGCTGACCAGGCGCGGCATAGAGACCGTCGTGCTCGAAGCAGCTCGAGAGCTTGGGGCAGGCGCTAGCGGCAATCCGGCCGCTTTAGTGATGCCTCGGCTCGATCGCGGCGGCGCGTTGAGCGAAGTTCACCTCGCCGCCTATCTCCATGCGGTGGCCGCGTACGAGTCGTTGGGAGTGTTCGACCGTTGCGGGGTCGAGCAACGGGCGCAGCCAGACGGCCAGAACGCGCTCAGTGATCTGCTCAACGACCCGCCGCTGCCCGGCGATTGGTTCTGTGCGTTGCCGAACGGCGCCGCGCTGCATGCGCGTGCGGGATTGGTGCGGCCGATCGAGGCGCTCCGGCGCTTGCTTCAAGACGCGACCTTGATCTGCGAGACCCCAGCGGCGCGTTTCGATCGCGAAGCCAATGGTTGGATCGTGCGCGCCGCGGACGGACGGGCGCTGTTGAAAGCCGACGCGATCGTGCTCGCTTGCGGATCGGCGCTCGCTCAATTCGAGCCGGCGTCATTTCTGCCGATTGTCATATCGCATGGGCAGATCGAGTGGGGAAAAGGCGCGACGCTCGAACGCGCGCTCGCAAGCGGCGGCTATGCCGCGCCGTTTGACGGCGGCGTGCTGTTTGGCGCGACGTTTGACAAGACGCCAGCGTCTGAGACCGATGCCCGGGCGCGCAATCTCGCAGCCTTGCATGCGTTGGCGCCAGCCATCGCCGCGCGGCTTCACCAAGATTCGCTCCGCTCGCGGCGCGCCGATCGCGCCACCACGCCGGATCGGGCGCCGATCGCAGGCCTGCTGCCGGACGCTGCGGCCTGGCTGGCGCAGTATGCCCCGCTGGCGCACGGGCGCCGCGCCGGCGCCGGCCTTTCTCCGCCGGCTCACCCAGGCGTTTACGTAATTGGCGGCCTCGGCGCGCGCGGCTTCACGCTGGCGCCCTTGCTGGGCGAAGTCCTCGCCGGTGAAATGTGCGGCGAACCCGGCTTGCTCAGTCAATTCGCGCGCGACGCGATTCATCCGGCCCGTTTTCTGCATAGAGCGCTCAAACGGCGTTAAGGCCGCATTTGGGTTAATCGCGATGGCGTTCGATGCAGGCGTCCGCGCTGCGGACAAAGTTGATTTTCTCGGCCTTCGGTTCAGCGGTTTGGACCTCGCTGGCGCGCTCGACGCGATCAGCGCCCGAGCTAGCCTGAATCTGAGTTTCGCCTATGTGGCGACACCGAATGTCGATCACGTCGTCAGCTTGGCCAATGAACCGGGACGTCGTGCGCTTTACGACCATGCCTGGATGTTGCTGAACGACAGCCGCGTGCTGAAGGGCCTGGCCCGCACCGCGAAGGTGGAATTGCCGCTGGCAACGGGCTCGGACCTGGTCGAGCACCTGTTCGACACGGTTATCGACAGGAATGAGCCGGTTACCATCCTCGGCGCGGACCGTGACACGGTCGAGCGGCTGAAGCGAGCCTATGGTCTGCGCGACGTGCGCTGGCACAAACCGCCGATGGGTCTGAAACAGAATCCGGCCGCCATAGTCTATGCCGCCGCGTTCGCTGCGGCTCAGCCCTCGCGTTTCACCTTCATCTGTGTCGGCGCCCCTCAGCAAGAAATGATCGCCTATGCAATCGCTCAGCGCGGCGACGCGCGCGGCGTCGGGCTGTGCGTGGGAGCGGCGCTCGATTTCCTGTCCGGCAACGCTCAGCGCGCCCCGCTTTGGATGCGTCAGTTGGGGCTTGAATGGCTGCATCGGCTTGGGTGCGAGCCGCTGCGTCTGTGGCGGCGTTATTTGGTCACCGGTCCCAAAGTGTTCTCGCTGTTCGCCGAGTGGCGCTCGGCGATGGCGGCGGCCACTTCGGCCTGACGCCTCTCGTTCAACGGATAATTCTGCAGCGTCAGCGCGGCTGCCGCGCAGAGCGCGACCGGCGCCCCAATGAACAGAATTTCGAGGGTTAGCAACGCCGCGGGACTGTTCGCGGCGCCAGCGTCGGCGCTGAATCCGGCGAGACCGAGTATGGCGTACGTGATCGGTCCGGCGGCGACGCCGAGTTTGGACGTCGTCAACAACAATCCGAAATAGAGACCTGATCGCCTGGATCCGGTGGTGAGTTCATCTTCGTCGACGACATCGGCCATCATCGAGCGCGTCAGCAGCACGCCGCCGCCCTGGGCGAGGCCGGCGACGACCATGAACGAGGCGACGAGCCAAAACGCGTTCGGCGGCAACACCAACAGCAAGGCAGTGGTGACGCAAGTGTAGATCAAGGCGCCCTGCAGCGCACGGTGCTTGCCCCATCGGCGCGCCGCCAGCCACCAGATCGGAACGCCGGCCAGACCGGATATGAAGTAGATCGCGAGCAAGGTCTGCGACTCGCGCTCGAATCCCAGGATCATCTGAAAGAAGAAAAGAAAGAGCCCGCCGGACACCCCTTGCGCTATGCCGAGCAGGAAATCCGGCAGCAGCACGCGGCGCGCCATCGCGTTGCCTACCACCGTTTCGACCGCCTGCCGCAATGTCATATGCGGCTGAGGCGGGCGGCGTTCTTCGCGCACCACCGCGACTGTCAGCAGCGTCGTTGCCGGGAGCAGTAGGACCAAGGTCCAACCCATGGCAGCAACCGCCGCCGCATCGGAGCCGCCAGGCGCCTGTGCGACATAGCCCGCGATCACCAGCATGAGCACCTGGCCGACCATGCTCGCGACCTGCACGGCGCCGAGCACATGCGTGCGCCCGTGATACGTGGGTATGAGTTCGCCGGCCCAGCCAAGGTGCGCGAGCATCATCGAAGCGTAGACCAGGTAGAGCAGAAACACGGCGGTTGCGGTAAGCGCGATTGAGATGCCAGGCCACACGCCGATGAACACGAACCAGATCAGCGCCATCAGCGGCACACAAGAAGCGATCAGCCAGAACCTACGCCGTCCCCACGGATGCTCGGTGCGGTCCTGGAAACCGCCGAGACTTGGATCGATGATTATGTCCGCGAGGCGCACGCCCAGAAAAATTGCGGACACAGCGTAGAGCGGGAGACCCAGATCGGACGCGAAATAGGGTGGTATGAAGATGATGGTCGGCAGCGAGAGCGCCAGAAGCGGGCCTGCGGGGGTCGCGAACGCGATGATCTCCCAGGTCGAGACCTTGCGCGAACCCGGCGATGCTTGAGTCACGTTTCCTCCCGCCTTGCCGGCTGCTGCAGCGCACTGTTCACGAACGCGGCCGCCCGATCAACTAGCGTGGGCTTATCCCAGGGATTCAGCCGATATAGTCGCTCCAGGACTGGTTGTTGGTTTGTCTTCCTTAGCGACAGCTTGCCTCTAACGCGAGGCTCGCCTGCAACTCAGCTCTGGCCGCGTACGGTCTTGCTCAATATCGACAATAGCCGCTCGTTGGCGGCTATCACCGCGCCGGTCTGCATGAAATCGCCGCCGTCGATTTCGTTGACGACGCCGCCAGCCTCGCGCACGAGCACCGCGCCGGCGGCGATGTCCCACACATTGAGATTTCGCTCCCAATAGCCGTCGAAGCGGCCGGCCGCGACATAAGCTAGGTCCAACGCCGCGGCGCCCAAACGGCGCACGCCCGCGCTCACTGCGATCACCTGTTTAATCTCGGCGAGCGCGGCGTCGTGTCCGTCCTTGCCGTGAAACGGCGTGCCGCAAGCGAATAGCGCATCGCGCATATCGCTGCGGCCGGCGACGCGAAGCCGGCGATCGTTGAGATAAGCGCCCGCGCCTTTCTCGGCCCAGAAAAGTTCGTCACGCACGACATTGTAGATGACGCCCGCGACCAGCACGCCCTCGCGCTCGAGTGCGATGGAAATGGCGAAGTGGGGAAGGCCATGGAGAAAATTGGTCGTGCCATCGAGGGGGTCGACCAGCCAGCGATTGGTCTTGTCGGTGCCCTCAACGACGCCGCGCTCTTCCATGACGAAGCCATAGCCGGGGCGCGCCCTGCTCAATTCTTCGAACAGCGTTTTCTCGGCCTTGAGGTCCGCGGAGGAGACGAAATCGCTCGGACCTTTGCGGGAGACTTGCAAGTTCTCGACTTCGCCAAAGTCACGGGCCAGCGAACGCGCGGCTTTGCGCGCGGCGGCGATCATCACATTGAGCAGGGCGGAGGCTTGCGGCATGGGAAGCCGGCGTAGCTAGCAGTCGCCCGCCGCGACCACAAGCGCGCGCTTGTCTGCTCGCGCTGGGCGTGTTTTGGTCGCGGCTATGTTCCCTGGGCGGGGGTGGCCATGACGGAACAGGTGATTGTGCGCTCGGCCATCAGGCTGGCGCTTCTGGCGGGCGTGGCTGGGGTTTCGGCGTGCGCCTCGCCTTCGCTGCGGCATCCGAACTTCGGACAGGCGTGCGCCGCGCTGGCTGAGAACGCCGACGTTGCATGTGTCTCGGTCTTCTACGGAACCAACCGCCGGATCGATTTCGATCCCGCCGAGCCGGCATCGGTGTTTGTGCACAACGAGCGCGGCGCCGGGCTGATTTTGGGCGTCGCCGACGTTTGGACGCCGCTTGAAGTGAAGGACGGAGAGCTGCGCGAACGCGGTGTCGAGCCTCGCCCGCCGCGCGACAACCTGCCGCCGGAAGCGCAGGAGCATTATTTCTACGTCACCCGCATCTCGGGAGAAACCGAGCAGGTTTTTGTGACGACTCTCGGCGAAGCGGTCGGCCACGCCGGCGCGCGCAGCTCGCGCGAAGACGACGATCGCTCGCTGCTGCTTTTCGTGCACGGATTCAACGTCGAATTCGAGGAAGCGCTGATCAAGACGGCGCAGCTGGCGTTCGATCTCCAATACCCCTATCCGCCGCGCCCAAGCGCGCCGCAAGCGTTCGACCCTGGCGTGCCGGTGGCCTTTTCATGGCCATCGCGCGGCTCGCTGTTCGCGTACGGCGCCGACGAACGCGAGGCCGATGAAGCGGACCAAGCGTTGCGCGAATTTCTGAATCTGCTGCTATCGGACCGCCTCGATGTCGAACGCGTGAACATCGTTGCACATTCGATGGGCAATCGCGTGCTGACCGCAACGTTGCGCGACTTTGCCCAGGAATACCGCCGCCTGCACCAGGGCAGGGAAGTTGAATTTCGCATCATCGTCGCAGCGGCAGACGTAGATCGCAGCGAGTTCGAGGCGGCCGCCGCCCACTTCTCCGCCTACGATCCAGAAGTGGCGATCTACACGTCGAACAACGACTTTGCCATGTACGCTTCGGAAATTGTCAATCGCGCCGTCAATGAAATCACCGGTCGGCCGCGGGCCCGCTTGGGAGACTCGGACGGCAACAATCCTTTCGTCTACGGCGCGGAAGGTTACGTGACCATCGATACGACGAGCGTGGCGCCATCGGATGTGGGTTTCGGCCACGGTTACTATGCGAACAATGAAGCTGTGCTCAACGACGCGCGCTGCGCGTTGGCCGATGTGCCTGAGGAAGCGCGCGCGCTCGAGCAGGCAATGAGCGACGAGAATCTGCCGTACTTCCGTGCGCGGCCCTTGGGCGCCGGACGCCGCGACTCCTCTTGCGACTTGAGCCAGCCGACCCGCTTTGCCGAACGCGCAGGGCCGGATGAGGCGGAACTGCCGCCGCCCGTGACGCCGCCGCCGCCGCCTCCACCTCCGCCGCCTGTGGCGGTATGCCCGACCGCGGAGCTGGTCGTCTATTTCGAGTGGGACCGGTCGAATTTGACCTCGGAAGCAGTGAGCAGTGTTGACGCCGCCGTTTCGCTGGCGCGTCAATGCGACATCGCCCAAATCGTCATCGTCGGTCACACCGACAGCTCAGGCGACCTGCAATACAATCAGGAACTCTCGGAGCGGCGCGCCGGTGTTGTGCGTGACGCCCTAGTTGCGCGCGGCGTCGCTGTTGGAGTCATCGATACCCAGGCGCGGGGTGAAACCGACCCGGCCATGGCCACCGCCGATGGCGTCCGCGAGCCGCTGAACCGTCGCGCAACCGTCACGATCAGATTCCGTTAGCGCGTCGGACCGAGCGCGGCGTCACTCATGCACGTGGCTGCACGCTTCGATCTTGTTGCCATCGGGGTCGCGTACGAAGGCGCCGTAATAGTCCGGGTGATACTCGGTACGCAGGCCGGGGCGGCCATCCTCGACGCCGCCTTGCGCGAGCGCGGCGAGGAAGAACCCATCGACAGCAGCGCGATCTTTGGCGCGGAAGGCTACATGAACGCCGTTGCCCATGCTGGCGGGCTGGCCGTTGATCGGCAGCTGGATCCAGAAGCTCGGCTTGTTCGGCTCGCCATAACCCACACCGACAAGCCGACCTTGAATCTCGACGGGATAGACCGGCTCGAGCCCGAGCGGCTTCAAGGCCGCGTCGTAGAACGCCTTGGAGCGCTTCATGTTGGTGACGCCGACGGATATATGGTCGATGCCCATATTGGCTTCTCCTTCAGCGCCAGCGTGCAAACCAATCGAGCGTGCGCGTGAGCGCCAACTCGCTTGCGGCGGCGCTATAGTCCGAACTGCCGGCGCGGCAGAAGCCGTGTCCGGCGTCATAGAGATAGAGAGGCGAGTCCGGCGCCGCCAGCCGTACGCATTCAACATTCTCCGGCGGAATGGATGCATCGCGCGCGCCATAGTGCAGCATGGTCGGCGCCTTCGGCTTGCGATCGAGCAGCGTCGCGATCAGGCGTCCGTAAAAGCAGGATGCCGCAGAAACGCCGCCGCACTCCGCCGCGGCAACCCAGGTCGCGGCGCCGCCATAACAAAAGCCGGTGACGTAGACTGGCTTCGGCAGCGCGTCGATCGCCGCCTGTATGTCCGACGTCACCTGCGGCCAAGGCGAAGCTTGCACCGCGGCCACGCCTTTCTTGATACCTTCCGGATCGTGCTCGGCGCGGAAGTTCTTCTCGACACGGTCGAACACGCTGGGCGCGATCGCGTGATATCCGGCTTCCGCGAAGGCGGCGCACATTTCGCCAATATGTCCGGTGAGGCCGAAAATCTCCTGCACTACGACGACGCCGCCGATAGGCTTTTGTCTCGGCTCTGCGGACAGCGCATCGAGTCCGAAACCGTCGATCTTGCTCTTGAGCGTGATCACGTCCGCCATCAGCACTCCCTGGCATAGCGAATGGCATTCGTCGAGACTCGCGGGAAGTTGAGCGGAATGTCACTGGCGGCCGGGCCCGGCGCGGCTCATGCTCCCCGCTGCGATGGGGTTGTTCAGGAACCGCGTTTCCGCGATCGCCGCGTTGGCCGCCTGCGTCGCCTTTCCGGCCGGGGCGGCCGGTGAATGCATCGACGCGCCCGACCTCGCCGCCTACCAGCAAATGGTCCCGACGGACTTCGCCGCCGGCGCCACCCGCACCGACCGGCTTGGCCGCGTCGTCGCGCCGGTCACGGTCAACGGCGAGGGTCCATTCCGCTTCATTGTCGACACCGGCGCCAATCGATCGGTGCTCTCGGATGCGCTTGCCGCACGCCTTGGTCTGACGCCACGCGGAGCCGATGAAGTGCATTCGGTTCACGGCGTCACCACTGCGCCTTTGGTGACCGTCAACTCGTTGCATTATGGCGATGTGGCGTTGAACGCGCTGGCGTTGCCTATGCTGAGCGGCAACGTGCTCGCCGGCGAACACGGCCTTCTCGGAGTCGACGGCATGAGCGGTCGCCGCCTGCGCATGGACTTCGAAAGAAACTGCATCGAGATCGTGCCATCGCGCAATGCGCGGCGCTTGCGCGGCTGGTCGACCATTCGCGGCGAGATGCGGTTTGGACACCTTGTCGTCGTGCAAGGCAGCATCAACGGCATCCGCGTAAACCTCTTACTCGATACCGGCTCGGATTCGTCGTTGGCGAACGTGGCGTTGCGGGAGGCGATGAACGCGCGCCAGCGCCGCCGGCCTCGCCGGGAAGAAACCATCGCCTACACCGCCGGAGAGCCGGTTGTGCTGGAGAACTCCATTCAGATCCCGAGAATGGCGATGGGCGAACTCGAGGTGCGCAATGTGACCGCCTATGTCGGCGACTTTCACATCTTCCAGCTCTGGAATCTGATTGACGAGCCGACGCTGCTGCTCGGCATGGATGTGCTTTCGCAGACGCGGGGCATGGCCATAGATTATGAGCGCGGCACGGTTCACTTGCACGTCCGCGATCCGTTGCGTTTCGGCACGCGGTTGCAGAACTGAAGCTCCGCTCGGATTGCCTCAGGCGTTGAAGCGGAAGTGCATGACGTCTCCCTCCCTGACTACATATTCCTTGCCTTCGAGCCGCATCTTACCGGCTTCCTTCGCGCCGGTTTCACCATTGTAGGTGATGTAGTCGTCGTAGGAGATGGTCTCGGCGCGGATGAAACCCTTCTCGAAGTCGCCGTGAATCACACCCGCCGCTTGCGGCGCCGTCCAACCCTTGTGAATCGTCCAGGCCCGCGCTTCTTTTGGGCCGACTGTGAAGTAGGTTTGGAGACCGAGCAAATCGTAACCGGCATGAATGAGTTTGGTGAGGCCAGGCTCCTGCAAACCCACGGTTTCGAGAAATTCGTTTTGCTCAGCTTCCGAGAGCGCCGCGATTTCGGCCTCGAGCTGAGCGCAGATGGTCACGCAGGCGGCATTCTCCTGCTTGGCGCGCTCCTGAACGCGCGCCGTATGCGCATTGCCGCCGACGGCGTCCGCTTCGTTGACGTTGCAGACGTAAAGTACCGGTAGCGCCGTCAGGAGCTGCAGCATCTCAAACGCTTTTTGCTCTTCCGCCGCGCGTTTGGTGAGGCGAGCGGGCTTGCCGTCTTCGAGCAGAGCCTTGGCGCGGAGCACGAGGTCAAGCGACAGCCTTGCTTCCTTTTCGCCGGCTTTGGCCTTCTTCTCGAGGTTAGTGACGCGCTTTTCGAGGCTTTCCAGATCGGCGAGCATCAGTTCTGTCTCGACCGTCTCCAAATCCGCGATCGGATCGATGCGGCCCTCGACGTGGGTGATGTCGTCATTCTCGAAGCAGCGCAGCACGTAGGCGATGGCGTCGCATTCGCGGATGTTGGCGAGAAACTGGTTGCCCAGACCCTCGCCCTTCGAGGCGCCGCGTACGAGACCGGCAATATCGACGAAATTCATTCGCGTCGGGATTATTTCTTTCGACTTGGCGATGGCGGCAAGCTTGGCTAGGCGCGGCTCGGGCATGGCGACTTCGCCGACGTTCGGTTCGATCGTGCAGAAAGGATAGTTCGCGGCTTGCGCAGCTGCGGTTTTGGTCAACGCATTGAAGAGCGTCGACTTGCCGACGTTCGGCAGCCCTACGATGCCGCATTTGAAACCCATGATGCTCCGAACCTTGTCTCGAATTCCGCAAGTGATGACCTAGCGCGGGACGCGTGATACGCAAGCGCCGGGAGGGACTTGCAATGACAAAGCTCTTAGCCGCTCTTGCAACGCTCATTTGTACGGCCGCCTTGGCAGCGCCCGCCGCCGCGCAAAGCGCCGAAGCGTTGGCTGGACATTGGACCGGCATCGTCAATGAGCCCGGCAGCATTCCGCAATACACCCTGTCCGTGCACATCAATCTCGATCGTGACGGCCGCCCGGTCGGGGTCGTCCAATACGATGCCTTTCCTTGCGCCGGCGTTTGGAGCAATGGCGCGCACTCCGGCGGCGTTTGGACTTTCGATGAAACCATCGTCGCAGACATTCCAAACTGCGCCGAACACGTGACCGTCGAACTGCGCCCGCACGGCGATGTCCTTCAGGTGCGGCTGGGCTCGAGCGATCTGACATCGGCGGGCGAACTGCGGCGGCGACCATAGCCGACGGCGAGTCTCGATTGTTGCGAGAACGAAGCGAAATGATCTGCCGCTTGGCGGCGTGCGCGAACGCCTGTACCCCGAATCGGTGACATATCCACAAGACGGGGGGCCGTGATGGCGCAACACCGCTGGAATCGTCGCTTCTTGCAGGACGCAGAGGCTGCACCCGACAATCTGTTCTATTTCGAGCCCGATCTCGCGCGCCGCCGCCGCTTGGCGCAGCGCGACCGCGAAGAGCGCCGGGCCGAGGAGATCGACCGCAGCGGTTCCTCTCGCCACCTCGAACGCGCAGCCAAGCGGCTAAAGCACGTGCATGCTGCTGACCGGGTTCTCTACGTGCCGCAGTGGGATATGGCCAAAGCCGAGATCGCCATGCGCAAGGCCGGCGTCACCGGCGCGGTCAGCAATCTTTGCGGTACGCGGCGAAAGCTCGTCACCAGCGGCCGCCGCAGCTAAGGCGATTCCGGGTCGCCGGGGTTTTTTCGGCCGCCGGCTTTTTCCGCCGGCGCCAGGCGCATGACTTCGCCCTGAAACTTCTCATCATCGCCGCGCGCGAGCAGCGGCGCAGATTTGGCGAGGGCGTCGAGCAGTTTGTCGACGCCCTGGCGCTCGCTCTTGGCGAAGTCGCTGAGCACGTGGCCATGCACGAGCTCGGCATGGCCGGGGTGGCCGGTGCCGAGCCGGGCGCGGCGGAACGCGTCGGTATCGAGCCACGCCGCGATCGAGCGGATGCCGTTATTGCCCGCCGCGCCGCCTCCCGTCTTCATGCGGAAGCGGCCAGGCGCAAGATCGATTTCATCGTAGAACACCACGATGTCGTTCTGCGGAATCTTGTAGAAGCGTGACGCTTCGGCGACCGCGTGGCCGCTATCGTTGTAGAAGGTCTGTGGCTTCAGGATCAGCGTGCGCACGCCCTCGATTGCGCCCTCGCAGACCTCGCTGCGGAATTTCTTCTTCCACGGACCAAACGCATAAGCGCGCGCGATCGCGTCCACGGCCATGAAGCCGATATTGTGCCGGTTGCCTGCGTATTTCGCGCCCGGATTACCCAGGCCGACGAGGAGCAGCATGGCTAAACTCGATCCTGCCAGCTTCGCGGATTCCGACTTGCGTGAAAACAGGCAATCACAAAAACATCGTCGCCGTCGATCTTGAAGAAGAGCCCATATGGGAAGCGGCGCATTCGCGCTCTGCGCATGTCAGTTTTCACTAGGGGAAACTGCAAGGGATGGTCGCTCATGCGCGCGAGTTGGCGATCAACTTCGGCCCGAAACGATACGCCAAGACCGGGAGTTTTCGCTTCATACCAAAGAAAAGCTTCTTCGATTTCGCGCCGCGCCGCTGGCAAGAAGCGAACACCTCTGTTCACCGCTTGCGCGCGTCCCAATCTGCCTTGATCTCGTCCCAGGTGACCGCCTTGGATTTCTCCTGATCGAAGGTCTCCAAGCGACGCTCAAGTTCTTGCCGCTGAGCTTCGGTCAGGGGAACTGCTTGGTCAGAGAGGCTGTCCCAGAGCTGCTCAATGAGCGCTAAGCGCTCCTGGACGGTCATGCTGTCGATTTCGTCCTGCGCAATCATAGACTGAGAATAGGCGCACGTGGGCATAATCTCAATGCACGCCTTACTGTGAGACGTAGGAGCTTACTTCTTTTCGTCTTTCTTGTTGTCGTCGGCGGCAGCTTCGCCTTCGGCGGGTGCTGCGCCTTCGGCGCCTTCGGCTGGCGCGGCGGCGGCGGTGGTCGTCGTTTCTTCCTCCGCCTTACGGCCGGCGATAGTGGCGATGGTGAAGTCGCGGTCGCGGATCACCGGGCGCGCGCCGTCCGGCAACGTTACCTGCGAGATGTGGATTGAATCGCCAATATCGAGCCCGGTGAGGTCGACGACGATCTCTTCCGGAATCTTGTTGGCCTTGCACTTCAGCTTGACCGTGTGGCGCACGATGTTGAGCGCGCCGCCACGCTTGATGCCGGGCGAGTCGGCGTGGTTCTTGAACCGGACGATGACGTCGATGGCGATTTCCGCGTTCTCTTCGACACGGTAGAGGTCGACGTGGATCGGCTTATCGGTCACGGGGTGAAACTGCACCGCGCGGGGGATCACCGGCTGCTTCTCGCCCTGATGGTTGAGTTCCACCATATGCGACAGGAACTTGCCTGAGCGGATCGCCATTTCGACGTCTTTGGCGTTGATTTCGACCGGAATCGCGCCGCGCTTGCCACCGTAAAGCACGCCCGGGATCAGGCCAGCATTGCGGGTCGCCCGCGCTCCGCCAGAGCCGGTTTTTTCGCGCTTTTCAACGTTCAGAACAATGCCAGCCATGGCCGTAAGCCTTGAGATTCCGGGGCGCCGGGAAAATGGAAGCGGCGCTTCTAGCGGAACGCGCAGGCCGGGGCAAGCGGGCGCCCGGACGGACTGCCGGTCAAACCCGGCGCTTGAACAGGGTCAGCCGCAGTCCAAGGGCGGAGCAGACGTCGAGATAGTGCATTCGTATCAGCTTGGAGAGCGGTGGCGGGTCGGCCGGAACCGGGGGCTGCTTGAGGGCAGAGAAGCTGGACAGCCAGTTGTTCAGTCGTTTCCGAGGGCCGTGTTTGATGAGGACATTTTCGGCCAAGAGGTAGGGGATGCCGGCATGGGCGAGGTCGCGCATGACCCGCCACTTCTTCCAGGCCCCAAATGGCGATTTTACGATATCGAAGAACACAACCAGGCTTTCAATGTTCTTGCCGCCCTCGGCAAGGATGCTGTCCAGGATGGCGATCTCGGCGCCCTCGGCGTTGATCTTGACCCAGAGTCGGGCGTTGCCGAGGCCGTATTCATGCAGGAAGGTCGCCCAGTCGATCAGTTCGATCTCGCGCGCATTGCCGACGCCTGCGGCGAACTTGCCGGCGATCATCGAGGCGCCGCCTTCGCTATTGTCGCCTATCAGCTGTGCCGTGCCCAGGTGATCGGAGAGACCGACCGGCGCGATCTGGTAACGGCGCGCCGCTATTTCCTTGGCGAACCTTGCCTGGAGCGCAGCGACCATTTCCGGGTCGGGCTCGACCGACACCATGCGGTCGAAGCCATAGCCGCCCTCGATCACCGAATGGATCGAGCCGCCATTGTGCGCACCGACGTCGACGAACACTTTTTCGGCAGTGGGAGAGGCAGCGGACATCGTGATCGGGACTTGGGTGGCTTCAGCCGTGCACCTATCACCAGGCCCCGATCAGCGCAAAGCAGGGCCAACCTGCGGATCGGGATCGCGGGGCTGCGCGACTGGAGGCTGCGCCGCATCGCGCCCCTCGGCTTCAGCGATGGCCTGCTCGAAGGCAGCAAGCAGCGCCGATACGCAGCATGCGTTCAGGAAGTGGTCGCCGCCGGGGACCGCCACCAGCGTGTGCCCGTATTCGGCAGCGATGCGCTGGTCGGCGGCGAGGGGAACGAACGTATCCTCATCGCCATGGATGAAAACTATCGGCGCCTGCACCCCGCGCAACGCCGTCCAAACTGCGGGCAGTTGGTCGGTTTGAGCCGCTACCTCGGTGATCGAATTCTTGAAGTCCCGCGGCAACAGCCCCCGGAAAATCCGGCCGGCCCCGAACATCCGCCGCGCCGTCGGCCCGCGGTCGCCGAAATACGCGGACACCAACACGACGGCGTCGACCCGATCCGGATTGCGCTGCGCCATCAAAGTCGCCACGGGCGCGCCGAAGCTTTGGCCAACAAGCAGCACCCGTTGCCCCTCGCGCGCCGTAAGCATCGGCGCGAGTGCATCGGCTTGCTTGGCCAGATCGCGCACCGCCTCCTCGGGTTCGGAGCCGCGGAATCCAGGACGATCGGCGACGATCATTTCGCGTGTGCGCGGCAGGGCGGCAATCGTCGGCGCCCAGTATTCGCTCCAGGACGGCGTGCCCGTGATGATGACGACCTTCCAATCAGCGCCATCACGCTGCGGCGTCTGTAGCGCCGAGATGCGCCAGCCTTCCGGCACGCCGGCCGTGAACTCGATCCGTTCCATCGTGCCGGGCGGATAGGAACCCGACGTCGGGAAACGGTCGTTGCCGTCCTCCGCCGTACCGATGGCGCAGGCGGCCAGGGTGAGCGCCGCCAGCGTAGGTAAAAATATCCGCACGGGGCCGGATGTAGCCTGAGCCCACGCTTGCGTCATCCCCACCGGCGACCTGGGACCCGATCTGTGCTGCCGGGGCGACACCCGGAAGCTGATGGCTGCGAAGCATTGCTCACGAGTTTCCCGCCTCCGCGAAGTGAGCTTATAGCCGAAGCGGCAGGCGGCGGAACGCATCGCCCGGCTGAGCCAAGGGGGATCGTCCGTGCGCGCGTGCATTGCATTTCTTGCTGTTTTGATCGTAACCGCGAGCGCCTCCGCCCAGCCCTCGGCTGACCGCCACGAGCGGGGCGCCCTTACTGCCGGCGCGCCACGGGCCGCCTTCGAAGTGCAACTCGAGGCAGGCCAGATCGTCAATCTGACGACGAGCTCCGCAGAGAACGTCGACACCGTGCTCACGCTGAACGGACCGAACGGGCAGCGGGTCGCTGAAAATGACGACTGGCAGCAGGGCGATCTTTCCTCGCGCATCACCTACGTGGCGCGCACAAGCGGACGCCACACGATAGTTGTGAGCGGCTACAATGGCGCCAGGGGCGCGTTTGAGCTCGACATCCGGTTCGGGCTCGACGTTGGGCTGTCGGAGGCGGCGCGGACGCTTCGGGAAGAAACGCTGTCGTTCAGCAGGCGGCGGCCTGAGGCGCGGTTCGGAATCGATCTCGGCGCCGGCGACATTTTCGTGGCGTCGACGTTCGCCCTCACCGAAGGGCTCGACACCACGCTGACCCTGCTCGATGCGACGGGCGCCGTGCTGGCGCAGAGCGACGATCGCGGCGACGGAACGCTGAACTCCCAGATCATCTATGAAGCGGCAAGGGCCGGGCGCTATACCGTTGTCGCGAGTACCTATGACGGCAATGGCGAGGGCAATTACGTGCTCTCTCTGGCGCTCGATCCCAACGCCAGGGCGCCGTTCAACTTCGCCTCGGTCGAAGGCGCGCCTGTCGCGCGTTATGAGGGCCAGCTCGACGACGCCGTGACGTCGCGCACCTACTCTGTCGATTTGTCCGCCGGCCAGACATTGTTTGTCACGGGCGACACGACCAGCGGTAACCTCGACCCAGTGTTGCGATTGAACGGCCCGGACGGCTTTCCGGTGGCGATCAACGACGATCGCGGCGATGGCTCGCTCAACTCCGCCTTTGCCGTCACCGCTACGGCCGCTGGCGCCTACTCGCTGGAAATATCCCGCTATCGCCAATCAAGCTCTGCCGGGGCCTATCGGCTGGTGCTGTTGTCGGTCGACAGCGGCGTCGTCGATACCTTGCAGGCCTTGGCGGAAAACCAGGTGACGCTGAGCGGGCCCGAGCAAACCATCGAAACCGCTGATTTTCGCGTGCTTTATACGCTCGAGGGCCGAGACGCCACGACGCAGGCATATGCGCAAGCGACTGCGGACGCGTTGCAGGCGGCGCTCGTCGCGCAAATCTCCCGCATCGGCTGGGCTGCGCCGCCGCGCGACCGGGACGGGCGTTATCGAGCCTATGTCGCGCACGCCAATGGCGTGATGGGCTATATGAAGCCGGTGCAGATCGTATTCGACAATCCGAACACGGCGAACGTGCGCGAAACCGCGTCGGCGCGGGGCGTGCTGGTGATCGAGAACGATTTCCGCGGCATGACCCAGAAGGCTACGCCGGAAAGCTTGATGCGCGCCACGGCCACGCACGAACTCAATCACGTCGTGCAGCATGGCTACGATTCACAGGAAGGACTGAATTGGCTCTATGAGTCGACCGCATCGTGGACGGAGACAGTCACTGCGGGAAGCGACCAAGACGCAACTGGCTATGTCGAGACCGATTTCGCCGCGCCTGAACTATGCTGGACGACGAATGCGCGCGGCCACAATTATGCGCAATGGACGCTGCTGCAGTCGCTGGCCGATAGCTATGACAACCGCATTGTGGTGCGGCTGTGGGAAAATAGCGTCGCGTACGACGGCTTCGAGACCATGTCTCAGACGCTGTCCGAGGCCGGCACGACCATCCCCGCCGCACTGCAGCGCTGGCGGGTGCAGAATTTTGCACGCGACTACGCTCTGGCGCCGTACTTTGCGCGCGCAGTGCGCCTCGCTGGTGCGATCAACCGGATCGGTTCGTGGACGCCGCAAAACGGGATCGAGCAACTTGGCGCCCATTATGTCTCGGTGCGTTTCCAAGGCCCGCGCGTGTTCGAATTGCGCGGGGGCGCGGACCTCGAAATGGTCGGGCTCGGCCTGCGCAATGGCCAGATTGAGGTCGTGCCGCTGGGCCGCCGCGGTGTGTTTGAAGCCTCGGCCTACGAGTATGCGGCGATCATGGTGTTCAACCAAGCGGTCCCCGAACAGCCCGGCGGTTGCCGAGGCGAAACCTATTCGCTGAGCGTCAATCCTTCGACCGCCGCGATGGCAGCGCCGCAATACCGGATGAGCGCCGCACACTTCTTGGCGCCGTCAGTGAACTAAGGCTATTCGAACAGCGAGCTGACACTTTGTTCGTTGGCGATGCGCCAGATCGCGTCGCCCATCAGCGCCGCGACCGAGATTTCGCGCACCTTGCCGCTCTTGTGCTTGCGCCCATTTGGGTCGATCGAATTGGTGACGACCAATTCCTTCAGCATGCTGTCTTCGACACGCTTCACCGCCCCGTTCGAGAGCACGCCATGAGTGCAATAGGCCGAGACGGACTTAGCTTTCTCTTTCAGCAATGCCTCGGCGGCGTTGCAGAGCGTGCCGCCGCTGTCGACGATGTCATCGACCAGGATGCAGTCGCGTCCGGAGACGTCGCCGATGATGTGCATCACTTCGGAAACGCCGGCCTTCTCGCGGCGCTTGTCGACGATGGCCAGATCGGCCCCGAGCCGGTTGGCGAGCGCGCGCGCGCGCACGACGCCGCCGACGTCGGGCGATACGATCATCAGTTTGGTTGTGTTGCTGCAAGTCTCGCGGATATCGCGCTCGAGCACCGGTGTGGAGAAGAGATTATCGGTGGGGATGTCGAAGAAGCCCTGGATCTGTCCGGCATGCAGTTCGAGCGTGAGCACGCGATTGGCGCCGGCGGTGGTGATGAGATTCGCCACCAGCTTCGCCGAGATCGGCGTGCGCCCGCCGACTTTTCGGTCCTGCCGGCCGTAACCGTAATAAGGGATCACCGCCGTGATGCGGCGCGCGGAGGCGCGGCGGAGCGCGTCGATGCCGATCAGCAATTCCATCAGATTGTCGTTGGCGGGGTGCGACGTGGATTGCACGAAGAACACGTCTTCGCCGCGGACGTTTTCCTGAATCTCGACGAAGATCTCGTTGTCCTTGAAGCGCTTGATCTGCGCTTGTGCGAGCGGCGTATCGAGGTGCTCGGCGATCGCCTGCGCCAGCGGCTGGTTGGAATTACCGGACAAGAGTTTCATCGGAGCGGCCCCGTCGCTTGATGGACTGGCTCCTTTAAGCGCCGAGTCGGGGCGCGCAAAAGCCTTTGCTGCACTTTAGTGACAGCCTTGGCGGGCGTGGCTCGGACGCCACGACGATACTTGCGGCGTCACAATTTTTCGTCATTCCGGGGCTCGCGTAGCGAGAACCCGGAATCCAGCGGATCATAGGGGCTGTGCGTTTGCCCCTGGGTTCCGGGTTCAATGCTCCGCATTGCCCCGGAATGACGAGGCCTCCGTTCCGGCATAGAGCGCGGCCGGTTCGCCGCGGAGCTTGGCCCACATCTGGTCGCCAAATGAGAAATGCCACCATTCCGAAGGATTTGAAGCAAAACCGGCCTCCGTCATCAGCCAATAGAGCAGGCGGCGGTTCGCGCGCGCTTCCTCGTCGGAGAAGCTGAACCCGTCGGGGGATATTTCTCCTTCGAAGCGAGCTGTGTGCGAAAGCGCTGAGGCGTCGTCGAACAATGACCCCATCCAGAGCGGATCGCCGCCGCGCCAGCGCACGGTGAGGTCGAGGGCGCCGCCGGTTGCGTGCGGGGACGGCGTATCGGCGCTGGCGGAGGGCGCGGCCCAATAATTCTGCACTTCAGCGCCAAGTTGCTCGGCGCTGAGATGTGGTTTGCGCCGGCGTAATTCAGCGGGCAGCCATCGGTCGTAAAAATAGATTTGCACCGCTTGAGGCCGCCAAGCATCGAAGACGAAGAGTTCGAGCCCCGCTTCGCCGAGGCGCGCATTTGCGGCCGCCAACCGCTCCGCCGCGCCCTGACGAAGATACAAGGCGCTGATCGAACCGGGGATCACTTCATAGTAGGGCGGATTGCGCGGCTGGGCGTAGAAGTTCTCGCCGCGTACGCCATAGCCGCTGAGCGCTACGAGCGGCTCTCTATTCGCCGCGCCATCGAAGGCGATTGGAAGATCGCGATAGCCGCGTGCGCCATTTTCCGGCGGCGCCGGAATCGGTTTGGCGCGCAGCGGGGCGAGTGGGCCAAACACGCTCATAGCAGCATTATGGCGCTGCAATTGCGGCCATAATCGCCCGCTTTCTCGTGCACCGAGCGGCGATGCGAATGCAAATGCGCGGCTTCGGCGTAGGTGTCGAGCGCTGAGACTTCGATATTCGTGACGCCAGCCGCGCGCAGGCGGTCGACGCAGAACCGTGGCAGATCGAACAAGCGCCGATCACCTGAACCTGGATCGAAGTAACGCGCGAAGGTCGCATCGCTTTCGAGAAACCGCGCTTCGAACTCAGGCCCGACTTCGTAGGACGATTGATGGATGCAAGGTCCGATTGCTGCTGCGATTCGCGCCGCTTCGGCCCCGCGTGCGATCATGGCGGCCACGGTGCGCCATAGCACGCCGTCCAGCGCGCCTTTCCAGCCGGCATGCGCCGCAGCGATGACGCCGGCCTCAGTGTCAGCGAGCAACACAGGCGTGCAATCCGCGGTGAGAACCGAGATTGCCAGTCTGGGCGATGTCGTCACCAAGGCATCCGCGTGCGGCCGTTCGCGTTGCCACGGCGCGTCGACGAAGGCTGCGAAGGCTGAATGGACCTGGTGCACGCCAATGAGATGATCGGGCGCAACGCCGAAGGCTGCGGCAATGCGTCGGCGGTTTTCGGCGACGCTGGCGGGATTGTCGCCGGAGCCAGTACCCGCATTGAGTGAAGCATAAATGCCGGACGAGACACCGCCTTCGCGGCCGAAGAAGCCGTGGCGAACGCCGGCGAGGACGGGTGAGGTGTGATGTGGAGGCGCGTTCGCTGCAAGGAGAGTCATCGCTCCTCTCCCCGCGCGGGGAGGAGGATCGTCAGAATCCGGCCGGCGGCGGCAGGTTGGGGCTCGATAGACATAAGACTTTGAACAATGCGCCCATTTCGTCGGCATGGGTCAAGCGGCGCACTTCGCGCTTTAGGCGTTCCGCGTGCGAAGGATTGGCTTTCGTCAGCGCATTGGCCCGGAACTCGATGCCAAGTGAGCGCAGGAATGCGGCTTGCGTTATCGGCCCGTCCACGCGCAGACCCGCCTCGTCAGCAAGCTCGGCAAGGCGGCCGAAATCCACATGCGCGGTGAGATCGGCCTCGCCGGGAGTCTCGATTGGATCGACTTTCTTGTGGTTCCTGAGCGCCTGCAACGTGTCGGCGCCCTCTGGTCGGGCGTGGCCGTAATCTATTATGAGCACACGGCCCGGCGCATCGTGCAGGCGGCGCTCGATTTCGTAGACCAGGCTTTCGAGCCCCGGCGCGATCTCACGCACGGCGCCGATTTCATCCTCACTATCCGGCGCGGGCAAGGCGGCGCTCAAGCCGAACGTCAGCTGTTCCGCATCGTCGAGGCCGACGAGTTTTTCATGCCAGCCATCTTCGCCGCGAAAGAACTGACGGATCGGCAGGCAATCCAGGAACTCGTTCGCAATTACCAGACACGGACCGGGCGGCGCGTCTTCAAGACGCGCCACCCATTCCGCACCGTGCACGCGCTTGACTTGCTCTTCGCGCAGCGGCTCGCTCGTCTCCACTAGCACGATGCTCGCCGCATCGTGCATGCCCTCGATGCGTTGCGTGGCCCTCAACCCGTCTTGCATCAGCACGCCACGGCCAGGCCCGAGTTCGATCCAGTTGAACGCCGGCTTGCCCAATGCCTCCCATTCGTGGGCGCACCATAGCCCGATCAGTTCGCCGAACATCTGGCTGGCTTCGGGGGCGGTGAGGAAATCCGCACCGGCGCCGCCGATGGCGGGGCGGGTCGCGTAATAGCCGGCCACCGGATCGTAGAGGCACGCCGCCATGTATTCCGCCACGGTCAACGGGCCGTTCTCGCGGATGGCTTCGATAAGGCGCTCTCTAAGGCTCATGACTTGCGGCGCGGGGCAAGTCTGCGGCTCACACGCGTGCGGCGGCGAATATGAGCGGGGATTTCCCCCTCCTCTTGAGAGGAGGGGGTTAGGGGGTGGGGTGATGCGTAATCGTCGGCCGTCTGGGCGCGCAAACCTTCATTCGCCCAAGGTTCACCCTGCCCCCCGCCCCCTCCCCTCAAGGGGAGGGGGAGTACGGCGCGCACGGCGTCGATAATGTTTTTCGGATCGCATGTTGATTCGGTGCGGATGCGGACGACCTTCCAGCCTTTGCTCTCGATGTGTGCTTGACGTTGTGCGTCGTAGTCGGCGCGACCGGGAAAGTCGTGCACGCCGCCGTCAATCTCTATTGCGATGCGGGACCGCCGGATCGCGAAATCTACGGTGTAGCGGCCAATTTCGTGTTGGCGTACGACATGAATGCCGAACTCACGCAGACGCCTTAGCGTTTGCCAAGCGCGATCTTCGCCGGAATTCACGCCGCCGCCAGTTTTGGCTGTTTCAGCGCCCGGTTGATGAGCCAGGCGCCGGCGAGCATCATCGGAATCGACAGCAGCATGCCCATGGTGATGAAGCCGCGCAGCGCTTCGGGCATGTGTGAGTCGGGCTCTCGCACGGTCTCGAGCAAAGCGCGGAAGAGGCCGTAGAACACCAGGAACAGACCGATATTCATCCCCGGCCGGCGCAACGAATCAAAGCGCAGCGTGGCGATATTGATGATTGTGAACAGCACGAGGCCTTCCAGCGCCGCCTCATAGAGCTGGCTCGGATGGCGGGGCTCATCGCCAGCCGGACAGAAGCCGTTTTGCGCCAGGATATGCTCGTTGCAGAAGATCATGCCGAAGGGCCCGTCGGTTGGCCGGCCCCAGAGTTCGCCGTTGATGAAGTTGGCGATGCGGCCGAAGAACAGGCCGATCGGCGCCGCCGCCGCGGCCAGATCGCCCAGGCGCACCAGATCGATTGTATCTGTCTTGGCCTTTGTGCGCGCCGCTTCGGCTTCGGTTTTCAAGATCCACTTGTCTTCGCCAAGGCGGGTATATTCGCGCTCTTTGCCAGCGGGGGCCTGCGCCACTGCGTGTTTGGCCGCCAGTTTGGCATACTGCTCTTCGCTGACGTGCTTCTGCTTGGTGAACCACCAGGCTGCGAAGGCCACACCGATGAGTCCCCCGTGGAAGCTCATGCCGCCCTGCCAGATCTGGAAGATCTCGAAGAAGTTCCGCCAGATCATGTCTGGTTTGTAGAAGAGCACGTAGCCCAAGCGGCCGCCTAGTATGACGCCAAGCGTCGCCCAAAACAGGAAGTCGTCGGCCTGCGGTACGCTGAGCGCGGGCCTTCCTGGCGTCCAAAGCTTGTCGCGCCGGATCAGCCACACCATCCAGCGCCAGCCCAAGACCAGACCGACGATGTAGGCCAGCGCGTACCAGCGCAGATGGAACGGGCCGACCTCGTTTCCGAACAGTGGAAAACTGGGAATGGTCAGCGCCGCCGGATCGATATTGGGGAATTGGATCGCTTCTAGAATCACCCGCTTCCACCTTCAGCTGTCTAATGCCCGCTTTAGCCGCATTGCTAGGCCCCGCGGCGTTTCATAAGTAGGCCGAAAGGATCGGTCCACATGCAAACGACTAGCTCGGTGTTCGATGATCTGGCCCGTTTGATGACGGGAGCAATGGGGCTGGCGCAGGGCGCGGGCGACGAAGCCAAGAGCTTCATGCGCGCTCAGGCTGACCGTTTCGTCGCGGAAATGGACCTTGTCAGCCGCGACGAGTTTGAGGCGGTAAAGCAACTCGCGTCGGAAGCGCGTGCGGAAGCCGATGCCTTGAAGGCGCGCGTGGCGGCCCTGGAAGCCGCATTGAACGCGCAGAAATAAACCCCTCGTTGCTGGTTTTGCAGATCGTTTGAAAGCGGGCGCCGAGGCAGACGCCGGACGCCTCCCAATAACGGGTTCCGGATCGCGCTATGCGGTTTGTGCAACGCCGGGGCCGTTAAGCAACGCTCAACGTTCGAGGCGCTTACCTAGTGATCGGGGCTCGATTCGACGCGCTGCCAAAGCGTGCATCCAAGGTGAAGAGAACCATTTCCAGCCGCTGCGGGGCGGCCCTAGCGCTCGCGAAGAGGGGACGCTGATGGATCTCTGGCTCGACGACGACGCCGAAACACCTTCCGATCCGATGGACACAGTCGAAGCCGTCATCGGCTCTGACGACCGCTTCATGTGCGAACGCGCAGAGGACGGCGATGTGCACTTCTCGTTCAAGACGAGCTGGGGCGAAAGCGTCGGCTATTTTTCCTATCGCCACGAATTACCGGCGCTGTTGTTTACCTTGGGCTTCGAGATTCAAGCGCCGGTTTCGCGCCGCAATGAATCACTGAAGCTTGCTGCTCTGATCAACGAGAACCTGTGGCTCGGTCATTTCGACGTCTGGTCGGACGATGGCACCATCATTTTCCGCCACGCCATGCCGATGATCGGTCGCGACGACATTTCTGTCGGCGAAGTGCAGGCGATGTTGGCGGCGGCGATGGATGCAGCCGAACGCTTCAGCCCCGCGTTCCAGTTTCTGATCCTCGGCGGCATGGCCCCGGAGGACGCCTCACAAGCAGCTCTGTTCGAGACCTGCGGAGAAGCGTGAGCGGCCTGGACGCCCCGTCCATTGTTCTGGTTGGCGCGGGCGCCATGGGCGGCGCTTTGGTGCGCGGCTGGATCGAGGCGGTGCGCAAGGGCGGCGGCCTGACCTTGACCGTTGTCGAACCGAACTTCGATCCTGCGCTCGAGCGCGAACTCGATTCCGTCGGCGCCGTGATCAATCCTCCCGACGCCGGGCCGGCCGACATCGTCGTGCTGGCGGTGAAGCCGCAGACTTTTCCTGCGGTCATCGAAAGCGTGAAGCGCTTCGTCGGCCCGGAGACGCGCATCATGTCGGTGATGGCCGGCATTCCAACCGAGACGCTGACGCGCGAATTTGCAGCCCAGCGCGTGATCCGCTGCGTGCCGAACACGCCGGCGCGCATCGGGCGCGGCGTCACGGCCTACGTCGCGTCGCCAGCGTGTACGGCTGAAGATCGGCAGCTCGTCGAACAATTGCTCGAGCCGCTTGGCAGCGTCGAACCCATCGCCGCCGAGCGCCTCATGGATGTTGTGACCGCCGTTTCCGGTTCGGGGCCGGCCTACGTGTTCTTGCTCGCCGAAGTGCTCGCCGCGGCCGCCGAGCAGGAAGGGCTCGACCGAGACACGGCCATGCGGCTCGCCAGCGCCACTGTCGCCGGCGCGGGCGCGCTGATGCTGGAAACCGGCGAAACGCCCGGCACGCTGCGCAAGCAGGTGACTTCCCCGGGCGGCACAACCGAAGCCGCGCTCGACATCCTCGGCGCCGGCGACGGCCTCGGACCTTTGCTGCGCCGCGCTGTCAGCGCGGCTGCCGCGCGTTCTCGCCAACTCGGCAAGAGCTGACTCTCGCCGCCCTGTGCGAAAGGGGGGCTGGGTTAAACGCCGCATTTGGGCATTTGCGTTTGCCGTGCCGCGTGCTTCAACGCTGGACGTGACCGGCGAACACATCGCTTCATCCCGCTCTCCGGCCCCTTCTGCTCGAGGGGAAGGGCGGCGCGTGTTTGATCTTGCGCCGGGACGCAACACGCAGCGCGGTTTCTGGGGCTTCGATTTCCGATTGGTGGACGGCTATGTCCACGTCAAGTCCACCGGCGTCAGTTTCAAAAACGATTGGCAGCTTTGGGCCGATATTTGGCGCTGGTTCACCTATTATCTTTTTGTCCGTTTGCATGGTGTTTGGGCCAGGCTGACGCAGCCGCGCGGTCCGCGCATCTGGTTCACCCCGCATCGGCCCAGACCCTGGTACATCGTCTGGGCGGCGATGGTGTGGGGCGGTTTCGAGTTTGCGTCATCGCCCGAGCACGCCGATGCGGCGTTCTACTTCGAGGATCGAACGATCGCCGTGCCGCCGCAGCAGCAGCATGAGAAGGCCTTCAATTTCGCCGTCGCCGATGTCTCGAAGAGCCGAGTCGCGCAAGCAATGGAGCGGGCGTTCGGCTATCCGCTTGCAATCAACCCAGCCACGCATGCCGGCGAAGCGGTGGAGAAAGGCGAAGGCAACGGCCTGCACGACGGCCGCTTGGTCGAGTGCCCCATCGCGCCTGCGCCGGGCAAGGCCTACCAGCGGCTAATCAAGACGGAGGCTGCTGACGGCTGGGCTCTCGACTTGCGCACTGCGTGCGTCGCCGGACGGCCCGTGGTCGTGTTCGCAAAAACGAAACCGGCGGCGGCCCGTTTCTCGATTCAAAACACCGGTGTCGCCGTGAAGATGCCGGAAGCGGTGTTCTCCGCCGCCGAGATCGCACAGATCGAAAAATTCTGCGCCGCCATGAAGCTCGATTGGGGCGGTCTCGACGTCCTGCGCGAACACGCAACCGGGCGGCTCTACGTGGTGGACGTCAACAAGACTGACACCGGCCCCGCTGTGGTGCTGAATTGGCGCGATCGCGCGAAGGCGACGAGTTTGTTGTCAGAAGCGCTGCGCGAGATGATTCAAGAACCCTCCCCCCTTGCGGGGGAGGACAGGGAGGGGGGTGCCGGCGGCGCCTCTTCCGGAAAGAACACCGCCGTCACCCCCACCCCCGACCCCACCCCACAAGGGGGCGGGGAGGCGCGTTAGCGCTTCTGCGCGACGAGTCCCACAACTGCAATCCGATCGACGTCTGCGTAATCTTCGCGCGACAGTTCTTCGCCGAACACGTCCGGATCGATTTCGCGATAGTAAACGTCGAAGTCGATGAGTGTTTCGAGCAGTGCAACTTTCAGCTCGTCCTCGCCATCGACGATGGCGCTTCCGGTGTAGAGCAGGAACGCGCCGCCCGGCAGCAAGCGTTCCGCAGCGAGCCTCGCCCACCGAAGCGAAAGCTCGCCGCCGTGCATGGCGCCCCCGTCGCGATAGGCGCGGCGGTCGGGGTCGGCGAGGTAGGGCGGGTTGGCGATGATGCAATCGGCGGGCGGCGCGTGTTCCGGCAGCGCGTCCGGCAGCGCGTCGCAGACCGCGAAATAGACCGGTCCCAGATGCGCCATCACCCAGTTGATTGCCGCCAGCCGCAGCGCCTCCGGATTGATGTCTGTCAGCGTGAAATAGGCGTCCGGCAGCAGCCGCGCAGCGGCGATCGCTCCAGCGCCTGCGCCCGTCCCGATATCGACGAGGTGCGCGCGCGGGCCGAGGCGCGGCAGTTCGCTCCGAAGAAAGGCAGCGAAACGGTAGGAATCCGGACCGAAGAAGACGGCGTCCCGTCGCGTCGTGGGATAAGCCGAGTGCAGCAGAAGGTCGGTTCCGAGCGACGAAACCCGCACGGTGCTGGCGAACAATTGGCCGCGCTGTTCGAGAATGCCGGCCTGCAGCATCAACTCGGCCATTTCGTCGCCGACAACATCGCCGGAGAACGGCAAGCACCAACCGAATACGCCGCGCAGGTCCCGCGCCCGATCGTGGCGCGTGACTACGCGCGCATGAGTCGCCGGCGTGGGGGTGACGAAGCGGTAGTCTCTCGCCTTCAACACGGCGAGAAGCGACGCGAGCGCGCGATCGGCGTCGCCGCTCAAGCAGGCGGGCTCGCGCCATCGCCGCCCCAGAAATGGCAGCGATAAGCGTTGAAACAATCGGCGCCGCATTGCAGGCGCATCAGCGCCCCTTCGGCGATGTGGCGCGCGGCATCCGGTTGAACTGCAACGATCGAGGCGAACACCTCTCGATTCCAAGCCTCCGAGTGTTTGATGTCGAGCACGGCGTGAAGATCGAAATAGTGCCGCGCCTTCGCGGAAACTCTCAGTCGCCGCAGAGCGGCGCTTACCTGCGCCGCGCGGCCAGGCGCGGTCAGTTCGATCACGCCCAAAGCGCCGAGCGCGTGATAGGCATAGACGCGATTGGTCGCCAGCGCGGCCATCGTATTCCCCAGCGCGAGCGGCGCGGCGAGCGTGGTTTCTATCTGCGGCGCAGCCTCGAGCGTGCGGACCAATTGCTCGAGCATCGGCCCGTGCATGCCCTTGGCGTTGCCGCGCCCCATTTCGTCCCAGTAATTTCGAGCCAGTTCGAGCTTGGCCTGAACCGGCATTTTCACCTGCGCCAAGGCCACGAGATCGTCGAAGCCAGCCTCACCTGCTGCTTCCTGCTCCACGAACCACTTCATCTCCGCCATCGATGCGCGCTCGGCGAGCCAAGGGAAGAGCGGATCGCCTTGGCCGGGACCGTGTTGCTTCAGCGCTTCGAACCAGGAGACGAACGCATCGGGCGCGCGCGGCGCCTTTGCAGCGCGGGCGGCCTGCGCCCGTCGCGTCGTTTCGATGAACGCACGTTCCAGCGCCATCATTTCATGTTCGTGCGCCAGTGGGGTGCGCCAGTCATCCTGCGGCGTCTGCGGGGCGAGCCGCGCCCGATTCCAATGCGCCAGCCGCGCTTGCAGTTCGTGATCGTCATGGGGATGCGGACGCAGGCGCCGAGCTAGTGTCCCATCCGGCATGTCTTGCCTCCTCGCGTTCGCGCCCTCATGTCGGGAGCGGCCGCTTGACGGCCAAGTCCACCCGGGCCTTGATGAAAACGCAACTCAAAATCGCCGCGAAGGTTTCATGTCCGTTCTGCTCGACCCTGCTTTCCGACGCGATCTTGCCCGCGCCGCGTTGTCGCTGGCGGCATCGACGCCGTGGCGGGAGGTCACCCTGGCCAAGCTTGCGGACGCCGCCGGACGTCCGGTTTCGGATTATTACGGCGCCAGCGTCGGCGAGGCCGCCGATTGCGTCGAAGAGGCGTTCGATCGCGCCATTGGCGACGATCTCGATAAGCTCGATCCTTCACAGAGCGTGCGCGACCGTTTGTTCGAACTGATCATGCGCCGGTTCGAGGCGATGGAGCCGCATCGCGCCGCCGTGCTGGCGATGGAGCAGGGCAATGATCGCGACCCGACGCTCCTGGCGGTTGCCCATCAACGCCATGTCCGCTGCGCGCGTTGGGTTCTGGCCTTGGCCGGGCTGGAAGCCGACGGCATGACCGGACAGGCGAGGGCGCAAGGCCTGGGCGTGATCATCGGCCAGGCGCGCGCTGCCTGGCGCGGCGACGACGCCGGCGACTTCGCCAAAACCATGGCTTCGCTGGATAAGAATCTGCGCCGCGCCGAAGAGATGTTCGGCCGCTGGGCCGGATTCGAGTCGAAGCCGAAATCCGGAGATTCAGCTGCGACATGAAAGCGGTTCACGCCGTGCTCGGCCAAGGTCCGAAAGAGGAGGCGCCGGTTGCCGCGGATCGGGTCAGGCAAGGCTCGCCGCGCACTGTGTCGGTCCTCGACTACGAGCGCGACGGCAAAATCTTCGCTGGCGAATGGAGTGCGAGCGTCGGCGCTTGGTCGGTGACCTATGACGAATGGGAATTCTGTCATGTGCTCGAAGGCGTCTGTGAACTCGAAACCGCGGACGGCGAGAGGCGCCGCTTTGCCGCCGGCGACAGTTTCATCATCGAGCCGGGCTTTGTCGGCGTGTGGCGCGTTCTCGAGCCGATGAAGAAGCGCTTCGTCGTCCGCTACGGCTGAACTGCGCGACACTGCAATCCAACTGCGCGCCGCGCTTGTGTTAACCTCTCGGTTAGCACTTGTTTACGCTTGAAGCGCAAAGATTGATGCGCACTAGCCAGAAGGCGCGGCGTTCATGTTCAAGATCGCTCTGATCGAACTGAAGCACACCCTCCGCAACCTGTTAGACGCCCAGTGGCGGGTGTTCGCCGGCGCGGCGTTCATGATCCTGGCGATGGCGGCGATCCAATACGAAGAACGCCTGGCCCCGGAACTCAACCGCCTCAATGACGGCGTCTCCCACGCCGCCACCGACTTCTCCCGGAAGCTCGCCAGCTTTACACTCTGATCGGCCCGTTAGTGCTCCCGCCTTAATTTCTCGCGGCGCGCCAATTCGGCAGCCGAGGGCTCTTGGGCCCCGCCGACGGTGGCCGTCTGCACCGCACCATCGCGCACGTAGGTGGCGGCGATGAGCCCATTCGGCGAGACGGCGCTGTGGGTGAGCCTGAACGCGCGCGGTTCGCTGCCCTGATCGAACAGGCGCTTGCCCTTGCCGAGCAGAACCGGGAACGTGAACGTGCGGATTTCATCGACGAGGCCGGCCGCCAGCAGTGAATGCACCAGTTCGGTGCTTCCTTGCGTCACGAGCGCTGGGCCGTCTTCTCGTTTCAGTTTCGCGACATCTGTGGCGGCGTCGCGAAGAGCCACCGACCCCTTCCAGCTGAGCTCGAGGCCTTTGCGCGTCGCCACGTATTTGGTGATGCTGTTGAACGTCTTGGCGATGTCGTCGTACGGGCCCTGTTCGGCGTAGGGCCAGTGCGCGGCGAAAATGTCGTAGGTGCGCCGCCCGAGCAGGAGGTCGAACGGTTGGCCAAAGAGCTGGCCTACTTCCGCGCCGAACACCGGGTCGTCCGTCCGCGGTGCGACCCAGCCGCCGAATTCGAAGCCGCCGGTGGGATCTTCCTCGGGGCCGCCAGGCGCCTGCATCACGCCGTCCATTGACACGAACGCGCCGACAATCACTTTTCTCATTTCGCGCCTCTTTTCGATACTCGACCAAGGACGAAGCGGGCGACCGCCATCCTACATGCTCTAAAGCGATTTCAGTCCGCGGGCAGGTCCTGGATAAAGGTGCGGAGTGCGTTGGCGTAATGATCGTCGCCAACCTGCTCATAGACTGCGAGCGCACCCTCTGCTGCCGCTCTCGCCTCGGCGAAACGGCCGCGGGCCTTGTACGTTTCCGCCAAATTGTAGTGGATGTTCGCCCAGGTGTGGGGATCGCTCTCGCGGGTCGCGACCGTGAGAGCACGCCCATAAGCAGCTTCCGCATGATCCAGCGCGTCGTTTGCGCCGCGTTCGTACAGCGCGAAATAGGCGGCGCCGAGATTGCTCTGCGTGAGCGACCAAGCCGCTGGGTAAGTTTCTGAGGTAATGGCGGTCAGCGCCGCTTCGAAACACGCCACAGCCCGCTCGAGCGCCCCGGCAGCGCCAAGTTGGCCCTGCACGATGAGCACGACGCCGAGATTCACCTGCGCCCGCGCCCACGCGACGGGATTGGCGTCCCTTGGTGTGACGCTGAGCGCCGCTGCATAGGCCGCGGCTGCGCGTTCCAGCGCGCCCGGCGCGCCGCGTTGACCCAGGCTGCGAAGCGCTGCGCCCATATTTGTCTGGATCATGGCCCAGCCGGCGGGATTGGCGTCGCGAGTCCAAACCGTGAGCGCCGCCTCGTAAGCCGCGACAGCGCGTTCCAGTTCGCGATCGGCGCCGCGACTGCCCAGGACGCTGAGGGCGTTGCCGAGATTCATCTGTATGCGCGCCCAGCTGTCGGGATCTCCTTCCGCCGTTGTAATCGTCAACGCAGATTCGTATGCGGCAATTGCCCGTTCGACTGCTTGGGGAATTCCGCGTTGGCCCTGGATCTGCAACGCGTTCGCCAGGTTCATTTGCGTCTGCGCCCAGCCTTCGGGGTCGGCCTCGCGCGTACGCACCTCGAGCGCAGCCTCGTAGGCCGCGACTGACCGTCCGAGTCCGTCGGGCGCGCCGCGTTCGCCGAGTATCTGCAGCGCGATGCCGAGATCTTGCTGAGTAGCCGCCCAATCGGCAGGCCGCACCTCCCGTGGCGCGAGCGGCAAGACTACCTGTTCATAAAGACGCACTGCCTCCTGCGACGTCGCCGGATCAAAGAACAGGTCGCCGCGGCGCCAGAGCGAACTGGCTTGGCTGGCGCGATGCCGCCAACGCACTTCGATCGCGCTTTGGGGCGCCGCTTCGGCCGCACGCGCATAGCGATCGGCGGCGGCTAGATAATCGCCGAGTACAAACGCCGTGTCGCCAGCAGCTGCGTAGCTCGCGGCCAGATCGAGCATTGGGCGTTCAACGGCGCGTTCGAGAGCGCGCTGCAGCGCGGCTGCATATTGGTCTTGCAGCGAAAGCGCCTCGCGCAAGCGTCCTGCGCCGGCGGCGGCGATGGCGCGCCGTTTCAAGTCCGCCAGAAGCGGATCGCCATCAGGATTCAGGGCGCGTGCAGCGGCCACTAGTTCCGGCAAGCGCGCGGCGCCTTCGCGGATGAGTTCGAGGCAGGCCTCGAAGGAGAGATCGGGATGGCCCTCGAAAATATCGACAGCGAGAGAGCGCACGGCGCGTTCGCGTAGATCGAGCGATCTAGCTTGGCTCCGAATAACGCCTTGCGCCTGCCTCCATTGCGCTTGCGTGACGCCCGCCGCGCGCAGGCTATCGGGCAATGGCTGAGCGAGCGCCGGCGACACCGTCAGCAGCGTGGCGAAAACCAATGCAAGGAAAAGCCGCATGAGGTCCCCCGCCGGGGGATTGGGCGCGCACATTAACGTGTTGTCCAGCGCCGCAGGTCAGCATCGCTTCATGGCGCAGCACTACGATCTCATCGTCATAGGCTCCGGGCCCGCCGGCAGGCGCGCCGCGGTTCAGGCGGCCAAGTTGAAGAAGGACGGTGGTTGAGCGCGGCCGGCGCGTCGGCGGCGTTTGTGTGCACACCGGAACGATCCCGTCCAAGACGCTCCGGGAGACGGTGCTGAACCTCTCCGGTTGGCGCGAGCGCGGTTTCTACGGTCGCGCCCACCGCAACAAGGCGGACATCACGGCGGAGGATTTGCGGCGGCGGCTCAACATCACGCTCGATCACGAGGTCGAGGTGCTGGAGCACCAGTTTGCCCGCAACAAGGTGACATGGGTTTCCGGTGCGGCCCGTCTGCTTGGACCTCACGCGGTGGAAGTCATGGGCGATCGCGGCGAGGTGCGCCATTTTCATGCTGAGCGCATCATCCTCGCGGTGGGCACCCAGCCGTACAGACCGGCGCACATTCCGTTCGATGGCGAAAGCGTCGTCGATGCGGACGAAATTCTGGACCTGAAGCGGTTGCCACGCGCGCTGGCCGTGATCGGCGCCAGCGTCATCGGCATCGAATACGCAACGATCTTCTCGGCTCTGGACGTCAAGGTGACGGTGATCGAGCCCGCGCCCACTCTACTCGGCTTCGTCGATCGCGAACTGGTAGACGAGTTTATCCACGACCTCCGCGATCGCGGCGTCAGCCTCAGGTTCAACAGCAAGGCCGTGAGCGTCGAAAGGATTGGGGCGGACAGCTGCTTGGTGCGGCTCGAGGATCAGCGCCAGATTTTCGCCGACACAGTGCTCTTTGCCGCCGGCCGTGTAGGCTCGACCGCGGCTTTGAACCTGGAAGCCGCCGGGCTGTCGGCCGATGAACGCGGCCGCATCTCCGCCGATGCAGCCACCTTCCAGACCGCCGTTCCGCACATCTACGCCGTCGGCGACGTGATCGGCTTTCCGAGCTTGGCCTCCACCTCGATGGAGCAGGGGCGCATCGCGGCGTGCCATGCCTTCGATGCGGAAGCTCATGCGCCGCCGGAATTCTTTCCGTATGGCATCTATTCGGTGCCGGAAATCTCCACCATCGGCATGACCGAAGAGCAGGTGCGCGAGAAACGCATTCCGTATGAGACCGGCATCGCCCGGTTCCGCGAAACCTCGCGCGGCCACATCATGGGGCTCAACTCCGGCTTCATGAAGATGATCTTCGATCTCGACACGCGCCGGCTGCTGGGCGTGCACATCGTCGGCGAGGGCGCTACCGAACTCATCCACATCGGCCAGGCCGTGCTCAATCTCGGTGGCGGATTGGATTATTTCGTCGAGAACACGTTCAACTATCCGACCCTTGCCGAGGCCTACAAGATCGCCGCGCTCGATGCGTTCAATCGCATGCCGGCGCGCGAAACGTGCGCCGTGCACGACCTGCAGCACTTGGCGTCGCTCGCCGTGGAACGGATCAGCCGGGCGTCACGCGGCTAGGCTCGGCCCGACTGCTTTTTCTTGCGCCGGACACGAGCCGGTGCAGGGATCATCGGTTCAGGCAATTCTTCGGCAAGGTCTTCGATGACCGGCTTTCTCATTGCTCCGAACATTGCCCGGGCGGCGTTCTCGATCGCCTTTTCCCATCGTTCTGAGTGACGAACGGGCAGTCCGAACCGCCGCCCCATGGCCAGGTACACGAGTTCGGGCACGTCGATGGCGCACGCCTTTTCCAATCCCTGAAATCCCGGCGCCGAGTTCGCTTCGCAAATCCGGTAGCCGTCCTTGTCGAACAGAATGTCGATGCCAGCGATGTCGAGCTTGAGTTCGCGCGCTACCTTCACGGCGAGTTCAGCCATGGCCGGAGGCGGCACAAACGGCGCGGCGCTGCCGCCGAGTGAGATATTGGACTTGAAGCCGCCGTCGGTTGCATTGCGTTCCATCGCGGCAACCACTTTGCCATCGATCACCAGCACGCGGACATCACGGCCATGGCTGGCCTTGATGTATTGTTGGAAGAGGAAGTCGGAAGCAGGACCGGCGCCGTCGAGCAGGTTGGCGAGGTCATCGAATTCGTTGCGGCTGTTGCACAGCACCACGCCGGCCCCGCGGGTGCCGCGCAGTTTTTTGACCACGACGGGAAAGCCCAGTTCGCGGTCGATGAACGAGACGTCGGTCGGAAATTTGCCGAGGATGGTCTTCGGAATTGGTATCTTCGCCCCAGCCAGCACTTGCAGCGTGTGCAGCTTGTCGGCGACCGACTCCACCGCCGCCGGGCTGTTGGCGAGAGCGACGCCTTGGCGTTCGAAATGGCGCAGCACTGCAAGCGTGAAATAGCTGGTTTCGCTGCCGCAGCGGGGAATGATCAGGTCCGGCTTATGCAGTTCTCGGCCCTGGTAGATCGCCGACCAGCCGTGCTTCGAGTCCACGACAAGATCGAACTCGCTCGGCTTCAAGACCAGCAGTTCGATGTCGAGATCGCGCGCGGTTTCCTGAAACCGGCCGACTTCATGTGCTTCTGGGACTTCGGGAGCCAAGTCCCGGTTGAAGAATAGCCAGCAGCGCACGGAGATTCCCCATGAACAAGCGCCTCGGATGAATACGCGGAACGAGGTAGGATGTTCCCAATCGTGTTCCTTTCGCTGCAGCGGCGTCTGCCGATCCGCTCAAATCAGGACCTCGCCCTATGGTCTCAGGTGACGGGTTGCCGATCATTGATGTAGCGCCGCTATTGGCGCGCGATGACGCTGGCGCCGCGGCGCGCCAGATTGGCGACCCCTGCCGCGACCTCGGCTTCTTCTACGTGACGGGACACGCCATCGGGGCCGACACGCTGGCCGCGCTTGACGCGGCCAGCCGGATATTTTTCGCGCTGCCGGAAGCGGAGAAGACAAACATCGCCATGGCGAAAGGCGGGCGCGCCTGGCGGGGCTATTTCCCCGTCGGCGGCGAACTCACGTCCGGCCAGCCGGACAAGAAGCAGGGTCTCTATTTCGGCGAAGAACTGAGCCCGAGTGACGCGCGCGTTCGAGCTGGTCTGCCGCTGCACGGTTCCAATCTGTTTCCCGATGCTGTACCGGAATTGAAGCCTTCCGTGTTGCGGTTCATTGAGGAGGCGACCCGTTCAGCCCATGCGATCATGGAGGGGGTGGCGTTGAGTCTCGGCCTCGATGGGCAGTACTTCCGCCGCACCTACACCGCAAACCCGACGCTGCTGTTTCGCATCTTTGAATATCCCGCAAGCGATGACGAAAGCTGGGGCGTGGGCGAACACACCGACTATGGGTTGCTCACGCTGTTGGCGCAGGATGACAATGGCGGTCTGCAGGTGAAGACCCGCAACGGCTGGATCGACGCGCCGCCGATCCGCGGCGCGCTGGTCTGCAACATCGGCGACATGCTCGATCGCCTCACGGCCGGCATTTATCGCTCGACGCCGCACCGGGTCCGCAACAGCAGCGGCAGGAGCAGGCTCTCGTTCCCGTTCTTCTTCGATCCCAGTTGGGACGCGGAAATCGTGCCGCTGCCTTCACACGCCAACGCCCGCGACGACAGTGACAACCGTTGGGATCGCGCCAACGTGCATGCCTGGAACGGAACGTACGGCGAATACCTGCTGAGCAAGGTGGCGAAGGTGTTTCCCGAACTGGCCGCCTCTACGGCCTAGCGCGCCGGCATCATCTCCACCAGCGCCCCGCCGACGCTCATGGCGATTTGCGGGAACACCTCGCGCAAGTTGGCGTCAATGCTGGTGTAGAGCGGGTTGGCCGGGGAAAGCGGGCCGATGCGCAGGGTGATGCCCGGCGCCACGCTGTTGCCGGCGTGCTGCACCAGCGCGGTAAGGAACGGCAGGTGCGAGCCGCCGCCTGCAAGCACGACGTCCAGTGTCGTCGCCCCGACCTCGCGCGCCCTGGCGCCGACGACGCGGAGGCTGGCTGCGATCGTTTGCGCCAGGCTCTGCTGATAGGTGCGGAAATTCGGATCCTCGGCCAATTCCTTGGCGATCACGGTAATCATTTTGCGCCCGACGCGCATGGTGCATTTGCCGTGCCGAAAGATGTCCCGCTTCAGTTCGCGCGCCGTAAGTCTGGCGGCCCGCAATGTGCGCATGTCTTCTGGGTTGTTGCGATCGAACCCTGCCTTGCGCAGCATCAGTTCGATCAGGATGCGGTCGATCTCGTCGCCGGCGAGGGCGCTGCACTGGCGCGCGTCCTTGACTTCGGTCAGCGACGGCGGCTCGACGCTTTCGTCGAAATCGAAGGCAGCGATGTCATTAGTGCCGGCGCCAATGTCGAGCACGATGACAAAGCGCGTCGGCTGCGATGTGAAGGCCAGCGCAGCTGCCGCTGCAGCGTGCGGCTCGAAGATGCCGGTCTCGAGCAGGCCATTGCCGGGCTGGGCCGCCGCGCGTTCGAGCGCATCCTTGCACTGGGCGATGGAGATGCCTTCGCCTTGCAGCAAAAAGAGCCGCCCGAGCTTCTGCGACACCGCTGCAGCCTCGTTGAACAAGGTTTCGAAGGTCGTATCCAAACCGCTGCCGGGGCGCCACACCGGGCTCGTGTAGCGGCGCTTTGCGTTTGCTACCCCGCGCGGCATGTTCGGCGCAAGATCGAGCGCTTCGCGGATCAGCTGATCGAGATAAGCGAGATATAGCACGAGCGCGTCGCGCTGCTTGAACGTGCCGGTTGGATCCATCGAGGGGCGCAGCTTGGCCTGCAGCACCTCCTGCACGTTCGTGGCGCCGAGAATCGTCTTGAACGAGATCAGCGGATCGCGCGCTGTGTCGACGCCGCGATGCGCATGCTCGAGCGCAGCCGGCCCCAAATACAAGCGCCCGCTGTCGACATAAATCACTGACGGGGTCAGCAGGGGGTGCTCAGCGCCGGATATGGCGCCGATGGGCAGAGGCTTGACGCCCACTTCGAGCGGCAGCGTCGGGTCGAGGCAGATCGACGCCTTCGACAGCGCTGTGCCGAAGTCGATGCAAATCCTCGCCCTGGAGGTCCAGTCCTGCTCGCCGCTGTCGTCCATTCCCCGCCCTATACGCCGGCTGCGCGCATAGCGCCAATCGAGCCGTCCACGCCAGCGCAGTATGCACTGAAAACACAGCTCTTATCCACACTTGTTATGCTGGCCGCGGCAACCGCAGCGCGGCCCGCAGCCCTCCGAGCGAGCCTTGGCTCAGCACGATATCGCCGCCATGGCTGCGCGCGACATCGCGCGCAATGGCGAGCCCCAGGCCTACGCCCTTCTGATTGCGCGAACGGGTCTCATCGAGCCGCGAAAACGGCCGGAACGCCTCCTCGTAGAGATCTTCGGGAATACCCGGACCGTTGTCATCGACGCTTACGGTGATGTCGCCGTCGTCATTGGCGACAGTGACGCGGACCTTGTCGCCATGCGCGATGGCGTTGTCGACGAGATTGGCCAGGCAGCGTTTCAGCGCCCTCCCGCGTCCGGGCGTGACCGCAGATACGCTGCCCTCGATGGCGACATCGCTGCCGCCGCGCGCGCTATCGGCGACGACCTCCCTCGCTAGCTTCGCCACGTCGACCTGTTCTGGCGCCTCGTCGGTCAAGCCCTTGGCGAAGGCGAGATATTCGTCGAGTGTTTCCTCCATCTCCGCAAGATCGCGCTTGATGTCCTCGATTTCGGGCGACGGCGGCATCAGCGCCAGCTGCAACTTGAGGCGTGTCAGGGGCGTGCGCAGATCATGACTGACGCCGGCGAGCAATTGCGAGCGCTGTTCGATGTGTCTTTTGATCCGCTGGCGCATGTCGTGAAACGCCAGCGTTGCGCCGCGCACTTCGCGCGCGCCGCGAACGCGGAAGGCGCCAGTGTCTTCGCCGCGGCCGAAGCGCTCCATGGCGTCGGCGAGCTTCTCGATCGGGCGCACTTGGTTGCGGATGAAGATCACCGACACCACGATCAGAAAGATGGTCGCGCCCGATATCCAGGCCACGAACAACGGTCCCGAACGCGCTTGAACGCGGTCGCGGAAGGCTTTGAGTTGCAGGACGCCGTTTTCGATCGGCACTCGGATCAGAACCTGCGGGCCAGGGCAGGTGCTGTCATACCAGACCTCGCGATGGATGTCGGACTGCAGCGCCCGAGTGAGGTAGCTGTCGAGTGTGGATCCCCAGGCGCCGCAGCGCGGAATTTCGAGCGGCGCGCCGGGCTGCAACTCGATCTCCAGGCGCAGCGGACGCATCGCGTATTCACGCAAGGTCTCGAAGTTCGCCTCAGTCGGTTCGGCTTCGTAGAGTTGGATGATCAGCGCCACGTCCGCAGCCACGCCTTGGCTCATGCGTTTGGACGTCGCCTGCCAGTGATCGTCGAGAAACACCAGAGTGATGATGAGCTGCAACAGCGCAGCCGGCGCGACGATGATCAGCAGTGTGCGCCAATAAAGGCCCTTCGGCAGGATGTCGCGAAAACGCATGCGAGGGCTCGGCGCGTCCATCAATCGGCCGCCAGCCTGTACCCGACGCCGCGCACCGTCTGCAGGAACACAGGCGCGCGCGGGTCATTTTCCACCTTGCGCCGCAGCCGTGTGACCTGCACGTCGACGGAGCGCTCGAGCCCCGCGCTGGTGCGTTTGGCCAATTCCTCGCGGCTGATCACTTCGCCGGGCCGCGCCGCGAGAATCCGCAGCAGCGCCACCTCTGCTTCCGTCAACCGCACCGTCGCGCCGTCTTGCGATAGCTCGCCGCGGGCGGTGTTGAAGCTGAACGGGCCGAAGGTGACGATCTCGGGCGCTTCGCCGCGGTTGGCGACCGTGCGGCGCAGGATGGCGTTGATGCGCAGCGCGAGCTCCGCCGGTTCGAAGGGCTTTGGTACATAATCATCGGCGCCGATGGTCAATCCGCGGATACGGTCCTCGGCGAGTCCGCGCGCTGTCAGCAGCACGATCGGGACCTTGGATGTCTTCCGCACGCTTTCGGCCAGGGAGAAGCCGTCTTCCCGCGGCATCATCACGTCGAGGATGAGGAGGTCGAAATCCATGGCCTCGAGCAGCTTTCGCGCGCCGGCGGCATCGGCTGCAGCCGAGACGCGGGCGCCCGCCTGCGCCAAGTAGCGCTTCAACAGTTCGCGGATGCGGTCGTCGTCATCGACCAGCAACAGATGGGGCGGGCGGTCGAGCGCGTCGAAGGCGGGCGCGGCAGTCATATGCGGCAGGCCCCACAAACCGGCTCTTCCGGAGGCGTATTGAACCCCTCAATCGGCCAAAACCGGGTAGAAAATTCCAGCGGGAGCGCAGGTTCGTTGACATCCATGTCGCGCAGCACACAATACCCTAAAAAACCAACCTCGCTGCACCGCACAATCCCACTGACGCGGCGGGTCGGCAAGAGACGATCATAACGGAGGAAGGGCATGGCGGCGCAGTCTTTCGACAATCGCGATGGCTGGATTTGGATGGATGGCGAGTTCATCCCCCACCGCGACGCCCGCGTCCACATTCTCACCCACGCGATGCATTACGCTTCAGCCGTGTTCGAGGGCGAGCGCGCCTATGACGGCGCCGTGTTCAAGAGCCGCGAGCACAGTCAGCGTTTGCATACTTCGGCGAACATCCTCGGCTTCAGGCTTCCTCACAGCGTCGAAGAACTCGATCGCGTCAAGGCCGAGCTCGTGGCGCGCCAGCAAATGCCGAACTGCTATCTGCGCGCCATCGCCTGGCGTGGTTCTGAGCAGATGGGCGTGTCTGCCAAACGCGACGATGTCCATGTTGCTATCGCCTCTTGGGTCTGGGGCGACTATTTCGCCGACAAGATGAAAGGCGTCCGCCTGATGATCGCGCCGTGGCGGCGTCCCGCGCCCGACACCGCGCCGGCGAACTCGAAGGCGGCCGGCCTCTATATGATCTGCACGCTCTCGCGCCACGCCGCGACCGACGCCGGCTTCGACGATGCGATGATGATGGATTGGCGCGGCCAAATTGCCGAAGGCACAGGCGCCAACATCTTTTTCGTGCGCGACGGCGTGCTGCACACGCCGTATCCGGATTGCTTCCTCAATGGCATTACCCGCCAGACGGTCATTGGCATGGCCCGGCAGCGCGGCATCGAAGTGATCGAACGCGCGATCTGGCCGAACGAATTGGCGACCTTCAGCGAGTGCTTTCTCACCGGATCCGCCGCCGAGATCACGCCGGTGCGCGAGATCGCGGGCCTGAACTTCAAACCGGCGAACATCACCGAACTGCTGCTCAATGACTTCGCTGCGCTGACGCGCCGGAAGAACGCGGCCTAGCCTGCGCTAACAAATGATGGCGGAAACCTGAGCCGCTTTCGCGCGCCGGCGGAATCGCGCGTGCCCGACGGAACCAAGCGCGCGGCGCCTCGTTACCGGCCTGAGATTGCCCGGCCCGGAGAAGCGCCATGCTCGCCTACAGATTCGATCCCGATTACACCATCGCCGGGCGCCATTACGCCCACCCGCTGATCCAGTGGACCACGATCATCGCCGGCACGGTCGCTGCAATTGCCATCGGTTTCCTGCTGAATGTCTTGGGTCTCGCTATCGGCGCCTCGGCCTTCAACCCCTTCGAGATCGATCGGCAGGGCCAGACCATCTCGATCGGTGGCGGGCTCTACGTCATGTTCGCCCAACTCGTGGCTTTCCAACTCGGCGCTTTCATTGCCACTCGCGGCTCGCGCTATCCCGATCATTTCGGCGGTTTGCTCACGGGGTTTCTGGTTTGGGCGCTCGCGGTTGCGTTTGCCGTATCGCTGGCGACGTTCGCGGCGGGCGCACTCTCGAGCGGCGATGCTATTCCATCCGGGGTCGCCGAAACGATTGGCGAGTTGAGTGACGCGACCGACGGGCAGGGCGCCAATCCAGGCGATCTGGCCACCGCTGAGGATACCGCCGATGCCATTGCCGGGCTCTCGTGGTGGACGGTGGGCGCGCTTTCCCTCGGATTGGCTGGCGCAGTCGCCGGAGGCTGGCTCGGCTCACATCATCCGAAATGGGAAACGCGTCCGCGTCTCGACGATGCGGTCGCCTACCAGACCACGCCCAAAGTTTGAGGAGAATGCATCGTGGAAGGACTTGGCAAAGGCTGCATTCTTTGGGTGATCGGCATCCCGTTGCCGATCATCATTCTGCTTTTCCTGTTCGGGGTGCTGAATTAGCGGGCGCGAGACTGCGCAAGGAAACGCGCTCTCTTCTCATTCCGCGCCTTCGAGTTCGCGCACCAGAAAATGCCCGTGCATCGTCGCGATCGCCTGGGCGCGTTCGGCTTGCCAGGCTTCAGCCTGAACGTTGGCGATGCGGCGGCCGATCTTGACGACCTTGGCGCGGGCAAAAGTATCGACCGGTCTGCCGGATCGAAGGTAATCGATATTGATGTCGATGGTTTTCGGAAAGCGTTCGCTCTTCGACGCGATGGCCAGTTGCGTCAATGCCGTCACTTCCATCAGCGCGCCGACAACGCCGCCGTGCAGCGCCGGCAGCAGCGGGTTGCCGATCAGGTGTTGGCCGAACGGCATGATCAGCGTCAGTTCGTCACCCTTGAGCTCGGCGCGGATGCCCAGGAAGCGCGCGTACGGAATCCGCTCGATGGCTGCGGTGACCCGTTGCTGCGGGGTGTCGCTCATTTCTTCTTCCGCAGGTTCGCGCCGAAGGTCCGGCGATCGCTGGAATTGACCATGAACGCGGCGGCGACATGGGCGATAGGGTTGTCAGGCGCGTCGTCGTAAGCCACGGCGCGCACGAAAGCGACGCTGCGGCCGAGCTTGTAGCAGTGCGCTTCGGCGAGCACGTCTCGGTGCGGTGTCGCCGGGCGCATGTAGTCGATGCGCAGATCTATCGTCGCCACGGTCGTGGGATGCTCCATCGCCGCAACCGCGGCCATGCCGCAGAGCGTATCCAGGAACGTCGTGATTACCCCGCCTGCGATCACACCGGTTTCGGGGTCGCCGATCAATTCCGCTCGGAAAGGCGACCGGCCCCAGACGCGCGCGGGTTCTATCTTCATCACCTCGAGGCCGAGCGCTCTGGCCTGTGGCGTGTACTGGATCATGGCGCGGACGCGTTCGAGCGGATCGTCGCTCGAGGCGTAGGAGGCAGGTTCATCGCTCATCGTTCGGGCCTAGCAGTGCGCGACCGGCTTGTCTCAAATTGACGTGTCGTCACTTTTGTGACGCTATAGCTTTGCAAGCAAGTCATTTGAGGGAAGCAATGGGCGAGACTGCGGCCATCATCGAGCCCCCGATCGGCAAGCGCGAGAAAACCAAGGTGGCCAACCGCCTGGCCATTCTGGCTGCGGCGCGCAAAGTATTCGCCGAACTTGGCTACGAAGCGGCAACCGTGCGTGACATCATTCGAGGCACGGAACTGGCGAGCGGGACCTTCTACAATTACTTCAAGTCGAAAGAAGAAGTGTTTGACGCCCTGGCGGATGACGGCGCGCGCCGGTTTAGGCCCATCCTCAGAATGGCGCGTGAGAACGCGCGGAGCTTCGAGGATTATCTGCACTCGGCTTTTGTCGCTTACTTCCACTTCATCGTGCAGGACAATCAGCTCGAAGGACGTCCGATCATGGAACGGCGCCCGCATGTCATTCGCATGGACACCCCCGAGATGACGGCCGTTTATCAGGAAGTGCGCCAAAGTCTCGACGATGCGATCGCCCACGGCGATGCGCCGCGCGTGGACTCCGATTATCTGGCTTGCGCCTGCATCGGCATCGCGCAAGAGGTGGGCTCGGCGATGCTGCGCCGTTTGCCGCCGGACATTGACGCGGCGGCAGATTTCGCAACCGGTCTCATCCTCAAGGGCCTCATCGGCGCGGCCCGTAACTAAGTGCGGGAGTAGGGTTTGTCCTGGCTGCGCAAAGCGCTTGTGCACTTGGCATTATGGCGGTCCGACGAAGCTCTGATCAGGGCGTCGGGCGGAAGCGCGCGCTGCGTGCGCGGGATGACGCTCGATCCGCGCTTCCAGTTTCTCGAACACCAGGCGCGTCAGCGAACCTCACAACGGCTCGACGTGGCCGTGTTGCGCGCGCAAACGGAGGCGGGCGCCGAGATTTTTGGCGGCGGAAAAGTCGGCGGCGTGCGCGTCGAGAAGATCTATGTCACCGGCCGCAGCCACTCGGTTCCGTGCAGACTTTATCTGCCTACGGTGCGCGATAATTCCGCCGCGCTCTTGGTCTATTTCCACTTCGGCGGCGGCGTGATCGGTTCGCTCGAAAGTCCGCACCGTCTTTGCAGCATGATCGCCAAGGAGGCCGGCGCGCCGGTTCTCTCCGTCGATTATCGTCTGGCCCCCGAATTCAAGTTTCCCCTCGGTCTTGAAGACTGCATCGCCGCCTATGCCTGGGCCGTCGACAACGCAGCCCGCTATGGCGCCCCGGTCGGCAAAGCCGCCGTCGGCGGCGACAGCATGGGAGGACATTTCGCAGCGATCATTGCCCAGGAATTCCGCAAGACGAAGTCGCCCGTGCTCCAATTGCTGATCTATCCGGCGGTCGACTTCCTGAGCGAAACTCCGTCGATGCACGATTTCGCCGATGCTTGGCCGCTGACCGCCGAAACCGTCGACTATTTCATGAAGCAATATCTGACTGAGAGCGTCGATCCGGCCGATCCGCGGGTTTCGCCGATCCGCACGCAGGACCTCCGTGGCCTTGCGCCTGCGCTCATCTACACCGCGGGCTTCGACATGCTGCTCGATCAAGGCGCTGCCTATGCCGAACGCTTGCAGGAGGCAGGCGTCAAAGTGGCTTACACGCGCTTCGATTCATTGCCGCACGGCTTCGTCGCGTTTCCGTCGGCGGCGTCGGCGGCCGAAGCGGCGATCAGGCAGATTGCGCGTGAGACGGCGGCTGCGCTCAAGGGCGCCCGCTGATGGGGCAATCGGCTGACGGAAGTGTCGCCGGGCGCGCGCCGCGCGGCGAAGGTCTGGACCGCAGCGCCTGGAGTTGGGCGGTCTTCGAGGGTGCTCGCAATCCGTATGTGATCCTCTGCATCATCTACGTACTTGGGCCCTATATCGCGACCGTCGTCATCAGCGATCCGGTTCAGGGGCAGGCTTTAGTTGCGAGCTGGCACCGGATCGGCGGCATCATCGTCGCTGTGACGGCGCCGTTTCTGGGCGCTGCCGCAGACCGGATGGGCCGGCGCAAGCCGATGCTTGGCGCAGTTAGCGCGGTCTTGGCGCCGGCAATACTGGTGCAATGGTTCGCCATGCCCGGCGGCGAGGGCGCGCCGCTGTGGGTCGTTGGCGCAACGATCATTGTCGCCGGGGTGACATTCGCCTGGAGCGAAGTGCTGCATAACGCCATGCTGACGACAGCCACCACGCCGCAGCTGCTCTCGCATGTGTCAGGCTTGGGTCTTGCGCTGGGCAATGCCGCATCGGTGTTGTTGCTTGTTTTCGTGCTGTGGGCGTTCGCGCTGCCCGGCCAGGTGGATTTGCCGTTCCTGCCCGCTGCGCCCTTGTTCGGACTTGACCCCGCCGCTCATGAACCGAGCCGGATCGTCGCGCCATTATCTGCGATATGGTTGTTGATCTTCTCCATCCCGCTCTTCCTCTATACGCGCGATTTCAACACGACCGGCGAGAAACTCACGGACGCCCTGCGGCATGGCGTCGGCAGTGTCGCGCGCACGATCAGCAGGCTCCGCAATTATCGCAATGTCGTGCTCTTTCTGTTGGCGCGGATGCTCTATTTCGACGGCAAGCTCGCCATTCTCATCATCGGCGGGGTCTATGCCGCGGGTGCAATGGGCTGGGGCCTGATCGAGATGTTGAGCTATGGCATCATCCTTTCGATCTTCGCCGTGCTGGGCGGCGTCGCTGGCGGGTGGCTCGATCATTGGTTCGGTCCGAAGCGGGCCGTAGCGCTGGAGATAGGCGTCACCATTCTTTGTTTGGCCGCCATGGTGTCGATGACGCCGGATTCGATGCTGTTCGTCATCGATGTCGAGCCGAACACGCCGGTCTGGAATTTCCCGATCTTCGAGACGGCGCCGGAACTCGGCTACCTGGCATTCGCGATGCTGATCGCGATTTCGATCACGTCGGCGTTTGCGTCGAGCCGGGCGCTCATGGCGCGGCTTGCGCCCAAGGGCATGGAAGGTGAAGTGTTCGGGCTTTATGCGATGGCGGGTTCGGCGACCGCGTGGCTTGGGCCGCTCGTCGTGGAATCATTCACCGAAACCTATCATAGCCTCGCCGCGGGATTCGGCTCGATCGCGATCTTGCTGGCGGCCGGCCTCCTGTTGCTCTTGTTCGTCAAGCCGCCAGCGCCGCTCGCTCACTAGGCGGCGTCCGTCTGCTTTAACTTCTTGTCGACCATGCGTTTCAGGCTCGCCGCCACACGCTGGCGTTCTTCGCACAGCACATGCGGCAGATGCACCATCTGATGCAGCGCCGCGACGTGGGTGCGTACGACTTCTGGGTCGAGTCTATCGGTAGCGCCCTGCGCCTGCAGGTAGCGGGCCATTTCGCGCGCGCCTAGCGTGAGGCTCGGGTCGCCAATCCGTTCGCCGACCTCGACGACTTCCAGCACCGCGCGATAGACCAGACGCGCCTGCTTGGCGTCCCCCGGCGCGAGATTGCGCGCGACCGTCTCGAGCGCGGCCACACGAGCACGGGCGAGATTGGCCTTGAGATCGAGTTCTTCCTCGTCGCCCTTGACCAATTGCTGGGGCGCAGCGTCCTCGAGGCGGCGGAGAGGGCCCAGATAGGTCAAGTCAGGGCGCCGGCGGCGGCGGCACGGGCCGACATAGCTCGCCGTCACCACGAACGGCTGCGGATTCGCGATCACGGTTTTTACGCGCTGCTGCAGTGTGAAAGCCGAGATCGGCTTGCGCAAATACCCATCGACACCGGCCAGCCGGGCGACTTCGACGTCGCGCTCGAGGCCGCGTGTCGTGAGCATGAACATCGGAACGGCGCGGTTGGGCGTGTCTTCGCTCTTGCGTACGCGCCGCGCGAAATCGAGGCCGTCGCCGCCAGCGCCGTAAATCCATTCCATCAAGACTACGTTGGGATTGGACATGCGCAGCGCTTCCCAGGCCTCCATGGTGTTCGCTGCGCCGATGGCGCGTTTGAAACCCATCGCGCGCAATTGATCGAGCGAAATGCCGCGTTCGTAGTGATTGTCGTCCAGGACGAGCGCCGTCAGGCTGGACGGATCGAAATGATCTCCCCCCTGCATGCAGCTGGCTCCGCCCCTCATGGCAACCCCAGGCACTTTAATGGAGATTACTTGAAAATCGCTGAAGCGCGGCGCGGCGTCAGGTTAATCTCAGTTAGTGAGTTGCCGCCGGACTTCGGCTGAGTCGTAATAGACGCGCTCGCAGATGATCCCTGCCTCGCCCGGCGCGAACTCGAACACCGCGGCCATGCGCACGCGGACTTTCTTTCCGGTTGGCGCGAGCTCTCCCTGTGGCGTCTTGATCGGGCCGAGGTGCGTGCCGGTCAGCCAGAACTCGGCCAGCACCGCATCGTCCATGGCCCGAATCCGGATCGGCTCGTTGGCCTGGTCGGGGAAGGCGCGGCGGGAGGCTGCGAAATAGCCGCGCACCGCCGCTTCGCCGTCAAACGACTGGCCGGCGCCGTAGAGTTCGTATCTTGGGTGCGCGAACGTCGCCATGGTCGCATCGAAGTCCCGTCGCACTTCCGAGGCCATGTGCTCGGCCACGGTCGCCAAGCGCGTGTCATCCAGGCTCGTCATGTCGCCGCACTTCCGCTGATGGGGCCGATCAGCGATATCTTCTGCCAGATCTTTCGCGACAATCCGGTAGTCAGGTTCTCGATCTCGGTGACCGCGTCGATCACTACGGGATCGCGCATGCGTTCCGCATAGAGGGCGGCGAGTTTGGCGATCAAGGCCAGCATCTCGGCGCAGTAATCGAGATAACGGGCAAGCGCCTCGGCGCCGCTTGCGCCTTGCTCTTGGGTCAGCGTGTGCGGATCCTTGCTCAGCTGGTGCATGTCGACCACGTGCGCAACCGATCGCAACGTATGCAATTGGTCGAGCGCGCGCTGTCGTTTCAGCCGGTCGTCGAGCCCGACCAGGAACCATGTTGCGCCGCCAAAGAGAATGAGCAGGTTTACCGCCGCTTCGAGCGTTTGCAGCAGGCCGACATTGGTTTCGATGTCTTCCAAATGCAGCAGTTTCACCGCGCTGAACAGCGCCAGCACGCCGGTGGCGATAATGATGCTGACGCCAATGCGCAGCGGCCAATTATGCGCCGCGATTTCCGCAGCGCGCTGGGAGGTGTGCCGCGCAGTGGCCGCAAGCTCGGCGCAGACGCGGCTGAGGCCGGATTCCGGAAAGCGTCGTTCGATGCGTCCTTTGAGACGATCCAGGGTTTCTATGATGCGGTCGGGGTCGAGGGTCTGGTAGTTCACTGGAGATTGCGCGTCCGCTGCACCGACCGCTCGTCAAAACTCTCCCCGAAGGCGCTGCCGCGAATCTCGGTAGTCGCTTCGGCGGCATAACGCCGTCCGTTCGGCGCTGCATGGCAGTCGATGACGATATTGACGCGCTCCACCCGCACAAAGGGAATGGGATCGAACGGCGTCGTCGTGAAGATGCGAATGCGGCTAATGTCCCGCGTGTCTTTCAGCAGCGTGACTTCGCCCCGCAAGCGGTCAGCAAAACGGCGCGCCTGCTCGCCGCGGAGGCTTTCCCGCGTAGGCTGAAACGCATAGGTGACGCTGGCCTCATCCTCACGCATCGGCTGAACGTTGCTGACACGGCCCATGCCTTCGCTCGCGCACCAGGAGATCCCCTCATAATCTTCCGCCAGCCGATCGAACGCTCGCCGCTCGTCTGCCTCCAGGGCGTCGCGCGACGGCGAGACGAGGCGCAGCTGCGGGCGAGCGTCGGGCTCAAACCGAGCGCGCCAATGGGTGTCAGAAGTATTGAACTCGAAATCGAAGGCGTAATCCGCCTTCGCCGCTTGGGTCGCCGCTACAGCTTGAGCCAGCAAGCCGGAGCTAAATCCTTGCGCTGCCGCGTGCGCGGCAAAGAGGGCCGCGCCTGCAACAACGAATATGCGCAGTTTCATGGCGCCGAGCATGCCATGGCCATGACGGCAGCTCAACGGAGGTTAGGGCTTTGGCCGGATCGCCGTTGCGCTACATAATGGTCATGGACGCGCGTGCGCCGCTCTTGCCTTCGCCATTCGCCGAATGGTTCGCCGCGCGCGGCTGGAGCGCTAGGCCACACCAGATCGAACTGGTGTCGCGGGCGCGCGCGGGACTCTCGACCTTGCTCATCGCCCCCACCGGGGCGGGCAAGACGCTTGCAGGCTTTCTCCCCAGTTTGATCGAGCTTGCGCCGCTCAAGGTGCAGGGACCGCGCCGGCCGCACAGGCTGCATACTCTATACGTTTCGCCGCTGAAGGCGCTTACCACCGACGTCGCCCGCAACCTCGACATCCCCGCCGGCGAAATGCAGCTCGGCGTCCGCATCGAAACGCGCACCGGCGATACGCCGCCCTCGAAACGTCAGCGCCAGCGCGCACACCCTCCCGACATCCTGCTCACCACGCCAGAACAGCTCTGCCTGCTCATCGCTTCCGAACACGCCCGCGTCTTCTTCCAGGATCTGCAAGCGGTCGTCGTGGACGAAGTGCACGCGTTGGCCCCAACCAAGCGGGGCGACCTTCTGGCGCTCGCTATGGCGCGCCTTCGTCGCTGGGCGCCGCAGTATCGGCGCGTCGGTCTCAGCGCTACGGTCGCCGATGAAGCGGGGCTGGTCGAGTGGCTGCTAGGCTCACCCTCCTCTCCCACCTTGCGCGGGAGAGGGCAGGGTGAGGGGGCGCGTTCAAACACGCAGGCGCCTGCGCGCCTGAACGCCCCCCAACTCGCGGCCTCCTCCCCGCCAGCAGGAGGAGGAGAAAACATCATCGTCCGCGCCCCGCCTGGCGCTGCGCCGATCATCGACGTTCTTGATTCCGATGCGCGCATTCCCTGGTCCGGCCACACCGCGCGACACGCCATTCCCGAACTCTACGAAGCCATCAAACGCACCAAGCTGGCATTGGTTTTCGTCAACACTCGCGCGCAGGCGGAGATGACGTTCCAGGAGCTCTGGCGCGTCAACGACGCGAGCCTGCCGATCGCGCTCCACCACGGGTCGCTTGATGTTGCGCAACGCCGCAAGGTTGAAGCGGCGATGGCCGAAGGCAAGCTTCGCGCCGTGGTCTGCACCTCGACGCTCGATCTCGGCATCGATTGGGGCGATGTCGATCTCGTCATCCAGATCGGTGCGCCTAAAGGGTGCGCGCGGCTCGTTCAACGCATCGGCCGCGCCAACCACCGCTACAATGAGCCCTCGCGGGCGCTGCTCGCGCCCAGCAACCGCTTTGAAGTGCTGGAATGCCGCTCTGCGCAGGAAGCGGTGAAAGAGGGCGCGCTGGACGGCGAATCCCGTCGCATCGGCGGGCTCGATTGCCTTGCCCAGCACATCATGGGCGCAGCTTGCGGCGAACCGTTCGATGCGGCCGAATTGTTCGAAGAAGTCGCCAGCACCGCACCGTATGCTGATCTCCCCCGCGCCCAGTTCGACCGCGCCATCGACCTTGTCGCCACCGGGGGTTACGCCCTGCGCAGCTACGACCGCTACCGCCGGATCGTGCAAGACCCGCACACCGGCCGCTGGCGCGCGCGCAATCCGTCGGTAGCGCAGCAGCACCGGATGAATGTCGGCGCCATCGTCGAATCGGAAATGCTCAATGTGCGCTTGGCGCACCGCGCCGGCGCCCGTCCGCGCCCCGGCGCGCCCAAGCGCGAAGGCCCGGCGCCGCTGGTGGCGGGCAGGCGGCTCGGCCAGATCGAGGAATACTTCATTGAGGGTCTGGCGCCCGGCGACACTTTCCTTTTCGCGGGTGAAATCCTCCGCCTCATCGGCGTGCGCGAAACCGACGCCCTCGTTGTGCGTGCCGCCGATCAGGAAAGCCCAAAAATTCCGTCTTACGCCGGCGGTAAATTTCCGCTCTCGACCTTCCTCGCCGATCGCGTGCGCCACATGCTGCACGATCCGAAGAAGCAAAGCTCCCTGCCGCGACAAGTGCGGGAATGGATCAGGATGCAGAAGCGGCGTTCGGTGGTGCCGGCGCCGGACGAGATGCTCGTCGAAACCTTTCCGCGCGCCGCCAAACATTATCTCGTCTGCTATCCGTTCGAGGGCCGGCTCGCGCAACAGACGCTCGGCGTGCTCATCACTCGCCGGCTCGAGCGGCTCGGTAAGCGCCCCATAGGTTTTCTCGCCAGTGAATACGCCATGGCGGTGTGGGGGTTGGAGCCAATGGGCGGCATCGATTTCGCCGAGCTGTTCGACGAGGACATGCTGGGCGATGATCTCGAAAGCTGGCTGGCGGAGTCGACGCTGATGAAGTCCACTTTCGCCAAGTGCGCGGTCATCGCCGGCATGATCGAGCGCAACACGCCCGGTGCCGCGCGCAAGACCGGCCGCCAGGTCACCTTCTCCGCCGATCTCATCTACGATGTTCTGAAGCAGTACGAACCGGACCACCTCCTGCTGCAAGCCGCTTTCGCCGATGCCGGCGAGGGTTATCTCGACATCCGCCGGGTCGGCGCCTTGCTTCGCCGGATCAAGGGCAAGATCGTCCACCGCGATCTGGCGCACGTCTCGCCCTTCGCCGCGCCGGTGATGCTGGAGATGGGGCGCGTCGGCGTCCGCGGCGGCGCCGACGAGGCCGTGCTGGAGGACGCGGCCGCGCTGATCGCGGAAGCGATGAGCTAGAGTCCCCCCAAGAGGGGACGGTCAGGGTGAACGAACCTCTGTCTCACCCGGATTCGCGTTGACGCAACGATCGACTGCAAGACTTTGCGCTTGACCGCACCCCAACCACCTCCTCTCGAGAAGAGGGGGCTTTAACTCCGCCGCCAACCGTCGCAGGTTTGCGCCAAACAGGGGGAGACAATGAGAGCACTCTGGGCGGCGGTTTTCGCGTGCGCGCTCACGACCACGGCAAGCGCCCAAGTCAGCGACGCCACCCGCGCGGCCAACGCTGCACTGGCGCAGACGCTGCCGTGGGCGGACCGCGAGGACGAAGACTTCGCCAATCGCGGCTTCATCTCTGCCTACGACCAACCGCAAATCCGCAGCGCCGACGGGACACGCGTGGTGTGGGATTTCGCCGCCTACGATTTCCTGCAAGGCGACGCCCCGGAAAGTGTGAACCCAAGCCTCTGGCGCCACGCACGGCTGCTCACCCGCGCCGGACTCTTTCGCGTCAGTGATAGGGTCTATCAAATTCGCGGCTTCGACGTGTCGAACATGACCATCGTCATCGGCGACACCGGTCTCATCATCATCGATCCGCTTTCCAGCGCCGAGACTGCGGCCGCCGGCCTTGCGCTGGCGCGGCGCACCATCGGCGATGCTCCCGTGCGCGCCGTCATCTACACACACAGCCACCTCGATCACTTCGGCGGCGTGCGCGGTGTTGTCACCGATCCAGCCGGCGTCGAGATCATCGCGCCCGAAGGCTTCATGGAGCATGCGGTGACCGAAAACGTCATCGCCGGCAACGCCATGGGCCGGCGCGCCATGTATCAATTCGGCTCAGGCCTCGCGCCGGGCCCCGAGGGACAGATGACGTCCGGCATCGGCATCGCCGTCTCGGCCGGCGCCTACACTTTGATCCCGCCGACGCGCACTATCTCACGCACCGGCGAAACGCTCATCCTCGATGGCGTCCGCATCGAATTTCAGATCACGCCGGACACCGAAGCGCCGGCGGAGATGAATTTCTTCTTCCCCGACCTGGGCGTTCTTTGCCTCAGCGAAAATGCCAATGCCTCGATGCACAACATCTTGACGCCTCGCGGCGCACTGGTGCGCGATGCGAAGGCGTGGGCGGATTATCTCACCGAGGCGCTGCGTCTTTACGGCGACCGCACCGAGATCATGGTGACAAGCCACGCTTGGCCGCGTTTCGGCGGCGATCGCGTGCGCGACTTCATCGCCAGCCACCGCGACGCCTACAAGTACCTGCACGATCAGACCGTGCGCCTGATGAACGCCGGCTACACCGATCGTGAGATCGCCGAGCAGGTCCGCCTGCCTGAAGCGCTCGCCAGCCGCTGGTTCAATCGCGGTTATTACGGCACCATGATGCACAATTCGCGCGCCGTGTATCAGCGTTACATGGGCTGGTACGACGCCAATCCCGCCAATCTCAATCCGCTGCCGCCGGTAGAGGAGGGCATGCGCTTTGTCCGCGCCATGGGCGGCGCAGACCGCATGCTCGCCGAAGGCCAACGCGCGTTCGACGAAGGCGATTATCGCTGGGCGGCGCGCGTGCTTAATCATCTGGTGTTTGCAGCACCGGACAACCTCGCGGCGCGCCGGTTGCTCGCCCGCGCGCACCGGCAGATGGCTTATCAGGCCGAGAGCGCGATTTGGCGCAACATTTATCTCAGCGGCGCGCGCGAGCTGGAGGGAGGGGCGCCTGCGCGCACGCAATTGCCGCAAAGCGTCGACCTGATCGCAGCGACGCCGACCAGCTACATCCTCGACCTGCTTGCCGTACGCTTGAACCCCGAACGCCTGGGCGACCGCCGCTACGCCTTCAATCTGGTTTTCCCGGAACGCAACGAGCGCTTCGCCGTCACCATCGCCAACGGCGTTCTCGTCCATGAGCGCGATCAGACCGCTGAAGGCGCGCCCACCATTACCTCCCAGCGTGCGGTATTCCTGCAAGCCATGGCCACACAATCGATGCAGCGCGCGGTCATGTCCGGACAAATCCGCATCCAGGGCAACAGAAGGTCTCTTGCAGGTTTGGGAGAGCTATTCGACAACCCCGATCCCAATTTTCCCATCGTCACGCCGTGATGTCGAAGCGCCGTCAGGATAAATGAGTCAGTACAGTTCCAGACAAACGGGTTCATCCGCCTCGGCGAACGCCTGGATGATAGAAACATTGTTTCGAAGGATCCGCTCCACCACAGCACTTGTCTGATTGCCACAACGTAGCCAGACGATCTTCGGCGGCGATCCTCGTAAGCTCGCGATGTCGGCGAAATCGGAGTCTAGCGTTACGATGACAAAACCTTCTTTTTGAGCGTGGCGCCAGATCTCGTCGTCGTCAGCCTGGTCCAGTCCGAGCGCTCGCACCTGAGCGCTGTCCGGAAACAGGTCGGAGAGCAGCCGACAGAGCCGATAGCTCAAATTCTGATCGAACAGCAGTTTCACGCCGACGCTGTGATGATGCGGCGTTCGCGATCGGCCGCGTAAGCCAGCGCCGCGCGGATGTCCGTTTCCGTCAGTTCGGGATAATCGGCGATTATCTCGGCATGGGACATGCCCGACGCCAGCCAACCAAGAATGTCAGCCACTGCGATCCGCATACCGCGGATGCAGGGACGCCCGCCGCGTTTGCCGGGTTCCTGGGTTATGATGCCGCGATAGTCAGGGTCCATTTGGCCACCATACCACATGATCGCTTCATCCGCGAGCGGGCGCAGCCCACCGCTAGCCGCTCCTCCGAATCGCCGCTAGCTTCCTCCGCCCCATGCCGCTCCTGTCGCAGCCCGCACCGAAGCCCGAGCGCCCGCGCCGCAAAGCGGCGCTGCGTCCAGTGCCGCCGATGGCAATTGTCGGCGCGCATGTGGAAATGCGTCTGGGCGACGCCCTCGTCACCGCGCTGCCCGATGGCGCGCTTTGGATCGGCGAAGCGAAGACGCTGATCGTCTCTGACCTGCATCTGGAGAAGGGCAGCGCGTTCGCCGTGCGCGGCCAGATGCTGCCGCCGTACGATACGCATGCGGCATTGCTGAAGCTCACCGACCTCATGCTGCAGCTTCAACCCGATATCATGGTCTCACTCGGCGACAGCTTCGACGATCCCGCCGGGCCAGCGCGCATGGACGCGCGCGACCGCGAATTGTTGCGCGTGCTGATGTCGCGCTGCGATTGGGTCTGGGTCGAGGGCAACCATGACGGCCGCGCCCCCGAGACGCTGGGTGGCGCGTTGCGCGAAACATTGCATGTCGGCTCGCTCGTGCTCCGCCACCAGCCGACGGAAGCGGCAGCGCCCGGCGAGATCGCCGGCCATCTGCATCCATGCGCCCGCGTCATTGGTCGCGGCACGAGCACGCGCCGGCGTTGTTTCGCCACCGACGGCTCGCGCATGGTCATGCCGGCGTTCGGCCAGTTCACCGGCGGCCTCAATGTTTGTGACGACGCCTTCGCCAACATCTTCCCGCAAGGCGCAACAGCGTTGATGCTCGGCAAAGATCGCGTCCTGCCCGCGCCGAACGAGCGGTTGGTCGCGGATTAGTCACATCGTCATTTCGGGGCAATGCGAAGCGTTGAGCCCGGAACCCAGGGGCAAATATATTCGACTCTACGATTCCTGGGTTCCGGATCGCTTCGCACGTCCGCAAGGACGACAAATCTCAAAACCTGTGCAGCGCTGTCGCGAGCGGGATCAGCATGCAAATGATCATGGCCCCGCCCGTCAGCACTTGCCGCAATACCGGATACCAGGCCGGCGCGCCGGCATCGCGCGCGCTGCGATAATCCCAGACCGCTTGCGCGGCGAACAATCCGGCGAAGATTGCTGCGGCGCCCAGCACAGGCGTGAAATAGACCACGGTCGCCGCCAGCATCCAGCCGGCCAGACCGGGCAATGCGCTGAACAATAGCCGCTGCCAGCTCGGCGCCTGCGGCGCGCGCATGATCTCGAATCCGCAGCGCACGCCGCCGAGAAAGGAGAGCAGGACCGCTGCGTAGAGCGAAAACGCGATCGCACCCAGGCGTGCAGTGCTCGCGTGCTGCGATAGCGACACCAATGCCGAAATTGCGAGCGGCGCCAGACCGAGAAATCCCAACCGCAGCGCGGCGCGCGGCAGAAAGGGCGCGCCGTCGCTCACGGGCGGCGGAACACCAAGGCTGCGCCCCAACCGGCGAGGAGCGCCAGGAGCACGGTGCAGATGCCGTACAACCAGGAAACATTGGTTGCGAGATCGTGGATCGTGCGCTCGACCCCGATGCGCGAAACCGTGATCGGTATCCGCTGGCGTGAGATCAGGCGGCCGTCGCGGAAAAGGTAGGTGTCGGCGTGGTATTGTGCGATCGGCGCATTCGCGGGCAATCGCACGACCGCGCGGAAGAGCCCGCCCTGATATGCCGTCAGTCCTTCGCGCACGCCTTCGCGCGGCGGGCGCGAGTACCATTGGTAAAGGCCCTGGTGGCGGCGAAGCCGCACCAAGGCGGCGCGATAGGCGGAAGGATCGCCGCCCGCCGGCACCGCGCTGGCGAGCTGCGCCGATGCAGCGGGGTCAAGCTGATAGAGCCAGATCGATTGCGCATGCGCGATGGCGGGCAACGGACGGCTACTGAGCACCGCGAAGAAAGAGGGCGCCTCGCTGAAATGCACCGGATCGCCGTTGATCCATAGTCCCAACACGCGCCGCTTACGCATTACCGTCGCGGCTTCGTTCGGGCCGCGCAGCACCACGACGATGTCGCCGCGGCCGCGCCGGTCTGGATTGACGCCAAAGACGGTGATGTACGAGCCGCCATAAGTCGAACTCACGGTGATCTGCTCTTCGGCCACGCCGGCTGGAAGGTCGGCCGCGACATTCGCCGCCGGCTGTTGTGCTGGCTGCTGCTGCGCTGCGGCGGGTGCGCTCGCCAACACCGCCAACGCCAGGATCAGCCCAATCGCTCTCACCACAATCCTCCGCCGAGGACGTAGGGTTCTTCGGGAGAGAGCACGAGATCGAGCAGGAACTTGAAGCTTGCCGCCATCAAAAGTGCGCCGAGTATGCCGCGGACATATTCCGCCTTCATCCCCGCGCCGAGCCGCGCGCCGATCTGCGCGCCTACGACGCCGCCGATCATCAGCAACAGAGCCAGCACCAGGTCGACCGTGTGCGTCGCCGCCGCCTGCAGCACCACGATCAGCGAAGCGATGACCAACACCTGAAACTGCGACGTGCCGACGACGACATTGGTAGGCATCCTGAGCAGGTAGATCATCGCGGGGATCAGAATGAAGCCGCCGCCGATGCCCATGATCGCCGAAAGCGCGCCAATCAGAAAGCCAAGTCCAAGCGGGGGCAGGATGCTGATGTAGAGGCCCGAGCGCGGGAAGCGCAGACGAAAGGGCAGCGTATGCGCCACAGTCTTGAGCGGCCGCCGCAGGATCGAGACACTCTTCAGCGGGCGGCCACGCCAGAAGCGATAGCTCTCGCGCACCATGAGAAATCCGACGCTCGAGAGCAGCAGCAGGTAGAGCAGCGAGACGATGAGATCGAGTTGGCCCAAAGCCAGCAGGCGTTTGAACAGCGCAACACCGGCCACACCGCCCGCCATGCCGCCGATCGACAGCAATACGCCCATGCGCCAGTCGACGGATCTGCGGCGCGTTTGCGTCATGATCCCGGAAAACGATGTTGCGGCGATCTGGCTTGCCCCGGTCGCGACCGCGACGGGCGCAGGCACGCCCATGAAAATCAGCGCGGGCGTCATGATGAAGCCGCCGCCGACGCCCACCAGCCCGGAGACAAAGCCGACGGCGCCGCTCACCAACAGGACAAGCAGCACGTTCACCGGCATTTCGGCGATCGGCAGGTAGATCAAAATTCCGCTCTGAACTCAGCGCCGCGGCGCCACGCCCGCGGCCCTTATGCTGAGGCTCGCCGGTAGAGGCAACGCCAGTTTGCCGCTAATTGAGAAGTCTAGGCGCCGCTGCGGCTGGTCCACGCGCGCTGCCCGAACTCGCCGTTCGCCACGGCGCTCGCCGCACGCGGTCGGAAGGCTTGGGCCCGGGCCCGGGCCTGCTCCACCTGCATTTGCGAGAGTTGGGCCTCGACGGCAGTCGCACGCGCGCCCGCATCCTGATCGCCCTGCCGCGCTGCAACCAGAAACCAGAACAGAGCCTCCGAGGCTGAGGCGTTTACGCCCCGGCCTTGCTGGTAAAGGACGCCGAGATTGTACTGGCTGTCGGCGACTCCGAGTTCGGCCGCTTGGCGGAACCAGCGAAACGCAGCGGCTTCGTCCAGTGGAGCACCTTCTCCTCGCGCGAAATAGACGCCGAGATCGTGCATCGCGCGCCGATTGCCGGCCGCTGCCGCACGCTCGGTCCACTGCCGCGCAATGGTCAGATCGGCCGGCACGCCTTCGCCGCGCTCATACAGTTTGGCAAGACGATATTGGGCCATTGGAAAGCCCCGGTCGGCAGCGCGGCGGAGGAGGGTTACGCCCTCGGCGGTGTGGCCCGACCCTAGCCGCTGCAGCGCCAGTTCGTATTGCGCGGTGAGATTGCCTGCCTGTGCGGCTTGCTCCAGCGAGACATTACGGGCGGGCAAAGGCCCCGCAACTTGGCGTTGCTGCGCTTGCGGATCGGCTTGCGCAACAGGCGCGCCATTCGGATCAGCGGCCGGCTGTTCGGCGTTTTCTGGCGTCGCCACATTCTCGGCGGGCGCCTGCGCGAACGGATCCAACGGCGGCGCTTCGATCGCCGGCTGTTCGGTCACCGCCGGCGCTGGTGCAGGTGCGGCATCCTGCTGCGGTCCAGCGCCTTCGCCTTGGCTGCGCACGTAAAAGGCGCCGCCAACGATCAGCGCCGCGATCAAGCTCGCCGTGCCCCACAGCACGATCCGGCTCGACCCACGTAAGCTGAGCTTTGGCGTGTCCGCCACTCGGTCCGGCCGGGTCTTCGGCAACGATTGCGCCTGCGCCGCCTTCCGGGCGTTGGCGAGATAATCGTTTTTCGCCGCAGCCGCTGGCGCCTCGGAAATCGGTGGCAGGTCCGACATCTCGGGCAAGTCGAGCGAAAGCGGTTCTTCGACGCCGTTGGCCAAAGGTACGTCGGCGTTGCCGAGCAAGGTTGTCGCCGCCAACGGATCGGCGCCTGCAGCATTCACCAGCGGCGCCACCGCTTGCTCGATCGTCTGCTGTGCGATCTCGTCCGGGGTCCAGAAGGGATCGTCGTCAACGGGCGGAGCTTCGGCGTCGAACTCCTCGGCTCCCGGGTCGTCGATCATCAAGTCGCCTTCCGGCGGCAACTCGATCGGTTTGTACTCGGGCGGCACGAAGGCGTCTTCCGCCGTCTTGTCGTCGACAAGGAGATCATCGATGTCGTGCGCCGTCTCGGCGAAATAGATATCGCTGTCGTTTTGAACCTCGGTGAGGTGAGCACGCGGCGGCAGCGGCGCGGCGCGCACTGGCTCCGCTGCGTCGCGCGGCGAGACGTAGGGCTGAGGCTCTGGATTGCTGAGGTTGAATGCGTTCGACGGTTCTTCTTCCTCTTCGCCGAAAGAGGGGAAGTCCTCGAAACGGCGCGCTGGCGTCGGCGGAATGACTTCCTGGGGCCGCGGCGCCGCGGGCAATTCACTTTCGAACTGCTCGAGTTTGGAGGCGACGCTCGAAACCGCCTTTTGCACCGGGGCGATGGCTTCATGAGAGCGTTGCTCGGCCTCCGCCAGCCGTTCCATGATCGAGCTGATCGCTTCCGAGACGCGCTGCCCGGCGCGCTCTTCACTGTCGATCATGCGCTCGCCGAGTTCGCGCGCCATCAAATCTTGGCGCTGGTTGAAGCGGTCGGCCATGCGCGCGACCTGCTCGCCGACATGTTCGATCGCCTGGGCGCTGCGGTGTTCGACAGCGCCGACACGCTCTTCCAGGCGCTCCGACAACCGGCCCACTTCGAGTCCCATGCGGTCAAACGCGGCCGCTTCGCGGCGTTCGATCTCGTCGAAGCGCTGCTCCAGCGTCTGCGCCATGCGAGAGAGTTCTTCGCGCACGGCCGAGGCGGCGGCATCGTCATTGCGCGCTTCTACCGTGCGCAGGCGCTGATCGACCGTCTCCGACATGCGCTTGATCTCGACCGAGATCGCTTCGATGGTCTGCGCTTGGCGGCGTTCGGCGGCAGCCAAGCGGCGGTTGACGTCGGCGAGCGCGGCTTCGACGCCTTCGCCGCCCGCCAGCGCGGCCTGCAGCTCCTGGGTCAACTCGTCGCGCACGCTTTGGGCCATCGAGTCGAGCCGCTGCTCGAGCATCGCGCGCACGGCTTCGGTTTCCTCGGCGGCGCCGCCGGCTTGTTCAATGCGCGCGCCGAGCGACGAAACGGTTTCCTCGAGATGGCGGATCGCGGTGTTGGCGGTCGATTCCGTTTCCTCGAGCTTGTCGGCCAGACGCTGCAGCGCCCGATCGAGCGAGTCCACCGTGTCGCCAATGCGGTCGACCTTGGTCGTGTTCGCCGTTGCCGTTTCGACGCTGGCGATACGCGCTTCGAACGCGGCGAGCGCGCTGGTGAGAGGGCTTGCGTCGGTCTTGACCTCGAGTGACGCGAGGCGCTCGGCGATGTCCTGCTGCGCCTGACGGATGTCGGTGAGATCGACAACCGGGGACTGGCCGGCCGTGTCTTCGACCTGCTTCACGCGCGCGGAGAGCGTCAGCTGGGCGTTGCGCAGATCCGCAATCGCTGCGCCCGCAGCCTGACGGAGCCCCGCCGTGCTTTCGCGCGCGCCGGTTTCGGCGCGTTCGATCCGAGAGATCAGCGCCGCCTGGTCGGCCTTCAGTGCATCGACGGCGCCGACGCGCCTGGCGATTTCGCTTTCCAGCCGCACGACCTCCTCGAGCAGCGCCTCCCGCGCGCCGCGCGTCTCGGTCGTCGTCTCGGTGCGGACTTCGGCCACTGCGGTTTCGATCGCGCGCCGCGTCGAGGCCTCGCTGTCGCTCAGCCGATGGCTTAGCTCCTGCTGCAGGCGGCGCAGCTCATTGACGGCATCCGCCGAAGCGGCTGCTGCCTGGCGCGCCGCTTCTTCGGCCACTGCACGCGCTTCGGCGAGGGTTTGCTCGATGACATGGTCCCGCCCGCCCATTTCGTTGGTCAGGAAAGACGCCGCTGCCTCGGCGCGGCGCGCCACTTCCTCGGCGACGGCCACCTGATGCTCGAGCCGCTGCTTGACCCCGGAAATATCCGCTGTGGCGCCGTCGAAAGCTTGCTCGGCGCGCTGCAGGCGTCCGCTCAGCGTTTCGCCGGCTGCATGGAATTGCTCCAACGCCTCGGCAATCCGCTCCGCTGCTTCGCTCGACGCTGCTTCGGCGTCCTCGATGCGCGCGGCGAGACCGAGCACTGAGCGGTCTATGGTGGAGACGGCGCGGTCCAGACCGGTCACGGCGAGTTGGGTGCGGCGTTCGATCGATTCGATGCGTTGCGCGAGGCGCGTCGGATCAGCCGGGCGGTGCGCGCCGCCGACATTCCATTCATCCTCGGCGTCGTAATCGGTGTGCTGCAAGCCATAGCTGCGCGATCGCGACGGACGCGCCGGCGCTTGCGGCGCTGCGCTCGGCGGCAATACCGCTGCACTCGGCTGACCTTGCGCGAGCGCTTGATTCAAGTACTCGCCGAGACTCATGCCCTGTCGGGCCGCAGCTTCGCGCGCTGCTTCTCGCACTTTCGGGTCGATACCCTTGACGCTCCAGCTTTGCGCACCGCTCATTTAGCCCTCGCCGCGTTACTGCCGCGCGTCCGCGGCTCACGCCCAACCCCGGGCAGACTCGAAGATTCGAGAATCGCCCATGACTTTGCAGTGTCGATGAAATGGGTTGGCGTGTTAATGCGGGGTAAAATCGTAAACAGGGATTAGCCATGCCGGACGCGCCACGCCAATTCGGTCCCGAAACGCAGGGCGCGATTTATCTGCGCGGACTGAGCGGCGCACGGCCGGATATCCCGACCAACTTCAGCGGTCTCGAAGCCGCCGCGCAGCGAGCGATGACGGCCGAAGCCTGGGCCTATACCGCCGGCAGCGCCGGTCTGGAAACCGCGGCGGACGCAAATCGCGCGGCATTTTCGCGTTTTCCGATCGCGCCCCGGATGCTCGCCGGCGCGGGTGTCCGCGATCTCGGATGCGAAATATTCGGCGCGCGGGTCGCCGCGCCGGTGTTCTCTTGTCCAATCGGCGTACTCGAGATGATGCATGCCGACGCCGACTTGGCGGTGGCCCGCGCGATGCGGACCCTCAACTTGCCGATGATCATTTCGTCTCAGGCGTCATTTCCGATGGAGCAGATCGCCCGCGAGAACGGCGACGGCGCACGCTTCTATCAGCTCTATTGGGGAAAGTCGGACGCGCTCGCCGAGAGCTTTGTGAAACGCGCCGAAGCCATCGGCTGCCGCGCCATCTTCATCACCCTCGACACTCTCGTCCTCGGCTGGCGGCCCCGCGATCTCGATCTGGGCTTCTCACCGTTCCTGCGCGGACAGGGCATTGCACAATATACTTCCGATCCAGTGTTCCGCTCGTTGCTGCCGCAGTCGCCGGAGGAAAATCCGCTGGGCGCGGCCGTGCAATTCACCCAGTTGTTTTCCGACCCGAGTCTCGATTGGCGGCGCATCGCGCAAATCAGATCGTGGACAAAACTACCGGTCGTGCTCAAGGGCGTCATGCGCGCTGACGATGCTGCGAAAGCGGTGAGCGAGGGGTATGACGGCCTGATGGTCTCCAATCATGGCGGCCGCCAGGTCGACGGCGGGATCGGCGCGCTGGACGCCTTGGCGCAGGTGACCGGCGCCGTGAACGGTCGCGTGCCGGTGTTCTTCGACAGCGGCGTGCGTTGCGGCGCCGATATCTTCAAAGCGTTGGCGTGCGGCGCCCACGCCGTCGGCATCGGCCGGCCGTACGTTTATGGGCTGGCGCTGGCCGGCGAGCGGGGGGTCCAGGCTGTGCTTGAGCATTTGCTCGCCGAGCTCGATCTCACCATGGCGCTGAACGGTTGCCCCACCCCCAAAGAGATCACGCGCGATCTGCTCAGCTGGGCGAGCCAATGACCCCGGGACATCCGTTACATTGTTCCGCCAGGGAACAAAATATATGACGGGTCCGTCAACTTGGCTTGACCCTACCGTAAACGGAAACTAGCGTGCCGCCGCTGGGTAAATCGGAGGGACCTCCATGACCGCCCCCAAAGCCGATCGCACGTATACGATTTCGCAATTGGCCCGAGAATTCGAAGTCACGCCGCGCGCGCTGCGTTTCTACGAGGATAAGGGCCTGCTGACCCCCCGCCGTGACGGCATGAACCGGGTCTATTCCCATCGCGACCGGGCCAAGCTTCAGCTCATCCTGCGCGGTAAGCGGGTCGGACTGTCGCTCATCGAGATCAAGGAGATTCTCGATCTCTACAAGGTCGATCAGCGCGCCCAGGCGCAAACGGCGCTGAAGAAGTACAAGCAGCGCATCGTGGCGCTGGAAGCCCAGCGCGAAGACGTCGACGCGGCGATCGAAATTCTCCACGACAGCGTCAAGAAGCTGGAAGACTTTCTGGCCAAGCCGGCGGCGCCAGCCGCCATCGCCAATGCGCGTGCATTCGAGGCGGAAGCCAAGAAGCGGCTTGAAGGCGCCCATTGAGTGAGTAGTCAATAGTGAGTGGCCGGTGGGCCGCCCGCATTCGCTGACTATCCACTGCCGACCACTGACCGGAGCTCGCAGATGCCGAGTTATACCGCGCCGCTTCGCGAATATCGCTTCCTCTTGAACGACGTGCTCGATATCGGGCGTTACTCCAATTTGCCGAGCTTCTCCGACGCGCCGATCGACCTGATAGATCAAGTGCTGGAGGAGGGGGCGAAATTCTGCGAGGGCGTGCTCGCGCCGTTGAACAAGGTCGGCGACGAACACGGTTGCAAGCGCGCCGATGACGGCTCCGTCGCTACGCCGCCCGGTTTCAAGGAGGCCTACCAGCAATTCGTCGACGCCGGCTGGCCTGCGCTTTCCAGCGATCCCGCCTATGGCGGCCAAGGCATGCCGCACGTAGTGGCGCTTGCATGGAATGAAATGGTCGCTTCTTCGAACATGGCGTTCGGGATGTATCCGGGCCTCAGCCACGGCGCCTACGCAGCGATTCATCACCACGGCAGCGACGAACAGAAGCAAACCTATCTACCGAAGCTCGTCACCGGCGAGTGGACGGGCACCATGAACCTGACGGAGCCGCATTGCGGCACCGACCTCGGCATGCTGCGCAGCAAGGCGATCCCGCAGGCGGACGGTAGTTATCGCATCACCGGACAGAAAATCTTCATCTCCGCCGGCGAGCACGATCTCGCGTCGAACATCATCCACCTGGTGCTGGCGCGTATTGAAGGCGCGCCGCAAGGCACCAAGGGAATTTCGCTCTTCATCGTGCCCAAGTTCTTGCTCGACAAGGATGGCAATCCCGGCAAGCGCAACGGCGTCGTCTGCGGCAAGATCGAAGAGAAAATGGGCATCCACGGCAATTCGACGTGCGTGCTCGATTACGACGACGCCGTCGGTTATCTGGTCGGTGCAGAGAACAAAGGCCTGCACGCCATGTTCACGATGATGAACGTGGCGCGTCTCGGCGTCGGCCTGCAAGGCTTGTCGCAGTCTGAGGTCGCCTATCAAAACGGCGCCGCCTACGCCAAGGATCGCCTGCAAGGCCGCTCCATCACCGGCGCAAAGAATCCGAACGGGCCCGCCGATCCGATCATCGTCCATCCCGACATCCGCCGCATGCTGATGGACGCGAAAGCCTTCAACGAAGGCGCGCGCGCTTTCACGTTCTGGACCGCGATCCACGGCGATCTCATAGAAGTTTCGCCCGACGACAAGGTGCGTGAGAAGGCCGAAGATTATATGGGCCTGATGACGCCGGTGATCAAAAGCTACCTCACCGACAAGGGATATCAGAACGCTACCAACTGCCAGCAGATCTTCGGCGGACACGGCTACATCGAAGAGCACGGCATGAGCCAGTTCGTGCGCGATGCCCGCATCACCATGATCTACGAAGGCGCCAACGGCATTCAGGCGCTCGATCTCGTCGGCCGCAAGCTCGGAGCGAACGGAGGAAGGGCCATCTTCGCCTTCTTCAACGAACTCGACGATTTCGTGCACAACCACGAAGACGATGCTGACCTCAAAGAATTTGTCGACGCGGTGAAATCGGCCAAGGCGCAGCTGCAGGAAGGTTCGATGTGGCTGATGCAAAACGGCATGCAGAATTTCGACAATGCCGGCGCCGCGTCCCACGACTTTCTCAACCTCTTCGGACTCACGGCGCTCGCTTACATGTGGGCGCTGCAGGCTAAAGCTGCGCTCGCGGCCAAGCAGAACGGCGCCGCCGGCGATCCCTATTACGACACCAAGCTCGCCACCGGCCGCTATTTCCTCGCGCGCATGTTGCCTGACGCCGGCGCGCATTTGGCGAAACTGAAGAGCGGCGCCGGCCCGGTGATGGCGCTCGCCGCGGAGGCGTTCTGATGATTTTGAGTCATTCCAGGCGAGCGCAGCGAGACCTGGAATCCAGGGATCGTAGAGCTGCGTGTTTGCCCTGGATTCCAGATCACGCTTCGCGTGTCTGGAATGACTCTGAGGGAGCAGCGTGATGGCGTCCTATATCGCGACGTTGAACTGGACTCGCGACGACGCCGTCTTCTCCGATGGACAATATTCCCGCGCCCACGAGATCAGCTTCGATGGCGGCGTCACCATGCCCGCCTCATCGTCGCCCCACATCGTGAAACTGCCGCTCTCGCGCGCTGACGCGGTCGATCCCGAGGAAATGCTGGTGGCGGCGCTCGCCTCCTGCCACATGCTCTTCTTCCTCGATTTCTCACGCCAGGCCGGTTTCGTCATCGACGCCTACAACGACAAGGCCGAGGGCGTGATGGGCAAGGATGATCGTGGCCGCATCGCCGTCACGCAGGTGCGGCTCAATCCGATCGTGATCTGGGGCGGCGGCAAGCAGCCTGCGCCGGAAGAAATCCGTGAGCTGCATCACAAGTCGCACGAAGCCTGTTTCATCGCCAACTCGTTCCGAGGCGACATCGCCATCGGCGGCGGAGAGGCGCATTAGTTTGCCGCGCTGCGCTCGGCCCGAGCGCAGCGGCCAGCGGAGTAGGCGGAAACGCCAGGGACGACTCCGGTCCCATCCAGGGCGAAGCGGCGCCAAGCGCCGCAACGTTGGAGTGAAGGGAATGGCTGAAGCCTATATCTACGATGCGGTGCGCACGCCGCGCGGCAAGGGCAAGTCGAACGGTTCGCTGCACGAGCAAACCTCGCTGCAATTGGCGACGCAAGTGTTGCAGGCCCTGCGCGACCGCAACAATCTCGACACGTCGAAGGTCGACGACGTCGTCATGGGCGTGCTTTCGCCCATCGGCGAACAGGGCGGCAACCTGCCGCGTATCTCAGTCCTCAACGCCGGCTACGCGGAGTCTGTCGCTGGAACGCAAGTCGAGCGCTTCTGCGCATCCGGTCTCGAAGCCTGCAATATCGCCGCAGCGAAAGTGAAGTCGGGCGAAGCCGAACTCGCCATCGGCGGCGGCTGCGAAAGCATGAGCCGCGTGCCAATGGGCTCGACCGGCGGCTCCTGGGCCACCGATCCCTCGATTGCGATGAAATCCTACTTCACGCCGCAGGGCGTCGCCGCCGACGTCATCGCCACCAAGTATGGCTTTAGCCGCACCGATGTGGATCAGTACGCGGTGCAAAGCCAGCAACGTGCGGCGAAGGCCTGGAAGGAAGGCCGCTTCAAGAAATCGATCGTGCCGGTGAAGGACCAGCTTGGCGTTACCCTCTTGGACAACGACGAGCACATGCGTCCCGACACTACGCTGCAATCGCTCGGCGCTCTTGAACCGAGTTTCAAGATGCAGGGCGAGGTCATGCCTGGGTTCGACGCTGTGATTCAACAGCGTTATCCGGAAGTCGAAAAGGTCGATCACGTCCATCACGCGGGCAATTCGTCCGGCATCGTCGATGGCGCGGCGGGCGTGCTGATCGGCACCAAGGAAATGGGTCAGGCGCTGGGGTTGAAGCCGCGCGCGCGCATTGTCGGCGGCGCTTCGATCGGCACCGAGCCCTCGATCATGCTCACCGGCCCAGAAGCGGTCACGCAGAAGCTGATGAAGAAGCTCGGCCTCACCAAGCAGGACATCGATCTCTGGGAGCTGAACGAAGCGTTCGCTTCGGTGGTGTTGCGCTGGGTCCAGTCGCTCGGCCTCGACATGGAAAAAGTCAACGTCAATGGCGGCGCTATCGCCATGGGTCACCCGATTGGCGCGACAGGTGCGATGATCCTCGGCACCATGGTCGATGAACTCGAACGCGCCGACAAAGAGCGTGCGCTGATCACGCTCTGCATCGGCGCCGGCATGGGCACGGCGATGGTGATTGAGCGGGCGAACTGATGAAGCAGCGCGGCGGCGATCCGCTTTCTTCCCGCGTTCACGGGGGAAGTGTTCCCGCGAACGCGGGGACGATAGGGGCGCCGCCGCGCATCCGTTTGCAAATCATAAGAAGAGGGTAGGTCCGATGGAAAACTTCAAGATCGACGTCGACAGCGACGGCATCGCGCTCATCACGTTCGACGTGCCGGGCCGCTCCATGAACACGATCACCGGTTCGGTGATGCGCGATCTCATTTCACTGGTCGAGACGATCAAGTCCGACGCCAAGATCAAAGGTGCGGTGATCACGTCAGGCAAGACCACTGGCTTCTGCGCCGGCGCCGATCTGGGCGAACTCAATCAGCGCGGCGCCGCTCGCCAAGAGGAGCCGAAGAGCGAAGAAGAGAAACTGAAGCGCCAGTTCGAGCAGAGCTTCACGCTCAACAAATCGCTCCGCGCCATCGAAACCTGCGGCAAACCTGTCGCGGTCGCGCTCGAAGGCCTCGCCCTCGGCGGCGGCCTCGAAATCGCGCTGGCGTGCCACTACCGCGTCGCCGCCGACAATCCGAAGATCAAGTTCGGCTTGCCTGAATCGAAGGTCGGCCTGCTCCCCGGCGCCGGCGGCACGCAACGCCTGCCGCGGCTGATCGGCGTGCAGAACGCGGCGATGATGATTCTGCAGGGCCAGGACAAGTCTCCGCAGGAAGCCAAGGGTCTCGGCTTCATCAACGAAGTCGTAGAAGCAGGCAAAACAGTCGATGCGGCGAAAGCCTGGGTGAAGTCGACGCTGCCATGGGACTACGCCAAAGGCCCCAACCCGAAGTCGATGGCGCCGTGGGACGTCAAGGGCTACAAGGTAAAAGACGGCCCGTTCACGCCCGGCGGCGCGATGGCGGCGGTCGGCGGCAACGCCATGGTCTCCAAGCAGACCAATCTCAACTATCCGGCTCAGCGCAACATCCTGTCGTGCATCTATGAAGGCATGCAGGTGCCGATCGATGCCGCGCTCAGGATCGAGAGCCGTTACTTCATCAAGACCGCCAACACGCCGCAAGCGAAGGGCATGATCCGGACGTTGTTCGTCAACATGCAAGCGCTCGGCAAGGGCGGCAATCGCCCCGAAGGCTTCCCGACCTACGATATCAAGAAGGTGGCTGTGCTCGGCGCCGGCCTGATGGGCGCCGGCATCGCTTATGTGCAAGCGAAAGCCGGTATTGCGACTGTGCTGCTCGATGTGAGCCAGGAAAGCGCGGAGAAGGGCAAAGCCTATTCGCAGCGCATTGTCGACAAGGACGTCTCACGCGGCAAGATCACCAAGGAGAAGGGAGAAGCGCTGCTGGCCCTGATCACGCCTTCGACCGACTACTCCTTGATCAAGGGCAGCGACCTCGTCGTCGAGGCGGTGTTCGAGAGCCCGGCGCTGAAAGCCGAAGTCACCAAGAAGGCCGAAGCCTTCCTCGGCGAAACCGCGGTGTTCGGCACCAACACCTCGACCTTGCCGATCACCGGCCTTGCCGAAGCATCAGCGCGGCCGAAGAATTTCATCGGCATTCATTTCTTTTCGCCGGTCGAACGTATGGGCCTCGTCGAACTGATCATGGGCAAGGAGACGACGGCGGAAACCCAAGCCAAGGCGATCGATTACGTCATCAAGATCAAGAAGACGCCGATCACCGTGAACGATTTCCGCGGCTTCTACACCTCGCGCTGCTTCGGCACCTATCCGGCCGAAGGGGTCGAGATGCTGATGGAAGGCATTGCTCCGGCGATCATCGAGAATGTCGGGCGCCAATGCGGCATGCCGATGGGCCCGCTGGAAGTGTCCGACTCGGTAGGTCTCGATACCGCGCTGAAGATCGGCAAGACCAACGCCGAACTTTCGCAGCAGGACTACAAGAAGGACCCGCGGGCGAACCTGCTCTCGTGGATCGTCGAGGACAAAGGCCGTGTTGGCCGCAAAGGCGGCAAGGGCTATTACGAGTATGGCGACGACGGCAAGCCGGCGCGCATCTGGCCTGGCCTCTCCGAACGCATTGACGTGAAGGTGAAGGAATGTCCGCCGGAACTGAAGACGGAGCTGACCAAGCGCTTCCTCTTCCGTCAGTGCATCGAAGTCGCGCGCTGCTTCGAGGAGGGCGTCATCACCGATCCGCGCGACGCCGATGTCGGCTCGATCTTGGCGTGGGGTTTTGCGCCTTATTCCGGCGGCTGCATCAGCTACATCGATCTGTTCTGGGGCACGAAGAAGTTCGTCGAAGAAGCCGATCGTCTCGCCGACCAATACGGCGACCGCTTCCGCCCGAACAAACTCCTGCGCGATATGGCCGCGAAGAATGAAAGCTTCTACGAGCGGTTTGGAAGCAAAGAAAAAGCGGCCGCGTAGGGCCGCCAAGCGTCACCTCTCCCTATAAGGGAGAGGTCGCTTCGAACTTGTTCGAAGCGGGTGAGGGTGCACCGACGCCTCAGAACGCACGCACCCTCATCCGTCCGCTTCGCGGACACCTTCTCCCGCGGCAGCGGGAGAAGGGACGAAGGAAGCGCAATGCCTGCACTCACCGATCCACTTCCCCTCCGTTCCGGCGCCGTGCTGAAGAACCGTTTCGTTCTCTCGCCGCTCACCAATCTGCAAAGCCATGCCGACGGCGTGCTGTCCGACGACGAATTCCGCTGGCTCGGCATGCGCGCCGAAGGCGGCTTTGCGCTGACCATGACGTGTGCAGCGTCGGTGCAGGAAAGCGGCGTCGGGTTTCCCGGTCAGCTCGGTTTCCATGACGAGAAGCACTTGCCCGGGCTCACGCGGCTCGCGGCGAAGATCAAGCAACATGGCAGCCACGCCGTTGGTCAGCTTCATCACGGCGGCCTGCGTTCGATGCAGAACCCGAAGGCCCCCAGCGCCGACGAGAAACTCAAAGCTGAAGCGATGACCTTGGATGAAATCCAGCAGACCCGCGACAGTTTCATCACCGCAGCTCGGCGCGCCGAACGCGCTGGCTTCGACGGCGTCGAGTTTCACGGCGCGCATGGTTATCTGATTTGCTCATTCCTCAGTCCTGAACTCAACCGCCGCAATGACGGCTATGGCGGTGATCCGGAACGCCGCGGCCGGTTCCTGTTGGAACTTGTCGACGGCGTTCGCGCCGCCACCAAGCCCGGCTTTTCCCTCGGCGTGCGGCTTTCACCCGAACGCTGGGGCGTCAGCACGCTCGAAATTCGCGGTCTCGCGCAGCGCCTGATGCGCGAGGCCAAGATCGACTACATCGATATGTCGCTCTGGGACGTCCGCAAGCAGCCCAATGACGAGGCGCTGCAAGGCCGTACGCTCGCCTCCTATTTCACCGAGCTCGAGCGCGGCGACACCCGGCTCGGCGCCGCCGGCAAAATCATGTCGGCGCAGGATGCGCGCGACGTTATCGCCATGGGCTTCGATTTTCCGGTCCTCGGCCGCGCCGCCATCCTGCACCACGATTTCCCGAAACGCGCCGCCGCCGATCCGAATTTCTCGGCCACGCCGACGCCGGTCAGCGAGGAATATCTTCGAGACGAAGGTCTAGGACCGGCATTCGTGAACTACATGCGCACCTGGAAGGGTTTCGTCGAGGAACCGGTTTGACGATTTTCGTGGCGGCGCGCCGCCATCGGCGTATCGTGCGGCTCTAGGGGGCCGCCATGCTGAGACTGGCGTTTGCAACGATCGCTCTGGGTCTGATCAGCGCGTGCGCGTCTATCGGGCCGGTCAACGCGGGTATCGCAAATCAGCCGCCGGCCAGCTTCGATGCAGCCGCCGCACCGGTGGAGGCGGTCATTCTCGTGGTGGCGGCGCCGCTGGGCCGGCGCCGGTTCAACCCGCCGAGCCATCGCCAACCCGAACAATGGCCCATTCTCGCTACCGCAGCCGATCGCACGCGACGGCAGGTGCGTCGGCGGCGCCGTTTCGAATTCGCCAGAGCCTAGCGTTGGAGGGGGGCGTGTCGAACGCTGTCGTGTCGTCGCTCGTGCTTGGGCGTTTGTCGCGACCGCGTCCAACGCAGGCAATTCCACAAATCACGAAGCGCTGGCGCGGCAAATAGCGCCGCTGGCGTCTTGTGCGCGGGCCTAATAGGCTCGGCGCATGTCGGAACCCGTCCGCCCCACGCAGCGCGAATACTGGAACAGCAAAGTCGGCGAAGAATGGGCGCGCCAAGCCGATCGCACCGATACGATGTTTGCAGCTCTCACTGAGACGGCGATGACGGCGCTCGCGCTGGCGCCCGGCGAACGCGTGCTGGATATTGGTTGCGGCGCGGGCGCCACGACGCTGGCGGCGGCGCGGCAGGTCGGCCCCGGCGGTCGCGCTGTCGGCGTCGATATTTCCCAACCGCTCTTGGCGCTCGCGCGGGAGCGCAGCCAATCGAGCCGCCTCGATGTCTCCTTCATCGAGGCTGACGCTGCCAATGCCGATGTGCCGGGCGGCCCGTTCGACGCCGCGTTCTCACGCTTTGGCGTCATGTTCTTTGAAGACGCCATCGCCGCGTTTGCACGCATCCGCCGAAGTCTGCGTTCGAACGGACGGCTGGTCTTCGTGTGCTGGCGCACATTTCCCGAAAACGGCTGGAGCTGGACGCCGGTCAAAGCGATCGAACCGATGCTTGCTGCGCCGTTGCCGCCGCCGGACCCGAACCTGCCCGGTCCCTTCTTTTTCGCCGACGAAGGCAAGATTAGATCCGTGCTCGCCGGCGCCGGTTGGCGTGAGGCTGGCGTCGAGAGATGGGATGGGCCGCTGGTGATCGGCGCAGATGCCAGCGACGCCGCCGCATATCTCTTGAAGATCGGCCCGGTGGCGCGCGCCATCGCCGAACATGGACTCGATGTCGTGGCGGTCGAGCAACGGCTCATCGAAGTCTTGGCTCAGGCGCAAACGCCGCGAGGCGTGGTGCTGCCTGCGGCATGCTGGATCGTAAAAGCGACCGCCTGAGGCGTTTTCGCATACCGGACGCCCGGCGGTGTTATTGACTTTGCAACCTTTACACCCGATATCCCGGCGCAGCGACCGTTCGCGCCTTGACTTGCGCCGAACGCGGTCCCCACGGAACGCCACCATCGACGTTCGGCTTTGAGCCCCCTGCAAGGCATCGGCTCGCCGCCTTTCTTCGCCGTCGCATCGTTCCCGCACTTACAGAGCCCACGCGCATGCGCGTGCCGGCTGAAAGATTTCACGTGACTACATTCAAAGACCTCGGCGTCAGCGCGCCGATCCTCAAGGCGCTCGACGCCGAGGGCTATTCCCAACCGACGCCGATCCAGGTTCAGGCGCTGCCGATCGTGCAGAAGGGCCGCGACCTGATCGGCCTTGCCCAGACCGGCACCGGCAAGACGGCGGCGTTTGCGCTGCCGATCCTCGATCGCCTCGCCGCCAATCGCAAACATGCCGGCGAGCGCGCCTGCCGCGCGCTCGTGCTCGCGCCCACGCGCGAACTCGCCGCCCAGATCGGCGACAGCTTTCGCGCCTATGGCCAATTTCTCGGCCTTTCCACTGCTGTCGTTTTCGGCGGCGCCTCGATGTTCAAGCAGAAGCAGGCGCTCTATCGCGGCGTCGACATCCTGGTCGCTACGCCCGGACGTCTGCTCGACCACGTTTCCCAGCGCAGCGTGCGTTTGGAGAACGTCGAGATTCTCGTGCTCGACGAAGCCGACCACATGCTAGACATGGGCTTCATCCACGATTTGCGCCGCATCGCCAGCATCCTGCCGCGCCAACGCCAGACGCTCTTCTTCTCCGCCACCATGCCGCCGTCGATCGAGGAGTTGGCCGCGCAATTCCTGGACAACCCCCAAAAGATCGCCGTTGCTCCGCCGTCCACTACCGCCGAGCGAGTGGAGCAGGCCGTGATCCACGTCGATCAAACCAAGAAGCAGGATCTTCTGCACGCGCTCCTGGCCGACAAGTCGATCAAGCGCGCGCTCGTCTTCGCCCGCACCAAGCACGGCGCCGATCGCGTCGTGAAGAAGCTCGTCGCCGCCGGCTTCGACGCCGAAGCCATTCACGGCAACAAGAGCCAGGGCCAGCGCATGCGCGCGCTCGATGCCTTCAAGAAGGGCAAGGCGCGGTTGCTGGTCGCCACTGAGATCGCTGCGCGCGGCATCGACGTGGACGACGTCACCCACGTCATCAATTTCGATCTCCCGAACGTGCCGGAACAATACGTTCACCGCATTGGCCGCACCGCGCGCGCCGCCCGCAGCGGTATCGCCATTTCGTTCTGCGCGCCGGACGAGCGCGCCTATCTGAAGGACATCGAGAAGCTCACGGGCCAGCCGGCGCCGGTGATGGAAACCGACTTCTCGCTCCGCGCCCCGAAGGCCGATGAGCGGCCCGCGCGCCCAAAAGGCCCAGCCGGCCGCAGCGTTCATTCCGCACGCAAGCATGCGCCGAAGAAGCATCACGCCTCCGACGCGCACGGCAAAGCCCATGCCAAGCAGGGCCATGGCCCCAGCCATCGCGACGCCGGCGATCGCCGTGACCGCAAAGGCAACGCCGTCTGGTCCAATAGCGCGCCGCCCAAGTACCGCAAGCAGCGCAAGCCGACGCGAGTCTGAGCTCGGTTTCCCGTGGCGCTGGGCGCGGTCAGCGTCTAGCCTGCGCGGGGGATTTTGGCATGGGCGACCTCTACGTCTGGATAGCCGCGGGCGCGGCGGCGGTGCTGATCCCGGCCGCCATCTACTTCCTGCCGGCGAAGACCCGGATCATCATCGATACGCCGACCTCCACTGCGCGTGCGGAAATGCGCCCGCTCTGGGGGATGGGTGCGGCCTTGATCACGCGCGCTCTCCCGAAGAAAGCGCATGGCAATCCGCTTGCGCTCTTCAATGATGCGCCGCGCATCGGTCACGCTTTGATGACGCCAGGCATCGCCGAAGCGGCTTATGCGGCGCTCAAGAGCATCTATGATCTGAAACCGCGTGTCGCCAAGCTGGACCTGCGTTTGAACCTCGGTGACGGCGCGCAGACGCGGGTGGTGCAAACCGCAACCCAAGCTGCCTTGGCGATTGCGCCCGCTAGTCTGCGTGAGCGCGTCACCGTTTCCCAAAGCGAGGCGCCCGGCGCCGAGATCAGCGGTGAATTCGAATTGCACGCCTCTCCGGCGCAACTCAGCGCGATTTATAACCGGCTCAAGAGCGCACGCGCCGTTCAGGAATTTCGCCGCCGCCTCAACCGCAAGACCAAAGGCGGCAAGAAACCGCCGCCGGAAGTCCAGGTTTCCTGACGCCGATTTCGCTTGTGCGCGCGCATGCGCACGCCTAAACCGCGCGCCCCATGCGTAAGGACATGTCGAAAGTCATCGTCGAGCGGCCGCGATCGGGCCGGGCGGCGGCGGGTCTCCGCCCCGGCCGCACGCGCGCGCTTGCCGACGACGACGGCGAACCGATCCGCGCTAAGGGCGCGCGCGAGCCGAAAGGGCGCGCCGCGAAAACCAAGCGTCTCAACGAAACGCTCAACCCGCTGAAGCGCTATCTTGCCTCCAACGTCGGCCGCCCCTGGAACAAGGTCTATTCCGAGATCAGCGAGCATCTGAAGCCGAGTTCCACAGTACAGCAGCACGTGCGCGACCATCTCGACGATTTCATCGCCACCAAGACGCGGATGCGCGCCGGCGAGGTCATGGTGACACCGCGTTTCGGCGGCGAGCGGCCGCTGGGCGAAGACTGGTCGCTCTATTACGTGCACCCGCGCACCGGCCTTCTGCGCAAGAACGAGCGCTTCAAGCGCTGGAACACGCGGCAACGCGAAGCGCGCCTCAAGGCCGAATCCGAACGCGCCCAGCGCATGCGCATCGTCGACGAGAAGACGCAACTGCACCTGTTCGACGACGTCTGGTGGGAAGTGAAGCTCGCCAAAATTCCGGTGGGCCAGCTTTACAGCGACGTCGTCCATCGCGCGAAGCTCTCGCGCATGGGCGCCGAGAATCTTTACGGGCGCCCCGGCGTTTACGCCCGCGACAAACGCCAGCTCTCGAAGGCGGAGATCAAGCGCCTGAAGCTGCGCTAGCGGGGTCGCCTTCGTCATTTGATGTTTTCGGGCTGATCATGCCACTTGATCTGAGACGGCGCGCGTTGCCCCGTCTATAACGGACGTCGGACGGGAGTGCGGCCGTGTCCGAGACGCGCAAACTGGCGACGATCCTTGCCTTGGACATCGTCGGCTATTCGCGCGCCACCGAGCGGGACGATGCCGCCGCGGCCGCGGCCATCCACAAGACGCGCAATCTACTGACGGAGGTCTCGGCCGCCCGCGGCGGTCGCATCTTCAGCAGCGCCGGCGACGGCTTCATGCTTGAGTTTCCGACCGCGACGGCGGGGCTCGAAGCGGCGCTCGCCGTCAGCGAAGCCTGCAAGCAGCTAAATCCGCCGCTCAAGGTCCGCATCGGCCTGCACAGCGGCGAGGTGCTTGTCGAAGCTGACGGCGATCTGCTCGGCCATGCCGTCAACATCGCCGCGCGGCTGCAGCAGCGCGCCGGCCCGGGCGAAATCGTGCTCTCGGAAGATGTGCGCCGTTCGGCCCGCGGCGCGCTGACCGGCGATCTCGTCAGCCTGGGCGACGTGAAGCTCGACAAGATGTCCGAGACTTTGGACATCTACGCCGCCAACGCCGAACGCCGCCGGCTTCCCCTGTTTCTGCGCGGCCGACGCGCGCGCTTCGCCGCGATCGGCGCAGCGCTGCTGGCGGCGGGCGTGCTGGGGGCGGTGTTGGTGCTGCAGCCCTCACGCGACGTCCGCACCGCCGTGTTCGCGCTGCAGGCGCCGGCCGGCGACGCCGAACTCGTCTCGCTGGCGCGCGGCGTGACGAACGAGATCGTCGACACCTTGCACCAGATTGGGATCGAAACAGCGTCGTCGAGCGAGACATCGGACGAACGCTCGATCGCCCAGCGCGGTCGCGCGCTCGGCGCTGCGTTCACGATCGAGGGCGACCTCATTCCCGAGGGCGACATGGTGCGCGCGTCGGTGCGGCTGAGCGATGTCAACGGTCGCCAAACACTTTGGGCTCAAAGCTTCGAACGCCCGAGCGCGAGGGCGGCGGAACTGCGCCTCGAAGTGGCTTCGGTCGCGGTGGCCGTCATGCAATGCGCCGTCGAAGCGCGGCGTGGGGCGCCGCAATTCTCGCCGCAAACTTTGTCGATGCTCTTGCGAAGCTGCGAACTCTCCGTCGACGACGAAAGCGAGGAAGAGTGGAGGCTGCTGGGGGAGGTGGCGGAAGCGGTTCCCGACTCGAGTTTCGTGCAAGGCCGCTTCGCAGATTTCACTTATCTTATCTCCACATTTGAGCCTCCCGGAAGTCTTCGCGAGCAGCTTGTGCAACAGGCCGCCATGGCAGCGGATAGGGCGCTACGCATCGATCCGGCAAACGGCGATGCGCTGCTCGTGAAAACACTCATCCTCTCGGAGACGTTGTCGCACGCCGAGTGGGAAGCGGCGCTATTGTCCGCGCTGCGCCGTGCGCCGGACAATCCAGGCCTCAACCGTGTATATGCGATCTTTCTGAGAACCCACGGCAGGCCGAGAGAAGCCGTATCGTACTTGCGGCGCGCCCTCGCCCGCGAGCCGCTTTCGCCGGGTAATGTCCGCGAACTTGTGTTCACCCTGGCGAGCGTCGGCGGCGATCGTGAAGCCATCGATTTGCTCGCGGACACCGAAGCGCGTTGGCCAGGCAATGAAGATCTCTGGTGGGAGAGATTTAGGATAAATCTATGGTTTGGATCGCGCGCTGCCGCATTGCGGATGCTCGACGAGGCGCCCAGTGGTTTCACCACGGCGCAGATTCAATGCTTCAGGCTCGCCGCGATAGCATTGGAGACCGAAACCGGCGCAGCACGGCGGCAGGTAATGAGGGGCGCGCGCGAATGCTGGCCCTCGGATCGGTTCCTGATCCTTACCGCGATCGGAGAGGTCGACGCTGCTTTTGCGGCTTCCGAAAGCATGCTTGCTGAATGTCAAGACCTAGCTGCGGGCTCGCCCATGCCGGAAGCCTGCATTCATGGTCACCCTTGGCGGGTCTACTTCTATCCGATGACGGCCCCGATGCGCCGCGACCCGCGATTCATGCCGTTGATGCACCGAGCCGGCCTCGTCGAGTACTGGCTTGAGACCGACCGCTGGCCGGACTTCTGCGAAGAGCCGAGCCTGCCCTATGATTGTCGCCAGGAAGCGCGTCGCATTTCAGGTGTTGCCCGATTCCAATAGAGCTGAGGTTCTCTTTGACCCGCGGCAGAGATATGCTGGATCAATTCGGCGGCGCCGGCCCCGACGCGTCCGCCGTTTTCGCGGGCGCTCGATCGCCTCGCGCATGTCCGTCGACGCCATCATCGGCATGCGTGTCGCCAAACGCCTGCTCCGCGGTCTCACGCGCCGCTGGCGCGCCGTGTTCGCAATCGACTGGCCGCTTTCGGCTGCTGTGCGGTTTGGACCGGCGCCCGCGCCGTTTTTCGCCGACAGATCCTAGAGCCTGCCCTTCGTCAAGGAACAAGCCAAGGTCCGCGCCGCGCGAAGCCCGCTTCGCCGCGGGCGCCGGCGCGCGTTTGTCAAACGCTCCGCCCGCACCCGTTCAATGCGCGTCCATCGACCACGACATCGACTGTCGTAGGATAGGCTTCTCCGCTCATTGCGTCCTGGCAGGGCGAGCGGCGAATAGTGATGGAGAGCGTGTGTCCGTCGGCTTGCGTCTGATAGCTCGTCGACCCTTCGACCGGATAACTCGGTTCTGGCCGCGGAAATTCGATCAGGCTCTCGCCGTAGTCGAGCAGGGCCACGATGCGGTTCGCCGTATAGATGTCGACCATCCAACCCGGCTCTTGTCCCACCGCCCGGAAATCCACGCCCGCCGCCCGCGCGTTTTCCCAGGACGGCATTTGCGCGAGGTTCGAGTCCTGTGTGCCCGGCGCAGCCGCCGAGGCGGTCGTCTCCGCGGCCGGCGTCTCTTCTTGCTTTGCCGGCTGCGCGGTGCAGGCGGCCAGGGCGGCGGCAACGAGAATCAAGGCTCTCACGGCATTCGCTCCGCTACGACAACGCCGCCACGCTTGAAGCGCGGCGGCGTTCCCGTTCAACTCAAGTCAGATCAGCCCTGGAAAGCGCTGATATAGACTTCGACGCGGCGGTTGCGCGCACGGCCGGAGTCGGTTTCGTTGCTGGCGATCGGCTGACGCTCGCCGCGGCCTTCCTTCAAGATGCGATAGCTCGACACGCCGCCGCTTTGCAGCACGTCGGCGACATTGTCCGCGCGCCGCGCCGAGAGATCGAGATTGTATTCGTCGCTGCCCACCGAATCGGCGTGACCGATGACGTCCACCGTGGTCTGATCGTATTCGCGCAGGATGCCGCCGGTGTCGCGCAGCGTCGGCACGAACTGACCCTTCACCGTGTCGCGGTTGAAATCGAAAGTGAGGTCGGCGGGGAAGATCAGGCGAATGCGATCCTGGCTGACGCGTTCGACGCCGACGCCTGTATTGGCGAGGCGTTCGCGCAGGTTCTGCTGCACCCGATCCATGTAATTGCCGATCGCAGCGCCCGCGAGCGCGCCGACGCCGGCGCCGATCATGGCGTTGCGGCGATCGTCGCCGCCCGCAAGCGTGCCCGCGCCGGCGCCGATGATGGCGCCGAGAATGGCGCCTGTGCCGGTGTTGTTGCGGGTGCGCTCGCCAGTGACCGGATCGACGTTGGTGCAGCCGGTCATGAGAACAATGGCCGCGAGCGCGGCGGCGAATTTGCGGATCATGGAAGTCCCTCCAAACCAATAACGGGCGCGAGATCGGGCCCGATCCGAATAAGAGCGTGGCGCCGGTACTATGAGCACACGCTGAATCGTAGGCTCAGTCGGGCGATCCCGACGCACTATAGCGGCTGAGACGCCCGAATTGTTCCAGGAGCACGCTGTCGACCAGCGGCGCAAGCTGGTCGAGGTTGAGGCTGGGATCGCCGGCGACGCGATAGGTCATGGTCAATTTCGCGCCGGAGGCGAGCGGCGAGACGGTGAAGGTCAAAACGCCGCTCACCCCCATCTCCTGCAGCGGGCCGAGGCCGCCGACCGCGCGCAGCGTCCTGAGTCCCTCACGCTCCATGACCAAGGCGACACGCATGTGCTCGACCGATTGGCCGTTGCCCCAGCGTTCGCACCAGCATCCCCCGGCCCGGGCGTCGAGCTGCATGCGCGCGCCATCCCCGGAATAGGTGTGTTCGTCATCCCACCAGCGGCCGACCCGGGTCAAATCCCTCCACACCTGTTCGGGCCGGGCCGCGATTTCCGCTTCGGCCTGGATGTGAAAGGCGGCGGGAAACGCGGCGGTCACCTCCGCCCGGGCTGGGGTGGCGAGTACAAAAACGGCAAACGCAGCGGTGATGTAGCGCATGGGACTCCCCCTCTTGAACGCTCATTCAAGACCGTTTTGAACAATCGTTCAAGCCGGTTCCGCGATTAACCAAAGTTCAGGGTCGAATTGCCAAAATCCGGCCCGCCTTGAACGTCCATGTCCCTCCGCCGCTCGATCACGCAAAGCGGGCGCGCCGGCTCGCTGGCGTGGCGCGCGCCCGCATCGCCAATGCCTGGCTCCGCCTGGGCTCGTGCGTGATCGTGGCTGCGGTCGCTACCTCGATCGTCGGCACGACCTGGCCGCTGATCTGGCTGGCGGGGTTCGTACCGGTCATCCTGACCGATCGGTGGGTTTTCCAGCGCCTGCTGAAGCTGTGCCTAACGCAAGCGGCCCCACGAAGTCTGGCGGGCGCGACCGCCTGGGTCGCCGCGCAGAGCATCTACGCCAATGCTATCGCCGCCATGCTGTGGTTCTCGCCCTATGTGCCGGGTGAAACGCTGGCGATCATTTATCTGTTCGGCGGCCTCGCCAACGCCGCCGCGACGTTGCGCGCCTCGGCACCGCTCTCCATCGCAGGCGCCGGGCCGACAGTTGTGTTCCTCCTCGGTTTGCCGCTCGTGGAATATTTGCTCAACGGCGCCCGCAACCCGCTCGACCTCATGCCGCTGATGGGCGGGCTGTTGCTGTTGGCGTTCGGAGTCAATCTCTGGCGAAGCCTGCTCGATTCCGACGCTGCGCAGCTGGAGGCCGAAGCCGCGGTGATGCGCGAACGTCAGGCCGCCGCAGCGGCGGCCGCCGCCAAGACCAGCATGATCCAGCGCATGAATGACGAGTTGCGCACGCCGATGACGGCGCTGGTAGGCGCAGCCGAACATCTCCGGCGCGCCGCCCAATCGCCGCAAGCGCGTGCGCACATCGCTTCCATCGTACAAGCCGGTGAAGTGTTGAAGCTGGTGTTGGCCGACCTCTCCGATCTCGACGCGCTCGAGAACGGCCAGCTGCGCATCGACGCGAAGCCGACCGACCCGCGCGAACTCGTGCGCAGCGTCATGAGCGCGTTCAGGACGGCGGCGCAGGACAAGAACCTCGAATTGTTCGCCGACATCGATGCTTCGACGCCGCCGCTGGTCGAGATCGACCCGGAGCGCGTGCGCCAAATTCTGTTCAATCTGCTGGCCAACGCCGTGCGCTACACCACGCATGGCGGCGTGAGAGTGCGTCTGAGCGCGCAGGCCATGGATGCAGCGGCGACGCGGCTGACCTTTCTCGTCGCCGACACCGGCGCGGGCATGTCGCGCTCCCAGCTGACGCTGATCCTCGGCCGCGAACGCTTGAGCGCTGCAGGCGAGGGGCCCGGACTCGGGCTGGCGATTTCGCTGCGTCTGGCCAAACTGATGGGCGGAACCTTGACCGCCAGAAGCGAACTCGGTGAAGGCTCGGTGTTTGCGCTGGCGCTCGACGCGCCGGTGGCGAGCGCGCGCTGCAGCACTGCCGCCTAGCGGCGCAGAAATTTCGCCAGCTTGCCGGACAATGCCGGGCCCTTGCGGGTCTCGCATTCCCAGACCACCAGCGCGGCCCATCCCGCTTGCTTCAGCGCAAGCAGCGAAGCACGGTCGCGCGCGACATTGCGCGCAATCTTCGCGCGCCAGTAGGCGGCGTTGTGCTTCGGCTGACGCGCGCCGCGCTTGCAGTCATGGCCGTGCCAGAAACAGCCGTGCACGAAGATCGCCTTGCGCATCGCGCCGAACACCAGATCGGGCTTGCCGGGCAGCTTCGCGCCATTGAGCCGGTAGCGGCGCGCATAGCCCAGTTCCAGCACGGCCGCGCGCACCGCGCGTTCGGGAGCAGTATCGCGCGACCCCACTGCGCGCATCACTTCGGACCGTTTGGCGGGATCGAAAACGTCGGTGCGCACTCAGGCGCTCTTACGCGCCGCCGCCGCACCTGCAAGCGGCGCCAGCAGATGCTGGGAAAGCCAACGCACCACCGGCACGCAGACGGCATCGCCGACAAGATGGAGCGCAGCAGTCTGCCCGCTCGGCAGCGGATAATGCTCTGGAACGCCCATCAAGCGCGCCGCTTCGCGCGGCGAGAGCAAACGCGACCGCAATTGTTCGCCTTCAACGAACAGCAATATTTGCCGGCTCGATCCGCCCGCGGGGGTTCGCAGACACCCGGCGAGCCCGTCAAACCGCGCTTCCGCGCGCTGCACGCGCTCGCCGTGCTCGATGCGGATGCGCCGGAAAACCGCGCCCACTTCGCGCCGGCCGCTTCGTTGCAGCGCTTCGAGCCGCGCCCGCTGCAGCGGACTCATCTGCAAGACCAGCTTGGCGGTCTGCTCTTGACTGCTCCAGGCATCGCTGTGTTCGTCGACCAGATCGGCCAGACGGGTGTTGCGCTTTGGCGGGGCATCGAGCCGCCACCAGACGAAGCGCTTACGCAGGCCGTCGGGCAAGCGCGCAACAACGTTGCGGATTGCCAGCGTATGGAAGGGCTCGCTCGGCCCCGATGATGTAAGTTCACCCGGCGGATTGCGTGCGGCTACGATGAAGAGCCGCGGACGCGACTGCGGCGTGAACAGAGCGGCGTCGATCTCGAGCGCGCCGGCGCGGTAGCCGAGATCATCGAGCGCATGCATCAGAGCGGCGAAATCGGCGCCGCCGTGTGAACTGAGCAGGCCGGTGACATTTTCGAGCGTGAGGAGGTCGGGCGCGCGCCCGTCGTCGCCGAGTTTCTCGATCAGACGGTGGAAGCCCCAAAACGCGCCGGATCGCGGCGCGGCCAAGCCGCGGCGGGCTCCGGCAAGCGACAGATCCTGGCAGGGAAATGACGCCCACGCCAACACCGTCTTGCCCGGCAGCTTCGCGGGCGAGAGTTTCCAAATGTCAGCTTCGTACATCTCGGCCGCAGGCGGGAATGCGGTGCGATAGGCCTCCGCCTTGGCGGGATCGATGTCGTTGGCGAAGGTGCAGACGAAATCCGGTTCGAGCCCGAGCCGGGCCAGGCCCCCGCCTGCGAAAAACTCCCATACTGGGGCGCCGGAATCACGCTGCATGGGGCTATACTAACGCTCGCGGGGGTGCTGACATCCATCCGGATGTCAGAGCCGAACGGGGGGAAAGCCGATGCGGGGCCTGATCCGCGGTGCGCTGGTGGGACTCGCGCTAGGCGCGGCCGTTTTGGCGTCCTGTCAGCGCCAGGCGACCACCGGCGAGGACGGACCCTCCACGCCCACCAACGCTGAGCGCGAGGCTGAAATCGCCGCCGAAACGTTGGCGGCGCTAGGCGGGCCAGCCAGCGCCGAACAGCGCGCGCTTTATGAAGGCGAATTCCAAGCCTCCGGCGGCATCGATGCGCTCGGCAATGCCGAAGGCGCCTGGGAGCTGACGCTGCTCGAAGACTATGCGCAGTTCTCGCGCCCAGGGCTCGGCGAAGACGGCGGCATTCCAGGCGATCGCGACTATCGCGAGCGCGGCATGCGCGTCGTCGCCGGTCCGCTGACAGTCACCATCTCGCAGCAAACCTGCACCGCCAGCGGCGTCGAACTGCCGTACACGGCCCACGTCTTGTTCGAGGGCGTCGCCTACCAGGGCTGCGCCCGGCGCGGCGTGATCGAAGGCGAGCGGCCGACTTGGGCCTCCGTGCTGCCTGAACTGATGCCGGCGATCGATACTTGCCTGCAGCGCGCGACATCGACTCCGGCCCGCGTCACTTTCGCATCGGCGCTGGACGAGGGCGAGGTTCTGGTGCGCGTGCGCGAAGCCAACGCCACCCGGCGCGAGTGCATCGTCACCAATGGCGCTGTCTCGGTCTATGAACCGCTCTCCGACATCGACCGCCGTCCAGGCGAAGGCGATCCGGAATTTCAGCCAGGCGCGGCGCGGCCCGGCGCCCGCGCCTGCCGCTCGGTCGAGCCAGCGATCGACCGCACCGGCGCACAGCTTGGCTGGCTCATCCGCGCAACGTGCTGAATTGGGTCACGCGATCAGATTCTGGATCCACTGAATTGCGTTGTTGATCACCGCAAGCCCCACCCGTGTGCCGAGATAGACCGACGCCACCGAAGCGATCGCTGCGGGAATCGTCAACAGCATGAGAACGCCGTCGCGCTGCAAGAGCGCCAGTGAGGTCATCGCAACTGTCATACCCGGAGGCCAATTCGCGAACGGAATCGGCAGGATCAGCACCAGCGCCATCAGCAGTGTCTGCAGACCGACGAGAATGGTGGCGGGAAAACGAGTCAGCCGTGACCAGCGCGGCTTGATCAGATATTCCACCCGTTTGAGTGTCGGTATCGCAAGGTTGAAAGTATTGCGCAGGGCGCCGCAATCGACTCGCCATTCGCGCACCCGCCTCGGCAACAGCAAGCGGCGCGAACCGAACACCATCTGCAGCGCCGGCGCGAGCATCAGCACGCCGAAGATGGTCGAAATCCCCGGCACGTTCGGCACGCACATGGGCAACGCCAGCACCAGAAGCAGCATGCCGTGCGCGCGCGAATCGAGCCTGTCGATGAGTTCGCCGACGCTGACGCTCTCGCCTGGAAACGCGTCGATGAGATCTTCAAGAAGTTCGGATGCGGGCCGGCCTTTATGGGGCGTCAGGCCGGGCTCGGCAGGGGAGGCGGGGACCGGCATATCCATGGGCGGTTATGAGCCGTGACATGGGGCGCCGGGCGAGAATTTGCGAGTCCTTAAGCGACGTTCAGACAGCGTCAACCATACGAGCGTAGCTGGTTTGCCGCATGCAGCGCGCACTGGCGCTCTTCTTCCTGTCCTGCTTGATCTCCGCGTGCGCCGGTCCGCCGCGTCCGCCCGGGGAACTGGCGGGATTGTGGAGCGCAGGACCGGCCGCCTGCGCCGCAGGCGTCGGCGTGCGCTTCCAGCCCGACGCCATCGAAGTCGTCTACGAGAACGAAACCGCGACGCTGTTTGAGCACCCACGTTACGAATTGGAAAGCAGCGGTCGGTCGTTTCGAGTTCGCATCACTTACCGATTGCCCCGCGTCACCGGCGGCGCTCGCGTCGCCGGCGCTCATGGCGTGGTCGTGCTGGCGCGTCAGCCGGAGGGCGGCATCGCCCCGTTGACGCATGCCATCGTCGATGCGCGCACGGGATCGGCCAGGATGCGCATTGCCGACGATCCCGCCGTCATGGCTCTGACGCTGTCGCCGTGCGGCCCGCACCCATGGAAACAGGATTTGCGCGGCCGCTTGTGAGAAACCGCCGGCCATTGCTGGCCGGCGGTTTCCATTAAAGCGTGTCTGCTCGTTTAGTTGCTGGCGGACTGGCTGCCCGACGCTTGCAGCGTTTCGCCGTTGCAGCGCGCAATTTCGTCGGCGCTCAGTTCGTCTCCAACCGTGCCATAAGAGGCGATGCGCAGACCGTTCGACTCGCGCACGAAGTGACGGCACGAGCGCACGTTGGCGCCATGGTCGGCGCGCGCGATGCAGGTGTCGCCGTTGCAGTCCCAAATCGTGTTGAGCGCAATGATGCGGGTGGCCTCGGAAACCGGCGTCGCCAGTCTTATCGTGTAGACGTCGCGCGCGAAGGCGGGAGCAACGAAAGCCGCGCTCAGAACGGCGGCGGCGACGATGGAACGTAGGGCGGACATTTCGAACATCTCCTGGACTGGTCGCGCTGCTTGGGGAGGAGCGCGTAACATCTATGCGCTGTTCGCTGACGGCTGACAAGAGAAAATTGAAGGAATGGCAAATTATTCACGGCCCATCCTTTACGCAACGGCAAGCGCGCTGGCATCAGGCAAAAAAGCCCAACCGGGGGAGGCGCCGATGCGCTAGTGTCGGTGCGGCGGGACGCGAAAGGGACGGCGCGTCAGGACAGACCAAGGGGTGGTTGGCGATGACATTCTACAAATTTGCGGTGGGCGTCGTGCTGGCGGTGGCGATGGTGGGCGTGCTTGGCATGAGCGCGCTGGTGTTCAGCTCGCGCGATTTCCAGTTCGGCGTGGCGCAAATCTCGCCGTCGACCAACGGGCTCGTCTCTTTCGCTCAGCTCGATGCCGCCGACAGGCAGATCCAGCAACTGGAGGCCGAAAGCGCCGGACCGCGCGGGGAATTGCTCGAGATCGATCAGCAGATCGCCGCGCTCGACACCCAGGTGCAAGGCGCCGAGAGCAGCGCGAACGAAGCCCGCGCCGTCATGGTTGGCGCCATCGCAGACATCGAGACCCGCGCCAATGTGCAGACGGCGGAGAGCGCCGCCGCCGACATGAGCGCGCAAGGGCTGTCGCAACGGGTGAATGCGCTCGCTGCCCGTCCCGGGCTGGCGCCGGCGGATCAGCAAGGCGTGGCGCAGCTGCGCGTGCAGGTTCAGGAACTGGCCGAACAGGAAGAAGCGCTCGACGATCGCAGCGCCGAACGCGCCGCGCTGGTTGCGCGCCAGCGTCTGGTGAGCGGGCAGGTGGCCGAAGCCAACCGCCGTGTCTTCGCCCTGCAGCAGACCGTGGTGCCGGATTACGAGCACTATACCCGTGTGCGCGGCGAAGCTTTTGCCCTGCGCAATATGAGCCCGCTCGGCGTCAGCGCCTTCCTGGCGCAAGGCCATCCGGCGTTGCTCTCCACCGTGCTCGTGCTGTTGATGGGCGCGCTCGGTTCGCTGCTCTATCTCTTTCCCGCCTATCTCAATCGCCCGGCGCCGGTGACCATGGCCGAGATCGTCGTGCGGCTCATTTTCGGCATGTGCGCGGCGCTTGCGTTTTACGTATTGGCGAACGCCGCCATTGCCGGCTTCTCGATCGCCTCGTCCGTGCAGCAGGCCACCACCTCTTCGACGCTCAACCCGTTCACGGTGTCGCTGGTCGGCATCGTCGCCGGCGTCATGTCGGAAGACATCGCCAAATGGATACAGGATCGCGGCCGCGGCATCTTCCAACAAGGCGGCGTAGCTGCCTCGGAGGCATACCCGGCAGCGAGCCAACCCGCGCCGGGCGGCGGCTTGGTGAACAACCAGGCGATCTCCTAGCCCGTCCCCTCGGTGGGCCCGGCGCCGCGATCCGCGCTTTGCCCTGCGCGGCGCGGCCGCTAGTGTGCGCGCGAAATTTCGAGGAGGAGCCCAATGGGCCGCGCAGTGATCGTATCCTACGCCCGCACGGGCCTTGCCAAGTCTGGCCGAGGCGCCTTCAACGACACCCACGGCGCGGCGATGACAGGGCACGCGATCCAACACGCGGTGGCGCGCGCGAAGGTCGAGCCCGATGCCGTGGAAGACGTCGTCATCGGCTGCGGCTCGCCCGAAGGCGCGACCGGGCACAATATTGCGCGCTTAGCGGCGGTGTGGGCCGGGCTCGATTTCAAATGCTCGGCGACAACGGTGAACCGCTTCTGTTCGTCCGGCCTGCAGTCCACGGCGCAGGCTGCTCACTACATCATGAATGAAGGCGCGAAGGTCGCCGTCTCGGGCGGTGTCGAGTCGATTTCGCTGACCCGGCTCTCTTCGGCGATGAACAAGGATCACATGTTCGAAGAGAAGCTCATGAAAGAGCATCCCTACATGTGGATCACCATGATCGAAACCGCCGACAATGTCGCCCAGCGTTACAAGGTCAGCCGCGAATATCAGGACGAATATTCGCTGCGCTCGCAGCAGCGGATCGCGGCGGCGCAGGAGGGCGGTCTGTTCAAGCACGAGATCGTGCCGATGAAGACGAAGATGAAGAAGGTCGACAAGGAAACCAAGGCCGAGAGCCTTGTCGACGCCGTGGTCGACCGCGACGATTGCAATCGCCCCGACACGACGATGGAAGGGCTGTCGAAGCTCGAGCCGGTGCGCGGCCCGGGCAATTTCGTGACTGCCGGCAATGCGAGCCAATTGTCCGACGGCGCCGCCGCCCTGGTGTTGATGGATGAAAAGGAGGCCGAGCGCCGCGGGCTCGAGCCGCTCGGCATGTTCAAAGGCTTCGCCGTTGCCGGGTGCCATCCCGACGAGATGGGCATCGGCCCGGTGTTCGCGGTGCCCCGGCTGCTCGAACGCCAAGGCTTGAAGGTCGATGACATCGATCTCTGGGAACTCAACGAAGCGTTCGCGTCGCAATGTCTCTATTGCCGCGACACGCTCGGCATCGATCCGGAAAAGTACAACGTCAACGGCGGTTCGATCGCGATCGGCCACCCGTTCGGCATGACCGGCGCGCGCCTTGTCGGCCACGTGCTCATGGAGGGCAGGCGGCGCAAGGCGAAGAAGGCGGTCGTGACCATGTGCATAGGCGGCGGCATGGGCGCCGCAGGACTCTTCGAGGTGTTCTCGTGAAGTATTGGATCATTGCGGCGGCGCTGGTGCTGGCGGCCTGCGGAGAGCCGCAGCAGCGCGAAGCCAGTGAGGCCTATCCGGTCGTCAACGCGCCGAACTATGACGCCAGCATTGGGCCGGACGGTGCAGCGGGCATTTCGGCGCCGCTGCCGATGAATGTCGATGCAGTGCGGAGTGCGGCGCCGAATTACCTCGTGGCTGAAGTGGACGATCAGATCGAAGGCGAGCCTTTCAAGTCGATCACGCTTTCGGCGGGCGACGAAGAAGTGTTCCGCGTCCTTCCCACCGCGGACCGCCGGCATATCCACGCCATCGTCACCCGTTCGACCCAGGCGCGCAGCCCCGCCGGCGAGATCGTCGGGCAATCGAAGTTCGCCGTGGCGCCGCCGGAGCAGGTGGCGTTTTGCGCCACCGAGCAATTCGACGGCGCGTCCGGCTTCGCTTGTTCGACGGCGTCGGACGGGCGCTTTTGGCGGGTGTATCGCCTGCCCGAGGGCGCAGCTGACGCCGCCTCGTTCGAAGAGATCGAGCCGGATCTTCTGCATGACGCGACCCTAGTCGAAATGCGCTGGATCGCACCGCGGGCTTAGCCGCCGAGAACTTTGTGGACGCTGGCCGCCGCTGCAATCCGCTCGCCGGCGTCGCTGCGGAACTCGGCGTTCATGAACAGTAGCGTGCGCGTTTTGCGCACGAGCTTCGTTTCGATCATGCCGGCGTCGGCGCGGGTGAGCATATCCAACGTGATCGAGACCAGCGCTGTCGGTCCGCCGGCCTCGCGGTCGGCGGCCGATTCCAACGCGTTGACGATGCGGGCGGCGATGGCGGAGCCGGTCATTTCTTGCGTTTGATCGCCAGATTGATCCGCTCGTGCGCGACCTCGAGCGACGCCCATTCGCCGACACTGGCGCGCTTGCCGGGCTCCAGATCCTTGTAGTGGGTGAAGAAGTGCTTGATCTGCTCCACCAGCAGCGGCGGCAGATCGGCGTGCGTCTTCACATCCTTATAGAACGGGTTGAGCGCATCGACCGGCACCGCCAGAATCTTTTCGTCGACACCCTTCTCGTCGTCCATCAGCAGCACGCCCACCGGCCGCGAGCGGATCACGCACCCGGCGACGACCGGCATCGGCGTCACCACCAATATGTCGAGCGGGTCGCCGTCTTCGCCGAGCGTGTTGGGGATGAAGCCGTAATTGCTCGGATAGAGCATGGAGGTGTGCAGGAAGCGGTCGACGAACAGCGCGCCGGATTTCTGATCCAGCTCGTATTTCACCGGGAGCCCGCCTTGGGGAATCTCCACGAAGGCGTTCACTTCGTGCGGCGGGTTTCGTCCGGGGGAGAGGAAACGAATGTCCATGTCGGGGCTCGGTTATCGGTTGTCGGTTGTCGGTTGTCGGTTGTCGGGCCACGGGCCACGGGCCATGGGCCATGGGCCATGGGCCCCGCGTTGCGCGTACACTAATTCGAGGATTCTCGCAGTCGCAAGTAGAGGCGGGTGAGCATGCGAGCAACGCGTTCGATCTTATCAAGGACCGGGCCTGTTTGATCGGATGTCACCAATTCGGCATCCCTAGCGAGCAGCACCAGCGTCTCCAGTTCGGACGCGGAGCCCTTAGAAATACTGACAAAATGAGCATACTCTTTGCGGGTGGCGCGCGCGTGTCCTTCGGCAATATTCGCCGCGATGGAAATTGCTGCGCGGATCATTTGCCCCGTCAACCGATATTCTTCCTGCTTAGGCATGATCCGTGCAATTGCGTAGATGTCGCGCGCCAGCTCCATCGAGACCTTCCATACGTCAAGCTCTCGGTGGCTAGTGGACTGCATCGTAGACGCTCCCGATAACCGAGGCCCGAGGCCCGACTGCGTCACATCTTCTTCCGCAGCGTCGCCAAATCCGGAAACGCCGGGTCGCGCTTCTGCGCTTTCGCGGCGAACGCCTCCATCATGTGCGGGGGCGAGAACATGCCGGCTTGCCAGGTGGCGATGTAGTCCAGGCCGTCGGCGATGGAGTGGTCGCGCGCGTAATTGATCATGCGCTTGGAGCCGGCGACGGCCACTGGCGCTTTGCTCGCAATCTCGCGGGCGAGTTCCATGACCTGCGCCAACATCTCCTCCTGCGTCGCGAACACATCGTTGACGAGGCCGATCTCCTTGGCGCGCTGCGCCGGCAACCGGCGGCCGGAATAGGCGAGTTCGCGCACCCACCCTTCCGGGATGAGCTTGCACAGTCGCGGGAAGGTGCCGACGTCGGCGGTCATGCCGATATTGATCTCGGCGATCTGGAAGAAGGCGTCCTCGGTGGCGTAGCGGATGTCGCAGGCGCTGGTCATGTCGACGCCGGCGCCGATGCAGCCGCCTTGGATCGCGGCGATCACCGGCATGCGCACATTGTCGAGGCATGAGAAACTGTTCTGCAGCGTCAGGACGAATTGGCGGAACGCCTCGGCCCGCGTGTGGGAATCGCCGCCGCTGGCGGAGACGCCCTCGCCATCGGTGAAAACCGAAATGTCCATGCCGGCGGTGAAGTGCTTGCCGGTGGAGGAGAGGACGATGACGCGCGCCTTGGCGTGGTCGTTGATCTCGTTCACGATGGCCGGCAGCTCGTTCCAGAACGGCCGCGGCATGGCGTTGAACGCCTTGGGCCGGTTCAGAACGATGTGGGCGACGTTGTTCTCGATCGAGACGGCGAAGCAGGATTCGGTCATGATGCGCTCCCTCGCTGCTTCGCTAGCATGGCGGGCGCACAGCGTCATCGCTCACCGGGCGCGCAGGCGGAGCTTGAACGCGATCTTGCTAAGCGAACACCACGCCGGTCAGCACAGCGGCGTAGTGCACGCCCGCCGCCGCCATGACGAAGCCGTGCCAGATGGCGCGCCGGAACGGGAGTTTTTCCCAGACGTAGAACGGCACGCCGGCGACATAGAGCAGGCCGCCGACCGACAGCAGGATGACGCCAGCCAGCGGCACCGATTGCACCAGCGGGCCGAACGCGACGAAGATCATCAGGCCGAGCGCGATGTAGAAGACGAGCCAGAGGCGCTTGCCGATCCCCGGCAGGAAGAGTTTGCAAGCAGCGCCCAGCAGCGCGAGCGCCCAGACGATGCTCGTCATCGAGATGGCCCAGGCGCCGTCGAAGCGAAGCGTCGTAAACGGCGTGTAGGAGCCCGCGATCATCAGGAAGATGGCGGCGTGGTCGAAGCGGCGCAGCAGCGCTTTGCGGTTCGGCTGCTCGGTCAGGTTATAGGCCATCGAGCAGCCGATCATGGTCATGACGCAGACGCCATAGACAGCCACTGCGCTGGCCATGCCGAGCCCGCCTTGCCAGATGGCGAGGCCGAGCGCCGCCCCAACAGCGAAGGTCAGCAGCACGGCGGCGACGCCATGCACCCAGCCGTCGACCAGCTTTTCGAGCCGGGTCGGGTAATGGAGCTTGGGAAGAAGGTCGGAAAGCGTCATTGGCCCGAAACAATGGCGTGTTCCGAGGGCTTTGTCAGGGGCAAGCGGGTGACAGTTTGCGACCGAATGTTTCTTCACGCTTCCCGGCCAACCGAGCGCATAGCGCGCGGAGGCAGGGCCGGGATCCCGGAGGCGGCGCGCTCCTGCTTCCGCTAGGTCCGCATCGCACTCCAGCTTGAGTCCCGGGCTGCGTCCGCGAAGCGTTGCTACACTGATGCGATGCAGAATCGTTTCCCTCGCCGCGCTTTTCTCGCCGCGCTCCTGGCTTTGCCCGCGGCCTTTGCTCAACAGCCTTTGCTCGACGGGTTGACGCAAGGCGATGCCAGCCAGGGCATCAAGGAAGCGCTTGGGCTTGCCGCACTGAACGCAACCAGCCGGTTGGCCCAGCCGGACGGCTTCTGGGGCAATCCCGCAGTGCGGATTGCGCTGCCCGGTTTGCTGGGCCAGTCGCAGCGCACGCTCGCCGGGTTCGGCTTGTCGGCGCCGCTGGACGAACTGCAGCAGAACATCAACCGCGCGGCGGAGACGACGATGCCGCAGGCGGGCGCGCTGTTCGTCAATGCGGTGCGTACGATCACTATCGCCGACGCGATCGACATCGTCCGCGGCGGCGACGACAGCGCCACGCGCTATCTTCGCGGCCGCACCGAAATACGTCTCACATCGCTGCTGAAGCCGCCGATGACGCGGGCGCTGACCGCATCCGGCGCCTTCACGCTGCTGCGCGCGGCGCTGCGCGAAGTCGGGCTCGCTGGCATGACTGGCGACATCCGCCGAGAAGTGATCGAATTCTCCACCGCCAAGGCGCTTGATGGCTGCTTTACCTACATAGCCGACGAGGAACGCGCTATTCGTCGGGATCCGTGGCGGCGGACGAGCGACATCTTGCGCCGTGTGTTCGGGTGAACGGCTAGGGCAGTACGCGTCACCTATTGCCCTGTTGCCCTATTGCCTTATTGCCTTCGCCCGTGACGATTTCTGATCCAACCGAACCCTTCCGCCGCGTCTCGTTCGAGATTCCCGGCGGCCGCATGGCCGGCATCGCCTTTGGCGCCGACACCGCAACGCCGGACATCGTGTTCCTGCACGCGACCGGCTTCAACGCGCGGACCTATCGGACGCTGCTGGCGCCGCTTGGCGAGAAGTTTCATGTCCTTGCGCTCGACGCGCGCGGACATGGGCGCAGCACGCTGCCGGCGCGCCTGTTTGGCTACACCTCTTGGACGCGGCATCGCGACGACCTCATCGCCGTGCTTGAACACTTCACTGCCCCGGTCACGCTCGCCGGCCATTCCATGGGCGCCACGGTCAGTCTGCTCACCGCCGGCAAGCGCACCGATCTGGTTGCGGGCCTTGCGCTACTCGAGCCGGTGATCCCGTCGGCGGCGGCCTCGGCGCTGATGCAGCTGCCGTTCGCGCCGCTGCTGCAGCGTTATTCGATGCCGCTCTCGCGCGGCGCCCTCAATCGGCGCAACAAATTCGAAAGCAAGGACGCCGCACTTGCCGCACTTGCCGGACGCGGCGTGTTCAAAGCCTTTCCGGAGGACGTGGTCGCAGATTACGTGGCCGACGGTCTGGTCGACGACGGCAAGGGCGGCTTCAAGCTCGCCTGCCGGCCCTCTTTCGAGGCGGCCACCTATTGCGCGCAGCGCCACGATCCGTGGGATGCGTTACGCAAGATCACCGATCCGATGATCGTGCTGCGCGCGGAAAGCAACTCCACCATCATGGCTGCGAGCCTGCATCGCATCGCTGCGGTCAAAGCCGATGCGCGGGTGGCGACGGTCGAGGGCGCGGGCCACATGCTGCCGATGGAGCGTCCCGATCGTGCGCGCGCGGCGATCGAAAGCGCCGTGTTGATGGCGCGTCAGGGACGCAAATATCACGACGCGCTGCTGCAATAATGGCGGCGCTAGACCTTCAATCCCGCCACGACGAGTTTCGAGATTCGCTGCCGCGCTGCGGCGCTGGGCTCGATCGCCTTGCGCGTTTTCGTATCGAAGGTGAGCGCGACAGCCTCCATGCTGGCCCAGGCCGCACCGGTTTCCGGATCGACGACCCAATGCACGAGCCGCAGCGTTTTTTCGCCAACTTCGACGATGCCCGAATGCACCTCAATCAACTCGCCTGCGCGCGGAAACTTGCGAAAGACGACGCGCGCTTCGACGACGGCGCCGGCGGGCGAGGCGCCGTTCTCCGCCGCCGCTTGGCGAAATTGCGCGAGCAGGTTGGGTACCGAGTCCGAGATGCGGCCGGGAAAGTGCTCGCCGCGCAAGCGTCCAAGCGCGTCGCATTGATCGGGCTGCACCAGCGCACCGCCGATGCGAATGGCGCCGAGATCGATGGCGCCTTGGCGCGAGACTGCCGCGGGCGGCTGGGTCAGATCGATCGAGCGCGGCTTGGCGTGATCGGGCAGCTTGCACTTCAACCGCTTCGCCGCGGCGTTGGTGCGCACTGACCACGGAAAACTGCGCAGTCCGCGCGTCTCCACGTGCTTTACCTTGAACGTGAACGCCGTGCCGGGCGCGCCGTCGGCATGGCGCATGTCGAGGCAGAAGGTGGCGTCGGCCTCGCCGAACTCGACCACGCCGCCATGCATGACCAGCGGCGCGCTTGGGCGCGCTTCCTTGAGGAAGCGCACATGTGCTTCCTGCGCCAGCAGCGTCGAGCCGGCCGATTCAGTAAACGCGCGAGGCATTTCGAGCGCGCGCGCCAAGTGGGCAAGACCGATGAACGCGCGTTCGAAGTGGAAACGGATATTGAGGTGTCCGCCGTCGTCGCACTCCCAGGCGTTGACGCTGCCCTGGTAGAGCGGCGCGGGCAGCTGCGCCGGATTGCTCATGCTGTTTGGCACTGAGCGCAGACGCCGCTGGCTTCGATCATCGTGCGGCGAATGGAAAAGCCGTCCTTCCTGGCGGCTTCACTCAGATCCACCAGCGCGTGACCGGCGTCGAATTCTTCCGCGCCGCCGCATTTTTCGCAGATGAGAAAGATGGTCGAACGCGCGCAGGCCCCCACGTCGCAGGCAACAAACGCGTTCAGGCTCTCGATTCGGTGCGCCAGGCCCATGCGCACCAAGAAATCGAGCGCACGATAGATCGTCGGCGGCTTGGACGCCTTGTCGGCGTCGATCAGCGGCAACAGATCGTAGGCCTTCGCCGGACCGTGCTGAGCGAGCAGCAGTTCGAGCACGCGCCTGCGCAGCGGCGTCAGGCTTTCGCCGGCATCGCTGCAGCGTTTCTGGGCCTCGGCAATCTGGGCGTGGTGGTCTTCGGCGTGCGCCATCGCATTCATGATCGCAGGGTAGGGGGTCGCCGAAAAGATGGAGACCGGCGCAGCCGTTTTTGAGATCGGCCACGCAATAGAACTTTACAAGAACATCCGAGTCGCGTATCAAATCGGAACATAGCACGAACGATGGAATCCAAGACCGGGGGCGTCCGATGACCGAAGCAATTTTCCGTGGAATTTCAGGCCGTTTGCACCGCTTCAGCGTGCACCGTCCGGATGAGCGCTTCGCCGCCGCTGCGGCCGTCTATTGCTTCGCGCGCCCAGGACCCGGCGGCCGCGGCTGGACGCCGCTCTTTCTGTCGCGCACCGGAAATCTGGCAAGCCGGCTTGCCGGTCACGAGCAATGGCCGGAAGCCCAGCTTCTCGGCGCCACCCATGTGCTCATTCATCAGCATGACGAGCGCGACGCGCGCGAATACGTAGAGGCCGATCTGGCTGAGGCGCTGAAGCCGGCCATGAACGGCCCCTTCTTCGACGCCGAACTCACCGAAGCCGCCGAAGCCGGCGGCGTCAGACTGGTGTGGGCGGCTTAATGTCAACTACCAACAAGTCCCCTCTCCGCGCAGCGGGGAGGGGATTTAGGGGTGGGGCGTTTCAGAAAGGGCGCGAAGTGCGCAAGACGCGCCGAGTTCAAATTGATCGTTTCCACGTTGGCGACACGATTGCGGTCGCGCGGGCGCTTCGCGAGTCGATGACGCCCGCCGAGACGTTGTTGTGGAATTGCTTGCGTCGCGTTCGCTTGAGCCGATCGCATTTCAGACGTCAGACGCCGATCGGGGAATTCATCGTCGACTTCGCATGCCGTGCTGCGAAGCTCGTTGTAGAAATCGACGGAAGCGCGCACGATTCCCGCGACGCTCGGGAGCGGGATGCTCAACGCGACACTTGGCTGAACGACAACGGCTTCCGCGTCTTGCGCTTCACCAACGCCGAGGTTCTGGCTGGCCACAGTCGCGTTGAACGTATCGTGGTGGCGGAAGCAGAAGCGCGCCTTCTGCGGCGCCCCACCCCCTAGCCCCCTCCCCGCTGCGCGGAGAGGGGAATAAGGCCGACCTAATGTCTGCCGCCTGGCGCATTCTGCGCCGTCGGCAACGCAGCCGCGGTCTGCGCGCTGCGCGCGAGCTGGATGAATTCGGCGCGCCAGCCGAATTCGTCGCGGCCGCGGGCCGATTGAGCCAGACTGATCACATCGTCATAGCCGTAGCCTGCGCGCAGGAACTGATCGTGCCGCAGCAATTGGCCGTAGCCGGCGACGGCGGCGGCCCAACGCGTCGCTTCGGGCGCGCTGGCGATATCGCGGACCGCGTCGCGATCGGTGATCGGGCGCTCGATCAGGCGTGAACTATCCTGGCCCGGGAGTTTGTAGCGGATGCGCAGGAACGCGAGTTCGCTCGTCGTCGCCTCGGCGTTGCGCTCGTTCTGGTAGCGCAGCGGATCGTTAAACGTGCGACCGCCAACCGGTACGATCTCGTAGATGGCAGTCACGGCGTGGCCCGCGCCGATCTCGCCGGCGTCGACGCGATCGTTGTTGAAGTCCTCGCGGTTCAGCATCCGGGTTTCGTAGCCGATCAGGCGATACTCGGCGACGCGCGCCGGATTGAACTCGACTTGAATCTTCACGTCCTGGGCGATCGTGAACATGTTCGACGCCATCTCGTCGCGGAGCACGCGGCGCGCTTCGTTCAGCGTGTCGATATAGGCGGCGACGCCGTTGCCGTTCTGAGCCAGGCGCTGCATCAGCAAGTCGTTGTAATTGCCGCCGCCGAAGCCGAGCACGGAAAGATAGATGCCGGTGTCGCGCTTGCGTTCGACGAAATCTTCCAGCTCTTCGGGGTCGTTGATGCCGACATTGAAGTCGCCATCGGTGGCGATGATGACGCGATTGACCGAGTTGCGGCTGAAGTTCTGCTCGGCCAGGGCATAGGCGAGGCGCAGACCTTCGCCGCCTGCGGTCGAGCCGCCGGCATGCAGGTTTTCGAGCGCGGCGTTGATGCGCCCGTGTTCGCTGCCGGAGGTGGGCTCGAGCACTGCGCCGGCGGCGCCTGCATAAACCACTATGGAAACGCGATCGCGCGCATTCATTTGCTCGACCAGCATGCGCATGCTTTGAATGACGAGCGGCAGTTTGTTCGGCTCGCCCATCGAGCCCGAAACATCGAGCAGCAGGGTGAGATTGAGCGGGGGGCGTTCCCGCGGGATGATGTTGTAGCCTTGCAGACCGATATGCACGAGTTGGCGGCCATCCGACCATGGCGACGGCGTCACCGTCACGTTCGTGGAGAACGGCTGTTCGCGCGACGGGGGGAGGGGATAGTCGTAGCGGAAGTAATTGATCAGTTCCTCAGTACGCACGGCGTCCTGCGGCGGCAGGCGGCCTGCATTCAAGAGCCGGCGCACGTTCGAATAGGATGCGGTGTCGACGTCGATCGAGAAGGTCGACACCGGATCCTCAGACACCAGATGAATCGGATTGGTGTCGACGTCCTCGTAATTCTCGCGGTCGATATCGCCAGGCATCGGCTGCGGGACCGATTGCGCGTAATTGCCGGTCGCGCCGAGCCCCATGCGCCCGCGCGCAGCTTCTTGCGCGGGATAGGGGGTGGCAACCGGCGGGGGCGGTGGCGGCGGCGGCGGGGCAAGCAGCCCGTCAGTGGCCGTGGTCTCGGTCGAGACCGTTGATTGGTCGCGATCGTCGCTTGTCGACGATTGCGACGCACAGGCAGCGAGGATGAATGCGCACAGCACGAAGCCGGCGCGCCGAGTATTGCGCAGCATGGACGTTCCCTCCCGAACCGCCCGGACGCGGATGTGTTGGCGGCGGTAAGCGAAGCGCTTGATCGGGGCCAACTTGAGGCGTGTGGACGGCTATTTGCGTACACGCTCCGATTTCACGCGGATGTGTGCGAAGCGCCTCGCGCTCGGCTCAGCGCCGCCGGCGCTCGCGCTCGGCGAGGCGCGCCTGCTCGGGAATCCAATTGCGCACTAGCGTATCGAGGACGCTCAGCGGCACTTCGCCATTGAGCAGTACGGCGTCGTGAAAGCCACGCAGGTCGAAATCAGGCCCCAGTTCGGTCTGCGCCGCTTCACGCAGACGCGCGATCTCGCGCCGGCCGAGTTCATAGCCGCAGGCCTGCCCGGGCCAGACGATGTAGCGATCGACCTCGGTCGCTACCACGCCAGGCAAATCGCCTGTCGTCCGCATCACGTAATCGATCGCCTGCTGGCGGCTCCAGTTCTTCGCATGGAGTCCGGTGTCGACGACGAGGCGCACCGCGCGCCACAATTGCCAGCGCAGATAGCCGATGCGGCCGGCGGGATCGCCCTCGTGAAATCCCTGTTCGTCCGCGAGCTGTTCGGCATAGAGCCCCCAACCTTCGGAGTAGGCGTTGAACGAGATGAGGCGGCGCAGCAGCGGCGTGTTGGTGCGCTCCTGGGCAAGCGCGACCTGGAAGTGATGCCCGGGCACGGCCTCGTGAAAATCCTGCGTCGGCAAATCGATGCGCGTCATCTCGGCGAGGCTGCGCATGTTGATGAAATAGACGCCGGGTTGTTGGCCATCGAGGGAGGGCGAATTGTAATACGCGCCCGGGGCGCCAGCTTCGGCAAATGCCGGGACGCGGCGAACCTCGAGCGCTGCCTGCGGCAGCCGGCCAAACCATTGCGGCGCGCGCTCGAGCACGCGGTTCACCCGCGCCTGCACGTCAGCGACGAGTTGAGCGCGGCCGGCGTCGCTGTCTTCGTATTGGTAGCGCGGATCGGCGGTGAGTTGGGCAAGGCGCTCGCCCACCGGACCTTCGGTCAAGGCGAGCCTGCGCAGCGCGATATCCAGTTCGCGATTCAGCTGCGCGACGCGTTGAAGGCCGATCCGGTGAATTTGATCCGGCGTGAGATCGGTGGTGGTTTCTATCCTGAGCGCCGCGGCATAGAACTCGCCGCCGCGCGGCAGCCGCGACACGCTCGGCGCATCGCCGGCATTGCCGCGATCGGCGCGGACGAACGCCAAGGCGCGCTGATGCGCGGGCAGAACGTGGTCGCGGACGATCGCTTCGGCCCGTGCTGCCAGCACCAGATTGTCGCGTTCGATCGCGGCGCGGCGTTCGGGATTCTGCTCGGCGGCGGCGATTGCGTCGAGCTTGCGGCGAAAGCTGGTGACGTAGGGTTGCGCCGCTGGCGGATCGCGCAGCACCGTCTCGAGCATGCCCGCGACAGTGTCCATGATGAACCCGGGCGGACGCACGCCGATCGCTGCGTCGGCGCGGGCGCGTTCGGTTTCCTGATCGATGGCTCGAGCGACTGCACGCAGGCGGGTGAGGTAGGTCTCCGCCGAGGCGGCGTCGGTGACTGGGTGACGATCTTCAAGGAATGTGGGCAGCGTGATGAAGGCGCTGTCCATCTGGTTGAGGACATAGGGCCGGATTCCTCCAAGCGGACCGAACTCGCCGTACCCGAAAACTGCGCCGGCCGCGGCGTTGGCGAATTGATCGCGCAGGATGTCGTAGGTCAGGCGGTCTTCGTCATTGAAACCTTCGGTGCTCAGCGCCCGAAGCTGCGCATACCGGCGCAATGCCGCGCTGCGCCGGGCTTCGATCGCAAGCGCCGAGCGATCGTCCAGCCGATCCGTGTAAATCCCACCGGCTGCTTCGGCGGGCACTGCCGCGATGCTTGCAGTCTCCGGGCTGTCGGCGAGGATTTCGAGCGCCCAGTCCGAGAGCTTGCCGTCGAATGCGGTCATCGGCGCAGCCCGCTGGGGGCCGCAAGAGGCGGTGGCCAGCATCAAGCCCAGCGCCAACGTGAACGCCCAACGGATCGGCCTCATCATTCCCCCGCGAACCCCTTGTTGCGCCGCCGTCAGGCGGGCGGCTCGCCATAGCATGCGTCGGGTGTGAGAAAAGGCCGCCCATAGCAGTCAATTTGCGCTAACGTGTTGCGGAAATCGCGCATTCGTGGTTTTGACAGCCCCCTGTGGTAGGGAACTCGCGGAGACACCCATGACGACCGCCCAAGGCGGCCAGCAGACGCTGGGCAAAATCCTGTTTTATAACCAGCTTGAGCCGCTCTCGGTCGAGAAGCACCGCAATCTGGGTGTAAGCCAAGTCGCCAACCCGTTCTCGTTCCTGGCGGATACGCACCTCGTGCCGTTGACGGTCGATGAGTTCGGTCTGGCGGCGGTCTGCTATCCCATCATTTTCGACGCGCAGACGAAGACGCCGCTGGCGGTGATGGGGTTGCGCCCCGGCATGAACGTGTTTCTCGGCGCCGACGGCTCGCTTGACCCGGAAGTCTATCTGCCGGCGTTTGCGCGACGTTATCCGTTCCTGCCGGTATTGGCGGGGGCAAACAACGCACAGGCGCCGAGCGGTGACGATAAGGTCCTGGTCTGTATCGATCGCGCCGCCAAGATGCTCTCTTCGACGCCTGAGCTGCCGTTCTTCGAAGGCGACAAGCCTTCGCGGTTCACGCAGGAAGCGATCCAGTTCTGCAAAGAATTCGACATGCTCGGGCGCCGCACGCAGGAATTCGTGAAGCTGATGGATCAGCATCAGTTGTTCGAACTGACGCCGCTGGCGTTGCCGCGCGCCAAATCGGACGGCACCCCGGACGAGCCGACGAAGCTGGGCGAATACCTGCGCATTTCGGAAGCCAAGCTCAACAAGCTGCCGAAAGACACGTATCTCGAACTCCGCGACAAAGGCGTCAGCGCAGTGATGCACGCGCACCTGCTCTCGCTTGGCCTGTGGCCGAAGATTCTTAGCCGCGCTGCGCGTATCCAGGCGGCTACGCCGCTTCGGTAAACGGGCCGGTGGAATTTGCTGGCGAAGCGCCTCTCCCGACGGAGGGGCGCTTTTCCTTGTGCTGCAGGGTAACGACGGGGCGGCTTCACACGAAAGAAGCGTTGTGCCTGGGCGCCGCATTGGCGGCCCCGCCTCGAGCCTGTATGCGCTGATCATGTTTCGTTTTATCGCGCTGGCCGCGCTGGTTATGGGCTTTCTCGCCGCGCCCGCGGCAGCCCAGCCGCTGCCGGGGCCGCGCCAGGTCGACGTCGGACTGCATTCGGCGCGCGCCGCCGTCGCGCCGGGCGAAACCTTCCACGTCGTTTTGCGCCAGACCATCAATGACGGATGGCACACCTATTGGCGTAATCCCGGCGACAGCGGCGAAGCAACGACATTGACCTGGCGCTTGCCGCCCGGTTGGCGCGCCGGCGAGATTCAATGGCCCGCTCCGGAGGGCATCCCGTTCGCGATGTTGGTAAACTACGGCTACGAGGGCGAAGTCCTGTTTCCGCTCGAGTTGACCGTGCCCGAGAGCGCGCAGACCGGATCGAACGTCACGCTCAATGCCGACGCCTATTGGCTGGTCTGTTCCGACATCTGCATCCCCGAGAATGCGACCTTGAGTTTGACGCTTCCGGTCGAAGCGCGGGGGCGCGACGATTCCCAGTGGGCGCCGCGAGTCGCTGAGGCGGTCGCCAACTTGCCCCGGCCCAGAGACGGCGTGACCGCCGCGATCACAGCGGGTTCGCCTGCGCGGCTCAGTGTGGCGTTGCCGAATGCACAGAACCTCCGCAATCCGCGCTTCTTCCCGTTCGAGCGCGAAGTCATGGCGGCGGCGGCGGCGCAGGCGCCCCACGTCGGCCCGGGTGGGTTGAGTTTTTCGCTGAGCCCCGGGGTGGCCGACAATCTCGGTCGGGCCGAACTGCCGGGCGTCGTCGTCTACGAAGTTCAGGAAGCTGGCGCCTGGGTGCGGCGCGGCGTCGAGATTTCCGCCACGCCAGGCGAGCCGATCGCCGCCACCAGCGATGCGCCTGCGGCCATTTCCGCCGATTACGCACTGGCGGATCTGGAAGCGGCAGGGCGCTCGGTGGCGCCGGGTGCGGCGGACATGACCGGCGCGGCGCTGCTGGTTGCCATCGCGCTGGCTTTCCTCGGCGGGCTCGTCCTCAACGTCATGCCCTGCGTATTGCCCGTGCTTTCGGTGAAGGCGCTCTCGTTTGCCGGCGGCGTCCACGCCGGCGACGCACGTCGCCACGGCGTCTTCTATCTCGCTGGCGTCATGGCGACATTCCTGCTGCTCGCAGGCGTGCTCATCGGCTTGCGTAGCGCGGGGGAGGCAGTCGGGTGGGGTTTCCAATTGCAATCGCCATGGGTGACGAGCGCGTTGGCGTTGCTGTTCTTCGTGATCGGTTTGAACCTGATCGGCGTGTTCGAGATCGGCGGGCGGGCGCAAAATCTCGGCGCCGGGCTCGCCGCCAGCGGCGGCGATGCCGGTGCGTTCTTCACCGGGGCGCTCGCCGTGATTGCTGCGACCCCATGCACGGCGCCGTTCATGGCCACCGCCATCGGCGCTGCGCTGACGCAATCGGCGTTGACGACGTTGCTGGTGTTCGCCGCGCTGGGCTTCGGCTTCGCCCTGCCATTGACGCTGCTGCACTTCGCACCGGGATTGCAGCGCCTCATTCCCAAGCCCGGCGCATGGATGGAGCGTGCGCGTAACGTTCTCGCCTTCCCCATGTTCGGCGCAGCGGTTTGGCTGGCGTGGGTTCTGACCGAGCAAGCAGGCTCGGACGGCACGGTGGCGCTGCTCGCGCTGTTTGTGACGGTGACCTTCCTTCTTGTGTCCATGCGCTGGGGCCGGGTGTGGCTGGCGATTGGCGTGCTGCAGCTTGTGATAACCGGGGCTTTCATCTGGCGGCCGCTCGTTGGCATCGAGAAACAGGAAGTGCTGGTCTCCGAACCGTGGAGCGCCGCGCGCGTGACGGAATTGCAGAACGAAGGCCGCGGCGTGTTCGTGAACTTCACGGCCGCATGGTGCGTGACCTGCAAGGTCAACGAAGCCGCGACGCTGTCGAGACCGCGCGTCGCGCAGGCGCTTGCAGAGGCGAACGTCGCCTATCTCGTGGCGGATTGGACCAATCGCGACGAGGAAATCGGGCGGGAACTGGCCTCGCATGGCCGCGCCGGCGTGCCGCTCTATGTGTTCTATCCCGCCGACGGCGGTGAAGCCCAAGTCTTGCCGCAAGTACTGTCAGAGGCTTTAGTGCTGCAGACGTTAGCGGGAGACGAGCGATGAAGATTTCGAAGCGCGGAATTCTGCTGGGCGGTGCGGCAATGCTGGCATTGACGGCCTGCAACCGAGTGCCGGCTGACTTGCAGCAAGTGGCGACCGGCGCGCAGGCGCCCGCCTTTTCCGTCGCAGACGCAACCGGAGCCGTGCGCTCGCTCTCGGAATTCGCAGGTCAACATGTCATTCTGGAATGGACCAACGCGGGTTGCCCGTACGTGCGCAAACACTACGATTCAGGCAACATGCAGGCGCTTCAGCGGGACGCGGCGGCGCGCAGCGCGGTGTGGCTGCAAGTGATCTCCTCGGCGCCGGGCGCGCAAGGTTTTCTCGATGGCCCCGGCGCGATCGCGCGCGCGGTGCAAGATCGGGCAACAGTGACGGCGACATTGCTTGACGCCGACGGCGTGATGGGCCGCGCCTACGGCGCGCTCAATACTCCGCAACTTGTGATGATCAATCCGGAAGGGCAGATCGTTTATCAAGGCGCCATCGATGATCGTCCCTCAGCGCGCCCGGAAACGCTCGAAGGCGCGACCAATTACGTGCGCGCCGCTTGGGCGGACATGGACGCCGGCCGCCCGGTGCAGGTCGCCCAGACCCAGCCTTATGGTTGCAGCGTAAAGTACGCGGTTTAGGGCTGCGCTACGTCGCTTTGCTCGGCGCGGTCTTGAGCTGCGATTGCGGCGATCGGCGCGATCATCGCCGCGTCATCCATCAGCACATGCAAATTCATCAACGCGTCATCCCGCTCGCTTTGGCTGTCGGCGGCAATGAGTTCAGCAGTGCGGCGGCGGGCGTCTTTGGCGATGCCTTGAAAGATGCATGGCATGTCCTGGCCGACGTCAGCAACGTGCAGCAGCCCCGAAAGACGCATGGCGTCGGCCGAAAAGTCGTCGATCCGGGAGATCAGCGACGAGGTTACCTGCGTTTCGGCGGTGAGCGCCCGCGCCTCGGCTTCGATCTTGGCGCTGAGCGTCGGAATCTCGGCGACGTTGCTGGCGCTGAGCGCGGCGGCCAAAGCGAGACAGGTCAGCATCGTTAACAATCCTTCGCGCGCGAACGCGAAAGCTTGAGCAAGAGCTGCGCCGGGCTCGGCTGGCGCCGGATACTAAGGTTGCGGAGTGCGGCCCGCGGCAGCCGAGGCCGCCATCGGTGCGATCAGGATGGCGTCATCCAAGAGCACGCGCAGATTGGCGAATGCGGCGTCCCGCTGCGCTGGCGTGGCCGCTTCGCGCAGTTCGATGACCCGCTCACGCGCATCCTCGGCTATGCCGTGGAATATGCACGGCAGGTCCTGCTCGACGCCGAGTTCGCGCAACGAGACCGAGAAACGCTCGGCGTCGGCGGAAAAATCCTCGATACCGGCCAGCAAGGCCGGCGAAACTTCGGTTTGGGCGGTCAAAGCGCGCGCTTCGGTTTCGACTTCGGCTGCGAGCGATGGAAGTTCGGCAAAACTGACGCCAAGCGCCAAAGCAAGACAGGTGAGCATGGGAGTCCTTATTCCCCGAACACTGAGCAAATCGCGCGCCAAAAGCGCGAGCGGCACTCGCCTGTGGCGGGTGTTTACGCTAACCCAGCCTTCACCATGACCCGCACCATTACGCTCAAGCACGTCGGCGCACTCAGTCTCGCCGACATCGAAGCCGTGGCCCACAGACAGGCCAAGGTGGAGCTGGACGGAGCGACGCGGGCGCGTGTCGCGGCGTTTCGCAGCAGCGCCGTGGCGCAGTTGGCGGCCAATCCGGACAAGCGTGTTTATGGCGTCAACACCGGGTTTGGCAGCAACTTCAAGGACTATGTCACGCCCGACGCGCTGAAGCGGCTGCAGCGCAATCTGATTGTGTCGCATTGCGCCGGCGTCGGCGAACCGGCCCCCGCGCCGGTTGTCCGCGCCACCATGCTGCTGCGCGCGGCGTCGCTGGCGCGCGGCCGCAGCGTAGTGCGGCCGGTGCTGATCGAAACCCTGATCGAGATGCTTAACAACAACGTGACGCCCGTCGTGCCTCGCGACGGAAGCGTTTCGGCCAGCGGTGATCTCGCGCCGTTGTCGCACATTGCCGCGGTCGTGATCGGCGAAGGCAAAGTGTTGACCGATGCAGGCCCGATGCGCCCGACCGATGCAGGCGCCGCATTCACGCCGATCGACCTCGAAATGAAAGAGGGCTTGGCGCTCAATAATGGCTGCCAATACAGCAACGCCTGGGGCGCGCTGGCGGCCGCGCGCATGGAGCGGCTGATCGAGGCGGCTGCAGTCTCGACGGCGTTGCACGTGCAGGCGCTGCGCGGCATGGGCCGCCCGTTCCGCGGGGACCTGCACGCGCTGCGCCGGCACGAGGGGTCGGTCATGTTCGCAGCTTGGGTGTTCGACCTGCTCGATGGCTACGCCTTTCGCGATGTCGATACCGACGCGAAGTTCGAGCACGACGGAGTGATCCAGGATCCTTACAATCTGCGCTGCTCGGCGCAGGCGCTTGGGCCCTGCCTCGAATTGGTGCGCCGCGCCAAACGCACGCTCGAGATCGAAGCCTCGAGCGTCACCGATAATCCGATCGATCTGAACGCCGAGGCCGGCGCCGATTACAGCGTCGATCTGATCACGTCCGGCGGTCATTTCCACGGCATGCCGCTGGCGGTCGACGTCTACGGGTTGCTGCAAGCGGCAAGCATCATGGCGCAATTCTCCAATCTGCGCTGCGCCCGCATCGTCGATGCGAAACGCAACAAAGGATTGGGGCCTCAAGTGCGCGGCGCCGATCCGGACGCAACCGAGTCGGGTCTGCTCATCGCCGAATACACCACGGCCGGGCTGTGCAATCAGATTTGGGGTCTCGCCATGCCGTCGCATCTTATGTCGCTCTCCACGGATTCGGGGCAGGAAGATCATGTCAGCATGGCCGCGAATACGGCGATGCGCGCCTATGATGCGGCCGAGCACCTGGCGCGCATTCTCGCCATCGAGATGGCGTTTGCCGCTCAGGCCGAACTGGTGCGCGCCGAGAACGCCAAGCATGCTGCGCGGAATGAAAAGCCCGCCACGCTTGGCAGCGCCACCCTGGGCGCCCTAAATAAGATCGCAGAAGTCTTCCCGCCGTGGCGGCCGGGCGGCGATCGTGAATTGACTTGGGATATCGAGGCATTGGCTGAGAAAGTGCTCTCCGGCGAGATCGCGCAGGCGACCGGCTATCGGTTCGAGCGACATTGACGCCCGAACGGCGCCCCGGCGCGCCTTCCGCTTGAACCGTCAGTTTCGCATCTGGACATTCTTCTCATGAGTAATTCCGAACCCTCACTTGTCGCCGCCGAAAAGCCGCGCGGCTTTGCCGACAAGCTCGGCGGCGCCGCCGGCGCCGAAGAGCGCATCGTTTCGGCCGTCGGCAGCGTCTACGAACAATGGGGCTTCGACCGGCTCGAGACTCCTGCGATTGAATTTACCGAAGCGCTCGGCAAGTTTCTGCCCGATCTCGACCGTCCGAACGAAGGCGTATTTTCGTTTCAAGACGACGAGCGCTGGCTCTCGCTGCGCTACGATCTTACGGCGCCGCTCGCACGTTTTGCGGCTGAGAATTGGGATGCGCTGCCCAAGCCGTTCCGGCGCTGGCAAACCGGCGCGGTGTGGCGCAACGAAAAGCCGGGGCCGGGCCGCTATCGCCAGTTCGTGCAATGCGACGCCGATACGGTAGGTTCGGACAATCCTGCCTCGGACGCCGAGATCATCGCCATGGCGGCGCAGGCGCTGGAGGCGGTCGGCGTGCCGCCTGACGGCTACCTCTTCAAGATCAACTCGCGCCGGGTCCTGAATGGCGTGCTGCTGGCCGTTGGCGCGAAAAACGAAAAGGCGCGGCTCACCGTGATGCGCGCGATCGACAAGCTCGAGCGCGTCGGCGTCGAAGGCGTCGCGGCGCTGCTCGGCAAGGGCCGCAAGGACGAGTCCGGCGATTTCACCGCCGGCGCAGACCTCGACGCAAAAGCGGTGCAGCGGGTGATCGACTTTGTGACTTTGCCCACGGACACGCGCGCCAGCGTGCTTGAAGGGCTCGCGCGCATCGTGGGAGATACTGAAGGGCTCGCGGGTTTGAAGGAACTGGCGGGGATCGACGCCGGGCTCAGCGCGCTTGGCGTTGACGATTCGCGTGCGCGCTTCGATCCCTCGGTGGTGCGGGGCCTCGAATATTACACCGGCGCTGTCTACGAGGCGGAGCTCACGCTGACGGCGCAAGAAAACGGCAGAGCCGTGCGATTCGGCTCGGTCGGCGGCGGCGGCAGATATGACGACCTGGTCGCCCGCTTTACCGGCAAGTCCGTACCGGCGACGGGTTTCTCGATCGGCGTGAGCCGGCTGATTGCGGCTCAGGAGGTGCTGGGCCTCGGACCGCTCGATGCGGCGCCGGCGCCGGTGGTGGTGCTCGCGCTCGATCCGGCGCGGATGGGCGATTATCTGGCGATGGCCGACGAACTGCGCCGCGCCGGCATCCGCGCCGAGGCCTATCTCGGCGCCTCGGGGATGAAGGCGCAGCTGAAATACGCCGACAAGCGCCATGCGGCGGTGGCGGTGATCCAAGGCGGCGACGAGTTGGCAAAGGGCGCCGTGACGCTGAAGGATTTGAAGCTGGGCGCGAAAATCGCCGCCAGCCTCGGCGAGGATCGGCAAGCCTACGCCAAGGCGCGCGAACAGGTGCAGCTCGAAGTCCCCCGCGACCAACTCGTTGCCGCAGTGCAGCAAATCCTCGCCCGCTAGAGCGCGCTTGACCGCAGCTTCGGCGCGGCTCAGTTTCGCGCCCGATCGTCGGCGTCGCGGGCGGTCGCGTTTCGGGGAGGAGACGCCCTCTAACAAGCGACGTGAAGCGGCCGCATCGGGGAACGGTGCGGCCGCTTTTATTTGGCTCAAGGCTGAGGATGCCAGCCCATGACGGCGAGCATCACCAGAAAGCCGACGATGTAGGCGATCGGCACGAACCACGCCGCTTTCAGCCAGCCGAACACCGACTTGGCCTCGGGAAAAATGTTCGACACGGCCACGCCGGCCGATGAGCCGAACCAGACCATAGAGCCGCCGAAGCCGACGGCGTAGGCGAGAATGCCCCAATCGTAATTGCCTTGCTGCAGCGCTAGCGCCGTCAGCGGAATGTTGTCGAAAACCGACGAGATGAAGCCCAGAGCGAACGTCGATTCCCACGACGGCGCGGGCAGCTGCTCGACAGGCATCAGCGAGGCTGCAAGCACCAAGGAGAGGAGAAACGCCGTCCCTTTGACGGTTTCCGGCATCACGCTCCAATCCGGCTTGCGCACGATCGAAGCGACGAGCAGGACGCCCCACAGAGCGAGACCAATTACTGGAATCGTATGCAACAGCTCCGGCGCGAGCAGGTTGGCTGCGACATTCGCGCCGACTGCGCCGACGAGCATCGCCACCACGATCCAGAACCGCAGCCAATCGACGACGATGCCGCCGACATCGTGCTTCAGGATCGGCTGGTATTTTTGCTGCGCTTGCGCGGCGAGAATGGCGAAGACGAAGAAGGCGACGACGGCGCCGACATAGGCGTGAAACACGTCGAGCGGGCTCTTGCCGGCGATCCACATCATCGTCGTGGTCGTGTCCCCGACCACCGAGCCGGCGCCCCCGGCGTTGGAGGCGGCGACGATGGCGGCGAGAAAGCCGATATGGACGCGTTTCTGGTAGACGTGCGCGGCAATGGTGGCGCCGATCAGCGCGCCGGCGATGTTGTCGAGAAAGGCCGACATCACGAAGACGATGCCGAGCAACGCCAGGCCGCCCTTCCAGTCGTTGGGCAGGATGTCGGGCGCGAGATCGGGCAGCTTGCTTTCTTCGAAATGGCGCGAGAGCAGCGCAAAGCCCAGCAGCAGCAGGCCGAGATTGGCGAGTTCGATCCATTGATGCTCGAGGTGTTCGACGAAGCCGGCGAGCCCGGTCTGGCCGTCGAAGTCCGAGAACAGGAATTTGTAGGCGAGGAGCGCCGCGAGACCGGTCACGGCTACGGTGAAGGTGCGATGGTGGAACAGCGCCACGCCCAAGAGCGTTGCGGCGAACAACACGAATTCGATGGGAATGCCGAACATTGGGCGCGCAACCTACGGATGACGCGCGCCGAGGCAAGCAAAACCGGACGCGCGCCGGCGGGGCGCCGCACAGCGAACGCCAGGGCGAGGCAAAGCGGGCGAACGCGCGTCAACTCGTATCCGCAACGGCCGGAGCGGCGGGCTCGGCCGCTTCGCGGAACATGGTGTACGTGCCGAGGCAGGCCTCGTCGTTTGGCGGGCGGACGAGTTCACGCCGGCGATGCGGGGTGGCGTGCAGACGGCGCGAAAGCCGCCGCGCATAGGGCTCAGGATTGTTGAAGACGCGCAGCAGCGCTTCATAGCGCTCGGCGATCGGCCAAGCGGAGTTGAATTTCTGCGGCGGCAGATTTTGGTACGACCCGCAGTCTTGGCGGCAAGCGCGCTTGCGTCTTTCGCGTGACAGGGACGCGGGCATGCTGCCGTGCGCCGCCTCGCGGACCGCGGGCCGTGCGCGTGCGTCAGCCAGGAAGCAGCGAAACGAAACCCGCCATTGCGCCGGCTGCGCAGCCTCGAAGCTGAGCAGCCTTCGCTTGCGCAGGCGTTTGGGCGTGAGCAGCGGGCGGGTGTTGGGTTTCGGGCAGGCTTGCGCTTCGAGCAGCAGCAGATGGCGCAGCATCGCCTCGCCGCAGCGGATCCAGGGCAAGAGCAGAAGGTAAGCCTTGCGCGTCAGGGTGTGCTTGGCGGCGACATCTTCGGGGGCGCCGAACAGGACGTAGATCTGGTGCAACAGCGTTTCGGCCATGCGCCAAAGCGCGATCGGGGCGTGACGGAGGGGTGCGGCAGGGGACGACATGTTTGCCGCTGAGCATAATCGTGCTTGGACCGGGTCGGATTGAATCGCGGCCGGCGCCTGATTTTGTTGGCAGCAATCGGCGAGGGCCGAGGGATAGGACGGCGCTTATGCTCGTTTCTTGCCGCTTTGCCGGGTTCCGGAGGCCGGCGCGCGATCGCTCCGCGTCGTCCGTCAGGGCGAAGGCGTTGGGCCGTGCATTTTTGCTTAAGCAAATCGGTCGACGGTCGCGGCCGATGGCTGAAACCGCATGTCCGCTGGTGCTGATCGAATGGGAAGATAGCGCCCAACCGGTCGCGGCCTGGTCGCATCTGAAGCATTTCGAACCGGGCGGGGTGGTGCGGGTCGCCTCCGTCGGCTGGCTCATTCATGACGGCGACGATCTGAAAGCGCTCGCGCCCAATCTCGGCGGGCTCGACGGCGCCTGCAGCGCACAGGTGTCCGGCGTGATCCGGATTCCTGCACGCTGCGTTGTGCGCGTAGTGCGCCTGGCCGAGCCTACTTTGGCTTTTGCTCGGGGCGCCGGCCGCGCGTCTCGTCCTGGCCGAGAACCGAAGCCGCAAGCGTCTCGATCTCGTCGCGCGTAGGCGTCTTGCCGTTCAGCACCGCGGCGGCGATCTGCGAAACCCGTTCACTGCTTTGCTTTCTGGGATCGGTGGTCATCGGCGACCTCCCTGGTTTCCGCGCCATTGCGGCGCGGGAACGAATCTGCGGTGATTCGGGATAAGTCGTTACGCCAGCGGCACGGATGGCTGTGGAAGCGCGCGTTACGGATGGACGTGGGGCGGCGGCGTGCGTGGCCGGCGCGGACGCCGGAGCGCGGCCCATCTTTCACAAGTGGCATTCAACTGATAGTTGTGGCTTTTGGTGATTCGAATGTCGCAACGACTTCCTGAGATCGCTCCAAAATGGCTCAGCTCGGTCGCGAATCCCGACGGCTTTGATCCACCTTGGCCACCCGAATTTGGCGTTTACTTCGAACGGCGTTTCAATTGCGAATGCGGCGAAGAATGGATCGATCTCCACGACTGCAACTGCAATGACAAATGTCCCACGTGCAATCGCGAGGTCGAGCCGGGCGAGCCGCGGGCGCGGGATGCGCTGACGGGCGCTTACATTTTGACATAGGGCGTCATCGATCTCTTAAATGCTGCTCATTGCGTGGGGCGGCAGGTTGATCAGGCGACTAGGTTTCGAAGAAGAGCGGACGCCATATGAAGCGCAGACGCACAATGCTCGATTCTGGTCAGAAGGGTGGGTTAGCCGCCAGCTCTACTGCCTGAACTGCGGCGCCGAGCGGCTTGAGAGGCTGCCGAACAACACGCCAGTAGGCGACTTTGTTTGCCAGTCTTGCTCAGAGCAGTACGAACTCAAAAGCAAGGCGGGCCGCTTGGCCAAGAGCGTCCCTGATGGGGCCTATCAGACGATGCTTCAGCGTCTCAATTCGCAAGAGAACCCGAGTCTAATCCTGCTGGGTTATGACCGAGATCGAAGGCGTGTCTCCAACCTCGCTGTGATCCCCAAGCATTTCTTCATTCCGTCGCTCATTCAGAAGCGAAAGCCGCTTGCGGACACAGCGCGTCGCGCCGGATGGATAGGCTGCAACATTCTCGTAGACCGCGTGCCCGAGGCTGGCAGGGTGATCGTCGTAAAGGATGGCGTCACGCTTCCCCGCGAGCAGGTCTTGGAGACGTGGCGACGCACGTGCTTCCTCCGTGATGAGAGGGCTTCGGCACGCGGGTGGCTCATCGAAGTGTTGAAGTGCGTCGAGGACATCGGTCGCGCCGAGTTTGGTCTTGCGGACGTGTACGCTTTTGAGTCGCGGCTGAGGATTCTCTATCCAGGTAACTCCCACGTGCGGGAGAAGATGCGTCAGCAGCTTCAGGTGTTGCGTGATGCTGGTTTCATCGAATTTCTCGGGCGCGGCCGCTACCGGAGAAAGTTGCCCCATCACTAAGTGCGAGGCCGGCGCGCCGTATGCCGGCGGGGACGCCGGCGGTCCAAGAAAAACGGCGGAGCTTGCGCTCCGCCGTTTCCGTTTCTCTGAGACGTCAGTGCGACTGGATCAGAAGTCCATGCCGCCCATGCCGCCCATGCCGCCGCCGGGCATGCCGCCGCCGGCGGCTTCCTTCTTCGGCGCTTCGGCGATCGAGGCTTCGGTGGTGATGATGAGGCCCGCGACCGAGGCCGCGTCCTGCAGCGCGATGCGCACCACTTTCACCGGATCGATGATGCCGGCCTTCAGCATGTCGACGTACTCTTCGGTCTGGGCGTTGAAGCCGAACACTTCGTCCTTCGACTCGCGCAGCTTGCCGACGACGATCGAGCCTTCGACGCCGGCGTTTTCGGCGATCTGGCGGATCGGCGACTCGAGCGCCTTGCGCACGATGTTGACGCCGACGTTCTGGTCGTCGTTGTCGCCCTTGACGTTGAGCTTGAAGGCGGCGCGCAGAAGCGCGACGCCGCCGCCGGCGACGATGCCTTCTTCCACCGCGGCGCGGGTGGCGTTCAGCGCGTCGTCAACGCGATCCTTGCGCTCCTTCACTTCGACTTCGGTGGCGCCGCCGACCTTGATCACGGCAACGCCGCCGGCGAGCTTGGCCAGGCGTTCTTGCAGCTTCTCGCGATCGTAGTCGGAGGTGGTGTCGTCGATCTGCTTCTTGATCTGGCCGATGCGGGCTTGGATGTCCGCCTTCGCGCCGGTGCCGTCGACGATGGTGGTGTCGTCCTTCTTCACCACGATCTTCTTGGCCTTGCCGAGCATGTCGAGCGTGACGTTCTCGAGCTTGATGCCCAGATCTTCGCTGATGACCTGGCCGCCGGTGAGGACGGCGATGTCTTCCAGCATGGCCTTGCGGCGATCGCCGAAGCCCGGCGCTTTCACCGCCGCGACCTTCAAGCCGCCGCGCAGCTTGTTGACCACCAGCGTGGCGAGCGCTTCGCCTTCGACGTCTTCGGCGATGATCAGCAGCGGACGCTGGCTTTGCACCACCGCTTCCAGCACCGGCAGCATCGGCTGCAGCGAAGAGAGCTTCTTTTCGAAGAGCAGGATCACCGGATCTTCGAGCGTCGCCTCCATCTTGTCGGCGTTGGTGATGAAGTACGGGGAGAGGTAGCCGCGGTCGAACATCATGCCTTCGACGACTTCGAGTTCTGTCTCGAGGCTCTTGGCTTCTTCGACCGTGATGACGCCGTCATTGCCGACCTTGGCCATGGCGTCGGCCAGGAACTTGCCGATGTCGGTGTCGCCGTTGGCCGAGATGGTGCCGACCTGGGCGATTTCTTCCGAGCCGCCGACCTTCTTGGCGCGCTTGTTCAAGTCTTCGACGATGGCGGTGACCGCCTTGTCGATGCCGCGGCGCAGGTCCATCGGGTTGCGCCCGGATGCGACCGCCTTCATGCCTTCGCGCACGATGGCTTGGGCCAGAACCGTCGCAGTGGTGGTGCCGTCGCCGGCCTCGTCGTTGGTCTTGGACGCGACTTCACGCACGAGCTGGGCGCCCATGTTCATGAATTTATCTTCGAGCTCGACTTCCTTGGCGACGGTGACGCCGTCCTTGGTGGTGCGCGGGGCGCCGAAGGACTTCTCGATCACGACGTTGCGGCCCTTGGGACCGAGCGTGACCTTTACGGCGTTGGCCAGAATGTCGACGCCGGCGAGCATGCGCTCGCGGGCGTCGGCGCCGAAATTGACGACTTTAGCTGCCATTTGGATTGAACCTCTGTGTTGAATTTGACTGTGCGCCGACGGCAGTCGGCAATAGGCAGTCGGCAGTCGAGGCGGCAGTTCACCACTGCCGATCGGCGACTGCCGATTGCCGCGCTCAGGCGGCTTCCTTCTTCGCCTTCTTGGCTTCGATGACGCCCATGATGTCGGACTCCTTCATGATCAGGAGATCCTCGCCGTCGAGCTTCACTTCCGTGCCCGACCATTTGCCGAACAGGATGCGGTCGCCGACCTTCACATCCATCGGAATCCGCTCGCCGTCTTCGTCGCGCCCGCCCGGGCCGACGGCGACGATCTCGCCTTCCTGCGGCTTCTCTTGCGCGGTCTCCGGAATGATGATGCCGCCGCGGGTTTTCTCTTCTTCCTTGACGCGCTTCACGACCACGCGGTCGTGCAGAGGACGAAAGTTCGCCACTGTTGGTGCTCCCTTGCTTGATAAGGCCTTTTTGCGGGCCGGGGCGGTTGTTAGCACTCACCGCCGCCGGTTGCTAAGCCGGGGAGATAGGCGCCGGACGGCGGAGGGTCAACCCAGGTTCGGAGCGGCGTTTTCGAAATTAACGCTGGCGCGTCCAAAGAACTTTGTATATCAAAGTAACATGTCCGAACGCGATCAGCGCCTCGACGACACCGCAAACGACCGGCGTTTGGGTCTTGCGATCACACTTGCCAGTTTTGCGGCGGTAGCGGCGATATTGGTGCTGACGCCCGGGGCGCTGCCGCGCGCGTGGCCCGCCGCCGAACTCAAGCTCGATCTGGCGCCGCTGTTGGCGCAAAGCTGGCTGGTCCAGTTTCACGTCGCGACGGTGACGGCCGTGCTGGCGCTGGGGCCGGTGCAATTTGCGTTGCCCAAAGGAACGGGACTTCATCGCGCGCTCGGCTGGGTCTGGGCCATCGCGATGTTTTCGACCGCCGCGGCTACGTTCTTCATCCGTGATATGCGCGACGGGCAGTTCAGCCCGATTCACCTCTTCTCGCTGATGACGTTCATCGGCGTGCCGATGGCGCTGTGGCTGGCGCGGGTGAAAGTGATGTCGCATGCGCGGGCGATGATCGGTCTCTATCTCGGCCTCGTCATCGCCGGGATAACCGCCATCGCGCCGGGGCGGGTGATCTGGCAGATGATGTTCGGCTGAGGCGCCCAAACACGCGTTCGCGCGTTCAAGCCCCATGAACCGTCCTGGCCAGCACGACCCCGAGCCCGATCGGCCCGACCCGCCGCCGCAGCCGCCGGCGGAAATTCCTGAAACACCTGTCGACGACCCGCCAGCCCCGCCGCACCCGCCGCCGCCGGTCGTGGCGCGACCGCTGCGGCGGGTGACGGTGCATTAGCATTCGCCGACGCGCCCCGGCCCAGACGCTGAATGCTCTCTCAAGCTTGACATGCGATGCACATGTGATCATCCTTAATGCATGTCAGTGATGGTTCAGATCCGAAATGTGCCGGTCGCTTTGCACCGCCGGCTAAAGGCGCGCGCGGCTTTGGCGGGAATGTCGCTATCGGACTATTTGCTCGCGGAGCTGCGCGTCGCAGCCGAGCGGCCGACTGCCGAAGAATTAAGTGAACGCCTGGAGGGGCGCGCCCCGGTGACGTTGGAGGAAACTCCAACGGAAGCGTTGCGTGCGGAGCGCGATGGACGGTGATTGTCATCGACGCGTCAGTCGCACTTGAACTGCTCTTTCTGACGCCTGTTGGCAGAGCGGCGAAAATCCGCCTGTTTCGGCCCGGCGAAAGTCTCCATGCGCCGCACTTGATCGACGTGGAAGTTGCGCAAGTACTGCGCCGCTATGCGCTCGCGGGCCGAATCCCCGCGCCGCGATGCGACGAAGCCTTGGCCGATTGGCGCGCGTTGCCAGTGTATCGTTATCCGCACGAACGGCTGATGCGGCGTATTTGGTCGCTGCGTGACAATCTCACTGCTTACGATGCGGCCTATGTCGCATTGGCGGAGGGTATGGGCGCCCCGCTGATCACACATGACGCGCGAATTGCAGGCGCGCCAGGCCATCGCGCACAGATCGAACTCATCTAAAAAAAGAGCCGCCTCGCGTGAACGAGGCGGCTCGATCCGTCCCTCCAATGACGCGTGTCAGTAATAGTACATCGCGTCGAGGATCATGCCGGTGGAAACGACGATCAGCAGGATGTCGCGGTCCACCATCACATAGCGGCAGCCATACGGCGCAGGCGGCAGCCGGTAGTAGAGATCGTAGGGGATCGAATCCCACCAGATGTCGTAGGGCAGGTAATCGCCGACCCGCCACGCACGATACGGCCGGCGCCAGCCATCATAGCCCCACCAATAATAGTTGTGGCCGAAGAAGCCAGTGAAGATCAGCGCGTAGTAACGGTCGAAATAGTAGCCGTGACGCACGCTGCGCCAATCGCTGTAGCGGGGGCGGTCCCAATCGCGGTGGTTGTGACGCCAGCGGCGATAGCGATCGTTGTCGCGCGAGCGGTCGCGGCCCCAATCGTTGTGCGAGAAGTCGCGGTTGCGGCCGGTCCGCCAGTCGCCGTCGTTGTTGTGGCGGCCGTCATTGTCGCGCCCGCGCCAGTCGCCGCGGCCGTCATTGTCGCGTCCGCGCCAGTCGCCGCGGCCGTCATTGTCGCGTCCGCGCCAGTCGCCGCGGCCGTCATTGTCGCGTCCGCGCCAGTCGCCACGGCCGTCATTGTCACGTCCGCGCCAGTCGCCGCGGCCGTCATCGCCGCCGCGATCGCGGCCGTCATTGGTGTCGACGCCGCTGCGTCCGCGGCCGCCATTCCAGTCGCCGCGCCCGCGGACATCGTTGTCGCGACCGCCGCCGTTCCAATTGCCGCGCTCACGACCCCCGGCGTTGGTGTCGACGCCGCCGCGATCCCGGCCGCTCCAGTCGCCGCGACCACGTCCGTCGTTGGCGTCGCCGCGACCACGTCCGTCGTTGTCGCGTGCGCCGTTATTCCAGTCGCCGCGCTCGCGACCGCCGGCGTTGGCGTCAGCGCCGCCGCGCCCGCGGCCGCTCCAGTCGCCGCGCTCGCGACCGCCGTTGCCGCCGACCAGCGGCGGTTGCGGCTGTTGGGCGCCTTGGGCGCCGGCGTTTTGATCGCGGCCCCGGCCGCGGTGCTGGCCGTTATCGTCGCCACGGTCGCCACGGTCGCGCTCGGCGTGATCGCCGCGTTCACCGCGGGCGCCGCGGTCTTCGCCGCGCCTGTCATTGTCGCGGGAATGTTCGCCGCGATCTCGTTGAGCGTAAGCGGGTGTCGCCACCCAGGCTGTCGCGCTCAAAGCGGCCATCGCCGCTATGAGGGCTTGTTTCATGTTGAGGCTCCCGTGTGCGGTGTGCACATCCTCGCACCCTCGACGATGCAGGGCCTTGCCTGAACCGAAGCTGAATCTGCGCTGAAGCTCCGATCGGGGCGCGGCTCAGCCGGCGGCGGCTCAGCGTAGCTCGAGACCATTGAGCAAGAAGCGCACCGCCCGCGCCACGTGGCCCTTCAGATCGGCGTCGGACACCGCGTAGTTTTCGTCCGAAAGCGCCTGGAAGTGGTGATGGCTGCGCAACAACTCGACGAAATAGCCGACGCTCTCGCGGGCATCGACTTCGGCCAGCCCGGCGCGGGTGAGCTGAGCGGTGAGTTCTTCGAAAATCATGTTGGCGCCGCCGGTGGTGAAATAGCGGCGCAGCGGCTCTGGCACCTTGCGGCCCTCGGCGACCATGACGCGGAAGAAGGCCAGGCTGTCGCGTTGCAGCAAGCGGCGCAGGAAATGCTCTCCGACCGCCTGCAGTGCTTCCTCTAGCGGCAAGCCGCTGACGCTGTCCGGCGGCCGCATCTCGCGGGCGAAACGATCGTGCTGGTCCTGCATGAAGGCCAGAAACAGGCCCTCCTTGTTGCCGAACTGGGCGTAGAGGGTGGCGAGCGAGCCGCCGGCCATGCGCACCACATCATTGACACTGGCGGCTTCATAGCCGTGCTCAAGGAAGACCTCGCGGGCCGCGTGGAGAAAGGCCTGACGCCGCGCGACCCCCCTGTCCAAGGGGCGCGCCTCACTCTCGGCCCTGGTCTGAACCGACGCCAATGCAGAAATCCCTTCCGCCAGTAGGGACGATAGACCTACGCGCATCGAGCGCAAGTGTTCGATCGAAATCATTGCCCAACGGACTAGAGGCGGGGGGCGCTGCGCGGGAACGACAAGCGCTGGTTAGCCGGCGAGCGCGTCCTTGATGGCCTCGAGCATGTCCGGCGCGAGCGGGGCGGTTTTCGAGCCGTAGGCCCCCACGAGCGCGCCGTCCTTGCCGACCAGGTATTTGTGGAAGTTCCAGCGTGGCAAAGCGCTCTCGCCCAGCTCCTCGGCAATCCATTGATAGAACGGGTGGCGGCGTCCTGGCGCGGTGATCTCGACCTTCGCCGTCATCGGGAAGGTGACGTGATACGAGGTATCGCAGAATTCGCGGATTTCGCGTGCGTCGCCTGGCTCCTGCTGGCCAAAATCGTTGCAGGGCACGCCAATGACGACGAGGCCCTTTTCCGCCTTTGCCTCGTAGAGAGACTCCAGATCGCGATATTGCGAGGTAAAGCCGCAGGCGCTCGCGACATTGACGATCAGCATTGCCTTGCCGGCGTATTCGCCGAGCTTGATTTCGCCCGGCTCGTCGAGTTTGGCGAAACTGAAGTCGTGGGCGCTGGTCATCGGCTGGCGAGCAATTCTTGCGGGGAGGCGGGGCATGTAGACCTGTTGGACGCCATGGGCAATGCAGGTGGCGTCGCCGAGGAGCGCGTGATACAGCCCAACTGGTGACCGTGCACCGCCGTTCCCCGATAGCGGCCTTTCGAATTTGAGGCCCGGCTCGCGTTGAGCGCTCGCTCCGCGGGTCCGGGATCGTTATCACCCCATTCGCTTCACCGGAGAGAAACCGATGGCCGATGCGCCCAGAGACGCATCTCGCGACTATCGCGAAACCGTGTTCTTGCCCGATCTGCCGGGCGATCCCTTTCCGCTGCGCGCGGGGTTGCCGAAAAAGGAACCGGAGCGGGTGAGACACTGGGCCGATATCGGCCTCTATCGCAGATTGCGTGAGGCGGCTGCGGAGAGGCCCAAGGCCGTGTTTCACGACGGCCCGCCCTACGCCAACGGACCGATCCACATCGGGCACGCCGAAAACAAGATCCTCAAGGATTTCGTCGTGCGCACCCGCCAGATGGCCGGGTTCGATTGCGACTATGTGCCGGGCTGGGACTGTCACGGCCTGCCGATCGAATGGAAGGTCGAGGAAGACTTCCGCAAAGCCGGACGCAAGAAGGCCGACGTGCCGGCGGTCGAGTTTCGCCGCGCCTGCCGCGCCTATGCCGACAAATGGATTCCGCTGCAGCGTGACGAGTTTCGCCGGCTCGGCATCGAAGGCGATTGGGACAATTACTACACGACGATGAGTTTCGACGCCGAAGCCGCGATCGCGCGCGAGTTCTTGCGCGTGGTGCGCACGGGGCTGGTCTATCGCGGCTCGAAGCCGGTGATGTGGAGCCCGGTGGAACGCACCTCGCTGGCGGAAGCGGAAGTCGAGTACGCGGAGAAGACCAGCCCGACGATCTGGGTGAAGTTTCCTGTTCTCCCGCTCAAGGGCGGAGGTGGCCGCGCGGCGGCCGGAGGGGGTGCGCCGTCAACACCAAACAAGTATGCGCGGGAGGCGCCACCCCCTCAGTCATCGCTGCGCGATGACAGCTCCCCCATCGAGGGGGAGCAGGTTTCGATCGTCATCTGGACGACGACGCCGTGGACGATCCCCGGCAACCGCGCGATCTCGTATTCTCCCACTATCAGTTATGGAATCTACGAAGTCGAAAGCATCGAAACCGGGCTCGCATTCGAACCTTGGGTGAAGGTCGGCGACAGGCTCGCGCTTGGCGACACGCTGGCCGAAGCGGTGATGGGCGCCGCCAAGGCCGCGTCATGGAAGCGGGTCGCCGATTTCGATCCAGCTGGTTTGACGTGCGCGCATCCGCTACGCGGCAAGGGCTACGACTTCGATGTGCCGTTGCTCTCGGGCGATCACGTCACCGACGATGCTGGCACGGGTTTCGTGCATACCGCGCCGGGGCATGGCGCCGACGACTTCATGATCTGGACGAAGCACTTCGGCCAGGAGGGCATTCCCTTCACCGTCGACGAAGACGGCCGCTTCACCGAGGATGCGCCCGGCTTTACCGGTCTTGAGATTCTCCAGCTCGAGGGCAAGCATCTCGGCAAGGACGGGCCGGCGAACAAGGCGGTGATGGATGCGCTGATCGAAGTTGGCGCGCTGTTGGCGCGCGGGCAGCTGAAGCACCAGTATCCGCATTCATGGCGTTCGAAAGCGCCGCTCATCTTCCGCAACACGCCGCAATGGTTCATCGCGCTCGACAAGCCGTATCGCAATGGCAAGACGCTGAGGCAGATCGCGCTCGAGGAAATCGACCGCGTCGATTGGGGGCAGAAGCGCACCGGCGAGACCAAGGACTATAACCGCATCCGCGGCATGATCGAAGATCGCCCCGATTGGCTGGTCTCGCGCCAGCGCGCCTGGGGCGTGCCGCTGCCGATCTTCGTCAACAAGAGCGACGGCTCGATACTGCAGGACGATGAAGTCGACGCCCGCATCTTCGCCGCCATGAAACGCGGCGGCGCCGATGTCTGGTGGGCGACGCCGGCGCAGGAATTCCTCGGCAATGCACACAAGGCCGAGGAGTATGAGAAAGTCGAGGACATCCTCGACGTCTGGTTCGATTCCGGCTCCACCCATGCCTTCGTCATCGGCAATCCCGAAGCGCCGACGCGGCCCTCGTTCGCCAACCCGGTCACGACCATCTATCTCGAAGGCTCCGACCAGCATCGCGGCTGGTTTCATTCCTCGCTGTTGGAGAGTTGCGCCACGCGCGGGCGCGCTCCGTACGACGAAGTCGTCACCCACGGCTTCACCATGGACGAGGACGGCAAGAAGATGTCCAAGTCCATCGGCAACACGGTTGAACCGCAGGACATCGCCAAGCAGAACGGCATCGAAATCCTGCGTCTGCTGATCGCCGCCGCCGAATACGGCGACGATCTCCGGCTCGGCAAGACCATCATCGATCAGTCGAGCGAGATGTACCGCAAGCTGCGCAACACGCTGCGCTATCTGCTCGGCGCGCTGAAGGACTTCGAGCCGGGGGAGCGTCCGCAAGCGGCGCCCGGTCACGCCGGCAACAGGGACATTGAAATGCTGCCGCTGCTGGAACGTTGGCTGTTGCACCGGCTCTGGGAGCTCGACCGCACCGTGCGCCGGGCCTACGAAACCTATCAGTGGCGCGTCGCACTCCATGCCATCGTGGAATTCTGCAACGTCGATCTCTCGGCCTTCTACGTCGATGTGCGCAAGGATGCGCTCTATTGCGACGCGCCGAACTCGCTGCGCCGCCGCGCCTGCCGCGCCGTATTGGACGAAACCTTCTCTCGTCTCACTGCCTGGCTTGCGCCGATTCTGCCGTTCACGGCGGAAGAAGCGTGGCTGGTGCGGTTTCCCGAAACGGTTTCCGTGCACCTCCGGCTTTTCCCGGAGATGCCGGAGAGTTGGGAGGACGATTTCGCCGGCGAGGAGATGGCGAAGTTGCGCGAAGCGCGTGCGGTCGTCACCGGCGCGCTCGAAGTGGCGCGTCGCGACAAGGTCATCGGCGCGGCGCTGGAGGCGGCGCCGCGGGTGTTTGTCGCCGACGCCGGGCTGCGGGCGTCATTGCAGGCGGTCGACTTCGCCGAGCTTTGCATCACCAGCGACATCACCATCGCCGAAGGCGAGGGTCCGGCCGCCGCGTTCCGGCTGCCGGAGCGGCCCGGCGTCGCTGTCGTGATCGAAAAAGCCGCCGGCGTGAAATGCGCGCGCTCGTGGAAATACTTCGATCCGGCGACAGCGGATCCGCGTTATCCCGACATCACGCCGCGGGACGCGGAGGCAGTCGCGGCGTGGGACGCAGCGCACCCGCGCTAGCGGACGATCGCCGCGAAGCATTGGCCGGGACCGGCCAGCGCATGCTGGCCAAGGCAATAGGCGCGTTCGCTGGCGTTGACCGAAACGCCGACGCACTGGCGCAATTGCAGGCGCTGCATGTTGAGGCAGTGCTGCATCAGCGGTTCGTCGAGCAGCGCCGAAACGCGCCGGCGTTCGGCGCGCGTGGCGTCGGCGACGACGATAGCGCCGAGCGTCAGCATGTGATCGGTGACCGAAGCGTACTCGCTCTCCTCGCGCTGGCTGCGCACGCGTGGGCTGCTTGTGTCGCGGCCGGCGAGCGCATCCCAAAAACCGCGGCCGCCGAAATCGCCGCTGTCGTTCATGGGCCGCGCCGAGAGCGGGGTTACGCGGAGGCGGTCGCGCATGGCCGGAGACAGGCGCACAGGGTCCGCGCCGGCGCGTTGCGCGCCTGCGCTGCGTTGCGACGCGGCGGTCGAGCGGGCGAACCGGTCGAAGCGCGCGCCGAGGGTGGAGACGCGCGCGCCATCGGCGCCGGCGGCGTTGAGAACAAGACGGATGGCGTCCGAGGCGCCGCGCTGCCGGCGCGCATAATCGACATTGTCGCGCAATTGGCTCGGCGCCGGACGGCGGCCCTGGCGTACGCTGCGGCGAACCATTGCTGCGAAGTCTGGCGATTGCGCCGCGGTCAGCGCGCCGTATGCAATCCAGCCGCGGGCGAGACGCTGCGGATCGTGACGTTGCAGACGCGCCAGGGCGGCGTCGACGTCCTGCGCGCTGCCGATGTCGGAATCGAGCAGAGCGCTGACGTCGTTTTGATAGAGGGCGTATGTCTCGAGCGCGTCGTGAACCTCGTCGGCATGCGCCGGCGAAGAACAGAGGAGCGCGAACGACACCGCAGCAGTCGTTATCATGCGCATGCGCAGAGTGTGCCCGAGTTCGGTTAAGTGGCGCACCCGCCTGGTTGATTAAATTGGCAGTCACCTAAACGCGGTTTAAGGCGCAAGCGCGAGCGAGAGACACGCGCTCGGTTCGGCCAATCCGTGGCGCGCCAGGCAATAGGCGTCTTCGTTGGGATCGTGGGTGACGCCCGCGCACTGACGCAGAAAAAGCTGCTGCAATTCGAGGCAATGACGCGTGGGTTCATCATCGAGCGCGCGGATGCGCGCTGCGTCGTCGTCGCCGGCGCCAATTACCATTAGCGCGCCCAAGGTGAAGATGCGGTCGAGGCTCGCTGCGCGCGCGGCATTGACGCGCCAGGTCAGGGCCGGAGGCGTGGGCGACCGGCGCCCGGAGAGTGCGTCCCAAAAACGCGCGCCGCCGAAAGCCGACGCGTCGGTGGCGGGCGTGGCGGTAAGCGGGCCAACCTGCAAGCGTGCAAGCACGGCCGGCGGCAGCGTGCGGGCATCGGCGCTGCGAAGCCGCTCGGCGCGCGCCTCGCTGCGGCGCGACCACGCGCTCGTGTCGGCAGCCGCGCCCAGGCCTTCGAAGCGCACCGCCAGCGCGCGCATCCGCGCTTCATCGGCGGCAAGCGCGCGCAGCACCAATTGCGTCGCCTGCGCCGCGCCGGGCGGACGCCTGCGCGCGTAAGCGAGATCGCGGCGAAGCTGGCGCAACACCGCCGGCCGCCCCGCCGCGCGCACGCGGCTGCGCACGCCCGCGACCCATTCCGGCGATTGCGCCGCGGTCAAGCCGCCATAGGCAAGCCAGCCGGCGGCGATGCGGGAAGGATCGTGAAGCGCCATGCGCTCGAGCGCAGCATCGAGCGCGGCGGCATCGCCGATGTCGCTATCGAGCAGTGCGGTGATGTCGGTCTGATAGAGCGCATAGGGCGCGAGCGCTTGATGAACCGGATCGGTCTGCGCCTGCGCTGCGGCGCTCCAGGCCAATATCACCGCGGCGAGGGCAACGAGGCGCATCTGGGCGATCTTGCGCGCAAATGCGGCCAAGCCAAAGCGCCGCGGCGGAGTTGCCTTGATGCAACCCGCCGCGCCCGTCATAAGCCGCCACATGTTGCGCTTCGGGCTGATCATTGCGGCTACCGTTTTTGTCGGCGACCAGATCACCAAATGGATCGTTCTGGGGCCGGGCCAGTTCAGCCCGCCAGGCTGTCTGCAAACCGGTTATGGCTGCCGCTTCATCGAACTCACCCCGTTCTTCGACCTGCAGATGGTGTGGAATCGCGGCGTAAGCTTCGGGCTGCTGCGGGCCGACGAAGACTTGGCCCGCTGGGCGTTGGTGGCGCTCTCGTTTGTGATATCCGGCGTGTTCCTGTGGTGGCTGCGAACAGCCGACCGGCGCCCGACAGCGACTGCGCTCGGGCTCGTGATCGGGGGCGCGCTCGGCAATGTGGTCGACCGTATCCGGTTCGGCGCGGTCGCGGATTTCCTTGATTTCAATGGTCTGTGGTTTCCCTGGGTGTTCAATGTGGCGGACGCCGCGATCACCTGCGGGGCCGTTCTGCTTGCCGTCGACATGCTGTTCTTCGCCGAAACCGAGCCCGGCAAGGGCACGGGCTGGCGCCAGCTCAAGGCGTGGCTGGACCGCGGCCGTGGCGGAACTAACGGATCAGGCGGCTGATTCCAGAGCGGATTCGCCCCATAACCGTCAAACTGGAGGCCCAAGCCGCTTTGCTGCTGTCCGGCTTGGCGGGAGCGGCGCGGCTCAGCTAGAAGCGGTGCCGAAGCATTTGAGGAGGCGGGATGTCTAGACCGATCGCACTGGTCGCGGTGCTGGCCGCAGCTACGGCCGCAAGCGGCTGCGCGAGCCTCTCGCGCGCTGTCGGGGCGAGCCGCAGTTCGCCGGACGAATTTCGGGTGATGACCCACGCGCCGCTGACGTTGCCGCCGGACTACAATCTGCGGCCGCCGCGTCCGGGTGAGGCGCGTCCGGGCGAGAACGATCCCTCGACCGAGGCGCGCACGGCGCTGTTCGGCGAAAACGTCGGCCAACAGGCAAGCCAGGGCGAGCGCGCTTTCATCTCTGCCGCTGGCGCCACCGCCGCCGACGACAACATCCGCGAGACCATCGATTTCGAAAGCCAAGGCGTGGTTCGCCGCAACGAGGGCTTCGTCAATCGTCTGCTGGCGTTCGGCGGATCGGGCGCCGGCCCTGCGGCCGCGCCGCTCAATCCGGAAGATGAGCAGCGCCGCCTTGCCGACGAAGAATCGATCCGCCGCGCCACCGGCGGCGGCCAAGTGATCATCGAGCGCGACCGCGGCGGCTTCAAGCTGCCCGGCACCTGAGCGCATCGACCGGCGGGGTGGGTAAGAGGTTCATCTCTGCATGCTTGGCGTTGCTGGCGCTGACGGCGCCGGCGCAGGCGCGCGAGATGGTGCGGCCGGAAACCTTCACGCTGCGCAACGGGCTGGAAGTCGTGGTCATCACCGACCGGCGTGCGCCCGTGGTGACGCATATGCTCTGGTACCGCGTCGGCGCTGCTGACGAGCCGCGTGGCTATTCAGGCATCGCCCACTTTTTCGAACACCTGATGTTCAAAGGCACGCGTCAGATCGCACCGGGCGAGTTCTCGCGCACGATCGCCAGAAACGGCGGCGAGGACAACGCTTTCACCAACTGGGACTACACCGCCTATTACGAGCGCATTGCCCGCGACCGGCTTGAATTGGTCATGCGCATGGAAGCCGACCGCATGCGCAATCTGCGCTTCTCGGACGAGACGTTCGCCTCCGAACGCGATGTCATCGTCGAAGAACGGCGCCAACGCATCGACAACAACCCGGGCGCTGTCCTGGGCGAACGCATGCGGGCGATGTTGTGGCCGCATCATCCCTACGGCACGCCGGTGATCGGGTGGCTGCACGAAATCCAGGCGCTGGATCGCGAACGCGCGCTCGCCTTCTACCAAACCTGGTACGCGCCGAACAACGCGATCCTGGTGGTCGCCGGCGACATCGACGCGGCCGAACTGCGCCCGCTGGCGGAGCGTCATTACGGGCGGCTGCGGCCGACGCGAAATCTGCCGAGCCGGACATGGGTGAGCGATCCGCCGAATGTCGGGCCGATGCGGGTGACGCATCGCGACGAAAAGGTGCGCCAGCCGTCGTTCTCGCGCATTTATCGCGCCACCAGCTATGGCGTCGACACCGGCCGCCAGGCCCATGCGCTCGATGTGGCCATGGAAATTCTCGGCGGCTCGGAGACCAGCCGGCTCTATCGCGCCTTGGTCGAGGAGCAACGCATCGCCGTCGGCGCCGGGGCGAGCGCAAATTCGTCCGGTCTGGGCGGCGGCAGCGTCCAAGTGTGGGCAACCCCGGCCGAGGGCGTGCCGCTCGAACGCGTCGAAGCCGCCGCCGATGCAGTGATCGCGGAATATTTGCGCGATGGGCCCACTGCCGTCGAACTCACGCGCGCGAAGAACCTTTTGTCCGCCAATGCGATCTATGCGCGCGATAGCCAGGAAAGCCTCGCCAACATCTATGGCGCCTCGCTGGCGCAGGGCGAAAGCATCGAGGATGTCGTGAATTGGCCGACCGACATCGAAGCCGTGACTCGCGAAGAAGTCATGGAGATGTCGCGCCAGACGTTGGATCTGGATGCGTCAGTAACGGGATGGTTGCTACCGGAGGAGGGGGAGTGAACCATTCACCGTCATTCTCCCCGCCCTCCCCCGCAAGGGGGGAGGGAGTCGCAAAACTGCTCGCGCTTGCGCTCTGTGGCTTCGCCTCATTTGCGGTTATGTCGCCCGCCCAAGCCCAGCAGCGCACAGAAAGCGCAGCATCGCGGCACGCGGTCGATGTCGAGCGCATCGTCTCGCCTGGCGGCATCGAGGCATGGCTGGTTTCGGATGCGACGGTGCCGATCATCGTGCTGCGCGCGTTCTGGTGCGGGGGCTCGGCGATCGAGCCGGAACGGCTCATCGGCGTCACCGGGGTGATGACCGACATGATGACGGAAGGATCGGGCGCGCTCGCCGCCAACGCTTTCAAGGAGCGGCTCCAGGATCTGAACATGTCGCTCGGCTTCGGTTCGAGCTGGGACGGCGTCGGCATGACGCTGACCACGCTCAGCGAGAATCGCGATGCGGCAGTGGAGATGGCGCGGTTGGCGCTCACTGAGCCGCGATTCGACGCCGAACCGCTGGCGCGGATCAAACGGCAGATGCTGGTCGGCATTCGCACGCGTGAAACCAATCCGAGCTATATCGCCAACCTCGCGCTCGATGCAGCGCTTTATCCCAGTCACCCCTATGCCCGGCGCACCTCGCGCGAAAGCGTCGAGGCGATCGATCGGGCCGCGCTGCAGGAACGGCGCGCGGCCTTGTTCAACCGGGCCACGCTGCAGATCACCATCGTCGGCGATATCAGCGCCCATGACGCCGGGCGCGCGCTCGACGCCATCTTCGGCGCCTTGCCGCAAGGCGCGCCTCCGCCCGAGCCGGCGGAGGTCGAACTGGCGGCGCCGACGCCGCTCATTGTGCGCCAGCTGCCGCAGCCGCAGAGCTTGGTGCTGTTCGCGGGCCCGGGCATTCAGGACGAGGATCCCGACTGGATTCCGCTGACCGTGGCCAATTATATCCTCGGCGGCGGCGGGTTTTCGTCGCGACTGATGGATCATGTGCGCGAGCAGCGCGGACTGGTCTACGGCATCGGCACCGCCCCTTCGGTGCGCGAGCATTCCGCCGCGATCCGCGGATCGGCGCAGACCGAGAATGGCGATGTCCGCGAAGCGATCGAGGTCACGCGCGCGGAGATGGCGCGGCTTTATCGCGAAGGCGCCACGCAGGCGGAAGTCAACGACGCCATCACCTATCTCACCGGCTCCTTCGCGCTCGATCTCGACTCGAACGCAAAGATCGCCGGCGCCGTGCATGGCTATCAGGTGGCCGGCCGCGACATCGACTACATCAACCGGCGCAACGATCTTATCCGCGCGGTGACGCTCGAAGACGTGAACCGCGTGATCAGAAGATTGTTCGATCCGGACGATTTCACGTTCGTGGTCGTGGGCCAGCCCGAAGGGCTGGAGGCGCAGCCTGCTCCTCGCCCTTGATGGGCGCGCGGAGACGTTCCCGGACGTAATGATGACTTGCGCCGCTCAAGAGTGCTAAGCCGCGCGTGAGGACACGCGCGATGACAAGAGATTTGGAAGTCTTCCGGGCCGAGACGCGGGCTTGGCTGGACGCGCATTGCCCGCCGTCGGTGCGCACGCCGATGACCGGCGAAGAGGATGCGGTCTGGGGCGGGCGCAACTACGAGTTCAAGAATCCGGAAGCCAAGCTCTGGCTAGACCGCATGGGCGCCAAAGGCTGGACCGCGCCGACTTGGCCGGCCGAATACGGCGGCGGCGGGCTGAGCGCCGACGAAAACCGCGTGCTGCAGAGCGAATTGAAGCGCATCGGCGCGCGGCCGGCGCTGTTCTCGTTCGGCATCTGGATGCTGGGGCCGGTACTGCTCGAATACGCCAATGAAGAGCAGAAGCAGGAACACTTGCCGAAGATCGTGCGCGGCGAAATCCGCTGGTGCCAGGGCTATAGCGAGCCGGGCGCAGGCAGCGATCTCGCCGGTCTGCAGACGAAGTGCGAGGACAAGGGCGATCACTGGCTGATCAACGGCCAGAAAGTCTGGACCTCCTACGCCAATTACGCCGACTGGTGCTTCTGCCTGGTGCGCACCGATGCGCGTGTGAAGCACGAAGGCATTTCGTTCGTGCTGATCGATATGACGACGGCAGGTGTGGAAACCCGGCCGATCAAGCTGATCTCCGGCTCCTCGCCGTTCTGCGAAACTTTCTTCACCGACGTGAAAATTCCGAAGCGGAATATGGTCGGGCGCCTCAATGGCGGCTGGGAAATCGCCAAACGGCTGCTGCAATACGAACGCACCAACATCTCCGGCTTCGGCTCCACCACCCGCGTCGATGTCGTCGACCTGGCCAAGAAACATGTCGGGCTGGAAGGCGGCGCGCTCGCCGACCGCGACCTGCGTGCGCGGATCACGGCGCACAAGATGGCCGAGCGCGCCTATGCGCTGACGACGCAGCGGGCGCAGGAAGAGGCGAAGGCCGGCGGCAATGTCAGCCACATGGCCTCGATGTTCAAAGTCGCCGGGGCGACTTTGAACCAGGAGCGTTGCGAGCTGATGCTGGAGGCGGCCGGCAATCGTGGGCTTGGCTGGAGCGGCGAAGGCTTTTCGCCCGACGATCTCGCCGCGACCCGCGGCTGGCTGCGCTCGAAAGGCAATTCGATCGAAGGCGGCACCACCGAAATCAATCTCAATGTGGTCGCCAAGCGGGTGCTCGGCCTGAGGGACACGCAATGACCTTCAGCTTGAACGACGACACGCGCATGCTGAAGGAGTCCGCGCGCGACTTCTTCCGCGAGCAGGCGCCAGTGGCGCGCCTGCGCCAGCAGCGCGACGAGAAACGCAACGGCCGCGATCCCGGTCTCTGGCGCGAGATCGCCGCGCTGGGTTTTGCCGGCGTGATCATCCCCGAAGCCTATGGCGGCGCCGGCTTGGGCTATGTCGCCATGGGCGCGGTGCTGGAGGAGAGCGGGCGTACGCTGGTCGCGTCACCGCTGCATTCGAGCGCGCTGGTTGGCGCGAGCGCGTTGCTGCTGGCGGGAACGGACGCGCAGAAGCAGGAATGGCTGCCGAAGCTCGCTTCGGGCGAGTGCGTGGCGACGATCGCGGTGGATGAAGGCGCGCATCATGCGCCCGGTAAATCGAAACTGAAGGCGGAAGCGGGCAAGCTCACGGGCGCAAAGCAATATGTCGCCGACGGTCACATCGCCGATCTCGTCATCGTCGCCGGGGCCGATGCGCTTTATTTGGTGCGCGCCGACGCGCCCGGCGTGAGCCGCCGCGAACTGGTCACCGCCGACAGCCGCGGTGCGGCCGACATAAGGTTCGAAGCCGCGCCCGCCGAGAACATGCCCGGCGGCGCGGAAGCGATCGAGGCCATTCTCGATCGCGCGCGCATCGGGCTTGCCGCGGAAATGCTCGGTCAGGCAAGCGAAGCTTTCGCGCTCACCAGCGAATACCTGAAGACGCGCCGTCAATTCGGTCAAGTCATCGGCGGATTCCAGGCCCTGCAGCATCGGGCCGCGAAACTCTTTGCCGAACTCGAACTTACGCGCTCGTGCGTGCTTGCTGCGCTCGATGCGCTCGACCGCGGCGGCGGGGATGTCGCCGAACATGCAAGTCTGGCCAAAGCGCGCGCCGGCGAAACCCTGCATCTCGCCAGCAACGAGATGGTGCAGCTGCACGGCGGCATCGGCATGACCGATGAGCACGACGCCGGCCTTTACCTCAAGCGCGCGCGTGTCGCCGAAGCGCTTTACGGCAGCGCGAGCTTTCACCGCGATCGTTACGCCACGCTGCTGGGGTTTTGAGTCTCCTCGCGCTAGCGAGAACCCGGAACTCAGGGGCAAACACATTGCGCTTGGCCACCCCTTGGGTTCCGGGCTCAATGCTTCGCATTGCCCCGGAATGACGAAGCTTGCGCATGACTATTGCCGCGATGCCTTGTGAAAGAAGAACGAGGAAAGCAGCCAGCCTGCAGTGAGGAAAGCGGTTGCGCCGTAGACTTCCGGAGCGAGCACGTCGGCTCTTGGAGCGGCGATGTCGGCGAGATAAGCCGTCACTGGCGCGAGCAGCGTGGCGACCGCGGCGAGCGACATCGCCCATACCATGCCGCGCGCCCGGCCGCCGGTGCCGATAGCGCCGATGACCGCGAGAGCGACGACGGCGAGATAGAGCTGGTTGCCAGGGTTGTTCTCGCTGCCGATGATGCCGACCGCGCCGGTGATCCAGAGAGTGAGGATGCCTGCGCCCAGCGCCACTATGACGCCCGCCTGGTAGGCGAGCCCCCCGACCCGCGCCGCCAATTCGTAAGTGATGCCGGCGCCGAGCAACATGGCGCCGGCGAAGACGAAATCGCCGACGGTCCAGTTGACCTCGTCGGTAAACTGCATGGCGATGAGGGGCGTCAGCAGGATGAGCCCGGTGGCGGTGGTCCAGGCCGTCGTCAGCCATTTGTTGCGGGCGCGCCCGCTGCCAGTCTTGTCCGCCATTGCCTTGCCTCCGTGGATGAACGCGGCCTAGAGCTTGGCCGATGCGCCGGTGAGCGGCATGAGCAACGCGTGAGGATTCGCTGAAAACGTGGCGTCGGGCAGCTTTCACTTCGAACGTTTTGCGCTCGATCCGAATGATCGTCAGCTTCGGCGCGACGACGCGCCGGTGGAGCTGAACGCGCGTTATTTCGACGCCCTGATCCTGCTGGTGCGCGAACAGGGCAAGCTGGTGCCGAAAGAACGCTTCTTCGAAGAGGTCTGGCGCGGCGTGCCGGTGACGGACGAGGCGCTCACACAATGCATCAGGACGCTGCGCCGGCAGCTGGGCGACGACGCCGCCAATCCGCGCTTCATCGAGACGGCGCCGAAGCACGGCTATCGCTTCATCGCGCCGGTGCAGTGGATCGACGCCGGAGCGCCGGCGGCAGAGCGCTCGCCGCCGCGCGCGGCTTTCGCTGCCGCTGTCGCGCCGGCGGAGTTAGTTCGACTCGGCGTCGCCGGAACCGCCGGCGGCGGCCTCGCGGGGCTGATCGGAGGGCTATTCTATAGCTTCGTCGGTGCGACCACGGGGATAGGCGGGGCTTCGGCGCTGCTCGTGCTGGCGTGCCTGACGGCGTTGATCGGCCTGCTGGGAGGCGCGGGGGTTGGGTTCGGCATCGCTGCGGCAGGTTTGGCGCCGGGCAGGCTTGGCCAATGGATCGTGCTCGGCGGTGCGCTGGGCGGACTCATCGTCGGCGGCGTCGTCAAGCTGATCGGCCTCGATGCGTTCAGTTTGCTGTTCGGCCAAACGCCCGGCGAGATCACCGGCGCAGCCGAAGGCGCATTGCTGGGCGGCGCCGTCGGGCTCGGCGTCTGGATCGCGCGGCGGGTGGCGCCGCATTCGGTGCGTGGCGGTGTGGCGATTGCAGCCGCGTGCGGTGCGGCCGCTGGTGTGGTCATTGTGCTGCTCGGCGGGCGGCTGATGGCGGGAAGCCTCGATCTGCTCGCGCGCGCTTTCCCGGCTTCGCGTCTGCATCTCGATGCGATCGGCGCGCTGTTCGGCGAGAGCGGTTTTGGACCGATCAGCTTGATGCTCACGACGGCGGCGGAAGGACTGTTGTTCGCTGCATGCGTCGCCGGCGCGCTGATGTTTGCGCAGCGCAGGCTGAGTTAGGCCGAAGCGCCCGCGCGCGCGTCGGCGTCGAACTCCGCTTTCCACGCCGCGACCAGACCGCGATTGTCCTGGTCCCAGGGGTGGAATCCGGGGCGGTACCAAGCGAAATACGTCCTCCAGCCGCGCGCGAAGATGCCGGGTTCGCGCCAGACGTAACGGCGAACAGCCTTGAGCGCATCGCGATAGCTGTAGCCGTCGGCCTGCAGCAGCAGCGCGGCATAGTGGGCAATGTTGCGCGTAAACAAGAGCGTGATCACCGCCATCGCCAGCGTGCGGCGGAGATAACGCTGCAGACCGGACCATTTGCGGGTCACGTACAGGAATACGTCATAGGCGACCGCCTTGTGTTCGGTCTCCTCCATGGCATGCCAGCGCCACATGCGTTCGATGCCGGGATCGGCTTGCTCGAACAGATCTAGGTGGCGGGCATGCGTGTCGGCCATCATGGCGGTGAAGTGTTCGAGCGCGATGGTCGAGATCAGCATGCGCATCGGCCCGCGCGACCGGGCGTAGGCGACGCGCTCGCGGATTCCCGCCTCGACTTCGGCGACCGGATATCGGCGGCGGTCGATCAGCTGGTTGAGATGGTGATGTTCACGGGCGTGTATTGCTTCCTGCGCGATGAAGCCCTTCACGTCTTCCGCCAGTTTGCCGCTGACTTCGTTCCGGTAGTGGCGCACGGCGTCGATGAACATGCGCTCGCCATCGGGAAAGGTCAGCGAGAGCGCGTTGAACACCGCGGTGCCGACCGGATCGCCGCCCAACCAATGACCGCTTGCCGCCGCGGCGGCGTCGAAATGAAGGTCGCGCGGCGCCACATTCATGCCGGCAGGCGTGGACTTGGACATGACCTGAATTTGGGCGCCGCGGCAGGCGCTGTAAAGCTGCTGACGGCGCGTCAGCCGTTAGAATCGTGGCAGGCGCTCTCCGCCGACTGAGCTACGCCCAGACATTGGCCAGCGCCATCAGCCGTCCGGAATGACGAAGTGTGAGATTGCTCTCACACTTCGCACTAGCCCTTCACGCACACGACCTGGCGCAGCGTGTGCACCACGTCGATCAAGTCCGACTGCGCCGCCATGACGGCGTCGATGTCCTTGTAGGCCATCGGCGTTTCGTCGATCACGCCGGCGTCCTTGCGGCACTCCACGCCTTCGGTGGCCGCTCGGTGATCGGCCAAGGTGACGCGGCGCTTGGCTTCGGTGCGGCTCATGGCGCGGCCGGCCCCGTGCGAGCAGGTGCAGAACGAATCTTCGTTGCCCTTGCCGCGCACGATGAACGACTTCGCCCCCATCGAACCGGGGATGATGCCGAGCTCGCCCACGCCGGCGCGAACGGCGCCCTTGCGGGTCACCCAGACGTCGGCGCCGAAGTGCCGTTCACGCGCCACGTAATTGTGGTGGCAGTTCACGGCGTGCTTCTCGAGCTTGAACTTCGGCAGGTGGTCGCGGAGCGCACGCAGGGTGCGCTCCATCATCACCTCGCGGTTGGCGCGCGCGTAGTCTTGCGCCCAGCCGACCGCTTCCACGTAATCGTCGAACAATGCTTCGCCTTCCATGAAGAAAGCGAGGTCCTTGTCCGGCACGTGGTAGCCGAGTTCACGCTGCAGCAATTCTTCGCGAGCCCGCTCGATGAAGTATTGCCCGATCCGGTTGCCCGAGCCGCGGGAGCCCGAATGCAGCATCACCCAAACGCGGTCTTCTTCGTCGAGGCACACCTCGATGAAATGGTTGCCGCCGCCCAAGGTGGCGAGCTGCACAGTTTGCGCCTTGGCCGACGCCTTCGGATGCTTGGCGATGATGGCGCGGTAGCGCTCATCGAGGCCGGAGTCGCGATAGGCCGACTCCACCGAAGAGGGCGCGTCGCGGTGATTGCCGCCCGGGCCGTTGCCGTGCGGCACCATGCGCTCGATCTCCGAACGCAATTTCGCAAGGGAGTCCGGCAAATCGTTGGCCGTGAGCGACGTGCGCATCGCCATCATGCCGCAGCCGATGTCGACGCCGACAGCGGCCGGGATGATCGCGCCCTTGGTCGGAATCACCGAACCCACGGTCGCGCCAATGCCGAAATGGACGTCCGGCATCACCGCGATGTGGCTATGGATGAACGGCAGGTTGGCCACGTTGCGCAATTGGTTTTGCGCAGCGTGTTCGACCGGCACGCCTTCGATCCAGGCCTTGATCGGCGCGGTAGCGCCGGGAATTTCTTCATACTTGGCCATTGCTGGCTCCATTTAGGCGCCAGGCGCCAGGTGTCACACCCTGGCATGCTGACACCTGTGTTGCGGCCTGGAGCGCATACGAAAAACCCCTCCAGGCCGCGCCTTGGAGGGGTTCTTCATGCTCACATCAAGACGATGTCAGAAAGCCGAACTCCTCCACGCACGCATATCCGTCCACGCGCCGCATGCGGCGGGCTTTGGGAAACTGGGGACTGGGTTCAGCGGTTTCACGACAGGTCTCCGAAGGACGGCGCGTCTAACACACGGCTATCGCGCATGCACGTGAAAAATAGTGTTAGACTTCTTTCGCGTCCTGCTCGGCGGGGCCGCCGGGGTGCGCGGCGCCCAGACCTTGCTCGATCAACGCCGTCCACGCGTCCTCAGCACTCTCGGCGAAGCGGAACAGCTTCAGATCGCTCGCCGCAACGGCGCCATGTCTGAGCAGCGCGTCGAAATTGATGATCTCGCGCCAATAGGCTTCATCGAACAGCACGACGGGGATGAGCGGCGCTTTTCCGGTCTGGCGCAGCGTCAGAATTTCGAACAGCTCGTCGAGCGTGCCGAATCCGCCCGGAAAAACGACGAGCGCGTTGGCGCGCATGGCGAGGTGCATTTTGCGCATGGCGAAATAGTGGAAGTTGAAAGTGAGTTCGGGTGTCGAATAGGCGTTTGGTTCCTGTTCGAGCGGCAAAGTGATGTTGAAGCCGATCGACTTGGCGCCGGCTTCCGTCGCGCCGCGGTTCGCCGCTTCCATGATGCCGGGGCCGCCGCCGGTGGCGATGACGTTTTCGCACTTCTTCTCCGGCGCATGGATTGCGCCTCCGCGTTCGGAGGCGATGCGCCCGAATGCACGCGCTTCATTGTACCAGTACGCCTCTTTGCCAGGGCCGTCCTCGCGCACGCGCGCGGAGCCGAACACGACGATGGTCGAGAGCACTTCGTGCTGCTTCAGGAGTAATTCCGCTTTGGAGTATTCCAGGAAGAAGCGCGCCCCGCGCAGGTTTTCGCTGAGCAGGAAATCCTGGTCGAGCGCCGCGAGGCGGTAGGACGGCGAAGCCAGCTGGGCGGCGTTGGGTTTTTTGGATTTTGGGGCGTCGGCCATGTTCGGGATATAGACCGGCAATCGGCGGTCGGCAGTCGGCAATCGTGATGCCGTGTCCGTTTTCGACTGCCGTTTGCCGATTGGCGACTGCCGAATCACCTGGAGCCCTGTGCTAAGCTGGCTGTTCCAGTCATGCCCATCCGCCGTCTGCCCCCTGAAGCCGTGAACCGCATCGCCGCCGGCGAGGTGATCGAACGTCCAGCGGCGGCGGTGAAGGAGTTGGTGGAGAACGCACTCGACGCCGGCGCCCGGCGCATTGCGGTGCGGATCGAGCGCGGCGGCCTTGGGCTGATCGCGATCGAAGACGATGGCGGCGGCATCGTGCGCGATGAATTGGCGCTGGCGGTGGAGCGGCACGCGACGTCGAAATTGGAGGCGGGCGACGGCGGCGCGGTCGATCTGCTGAACATCCACACGATGGGGTTTCGCGGCGAGGCGTTGCCGTCGATCGCCGCTGTGGCGCGGTTGGCGATCACGTCGAAGGCGCGCGGCGCCGATGACGCGTGGACGATTCAGGTAGAGGGCGGCGAGCTTCACCCGGTGAAGCCCGCGCCCTGGGCGGCGCTCTCTGAATCCGGCGCGCGCGTCGAAGTGCGCGATCTGTTTTTCGCGACGCCGGCCCGGCTGAAGTTCATGAAATCAGAGCGCGCCGAGACGATGGCGGTGACGGAGGTGGTGAAGCGCCTGGCGATGGCGCGGCCAGATGTGGCGTTCTCGCTGGAGCATGACGGACGGATGTCGCTGCGCCTCGGCGCCGAGGCCGATCCTGAAAACGAGGGCCGCCGCACGCGGCTCGCCGCGATCCTAGGCGCCGACTTCGCGCCCAACTGCCTTGCGCTCGACCAAACGCGCGGCGCCGTGCGCCTGTCGGGCTTTGCCGGCTTGCCGACGTTCAACCGCGGCACGCGCGAGCATCAGCATCTGTTCGTCAATGGGCGGCCGGTGAAGGACAAGCTGATCGTCGGCGCCGTGCGTGCGGCGTATCAGGATTTGCTCGCGCGCGATCGCCATCCGGTGGCCGCGCTCTTCCTCGAATTGCCAGCCAGTGAAGTCGACGTGAACGTTCATCCGGCGAAATCGGAAGTGCGGTTTCGCGACGCCGCCCTGGTGCGCGGTCTTATCGTGGGCGCTCTGAGCCATGCGCTCGCGGGCGCGGGGCATCGCGCGTCTACGACAGCTGCACAAAGCGCGCTCGGCGCGGTGCGGCCGCATTACGCCGTGCAGCCAATGCTGCGCGCCTGGCAAGCGGCGGAAGAGCGCTTGGCGCCCGGTGACTTCGCGTTGCCGAGCGGGCGGATTGAAGCTTTCTCTCCGCCGACTGGGGCGAGTGGCGGCGAAGCCGACGGGTGGGGCCTCGGGCATCCACCCCACCCGTCATCGCTGCGCGATGACACCCTCCCCGCATCGCGGGGAGGGATGGATCCGGCAGACGCCCAATATTTCCCGCTGGGCGCGGCGCGCGCGCAAATTCACGAAACCTACATCGTCGCGCAGACCGAAGACGGCATCGTCATCGTCGATCAGCACGCCGCGCATGAGCGGCTGGTGTACGAGCGCATCAAGCACATGCTGGCCAATGGCGGCGTGCCCCGGCAAGGTCTGCTCATTCCTGAGGTGGTCGAACTCGACGCCGGCGAGGCCGAGGCGCTCGCTGGGCGGGCCGACGAGCTGGCGCAGCTCGGTCTGGTCATCGAACCCTTTGGCCCAGGCGCCATTCTGGTGCGTGAAACGCCGGTGCTGCTGGGGCAGATCGATGCGGCTGGCATGCTCAAGGATCTCGCGGATGACATTCTTGAACTCGGCGACGCCCACGCGCTGAAGGAGCGGCTGGAGGAAGTCTGTTCTTCGCTTGCCTGTCACGGCTCGGTCCGCGCGGGGCGGCGGCTCACGGGGGAGGAGATGAACGCGCTCTTGAGGCAGATGGAAGCGACGCCCTTCTCCGGCCAGTGCAATCACGGCAGACCGACCTATGTCGAGCTGAAGCTGGCGGACATCGAAAAGCTTTTCGGGCGCCGGTAACAAAATACCTTGAATTCGCCTTGTTTCCGTTAGGTCTGCGCTTGCGTTCATCGCGCCGCAGGAGAAGATGCGCGGGCGAGAGATCTCGAACTGGGGAAACACATGACATCACTGGGACGTTTACTGGCCGCCACGGCGGTTCTGACCCTTTTGGTCGCGCCCGCCTACGCGCAGCGGATCAATTCAAGCGCGCGCGGGACCTTTGGCCAAGTCAGCCTGCGCTCAGGCTTCACTCCCGATCCGCACGTAACCACCGTGAACGCCGGCGGCCCGATCGATGTCGCTACCGTGAGCGACCGTTGCGCCGGGTTCATCGCTGAACGTCCGAGCTTCACGCTCAATTATCGCGCCGGCGACCTGCCGCTCTATGTCGGCGTCGTTGCCGATGCCGATACGACTCTGGTCGTACGCGGCCCCAACCGGCAATATATGTGCGACGACGACAGCGGCGACGATCTCAACCCGGTGATCAGCTGGGACAACCCGCGCAGCGGCCGCTATCAGATTTGGGTCGGGCGTTTCGGCACCGGCGAATTGGTGCCGGCCCAACTCTACATTTCCGAAGTCGCCGGTCCGGCGAACGAAGTGCCGGCGGACGCGCCTGACTTCACGCTCAATCCCAATTATGGCGTCGTCGATCTGACCTCGGGCTTCCAACCCGATCCGCACACCGTCGCGGTGCAGGCCGGCGGCGGCTACAACGCCTACCAGATTCCGGAATGCGTGGGCTGGATTTCCAGCGCGCCGGACTATCGCGTCAATTTCACTGCGGGCAATCTCGGACTGCCGCTGATCTTCTCGGCGCAGTCCGAAGCCGACACGACGCTGGTGATCAACGACGCCGAAGGCAATTGGGTCTGCAATGACGACACCAATGGCCTCAATCCGGCGGTGACGTTTGCGACGCCGGTTTCCGGCCAATACGACGTCTGGGTCGGCACCTTCTCCGAAGGCGCGACGCAACCCTCGACGCTCAGCGTTTCCGAGCTTTCGTCGCAATAGGCGCGAGGACGCACGAAGAAGCAGGGCCGCGTTCCGAAAGGAGCGCGGTCTTCGCTGTCACCAGCTTCCCGTATTCGACATGCTTTTCCACGGCTCCTGCGGCGGCAGGCGCTCGCCTTCCTGCAGCAGTTCGATCGAGATGCCGTCCGGCGAGCGCACGAAAGCCATGTGTCCATCCCGCGGCGGGCGATTGATGGCGACGCCGGCGTCCATCAGTCTTTGACAGGTCGCGTAGATGTCCTTCACGCGATAGGCGAGGTGGCCGAAATTGCGGCCGCCGCCATAGTCGTGCTCGTCCCAATTGTAGGTCAGTTCCACCATCGGCGTCTTCCTGGCGCGGGCGAGTTCGACATCTTCGGGCGCGGCCAAGAACACGAGGGTGAAGCGGCCGGCTTCATTGTCGATGCGGCTCATCTCGACGAGGCCGAGCTTGGCGCAGAAGAAATCGAGCGCCCGGTCGAGGTCGCCAACGCGGATCATCGTGTGCAGGTAGCGCATCAGGCCGTCACCTTGCGGCCGGCTATGGCCGCGACTTTGTAGTGGTTGAAGAGCCAGTAGAGCTTGCGCATCGAGCGCTTCCACTGCTTCCAGCCGAGAAACGGAAACCAGAAGCGCAGAAAGTGGCGAAAGAACAGCGTCACCGGGCGCTTCTTGATATGGACCCAATAGGTCTCGCCGATGAGCTCCTTTTTATCGATGATCTCCTGTCCGGCGAACATCGACGCAAGTTCGTCGGGCGAGGGGCGATACATGGTGTCGATCGGATCGTTGTGCTGGTGGTAGCTCGACGGCACGGTTACGAAGAACATGCCGCCTTCCGGAATCATCTTCAGGATGCGGCGGGTGAGTTCGTCGCGATCGACCACGTGTTCGTACATGTGGGTGCAGATCACCGATTTTGGCTTGGTGGCGAGAATGCGCTCGAGGTCGTCGTCATTGAAGATGTCGCCGGCGATATCGACGCCTTCGGCCGCCTTGAGATCGCTGTGGATCACCTTGACGCCGCGCTCTGCCAGCGGGCCGAACACCAGTTCGTTGACATAAGGCTGCTCTTTTTCTCGATAAGCCTTGGTCGAGGAGCCGAGATTCAGCGCCGGCGAAATCGCGCTCGGATCGAGGCGCGACAGCGTTTCGCCAAGCCACGCTGCATCACATTTCATCATCTCGAAGAGCCCGGGGTTTCTGTCGCGGCGCAACATAAAGACGGCGCCGATAGCGGGCAAGCTGGCTACCAGACGCTGGCGATCGGCGCGCCGCCAAACATTTCGGCCAGACGGCGCAGTGTCGCTTTGGTGGTTCCGTCGGGGGGCGCTGCAGGCGAAAAGAAGCCGCGCTCGGCGATCTCATTGCCGAGGCGGGGCGAACAAGGCCTCCAGGCGTTGAAGCGATAGAGCGCAATGTGGTCACCGGCGAAATTGGCGTGGTTGGAATAGAGCGCGAAAATCGCCGGCGCCTCGATCGCCTCGACGCCGGCTTCTTCAGCCGTCTCACGGACGATCGCGCGCTCTGCGGTTTCGCCTCTTTCGACGCCGCCGCCAGGCAAGTGCCAGCCGGGAAGATAAGTGTGTCTGACAAGCATTACCTCGCCGGCCTCGTTGCAGGCGATGCCGCGAACGCCGAGCGTCGCGGCGCGGCTGAAGCGCCAATAGGTCCGAAACACCGTCGTGATCACCGGCTCGAATCGGAGCCGCCAGTCGTCCATCTTTCAGTGCACCCGTTCTTGCCAAGTTGAGGACATCGCGCCACGCGCCCTCGCGTGTTGGACAAGTGCGCGCCGGAAGCAGTGCGCGTCAAGCTTGCGCCGGGCGGCCAGCTTTGGCATGCGCGCAGCGATGAGCCGCTTCACCATGCCTGAGCCGAAAATCGCAGGCGGGCCCTACGTGATGGGCGTGCTGAATGTCACGCCCGATTCGTTCTCGGACGGCGGCGTGCATGGTGGCGCGGCGGCGCCGCATGCGCTGGCGATGCTCGAGGCCGGCGCCGATCTGATCGACATCGGCGGTGAATCGACGCGCCCCGGCGCGGCCAACGTGGACGCCGGAGAAGAGATCGCCCGCGTCGTGCCGGTGATCGCGGCGCTGCGCGCAGCGACGAGAGCGCCGATCTCGATCGACACGATGAAGCCTGAAGTGGCGCGGGCGGCGGTGCAGGCGGGCGCCAATCTGTGGAACGATGTCGCCGCGCTCACTTCGCCTGGCGCGCTGGACACCGCGGCTGCGATGCAGCGTCCCGTCATCCTGATGCATATGCAGGGCGAACCGCGCACGATGCAGAATGACCCGCGGTATGAGGATGTCGTCGCCGAGGTGATCGCCTTCCTGCGCGCGCGCGTCGCCGCCGCCGAAGCCAAGGGGGTCGAAGACATCTGGGTCGATCCCGGCATCGGTTTCGGCAAGACCCTCGAACATAACCTCGCGCTGTTGCGCCATGTCGCGCGCATCGCCGCGGAAACCGGCAGGCCGGTTGCCGTCGGCGCTTCACGCAAGCGTTTCATCGCCGCCATCGACGAACGCGCCAAGGACGCAGGCAAGGATCGGCTGGGCGGCTCGATTGCCGCGGCGCTGCTTGCCGCACAGAGCGGCGCGGCCATGGTGCGCGTGCATGACGTGGCCGAGACGGTGCAAGCGCTGAAGGTCTGGCGGGCAACGCAGGGCTGACCAGCTTTGTGAGATGTGCTATCGAAAGGCAAATGGTCGATACCCACCGCCGAGAAGGCTGGTCCCTATCCGAGTTTCTCGCTTGGGAGGAACGCCAGGAAACCCGCAACGAGTTCGTGGCCGGACGCGTTCGCGCCATGGTCGGGGGTACACGACGTCATAACGCCGTTTGTGCGAACGTGCTTTCGCACCTGCTCTCGAAGCTGCGCGGTACTAAGTGCGTGCCGTATGGTCCGGACATGAAGACGATCACGCCCGGCGGCAACGTTCGCTATGGGGACGTAACTGTGGACTGCGGCCCGATGAAAGGGGAAGACATCGCCGCGACCGCGCCGACAGTGATCGTCGAGGTGCTCTCGAAAAGTACGTCATGGGTGGATCAGAGCCATAAGCTCGATGATTACCAATCTATTCCGAGCATGCGCCACATCTTGCACTTGTCGCAAGATCGCGCCGAAGGCGTGCTTTGGTCGTTGGAGGGCGCGGCTTGGGTGCGCAAGACGCTCGCCGGCGTCGAGGCGGAGGCTGATCTTGCCGCCATAGGAATCAGATTTGCCCTGAGCGTGGCGTATGAAGGCGTCGAGTTCAATTCCGAGCCGGCGCCGCAGAACGACAACGGCGAAGCGCAGGCGTGAGCAAAGGCCGCGTTCTCATCATTGCCGGCTCGGATTCCGGCGGCGGCGCCGGCATCCAGGCCGACATCAAGACCGTCACCGCGTTGGGCGGCTACGCGATGACAGCCATCACGGCGATCACCGTGCAGAACACGTTGGGCGTCAGCGGCGTGCACCCGATCCCACCGGAAACCGTGCGGGCGCAGATCGAAGCGGTGATGGGCGATCTCGGCGCTGACACCTGGAAGATCGGCATGCTGGGCTCCGCCGATCACGTGCGCGCGGTGATGGAAGCCTGGTACGCCGTCGGCGATGGCGCGCCGGTCGTGCTCGATCCGGTGATGATCGCGAAGGGCGGCGCTGCGCTGCTGGACGATGAAGCGGTCGCCGTCATTCGCGACGAGATGATGCCGATCGCTGCGATCGTCACGCCGAACGCGCCAGAAGCGGAAGCGCTCACCGGCGTCGCCGTGCGCGATCTGGACGGCCAGATCGATGCAGCGGACGTCCTTGTCAATCGCCTGGGGGCCTGGTCAGCGCTGGTAAAAGGCGGACACATCGAGGGCGATATTATCCGCGACGTGCTGCTCACCAATGACGGCTACCGTGTGTTCGAGAGCCCGCGCATCGAAACCAACGCGACGCACGGCACCGGCTGCACTTTCGCCTCCGCCATCGCCGCCTACAATGCGCGCGGCGAGCCGTTGGAAGCGTCGGTGGAGAAAGCGCGCGCCTACCTGATGGAGGCGATCCGGCATGCGCCGGGTTTCGGCAAAGGACACCAGCCGCTCGGGCATGGCTGGCCCTGCAAGCTCGCCTGAAAGGCGAGCGACGCTAACCCTTAACTGAGCAGATGCTGGCGTGGACCGAGCCGAGCCGCCATAGCTGAAGGCAATGAAAATTTGGATCGTGCACGCCTTTACCGACCGCCTGTTCACCGGCAACCCGGCCGCCGTGGTGCCGCTGGAACGCTGGCTGCCCGACGCCGTGCTGCAAGCGATCGCCACCGAGAACAAGCTTTCCGAGACCGCGTTCGTCGTTCCGACGGGACTGAGGGGCAATTACCAGCTGCGCTGGTTCACACCGGCGACCGAAGTGCCGATTTGCGGTCACGCCACGCTTGCCGCGGGGGCGATGCTGCTTTCCGAAATCGAACCCGGCCTGGAAGTCGTCGTGTTCGACACCCACGCCGGCGCGCTGATCGTGCGCAACACGCCCGAAGGCTACACGCTCGATCTGCCGCGCAAGCAGCGTACGCCGTGGACGCCGGATGCAAGCGTGGCGAACGCGCTCGGCGGGGTCGAGATCGTCGATGCGTTTATCGGCGAATATGCGAATGTCGTGCTCGAGGACGAAACCACGCTGCGCAATCTGAAGCCGGATTTCGCCGCGCTCAGCGTGGCGGTTCGCGGCCCGCGCCAAGGCATGATCGGGGTGACCGCGCCCGCCGACGAGGACAAGCCGTACGACTTCGTTTCGCGCTTCTTCTGTCCAAGCGTCGGCATCGACGAAGATCCGGTCACCGGATCGTCGTTTGCCGATCTCGCGCCCTATTGGTGCGACCGTTTCGATCTGGAGAGCGTCGTCGGTTTCCAGGCGTCCAAGCGCGGCGGCTACATGCGCGCGATACAGACGCTGTCGAGCGTGCGCTTGCTGGGCCAGGTTTCGGTCTATCTGCGCGGCGAACTCGATAATGCGCTGGCGCGCCTGCACAATCGCATCGACACGCACCCGGAGGCGCCGCAGCGCAAGAAGCGCCGCGCCCGCAAAGCCAAGCAGCTGCCGGCGATTTTCGAAGAACCGGTGATCCCGGGGCTGGAAGCCGAGCCTGCGCCGGCCGAGCCCACGCCGCCGCCGCCACCCACCTCGCATCCCGCGCCGCCGGACCTGGAAGAGCACGCCCCGCCCGCCCCGCGCATCGTCGTGACGGACGCGGAGTAGGAGCAATAGGCGCCGCTTTTCCCCAATTTTGACTTTTAAGAACGGTCCTGTGCGGTGTGATAGACAGCGAGAATTTCGACGCGATCGACCGTCATTCGATAGGCGATGACGTAAGGCGCTCCGCGAACGGAAAACTCGCGCGCTCCTTCAGCACGACTTGGTCGGCCCGATGTCGCCCAGCCGTGCAAGCGTATCGGAAGCTGCGCGAATGCGACGAATGGTTTGATCCGGCCTTCCACGCTCAAGAGTGGACAGCCATGCATGATGACGGTTTAGGTCGGCCAGTGCGCGAGCGCGCCACATGACCTTGCGCACGGCTCAAGCTCTGAAACGAGTGAAGAACGCTTCGACTTCCGCCTCGGAGGCCATGGCCCCTGGATCAGCAAGTCGCGCCTTAAGATCTTCGATCTGGTCGTTGTTGAGCGTGCTTTCGGGATGAAGATCCCCGTGAAAGAGTGTCTCGATGATCGTCGCGATCTCTTCCCGCCGCTTTTCCGGCAGGGCTTTGAGCGCCGAAGTGATCTGGCCGAACTTGCTCATAGCGCCAATCTAAGGCGTCATTCTTCGGACGCCAAGCACTTGCATCTGCGCGATTGCTTTCGTCTCCGAACAGGCGCACCAACGTCAGCGGGCCATCCGCTCCCAACGGCGGACGCCCATCTGTGAGGATGGGAGACAAGGTTGATGAATATTCCCGCGAAGCCGGCGGTGCGTCCGGCCGATCCCCGATTTTCTTCGGGCCCCACCAAGAAACGCCCTGGCTGGACCACCGACGCGCTGCAAGGCGCGCCGCTTGGCCGTTCGCATCGCGCCAAGCCGGGCAAGGCCAAGCTCAAGGAGGCGATAGACCGCACCCGCGCCATCCTCGGCGTGCCTGGCGCACACCAGATTGCGATCGTTCCGGCTTCGGACACCGGCGCGGTGGAAATGGCGATGTGGTCGATGCTCGGCCCGCGTCCGGTCGACATCTTCGCTTGGGAGAGCTTCGGCGAGGAATGGGTCACTGACGCCAAGCAATTGAAGCTCGACGCGGCGGTGCATAGCGCCGGCTACGGCGCGCTGCCGTTTCTGGATCGCGCACGCCGGGACGCCGACATCATCTTTACCCAGAACGGCACGACATCGGGCGTGCGCATTCCGAATTTCGATTGGATCGCGGCCGATCGCGAAGGCATCACCATCAACGACGCGACGAGCGCGGTGTTTGCACAAGCGATCGATTGGTCGAAGTGCGATGTGACGACGTTCTCATGGCAGAAAGTGCTGGGCGGAGAAGCCGCGCACGGCATGATGATCCTCAGCCCCCGCGCCATCGAACGACTGGAAAGCTATGCGCCGGACCGGCCGCTGCCGAAGATTTTCCGGCTCACCAAGAAGGGCAAGGTCGACCTCGAAATCTTCGACGGCGCGACGATCAACACGCCTTCGCTCCTGGCGACCGAAGATTATCTCGATGCGCTGAAATGGGCGGAGAGCATTGGCGGCCTCGCCGCGCTGCAGGCGCGGGCGGACGCCAACACCAAAGTGCTGACCGAATGGGTCGCCCGCAAGCCCTGGATCGATTTCCTGGCGATTGACCCGGCGACACGGTCGAACACCAGCGTCTGCCTCAAAGTCGTCGATCCGCGCATCACCGCGCTGAGAGCAGAGGCGCAGGCCGAGTTCGCCAAGAAACTTGCCGCACTGCTGGAAAAGGAGGGTGTGGCGTTCGATGTCGGTTCCTACCGCGCCGCGCCTCCCGGCTTGCGGATCTGGTGCGGTGCGACCGTGGACGCGTCCGATATCGCGGCGCTAACGCCGTGGATCGAATGGGCGTTTGCGATTTGCGCCAGCGAACTCGCTACGAAGGCCGCTTGACCAAGCATCGTCACTACGGGGCGTCGCGCAACGTAGCGATGAACCAGCAACCCGGGGCCAACGCCAAATTCTGCGCTGCCCTGGGGTCCGGATCGCGCCCCGCACGTCCGGAATGACGAGTTCAACCTGCAGGAAACCCAATGCCGAAAGTGCTCATCAGCGACGAACTCAGCCAAGCTGCGATCGATATCTTCAAGGCGCGCGGCGTCGACGTCGATTTCAAGCCGGGTCTGAAGAAGGACGAACTCCTCGCCATCATCGGCGATTACGACGGCCTTGCCGTGCGCTCGAACACGAAGGCGACAGCCGACGTCATAGCGGCGGCAAAGCAACTCAAAGTCATTGGCCGCGCCGGCATCGGCGTCGACAATATCGATATTCCGGCGGCGACGCAGAAGGGCGTCGTGGTCATGAACACGCCGTTCGGCAATTCGATCACCACCGCCGAACACGCGATCGCATTGATGTTTGCGGCAGCGCGGCAGATCGCAGTGGCCGATGCGTCGACGCAGGCCGGCAAGTGGGAGAAGAACCGGTTCATGGGGCGCGAGCTCTACGCCAAGACGCTCGGCCTGATCGGATGCGGCAATATCGGCTCGATCGTCGCCGACCGCGCCCTCGGCCTGAAGATGAAGGTGATGGCCTACGATCCGTTCCTTTCTGCCGAACGGGCGCTGCAGCTCGGCGTCGAGAAGGTCGAGCTCGAGGATTTGCTGCCGCGCGCCGACGTCATCTCCTTGCATGTGCCGATGACGGACAAGACCAGGAACATCCTCTCGCGCGAGGCTTTGGCCAAGACGAAGCCCGGCGTCATCATCATCAACGCGGCGCGCGGGGGGCTGGTCGATGAAGCGGCGCTGCGCGAAGCGCTCGAACAGGAGCATGTCGCAGCCGCCGCATTCGACGTGTTCACGATGGAGCCTGCGAAGGAAAACGTGCTGTTTGGCGCGCCCAACTTCATCGCCACGCCGCACCTGGGGGCCTCGACCAACGAAGCGCAGGAGAACGTTGCGCTGCAGGTGGCCGAACAAATGGCCGACTATCTGCTCTCCGGCGCGGTCACCAACGCGCTCAACATGCCCTCGATCACGGCCGAGGAGGCGCCTCGTTTGCGCCCGTTCGCGGCGCTGGCCGAAAAACTCGGCGGCTTCGCCGGTCAGATCGTCGATGAGGGCCTGGACGAGGTGGAGATCGTCTATGAAGGCGAGGTCACGAAGCTCAACATGAAGCCGCTGACGGCCGCCGCGCTCGCGGGCTTGTTGCGGCCGCTGTTGCAGGACGTGAACGTCGTCTCCGCGCCCGCACTGTTGAAGGAGCGCGGCGCAGCGCTCACCGAAAGCACGCGCGAAACCTCTCCGACTTATGAGAGCCTCATCCGCCTCAGGGTGAAGACCGGCGGCGGCTGGCGCACGCTGGCCGGCGCAGTGATCGCCGGACAGCCACGGATCGTGGAAGTGAAGGGCATGGCGCTGGAGGCGCCGTTCCAGTCGAACACGCTCTACATCAACAATTCCGACAAGCCCGGCTTCATCGGCGCGCTAGGCACGCTGTTGGGCGATGCGCAGATCAATATCTCGACGTTCCACCTCGGGCGGGAAGCAGCCGGCGCCGAGGCGATCGCGCTGGTCGGCGTCGATCAGGCCCCGCCGGCGCTGGTGATGGCCGATCTGGCCGCCCTGCCGCAGGTGCGTTACGCCAAATTGCTGCGCTTTTAGTAGGAACCAGAGCGATCTCGGCGCGTTATCGCGCAGCCGCTGATGCGGTGCGAGGGGACGCCATGAAACTGAAGTCGCTCGGCCCGGCCCTGTTTTTGGCGCTGGCGGGTCTGGCGATCCCGGCTCATGCTGAAATCGAAGAAATGCGCGTCGGCGCAGTAGGCAATATTCGCTCCGACCATGGCGACATCGTCGAGGGCAAGCACGAAGGCGCCAATCTCGAACTCGAACTGGTTTCGCGTTCGCCCGGGTTTCTCAATTTCATCGGATCGCCGCGGCCTTATCTATTGGGCTCGATTGCGACCGACGAAGACGGTGTCTCGTTCGGCGGCGCAGGTGTCATCTGGCGCTGGGAATTTGCCGACGGCTGGGCGTTCGAACCTGGGTTCGGTTACGTCGTTCATGACGGCGAGACCGACAACCCGTTCCCGGACGGCAGCGCCGAAGCCATTGCGTTCGAAGCCGACAACCAGCTGCTGGGTTCGCGCGATCTTTTTCGCGCATCGTTTGCACTCGAACGCGAGTTCGGCGAACGCACGGCGGTGCAGTTGTATTGGCAACACATGAGTCACGGGCAGGTGCTCGATGAAGGCCGGAATCAAGGGCTCGATTACGTGGGACTGCGCTTTCTTTACCGCTTCGATCCTGACGCGGCGGAAGACTGAGCGCTTTCCAAACCAGACGCGACGGTTAAAACTCAGACGCCGGAACGGGGGAGATTCGCATGCGCAAGACAGCAGCGGGCATTGCCGCCTTCAGCGCCCTGATGGCGCTGGCGCCGCAGGCGCATGCGGATGTCGACGAAGTCCACTTCGGCGTCATGGCGCACAATATCTGCGTGACCGATTGCAAGAACGCCGACAAGGAGGACGGCCCCAACGTCGAGTTTCAGGTTTCGTTCGATTCGCCGGAATTTCTGCATTGGGCCGGCTCGCCGCAGCCCTACATCATGGCCTCCCTCAACACTGCTGGTAACACCAGTTTCGGCGGGGTCGGTCTCGAATGGCGCTGGGATTTCGCCGAGGGCTGGGCGCTCGAACCCGGCGTCGGCTACATCGTCCATGATGGCGCAACCGAAAACCCATTCCCGGGCGGATCGCCCGAAGCTGCAGCGTTCGCCGCGGAAAACGTGCTTTTGGGGTCAGAAGACCTGTTTCGCACCTCGATCGGCCTGACGCGTGACTTCGCCGGCCCATGGGAAGCGCAGCTGTTTTTCGAGCACCTGAGCCACGGCCAGATCATTGGCAACGGCCACAATCAGGGCATCGATCAGATCGGCATCCGTTTCGGCTACCAGTTCGGCGACGATTGAACGGCAGCGCCTTGGGCCGCTAGTATGCCTCCGCTCCAGAAGGGGGGACGCACATGGGCGCTCATCTGCGCGAACGATTTCAGCGGCAGGGTCCGAAGCGGATACTGGCGCTCGACGGCGGCGGCGCGCGCGGCCTGCTGACGCTGGGCGTTCTCGCCCAGCTCGAACGCCATCTCGCCGAACGCAGCGGCGCAGGCGATCGCTTCCGGCTCGCCCACTATTTCGATCTGATCGGCGGCACGTCGACCGGCGCCATCATCGCCACGACGCTGGCGCTCGAATGGCGAGTGCGCGAGGTGGTCGATCTCTATTTCAAGCTGCTGCCTGCGATTTTCGAAAAACCGCAAGTGCCAGGACCGCTGCGCGTTTTCATTCCGGCGTTCAAGAACAAGGCGCTGACCCAGGCGCTCAATGAATATCTAGGCGACCGTCCGCTGCGCTCGGAAGACCTGAAGACCGGCTTGGCGATTCACGCCAAGCGCATCGATTCCGGCTCTTCCTGGGTCGTCGTCAACAATCCGGACTGGTGCTATTTCGATACCCCGGGCGAAAACGATGTCGCCAACGCCGACTTCTATCTGCGCGATCTGGTGCAGTCGTCAGCAGCGGCGCCGACCTATTTCGCCGACGTGCGCATTCCGCTTGAACGCGACAAGCGCGGCAGGATCACGACGCATGCGCATTTCTTCGACGGCGGCGTCAGTCCCAACAACAATCCGGCGCTGCAATTGCTGCTGACAGCCACCGAGCCGGCGTTCGGCTTCAACTGGAAACCCGGAGAGGACAATCTGCTGCTGTGGTCGGTCGGCACCGGCTATGTGCGCAAGCGCTTCGAGAAGAAGAACAGGAAACGCCGTTCGAGCGCCAAGAGCACTTCGGATTTCCGCAGGATGGCTTATTCCAGCAAGGTGATGGCCGCGCTCGAGGGCTACAACCACGACATCTGTCAGCAGCAGATCACGACGCTGCAAATGCTCTCCAATCCGCGGTTTCCCTGGTACGTGAACTCGGAAGTGAAGATGCAGACGCGCACGCCGATGCTGTCGCGCGAACCGGTGCTCACGTTCCAGCGCTATGACGCGCGGCTGGAGATCGACGAGGAGAAATATCGCCGTCCCGAACATGTCGAGAATCTGCTCGGCCACGAAATGAAGGCCAAAGAAGTCGAGAAACTGCGCCGGCTCGACATCAAGGAAACCGATCTGCTCGACGTCCTCTATCGCACGGGCGAGGCGCTGGGCGCAGCACAGCTGATTCACCGCGACACGGTCGATGACGCCAAACCGGTCACCGGGCCCGCCATCGCCCCGGATTGGCCGCCGGCGAAATTCGATCCCCCGGAATGGCGGCGTACGCCGGCTGCAGATGCGCCGGCCGCCCTGCCGCAGGCTGCACCGCAGCCGGTGCAGCCGCCGCCGAGCGAGCCGCCGCAGGCGCCGCCGCCGGCTTGAGTTTCGCCGCGACCCCGACGCGCTTGCCCCACGCGGCGGATTGGGCGACACCGCGACCGAGGTGAATCATGGCAGGCGTTGTGGTCGTCGGCGCCCAATGGGGCGACGAAGGCAAAGGCAAGATCGTCGACTGGCTGTGCAACCGCGCTGACGTCGTGGTGCGCTTCCAGGGCGGTCACAATGCCGGCCACACGCTGGTGGTGGGCAACACCACCTACAAGCTCGCCCTGCTGCCGTCCGGCGTGGTGCAGGGGAAACTGTCGATCATCGGCAACGGCGTCGTCGTCGATCCTTGGGCGCTGGCGAGCGAGATCGAGAAAATCGAAGCGCAGGGCGTGAAGATCAGCCCCGAAAAGCTGGTGCTCTCCGACCAGGCCGCGCTGATCTTGCCGTTTCACCGGGATCTCGACGCCGCGCGCGAAGCGCAAGCGGGCGCGGCCTCGATCGGCACGACCAAGCGCGGCATCGGCCCCGCATACGAGGACAAGGTCGGCCGCCGCGCCATTCGCGTCGCCGATCTCGCCGACGCCGATGCGATTGCCTGGAAGATCGAGCGCTTGACCGCGCACCATAACGCGTTGCGCAGCGGACTAGACCTGCCGGAAATCGATGTCGCTGTGCTGAAGCGGGAGTTGGCGGAAATCGCGCCGAAGGTGCTGCGCTATGCGCAGCCGGCGTGGCGCGTGCTCAACGCCGCTTTCGAGGATTCCAAACGGGTTCTGTTCGAAGGCGCGCAGGGCATGCTGTTGGACGTCGATCACGGCACTTATCCGTTCGTGACCTCGTCGAATGTGGCGGCCGGGCAGGCGTCGGCAGGCTCGGGGGTGGGGCCGCGCAAGATCAGCTATGTGCTCGGGCTGGTGAAAGCCTACACCACGCGCGTCGGGGCGGGGCCGTTCCCGACCGAACTCAGCGACGCTGTCGGCAAGAAACTCGGCGAAGTCGGCCACGAGTTCGGCACCAATACCGGACGCGCGCGCCGCTGCGGCTGGTTCGATTCGGTGCTGGTGCGCCAATCGATCGCGCTCTCCGGCATCGACGGCATCGCGCTCACCAAGCTCGACGTTCTCGACGGTTTCGACGAGATCAAGATCTGCACCGGCTACAAGCTCGGCGGACGCACGCTCGATTATCTGCCGGCCAGCCTCAAGGATCAGGAAGCGGTGACGCCGGTCTACGAAACGCTCGAGGGCTGGAAGGCGACCACCCGCGGCGTGCGGTCTTCCAAGGACTTGCCGGCCAATGCGATCAAGTACATTCGCCGTATCGAAGAGCTGATCGGTTGTCCCGCCGCGCTGGTGTCCACCAGCCCCGAGCGCGATGACGTCATCCTCATGCGCGATCCTTTCAAGGCGTGAGGCCGGCAGTCGGCAATCGCCAATCGGCAGTCGGTAAACGTACCTGCTGCGATTGCTAATCTGGCTTAATTCACGTTGCCGGCTCTTGCGCTCGACTGCTGCCTACTGCCTACTGCCCACTGCCGGAGCAACCATGACCGCCGACAACGAGAACGAACCCCGCGGCCGAGCCCGCTTCAGCTTGAACGTCGAGGACGCGCGCGCCCGGGCGCAGCAAGCGTTCCGCAAGTCGGAGTTCATTCTCTCGCGCGCGTACGGCCTGCTGCGCGAACCGAAAAAGGAGTGGGAGCAAATCAAGGCCGAGCAGACGACGATTCCGAACATCCTGATCGGTTATGTCGCCCCGCTGGCGGCGATCCCCCCGGTCTGCGATCTGATCGGCTCGGCCTTGTTCAACCGTTTGCTGACGATCGAGCCGGGCGAGGCCTTGATCCGCGCGGTGGTGACCTGGGTGGTCACAATCGGCCTCGTGTTCTTTCTCGGCGTGCTCGTGAACGTCGTCGCCGACAATTTCGACGGCGACAAGGACGAATTGGCCGCGCAAAAAATCGCCGCCTACTCGCTGACGCCTTCGTTTCTCTCCGGCGTGTTTTCGCTCTGGCCGCCGCTCTGGTGGATCTCGCTCTTCGCGCTCGCAGCGATGGTCTACATCATGTACCGCGGTCTGCCGGTGCTGATGAAGGCGCCGCCGGATCGCGCGCTCAGTTATGCAGCCACTGTCACCGTAGCGGCGGCGGTCTCTGGCATCGTGCTTTTCTCGCTGGCGAGTTGCGTCACCTGAGGGCTTGTCAGGCAGGCGCTCCGGCCTAGCATGCGGGCGGGAGTGGGCCGATGAGCATCGATGTCTTGAGCGGCGAACGGCCGGGGCTCGTTGCGCGCGTGCGCGATATCCTGATGCGTCCGCAGGGTGAATGGCGGCGCATTGCGGGCGAAGAACCGTCGCCGCTGATCGGCCCCTATGTGGCGCCGCTGGCAATCCTGGGCGCGGCTGCGAGTTTCGCCGCGGGTTTGCTTTATAACGGCGTGACGCTGAACGCGGCGCTGGCCTGGCGCGGCGCCTCGGCTGCGCTCTATGTCGTCTTCGCCATCGTCGGCGTGATCGCTGCCGGCGCGATCGTGGCTTTCCTCGCCAGGCGTTTCGGCGCGCAAGCCGAACGCGGCCGTGCGGGCCAGATCGCGGCTTATGCGGCGACGCCCATCCTGGTCGCTGCGCTAGGCGCGCTGGCCGGGCCGATGGCGGTCATCTTTACTGCTCTTGGTTTGGCTTACGGGCTCATCCTGTTGGGCATGGGTGCGCGGCAACTGCTGAACTTGCCGGACCCAGACAACAATGTTCCACGCTTCACACTTGCAGTGATGGTCTCATTTGCCGTGGTTGCGGCGCTGGCCGCAATGATTGTCGGGCCGCTCTTGAGCGCCGGTCGGCAAGCGCTGACCGGCGCCGTCGAAAGCGTGGCGCCGCCGGTGCGGGCGCCAGAGCTTCCGCAGCGGCCGCCGGCCGAACTCGCGATCGCGCGTTTGACGCAGGAATACGGTGCCCGCGTGCTGAGCGATCCGGTCCGTTTGCAGGAACAATATCCCGACACGTTGCCTGGCGGCCTGGCACGGCAATCGGTGGCGGCAGCCGCCGCTGGCGGCGTCTCGCGCGCCGACGCTGTCTACACCCGGACGGCGGGGGCGCGCCTGCAGCTCTCCATCATCCAGCTTGGCGCCGACGTGGACGCGGCCGCCGCAGCGGCGCTGTTCGCCGTCGCAGATGATGGCGTGCGTGAGAACGGCTATGCGCGCTCGCAGACTATCGATGGCCGCTTCTACGCCGAGCAGATGACGGGCGGTGCGGTGCGCTACATCGTCATTGGACGAGGTGTAGCGATGATTGCGGAAGGCGATGTCACCGTCGACCAGGCGCGCGCCGCCATCGAAACGATCGATTTGCAGAGGCTGGAGGCTGCATTTGGCCGCTGAGTTCCGGCGAAGTTCTCGCCAGCGCCGGATTCGCGTTTGCCTGTCGCGCTCCCGCGCCTAGCATCGGCGCCATCGAGTCGCCCGCATGGGAGAGCGCGATGACAATTGAACCGACCGGAACCGCCAGCACTGGCCTCGTCGACCGCATCAAGAACATCCTGCTAACGCCGCAGGCAGAGTGGGAGCGGATCGACGCCGAGCCCGCGGATGTGAACAAGATTTATGTCGGCTACGTCGTGCCGCTCTGCGCTTTGGCGGCGATCTGCGGCTTTATTGGGCTCTCGGTATTCGGCGTCTCCGCGTTTGGCGTCAGCTACCGCGTGCCGCTTATGACCGGGCTCGTCAGCGCCGTGTTGCAAGTCGTGCTCGGCGTCGCTGGCGTTTTCCTTCTGGCCTTCGTCACCAACGCGCTCGCACCGACGTTTGGCTCGCAGCAGAACATGGGCCAGGCGCATAAGCTCGCCGCCTATGGCTCGACCGCAGGCTTCCTCTCCGGCGTGTTCGCGATCTTTCCGCCGCTGGCGATCCTTTCGCTCGTCGGGCTCTATTCGCTCTATTTGCTCTATGTCGGCCTGCCGAAAATGATGAAGACGCCTGACGACAAGCGCGTCGGCTACTTCATCACCATCATTCTCGTGGCCATTGTCGCCTGGATCCTCGTCGGCGCAGTGATGGGCTCGATACGGATGGCGATGGGCGGCATGGGTGGACCGCCGGGCTTCGGGATCGGGTAGGGACGCGCGTCAGATCTCCAGCAGCGCGAAGCGCTCGTTGCGGGCGGCGAGCACGGGGCGCGCCACGTTGTAAACGGGCACGCCCTTGGGCGTTTCGCCGCGATAGACGCCGCGGTGGGCATGGCCGTGCACAACTGCGCGCACATTGTCGAAACGGTCGACGGTTTCAGCCAGACGCGAGTTGCCCAGAAACGGAAAGATTTCCAGCGGCTCGCCTGCGAGCGTGCCGGTCACCGGGGCATAGTGCAGCACCGCAACCGCGCATTCGGTTCGCAGCATGCGCAGGCCGGTTTCGAGCTTCATCGTCTCTTCGAGGCAGCATTGCACGAAGGTCTTCACCGCCTGCTCTCCGAACGCCGACAGCATGCCGCGGCCGAAACCGCCCATCGCGCCCATGCAGCCGGCGAATCCGACGCCTTCGATCTCGAACGCTTCGCCGCCATCGAGAATGCGCGCGCCGGCGCGGCTGAGAATATCCTTCACCGTGTCGGCAAGGCCGGATTCGTGGTCGTGGTTGCCGAGCACGGCGATCACCGGGACGGTTGCCGCAGCGAGGTCCGCCGCCAGCACTTCCGCCTCGCTGACTTTGCCGTAATTGGTGAGGTCGCCGCAGAGCAGGATGAAATCGGCCGCGCCGCTCATGTCGGCGAACACGGCGCGATAGGGCTGGGCCATGGTTTCCTGGACGTGCAGATCTCCGATCGCTGCAATGCGCACGCTGGACCTCATTCGATCGGATCGTGGCGTTCTTCGATGCCCTTGCCGATAATGTCGGCGTAGCCCCATTCGGTGATGTCGGTGACGTAATCGCGGGCGCTGAACAGGCGCCCGCGGCAAACCTTCACCTTCGAGGGCGGCATGTCGAGGTGGCTTTGCATGCGCTGGGTCAACTCGTCCATCACCCAGCGCGGAATGAGATCGCGGTCGCTCGGATAGATGTAGCGGAAGTTGATCAGATGCGAGAGCAATACCTCCCAGTGCAATTCCATGTAGCGCATCAGCCGCGGCCATTCGATCGCCTCGTGCTGTTTCAGGATCACGTGCGCAATGTCGGCGCCGTCATAGCGATAACGATCCTGGACGAAGATTTTCGACCAGATCAGTTCGGTCGGTTTGATGATGTGCACCCCGGTGCCGTAGATTTCGATTTCCGGCGCGCCGTCGAACCATTCGTCGGTGATCGCGATTTCAGACGTGCGGCAGCTGTAGATGATGTCGAAGAAGTATCTGTCCTTGAGAATCTTGGCGATCCATCGCTCGTCCTCGACTTCGATGTCGTAACCGTGCTCGCGGAAATAGGAGAGGATGCGGGGATAATCGCTTGCCTTGCAGAAGATGTCCAAGTCCTTGGTCGGACGGACGATGCCGGTGTAGGCCGTAACCGCATAGGTGCCGGAGATCAGAAAGGGTATGTCGCTCTTCGCCAATACCTTGAGGCCCTCGATGTAGAAGGCCTCCGCCTCGGGCGGCGGCTGGAACGCGGTGTCCGCGAAGCTGGTCATGGCATTTGTGAACAGGCGCAGGAACCTTTGGTTCCGCGGTTCATCCCTCGCGCGGCGTTTCCGCGCGTCCAGCGAGCAAAGCGCTGCAATTGGCGTCCTCGGCCAAACCGAGATCCACGAACGGCAGCAGCCCGGCTATCGGCGATACTAGGGAGGCGAGGGCTGCGGCGATGCCGCCTTGTCCCGCCGCTTCCCCGGCCTCGACTCCGATTTGCGGCGCGCGCCAGCGTCCCTGCACCGTGATCGGAGCGCCGACGCTGATGAGACGCGCCTCCTTCGGATCGCCCTCGATTTCAAGGTTGAGGGTTTCGTCACGAAGGCTGATTGTGCCTTCGCCGCGGATCAGCACGTCTTCGGTATCGAATACGAACGATCGCACGCGGGCAATGCCGTCATTGACGCGGAAACTCGCAACTCCGCAGCGCACGACGGCGCGGCTTTCATCATCGGCAAGCAACAGACCGAGCCCGCGCGTCACGTTGATGCCGGTGAGTTCGGCGAACGCCTTGCGGATTTCGCCGCTGGGCGTGATCAGCGTGATGGTCCCGTTGGCGTTGGCGGCGGCATCGCGCACTGAGGCGCCGTAACCGGTGAGCCGCGCGCGTCCAAGCAATTGGCCGGTGACAGCGGGGTCGCCGCGCAGTGCGAATACGGATTCCAGCCGCGCATTCGAGAGCCGCACGTCGAGATCGGCGCGCGGCGTTGCTCCGCGGGCGTTGATCGAGGCCGAACCGGTGATGCGGCCGCGACGCAAATCCAGAGTCATCGGGTCGAGCGCGAGCAGGCCGTTGTCGAGATTGATGTCCAGCGCGAAGCCGCGCAGCGGGAAACGCTCGCTGCGAACGTGAGCGGCGCGATAGGAGACGCGTGCATCCATGTTGCGCACGCGGCTGATGTCGAGCTGCGCATCCGGCAACACGCGGCCCTGCGCAGCCAGGCGCGCCGCCATCTCGCGCTGCTCGGCGGAGGCGGTTTCGCGCACTGACGGCGGCGCCCCCAGCACGGTGAGCAGATCGTCGAAGTCCAAATTGGCGGTGCGGAAATCGCCGTCGAGGAAGAGGCGACCATTAGTGCGCCGGCTCGCCGTGAACCCGCCGCGCAGATCGCTGTCGCCGACACGGCCCGCGACATCGGGCATGCCGTAGACATGGCCGTTGCGCTCGATGCGGCCGGCGAGATCGTAAGGCGGCGTGTTCGGCAAGGTGAGGCCGGTCAGCGGGTAGAGATCGGCAAGATCGGGCCCGGTGGCTTCGACTTGCGCATGCCAGTAACTGAAGTCGAAAGGTCTGGTTATGGCGCCGTTGGCCAGGATGTGGGTCCCCCCCGCATTGACATCGGCGCGAAACCGATAGGGGCGATCTCGGCGCACGTTCAGCAACGGTGCGCCAGTCAGCTCAAGATTGAAGGGCCGATCGTTGATTTGGCCGTCGCCGGTCAAGGCGAACTCGCCGGGATTGTTCGAGTCACGGTTTTCGCGCGTCGTGAACGTCGCCTCCAGCACCATGCGCCGTTTGTCGTCTTGGAGACGAAGGTGTCCCTCGTTGAGCGAGAAATAGCGGATCGCCGGGAGATTGAAGGGTCTGCCGCGCACGCCGGGAACTGCCGGCGACCAGTTCGAAATCCCTTCCGCGCTGCGATAGAGCGAAAGGTCGGCGCCCCTGAGATCGATGCGTACGAAATCGAGGCGGCCGACAAACAGCGGCAGCCAGCGCACGGTGGCTTCGGCGTTGCGCACGACTGCGAAATCGCCCCGCGCGCGATAGCGGGCAGGATTGCCGATGCGCAGATCCTCGACGTGGATGCGCGGGTTGAGCCGCCACGGATCAATGTCGAGATCGCCGCGAATGACGATGTCGCGGCCGGTCGCGGCGGAAGCCATGCGCGAGACCGGTCCTCGCAGCGCGTTCCAGTCGGCAAAGGCCAGGAACAGCACCAACGTCATGACCAGCACGCCAACGGCGCCGCCAGTCCAGATTCCGATCTGGCGCCAGGGCGCCGCGCGCGTTCTGCGCCAAGCCCAGCCGACGCTTTCGCCGACGCGCGCAACCTGACGCGCACTCCAGGCGCGAAAGGCGTCGGTCCGGTTGCGGATGGTTGGGCGGCCGTCGTCCATGGAACACTGACGCAACGCCGCGGTTTCGCGGGCGTTCCTTCAGTGCGGCGCCCCACGCAGACTTAACTCGCTGAAACCATTGCAGAGTCGCGGGCGCCATGTGGAGCTGTCATGTGATCGCCGCGACGCACCGAACTGCGCCGCGGCGAAGGCCCAGGGCAGGGCTTTGCTATCTGACTCAGGCGCCGGCTTCTGCCAGCAGGCCGCGCGATGCCGCCTGCTTCTTCATCGCCTTTTGCAGCTTCTCGAATGCGCGCACTTCGATTTGGCGCACGCGTTCGCGGCTGACGCCGTATTGCACCGACAACTCTTCCAGAGTCGCGGGCTCGTCCTTCAAGCGCCGCTCCTGGATGATGTGACGCTCGCGTTCGTTCAATTCCCCCATCGCCTCCTGCAGAAGCGACATGCGCGCGCCGAACTCTTCACTCTCGGCAAGCCGGGTTTCCTGGGTGCCTTCGACCTGATCGTCGGCCAGCCAGTCCATCCATTCGCTGTCGCCTTCACCGGCTGCGCCGCCGATGGGGGCGTTGAGCGAGGCGTCGCCGCCGCCGCTCATGCGGCGGTTCATCGAAATCACTTCTTCTTCCGTGACCGCAAGCTTGTGCGCGATGGTCGCCACTTGTTCTGGCCTCAGATCGCCCTCTTCAAGCGCCGCCATTTCGCCCTTCATCCGGCGCAAATTGAAGAACAGCTTCTTCTGCGCGGCCGTGGTGCCCATCTTCACCAGCGACCAAGAGCGCAGGATGTATTCCTGGATCGACGCACGGATCCACCACATCGCATAGGTCGCAAGCCGGAAACCCTTGTCCGGGTCGAATTTCTTGACCGCCTGCATGAGGCCGACATTGCCCTCGGAAATCACTTCCCCGATCGGCAGGCCATAGCCGCGGTAGCCCATCGCAATCTTGGCCACCAGCCTCAGGTGCGAGGTGACCAGCTTGTGCGCAGCCTGCGTGTCCCCATGTTCCTGCCAGCTCTTGGCCAGCATGAATTCGTCCTCTTTGGACAGCATCGGGAATTTGCGGATCTCCGAAAGGTACCGCTGCAGCCCTTGTTCTGGGCTGAGTGCAAGCGTGAGCGCGGTTGATGCCATATGTGCGTTGAAACCCCTCCTAAGCGGGCATTTTCGACTGTCTCTCTAATACGCGGGAGAGCGCAGCCGGGTTGCCGCCATGACCCCCAATATAGGGAGCGTTCAAGCCCTCGCCGCGACCGGCGTTAGGCAATTGTTAGTCCTTAGAACATAGCAGGAACACGCTGATTCGGCAAGCGAAACGAAATCAATCGCTAGAATCGGCGCACGGAACGAATTGAGACGGGCGCTAGACCTTGGGGTTCCGCCCTATCGCGCCGGCTCGGTCTGTTTCCCGAACGTTTCCGCCAGCGCCCAGAGGCACAAGGCTACCACCAGCGCGGCAAGCCCCCAGCGCAAGCTGAGATCGGCAAGGCCGAGATAGACCGGGGCGGCCGCGTCCATGATCTGGATCGAGGCGGCGTAGGTCTGGCCCGTCGCGGGATCAGGCAGCCGAGGCAGGCCATGAAACATGCGCACTTCATTCAGCGCGAACAGGGCGAGAGCGCCGACAGCCGCGAGCACGCGCTCAGCGTTGGGAAAGATCGAGGACATTGAGTTCCGCCCGGAGTGAATTGCAGCGTGCGGAAGCTAGCGCGGTTCTGCGACAGAAGAGAGGCGCCGGCTGCAGATTCTGCGTGGAACTTCAGAGTTGGCGCAGCAGCACAAGCAACGCTTCCATGTCCTCCGGCAGCGCACTTTCAAATCGCAGTTCGTCACCCGTTACCGGGTGCCGAAATCCCAGAACCGCTGCATGCAGCGCCTGGCGGGGAAAGGCGGCGACGGCTTCTGCAACCTTCTTCGCATGCTGCCCCTCCGCCTTGAACGCACGCTGCTTGCCGTAGAGCGGATCGCCGATCAGCGGGCAACCGAGATGGGCGAGATGAGCGCGGATCTGGTGGGTGCGGCCGGTGTGCAGCCGGCATTCGAGCAGCGCGGCGGCGGCGCGCCCGATCGGAGCGCCGCTTTGCTGACCGTAGCTTTCGATCGTCCAGTAGTCGGTGATCGCAGTCTTGCCGGCGTTCGCATCGGGATTGCGGGCAACGACAAATTTGCGCCGGTCCTCATGGGAACGGAGCAGCTTATTTTCGATCCGCGCGCTCCGCTCGTTCGGCGCCCCGCGCGTCACCGCATAATAGACCCGCTCCAGGTCGTGCTTGGCGAACAGCTTGGCGAGCCCAGCATGGGCGGCGTCGTTCTTGGCGACCACAACGAGACCGGTCGTATCCTTGTCGATCCGATGTACGATTCCTGGCCGGGCCACGCCGCCGATGCCGGAAAGCGATGTCCCGCAGTGCGCGAGCAGGGCGTTGACCAGTGTGCCCCGCATCGAACCGGGCGCGGGATGCATGGCCATCCCAGCCGCCTTGTCGATGACGATCAGGTGTCGATCCTCGAAGACGATGCGGAGCGGCAGCTTTTCCGGCAGCGGTGCAGCGGGCTCGGGCGGCGGCAGCGTCAACGCGTAGAGCGCACCCGCCCGCGGCTTATCCTTGGCGTGGGTGACAGTTGCACCGTCGGCCGTCAGCTTGCCGGCGCCGATCAGCCCCTGCACGCGCGAGCGGGAGAGGTCGGGCCAGAGCTTGGCCAGCCATGCGTCGACACGTTCCTCCGCGGCGTCAACGGGGGCGACGGCGGTACGGATTTCACCTTCTGGTTTCTGGTCGAGTTCGTCGTCCACGGACCCTCCCTATCCGTCATTCCGGGGCTCGCGAAGCGAGAACCCGGAAACCAGGGGGGTGACAAAGCGCCGTGCGGTCGCCCTGGATTCCGGATCGCGCTCCGCGCGCCGGAATGACGGTTGTAGGCCACGGCCTACCGGCTAAAACATCGGCGGGGAGAAAAGAACAGATGAGCAAACGGGGTTGGACGCGCCGCGGGGCGCTGACTGCAGCAACGGGTGCAGTGGCCGCCTGCACGCAGAATGTCGATACGCCTGCTTACGCCGGCGCTGTGGCGTTCAATCATGGCGTCGCCTCGGGCGACCCGACGCTGAACAAGGTCATCATCTGGACGCGCGTCTCGCCGGAAAATTCCGGCCCGGTGCCGGTGCGCTGGATCGTGGCGCGCAACCGCGAGCTCACCGATGTGGTGAAGACCGGGGTAATCGAAACCACCGAGGCGCGCGATTATACCGTGAAGGCTGACGTGACCGGTCTTCGTCCCGGCGCGCCTTACTTCTACGGCTTCCGCGCCGGGTCGGCCGAGAGCGCGGTGGGCAAAACCAAGACGTTGCCGCGCGGCGAACTCGACCAGGTGAAGCTCGCAGTAGCGTCTTGCGCCTCCTATCCGCACGGTTTTTTCAACGCCTACGGCGCATTGGCCGAACGCGACGACGTCGATGCTGTCATCCATCTCGGCGACTACATCTACGAATACGGCATTTCCGGCTATGGCGGCGATGTCGGCATTCAACTCGGCCGCGTGCCCGCGCCGGAAGTGGAATGCACGCGGCTGGCGGACTACCGCGCCCGTCACGCGCAGTGCAAGACCGAAGCTGAACTCCAAGCCGCGCACGCAATTGCGCCGTGGATCGTCGTTTGGGACGATCACGAGACCGCGAACAACGCTTTCGCCACCGGCGCCGACAATCACAATGAAGGCGAGGGCCAATGGGCCAACCGCAAGCAAGCGGCGCTGCAGGCCTATTACGAATGGATGCCGATCCGGGATCCGCAACCGGGCGCCGCGTTCGAAGCGATCAACCGCTCGTTTCAGTTTGGCAATCTGGCTTCGCTGATCATGTTGGAAACGCGTCTGCTCGCGCGCACGCAGCAGCTCGACTACAACTCGCAGCTGCCGATCGAGATGCAACGCTGGAATTTCGCCAATCCCGCTGCGCCGGTTGCATTGCGCGAGGGCGACGCGGACGTGCCGGCGATGCAAAGCCTGCCGCGAATCTACGAGGACGTGCGCGGCGAATTGCGTCCGGTGCTCGACTGGCGGCGGGCGCAGGGCCTGGCCGCCGATCCTAAGAATCTCCCGGCTGGCTTCTACGTCGCGCCCGACGTGCCGGCTCTCGCTGCGTTGTTGAGCGCGCCCGACCGTCAGCTGATGGGCGCAGCGCAAGAACAGTGGCTCGCAGACGAGTTGCATGGCTCAGTGCAGCGCGGCGTCGTCTGGCAGGTGCTCGGCAACCAAATCCTGATGGCGCCGGTCAATGCGCCGGACCTTTCAGCCACGCCGCCGCAATTGGCGGATGCCTTGGAGCGCCTGATACCGGGCGTCAAACAGCAACTGAAGCTCACGCGCTTTGCGTTTCCGCTGAACACCGATTCCTGGGACGGGTATCCGGGCGCGCGCAGCCGGGTGCTGAGCGCGATGCGCGCTGCTGGCGGTAATGCGCTCGTGGTCACCGGCGACACCCACACCGCATGGGCCAACGAAGTGAATGACGCCGATGGCCGCGTCGCGGTCGAGTTCGGCGCCACCTCGATAACGTCTCCAGGCGACGGCGAATACTTCGCCCCGTTCGGCATCGATTTCGCCGCCGGCGTTCGTGCGCGCAATCCGCACGTGAAGTACACCGACTCGCTCAAGCGCGGCTTCCTGCTGCTGACGCTGACCGCCGAGCGCGCGACGGCGGAGTTTTTCGCCGTGTCGAGCATCACCTCGAGGGATTACGAAGTCAGACGCGCCGCCGCGTTCACCGTCGCGCCGGAGGCAGGCCCCGGAATAGCGGCAATCACGACAGTCTGATCGGGGCAGTCAGGACCGCCCGTGAAAGCGTCTCGTGCTCGATCTCATGCAGCGGCTGTTCTCGCAGCGCCCGCAGCAAAGTCGCATGCACGAGATAATTCGACGCGTTCAAGTCCACGCCGGAACTCAGCGCGCGATCGCGCAGCGAATCGGCGAGGGAGATGAATTGCGCGGCGTTCATGGCGGCGCAATGTTCAGCGCGCATGCGACGACAATGAGGCGCGTCTAGAGTTTAGCCGCGCCGAGCCGATTAACATTTGCGCTAGGATGCATCAGCGCCTCGAGTTCTTGCGAGGGAACCTCCATCAGCCACTCCTGCACCAATTCGCCGAACACCGGCGCGTACTTGAAGCCGTGCCCCGAACACGCGGAGAACATCAGCACGCGCGCGTTGGCGGCGCTGGGCCTGATGATGAAGTTCTCGTCGGGCGTGACGGTGTAGAGGCAGCGCTTCATTCGCACCGGATGCGGATTGTGCTGGGGCAATAGCGGCGCGGCGTGTTCGCTAAGCAGAGCCGCGTCACTGGCGTCGGGTCCGCGCACGTCGTCGGGATCGGTTGCGCCGCCGAGGGCGTGGAGGCCTAATTTATAGAGTCCGCGCGGCGCAGGCATGCCGTAGACGCCGACATCATTGTCGGCGCAGATCACCGGCAGCAACCGCGGCGCCGCCGTCTCGAACCAGCCGACCACGCGGCGCTTCACTTCCAGCTTGCCGGCGAACTCAGGCAACATCTTCCCGGCCCACGCCCCGCTGGTGACGATAATGAAGTCGAACTCGCGCTGCTCGCCGTTCACGCGGAGGCGCGGGCCTTCTATCGGCGGCTGGATTTTCGTGCGGTGAAATAGTTTGGCCCCCCAACGCGTGGCCTGACGCAGCAGGAACGCGCGGGCGGCGTCGGCCGCGATCACGCCGGCGTCGTCTTGGCGGAACACGTCCCACTCGTACGGCATCGCGATATAGCCGCGCGTCAACGGGTGGATCGCGTCGCCGCGCAGCAGCGCGGCGGGCTTACGGCTCAAACGCTGGCACGCGGCGACAAACGGCGAGCCGCGCGGTCCCGCCATCAAGCCGCCGGTCCATTCGATCAAAGGCTGCCCGGCCAAGCCCTCCCAGGTCCGCCACGCCGCACCGGCGCGCCGCGCCAGGGCGACATAGATTTCGCCTTCGCCGGGCGTGAGGCGCATGATGCGCGTGTCGCCGTGCGATGACCCCGCCTCATGCATCGGATCGAATTGTTCGAACCCGGAAACGTCGTGGCCGGCGAGCGCGAGCCGAGCGCTAATGCTCAGCCCCGCGATGCCAAGACCGACGACGGCGACCTTCATTTTGCCTCTCTACGCGGGATTACTGGCGCCGGCAAAGCGGCTAGCGTGGGGTCGATGAGTCTCAAGGACAAAATCAAAGGCCAGGTCGCCGCGTTTGACGCCTGGGCCAGGCCATGGGCGGAAAAATCCAAGTGGAATGCTTGGATCTATGAGTTCCTGCTGTTCGGCCTGAAGCAGGCCTGGGCGTGCCTGTTCGGCGGCGCCATGATCGCTTTGCTGGTCGGCACGCATCTGTTCTGGCCCGAGAACCCACCGATAGCCCGCTACGACTTTCTGGTCATCGCTGCGGTTGCGATTCAGGCTTTGCTGCTCGCCACCAAGCTCGAGCGCTGGGAGGAAGCGGTTGTCATTTTGATCTTTCATGCCGTCGGCACGGTCATGGAAATCTTCAAGACGCAACAGGGCTCGTGGATCTATCCGGAGGAGAATATTCTGCGCATCGGCGGCGTGCCGCTATTCTCCGGTTTCATGTACGCCTGCGTCGGCTCGTACATCGCCCGCGCCACGCGCCTGTTCGAGTTGAGGTACATCCATTACCCGCCGCCTTGGACGACGTGGGTGCTGGCCATCCTCGCTTACATCAATTTTTTCACGCACCATTACACGATCGATATTCGGCTAGGCTTGTTTGCCTTCTCCGCGCTCATTTTCGGCCGCGCCTGGTTCGTGTTTACGCCCGATCGCATTCCGCGCCGGCTGCCGATGCTGGCGGGCTATCTCCTGGTCGCGCTGTTCATCTGGATCGCCGAGAACGCCGGCACTTTCGCGGCGGCCTGGGTCTATCCAAGCCAGCGCGATGGCTGGCATGTCGTGCCGATCGATAAGATGGGGGCTTGGTATCTGCTCATGCTGCTGAGCTTCGTGCTCGTCAGCGTCGTGCACAAACCGGCGCGCATGAGCGAAGCGGAGTTCCAGGCGGCGCAGCCGGCGAGGCGGCCCGATGCCGGCGCACAGGCGATCGCTTCGGATTAGATCAGGCTATGCGCCGATGAAATGCAGCGCGATCTCCCGCGACTGCGGCGCGCGGCGATGCTCGAAGAGATAAACGCCCTGCCATGTCCCCAGGAGCATCTGGCCGTTCTGCACCGGAACGGAAAGATGCGTCTGGGTAAGCGCGGTGCGGATATGAGCGGGCATGTCGTCGGGCCCCTCGACGTCATGGACGTATGGTCCGTCCTCAGGGGCGATGCGCTCGAAATAGGCGGCGAGATCGGCGCGCACATCGGGGTCGGCGTTCTCGTTGATCAGCAGCGACGCCGAGCTGTGGCGGCAGAACAGCGTGAGCAGGCCATCATTCAACTCCGCGCCGCGCAGCCAAGCCTTCACCTCATCGGTGACCGAGTAGAGACCTTTGCCGTGCGTGGCTACGCTGAGGCTGTGGAATGTTTGGCGCATCGGCGCCTCAGCCATACCCCGCAAGCTTGAGGAAGCGGCTGCGCAATTCGGCGTCGTCCTTGAAAGCGCCGGTGAATTGCGTCGTCACCGTGGTGACGTCCTTGTGGTGGACGCCGCGCGTGCTCATGCACTGGTGCTCGGCGTCGATCAGCACGGCGACGCCGCGCGGATCGAGCGTTTGCTCGATCGCCTCGGCGATCTGCCGGGTCATCGTTTCCTGCGTCTGCAGGCGTTTGGAGAAGATCTCGACCACGCGCGCGATTTTTGAAATGCCGACCACCGCATCGGTGGGGAGATAGGCGACATAAGCCTTGCCCAGGAACGGCGCCATGTGATGCTCGCAATGGCTTTCGACGTCGATCTTCTTGAGCATGACGATGTCGTCATAGCCCTGAACGTCTTCGAACACGCGGGAGAGTTCTTCGGCCGGACATTGATCGTAGCCAGCGAACCATTCGCGGTAAGCGTCGACCACGCGTTTCGGGGTATCCTTCAGGCCTTCGCGCTCGGGATCGTCGCCGGCCCACGCGATCAGCGTCTTTACCGCTTCCATCGCGGCCTCGCGCGAGGGCCGCTTCGCTTGCGCCTCAGTCGGCGAGCGCCACTTCAGAATCTCACTCATGGGGAGGATCGGTCCTTGTCTGAGGGACGGAGGTCGAGCCGGGAGGGTCTGCCCAAATAGGAAGCACCCGGTCTTAACGCCCGCCCGAAACACACCTCAGGCGACGGGACCACAGCGGCCCCAGCACGGATATGGAGTGTAGCATTGCTTGCCGCTAGAACCCAGCCCGCCGCCTTCCGAAAAAGTGTGTGCGGTTTTTCGACAAGAAGGCGGCTAATCAAAGACCCATGAAAATCCAACTGACCAACACATTGACGCGGCGAAAAGAGCCGTTCGAACCCGCCGACCCCGGCCGGGTGACGATGTATGTGTGCGGGCCGACGGTCTACAATTTCGCCCATATCGGCAACGCCCGCCCACCGGTCGTGTTCGACGTGCTGTTCCGGCTCTTGCGCCATGTCTACGGCGAGAGCGCCGTCATCTATGCGCGCAACTATACCGACATCGACGACAAGATCATCACGGCCTCCATCCAGCGTGGCGTGCCGATCGACGAGATCACGCGCGACGTCGAACGCCAATACGATGCTGATATGGCCGCGCTCAATGTGCTGACGCCGACCCTGCGTCCGCGCGCCACCGGGAATGTGCCGGCCATGGTGGCGGTGATCGAGAAGCTGATCGCCAACAACGCCGCCTATGTCGTGCCCAGCGGGGTCTATTTCTCCGTCGCTGCCGACGCCGATTACGGCAAGCTCTCCGGGCGCAGCCAGGACGAACTCAAAGCCGGGGCGCGCGTCGAAGGCGAGGACGACAAGCGCCATCCGTCCGACTTCGCGCTGTGGAAGACAGCCAAGCCCGGCGAGCCGCATTGGCCGGCGTCCTTCGGCGCCGGCCGCCCCGGCTGGCACATCGAATGCTCAGCCATGATCGAGGCGGAGCTTGGCTCGCCGATCGACATACACGGCGGCGGCATCGATCTCATCTTCCCGCATCACGAAAACGAAATCGCGCAAAGCGAAACCGCGCACGGCCATGCGCTGGCGCGGCTGTGGATGCACAACGGCTTTTTGACCATGGACAAGGAGAAGATGTCCAAGTCGCTGGGCAATATCGTCACGCCGCGTGAGTTGCTGGATGAGGGTTGGCAGGGCGAGACCATACGATGGGCGCTCTTGAGTGCGCATTACAAGGCGCCGCTGGATTGGAACGACGATCTGCTGGGCCAAGCGCAAGCCAGCCTCGATCGCCTTTACGGCGCGCTGTTGCGCTTGAAAGACGTCGCCGCCGCAAACGTGGATGCGCCCACTGCGTTGCTTGGCGCGTTAGGCGACGATCTCAACACGCCGGCGGCGATCGCCGAGCTGTCGGCGCTTGCAACCGCAGCGAACATAGCAAAAAAACCGGCGGAGCAGGCCAAGGCCAAAGGTGAATTGCTCGCTGCGGCGAAGCTTTTTGGCGTGCTGCAAGACGACGCCGAACATTGGTTCCGCGCCAGTTTCGGTGATGAAGCCGCAGAGATCGATCGTCTCGTCGCCGAACGCGTCGCCGCGCGCGCGGCGAAGGACTATGGGACCTCAGACCGCCTTCGCGACGTACTTGCCGCGCGCGGCGTTGAAGTTATGGATAGCGTCACCGGCAGCACGTGGCGGCGGAAGGGGTAGGGCGTGTCAGAAGCGGCAGCAACGCAACCAAGGCTCACGCTCTGGGCCGCACTCAAGGAGATCGGCTGGCTGCCGCTGCTCTTGATGGGCATAGGCGGGCTTTCCATCATCGACCTGCTCGAGACGGCGGTGTTCGGCGAGCTCGATCTGATCACGCCCTTCCGCATTGTCGTCGACGGTTACCAGCGCATATCCGCGCTGATTGGCGCGCTGGCGGAGCGGCCGTTGGCGCCGGTGATCGCGTGGCTGAGCGAGTTGATGACCATCGATCTCACGCTGCAGCCCTACTGGCGCTCGCTGTTCCTGCTGCAGGCGATCGCGGTGACGCCGATCGTGCGCTCGACTTGGGGCGCCGGCGAGCGCATCGACGCCGTGATTGCGGCGGTCGTGATGTATCTGGGCTGCTTGCTGGTGTCGCTGCTGTTCGGGCTGGCGCCGTCAATTCCGGCCTGGTGGTTTCAAGGCTTCGTCGCCGCCATCATGGTGCTGACGATTTGGCTTACTTTCGGGGTCGCCGCTGCGCTTGGACCTGCCGGCAAGGACGAACCGGTCCAGGTCGGCGCCGGCATCGCCATGGCCAGTTTCTGTGCGGCATTGACCTTCGTCATCGCTGCCGGGCTTGCTTTCGTTCCTCAAGTCGGGTCGGGCGCCGCGGTGATGGCTTTCGGCCTATTTATCGCCGCGTTCGGCTTGCTGTTTATTTGGATCGCTTTCCGCGGCAGTGAGGACAACCTCCAGACGTTCCGCATGGGTTTCGGCATCTTTGGTGGTTTCATTGCAGCAGCTTTGGTGCTGATCGCGGATGGCGTCGTGAAGGCGTTCAGCTAGCCGGAGGTGAGACATGCATCGCCGCAGTTTGCTTCTTTCCGGGACCGCGGCCGCGCTCGTTGCGTGCGCAGCGCCGGCCCCTTCGACGCCTCAAACGGAGCAGCCTGTGACGCCGCCTGCCATCGCTGCTTCGGACAGCGACTTCGACATCTCGCTCTATCGCGCCATCGCCGCTGAGCCAGGCAATCAGTTCGTCTCGCCTTACAGCGTCGCCAGCGCCTTTGCGCTGGTCTATCCCGGCGCCGGCGGCCAGACCGGCGCCGAGATCGCGCACGTGTTCGGATTCGACGCCTCGCCCGAAACCGAAGCGCAGCAGACCCGCGCGCTCGCCGATGCGTTGCGGAGTCAAACCGGCGGCAGTGAGTTCACCGCCGCCAACGCCGCCTGGGTCGAGCGCAGCATGACGCTGCGCCCCGAATATGCGCGCATGATCCGCGATGTGATGGCGGGCGCGATCGAGCCGGTCGATTTCATCCGCAACCAAGGCGGCGCGCTCCGCCAGATCAATGCCTGGGCCGCGCGCGAAACCCACGACCGGATCACCGAGATTCTGACCGCACCCGACCCGATGCGCCGCCTCGTGCTGACCAACGCCGTCTACTTCAAAGGCAAGTGGAGCGACCAGTTCCGCGCCAACGACACCCAAGACGGCGACTTCTTCACCGGCGCAGAATCGCGCGTGCGCGCACGACTGATGCGTCAGCTGACCAATGCCCGCTATTTCGAGGAACCGACATTCCAAGCCGCCGATTTCGACTATGACGAGGGCGCCTTCGCGCTCGCGGTGTTTCTGCCGCGCGACCGCACGGGCCTCGCTGCCTTCGAACGCGGCCTCACCGGCGAACGGCTCAATGAATATATGGACCGGCTCGCAGACGCCGAGCGGCCGCGTCTCGATCTGACTCTGCCCAAAGTGGAGATGCGCGCCGAATACGACTTGGCGGCGCAGCTGCAAACCATGGGCGTGCGCACGGCCTTCACCGACGGCGCCGATTTTTCCGCCATCACCGCCGACGAGGCTTTGGCGATCAGCGCTGTCATCCACAAAACCTTCCTCGCCATCGATGAAGAGGGCACCGAGGCTGCCGCCGTCACCGCCGTTGACATGCGCGCGACATCGGCCATGCCGGGGCCGCCGCCGCCGCCGCCGATCGAGTTCAAGGCCGATCACCCGTTCTTCATCGTGCTTCACCACAAGCCGACGAAGACGCGGCTGTTCCTCGGGCGTATCGCAACGATCTAGGCTCGGGCGTGGCCTGTTGGAGACGTGCGGCGCTTGACCGCATGGGGCGGCGACCTTCGCTCTGGGCGAATTGACGTCAGTCATTTGGGCTGAGGCCCACCCGGCTAGCTTCGTGCGCCGTCGGGCTTGTGCAGCCCGCACGGCGCCGAGGGTTCACGTGAGCCACATGGCTGACATCGATCTGGATGCGGTGGTGCTGGGCGGACGCCAGCGCGCCGATCTGCTGCACGAGGCTGAGCGCCGGCTCGCCACAGGCGATCCGCTGGGCGCCGAACGCCTGCTGGCGGGCCTTTGGGCTGACACTACGCATGCTCCGGCGCCGGTTCTGCACCTGCTTGGCCGCATTCGATGGGCGCAGCGCCGCCCCCCCGACGCCGAACGCTATTTCCGCCGCGCCATCGAAGCCGAGCCGGAGGCGCCGCTCTATCGCGCGGCGTTGGGCGATGTGCTTGCCTGGGCCGGCGCGCACGCGGAGGCGATCGGCGTCTATGACGCGGCGCTCGCACGCGATCCCGACAACGCGCCGATCGCTGTTTCACTCGCGCGTAGCGCGCTCGCGGCGGCGCGTCCGGCCGATGCCGAGCGGGCCGCGCGCCGGGCCATCGCCACGGCGCCGTCGGCAGAAGCCTGGGAATTACTGGCGCATGCGCTGGGCCTGCGGGATTTGCTGGATGAAGCCCTCAGCGCCGTCGGTGAAGCGCTCGCGCTGGAACCGGATCGCGAGACGGCGCAATACCTGCGGATCGATCTGTTAGCGCGGATCGGACGAAACGAGGCGGCGCTCGCTGCGCTCGATGAGATGGCCGTGCTCCACGGCGCCTCGGCCAAGATCGCGTTCCGCCGGGGCGCGGTCTTGTCGAACTTGACGCGGCTTGCCGAAGCGGAGGCGGAGTTCGCAGAGGGCGTGGCCCGCTGGCCGAGAAACGTCGCCATGCAAAATGCGCTCGCAAACGCGCGCTGGATGCGCGGCGAGGGCGCCCAGTTCGCGCGCGACTTCGAGGCCGCCGTGGCGGCAAATCCCGACGACACGCTCTTGCGTCTGCATTGCGCCGATCTCTTGCGTCACGCCGATTTCCGCGACCGCGCCGAAGGCATGCTGTGCGAGGGGCTCAGCCGCGCGCCAGACGACCCGGCCTTGCTGCAATCTCTCGGCGTGGTGTTCGACGAACTCGATCGCACCGCCGAAGCTCTGAAGCTGCTGGAGCGCGCCATGACGCTTCGGCCGCACGTGCAAACCCGGATAAATCTCGTGTGCGCGCTGTTGCGCCTCGGGCGCGGCGACGAGGCCCTGCGAGCGCTCGAACCTGCGCTGCGCGACGACCCGCTGAACCAAGGCTGGATCGGCTACCAAACGCTGGCGCTGCGGCAGATCGGCGATCCACGGTATCGCGAACTCTGCGATTACGACACGATGGTCCGGCCGTATTTCCTTTCCCCGCCGCCGGGCTTTTCCACCATCGAGGCCTTCAACGAGGCCCTGGCGGTTAGCCTCAAACGCCTGCATGTGCTCGAAACCCATCCGCTCGATCAATCCGTGCGCGGCGGCTCGCAGACCTCGCGCAGCCTCATGCATGTCGACGATCCCATCATCCAGACCTTCATCAAGATGCGCGACGAGCCGATCCGCGACTATATGGCCGCGATGTCCAAGGCTGATCCGAACCATCCCTGGAGCGGGCGCAACACCGGCAAGTATCGCATCACCGGCGCGTGGTCAGTGAAGCTGAAACCCGGCGGCTATCACATCAATCACGTGCATCCGGCGGGCTGGATCAGCGGGCCTTATTACGTGCACGTCCCGAAGGTCGTTTCGGAGGGCGAGGGCCAGCAAGGCTGGGTAACGTTCGGGGAGCCGCGCTGGCCGACACCTGGGTGTCCAGTGGAAAAAATCGTACAACCGCAAGCCGGCCTGCAGGTGCTGTTTCCCTCTTACATGTGGCACGGCACCATTCCGTTCAGCGAAGGCGAGCGCATGACCGCGCCGCTGGACGCAGCGCCAGCTTGAAGCCTCACGCCCGCTTCCTGCGTCCCCCCGTCCAGACCACGCCGGGAAAGCCTTTCAGCGGGCCGAGTTTTTCGCCGAGATAGGTCCATTCCTGCAATTCATCGATAGCGATGTGATAGCGGGGCTCGCGGCCGACGCCTGACGTGAACAGCGCCCGCGGCACGTTGATGTTCTGCGCGTTGCGCTGGAAGCTGACCGGCGAACCGCAGGTCGAACAGAAACTGCGGACGCCGCCGCGCTCGTTGTCCTGGTAACGGGTGAGATTGTCTTCGCCCGCGAGAAAGCGGAAGCGGCTGGTCCAGGTACCGACATAAGTGGCGTAGGCGGCGCCATGCGCGCGTCGCGTCGCCGACGAATGATCGTGCCAAGCCCAGCGCGCCGGCACGCCGATTTCCACCACCACTGCGCCACACAGGCATTTGCCTTCGGCGCGGACCGGTGCGGCCATGGTGTGAGACTTCCCCGGAGCTTCGTTTTTCATCGACGTACTCTATCAAAATTCGCCTCGAGCGCCGATCGATTCATCGCCGGTTCAGCATCGCGCGCGAACGCCCGCAATTCGCGCCGATCCGCCTTTAAAATGTACGTAATTCTAGGCGCCGGCTGCCGCATTACTGTCTTTATCCACTTCACGCCGCGGCGCCGCTCTGTCTTCATTGGCGACGACGGGACGGTTTGGGCGGAGCAATGCGCAGCATGCGCGCGGTGTCCCTTGTTCGTGCGTGGCTTTACAGCTTTCGCGGCTTCGTCGTGATGACGATTTCGCTCGCCATCGCTTTTTCGGTGGCGATCACGGGCCCGCCGACGAACACCGAACTCGACGTGGTGACCGATGTCGTCGCCACCCGCGCGGCCGCGTTCGGCGACGAAATCGAGGCGGCCGCGATCGAACTCTGCCCAAGCCTGCCGGACGAAGTGCGGATGCTCTGCGCGCCCGAGCCAGCTCCGCCGCCGCAGCAGGAGGCGCCGCCGCCGATCCCACCGAAGCCTGAGGCGCCGGCTTCGGTGCACGTCGCGCAGCAGGAAGCGCCGCCGCAAGCGGCGCTGCGCGCTTCCGAGTCGGAATTGCTCGGCGCGCCGCCGCCGCCGCGGGTGGAGCGGGCGCAACCCCCGCGCCGGGCGCGCGCGCCGCGTGCGGCCAGCCAACGCGCTTCCACAGCGCGCCGAGCCCCCGCGCAGCGCGCCACGACGGCCGCCACGGCGCAAAGCGCACAGCCGCCGCACCGCGGCGCCCGCCAGAGCGCCCAGCCCGATCGAGACGCGCGCATTCGGGCGGCGCAGCAGGCTGTCCAGGGCGATCTGTCGCGTGCGCTGAGCGCACTGCGTCGTGACCAGATTTCCGCGCCGCCTTCGCCGGCTGCTGAAACGAGGCCTGCCCTGAGCCGGGGTGACGAGAGCGAGGGCTGGCGGCGGGAAATGGAACAGGCCGCTGGGGACTACCGCGATGATATCTATAGCGGCGAGCGTATCGACGAACGCGCGTATCAAGCCATGGAAGAACGTCGCCGTGAACGCCGCGAAGAACGCCGTCGGCGCTGGGAGCGCGAACGCGCATATGGCGGCGACGAAGAGGACGACGATTATTACGAGGAGGCGCCTGCCGAGGTCTGGTGAACGCCTTGAAGATGGCGCCGCCCCTGACTAAGCCGGATGCGCGGGGGCAAGGACAAGCGCATGCGGGCTTTGGCGATTTCTCTGGTTGTGTTCCTAGGCGCGTGCGCGAGCGGTGCGGCGGAGCCTGAACCCGCCGCCGGCCAGCGCTTCCCGGCTGAGAGGGGTACGGCGATGCCCCCGCCGCCGCCGAGCGGGGCGAGCGCTCCCCCCGAGGGCGGAGCCGCCGCCGGCGGCATTGATTTCGGCCATTGGCGGCAAGCCGATCCGGCCGTCTACGCGCCGGCCTTCCAAGCTCAAATCCGAGCCCGTTACGCCGGGCGCGAGGCTGCGGCGGTTCGCGGCGACCTGGAACAAAACGGCTTTCGTTGCGAGGATGAGCGCCGACTCGACTGCCGCATCGAAATCATGGAGCGCCAATGTGCGTTCGACTGGTATGTTGTGCTGGAGCGCGGCGAGCGCGAACCCGTGGCCGGGTTCGATCAAATGTGCCTCGGCGCCAACAGGTGAGTGAGATGAAGCACGCCCGCATCCTGGTCGCGACCTTCGCGCTTTTGCTCGGCGCGTGCGAAACCCTGCCCGAGAGCAGCACCCCGCCGAGCGCTTCGCCGGAAATCCCGTCGACCCCGCTTAACCTCGGCGATTGGCGCAACGCTACCGAAGCAGCGACCTTGGAAGCGTTTCAGCAAACCGTCGCTGGCCGCTATGCCGCGGGACTGCAGGTCGCGGCGGCGTCCAACGATTTGCGGCGAAACGAATTCACCTGCGGTGCGGCGCCGCCGCGCGCGGAGGGAAATCGCGGCGATCCGCCGGCACAGGTTTGCCGCAAGACCACCACCGCAAATGGCTGCACCCACACCTGGCAGGTCCACTTATTCGATACGGACGGCAATGATGCGCTGGCGCGCGCGCGCGGCCTCTACGATCGCCGCTGCGGCGGCGATGGCCTATTGGGAGGGCCCGGCTGACGGGACGCCGGTGCGCGGCATCGCGAGAAAGCGCTCGATGTCGTCTGGCTCGAGCGTCAGCATCGGTTCGAGCGAATAATTGACGATCAGGTACTTGCCGCGCAGCCGTTCCAATGCAGCCCGCCCAGTCATCAGCCGCCGGGGCGCAGCCGGACCCATGACCGCCTCGGCGCGCGCCAGTGATGTGAAGATGAACGCCGCGCGATTATTGTTCGGCAGATCGCGTTCGAGCGGAGGTGCGTCCGGGGCATTATTGGCGAGAGCCAGCACGATTTGCGATTCCAGCAATTGACGCCGGAACGCCGTGCGCATGCTTTCGTCGCTGAATGCCGCAAGAAAGGTGCGCTCGAGATCCGTTTCCGGGACGATCGGATTTTCCAGCGCCTGGGCGCGCCGCGCCGTGTTGCCGCCCTGCGGATTGCCGCCCGTCTGCGCCAGCGTCAGGCTCGGCGCAGCGGCGGCAACGAGTCCGATTACGAAGCTGCGCCTGCGCATTGAAGAACTCCCGTCGCCGAATTGCCGATTGCTTGCCTGCGAAGGAAGGCCACATATGGGCGGAAATGGATGAACTCTACCACCCGCGCATCCTGGAATTGGCCGCCGACATTCCGCATGTCGGCCGGCTGGATGCGCCGGACGGCGCAGCCACGAAAGTGAGCCGGGTCTGCGGCTCGGTGGTGACGGTGGAACTGGCGTTGCGGGACGGCGTCGTCAGCGCCATCGCCGTGCATCCCAAAGCCTGCGCTCTCGGCCAAGCCGCCACCGGCGTCTTGGCGATGAACGCGATCGGGGCGACAGCCCAGGAAATTCGCGATGCGCGCGACGGGCTGCGCGCCATGCTCAAAAGCGAGGGCGCGCCGCCCTCGGGCCGCTTCTGGGAGCTGCGACATCTCGAAGGCGTGCGCGATTATCCCGCCCGGCATGCCTCGACCATGCTGGCGTTCGACGCCGCGGTCGAGGCGTTGGATCAGGCGCAGCAGCGCCGCACCTGATCATTCGCTCAAGGCAGCGGCCGGCGGCGGAACATGCCGACGATGGCCAGCAACACGATCGCGCCCACGGCGGAGACGATCAGGCTGCCCCAAAATCCGGCGAAACCGATACCGAGCGCGCTGGCGAGGAACGCGCCGAGGAATGCGCCGACGATGCCGACGAGCAGGTTGGTGAGCAGGCCGTGGCTGCGGCCCATGACTTGTTCAGCGATCCAGCCGGCGAGAATGCCTATGACGATCGCGGCCAGAATTGAGACTCCATTCATTGCGTTGGCTCCTTATCCCCTTGAGCCAAGCAACGGCGTTCGCAGCGACTGTGTTCCTTAGCGTTGTCGCAACAAGGCTTTGGCGCGGGCGAGAATAAGTTCCCGTTCGGCAATCGCCCAATAGATCATGCCGCCAATACCGCCGGCCGCCGAAAGGCCGGCGATCGTCAACCAGTCCATGAGATTTCTCCCCGCGCAGAAGGATCGGCTCTCATACCGCGGGGCGGTCCAATCGCCAGCGTCCGCTGCAGACTTGTTGCAGCGCAGCGGCGGTGGGATGATGCCACAGAGGTGCAAGCTTACCGCCGCTCCCACGACGGCGGCTGCTCCACTGAACAACAGTGCGCTGCCGGGAGGGCAATTATGAGCGCAATGCCGCCGCTCAAGCATGTTGACGCCAAGGCACTGCGCAAGGCTGCGCTCGGCTATCCCGAAACCGCGGAGGACTTCCCCTGGGATCACCACGCCTTCAAGACGCCGAACAAGAAGGCGTTCCTGTTTCTGACCGGCGGCGAGGACGGCGGTTTCAATTGTTCGATGAAGCTGCCGTATCGGCATGAAGAGGCGCTGCTGATCAAAGGCGCCGAGCCCACGGGCTATGGCATGGCAAGGTCGGGCTGGGTCACGTTCACGTTCGGCCCCAAGGCGAAGCCGCCGATGGCCAAGCTCGTGGACTATCTCGACGAGAGCTGGCGCGCCGTGGCGCCGAAGAGGCTTTCAGCCGCATTCGCCCCGCCTGCCGCGCCGAAGCGCCGCAAACCTTCATGATCGTCTATCCGCCCCGGGGGTTTGCGGCTAGGGTCCCGGAGCTTGGGAGCCATGGGAGGACGCTGTCATGAAATGGATATTGCTGCTGTTGGTGATCGCCGGTGTGGCTGGCTATTTTACCCGGCCGGATGAAGCGGTGATGCGCGAGCGCGCCGACGCAGTGCTCAGCGATCCGCAAAATGTCTCCGAAGGCTTCGAGAGCCTCGGCGCGTCGCTCGCCGGAGAGCGCGCCTACAGCAACTATTACGTGGCTGCGAAGTACGTCGTCACCCTCGATAGTCAGCCAGTGGTGAATTGCTGGGGCGCATTCACCCAGGTGCAGTGTTCGCGCGCCGCCGACACGCGCACCGGAGGCTGAGATTGCGATTGTTGCTGCTCTTGGCGGTGATTGCCGTTGCAGCTTATTTTACAGTGCCGACGCGCGCCGCCCACGAGGAGGCGGCGCGCGTTTTCCTTGAAGGCATGGCGCAGGCGCCGCCCGGCGCACAGCAACAAGGATTTTCGCTGGATAGCGTCGTCGACTACGTCACCGGCATGCTGGCCGGGCAAGGGCGGTACGAGAATTTCTACCTGATGTCCAAGTACACCGTCGACATGCCCGGCGCGTCGTATCTGGAATGCTACGGCGCTTTCACCGTCGTGCGCTGTTCGGACGCTTCGGTGCGTGCCGCTTCCTGAGCCTTCGCCGCGGTTTCAAGTTTTCGCACGTGCCGGCTGCGGCGCTCTTCGGCGCGCGCGCCGGCTGCGTTCACCAAGGCGCGAAACAGTCGCCGGAATGGCGCGCGATAGATCAGCAGTTCGGGGTGGAATTGCACCCCAAGCCAGAATTGCTGCGACCGATCTTCGATTGCCTGGATGACGCCATTCGGCTCACGCGCGCTCACGGTCATGCCGGCGCCCAGCCGGTCGATCGCCTGCAGATGAATGGCGTTGACCTTCATCTGCATCGGACATTGAGTCAGTTCGGCTAGCGTCGATTTGCGGCGGATGCGGACGGGATAACGTTCGAAGAAACGCACCATTACGTTCTTGTGCCGGCGAAGCTTGAACTCGGAGAGATCGCGGTGAAGCGTGCCGCCAGCGAGCACGTTGAGCATTTGTGCGCCGCGGCAAACGCCAAGCACCGGCAGGTCGTGGCGGCGCGCCGCTAACGCCCATGAGGCTTCCATGTCGCCGCGGGCAAGGTCGTAGCGGTAGCCCTGCTTCGGCTGGCCCTGATAGCGTTTCGGATAGACGTCGGCGCCGCCGCCAAAGATCAGGCCGTCGATCGAGCGCGGATCGCGCGGGGCCCGGGCGGTGACTTTCACCGGGTCTCCGCCGGCGATCCAAACTGCGAATTTCATCGCCCAATAGGCCAGCGTGTCGCCGTCTTCCGGTTTGGTGATGCCAATGATCGGCCGCTTGCGCACCGGCGGCGGCTCGAGGCCGGCGTTTGTCTCTTCTGCTGTATAGGTGACCTCGGGCGGCAGCTTGCCGTGACGTACCAGTGAAGACAGCACGAAAAGGGCGCCCAGCCCCACCAACGGGTCTTTCGCCTCGCTCAGCTCGCTCGGCGCATCCTTCAGCGCGCGCAACGCATCGCGCAGTTCGCGGGTCGCCGACTTGAGGGAGAAGGTTTCCTTGACCGCCTTGCCGGCGCTTTCGATCGCCGCCAGCACTTCGCCCGATTTGATGCTGCTCTTGGCTTCGCGCCAGGCTTCCGACGCTGCATTGAAATGCGGGTCCGAAGCGGCGACGTCCTCGATGGCGGCGAGCAGCCAGGCGCCGGATGTCTTGGTGGTGGCGCCAATCTCGGCTTCGTCCTCGATGCTGACGTCATCGCCGATCGTCTGCCGGTACAGAAGCCAAGGAAAATCGACGCCGGATTCGACGGAGTGAAAAATGCCGGCCCAGAAGCGGGCGTTGACCTCGATCAGCTTAGGTGCGTCGTGTTCGCTGCCGCTCCAGCGGAAATCCAGCTGGGCGACGCCATTCCAGTTCGTGGCCGCGAGCAGCTTCTCGGCTTCCGCGCGAAAGGGCTCAGCGTCCACGGTTTCGCGCACGGCCCCGGCGCCGGCCTCACGCGGAAAAGTGGTAACATTGCGATAGGCCATGATCGCCTTGAGTTCGCCGGTGCGCGCCAGCACGGCGACGCAATAATCGTCGCCGTCGATGCAGTGCTGAATGAGCGGCGGCGGCTCAAAGCCGAGTTCGGCTGCGTGCGTCTCCACCTCGGCCGCCGAATTGACGCAGACGACGCCGCGTCCGCCGGCGCCGTCGGCCGGCTTGACGATGACGGGATAGGGGAGATCCGGCGTCAGCTTGCGCAACGCATCGAACGAGGACGCGATCCAAGTTTCAGGAATGTCGAGGCTGTGTTCGCGCGCCAGCAAGGCGAGTCTGTCTTTCGGGGTCACGAGTTCGATGCTGGCGCTCTCCGGCGCCGCCACCTTGATCGCCGGCTCGAAACGCTTGCGATTCTTGGCGATGAGATCGATCTCGCGAAACACCGGCATCAGCACATAAGGGCGATTGTCGGCGGGCGCATATTCAAGCACAGCTGCTTCCAGATCCTGCAAATATTGCTCCGGCTCGGCGTCCCACGCCGCAACGGTGAAGGTTTCCTGCACATGGCGCGAAAAGGAACAGACCGTCATGCCGACATCGTCGCAGGCGATCACCTCGACGCCGCGCTCGGCCAGCGACCGGGCGATCACCAGCGCCATCAGGCTGCGGGCATAGGTGATGATGACCCGGCCCGGGGTGCGAGTTGTGTTCATGCGCGGCGACAATCCGCGACCGGCAGGTCCGGTTCCTTGCGCCGGAACCGGTGGGCAAGGCGTCCGAACAATGCTACTAACGCCGTATGATCCGGCGCTGCGTCACCATGACGACTACGTTCTGAGGCCGGCGGCGCGAGATCGGGCGCGCCGCAGCGGCTGCGGCTGACCCGATCCCGATCCAATCAAATCGCTGTAATTGTCATGCCGCCGAGCCTACCCGCTCTAGGCCTTTTGGGCCTTATCCAAGTCTACAAGTGGACGCTCTCGCCGTTGATCGGCCAGGGCTGCCGCTACAAGCCCACGTGTTCGGCGTATGCCGCCGATGCGGTTCGCATGCACGGCGCCTGGGCGGGCAGTTGGATGGCGGGCGCGCGTCTGTGCCGCTGCGCCCCCTGGGGCGGACATGGATGGGACCCGGCGCCGCAGGAGATCAAAAAGAATTCCTGGTGGCGGCCGTGGCGATACGGCGATTGGAAGGGCGGCTTTCGCGCGCCGCCGGCGTCTCCCCCCGCGCGCGGGGTCGTCGATGAAGCCAATGACGGACAGACCGCAAACGCACCGTCCATCAACTGCGAGGCGGGCCGCCGCCTCAGTCACGCGTTGCGTGACAGCTCCCCCGTGAGCGGGGGCGCCAAGGAGAACAACAAATCATGAGCATCTCTCTCAAATTTCCCGACGGCGCCGAGCGTAGTTACGACGACGGCGCAACGCCGCTCGCGGTGGCGGAGGGCATTTCCAAATCGCTGGCCAAGAAGGTCGTCGCTGCAAAGATCGACGGCGTGTGGTGGGATTTGACGCGGCCGCTGGAGAAGGGTGGCAAATTCGAACTCGTCACCCGCGACAGCGCCGATGGCCTCGAAGTGCTGCGCCACGATGCGGCGCACGTGCTCGCGCAGGCGGTGCAGGATCTTTTTCCCGGCACGCAGGTCACCATCGGTCCGACGGTGGAAGACGGATTCTATTACGACTTCGCGCGTGAAGAACCGTTTTCGACCGACGATTTCGAGAAAATCGAAAAGCGCATGCGCGAAATCGTCGACGCCAATCTGCCGATCCAGCGTGAAGTGTGGAATCGCGAAGAGGCGATTGCGCATTTCAATTCCATCGGTGAAACCTTCAAGGCGCAAATCATCGACGACATCATTCCGCCGGGCGAACCGATCACGGTCTATCGTCAGGGCAATGAGTGGAAGGATCTCTGCCGCGGACCGCACCTGCCGTCGACGGGCCGGCTCGGCAAGGCTTTCAAGCTGATGAAGCTCGCCGGCGCCTATTGGCGCGGCGATCAGAACAACGCGCAGCTGCAGCGCATCTACGGCACGGCTTGGGCAGACGAGAAGCAGCTCGAAGACTATTTGCATCGCCTGGAAGAGGCCGAGAAGCGCGATCACCGCAAAATCGGCCGCCAGATGGACCTCTTCCATATGCAGGAAGAGGGCCGCGGCATGGTGTTCTGGCACGAAAAGGGCCTGACGCTGTGGCGCACGATCGAGGCCTATATGCGCCGCCGTCTCGAGGCAGCCGGTTATGTCGAAGTGCGCACGCCGCAGGTGCTCGACCGGGTGTTCTGGGAAAAATCAGGGCATTGGGAAAACTATCGTCCGAACATGTTCGTCTGCGAGACCGTCGAGGGCGAGGAACTCGCCCTGAAGCCGATGAACTGCCCGGGTCACGTGCAGATCTTCAAGTTCGGCCAGAAGAGTTATCGCGACCTGCCGCTGCGCATGGCGGAGTTCGGCGCTTGCCACCGCTACGAGCCGTCGGGCGCGCTGCACGGGCTGATGCGCGTGCGCGCGTTTACCCAGGACGACGCGCACATTTTTTGCCGCGAGGATCAGATCGAGGCGGAAGTGGCCGCGTTCATCACGCTCGCCCACTCGATCCACCGCGACTTCGATCTGCAATCCGATCACATAACGCTCGGCACCCGTCCCACGCCGCGCGCCGGTATTGACGAATTCTGGGACAAGACCGAAGCGCAATTGCTCAATGCGGCGCGCAAAGCCGGCGTCGAACCGGTCATCGCCGACGGCGACGGCGCATTCTACGCCCCCAAGCTCGACTTTCAGCTCAAGGACGCGATCGGCCGGGTCTGGACCTGCGGCACCATCCAGAACGATTACGTGCTGCCTGAGCGGCTCGGCGCCGAGTTCGTTGGAGAAGATGGCGCCAAGCACAAACCGGTGATGCTGCATCGCGCGATCCTGGGCTCACTCGAGCGCTTCATCGGCGTGCTGATCGAGAACTATGCTGGCGCGTTTCCGATGTGGCTCGCGCCCGTGCAGGTCGTCGTGGCGACGATCACCCAGGACGCCGACAATTATGCCGCCGAAGTCGCGCGGACGTTTCGCGCCGCCGGTCTGCGTGTGGAACTCGACCTTCGCAACGAGAAGGTCGGCTACAAGATTCGCGAGCATTCGTTGCAGAAAATCCCGGTGATCGCGGTAGTCGGGCGGAAGGAGGCGGAGAACGCAAGCGTGGCGCTGCGACGTTTCGGCAGCGACGCGCAAACAGTGCTGCCGCTGACGCAAGCGGTCAGGGATTTGAGCGCGGAAGCAACGCCGCCGGACTTGAAACGTGAGGGCGAAAATTCTTGATGCCGGGGCAATGCGAAACGCTGGCCCGGAATGTCGTGCGCATGCTCAGCGCTATGTGCTCGGGCTCGTGGTTTGCGCTTCCGCACCACCAGCGCTTTCGTCATCTATCCGGCGCGAGCTGCGGCGTTGGGTTTTGCGCCGTACGCCGCTGCGCGCATCGTGTCGGAGAGCGTACGGTAAGCCACGCTCCAGGCGGCGCGCGTTTCCGGCGTGAAGTCTGCACCGAGTTCGTGCTGCAGCGTGCGCAGCAGGGCGATTCCGGCGCTGTTATAGTGATGCGGCTCGACGCCGTAGGCGAGATGGCGAAGCGCCAGCGCTTCCACTTCCGCTGAAATCGTCTCCGGCGCATCGAGAGCACCGACAACGCGGTGCAACATGTCCATCAGCTTGCGCCCGAGTGTGACCATGTCGCCCGTGAAAAGCGGCTTGAGCGTCGGGTCGATGACAAACAGCTCGGTGTAGAACGTGGCTGCGACATGGGGAGCGATTTTTTCCGCACGTGCGAAAGACTGCCGAACGAGGTCAATTTGGCGCTGATCCATCGGTCCGAGATGTCAGGATTCGCAATGGGCCGCGCAGGCAATCGCAGATTCGGCGCGCACCCGCCCTGGTAATGTGGTAATGAATTCCGCAGGGGTGGGGCGCCTCCAAGTGTTTACGGCCGACGCGGCGCTCTTCAGGATAGAGCTTGGGGCTCCAGGGGGCGGAGACAGCTTTGGACAAGTTTCCCTCACGCGCGCGGTCGTCGGCCGCTACGCTGGCGCCGCGCATATCCGCCGTCGTCATCGCCAGCAACATGCGCGATGGCGCATCGGGGACGACGCCGCTCGACCTCTGCCTGCGCAGCGCATTGTCCGAGGATTGGATCGACGATCTGGTTGTCGTCGATCACGACAATCCGGCGCCGATTTCGTCCGCGCTGCGCGCTTTCGAAGCCGATCGGCGCGATGTGAGAGTTGTGCCCGTCGACGCCAGCTCGAGCGTTGCGGCCGCGGCCAATCTGGGCGCGCGCGAAGCGCTCGGGCGATGGCTGCTCTTCCTCGATGCCGACGTCGTGCTGCAGCGCGGTTCTGTGGCGCGCATGGCGGCGGCGGCGGGCGGCGCGCGCGGGCCGTGGATCGTCGGCGGCCGCTTGCTCGATCTCGATGGACGCGACCGTACCGCCGCGCGCGCAGGATCGCTGAACGCCTTTTCCGCCATCGCGATGGCGGTCGATTGGCCCAATCGTCCCAGGCGCCGGATTCCCCTCGACGACACGTCGGCAACCAAAGTGGGGGCCGTTTCGGGCGCCTTCATGCTGATCCCACGCAGCGATTTCAACGCGCTCAGCGGCTTCGATCCGAACTTCGACACAGACTATGCCGATCTCGATCTCTGCCGCCGTGCGTCCGCCGCCGGCGGCAGCGTGCTGTTTCAACACGCCGCCGCCTGCGTGCAGTTCAGGTTTGCGAAGAGCCGTCCGCACAAGCTCGCACAGGGTCTGGCGCTGTTTGCTTCGAAGAGTGCGAAGACCCCCGCCGAAAAGGCGTTCGCTGCCATTGCCGAACCGGCGCTCGCGATCCTGGTGGCCGTGCGAAATCTGGTTGCCGGCGCCCCTAGGGCTGTTCGGCGACCTGATCGCTGACACGGCCGACATAGAGCGCCATACGTTCGCCGCGCCCGAGCGCCATGCCGCGCACAGGCGGTTCGGCTTGCTCGAAGACGAGCCCGCGGGCTTCGAGCGCGCGTTCGGCTTCCTCCAGCACCCGCCCCTCGACGATCATCCCGTCGCCGGGGCTGGCGTCGCCTGCACTCTCGGCCGGGACCAGGCGGATCGAGGTGCGCGTCAGGAAGATAATACTCGGTTGCTCGTAGCCGACCACCCAGAAGCGTTCATCGTCGCGCGCCTGAATGCGCGCGCGTGTCATCGCAGCGACGGCCTCATTGCTGACGAATAGGGTTCGCGCTTCCGGCAGGAGGCGTTCGCGCAGACTGAACGAGAAGATCAGCGCACAGCCAATGAGCGCTCCGACACGCGCCGCCGGGTGGCGGACAAACACCAGACAGGCGGTGGCGCCGCCCAACGTCAACACGCCGAGGAGGGCTGTGCCGATGGCGCGGCGCAGGCCTGCGTCGGCAAGGTTGCCGGGCATGAAGGTCGAAACCGTCGCCATGAGCGCGACGATGACTGCGCCGGCGACGATGAAAATCACCACACCTGCCGGGTGGGCCGTGCGCCAACGCGCGCGCGACGCCAGCAACAGGCCAACGCCGCAGAGCAAGGCAATCGCCGGGTAGGCGGGCAAGGTGTAGTGGATCAACTTCGTCGGCATCAGTTCGAAGAAGGCGAAAGTCGGCGCCGCCCACGCGATCAGGAAGCGATAGGGCGCTTGAGCATTATTGCTCGCCGTGGTTCGCATCGCGCCCCAACTGATGCGCAGCGCCGCCGGCAACGCGTAGGTCGCCGGAAAGATCAGCACCGGCAGCAGCAGCAGATGATAACCGGGCGCGCCGCCATGGGCTCGATCGCCGCCGATTATTTTTGGCGCGATGTCGCCGATCCAGCCGGCGAAGAAACGTCCGTCGGTCGCTGCGCCGATCGCGATCAGCCACGGCAGCACGATCAGAACGGCAAGCGCTGGCCCTGGCCAGAAGGCGATCGGCTTCATCCACGCAGTGCGCCGTTCCCACAGCGCCAGCGCGCCCAGCGTCAAGGCTGCGACAAGGGGCGTAACCGGTCCTTTGATCAGGATGCCGCATCCGATTGCGGCCCAGAACATGAGCGCGACGAGGCGCGACCGCCCGGTTCCGGCGCGCAGCTGTGCAAGCGTGGCCAGCGCCAGGGTGGTGAAGCCCGTCATCGCCGCGTCGGTCGTCGCCAACATGCCTTGCGCGCTGGCGAGCAGGCTGACGGCAAAGAGCGCCGCGCCGATGAAGCCTGCGCGCGCGCCCACCAGCGCCGTCCCCGCCCACAAGGTCGCAATGCAGGCGAGAACCAAGCCGAGCGCCGATGGCAGCCGGTAGGGCCAGATGACGTTCAGTCGATCTGGCGAAAACGTGGTCACGGATGCGGCTTGCAGCCAATGGATGCCCACCGGCTTGCGATTGCGCTCGGCGGCTTGGAGGCGAATTCGGACGTAATCTCCACCCTCGACCATTTGCCTGGTCGCTTGCGCGAAGCGGGCCTCGTCGACGTCGGTGACCGGGACCCGGTTGGCGCCGATCAGCGCTGAACCAAGCGCCAACAGGGCGATAAGGACGTAACCACGCCAGCCGCGTGAGAACTGGTCGAACAGACCCGGAGGTGCGGTTGCCGCCATTCGTCGCCTCAGTCTGGCGCGCCGGTGCGGCGGTTTGCAGCCCCATTTGGTGCGCCCACTCGCCTCATACCGGCGAAGCAGCTAAGAGACCCCGCTTTCACGCCCAGGAACTCCGTTGGCCGAAAACATCGAATTCAGCGTCGTTGTCCCCGTGATGAACGAGGAGGGCAATGCAGTGGCGCTCGCACGCGAGATCGCCGCCGTGCTCGACGGCCGTTCCTACGAGATGATCTTCGTTGATGACGCCAGCCGCGACGACACCCGCGCGGAACTGGCGGCGCTCAAGGCTGAATTACCGACGTTGCGCGTGTTGGGCCATCGCGCCAATTCAGGGCAAAGCCGCGCCGTTCACAGCGGCGTCATGGCCGCCCGCGCTCCCGTGATCGGCACGCTCGACGGCGACGGGCAAAACGATCCCGCCGATCTGCCGAAACTGCTTATGAAGCTCATCAGGGCGGAAGCGCCGACGAATCTCGGCATGATCGCCGGCATCCGCACCAAGCGTCAGGACGGTTGGAGCAAGCGCGTCGCCTCCCGGATCGCCAATAACATCCGCCGGGCGGCCCTGAAGGACGGCGCCACGGACAGCGGTTCTGGGGTCAAGGTCTTCAAACGTGAGGCTTTTTTACGCCTACCTTATTTCGACCACATGCACCGGTTCATGCCTGCGCTGATGTTGCGCGAAGGCTATGCAGTCGAGTTTTTGGAAGTTAATCATCGACAGCGGAGCGCCGGACGCTCGAAGTACACGAATCTCGGCAGATTGGCCGCGAACATGACGGACCTCTGGGGCGTTATGTGGCTGAGAAGCCGGGCGCGTTTGCCGGGGGGGACAGACGAGCTATGAGCAGAGACCCGGTTGGCACGATTGGTTTGGCTGCAGCGGCGAACAGAAATCGCCGGCCTGCGAATACGGGGGGCCCCATGGGCGCGATTTTCAACGTCTTTCCGCTGATCCTCATCCCGGTGCTGACCTACAATATCTGGGCGTTCGGGGCGACGGCCGCCGAAAATGGCGATGGCGCAGCGGTTCGCAGACATCTTTCCGCATCATGGAACGGTCAGGGCATTCCCATGGCTTCGGGCGCCCAATGGGTAATCACCTTTGGCGACGTGCTCGTGCTCATGTCGCTGCTGCTGCTCTTCATCGAACTGCTGAAATCCACCTCGACCGGAACGGCGGCGATCTTCAATCACGCGCTGTCGATGCTGGTGTTCATCATCTGTCTGGTCGAATTTCTGCTGCATCCGGCGTTCGCGACCAGCGTGTTCTTCGTCATTCTGGTGATGGCGCTCTTGGACGTGCTGGCCGGTGTCGTGGTCACGATCATTTCGGCCCGCCGCGACGTGGAATTTGCGGGTCAACACTGAGTAGGGGTTAGGTCCCGGGATTTACTCACAGGCACCACATTCCGAGCGCCAGGGCGATCGTGAAGTCGAGCCAGCGGCCGAATCGGGGAATGATGAACGCGTGCATGGTTTGGCGCCTGCTTGCAGGTTCGGCGCCGGGCCGTGCTTCGCTCGAGCACAGGATCGTGTATGGCGCTGTTCTTCGATGCCGGTTGGTTCGACCAGCGCCTGGCGGAGCGCGGAATCGACCGCATCGGCCTCGCAGTGGCGACCGGAATCGAGCGCGGCGAACTGCATCGCATCTTCACCAATGAACGTGCGCCCGCGGCGGTGGAGATGGCCGAGTTCGCCCGCGTGCTGGAAACCGATCTGTTGGAAGTCACGATTCGCTGCGGCGTCGCTGTCCGCCAATCGGCGCCGGATGCCGATGCCGGCGACCGCATCGAGAGCATCGAAGCGCGCCTTGACGCGATCGATACTTGGCTGGCTGAATTCGAGGCCTCGAAAAAGGCGATCGGCGAGTAGCTAGGCGCGGACGTTCAGCACAATACCTGCGCACGGACCGCGCCAGGGCGTCGCGTAACCATGAACGCACCCGTCCTCGGGCTTCGCGATCTGGTTCACCAGCGTCGCCGCGAAGAGCGGTTCGAATTTGAGGCGCAGGGCGCGGCGGTCGCTCGCCCGGCGATCGGTCCGGCGCTGTTCACCGATGTCAACGAAATCGGCGTCGATCGCGAACAGAGGGCGGGTGGCGCGCATGCCGCCAAAGCTGCATTTCACGTGCCAAACGAAAATTAACCGCTAGCGTTAGCCGTGACGGAGGCGCCCATGCGGGACTATGCGAACTATGACGGGCTTGGCCTCGCGGATCTGGTCCGCAAGCGCGACGTAACGCCGGCCGAATTGCTCGACGCAGCGATCGAACGCATCGAGCGCAATAACCCCAAGCTCAACGCCGTCACGTACAAGGCTTACGAGGAGGCCCGCGCCACCGCCGCTGCCGCGCTTCCGGACGGCCCGTTCAAAGGCGTGCCATTCCTGATCAAGGACCTCGGCGTGCGGGTTAAGGGCTGGCCGCGGACAAGTGCGAGCCGCTTTGCGCAGATCGCCGCCGACAGCGAAGATAGTGAACTGATCAAGCGCTATCGTGCCTCCGGTGCGGTGCTTGCCGGCAAGACCAATACGCCGGAATTCGGCATTCCCGGCGTCACCAATTCGGCGTTGCTTGGCCCATGCCGCAATCCCTGGAACACCGATCATATCTCCGGCGGCTCGTCGGGCGGCGCCGCTTCCGCTGTCGCCGCCGGCATGGTCCCGCTTGCGCATGCGAGCGACGGGCTGGGCTCGATCCGCATTCCCGCAGCGTGTTGCGGTCTGGTGGGCCTCAAGGTTACCCGCGACCGCAATCCGAACGGCATTCACGACAACGACCGGGTCATCGGTTTTTCCGTCGATCACGTCGTCAGCCGCACCGTGCGCGACAGCGCCGCCATGCTCGACGCGACGTGCGCGCCGCAGCCAGCGTCGCCTTATGCCTCGCCGCGGCAAGAGGGTCCGTTCCTCGACCAAGCCGCAAAGAGCCCAGGCAGGCTCCGCATCGCCTGGTCAGTGGAAACGCCCGCCGGCGATCCGATCGATCCAGACGTGATGGCGACCATCACCAAGACGGCGGAAACACTAAATGCGCTCGGCCACGACGTGCGCGAAGAGGGGCTCGGCATCGATTATCGCGCGCTCTATCGCGCGCAGGGGCTGGTATCGGCCGCCAACTTCTCGGCCAACATCAAACGCTGGATCGAACTCAAAGGTCGCGAACCGGGTGATGAGATCGAAGGTCTCGCCCGGCGCGCCTATGAGGCCGGCAAGCGCATGAGCGGCCAGGATGCGATCTGGGGACTGCAGGAGCTCAGGCTGCGCACGCGTGAAATCCTGCGGCGTTTCGAGACTTTCGACGTCTATCTAACGCCGGTCATGTGCACGCCGCCGCCGCGCGTCGATTTTCTCGATCCGCTGATGGAGGACTTGAAGGAGTTCGACCGCCGTCAACGCATCACCTTCGGCTTCACCCCGCCCTTCAACATGAGCGGTCAGCCATCGCTGTCATTGCCGCTCGGCCAGTCGCGCGACAACCTGCCCATCGGGATGATGTTCACTGCCCGCTATGGCGAGGAAGCGTTGCTGTTCCGGCTGGCGGGACAGCTCGAAAAGGAAATGCCGTGGAAGGACAGGCGGCCGCCGGTTTGGAACTGATGTGGGTTTGATCGGCGCGCCGGCGCACCTGTGCTAGCGTGAGCGGAAGTGTCGGCCCCTAGCGGAAGTCGTTGTTTGTCGGTCGAAGTCGAACACGCAGGCAAGCTCACATTCGTGCGCATACTGTCCGGAGCGCTGGCCATCGGACATCGTCCATCGTTGCGCGCTTTGGCGCCGATGCACTCGGCAGGGGTGACTCACGTGACGACCGTACTGTCCCGCGCCGAAGGTGCGGAGGCGATCGGCGCGGCGGTGGCGCGGAGAGGCATGAACTGGATTTGGATCGAACTGGGCTCCACCAAGTCTCTGCCGCAGCGACGCAGGCCGGACATCGCGGCCGCGCTCGGCGCAATGGAATCGGCGCTCGGCGATGGAGGACGCATCTATTTGCATTGTTCGGCCGGCATTCACCGCACCGGCATGATCGCCGCTGCGCTCATGTTTCATCTTGGCCGTGACGAGACGCAAACGCGCGCCATCCTTGCGGCGCTGCGTCCGCTCACGGCGGCGGAAGTGGGCGAAGCCCGGTTTGAATGGGCAAGGGCCTTCGCGCGCGGCGCGGCTTCGTTTTGAAGGTCAAGCGAAAGGCGTCGTCCAGCGGCCGGTCCACAGCGGGGCAGTCGCCGCTGGCCGAGGACCGCGCACCGACGGTTGTCGATAGCCTGAACCGGCGCTAGCGTGCATCGGGGAGGTGGGGGATGCGGTTCGGCCTTGCTGCGCTCGCGCTTGCCTTTGCTGCGCCGGCCCTGGCGCAACCGCTGCCGGACACGATCCGTTCGGCCGGCCTCACGCGAGCCCAGGCCGACGAACTCAATCGCCGCCTGGGCGCACTGCAGACTCGTTTCTCCGCGCTCGCCGGCGAAACCCAGCTGCGTGAAGCCGCGGTGCGCAACATAGCGGTCGAGATTTTCGGCGCCCGTCCAGATCTTGACTTCGATACCTATGCCGGCCTGATCGACACCGGCGCGCGCGAGTTGCGGACGTTGCTGACCGAGGCGCGCAGCCGCACGGAAAGCGATCCCGAACTCGCTGCGCTGCGCACGCGGGCGATCGCGCTCGCCGAGGAAGGCCGCCTCAGCGAAGCGCGCGCGCTCTACGATCAACTGATCGCACGCACCACCGAGACGCTGGAGGCGCGCTGGGCGCGCGAGGACCTGCAACGCGAAGCCGAACGCCGCGCCCAAACGCTGGCGGTCGCCGCGGACATGGCCGAGGCTGCGCGTCTCGCCTTCGTCGCCGCGGACTTCCGCGATTCGGCTCGGCGCTATGGCGAAGCGGCGGCGCGGGCGCCGGCCGACTCGCGCGAACGCTGGCGCTATACCGTCGACCGCGCCAACGCGCTGCGTGACCACGCCGGGCGGTTCGGCGATGCGGCCGCACTGCGGGAGGCGATCGGCGTTTATCAGGACGAAGCGCTGCCAATGGCGCCGCGGGCGAGCAAGGCGAGCGAATGGGCCGAAACCCAAACCGAATTGGGCACAGCTTTCATAGATGCCGGCGAGCGCGGCGATTTTGCGGCAATCCAAGCCGGGATCAGTGCGTTTCGATCGGCGCTCGCGGTCCACACCCGGGGAAGCAATCCTGTCGCCTGGTCGCGCGCCCAGAACCGGCTGGGATTTGCGCTGCGCATTCTGGCCGACACCACCGGCGCACCGGCGACCTACGAAGAAGCCGCCGGCGTGCTGCGTGCGGCGTTAGAGGTGCGGACACGAGAAGCCAATCGGGACGACTGGGCCGCCAGCCAGGCCAATCTCGCAACCGTCCTGGTGATGCTGGGAGATTCGCGCGCCGATCAGAATTTGATTCGCGAAGCAATCGCGATCAACCGGGCCGTGCTCGACGCCTACGCCGGCGAACCTCAGGCCGAGACCTATGTGGTCACGCTGATGAATCTCAGTGGCTGCTATGAAACGTTGTCGAACATCGGCGATTCCGGCGCAAGGGCCCTGGCGGTGGCCGCTGCGCGCGAAGTCATCGCCCTATCTCCGCGTGAACTCTATCCCTACCGCTGGGCGCAAGCGCAGAGCAATCTCGCCTCCTACCTGATGGGATCGAGCGCCGGTCCAGAAGCCTTGGAAGAGGCCATCACCCGGCTCAGCGACGCCTCGAGCGCGACATCGCGCCAGGATGCGCCAGAGCTTTGGGCGGCGCTGCAAAACAATCTCGGCATCGCCTATCGTGAACTCGGGTCGCGCAGAGGCGACCGTGCTGCATTCGTCCGGTCAGCGGCGGCTCTGCGGGCCGCGCTCGAAGCGCGGCCACGTGAAGCGGCGCCGCAATTGTGGGCCAGAACGCAGTTCAATCTCGCGACCACGCTTTCGTCGCTCGCCGCTACTGACGAGGATCAGCGCGAGATCATCGCCATCCATCAGTCGACGCTTGCGGTCTTTACACGCGAAGCGCGGCCGATGGATTGGGCCAGAGCGCAGGTTTCGATGGCCCATGCCGGCTACCGTATCGCATGGCCTGACGATCAGCAGGGCTTCCGCGACGCCTTGACCCAGCTTGCCAGCGCAAGCGAAGTCATTTCACGGAACGAACACTCGCAGTTCTGGGCCTACGTGGAGTCCACGCGAGGGTATATCCTCTTGGCGCTCGGCGACGTCGCGTCACTTCGCGAGGCAGCGGAACGCTTCAGGGGGTTGTTGGAAATCCAGTCTCCGGAACAAAACCCCGTCGATTGGGCGACGGCGCAATTGGGGCTCGCCAACACGCTGCGCGCGCTGCTGGGACATAACGAGCCGGGCGCAGGCGAAGCGGCCGTCGCCGCTTATCGTAGCGCGGTACAAGGTTTTGCAACGGCCGGCGCAAGGCCGCAATGGGCGCAGGCGCAAGGAGAGCTGAGTGCGATCTACATCACGCTCGGAGCATCGGGCGATGCCGCTGCGTGGCCACAGGCGCTCGCTGCGGGCAACGCGGCGCTCGAAGTGATTACAGAGGCCGACGCTAGCTGGCGATCGGTGCAGTACAATGTCGGCTACGCCCGTGCGCGCCTCGCCCAAGCGGGTGATGGTGCGCAGCGGGCGCCCGCGCTGGCTGCGCTGAGGGCTGCGCGCGACGCCTCCGCACAGGCGGGCGACACCTATTGGGCCGAAGCCGCGCAGAATTTGATCAGTGAATTGGAAGCGACGCCATGAGCATCTTCATTTCCTACAAGCGCGAGAATCTGCAACAGGTGCAGCGCATCGTGCAGGGGCTGCGCGGAGCGGGGCTCGCCGTCTGGTGGGATCAGGACATTCGACCGGACGATCCTTGGGAGCAGACGATCGAGAGCGAACTCGAGAAGGCCAAGGTCGTCATCGTCGCCTGGAGCCAGGTGGCCGTCGCCAGCGAGAACGTCAAAGCCGAAGCGCGGCGCGCCCGCAATCAGGGCAAGCTGATCCAGATCTTCGTCGAGCCCTGCGATCCGCCGCTTTTCTTCGGCGAACGGCAAGGCGTCGATCTCTCCAACTGGAACGGCGACGCCAGCGACAATCGCTTCAAGACCGTGCTCGAAGCCGCACGCGCCATTCTCGCCGGCAAGAAGCCGCCGCAGGGCGTCGGCTACGCACCGAGGAAGCGCACGCCTTGGGCGACGCTGACAGCGGTGTTCCTGTTCGCTTCGGCAATCTTCGGTTTCGTCTCGAACCTGGGCGGCATGCGCGATGCGGTCTGCAACACCAATGAATCCACCTATCAGTTCTGCATCGATAACGCTTTGATCAGGCCGCCCGTCGATCCGGTCGTAGTGCAGAGGCAAGCGCGCGAGCGCTTGATGCAAAGCCTCGCCGGAACATGGGGAAGACTCGACCGCGACTGCGCCAATAGTGTCAGCTTCACTGTCGAGCAGGGCGAAGGCGATATCTATCGCATCCGCAGCGTCGCCGAGGGCTTCGATTCAATTATGCAGGTAACCACGATAGATACCGACAACAGTGTCATCACTGCGCGCCAGACGCTACCGGGACAAAGTGGCTTGCGCGAGACCTGGGAGTATCGCCCAAACGGCAACGAACTCTCGATGCGCGACGCCGCCGGCACCGAAACGACGCTGGCGCGTTGCGGCTAGGCTAGGCGAGGGAGGGGAGATGCGATTCACGGCACTGTTGGGCGCGTTCGCGTTGCTTTCTCTGGCTGAGGTCAGCTTCGCACAGGAGCGTGTCGATCGCGATGTCTGCGTTACGCAGGCGCGTGCGTTCGGGTTCGAGATCGCCCGCAATGTAGAATTGCTGCGCCCCGAGCTTGGCGCGCTCTGCATCGATGTGGCTGAAATTGCGAACGAGCGGGGCGACGCCGAGGCGTCTCGCCGCATGCGCGAACGCGGCGTATCTCTGCTGACCGCGGCGGGCGTCAACGAACCCGAACTGATCATGCGCGCCGCCGATCTTGCCCTGGCGGCCCGCGAGTGCGCGCGCGCGGTCGAGTTGCGCCGAGCGGCTTTGGCGGCGCACGAGAGCAGCGCTGGCGCGAATGACGCGTCCTCGTATCCCTATCAGATGGACCTGGCGGACGCGATGGAATGTGGCGGGCGGGCCGGCGAAGGCAGTGAGATGCGTTCGCGCGGGCGCACCAACGCGGCGCAGACCATGGCGCAAGCGCGTGGCGCCCGCTTGACCCAATACGACTGGGCAACGGCCAACCATGCGCGCGTGCTCTATGCGACGACCCGGCGGCCAAGTCAGCAAGGCGCGCACCGGGGCGCTGTGGGCCAGGGCGCGACGCGCTATGGCGAAGCCCTTGTCAACATCCCGCGCTTCAACAGCCGCGCCGTCGAGGATCGCGCGACAGACGCCTCCAGCCAGGATTTACAGCGCCGCGTCACCTTTCGTGAAGATTTGCCGTTCGCGGACCGCCAGGAGTTCATTCAACAATTGCGCGCGAGCATGCCGGGTCGGCGTGGCGGCGCCGAGGTACTGGTATTCGTTCACGGCTATAACACCTCGTTCACATCCGCCGTCACGCGCGCGGCCTCTTTGGGCGCTTTGCTCGAGATCGACGGCGCGGTTGTCGCCTTCAGTTGGCCGTCCGCCGGCCGGCTGCTGAGTTACATCGACGACGGCAACGTCGCCCAGAACGACGCCAATTACGGGGCGCTTGCCCGTCTCTTGCGCGATGTCGTGGCGCAGGAGCGCGTTCGGCGCGTTTATGTGGTGGCGCATTCGATGGGCAACCGGCTGCTGATCCGGGCCTTAGATGAGGTAAGACAGGAAACGCCTCGCAGCGGTCGTGCGGTCGTATTCGACGAAATCGTATTCGCGTCGCCCGATGTCCGGCGGCGGGAGTTCGAGACTGTCATACCCCGCGTGCGCCACCTCGCGACCCGGATGACGCTCTATGCATCGAACCGCGACCGTGCGCTCAGAGTCTCGACGTTCCTCCACTTCTTCGACCTCCGCCCACGCGTCGGCATCGCCGACCCGCCGATGGATATGGAGGAGACCGAGACGGTGGTCACAACCGACGTCAGCTCAGGCTCGTTCGGCCATGACGATTTCAGCAGCAATGCTCGCGACGACCTTCGCGGCGTTGTCTGGCAGAGCCAGCAGCCAAGCCGCCGCTGCGTGCTGGCCAACGCCGGGAGCCCGCGCGTCTGGGAGTTCAGGCCGCAGCCGGATTGTTCGCCAACCGCTTATCGCGCGGCGCTCTGGTACAGGCGCCACTATCCGGGCCAAGAGATCGCCCGCCTCGATCAAACTATCGCTCGACTGCAGCAGAGTGGAGCCGAGTCGACGCGGCTGGAGTATCACCGCGCCGCGCGCCGCTTGTTGCAGAGCTGGGGCGGCTAGGTTCGCGCAGTATAGACCCGCGCTTCCAGCGGCATCTTCGCCGGGGCCTTGCCGAACCGGCGCTCCAGTTCGGCTGCGGTCGCGGCGACCATGTCATCGGCCTTCACCGTCTTGCTGGCCTGGATATCGGCGATCATCGGATTGCCGTAGATCAGGCCCATGGCGAAGTGGCGCCAATCCGGAACCTCCTGCTCGAAGCGCACGACGTCGTCTCGCACGTCGGCGAAGCCGCCGGCGTCGAGGTCGGAGCGCACCTTCGATGCATCGGCGTAGCCGAACGGCGTGAGATAGAATTTGGGTGGATTGTCCGGGAAGAACCTGATCGCCGTTGCGTTGGCGATCTCGGCAAAGGGATTGGCGCGCATTTCGCCCCAGACGTTGAAAATCAAGGCGCCGCCGTGCCTGAGCACGCGCTTCGCCTCGGCGTACGCCGCCGGCTTATCCGGAAAGAACATCGCGCCGAATTGGATGGCGACCAGGTCGAAGGCTGCATCGGCGAACGGCAGCGCCTGCGCGTCGGCCTGCTGAAATTCGACATTGATCGCCGAGGCCAGCTTGGCTTTGGCGATTTCGAGCATCGCCGGATTGAGGTCGGTGGCGAGGATGCGTGTCGCCTGCGGCAGCGCTGCGCGCAGCGCCATGGCCGAGATGCCGGTGCCGCTGGCGATCTCGAGAACGTGGGCCGGGTTTGCAGCGGCCGCGCGCCGCGCCAAGTCGGCGGCATAATTTTCGAAGATGATCGGGCCCAGATGCTGGTCGTAGAAGCGGGGGATATCGCCGGTGAATTGCGCAGCGGCGGCGGGCGTGGACATGCTTACCCTCCTGGAATGCGCGATCGGGATAGCAAATCCGGTCTCGGTTGGCGCGTGACAATCGTTACTGCGCGCGCGATCGCGCTGGCCGGAACCGGCCATTTCGCCTAACGTTGGCCGATCATGACCCAAGCCTCACACACCGCATCGGCTACACCATCGGCCGGCGCGGCCATGCTCCCCGCCATCGCTGCGATCATTCTCGCTGTGCTTTGGGGCGCCTACACGGCCCTGATCATCGTCGAGATCGCCGCTACTCCGTTGCCCTAGCCCTTGCCGCGGGCCATGGCGTCGAGCTGCTTTTGCATCGCTTCCATCTGGCGGCGCAGTTCGATGAGCTGAGCGTCCTTGTCGCCCTCGGCATCGTCCGGCTTCGCCGCCGCCATGCCGGGCCCGGACCCGGCGGCGAACGGCGCCCAAACCTTCATCGCCTGCTGGAACAGCGCCATGTTGCGCTGGGCTTGCTCTTCGAACGCCGCCATCGGCGTCGTTGCGCCGAACGCGCGGGACATGTTCTCGCGCATCTGTTCCTGCGCCTTCGAGAAACTCTCCATGCTCATTTCGAGATAAGGCGGCAGAAAGCCCTGCATCTGATCGCCGTAGAAGCGGATCAGGCGGCGGAGAAATTGAACCGGCAGCAGGTTTTGCCCGCGGCTCTCCTGCTCGAAGATGATCTGCGCCAGAACCGAACGGGTGATGTCTTCGCCGGTCTTGGCGTCAAGGACGATGAAGTCGGCGCCGTGGCGCACCATCTCGGAAAGATCCTCGAGGGTGACGTATTTGCTCTCTCCGGTATTGTAGAGCCGCCGGTTGGCGTATTTTTTGATGACGACCGGCTCGCCCTGAGTTTCCGCGCCGCCGGCTTCCCCCGCTGCCGGGCTGCTTGAATCCGCCACGTCGTGTCCCTTCGACCTTTGGCGCCCGCGAACGCGAGCCTTCGAGCCAAACTCTCGCGTCCTCTACTGCAATGCAAGACAAAGACGCCGTTTTCGCCAGCCGCAGGCGGTCTGCCGGCTTGGATTTCGCGCGCTGCATGTGCGATAGGAGGGCGGAAGACTTCCTTTCTCACCAATGCTTTCGCGATCCAGGAGCCTGTAGCCCATGACCGACATCGTCATCGTCTCCGCCGCCCGCACGCCGGTCGGATCGTTCAATGGCGCTTTTGCTGCAACGCCCGCACACGAGCTCGGCAAAGCGGCGATCACGGCTGCGCTGCATCGCGCAAAGACCGACGCCAAGGAGGTCTCCGAGGTCGTGCTCGGCCAGGTGTTGACCGCCAACCAGGGCATGAATCCCGCGCGCCAAGCCGCACGCGCGGCCGGCGTGCCGGATGACAGCCCGGCCTGGTCGCTCAACCAGGTTTGCGGATCCGGCCTGCGCGCCGTGGTCGTGGGCTATCAGCAGCTTAAGGCCGGCGACGCGAAGGTTATCGTCGCCGGCGGACAGGAGAACATGTCGCTATCTCCCCATGCCGCGCACCTGCGCGCCGGCACGAAAATGGGGCCAGCCGAATTCTCCGACACCATGATCAAGGACGGCCTGACCGACGTCTTCAACCAGTATCATATGGGCATCACCGCCGAGAACGTCGCCGAGAAGTGGCAGATCACCCGCGAGCAGCAGGATCAGTTCGCCACACTCTCGCAGCAGAAGGCGAGCGCGGCGCAAAAGGCTGGCAAGTTCAAGGACGAAATCGTCGCCGTTACCGTGTCCGGCCGCAAGGGCGACGTCGTCGTCGAGAATGACGAATACATCAAACACGACGCCACGCTCGAGGGGGCGGCGAAGCTGCGCGCGGCGTTCAAAAAGGACGGCACCGTCACCGCCGCCAATGCGTCCGGTATCAATGACGGCGCCGCCGCGCTGGTGCTGATGACGGCGGATGAAGCAAACAAGCGCGGGTTGACTCCGTTGGCGCGCATCGCCTCGTGGGCTTCGCGCGGCGTCGATCCGACGGTGATGGGCGTCGGGCCGATTCCGTCGTCGAAGGCGGCGCTCGAAAAGGCCGGCTGGAAGGTTGGCGACCTCGATCTGGTCGAAGCCAACGAGGCGTTCGCCGCGCAAGCCTGCGCGGTGAACAAGGACATGGGCTGGGACCCCGACATCGTGAACGTCAATGGCGGCGCCATCGCCATCGGCCACCCGATCGGCGCCAGCGGCGCCCGCGTGCTGACGACGCTGCTTTACGAACTGCAGCGCCGGGGCAAGGCGAAGGGTCTGGCCACGCTGTGCATCGGCGGCGGCATGGGCATCGCGGTGTGCGTGGAGCGCTGAAGCTGACTTAGGGCCCCTCGCAGAGCTTGCCGCCTACGGCGTTCGCACGCTCTGGTAGTGCTTGCCAGGGACGGCGAGCCGGGCAATGTGATCGCAGAGATTTCGCATCAGACGAAATAGGGAGGCGTTCATGGCGCGTGTGGCTTTTGTTACCGGTGGCACCCGCGGAATCGGCAAGGCGATCTCGGCGCGGCTCAAGGCCGACGGCATGAAGGTCGCCGCCGGCTATTCCGGCAACGATGCGGCTGCGGATGCGGCCGCCAATGAACTCGGCATCATGGTGGTCAAGGGCAATGTCGGTTCGTTCGAGGACTGCGTGAAAGCAGCCAAAGCGGTCGAGGACCAACTCGGCCCGATCGACGTGCTGGTGAACAATGCCGGCATCACCCGCGACGGCTTCTTCCACAAGATGAGCCACGAGCAGTGGAGCGAAGTGATCCGCGTCAACATGGATTCCTGTTTCAACATGACGCGTCAGGTCATCGAAGGCATGCGCGCGCGCGGCTGGGGCCGGATCGTCAACATCAGTTCGATCAACGGGCAAAAAGGTCAGGTCGGCCAAGTGAACTATTCGGCTGCGAAAGCCGGGATGATCGGCTTCACCAAGGCGCTCGCGCAGGAAAGCGCCAACAAGGGCATTACCGTGAACTGCGTATGTCCCGGTTACATCGACACCGACATGGTCGCCGCTGTGCCGGAGGAAGCGCTGAAGAAAATCATCTCCACCATACCTGTGGGGCGTCTCGGCAAGGCGGAGGAAATCGCCAGCGCGGTCTCGTTCCTTGCGTCGGAAGGATCCGGTTTCATGACCGGTTCCACGCTCACCATGAACGGTGCGCAGTACATCACGTAATCGGAACTAGCCGAGCAAGTTCCGCGTTTCTTCTTCATCCAAGGAGAAGAAGCATGGACGAAGAGCACGTGAAGGGTGCGGCCGATAAGACCTCGGGCGCGATCAAGGAAGGCATCGGCAAAGCCGCCGGCGACACTTCCATGGAAGCCGAAGGCAAGCTCGACAAAGCCAAAGGCGAAGCGCGCGAATTCGCCGGCGATGTGAAAGACGCGATGCGCGACGAAAAGGATCGTCGCGACGACATCCGGAAACACTGAACTTCGCGACAATGAGAACCAACGGCCCGTGCGAAAGCGCGGGCCGTATGCTTATGGCTTATACACGTATTCGAGCTTCAATCCGTCCGGATCGGTGAAGAAAACCGCGTAATAGCCGGCGCCGTAGCGCGGATAGTCCGCAGGCGGATCCAGAATCGCAGCGCCGATGCCCTGCAGATGCTTGTACATGGCGTCGACATCTTCCCGGCTCGCCGCCATCCAGGCGATGTGATGCAGGCCGGGACTGTAGCGATCGTGCGCCCGGCGCGCATTCCCGCCCCGCGCGCTCAAAATGCCGATCGAAGTGAAACTGTCGCCGGCGCGCAGATCGAAATCGAAGCCGGTTTCATCGGCCGAGAAAGGGTTTCCTTTGCTGAGCCTGTAGCCCATGAACCCAAGCACGCTTTCATAGAAACCGCGCGAGGCGTGCGCATCGCGCACTGTGAGATCGATGTGGTGCACGCCCCCCCGCATCAACGGTTCGCGCCCGGCTTCCAGAGCAGGTCGGCCTTGCCGTGATCGTTGGCGTAGCGCGCCGCGACAAAGAGGAGATCCGAGAGCCGGTTGGCGAACTTGATCGCTTCCTTTGAAACCGGCTCCACGTCCGCCAGCGCCACGATCGCCCGTTCGGCGCGCCGCGCAATCGCCCGCGCCAGATGCAGATGCGCCGCCGCCGGCGACCCGCCGGGCAGGATGAAAGAGTTCAGCGGCGCAAGGTTCTGGTTCAGCTGATCGATCTCGGCCTCCAGGCGTAGCACCTGGTTTTCCTGCACGCGCAGCGGCTCGAATTTCAGGTCCTCGGCGTGCGGCGTCGCCAAGTCGGCGCCGAGGTCGAACAGATCATTTTGCGCGCGGTCCAGGATCGGATCGAGCAGAGGATCGGAGGTCGTATAAAGCCGCGCGACACCGAGGGCGGAGTTCGCCTCGTCCACGGCGCCATAGGCGGCCACGCGCGCGCTTGCCTTCGATACCGGCTCGCCGGTGGCCAACCGCGTCTTGCCGCCGTCACCGGCCTTGGTGACGATCTTGTCCAACCTCACCACGGCTTTGGCCTAACCATTGTTCTGCTTCCACAACATCGCCGCGACCAGGATGAGGATCACGACGAACTGCGCCACCACCCGGAAGCGCATCGCCTTGTTCGACCATGAACGCGCAAAATCGCCGCCGCGGAAGAGCGTGTAAATGCCAAAGCAGAGCGTCAGGAAGACGACGCCGAGGCCGACCGGTATGAGATACCCGAAAATATCCATGGGGAGCGAACCTACGCCTGGTCCGGGCGCTTCGCCATGCGCCAAATCACGCCTAAGCTGGCCGGGCATGTGGTCGGGGCCGGCGAATGCTAGGCTTCCGAAATGATCGAATCACTTCTGTTGATTGCGGCTTTGGCCGCCATGGCTGCCGCCGGTTATTTTGCCTACCGCTCCGCCGGGGTCGAACCGATCCGGGCCGAGCGCGACCGCGCCGTGGCCGAACTCAAAGCGCTCCGGAGCGAAAACACCCAGCTTGCGACCGAGGTAGCAGCGGCGAAGGCCGCAACCGGCGCGCGCTCGGAAAACGAAGAAGCGCGGTTTACCGCGCTCGTCACCAAAGTGCTCGACGCCACGCAGCAAAAATATACTTCGCTCGCGCAAGGCAGCGTGAAGGAAGTGCTCGCGCCCACGCACGAGCAGCTGACCAAGCTCGCCGCCACTGTCGATGCGCTCGACAAGGCGCGCCTGCAGGACAAGTCGGCGATGGGCGAGCAAGTGCGCCAGATCATGGACGCTGTCGGGTCGACCAACAAGACGACGCAAAACTTGCTCACTGCGCTTCGGGCTTCACCAAAAATGCGCGGCCGCTGGGGCGAGCAAACCCTGCGCAACGTGCTCGAACTGTCAGGGCTCTCAGCGCACGTGGATTTCCAGGAACAGTTCACGACAACCGACGGCGAGGGCGCGCGCCTGCGTCCCGACGTGATCATTAATCTGCCGGGGGGGCGCTGCATCGTCGTCGATTCGAAGGTCGCGCTCTCGGGCTATCTCGACGCGATAGAAACGACCGATGAGGGTGCGCGTGAAGCGTTCCTGAAGAAGCACGTCGCTGAACTCAAAGGTCACGTAAACAATTTGGCGTCGAAGGAATATCAGAAGCACGTGCCCGACACGGCCGACTTCGTCGTGTTGTTCGTGCCAGGCGAAAACTTCCTTGCCGCCGCCGCAGAGCGCGATCCTAACCTGTTCGACGATGCTTTCGCAAAGAGGGTGATCATCACGACGCCGACGACCATGGTCGCGCTGGCGAAATCCGTGGCCTATGGCTGGCGGCAGGAGCAGAGCGCGCAAAACGCCCAGCACATTGCCGAACTCGGCCGCGAGTTGCACGGCCGCATGGCGACCATGCTCGACAAGATGGGCAAGGTTGGCGACAGCATCGAAAAGTCGGTGAAAAACTACAACGAACTGGTGGGATCGGTCGAAGCTCGCGTCTTGCCGCAAACCCGCAAGTTCAAGGAACTGGGCGCCGCCGACGCCGGCATCAGCACCGCGGCGCCGCCGCAGATCGAAGCCGCCCCCCGCCAGATTACGGCGCCGGAGCAGCTGGAGCTCATGCCGCCCGCGCAAAGCGCGCCGAAGCGGGTGAGGTAGACGCCGTTCGTCGCGAAGCGGGTGAACTGCGCCGCCGCCAGCGCTACCACGCTTGGCGGAGGACGTTCATGAAACGCATCTTGATGGCCGCCGCGGCCGTTTTTGCGCTGGCCGCCTGTGCCGCGAGCGTGGAGCAGGAAGACGCTCAACCTCATGCCGTCGCCATCTCCGCCGATGCGCCCAACATCCGGGCCGCCATCGCCGATCCCCGTCGTCCCGCCGACGACATGGCGCGCGACTCCGCGCGTCATCCCGCCGAGACCCTCGCCTTCGCCGGCATCGAGGAAGGCGACAGGGTTGGCGAGATCTTCCCGGGCGCGGGTTACTTCACACGATTGCTCGCTGTCGCCCTTGGCGACCGTGGCCGTGTCTATCCGACGATCCGACCCGACGGCGTCGCCGGCCAATATGAGACGCCAATCCTTCCGGTCGCCGCGCAATATCCGAACGCAGTGATGGCGCGCACGCTCTACGATGCTCTCGCCTATCCCGAGCCGCTGGACGTGGTGTTCACGGCGCAGAACTATCACGACATGCCGATCGCCGCCTACAATCTCGGCAATCGCGCGCAGATGAACGCCACTGCCTTCGCAGCTCTGAAGCCGGGCGGCGTCTACATCGTCATCGATCACGTCGCCAATAGCGGCGCAGGGGTTGAAACCGACGCCGAAACGGCGCTGCACCGCATCGATCCCGCCATTGTCCGCGCTGAAGTAGAGGCGGCTGGTTTTGTCTTCGACGGTGAAAGCGACATCCTGCGCAATCCCGCCGATGTGCATACGCTAAGCGTCTTCGATCCCTCGATCCGCGGCCACACCGATCAATTCATGATGCGATTTAGAAAGCCTGACTGAGCATCAAGTCAGGACCAGGATTCGGGAACGCGCCGGCTGGCCAACGTCAATCATGATCGCGAATCTTGCCGCGCTTGGCCTTGACGTCGCCGCGGCGGGCTTTGTGCTCCAGCCGTTTCTGTTTTTGCGCCTTGGGCACCTTGGTCTTTCGGCGCGGCTTCGGCCGATGCGTGGCTTGCTCGACCAATGCGACCAGGCGCGCCAAAGCCCCGGCGCGATTGCGATCCTGGGTGCGGTGTTCATCGGCGCGGATCACGATCTCGCCTTCGAGCGTGAGACGCCGCCCCGCCAGTTTCTTCAGCCGCGCCCGCACGTCGTCCGGCAGCTCGGTATAGCCGTTGATGTTGAAGCGTAGCTCCACCGCGGTCGACACCTTGTTGACGTTTTGCCCGCCCGGTCCGGCAGCGCGGATGAAGCGCTCTTCGAGGTCGCGCTCATCCAGGGCGAGAGAGGGGGTTACGGGAATCATGAAGGCGAGGTTCCGACGATCAGGTGTCATATTGGTTGCTGCGAGCGGCGCCGACAGCTGATACCTGAAGCCGACACTCGAGGGAGGACGACATGCGAAAATTGTTGGTTGGACTTGGCGTCGCGCTGGTCGTGGGCGCCTGCGCGGGAGGCGCTGTGCCCGGGCTGATGACGGCGCCCGCCGAGCGCGTGACCACCACCTCAGCGCACGTCCTCGCCGCTCTTGCCGATCCTCGCCGCCCGGCCGCCGACCGCGAACGCGATGTGCTGCGTCATCCGGCGGAGGTGCTTGCTTTTGCGGGCGTGCAGCCCGGCTGGCGCGTGGCCGATGTCGGCCCCGGCGGCGGCTATTACACGCGGCTGTTCGCTGTGGCCGTCGGCGACGGCGGGCGCGTTTACGGCGTCAATCGCGTGCGCAACCCCGCCGCCACGCAATTGCCCGCCATCCTTGCGGTGGCCGAGCAATATCCGAACATCACCGTGATCGAGCAGGGCTATCAGGGCTGGACCGCCCCTGAACCCCTGGACGCGATTTTCATTTCGCAAATCTACCACGACTTCCATCTGCCTGCTGCGCCGCCGCGCCCCGCCACCGACACTCAGGCGGCTTTCCCGGGCCGCCAAGCTCTCGACGTGCCGGCGATCAATCGCGGCATGTTCGCCGCGCTCAAGCCCGGTGGCGTGCTGGTCGTCATCGATCACGCCGCAGTCGAGGGCAGCGAACTTACAGTCGCCGACACGCTCCATCGCATCGAGCAAAGCGACGTTCGCAGTGAACTCGAAGCGGCTGGATTTATCTTCGAAGAAGAGAGCCAGGCGCTGCGCAATCCCGCCGACAATCGCAGTATCCGCGTGTTCGAAGGCGACATCCGAGGCCGCACCGATCAATTCGTGATGCGGTTCAGGAAGCCGGCGAATTAGCGGCAGGACCGGGGACTGAGGCCGATGCGGCGTGTTGCGGCTCCAGTCCCCAATCCTTAGGACTGGTTCGATGGCGCTGCTTCCACCAAACCCGAACGCCTTTACGCGCTCACCGCTCGACCGCGCTGGCCACCGCCGCAAGGATGAGGCGTGGCTCAAGCATGCGATCGGAAGTGAAGAGACTCAGCTATTGGCGTTCAACAAGGGGAGGCCGTTTGTGCATGAAAGCGACGGCGGCTTGAGCGTGCGCTGGCTTGCCGGGCATGTCCACGCGGCCATCGGCGATCGCAGCCTGCCGCTGATCTTCCTGGGTCTCGACGAAAACCAGGCGGCACATTTCGCTTGCGAGATCGCCGATCCAGGCGCGCTGGGCGATCTCGGCTTCTTCGAGGAGCTGCGTCCAGCCGCCGCGCGCCTCAAGTCCAGCCAAGTCCCCATCATCGGCGCTGCGCGTGCGCTGTTCGAGTGGCACGGGCGCAACCGTTTCTGCGCAAATTGCAGCGCGGCTTCGCACGTCGTCGAGGCGGGCTGGGTGCGCAAGTGCGATAGCTGCGGCGTCGAGCACTATCCGCGTGTCGATCCAGTGTGCATCATGACGCCGACGTTCGGCGACAAGTGCTTCCTCGGCCGCCAGAAGGCGTGGCCGCGCGGCATGTATTCGGCGCTGGCGGGATTCATCGAGCCGGGCGAGGCGATCGAGGAGGCCGTCGCCCGCGAAACCCTGGAGGAGGCCGGGCTAAAAGTGCGCGAAGTGACCATGCACTCGACTCAGCCCTGGCCTTTTCCTCATTCGCTGATGATCGGGGTTTTGTGCGAAGTCGAGAGCGACAGCGAAACCGTGGATACGACCGAGCTCGAGAGCGGCCGCTGGTTTACAAGGGAGGAAGCGAGACTGCTGATCGCGGGAACCCACCCCGACGCCTTTTGTCCGCCGCCGTTCGCCATCGCCCATCAATTGCTGAAGACCTGGGCTGGGCTCTGAGGCGTCGAATTCCGCCGCCTCAGCAGTGCTCGCAATCGTCGCGCTGTGCGCGCTCAATCTGGATGGTGACGTGCGAGATGCCGAACTGATCGGTGACGCCGGCCTTGAGCGCGGCAAGGAATGCATCGTCGCCGCCTTCAGGGCAGACCAGGTGCGCGGTCAGGGCTGGCTTGCTCGCACCCATCGCCCAGACGTGCAGGTCATGGACAGCGACGACGCCCGGTTGCGCAGCGAGGAAGGCGCGCACTTTGCCGACCTCGATGTCCGCAGGCGCTGCGTCGAGCGCAAGGTCGACCGATTCCTTCAACAGACCCCACGTCCCCCACAGAATCAACGACACGACCGCCAATGAGATCGCTGGGTCGATCCATCGCATGCCGGTGAACAGCATCGCCGCGCCCGCGACGATCACCGCCGCCGAGACGCCTGCGTCCGCCAGCATATGCAGATACGCCCCGCGCACATTCACGTCGTGCTTGCGGCCGGCAAGAAAGAGCGTCGCTGTCGCGCCGTTGATCGCTACGCCAGCCGCCGCCACCGCCATGATGAGGACGGGCTGGGCTGACTCTGGCGCAAAAAGCCGCGTCGCCGCTTCCCACAATATGCCGCCGCAGGCAATCACCAGCACTAGCGCGTTCGCCAGCGCCGCCAACACCGTCGCTTTCGAGAAGCCATAGGTACGTTGTCCGCCTCCCTGCTGTTTCGCCAGCCACGCCGCGCCGGCAGCGAGCGCCAAACCCAACACGTCGGAGAGATTGTGGGTCGCATCCGAGAGCAACGCAGTGGAATTCGCCGCGAAGCCCGCGCCCGCTTCGATGACGACGAAACCGAAGTTCAAGGCTATGGCGATGGTATAACGTCTATCAGCCGGCGCCATGGCGTGATGGGCGTGATCGTGTTCGTGGGGATGGGTGTGGGGCCCATGCATGCAGGGCATCTGCCGCGAAATCGCCGAATCGGCAAGGCGGCATTGACACGCATGGCGACGCCAGTCTGACTGCGGGCGAGGGATGAAATAACGTCATGCACACACGCCGCACGATCATGGCGCTATGCGGTGCGGGTCTGGCTGCTTCGTGCAACACTGCGCGGGGTCTGAGCGGCGGCTTGATGCGCGATCTGCGCATGGCGCCGGGAACGCGGCCGGTAACGTTGCCGCCGGTGCGCGTTGACGAAGCGCGCGTCATCCGCATCGACGTGGGTTTGCGGCCATTTCGACCGAGCGGTTTTCGCGTCGAGCGCGAAGCGCTCGGCGACAAGGTTCTGGTGCATAATTACGGCCACGGCGGCGGCGGCATCACGCTGTCGTGGGGTACGGCTAAACTTGCCGTCGATATCGGCTACGACGCCTCGAGGCCGGACGTCGCCGTGCTTGGCTGCGGCGCTGTCGGTCTGGCGACGGCGCGCTTGCTGCAGGAGCGGGGCGCGCGCGTGCGTCTCTATGCGAAAGAACTGCCGCCGAACACCACTTCGAATGTCGCTGGCGCGCAATGGTGGCCGGCCTCGACCTTCGATGGCGATCGGGTCACGCAGGCATATCGGCAACGTCACTTCGAAGCCGCTCGCTTCGCCTTCCGTCGCTACCAATCGCTGGTCGGAGACGCCTACGGCGTGAGTTGGGAAACCAACTATAATCTCGCCAACCGGCCGATCACCACGTACCCGGCTGCGGAGGACGATCCGATGCGCGCGCTCGTCGTCAATCAGCGCGATCTTGCCGCCGATGAACATAACTTTCCCCGCCCGTTCGTGCGCCAGTTCGACACCATGATGATCGAGACGCCGCTTTATCTGCGGCGGATGGAGCTCGACGTGCGCCAGCATGGCGCGGACATCGTGGTTCGTGAATTCGCCGATGTGGCGCAGGTGGGGGAGTTGCCGGAGCAAACCATCTTCAATTGCACCGGGCTTGGCGCCGGCCGGCTGTTCGGCGATGCGGAGATCATCCCCGTGCGCGGGCAACTCGCCATCCTGCTCCCGCAGCCGGAAGTGAACTACAACACCATTGCGCGTGAAGGTTATATGTTCGGCCGCCGCGACGGCATCGTGCTCGGCGGGACGTTCGAGCGAAACGAATGGTCACTCGAGCCCAATCCCGAGACCATTGCCGGCATTCTCGCCGGGCATAAATCGATCTTTGATCGGATGCGCGCCTAAAGCGGCATGAACAGCACCCGGCCGCCGGTCGCGGCGGCCGTGCGTTGCGCTGCACGGCAATCGCTTTGTTCGGGCTGCGTGCCGGCATCGCGCCCCTCCACCCAGGCCCGGCACCAGCCGGGGCGGGGGAGGTGTGCCGATGGCACGCCGGTGAAATCGTTTGGGCCTTCGTAGACGGCGCGCTCGACCAAGCCGGCGCCGGTTTTTTCCGTTACCCGTCCGCCCCAGCGCTGCGCCACCCAGTGGGCATGCTCGCATTCCATCGCCGCGGGCTGACGGTCGTCTGCAAGCCCAGCGTACTGAATGCGGCAGCGACCGAGCGGCGTCATGTCCGCCGGCGCCGGGGTCTCGGTGAGCGTTGGCGCGCGCGCGCTTTCGCGCTGCTGATAATCGGCAACCGCTGAACCGCCGAGCATCACCAGCGCGAAAGCTGTAGCCAGACCGGAGGCGGCGAGTTTCGTCATTTCATCCCAAACTCATGCACGCAGCGCGGCGTTCCTGAGTTCCAGATGAATGTAAGGAGGGCGGTGGATGCAGCGCCGTGACTTCCGTCACGCAACAAGTGCGCTTCGATCACAACGCGTTGAACGGAGGCGCTCGCACGCGTGAATTTCAGCCAAATGCAGATCTTTTTTTTCATTGCATCGGCGCGCCAGCGCGGCCGATCACAAGCGCGTAACTGCCCGGGCGGGCCGGTAGCCCGGAACCGAATTTCGCCAAGCACGTTCAGTCGCCTAGGAGCCGCGGGAGGCGCGGCGCCAGGTCCAGTCCTAACTGGCGAGAATCGAGGCGCGTCATGACAGGCGTGGTCTTTGTCTTCGTGCGCGAAGACGCAAGCGAAGCGGAAACGCTGGCTGAAGCGTTCGACGATGCGGGATTCTCCATCACCGGCAGCGACGCCGACGCCACCGCGCTGACGGTGATCGTGTGGTCACGGCATGCGGCGCGTTCGGCGGCGTTTCGGCAGGCCGCCGAGAGCGCATTGCGAGCGGGAAGGGCAGCGGTGGTAAGCTTGAGCGCGGCGCCGCCTGGCCGGAACCTCAATGGCGCGCCGCTGATCGATCTTTCCGGATGGGATGGCGAAGACGGCGCGGCGCTCGATCCGCTGTTCGAAGCGGTGGACGCGCTTTCGCGACCGGTCTGCAGCAATGTCATCGAACTGCCCTTTCGCCCGGCTTACGAGGATGCGGAATTCGTAGAACTCGCACCGCGGCTGACCGATGCCGACCGCCTGCGGCGGGCTTGGGAAGCGCCGATCCCCAGCCAGATGCTGCGCCGGGTGCACGAGGCGGCGCCCGAAAAACTGGGCGCGCCCTCGCCGCGGCGCGATTTCCGCCGCATCACGGAGGTCCACCCGCGCGCCTATGCCGGATTCGCGGTCATACTGTTTGCCCTCGCCGGCGGCGCGCTGGCGCTGAATTTCGCACCGCGCCCGGCGCCGGCGATCACGGCCGAACCGGCCAGCCTGCCCGGCGCAGTCAGCCTCACCTCGGCCACGGTCGAGGCCATCGGCCTCGAAGACGCAATTCCGCCCGAACCCGCCCCGCAGCTCGGCCGCGCCGGTCTCGAGCCCGGTTCTGCAAGGCCGGCCTCGCGCACGCTGCGCCCGCCGCGGCGGCCAAGCCGCGAGCGCGCTGTCTATCGCCCGCCGGCGCCGCTGCCCGACGACATCCTGGCCGAGCTGGCGCGGCGCGAACAATCTGCGCCGCCCGCCGGGTGATCGGCGTCAGTGTGGCTGTTCCGGCGGTGGCGCAAACGCGCGCAGCGTATCGCGCTGCGCGACAATAAAGGCACGGCCGACGCGGCCATAGGCGCGCGTGGCTTCCACCATCGGCCGCACCAGCAAGGCGGCCGTCGATTCGGCGGTTTCGCCCGACTCCGCACTGGCTTCGGCTTGCGCCTCGCTTTCGGACGCTTCCGTCAGCGGAGTTTCGAGCGCGCGCAGCATTTCGTCCTGTTGCAGGCGCATCATCGCGCGCAAGCCGTCGGCGCCGGCGCGCCAGGCGTCGAGCGCCAGCCGCGTGGTGCTGAGCGAGGCCAGCACGGCGTTGCGCGGCGTCGTCAGCGCCCACCAGTTCAGCGGCGTGAACGCCGGGAACGGCATCAGCGCCAGCCAGCTCATGCCGTCATGCGATGCAGTCGCAGATTTGGGTGCGCGCGTCATGGAAAACACCTCCGCCACGTTTCACCCGCCTAGACGCTCCCATGCGCTCTGCCTTGATCGCGCTCAAGTTACGATTTGGCGGGGTTGGGTGTTCCCGGGCCGGCAGAGTCCGTCGGGAGGCGCGATCTTGAAAACCCAAGCGTTTAGGTTTATGTTGCCTGATGCCCACGGTGCATACGTTTGACGGGTTTCGCATGTTCATCCCGGCAAACGATCACCGGCCGGCGCATGTACACGTAGTGAAAGCCGGAAACGAGGCTGTATTTTTCCTGAACTGCCCGGACGGTCCAGCTTCTCTGCGCGAGAATTATGGGCTCAAGGCGGCGCAGCTCAATGCGATCGAACGGGTGCTCAACCCGAAATGCGCTCTGCGCCAAATGGGAAGCAATCCATGGTCAGCCGTAAAGCGATTGCCGACGCCAACGTCGCCGGCAAGGCGCTGTTGAAGACCTCGCCAGTGGCGTTGGCCGCGCATTACGAACCGAAGATCGGCCAGGTCATCATCACGCTGAATACGGGTCTGCAATTCCTGCTCGATCCCGCCAAGACCGAAGGCTTGCAGGGCGCGTCGCGCGCGGCGCTGAGCAAGCTCGAGATCGTCGGGCCGGGGCTCGGCGTCTACTTCCCCAAGCTCGATGTCGACATTTATGTCCCTGGGCTTCTGCAAGGCCATTTCGGTTCGAAAAGATGGGCCGCCGCGCAATTGGGACGCGCCGGCGGCAGGGCAAAGAGCAAGGACAAGACAGCCGCGGCGCGCGCCAACGGCAAGCTGGGCGGCAGGCCGCGAAAGGTTGCGCATGGCGCGGCGCGGAAGCGGGACTAACGCTCCTCGGAGCGCCGTCGTCTCACTGGAATAGGAAGATATCGGTTACGTGTCGGCAGGGGACGCTCCGTTGTGTGACGATGTCTCAACCGACGCGCTTGGCGGCTGCCGCATTCGCGGCGTCCTTCGACGCCGCGCTTTGCATTCCAACCAGTTCAATGTTTGCGCCGCCGCGGCAGCTTGGCGGCCCCCACCCCAACCCGCCCCGCAAGGGGGCGGGGAGTCGCCTCAACTCACTGGCAGGCGAGGCATTCTTCGTAGTCGGTCCTTTCCGTTGTCATCGCCGGGGCGTCGGCGCGGTCCTTGGCGTCTTCACCGGCGAAGCCCGCGCGCTGCACGCTCTTGGAGCGGCAATAATACAAGCTCTTCACGCCGCGCTCCCAGGCCATCCAGTGCAGCATGTGCAGATCCCATTTGTCGACGTCGCCCGGGATGAAGATGTTGAGCGATTGGGCCTGGCAGATCAGCGGCGTGCGATCGGCGGCGAGTTCGATGATCCAGCGCTGATCGATTTCGAACGCGGTCTTGAAGATCGCCTTCTCGTCGTCGCTCAGGCAATCGAGGTGCTGGACCGAACCCTCGTTCTTCAGGATCGACGACCACACGCTCTCGGTGTTCTTGCCTTTGGCTTCGAGCAATTGTTCGAGATAGGGATTCTTCACCGCAAACGAGCCCGACAGCGTCTTGTGAGTGTAGATGTTGGCCGGGATCGGTTCGATGCCGGCCGACGTGCCGCCGCAAATGATCGAGATCGACGCCGTCGGCGCGATCGCGAGCTTGTGCGAGAAGCGCGCCATCACGTTGTTCTCGGCTGCATCGGGGCAAGCGCCGCGCTCCTGCGCCAGCTTCACGCTGGCCGCATCGGCGCCGCGGCGGATGTGACGGAAGATGCGGTTGTTCCACACCTTGGCCATCGCCGATTCCATGCTGACGTGCTGCTTCTGCAGGAAGGAATGGAAGCCCATCAGGCCCAGGCCGACGCTGCGCTCGCGCATCGCGGCATAGACGGCGCGCTCCATTTCCGGCGGCGCGCGCTCGATGAAATCCTGCAGCACGTTGTCGAGGAAACGGAACACGTCGTCGAGGAAGTCGGGCTCCTTTTCCCATTCGAGGAAAGTCTCGGCGTTGAGCGAGGAGAGGCAGCAGACCGCAGTGCGCTCGCGCCCGTTATGGTCGAGCCCGGTGTGCAGCATGATTTCGCTGCAGAGATTGGATTGGCGCACTTTGAGCCCGAGCTTCTTCTGGTGGCTCGGCATCTGCTTGTTCACGGTGTCGGAGAAGATGATGTAGGGCTCGCCGGTTTGCAGGCGCAGCTCCAGGATTTTCTGCCAGAGCTTGCGCGCATTGACGTGCTTCAGCGGCTCCTGGTTCTTAGGCGAGCGCAAGGCGAACGGCAGATCGTCACGCACGGCGATCATGAATTCGTCGGTGAGGTTGAGCCCGTGATGGAGGTTCAAGCTCTTGCGGTTGAAATCGCCGGCGGGTTTGCGGATTTCGAGGAATTCCTCGATCTCGGGATGGTGGATGTCGAGATAGACGGCTGCCGATCCGCGCCGGAGCGAACCCTGGCTGATGGCGAGCGTCAGCGAATCCATCACCCGGATGAACGGAATGATGCCGGAGGTCTGGCCGTTCTGGCCGACTTTTTCGCCGATGGAACGAACGCCGCCCCAATAGGTGCCGATGCCGCCGCCATTGGAGGCAAGCCACACGTTCTCGTTCCAGGTGTCCATGATGCCGTCGAGTGAATCGCCGACGGCGTTCAAGAAGCAGCTGATCGGCAGGCCGCGTTCGGCGCCGCCGTTCGACAATACCGGCGTCGCCGGCATGAACCAGAGCTTGGAGATGTAGTCGTAGATGCGCTGGGCGTGGCCGATGTCGTCGGCGAAGGCAGTGGCGACGCGCGCGAACATGTCCTGATAGCTTTCGCCGGGCAGCAGGTAGCGATCGGTAAGCGTCGTCTTGCCGAACTCGGTCAGCAGCGCGTCGCGGCTCGGATCCGTAACGACCTTCTCGATCACTTTCAGCGGACGCAGGGGTTTGGGTTTGCCGCGATGGAGCTCGCCCATGCGGTGGACCCCCGCCTTTTCCGCTCGTGCCTGCATCATTCCTGCCCCCGGTTTTTAGCTCTGTGTTAACTCGACTCGGTTCTGGCCCAAACCACACGTCCTTGGGTGCCGAGCCGCGCCGTACCGCTATATATAGTGATGCCACCGGTTAATTCAGGGTCAATGGCCAAGCCGCTCCGGAGCGGAATTTTGACCGTCGAATCTGTGAACAGGCAAGCCCTCAGCGACGGCTTGGTTAACGCAATAGCGGTAACAAAATGCCGCAAAACAGTGCTTGAACCTTACCAGAATCCGGCGTTTTTCAGGCCAATGGCCGATCATTCGGGGCAGGCAAAAGCGGCGCTCGCTGCGTTAACGGGGGCGGCGCTGATCGGGCTGGCGCCGATCGCCATCAGGGTGTCGGAGGTGGGCGCCCACGCCACCAATCTGTGGCGATTCCTTTTCGCGCTGCCGATTCTGGCGGTCTGGGCGGCGGCGTCGAAGCCGGCCGCTGCGCCGGGCCAGGCGCTCTTGCTGCTGGGGGCGGGGCTGATGTTCGGGATGGAGATCTCGCTCTGGGCGGCCGCGCTCGGCCTCACCACCGTCGCCAACGCCACGCTGCTGGTGAACCTGACCCCGGTGTTCGCCGCCGCGATCGGCTGGCTCTGGTTCAAGGAGCGCATTGGCGTGGTCGTGCTGGGCGGGGGCGTGACTGCGCTCGCCGGCGCAGCGATCCTGGCGATGGCGCGCGCGCAGGCCAATGGCGGGCCCGCCGCCGACGACGCCCAAGGCGTGCTCGGCGATACGCTCGCTTTCTCCGGCGCCGTTCTCTATGCGGGCTATCTGCTGATCGTGCGCGGGCTCGGCAAAAGCGTGAGCGTCGGCAGCGTGATGTTCTGGGGCACGCTAGCGGCGACAGCGGTCGCCGCCGCAGCGAGCTTCTGGTCGGGCGAGACGATGCTGCCGCAGACATTGCCGGGGTGGGCGCTGCTGGCCGGGCTCGGCGTCTTCGTGCAAGTCGGTGGTCAGGGCCTGATCGCCTACGGCGTCGGCCGGTTGCCGATCGTGATTTCGACGGTGCTGCTATGGATGCAGCCGCTCGTCGCTGCTGCACTCTCGTGGATTATGTTCGGCGAAGCGCTGGGACCGCTCGCGTTCGCCGGCGCCGCGCTCATCCTCGCAGGCATCTATGTCGTGCAGCGCCATCGCGCGTGAGCAAGCGTAGCAATCCTATTTAGCAAGGGCGCCCACGCAGGCGAACAGTTCCGGCTGGCGCCGGCGCGCGAGGGGGATTATGTGCGGTCAAACCGCAGCGGAGAAAGCCGGCGATGCAGGCAATGGCGGCTATCCTCGGCGGCCTGAAAGACGTGATCTTCGGGCGCCTGACGCTGTTTGCGCTGGTCAATCTCGTCGTCGCCAGCACGATCACTTTTCTTGCCGCCAACGCCGCGCTCGATTACGTGCTGCCGCTCATTCCCGACTGGGAGGGCTGGCTCGGCTATCTGTCGATGGCCGGCTCGTTGGTCGCGAGCGTCGTGGTGGTGGTGATCGCGCTGGCGCTGTCGCCGGCGATTTCGATGGTGGTGGGCGGCATGCTGTTCGATTTCGCCGCCGAACGGGTGGAAAAGCAGATCGGCGCGCCGAAAGCGCGGCAAGTGCCGATACGCGAAGGCGTTTGGAACGGCGTGCGCATAGCAACGCCGGCGCTGCTGCTGAACCTGGTCGTGATTCCGCTCTATTTCATCCCCGTCGTCAACGCGCTGGTGTTCTACGGTCTCAACGGCTTTCTGATGGGCCGCGAATACGCAACCATCACCGCGGCCAGGCACATGAGTTATGCGGACGCCGTCGCGCTGCGCAAACGTCATGGCGGGGCTGTGTTCATGGTTGGCCTCGCGTGTTCGTTTATTCCTTTTCTGGCGCCGCTTGTGGGCGCGAGCGCGATGACGCGGCTGGTTCAATCGCTGCGCTGAAACTTGGATCGCGGGTCTTCATTCCAGCCGCCTGAGCAAGTGGGGTCTGAAGACCCGCGGTCCAAGAAGGCGCTTGCGTATCCTTGAGCCTCCGCGATTATCCGGCGCCGGGGAGTGCTCAGATGACTCTGTGGGATAGTGTGAAGGCTATCGGCGTTGCGCTGCTGATCATGGTGCTGAACGTGGCGGCGGCGTTTGGCGTGGTGTGGGTGTATGCGACGTTCATCGAGACCGGGCACGATCAGGCGTTCTACGAAGCGGCAGCGCAGCGGATCGCGCCGTGGTCGAGCGTCGTGGCCGGGGCGGTGCTCTTCCTTGTAATGCTGTGGTGGCTCGCTTGGCGCAGGGCGGGGCGCAACGGGTACGCGTTCGCGGCGGTTGTGGTGCTGGTCTATGCGGCGATCGACGTTTCGGTGATAGCGATGGCCGGCGCGTTGACTTCGATGAGCGCAATCGTTGCGGCGTCAATGTCGACGAAGCTAGCAGCGGCCCTGGCGGGGGCGTGGCTCTCGCGTCCGCGCGCTGCTTAGCGCTTGCTCCAGTAGCGATAGCGCGACGCGGTTGTGAAGCCTTCGCCGTTGTAAAGATCGACCGCGGGCGGCAGTTTAGCCGATCACGCTTTGTTTGTCGCCTGGGTGACGAGCTTAACGACGTCGCTCATGATGCCGGTGATCTTGTAGTCTTTCGGCGTATAGATTCCGGCGACGCCCATTTGCTTGAGCGCCAGCGCATCGGCCGGCGGGATGATGCCGCCGACAACGAGGGGCACGTTGTCGAGGCCCTCGGCGCGCATGAGCGCCACGACTTCGCGCACGAGATCGAGGTGGGAGCCGGAGAGAATGGAAAGACCGATTGCATGTGCGCGCCTTGCCTTCGCGGCGGCGACGATTTCGGCGGGGGTGAGGCGGATGCCTTCATAGATCGCCTCGATGCCGACCGCGCGCGCCCGCGCGGCGATCTGCTCGGCGCCGTTGGAGTGGCCATCGAGGCCGGGCTTGCCGATGAGCATGGTGAGCCGGCGGCCGAGTTTGTCGTTGAGCGCGGCGACGTCGCGTTTGACGGCGTCGATGTCTTCGCCGCCGGTGTCGATGACGAGCGCGACGCCGGTGGGGCCGCGGTATTCGCCGTAGACTTTGCGCAACGCGGCCGCCCATTCGCCGGTGGTGACGCCGGCTTTGGCGGCGGCGAGGCTGGCGGGCATGATGTTGGCGTCGGCGCGGGCTTCGGCTTCGAGTTGGCTGAGTGCCGTCTCGGCGGCGCTCGCATCGCGCGCGCCGCGCCAGGCTTTGAGGCGCGCGATCTGTTCTGTTTCGACCGTGTGACTGACCGTTTGCACGATCTTTTCGCCGGCTTCGAGCGGAGAGGGTTCAGCTTCGGTGAAGCAATTGACGCCGACGACCTTCACTTCGCCGCGCTCGATAGCTTCGGTGCGGCGGCGGTTTGAGTCGACGAGCGCGGCTTTCATGTGTTCGAGCGCGGCGGCCGCGCCGCCTGCGCTTTCAATCTTCGCCAGTTCGGCGCGGGCGCCTTCGGCGAGTTCGGCTACTTTTGCTTCGATCACTTTCGAACCGTCGAAGATATCCTCGAACTCGAGCAGGTCGGTTTCGTAGGCGAGGATTTGCTGCATGCGCAGCGACCATTGCTGATCCCACGGGCGTGGCAGGCCGAGCGCTTCGTTCCAGGCGGGGAGCTGCACGGCGCGGGCGCGTGCGTCTTTGGAGAGCGTGACCGCGAGGGTTTCGAGCAGGATGCGGTAGACGTTGTTTTCGGCTTGGCTCTCGGTGAGGCCGAGTGAGTTCACTTGCACACCGTAGCGGAAGCGCCGCGCCTTTTCGTCGGTGACGCCGTAGCGTTCGCGGCCGATTTCGTCCCACAGCAGCGCGAACGCGCGCATCTTGCAGGTCTCGGTGATGAACCGAAGGCCCGCATTCACGAAAAAGGAGATGCGGGAGAAAACGGGGGTCATGTTACCCCCGCCCACTTCCCCCGCGAGGGGGGAGGGCTTTTGCAGCCGCGCCTTCACTTCATCCAGCACAGCAATCGCTGCCGCGAGCGCGAAAGCGAGTTCTTGCTCCGGCGTCGCGCCGGCTTCCTGCAAATGATACGAGCACACGTTCATCGGATTCCATTTCGGAATCGCGTCGAGACTCCAGGCGATGGTGTCGGCTGTCAGCTTCAAGCTCGGCGCCGGCGGGAAAATGTAGGTGCCGCGCGAAAGATACTCTTTCAGGATGTCGTTCTGCGTCGTCCCCGTGAGCTTCCACGGATCGGCGCCTTGTTCCTCGGCCAGTGCGACATAGAGCGCGAGCAGCCATGCAGCCGGCGCGTTGATGGTCATCGACGTGTTCATCTGTTCGAGCGGGATGCCGTCGAACAAAGCGCGCATGTCGCCGAGATGGCCGATCGGCACGCCGACTTTGCCGACCTCGCCGCGGGCGAGACTGTGGTCGGAGTCGTAGCCGGTCTGCGTCGGGAGATCGAACGCCACCGAAAGCCCGGTCTGACCCTTGGCGAGATTTGCCCGGTAGAGCTTGTTCGACTCCGCCGGGGTCGAATGGCCGGCGTAGGTCCGGAAAATCCAGGGCGGATCGGGGGAATGTTGGAAAGCCATGGCGCGTCCGGAACCGTAGCAGAGATTCCCGGTTTGGTGCGGTGCAATAGCCAATGCCGCGAGCTTTTCGCTAAGGAAAGTTGACCCTTGGGCGCTTTCCGTTGCGCAGCGCAGCAAAACTGCGCAAGTTCGCGCCCAACGGGAAATGGAGGGCCAGATGGCCGACGCGGCGACGGGACCAAAGGAAATCTACGCCATCGGCGAAATCCCACCGCAATTCCATGTGCCGGAAAAGATGTGGGCCTGGGCCATCCGCAAGGAGCGCCACGGCAGGCCGCTGCAGGCTATGCAACTCGAACAAGTGCCGGTGCCTAAGGTCGGCGAAGACGAAGCGCTGGTGCTCGTGATGGCCGCCGGCGTGAACTATAACGGCATCTGGGCAGGGCTCGGCGAGCCCATCTCACCACTCGACATCCACAAGCAGCCCTATCACGTGGCGGGCTCCGATGCGTCTGGCATCGTCTGGGCTGTCGGCTCGAAGGTGAAGCGCTGGAAGCCGGGCGACGAGGTCGTCATCCACTGCAATCAGGACGACGGCGACGACGAAGAATGCAATGGCGGCGATCCGATGTTCTCGCCGTCGCAAAAGATCTGGGGCTACGAAACAACCGACGGCTCCTTCGCGCAATTCTGCAAGGTGCAAGCGCGGCAGATGATGGCGCGGCCGAAGCATCTGACCTGGGAAGAGAGCGCCTGCTACACGCTGACGCTGGCGACGGCGTACCGGATGCTGTTCGGCTGGCGGCCGAATGTGCTGAGGCCGGGGCAGAACGTGCTGGTGTGGGGCGCGTCAGGCGGGCTTGGGGTGTTTGCGGTGCAGCTTTGCGCTGTCAGCGGCGCGCACGCGATCGGGGTCGTCTCAGACGAGAGCAAAAAAGACTACGTGCTGTCGATGGGCGCGAAAGCCGTGCTCAACCGCAACGACTTCAAGTGCTGGGGCCAGCTGCCGAAAGTGAACGGGCCGGAGTTCGGCGACTACATGAAAGAGAGCCGCAAGTTCGGCAAAGCGATCTGGGAGCACACTGGCGGCAAGGACGTCGACATCGTCTTCGAACATCCGGGCGAAGCGACATTCCCGGTCTCTGTGCTGGTGTGCAAGCGCGGCGGCATGGTGGTGATTTGCGCCGGAACGACGGGCTATAATCTGACGATGGACGCGCGCTTTCTGTGGATGCGCCAGAAGCGCGTGCAGGGATCACACTTCGCCCACTTGTATCACGCGAGCCAAGCCAACCAGCTTGTCATCGACCGCCGCATCGATCCGGCGATGAGCGAAGTGCTGCCCTGGGAGAAAATCCCCGACGCGCACGAGAAGATGCTCGATAACAAGCACGCGCCGGGCAACATGGCGGTGCTGGTGAACGCGCAGCGCAGCGGGCTGAGGACGTACGAGGATGTGCTGGAGTTGAGCGGGGCGCGGGGTTAAGCGTCGCTCGCGGAGGCCCGACGAAACCCGCTCGAACCAGCTCGATAGAACGCGCCTGCTAGCAACTCAGCACCCAGCGCTTCCAGGCAGCGAATGATCAGCGCCGCTTCTTCAGAAGCGTCGCCCAGGTCGTTGATTAGGAGAACGCCGGCGTGTTGCACGCCGTCGCGAAACACAAGAGCGCCGATATCGTGATCTTGCGCGCACGGCGGGAGCGGTGATGTTCGTATCGGCGAATAGACGCACGGTCACTCGGCTGGAATGGCGGCGTGGTCGACGTGCTCGGTCGCCCGAGCCGCGTAGAGGAGGCACGCATCGATGTCGGCGTTTTCGAGCACGGGGTAGGATTCCAGCACCTGCGCGCGCGTCGCCCCGGCGGCCAGCATTTTCAGCACCATGGCCGGCGCAATGCGCCGCCCGCGGATGATAGGTTTGCCCCCCATCTTGCCGGGCTCAGCGACGATGCGCGCGAGAAGGTCCCGCTCGTGTTCCTTGGTCATGTCCAAAGTCTAGCACAGAGGGCGCGGACGCGCACGAGAAGATGCTCGATTGCAAGCACGCGCTGGGCGGTGCTGGTGAACGCGCAGCGGAGCGGGCTGAGGACGTACGAGGACGTACGAGGACGTTCTGGGGCTGAGCCGGGGGCGGTAGAACGGCCGGCGCCTCGCCGGCATATGCGGTGGGCGGAGACAAGGTAGCGCGCGACTCCGGTCGTGTCCGCGCCGCCATCAGCCCGGATAGTCCTCCACCACTCCACACATGGCGCGAGCGCGTCGTTTGCAGTTGCGGCATGCTCGGCAAACCTCCAAGTCTGCGCCATGCTTCACATCGGCATTCTCGGTCATTCCGCCGACGGCTCGGCGCTGTGTTATCTCGAAATCGTGCGCGAGAGCGCGCGCGTGTTGGGCGATCACCAGCATCCTGAACTCACCATGTCGCTCTTGCCCATGGGGCCGACGATCCCGTGGTGGGAGGCGAACGATCTCGACAAGATCGACACGCATCTGCGCGCCACCGCACAGCGGTTGGCGGACGCCGGCTGCGATTTCTTCGTCTGCCCAGACAATACTGCGCATTTGGCGCTCGACTCGGCGAGCGAGCCTTATCCGCTGCCCGGGCTGCACATTTGCGACGTGGTGGCGAGCAAGGCCAAGAGTGAAGGGCGCAAGCGCGTCGCGCTGCTCGGCACCAAGTACACAATGGAAGGCGCCGCTTATCGCACCGCGTTCGCGCGGCATGGACTCGATATGCGCATCCCGAACGCAGCTGACCGCACGTTGATGAACACGATCATCTTCGATGAGCTTTGCATGGGAAAATTCACACAGCGGAGCACGGCGGAATTTCTGCGCGTAATCGAGACGCTCAGAGGCGAAGGCTGCGATGCAGTCGCGCTATCCTGCACCGAAATTCCCCTGATCGTAACGCCGGAAAATTCGCCGTTGCCAACGCTCGATTCCACACGTCTGCTCGCGCACGCTGCCGTCGCCGTCGCGACCGGGCGCGCGCCGCCGCCATCCTGGCGCGGCGGCGCGCTATAGGCGTGTCGTTACGGCGTCGGCGTGGTGACGACCTGGACGCCGCCTTCGCCGATGGTCAATTGCGTGGTCGCGCCGTCGCGCGTGCCTGTGGCGGACCAGCTGCCATCCGGATTCTGGGTCAGACCGGTTACGTTGGTGTAGCCTGCGGCCTCGATCTGCGCGCGCGCGTCGGGCTCGGTGAGCACGACCACGGTCGGCGCCGCCGGCGCAGGCGCGGGCGCTTCGGCAGTAGTGTCGGGTGTCTCGGTGGTGGTGGTTTCCTGACTGCAGGCGGCGAGCGCAGCGATTGCCGCTGCGATGAAGATTGCACGCATGATATGCCCTCCTTGGTTGCGATGGTGTCCAACAATCCGGGATGGGAGGCTGTTCCGAAGGAACCGGCGGGCTTAATGCAACGCCTCGGCGCCGTGCATGATGGCAAGCCGGATTTTCCAGTCGCCGCCGCTGTCGCGCCGTAGCGTATAGGTGGAACATTCGGCGCCCATTTCGTTGCCGTCGTCGTCGATCCAGGGCCAGCGCACCCGCACCACCACCAGGCGGTCGGTGATTTCATCCACGCGCACGATCTCCGGCCTCGTGTTGGTGACGCCGATCGAATTGTAATGCTCGCGCGCGCCGGCAAAGAGATTTGCCAGCTCCTCGCTGCTCTCGAGCCCCTGCACGAACTCGTCGGCGATCACCATGGCCGGCGTTTCCCACATCGCGGAAATGGCTTCGATATCGCCTTCTGTCAGCGCTTCGGCGAAACCCTGCAAAAAGGCCATGATGCCGAGGTCGTCCTCGGGCAGGGGCTGATGCAGCATTTCCTCGAATTGGCGTTCCGGGGGCATGGCCGATCAACGAACGGGGGCAAGCGGCGTTCCCGTGCGGCGGCGCGTTGACCTCCGGCCACGTAAGGCTGCTAATGCGGACGCGGTAGCGGGGAAGTGCGGGGATGGTGCGGCTCATTCTGGCGGGTCTGGCGCTGCTCATGCTGGCGGCAGCCGGTTTCATCGGCTTTCGGACCATGTCGTTCACAGCGCCGCCGCCGCCGCCGGCGGTCGCGCTGCCCGACGCCGCCGGCTACGCCATCGATGAAAGCGGCGCCGCCATGCGGCTTTCCGAGGCGATCCGTTTCCGCACCGTCTCGATGGTGCAGGAAACCGAGGACCGCTCTCAGTTCGAACAGTTTCATGCTTGGCTGCAGCAACGGTATCCGGCGTTTCACGCCACCGCCACGCGCGAGGTCATCGGCGAACTTTCCTTGCTCTATACCTGGGAAGGCAGCGACGCCGGCCAGCCGCCGATCATCCTGCTCGCGCATCAGGACGTCGTGCCCGTGCCGGAAGACACGCGCGCGAACTGGCAGGTCGACCCGTTCGCCGGGGTCATCGACGAAGGTTTCGTCTGGGGACGCGGCGCCATGGACGACAAAGGCTCGTTGATCGCGCTGATGGAAGCGGCGGAATTTCTCGCCGCGCAAGGCAAACGCCCGGCGCGCACGATCATGTTGGCGTTCGGACATGATGAAGAACTCGGCGGCGACGGCGGCGCTGTGGTGATGGCGGCAGCGCTGGCCGAACGCGGTGTGCATGCCTGGTTCGTGCTCGACGAAGGCATGGCCGCGCTCGAGCGCCACCCGCTGACCGGCGGGCCTGCGGCGATGATCGGCATTTCCGAGCGCGGCTCCGGCACCTTGCGCGTGCATGCCGCCGGCCAACCCGGGCACTCTTCGATGCCCCCGCCCGAGACGGCGGTGTCGCTGGTTTCAGAGGCGGTGGTGCGGATTCACCAGATGCCGATCGAGCGGAGGCTCGCAGGCGGGCCGGCGCTGGCGATGATGCGGGCGCTTGCGCCCGAACTCAGCCTGACGAACCGCATGGCCGTCGCAAATGAATGGCTGTTCTCGCCGATGCTGCGCCAACGTATGGACGGCGACCCGGCGGCGCGCGCGCTGCTCGGCACCACGATCGCGCCGACCATGATCGAAGGCGGCGTTCGCCCCAACGTGCTGCCGGGCGAGGCAACAGCCATGATCAATTTCCGCATTCATCCCCGCGATAACGCCGCCGATTTGTTGCGCCGCGCGCGCCAGCAGGTGGCCGATCTCGACGGCGTCACCGTCGATTGGTCCGAAGAACCCAGGGACGCAACGCCAATATCGGGCACCACTTCGTCAAGCTATGCCCTGCTCGCGGGGCTCTCGGGAGAGATTTTGCCGCAAGCGCCGGTCGCGCCCGGGCTGGTGCTGGCGGGCACGGATTCGCGCCACTATGCCGAGGTGGCTGAAAACGTGTATCGGTTTCAGCCCATTCTTTTGTCGGCTGAAGATCTCGAGCGCCCGCACGGTCTGAACGAACGCCTCTCGATCGAGAATCTCGGCCGCATGATCAGATTCTATGTCGGCCTCATGGAAGCAGGAGCGATGCAATGATCCGGTATCTGTTGTTCGCTGGCGCGCTGGCGCTGTCCGCAGCCTGTACGCCCGCGCAGGAAGCCAAGGAGGAAACGCCGGTGGCGAGCAATGCAGTGCCGGCGCCGACGCCGGACGATGTCACCGTGCGCATCACCGCGGCGCAAAATGGGCAGACCGTCAATGTCGCCGTGAACCAGCGTTTCGCCATAGAACTCATCGGCGTGCCGACCGCTGGTTATCTCTGGGCGCCTGCGCAACTGCCTGCGTTCATAACGCGCGCCGGCGAGGCCACCGGCAACACTGTCGTTGAGCAATCGGACCCCGGCTATGCCGGCGGCAATCACTGGGAAGTGACGATGTTCTCGGCCACCGGGCCGGGTACGGGCGAAATTGTCATGGAGCAGCGCCGGCCATGGGAGACGACTGAGCCGGCAAGCCAGACCTTCCGCGTTACCATCGTCGCGCAGTGAACGAACGCCTGCAGATACGAGCGCTCGAACGCGCTGAGGCATGATCCTCCTCGCCCAGACTGTCCTCTACGTATCGAGCGTCGCCGGCATCGTCGCTGGCTCGCTCGGCTTGATCTTCTTCGCCGGCGGGGCGATGAACCGAGCGAGACCGGTAGAGGTGCGCCGCCGCCGCTGGCTGCTGGCGGCGCTTTGCGTGTGCGCGATCGTCGCATCGGGCGCGATAGGCTTTGTCGCCATCCCCGCCATCCTCTATGTCGCACAGCAATGAGCGAGCTCTTGCGGGATCTCTGGTACTTCGCCGCGACGTCGCGCGAATTGAAACGCGGGCAGATGTTCCGGCGCGAGATTCTCGGCGAACCGGTCGTGCTAGGCCGCGACGAGGAAGGGCGGCCGTTCGCCTTGCGCGACATCTGCCCTCATCGCGCGGTGCCGCTCTCGGCGGGCCGCATCGTCGCCCAGAACGGCGTGCAGACGGTGGAATGTCCGTATCACGGCTGGCGCTACGGGACGCAGGACGGCGTGTGCAAACTGATCCCGTCGCTGGTTCATGATCAGCCGTATCAGGCGGAGCGGATCCGCGTGCGCCGCTTTCCCACCTACGAAGCCAACGGCGTCGTGCTCGCGTATGTCGCTTCCGATCCGCGCTTCGACGGCGAGCCGCCGCCGGCGCCGCAGTTCGATCTCGGCGACTTCCGTGAACCGAAATTTGTCATCAACCGCATCTTCGCGGCCAATATGGACAATGCCGTCGTCGGTCTGATGGATCCAGCGCACGTGCCCTTTGTGCATAATCAATGGTGGTGGCGGCCGCCGAGCACGGGCAGACGGCTGAAGGAAAAGCACTTCGTGCCGCGCGAACGCGGCTGGGCCATCGAACGGCATGCGCCGAGCGGCAATTCGCTGGCCTACCGCATGCTGTTCGGCGGCAACGTGACGACGGAAATCTCCTTCATGCTTCCGGGTTTCCGTTGGGAGGTGGTGGAGAACGAGCGCTCGCGCCTGTTCACGTTGACCTGCCTCACGCCCGAGAACGAAAACTCCACGCGCATCACCCAGGTCACCTATTGGAAGAACGCTCCGCTGCTCGACGTCATGAAGCCAATTCTGGTTCCGGCGGGCCGCGAATTTCTCGATCAGGATGGACGGATGGTCGATCTGCAGAACACCGGCCTTCAATATGGCCCGTCGATGCTTTGGATCGATGACATCGACGTGCAGGCGAAATGGTACCTGAAGCTCAAGCGTGAATGGGCCAGGAGCCGTGAAGAGAAGCGCGGCTTCGTCAACCCGATCGAGCCGACGACGCTGAAGTGGATGAGCTAGCGCGGCATCAGCACCACCGGCTGTCTCACTTCGCGCGGGTGCGCGCTATCTGCCGGCATGTCTTCCTGCAGCACAATCGTCGCCGCCGTTTCGCGAACGACGTCGAAGCTGAATTCCGCGCGATAAGCCACCGGCGCCTCGGTCATCCATTCTTCCTGCGCACGCGCCGGCGCTTCGGCGAGCAGCGTGCCGTCGGCGCCGTGCAATTGCGCGACAAACTGCGCTTCGAAATACCAGTCGCCAGGCGCTGTGCCTTCGACCACCAGCGGGCTCGTCACCCGCGCACCGGCGGCCGGCGAGCCGACGATGACGCTGGGCGGCGCTGCCGTCTCGGGCGCTTCCGCCGAGACTGGAGCTTGCTGTTGCGGTGGAGAGCAGGCGGCAAGCGCGATGGCGGCTGCGGCGATGATGAAGCGCGGAGTGCCAAGCATGCCGATTCTCTCCCTGCCCGCTTATCAGCTGTCCTGGCGGCGACAAGAAGGCGGGCGTATAGCGAGCGGGGAAGTTCACGGACACGCCATGGCGCGCATTCATCGCGAATATCATTTGGCCGATCGCATCGGTTGGCTCCGGGCGTCGGTGCTCGGCGCCAATGACGGCATCGTTTCGACCGCCAGTCTGATCGCCGGCGTGGCCGCCGCATCGGCTGGGCGCAATGAGGTGCTTCTCGCCGGCGCCGCGGGGCTTGTGGCCGGCGCCATGTCGATGGCTGCGGGCGAGTACGTCTCTGTCAGCTCTCAATCGGACAGCGAGCGCGCCGATCTTGCGCGCGAGAAGCGCGAGTTGGCGGAGACGCCGGAGTCCGAGCTCGATGAGTTGACGAACATCTACACGGGGCGTGGCGTCGAGCCGGCGCTCGCGCGTCAGGTCGCCGTGCAAATGACGGCAAAGGACGCGCTCGCCGCCCATGCGCGCGATGAGTTGGGCATCACGCCCGCGGCGCGGGCGCGCCCGCTGCAGGCGGCCGCCGCTTCGGCTGCGGCGTTCGCTGCCGGAGCGGCGCTGCCGCTGCTGGTGGCGATGCTGGCGCCGCTCGACGCGCTGGGGTGGGCCTCTCCGATCGTATCGCTGTTGTTCCTGACGTTCTTGGGCCTATGGAGCGCGCAAATGGCGGGGGCGGCGCCTTTCAAGCCGGTCGCCCGCGTGGTGTTCTGGGGTGCGGTCGCGATGGCGATAACGGCGGCGGCTGGCGCGCTGCTTGGCGTCGTCGTCTAGCCTGGCCGGTAAATGGCTTTGGCCACCTCGACTTCGCGCCGCTCGTTGATGATCCGGCGCGAAATTTCGTCCGGCACGCCAACGCCGTTCAGCAGCGCTTCGCCGAGTTGCAGCGCAGCTTCTATCGAGTCCGGGCTGGCGAGCGCAGCGCCGGCTGCGTGCAGGCGACGCGCATGCTCGGCGTCGCGGGCGCGCGCGTAGATCGGGATGTGCGGCCAGGCGCGGCGCGCCTCGGCGACGATGCGCTCGACCGCGTCGGCGTCGTTGATCGTCACCACGATCGCTGCGGCATTGGCTGCGCCGACGCTGGCGAGCACCTGGGCGTTGCTGGCGTCGCCGTAATAAAGGGGCCGGCCGGTGTCGCGCACGCGCGCCGCCTCGGCGGCGTCGCCTTCGATGCCGACATGCGGGATTTCTTGTGCGCTCAGAATGTCGGCGAGCGTCTGGCCTACGCGTCCAAAGCCGGCGATGACGACGTGGCCGCTTTGTCGCGCGGCCTCGGGCTCTGGTTCTGGCGCTGGGGCGCCGTCAATGCGGTGCGCGATGCGCGTCCCGACCGCTGCGACTGCGGGCGTCAGCAGAATCGACAGCGCTGTTACGATGAGCATGTAGGCCGCGGTCTCAGCGGGGATGGCGCCGCCTGCGCGCGCGGCGGCGATGACGACGAAGGCAAATTCGCCGGCCTGGCCCAACAGCAGACCCATCTGCAAGGCACGCCGAAGCGAGAGGCCGAAGGCGCGCGCGAGCGCGACGATAATTGCGCCCTTCAAGGCAAAGAGCCCAATCACGCCAAGTAAAATGAGGACGGGAGCGCTGAACAGCAGCGCGACGTCGATCTGCATGCCGACGGTGGCGAAGAACAGGCCGAGCAACAGATCTTTGAACGGCTCGAGGTCGGTCTCGATCTGGTGGCGGAACTCGGTCTCGGCGAGCAACAGGCCCGCCAGAAACGCGCCGAGCGCCGCCGAAAGCCCCGCGGCCTCCGAGGCCACCGCCATGCCGATCGCCGCCAGGAACGCGGCGGCAATGAAGATTTCCCGGCTGTCGGCGGCGGCGACCCAGCGGAAGAGCGGCCGAAGCAACAAGCGTCCGATCAAGATGATCAGTCCGAGCGCGATCAGCGCCGTCAGCAAGGCAAGCCAGATATTGGCCGGCCCGCGCGCTGCCGGGCTCATGGCGGCAACGAGAAATAGGATCGGGACCACCATCAGATCCTGCATCAGCAGGATCGAGAAGCTGGCGCGCCCGACCGGGGTCGCGATCTGGCTGCGTTGGCGCAGCAGTTGCAGCACCAGCGCGGTCGACGACAGCGCGAAGGCAAGCCCGATGACCGCTGCGACGGTGAGGCGATTGCCGAGCGCAAATGCGACGGCGGTGATTGCGGCCGACGAGATGACCACCTGCAACAAGCCGAGCCCGAAAACATAGCGCTTCAGCGCCCACAACCGCTCGAACGACACTTCAAGCCCAATAACGAACAGCAGGAACACCACGCCAAGCTCGGCGAGCAGGAGCGTCGGCTGATCGCCCTCGAGTTCGAACACAGCGAGCCACGGCCAAGTCTCGGCAAGCTGGCCGAGACCATGCGGGCCCATGGCGACGCCAATGATCATGAAGCCCATCACCGGGGCGATGCGGGCCTTCTTGAGCGCTGGGATCAACACGCATGTCGCCGCCAGAAAGACGAGCAATTGGACGATGATTTCGCTTCCGCCGCTCCCGTCCTCCACTGATTTCGCTCCCAAGGTGCGGCGCCCGCCGGGCTCTCCACAGCGTCGCCTCTTTCGCAACTGCGAGAAGGGCGGTTAAGTTGCACGACTCGCGGGGAATTGCATGGGCGCTGAGCTAATAAGACAACTGGAATCCGCGGCGGCCGCCGCGGGCGCGTACGCCGATGCTGCAAGGGCTGCGGTGCGTCCGCTAGTGGGCAAGGCCGGCAGGCTCGACCGCGAAGCTCTCGATCGCGAGCAGCACGTCGTGCACGGCCTCGCTTGGGTCGCGACCTATGCCGAGACGCTGCGCGAAGTCCACGATTGGGCGCGAGTGCTGTCCGAACAGGACAGATTTGGCGCGACCGAGCAATTGCTCGCAAAACTGCTGGCCGCGGAATATTCGGCCCAGCTGGCGGGCGGTGTGCCAATGACGCAAGTCGAAACCATCCGGCCAGCGGATTTCGGCGTCGATCCGCCTCCGGTCGCGCTCCACGTGTCGCAAGCGGAGAAGACCCGGCTCGCCGCATTGCTGCACGAGGCGCAGGGGCGGGCGACGTTCGAGAACACTGGACTCGACGCCGATTTCGAGATGATCCGCGACCAGTTTCGCAGCTTCGCCGACGACAAGATCGCGCCGTTTGCGCATCAGTGGCACTGCAATGACGAGTTCATTCCGATGCCCATCGTCACGGAGATGGGCGCGCTCGGCGTGTTCGGGCTCACGATCCCGGAGCAATATGGCGGCTCGGGTCTGGGCAAGACATCGATGTGCGTGGTTTCGGAGGAACTTTCCCGAGCCTGGATCGGCACTGGTTCACTCGGCACGCGCAGCGAAATCGCCGCAGAACTGATACTCATCGGCGGCACCGAGGCGCAGAAGGCCGAGTGGCTGCCGAAAATAGCCAGCGGCGAAATCCTGCCGACGGCAGTGTTCACCGAGCCGAACACCGGCAGCGATCTGGGCTCGTTGCGGACACGGGCCGTGCGCGACGGCGATCATTACGTGGTCACCGGAAACAAGACCTGGATCACCCATGCCGCGCGCGCCGACATGATGACGCTGCTGGTGCGCACCGATCCGAACACGACGGGCTTCAATGGCCTGTCGATGCTGCTCGCGCCGAAGCAGCGCGGTGACGACGCCGATCCGTTTCCGGGCCCGGGCATCAGCGGCGGCGAGATCGCGGTGATCGGCTATCGCGGCATGAAGGAATACGAGATCGGCTTCGACGGTTTCAAGGCGCCCGCAGCCAATCTCCTGGGCGGCGTCGAAGGCCAGGGGTTCAAGCAATTGATGGCGACGTTCGAAAGCGCACGGATTCAGACTGCGGCGCGCGCCGTCGGTGTGGCGCAGTGCGCGCTGGAACTGGGGCTGAAATACGCGATCGAGCGCAAACAGTTCGGGCAGGAGATCTTTTATTTCCCGCGCGTTTCGAACAAGCTCGTCATGATCGCCGCCGAATTGATGGCGGCGCGGCAGATCACCTATTTTGCCGCAAGGCGCAAGGACAGCGGCAAACGCTGCGACCTCGAAGCCGGCATGGCGAAGCTGCTGGCCGCGCGGATCGCCTGGGCCGCCGCCGACAACGCATTGCAAATCCATGGCGGCAATGGCTTTGCCGTCGAATATCCGATCAGCCGCGTGCTGGCGGATGCGCGCATCCTCAATATCTTCGAAGGCGCAGGCGAGATTCAAGCCATGGTCATCGGACGCAGATTGCTGGAAGACGGGGTCAACTAGCGCTATCGGTGCAGGGGGAGGCTTCGCACATGAGCCGGGTTGTCCACTTCGAAATTCACGCCGGGGACACCGGGCGCGCCCGCCGCTTCTACGAGCGCGTGTTCGGCTGGCGCTTCACCGGCATTCGCGAACTCGATTATTGGACGATTGAAACCGGCGAAGGTCCGGGGATCAACGGCGGCATGATTCAGCGACGCGGACCGGCGCCGCAGCAAGGACAAGCGGTCAACGCCCATGTCTGCACGATCGGCGTCGACAATGTGGACGCCGCCGTGCGCGCCGCGCTGGAAGCCGGCGCGACGATAGCGACGCCGAAGATGGCTATTCCCAATGTGGGCCGCGTCGCGTACTTGATCGATACCGAAGGCAACATCTTTGGCGTGTTCGAGAACGATGCGGCAGCTCAGTGAGGCGTCATGCGTGCGTTAGCCATGGTTGCGCTGTTGGAGCTGGCCGCATGCAATCCGCAGCCTGTGAGCTATCCGCCCGGCGTTGAAATGACATTTATGAATACCTGCCAGGCTCAGGGGTCGTCGGCCGAGCTGTGCGGCTGTGTCTGGGAGCGCGTCGAGAGCGACGTGCCCGCCGACGATTTCACAGCGCTGGAACGGCTGCCGGAGGCCGAGCGCGAAGCCCATCCTTTGATGGTGCAGATCCGGGGCTACCGCGAGGCCTGCAATGTGACGCTGAATCCGCCGGTGGATACGGAGGAACCGGTTCCGGCTCCCTGACGTTGTGGTGCTCGTGAAGCGGGTCCTTCCGGCGCGCGCCGCCATAGCGGCTGCTTGCATCATCAGCGGCGTGGCCGCCGCCGCGTGCGCTTCGCATGCTCCTGACGCCGTATTGGCCGACACACGCTGGACGGTCGCTTCGATCGACGGCGAAGCTGTGGACGAACGCGCGCCGAGCATCGAATTCAGCGGCGACCGGGTCAGCGGCTCGGGCGGCTGCAACCGTTATTTTGGCCGCTACGAGGTCACCGGCGCCGAAACCATCGTCATCGACGGCGTCGGCAGCACCGAAATGGCCTGCGAACCCACCGAGGTGATGGCGCGCGAACAGGCTTTCCTATCCGCGCTGGATGCGGCGCGCCGGTATCGCCGCGACGGCGACCAGCTCACGCTCTCTGCCGTTGCAGGCCGGACGATCGTGTTACAGCGCGCGTCTTAACGACGTTAACGCTGGTGTCTCTTAACGCTGTCGGCGCATAATTGCGTTTGCAAGCGGCAAGATTTGCCGGGGGTTCAGGAGCTGCCAATGCGGCTGGCGTTAGCCGCCCTTGTGGGCGCGATCCTTTTGACGGCATGCGGCGGGCAGCGTGAGCCGAACGTGTTTCCCGAGAGCGCGCATGAGCGCTTCAACATGTCGTGCCCGCAGGAAAGCGCCGCTTGCGTCTGCACCTGGGACCGAATCACGCGCGCGCTCACCTACGAGGAATACGAAGCGGCGCTGGCGCGCTTCAGCGAAACCGGATTGATGGATACGCGCATCACTCGCGCGAAGACGCAGTGTCTCGAACGTCACCGCGAGTAGCGCTCACACTTTGGGCTTGTTGAGCACGCTGTCGATGCTCCAGGGGCCGCCGCCGGCGGCGGCGAGGTAGAGAAACACGAAGCAAAACATGATTGCGAGCTCGCCGCCGTTCTGGATCGGGTAGAACGCCTGCGGCGCATGCGCCATCCAATAGGCGACCGCCATCTGTCCTGAGAGGATGAAGGCGACAAGGCGCGTGCCCAAGCCGAGGGCCAGCAGCGCGCCGCCGACGAATTCGAGCACGCCGGCGATCCAGGGCAGCGATAGAACTGCTGGGGCGTGGGGAAATTGCTCCACCGGGGGAAACTGAAACAGTTTGCCGGTTCCGTGCGCCATGAACAGCAGCGCGCTGACGATGCGGAGCACGCTGAGCAGCGGCCCAGAGAAACGATCGAGAAACCCCATGCCCGCCTCCGTGCTGCGGCCTTGCCGCAGCTAACGGCGCCGGCGCCTGCCTGTTCCAGAACTTTACGACGGGCGGCGGCTTTGCAGCGCGGCGAACAGCGTGCCGTCGTCCAAGAGGTCGAGTTCGCCGCCCACGGGAACGCCATGTGAGAGCCGGCTGACCGTCCTGTTGAGCGGCGCCAATCGTTCGGCCAGGTAGTGCGCTGTCGTCTGCCCGTCGACCGTGGCGGAAAGCGCGAGGATCACTTCGCGCACGCCCGGCGCTGAAGCGCGTTCGATCAGCTTGGCGATGCGGAGATCGTCCGGGCGCACGCCGTCGATGGCCGAGAGCACGCCGCCGAGCACGTGGTAGCGCCCCTTGAACGCACCCGCCCGTTCCAGCGCCCAGACGTCGCCGACTTCGGCGACGACGCAGATGAGGCCGTCGTCGCGGTCCGGCGCCGAACACAAGGCGCAGGGATCCTGTGTGTCGAGCGCGCCGCAATTGGAGCAGGCGCGCACTTTCGCGGCAGCGTCGCTGAGTGCGGCGGCAAGCGGAAGCATCAGTGCATCCTTGCGCTTCAGCAGCTGCAGCGCCGCGCGCCGCGCCGAGCGCGGACCCAAACCCGGCACCTTCGCGAGCAGCGCAATCAGCGCTTCGATCTCAGGGGCGGCGGTGATGGATTTGGAGCGCATCATGCCTCGATAGTCGTCACGACGCCCGGTGGCGCCGAAGCAAGACCGGTCAGCAGCGATGGAACGAGCGGAATGAGGTCCGCGAGCCGGTTTGTTTTTACGCGCAGAACAATCACGGCAAGCGCGAGAGCCGCAATATTTTGCTGAAAGGAAAGGTTGCGATCCGTCGTGACGAACGCGTCGAATTGCGTAGAGGCTCGTGCAAGGAGTTCGCCGTTCTTAACGCCGGCCCAACCCAATTCGGCGACGGTGCGTACTTCGTGGCCAACGACGTGCCGAGCGAGCCGTCGATCCACGCACTCATCCAGCAGGATGTTCACTTGATCGCTTCCAGCAAACGGTCTTTCGCTTGCTCAAGGAAGTCGACCACCTGATCTCGCGAGACCGATGGGAAGCCTTCAAGAAACGTGTCAATCGTGTCCCCAGCCTCGATATAGTCGAGCAGCGTCTGCACGGGCACGCGCGTGCCGTGGAAAACAGCTGCGCCGCCCATAATATCAGGATCGGTGGTGACGACAGGCTTCATCCGACAATCATATCACTTTTCGGTCAGAGCACGACCTCGATGTGGGAGTGGGACGATCTTGACCGCCTCAAAATGGCATCTTGAAGCCAGGCAGTATCCCCAGGCCGCCGGACAGACCTTTCATCTCTTCGTTCTGGGCGTCTTCGAGCTTGCGTCGCGCGTCGTCGTGTGCGGCCTTGATCAGGTCCTCGAGGATTTCGCGCTCGTCCGGCGTCATAAGCGACGGATCGATGGCGATGCCCAAAAGCGCGCTCTTGCCGGAGATGCGCAGCTTGACCATGCCGCCGCCGGCTGAGCCCTCGACTTCCATCGCCTCGAGCTTCTTTTGCGCCTCGTTGATCTTGGCCTGCATCTGCTGGGCCTGGCGCATGATCTGCGAGATGTCCTTCATCGCCAAAATCCCATTCCTAAAGTCCTTCCTTCTTGCGACCAGGCGTTTGCGGCGCGCCGGGCGCCGGCATCGGCACGACATCAGCGCCGGGCGCGGCTTCACCGGCGGGATTCGTCACCTTGGAGATTTCGGCGCCGGGAAACTGCTTCAGCGCTTCGGCGACGAAAGGATGCTTCTTCAGTTCGTCGAGTTGACGTTCCTGTTCACGTTTGCGTTTGTCGGCGAGGCTCTCGACCGGCGCTTTCGCCTCGGCGGTGGAGCGGATGGTCCATTCGAACGGCGTGTGCTCCTCGAGGAACGACTTCAGCCGCCGCACCAGATCGCGCGGATGCTCGGGACTGGCGACGAACACCAATTCGCCCTGCGGCGCAAAACGCACGACCTTGAGCCGATCGAGCGCTACTTCGAGTTCGACGTCGTTCTCGGACTTTACCCGTTCCATCACTTCGTCGAAGCTGGCGAAGGGGGTCTCTGGGCTTGCTTCCCCGCTCGCGATGGGTTCGGCCTGGCCGAGGGGGCCGTGCGCGGCGCCGGACATTTGCGCGCCTGCACCTCCTGTGTCGCGAGCCTTGACCGCGCCGCCGTTGACAGGGGAGGACACGCCGTCGCGGAGCATCCGGGCTGCATCCTCCGGCGGCGGCAGCGACTGCGCCGCGCAAAGGCGCACCATCGCCATTTCCACCGCCGCGATCGGGTCCGGCGCTTTGCCGGCTTCCTCCAGCGCCTTCAGCAGCATCTGCCACAGGCGCGAAAGCTGCGCCGGCGAGAGCTTCTCCGCCAGCGCTCGTACGCGCGCGACCCAATCGGCGCCGCCGATAATGCGGGCCTCGGCGCCGAGCGCTTGCGCCCGCGCCGCTTCGTGGCCGATGTCGAGCAGATCGCGCAGGATCAAGGCCGGATCTGCGCCGCTATCGTATTGCGAGCGCGCTTCACCGATCGCGGTCTTTGCGTCCGCTCTGGCGATCGCTTCAAACAAATCGAGCACCCGGCCGCGATCGGCGAGGCCCAACATATCGCGAACATCGGTCACGGTGACGATTTCGCCCGGTTTCTGCACAAGCGCCTGATCCAGCAGCGATAGGCCATCGCGCGCCGAGCCCTCGGCGGCGCGCGCGATCAGCGCCAGTCCGTCCGGCTCCACCTTCACGCCTTCCTTGCTGCAGATCGCGGCCAGATGCTCGGCCAGCCGTTCGCCATCGATCCGCTTCAGATCGAAACGCTGGCAGCGCGACAGCACGGTGACGGGCACCTTGCGGATTTCGGTCGTGGCGAAGATGAACTTCACATGCGGGGGCGGCTCCTCCAGCGTCTTCAGCAGGCCGTTAAAAGCCTGTGTCGACAGCATGTGGACTTCGTCGATGATATAGATCTTGTAGCGCGCCATCACCGGGGCGTAGCGCACGGAATCCAGGATTTCGCGAATGTCGTTGATGCCGGTGCGGGAGGCGGCGTCCATTTCGAACACGTCGGGATGGCGGCTCTCCATGATCGCCTGGCAATGTTCGCCCATCGGATCCAGCTGGACATGCGGCGCGTTGATATCGCCGCACTTGTAATTGAGCGCGCGCGCCAAGAGCCGCGCCGTCGTCGTCTTGCCGATGCCGCGGACGCCGGTGAGCATGGTCGCGTGCGGGATGCGCCCGAGCGCGAAAGAGTTGGCGATGGTGCGCACCATCGCCTCCTGCCCGATCAGATCTGCGAAGGTGCGCGGGCGGTACTTGCGCGCCAGCACGACATAGCCGGCGCCGCCCGGCTCATCACCAAAAAGGGAGGGGGATTCGCTCACTGGAGAAACCTAGGGGCTTTCTTGCGAATTGCGACCCTGGTCTGTGATAGCATGTTGGTATCCCGTTAACGTCACCGGCTTAAGCTTATCCAGTCCTGAAGACGGGGAAAAAGGCCGTGAGCGCGGAGATTCAATCCAGGCAAATCTGGAGGCTGACCATCCGTCGTTACGTCGAGGTGGCCTGGACCGGCCACAGCGTGACGCGGCACGCCTCGGTCATCGCCGCGCCGATCCTGATCGCCTGGCTCGTGCCGGGATTCTGGTGGGCGATCTGTGCGGCGGGGGCCGCTCTCGGCATCGCCGTGGACTGGTGGGCGACCTCCTCTTACATGCGGCTCATCGCGCGGATCGACGATCTCGACGCGCGCCAACTCAAGCGAGCCGTCGGCGGCCGCGTCGCCGAGGCGGCGGCGGTCACGACATTGTACGTGCTTCCCTACGGCGCGCTGGCGTTTGCACCGCACCCGGGCCCGGCGCTCGGCCTGCTGTTCTGCGCCGGCTGTGCGGTGGTTTCGGCGTCCCTGCACGTGATGACGCGGACGATGATCTTCTACACCGCGCCCGCCATCGTACTCTCTCTGGTCGCCAACGCAGTCGCCCTCGGCGGCGGCGGCTGGACCGGAGCAGTTGTCGCCGGGCTCGCGGCGATCGTCGGCGCCAACGCCATTGTCACCGCGCGCGCCGGTTCATTGAGCTTCACCGAACTCATTTCCGCGCGGCTGCGGGCCGAAGAAGCCGCGCAGGGGCTGGAGCGCCGGGTTCAGGAGCGCACCGCCGAACTCGAACTCGCCACCCATCAGGCCGAGGCGGCCAACCGCGCCAAGTCGCAATTCCTCGCCAATATGAGCCATGAATTGCGCACGCCGCTCAATGCGATCATCGGCTATTCGGAAATGGTCGAAGAGGATATCGAAGCGGGCGCCCTGGATACCAGCGTGGCCGATCTCGGCAGGATTCGCACCGCCGCGCGGCATCTGCTGACGCTCATCAACGATGTGCTCGATCATTCGCGCATCGAGGCCGGGAAGATGCATCTGCGTTGCGCGGAGTTCAGGTTGCAGCCGCTGTTGCACGAAGTCCTGGAGACCATCCGCCCGCTCGCGGCGAAAAACCGGACGGTGGTGCAACTCGCCGTCGCGCCGGACGTGCGCAACGTATTCGCCGATGAAACGCGCGTGCGCCAATGCCTGCTCAATCTGCTTTCCAACGCCGCCAAATTCACGCTGGACGGCGCCATAACGCTGGAGGCGCGCGGCTGCCGCATCGGGACTGACACGGGCGTCGCCATGATCGTGCGGGACACCGGCAGGGGCATTCGCCCGGAAGACCTGGCCAAGCTGTTTCAGCCCTTCGTGCAAGTCGATGGCAGCGAGACGCGTTCGCATGACGGGGCGGGTCTGGGACTCGCCATCACCCGCAAGCTCGCGCGCGCCATGGGGGGAGAGGTGAAAGCGACGAGCCAAGCCGGGCGTGGCTCGCAGTTCGCGCTCTTTCTGCCGGCGCACGCAAGCCGCGCCACCGCCGCCGCTTAAACGCCCAGGAACACCAGTTTCACGAAGGCGCGGTAGAGCATGATTTGCCGCGGCAGCACCTGCGGGTCGTGCAGGCTTTTCGACAGGATGATGCCGCCATCGGCAACGGCCGACAGCATGTCGGCCAGGTCGTCGAGACTGACGTCGATCTTGGCGGGATAACGCGCTGCAATCTGATCGAGGCGCTCGCGGAAGCGGCGGCGCCAAATGGCGTGGCCTTCCGTAGTCATGTTGCGCACGTCTTGGCTGAACATGAAGTCCTGATAGACGTAGGAGGCCGCAAGGCAGCCGGGGTGGCCGTTCGGGATATCGGCCATGACGTCGGCGAACAGCTTCAGGAAGATCAGAAAGCCGTGCAGCGGATCGTCGCTCAGCTCCGCCGATTGCTTGAACAGCTCGTCGAAGATGCGCCATTCGGTGTCGAGATAGCGCTGCAACAGCGCTTTCGCGAGATCGTTCTTGTCGCGGAAATGGTAGAAGAAGCCGGACTTGGTAATGCCGGCTTCGCAGATGATCTCGTCGATCGATGTCGAAGCGAAGCCTTTGTGCAGGACCGCGTCCTGGGCGATATCCATGATCCGCTCGCGCGTCTGCTCGCCTTTGCTGAGCGCCTGAGCCTGGATGCTCATGAGCTTCATCCTCTGGCGCGCGCTGGCGCGCCGTCTCAAAACTGTACCGCGAGTACAGTACTCGCGGTCTGGTTCGCACCGCTCCGCAATGTCGCGATTGCGGCGCCGATCGCGATGTGACGGCCGTAACGGCTTCATACTAAGTCGAAAAATACAAAGCGCCGACGCCGTACCATGAGTTTTCTATCGTCTAACGGCGGTTAGGAATAGTGCTTTCGCCAACGCCGGACCCGGTGTCCGGCGATTGGAGTAAAGCAAAGGTCATGGCTCGCGGTCTCGTCTACTTGGCGTCTGTCATCGTGTTCTGGCACGCGGCGGCAAGCGCGCTGACGCTGGCGGCGGCGGCGCCGATGCCGATGCTCTGATCTGCAACCAGGTCCTCGATTTCGTTCCGGAGTTCTCGCCATGCTGAAAGACCGCTACGGCAATCCTACCTCGACCAGTTCGCAAGCAGCGATCGACCGCTACAACGAGGCTCTCGATCTGATCCGCCTCTATCGCGGCGACCCGGTTGCTGCGCTCGATGCAGCGCTCGCCGAGGACCCTGAATTTGGCGGCGCCTGGGCGGCGCGCGCAGGCCTTCTGGTTCAGCAGACCGACAAGGCCTACGCCGAAGAAACCGCCAAGAGCCTGCGCGCCGGCGCAGCAGCCAATCTCAACGACCGCGAGGCAAAGCACCTTCGCGCCGCGCGGGATTGGGCCGAGGGCCGCTATGGAGAGGGTACGGCGCGCCTGGCTCGCGTCGCGCAGGAACATCCGCGCGATCTGCTGGCGCTGCAGTACGCGCACGTCGGATGTTTCTTTCTCGGGCTGCAGGCCGAGTTGCGCGACTGGCCGCTTCAGGCGTTGCGGGCATTCTCCGAAGGCGAGGACGGGTACAGCTACGTCCAGGGCATGGCGGCATTCGGCTTGGAGGAATGCGGCGACTATGCGCGCGCCGAGAGCCTTGGCCGCCAGGCCGTCGACGCCGATCCGCGCGATGGCTGGGCCGTACATGCGGTCGCACACGTCCATGAAATGCGCGGCGACCTCGAAGCCGGCATCCCGTGGCTCGCCGACAACGCCCAGCATTGGGCGCCGGAGAGCGGTTTTGCCTATCACAATTGGTGGCATCTGGCGCTGCTCTTCCTCGACCGCGGCGACACCGCGAAGGTGCTGCAATTGTTCGACGAGAAGGTGCGGCCCGATCCCAACGCGCAAATCGTGCTCGAATGGATCGACGCTTCGGCGCTGCTGTGGCGGCTGCATCTCGAAGGTGTCGATGTCGGCGACCGTTTCGAGAGGCTGGCGAGTTGCTGGCAGCGCGCGGGCGAGGACGCCTTCTACGCTTTCAACGATCTGCATGCGATCATGGCGTTCCTCGGGGCGGGCCGTTCCGCTGACGCCGAACGCACGCTGAAGGCCATGCGCGCGGCGGCGGCCGATACCGGCGACAATGCGTATATGACGCGCAAGGTAGGCTTGCCGCTCGCCGAAGCCTTCATGGCGTTCGATGCCGGCCGCTACGGTGAATGTGTAGATAAGATCGTCGCCACGCGCGGCATCGCCCAGCGCTTCGGCGGCAGCCACGCCCAACGTGACGTGCTTTCCCTGACGGCTCTGCACGCGGCGTTGCGCGGCGGCTTTGCGGCGACGGCCGAAGCGTTCGCGGCCGAACGGCTGGCGCACAAGCCGCAAAGTCCTTGGGCCGCACGTCTCGATACTCGCGCCCGGGAGCTGCGCGCACATTGCGCTGCTTGAGGTAACCGACTGCCTGTTCCTGCAACGGGCCGCCGGCGTCCGGCCACGGCCTCGTTACGGGTAATTCGCTGGCGTTCCCCACAGAGTGTGAAACACTCGCAGCTATGGCAAAGGCGGATGTCCAAGCCGCGGTACGCCGGCTGCGGCGCATGGAAGACTTGGTCGAGGACCAAAAGCGCAGGCTGGCGGCAGCGCGGGAACGCGGCGATCACACCATCGCCGAACAGGCCGCCGATCTGCTGGCGATCTACGAGCACACGTTGGCCACGATGCGCGGCGTTGTGACGGCGCGCCGGCGCAGCCACGGGTTCCTCTCTTAAAAGCTGGATGAGTGCAGACAGGACGGCGACCCGTACGCAACCCGTTACGGCTGCTTCCTTCCGGACCTGACCGGGTTGGCGGGGCGGCCGTCCGCCGCCTGCCTGCGCGCCCCATATCGCCCCTGGGATGGCGGTAGGCAACCCGGAACGGCTGCGGCGTAGCGACGTTTCTAGAGCGTCCAATCATGAAGAGAGGCGCCCTGAAGCGGGCGGGAACCGCGATGCTGCGTACCCTGGCGTTTACCCTGATCCTCGGCCTGCCCGGCCTGGCTGCTGCCGAGCAATTTCCACAATCGGCGCAGGACGTGGAAGTCCGTGGCCATGACGGCGCGGTGATCGGTCGGGTCTCCGCAGTCGAGCGCAATGCCGGGGGAGAGATCGTCGCGCTCGAGATTCCCGGCCTCGAGCCGGGCGATGCTCCGCACGCATCGCATAACCTCATCGCCGAAGAGCGCCGTGAACTGATGGTCCGCGTTCGGGGTGAAGATGCGCCGCGAGAACTCCCCAACGGCGCGCAGCAGCGCGCATTGCGTTAGGGCTGGCCTCGCAGCAGCGCACTGCCGGCAAACACGAATCCCAGCCCGAACAGCGCGCCAGCGAGTATGACGCCGTAGCTGCTTAGCGGCGGAATCAGATCAAGCAGGCCGGCGCAAATAACGCTGCCGAACCAACACAACGGCGCCGCCAGAGGCTTCTCGCTGGCGCGGAGCCAAGCGATGCTCAGTCCCACCATGGCGATGGCGAGAACGGCGGCGCCCTGCTCATAGGTGCTGAAGCCGAACGGATCGGCGTCTGGGCCGCCGATGAACGACAAGGCCGCGACCGCTACGCCGAAACTCGCAAGACCGAGAAAGCCAAGGCGTTCGGCGCGCTCAAGATAGATGCCCAAGAGGCCGAAGAGCAGCAACACATCGATCCCGGCATACAGCCATTCGAGCGTCACCGCGTCGTTGGTCCAGGGAAACGACGAGATGAGGCGCAGCGATCCCCCGGCCATGGCGGCGCCGGCCGAAAGCTTCACCAGGGCGTTGCGGTTCACCGGCGCTCTATAGGGGCGAGGGCGGCCGGTGCAAAGAAACCGGCGGCGTGCAACGGGCTTGGGCCTTCGGTTTGACCTGGCTTCCACCTTGCTTGACGGCGCTTCCGGCGCTCCATACCTGGGAGTTCAATGGCCATCCGACCTATCCTCATTGCGCCCGATCCGCGCCTGAAGGCGAAATCGAACCCCGTCGAAGGCCCGGTCACCGACGCGCACCGCGCTCTCATGGATGACATGCTCGAGACCATGTACGATGCGCCCGGCATCGGCCTGGCGGCGATCCAAGTCGGCGAGCCGGTGCGGATCATCGTCATGGACCTGTCGCGCGACGACGAAGAGAAGGCGCCGCGTTATTTCGTGAACCCGGAAATCCTCTGGGCCTCGGAAGAGACCGCGCCATACGAGGAAGGCTGCCTTTCAGTTCCGGATATCTACGACGATGTCGAGCGGCCGGCGCGCGTGAAGATTCGCTATTTGAACTATCACGGCGACACCGTCGAGGAGGACGCCGACGGGCTCTACGCTGTCTGTATCCAGCACGAAATGGACCATCTCGAAGGCGTGCTGTTCATCGACCACTTGTCGCGCCTGAAGAAGGAAAAAGCGCTGAGCAAGCTGAAGAAGGCGCGCAAGGCAGCCGAGGACAACAAGGAACACCGGCTCTAAGAGCGCGGTTTTTATGCCGGTTGGGCCTTTTCCGCGTCGCCAAAGCCTTTATTCTCCCTCCCGATTTGACGGCGCGATGGCGCGCCTCTTCCCGGGGGTCTCAATGACTGAAGCGTTTCGCGGATATGTCTGCACATCGGCGGCGATCGACGCGGCCATCGCCGAGCGTTCGATGCTGTCGCATCCGTTCTATCAGGCCTGGGAAGAGGGCGCGCTGACGAAGGACGCGCTGCGCGCCTACGCCCGCCAATACTTCCACCATGTCGAGGCCTTTCCACGCGCCGTCAGCGCAGTGCACGCAAATTGCCCCAGCGCGCAGGGCCGTCGTCTGCTGGCGGAGAATCTCGCCGAAGAGGAAGGCGTCGCCGAAGGCAAGGACGATCACGCGACGCTGTGGCTTGGCTTCGCCGCCGGCATGGGCGCCGATGAGGCTGAGGTGCGCGCGGTCGAGCTGAATGCGGAGACGCTGGGTTTGATCGATACGTTCCGCAGGCTGTCGCGGCAGTCCTACGCTTCCGGCCTGGGCGCGCTTTACGCCTATGAAAGCCAGCTGCCGGCGATCGCCAAGACAAAAATTGAAGGCTTGGTCGAACGCTACGATGTCACCGAACAGGGCACGCTGAAGTTCTTCGACGTGCACCGGTCCGCCGACGTCGAGCACGCTGCCGTTTGCCGCGAACTTCTCGATGCGCTGCCGGCCAATCAGCGCGCCGAAGCGCACGCTGCGGCGTGCGAGTTGGCCGAAGCGCTGCGCATGTTCCTGACCGGGATGCAACGCGAGACCGGCATGGTCTGCTGAGCTAACGGGAGACAACCTGCTTCGGACCGCCGTCCGGCGCGGTTCGCGGCTCGATCGTTTCGTCTGGGGAGACCGGCGCGGCCGGTTTCCCCAGAGCGAAAAACTCCAGTTCGGCGTTGAGCGCGCCGCCGAGCAGAAACACGAGCGCCGTCACATAAAGCCAGAGCAAAAGCGCGACGACGCTGGCCAGCGAACCATAGGCCGCGCCAAATCCGGGAAACTCGCGGAGCGCAAAGGTGAGCGCGCTCGAGGCAATGAGCCACAGCAGCGGCGTGGCGACTGCGCCGGGCCATAGCCAGCGCCAGGGCGGCGGCCGCCGCCGCGGACCCCAGCGATAGAGCATGAGCGCCACTGCAATGGCTGCGCCGCCGAGCACGGGCCAGCGCAGCGCTAGCAGCAAGACCTCGCCGCCGCTTTCGACGTGTACGAACGCGAGCATTAGCGGCGCGACCCCCATGAGCACGACGGCGAGCGCGCTCAGACCCAGACCGTAGAGCGTGAACATACCCGCGGCGAGATAGCGCCCGAGGGCGTGCCGCTTATCGGCGCGGCGATTAACGGCGGTGAGCGCCATCAGCGCCCAACGCGTACCCTGCAGGGCGCTCCACAAGGCGAGCAACAGGTTGAACAGCGCGCCGAGCGCCAGCGTTCCGTTGCGCGTGCCGAGCAGATAAACCACCTGCTGGTGAATGATGCTGACCACCGCATCCGGCGCGACGCCGCCGAGCGCCTGGATTTGCTGGCCGATCCAAGCCGGCTCGCCAAAAATGCCCACGAGCGCGACTACGGCTGCAATTCCCGGAATCACCGCCATCAGGCCGAAAAAGGCGACGCCCGCGGCAATCAAGGCCAGGTTCGCGCGCTCGGCAGTCGCGGCGACACCCTTCAGCACGCACCACCATTGTGCCGGGGTCAACGACAGCGGGCCGGCGGCGGGCGCGGTGGGCGTGGGGCAAGCTTCTGCCGTCATCCGGAAAAAACCGGCGCCGCAGCGCAGAAGTTCCCGCTTTCGGTTGCGCAAGCGCGGTGAAGTCGGGCATGTCGCGCGCGATGCCTTTTCGCCTTGTCTTCATGGGCTCGCCTGCTTTCGCGCTGCCGACATTGGCAGCGCTGATCGATGCGGGCCACGACGTTGCCTGCGTCTACACCCAACCGCCACGCCCAGCAGGACGCGGCAAGCAAGAGCGTCCGACACAGGTGCATGCGTTCGCGGCCCAGCACAGCATCGACGTGCGCACGCCGAAGAGCTTGAAGTCGCCGGAGGAAGAGGCCGCCTTCGCAGCGCTGGAACCCGACCTCGCTGTCGTTGTCGCTTACGGCCTTATTCTGCCGAAACCGGTGCTCGAAGCGCCGAAGCGCGGTGCGCTGAACTTGCACGCCTCGTTGCTGCCGCGCTGGCGCGGAGCGGCGCCGATTCAGCGCGCGATCATGGCCGGCGACACCGTCACCGGCGTCCAGGTGATGCAAATGGAGGAAGGTCTCGACACCGGTCCCGTGCTGGCAAGCGCCGAAACCGTGATCGCGCCCGACGAAACCGCCCAGACATTGCACGATCGCCTGGCGGTCATCGGCGCGGCGTTGATGCGCGATACCCTGGCGCGGCTGGAACACGGCGACGCCAAGGCGCGGCCGCAGGCCGAAGATGGCGTCACCTACGCACACAAGATCACGCCGGGAGAAACGCGCATCGACTGGACGCGGCCGGCCCGGGAAATCGATTATATGATCCGCGGCCTCTCGCCTGCGCCAGGCGCCTGGTTCGAACTGGACGGCGTGCGCATGCGGGCTTTGAATTCGCGCCTGGGCGAAGGCGGCGGCAGCCCGGGCGAGGCGCTGGACGACAATCTCCTGATTGCCTGCGGCGAGGGCGCTGTACGCTTGCTCATGGTGCAACGTGAAGGCCGTGGCGCCTTGGCCGCAGATGCTTTCTTGCGCGGCCAGCCGGTTCCGACAGGCGTGCGCCTTGCTTGAGTGGGCGCGCCGGGGCGGCTAAGAACGGCGCAGAGGGAAACACATGAGCTTACGCATCGCTCTGATTGCCGTGGTGCTCGCACTGACCGGCTGCAATCAGCAAACCACGACCGATCAAGCAGCGGATGGAGGGCCGCAGCTGGACGCCCCGGCGCCGGATAGCGAACCGTCGCGCGTCTACGCCGCGGTCAACGATGCGGCGCGCGCGGTTTCGAACGAGCTTACTGTATCGGTAACGCAGGAACTGCCTGACGCCGCCGACGCCGACATTCAGGAACGTCTCACGCTGCGCGGCGGCAACGGCTTGAATGTCCACGCGGCGGTCACCGGCGCGATATCGCCGGCGACGCAAGTCGGCGGCCAAACCTTGCGCGCACTGCTCGACATCCCCGTCGAGGAGCCGCAAGTGCTGGTTTATCGTATTTCCGAAACCGCAGGATCGCCTGGCCTGTGCACCAGCGGAACGCCGGCGCACGTGGTGATCTGGGAGCCTTCGGCGCCGGGCGATGCGGGCATGAAGATTCTCGGCGTGACCGGCGGCGCCCCGGGCGCCGGCGATTCTCGCCCGTGCCAGATGCTGGAATATCGAAGGCAATAGACAGCCTTCGATGCGCTACAAGCTGACGATCGAATACGACGGCGGACCTTTCCAGGGCTGGCAGCGCCTGCCAAGCGCGCCAACGGTGCAGGGCGCGCTCGAGGACGCCGTGGAAAAGCTCACCGGTGTGCGCAGCGAGGTCGTCGGCGCCGGCCGCACCGATGCCGGCGTGCATGCATGCGGGCAGGTTGCGCATGTGGATATCGACAAGCAATTGCCGCTGCAGCGCCTCTGCGATGCGCTCAATGCACATCTGCGCCCACATCCGATTGCGGTGCTCGGTGCTGAGCAGGTATCGCCGGATTTTCACGCCCGCTTCAGCGCCACCAAACGCGCCTATACTTACCGGGTGCAGTGCCGGCGAGCTCCATTGACCAAGACGCGAGGTTTCGTTTGGCGTGTGCCGCGTCTGCTCGCTGTTGCTGCGATGAGCGCGGCCGCGCAGCACCTGCGCGGGAGGCACGATTTCACCACGTTTCGCGATAGCCAGTGTCAGGCGAAGTCGCCGGTGAAGACGCTCGATGTCGCCAGGGTCACTAGCGATGGCGAACGAGTGAGCTTCCAGTTCGAAGCGCAGAGCTTCCTGCATCGGCAGGTGCGTTCGATGGTAGGAACGCTGGTGGAGGTGGGGCTCGGCAAGTTGAGCGTGAACGCGTTCGCTGACGTGCTGGCGGCGGCGGATCGCGCGCGCTGCGGTCCGGTCGCGCCGGCGCACGGGCTGGCGCTTGTGCGCGTCGATTACGCAAAGTAGCGCTTCAGCACCGCTTCGTAGCACCGCGCCAGCGTGCGCACGTCTTCGACGGCGCAATTTTCGTCCACCATGTGGGCGGTCTCGTTGCGCAGGCCCAGTTCTGCGACCGGGCAATAGAGCCTGAAGAAGCGGGCGTCCGAGGTGCCGCCGGTGGTGGCAAGCGCGGGAACGATGCCGAACGAGTCCTGGACCGCGGCGGACAGCAGCTCGGTGAACGCGCCGGGATCGGTGTAGAAGGCCAAACTCTGTGAACTGATCGTACGCGAGGCCCTGGCGCCAGCACGGCTGGCCGCGGCGTTGGCGGTCTCGTCGATCCAAGCGAGCAGCGTTTCGGCGGTATGATTGGTGTTGAAGCGGATGTTGAGCCGCGCTGACGCGCGTTGCGGAATCACGTTGTGCGCCGGGTTGCCGACATCGATGCTCGTGACTTCCAGGTTCGATGGGCCGAAGCCGGGCGCGCCATCGTCCAGCCGCCTCGCCTTCAAAGCGGCGAGCGTCTCCACCAGCGGCGTAACCGGATTGAGGGCGCGCTTGGGATAGGCGACGTGGCCCTGCTTGCCCTCCATCGTCAGCACGACATTCAAACTGCCGCGACGGCCGTTCTTGATCACATCGCCGACCCGCGCTTCGCTCGTCGGTTCGCCGACCAGGCAATGATCGATCGTCTCGCCCTCGGCCGTCAGCGTCTCGAGCACACGCTTGGTGCCGTCGACCGCGGGGCCTTCCTCGTCACACGTCAGCAGAAACGAGATCGAACCTTTCGGCGCGGCGCTGCGCAGGAAGCTCTCGGTGGCTGCGATCATGGCGGCGATCGCGGTCTTCATGTCGGTAGCGCCGCGTCCGTATAGCGAACCGTTGCGTACCTCGGCCGCGAACGGGTCGCTGGTCCAGCCATCGCCCGGTGGCACGACGTCGAGATGGCCCGCGAAACAGAAGTTCGGCCGCGCCGCGCCCAAACGCGCATAGAGATTGTCGACGAGTCCGAATTTGTAGCGGCGCACGCGGAAACCGAGCGCCTCCAGCGCAGCTTGCGCCAGGTCCATCACGCCCGCCGCTTCGGGAGTGATGGAGGGCCGTCGCATTAGGGCTTGGGCGAGCGGGATCGGATCGGTAAGAGTGCGGGCGTCCATGACCGCTCGATCTAGCCCAAGGCGGGCGATCCGGCAAAAGAGCCAGGCGAAGGGAAACGCATGACTGAGGTCGCGCCGGTGCAGGAGCAGAACCGGATCAAAAGCCTAGACGTCATGCGCGGGTTCGCGCTCCTGGGCATTCTGGCTGTCAACGCCGCCTATTTTGCCGCGCCCTGGCAGACCGCCTTCGATCCGTTGCTGCCGCCGCTGGACGTCGATGAGAGCACGGTGTGGTCGTGGTTCGTGATGCACGTGTTCTTCGAGTTCAAGTGCATCACGCTTTTTTCGCTGCTGTTCGGCGCCAGCATCTTTCTCGTCGGCGGCGAACGCAGCGACAAGACACGCGGCGCGGTGCTGCGGCGGCGTCTGTTCTGGCTGCTGATCTTCGGGCTCATCCATGCGCTGCTGATCTGGTACGGCGATATCCTGGTCACCTACGCGATCACGGGATTCCTGGTGCTGTTTGCGCGCTCCTGGAGGCCGCGCACGCTGTTGATCGCCGGCGTGGCGCTTTATCTCGTTTCGCTGCTGGTGCAGAACATGCTTGGCCTGTTCTACGACCTGATCCCGCCCGAGCAGCTGGCGCCGATCAACGCGGAACTGGCGAGCGTGTTCGCGCTGACGCCGGAAGACACCGCGCGCATCCAGGCCGCCTACCAGGGCGGTTATCTCAGCGGCGTGCAGGAGAATGCCTCCACCTGGGCGACATTCATCGCCAACGCCATCGTCGGCTTGGTGGTCCGCACTGCCGCGGTGATGATGATTGGGATGGCGCTGTTCAAGTGGGGGTTCTTGAGCGGCAACGCGCCATATTGGCTCTATGGCCTGATGTTGACGCTGGGCGCAGCGGCGCTTGCGCTGGTGGCCTGGCAGGCGTGGCTGAACTGGCAAGCGCGTTTTGACATGGTCCACATGATGACGCGCGGACAGGTCGTGAATTCCGCGGTGTCGATCTTCGTCTCGATCGGTTATGCGAGCCTGTTCGTGCTGCTTGTCAAAGCCGGGCTGCGCCTCCTGACCGAACCGCTGGCTGCAGTGGGACGGATGGCGTTTTCCAACTACATCCTGCAATCGCTGATCATGACCACGATTTTTTGGGGCGGCGGACGCGGCTTCGGCCTGTGGGGAGAGGTTGACCGGCCTACCCTGTGGGCCATTGTGCTGGCGGTCTGGGCGCTACAGCTCATTTTGTCGCCGCTGTGGCTGGCGCGCTTCGAAATGGGGCCGCTGGAATGGATCTGGCGGCGGCTGAGCTATGCAAGGCCGGTGCGGATCGGCAGAACTGCGCAGGCGTGAATGACCAACATGGTGGAGGAAGAAGGATGAAGAAGTTTGCTGCTGTGCTGATTGCGGGCGTCGTTCTCGCCGCTGCGCCGGCGTTCGCCGACACAATGGAAAATGCCTACAGCAACACCATCGTGGTCACTGCGGCCGGAACTGAAGGCGAAACGCTCTACCACTTCAACGCCGACGGCACGTTTACCGGTGTCGCCGCAGGCGGCTCGCAAATGGCGGGCAGTTTTACGCTCGAGGGCGATCAGCTCTGCCTGATCCAGCCCAATGGCCAGCCAGCCTGCACCTCCGTTGCCGCGGGCAAGAATGTCGGCGACACCTGGACCCAACTCGGTGTCGACGGCAGGGAGATCAACGTCGAACTCCGCGCCGGGCGCTAATCGCGCAGCAATTCGTTGACGCCGGTTTTCGCGCGCGTCTGTGCATCGACCCGCTTGACGATCACCGCGCACGCGAGGCTGGGCGCCCCTTGATAGGCGCCCGGAATCGCTCCGGGCACGACGACGGCATAGGGCGGGACCTCGCCCCGGAAGGTCTCGCCGGTTTCGCGGTCGACGATCCTGGTCGACTGGCTGATGAAGGTGCCCATCGCCAACACAGCGCCCTCGCGCACGATCACGCCTTCGGCCACCTCCGAGCGTGCGCCGATGAAACAACCGTCCTCGATGATAGTGGGGTTGGCCTGCAAAGGTTCGAGAACGCCGCCGATCCCTGCGCCGCCGGAAATGTGCACGTTCTTGCCGATCTGTGCGCACGAGCCGACCGTGGCCCAGGTGTCGACCATCGCGCCTTCACCGACATAGGCGCCGATGTTCACGAACGAGGGCATCAGCACGACATTCTTGGCTATGTGCGCGCCTTTACGGACGATCGCGCCTGGCGCCATACGAAAGCCGGCAGTTTCGAAGCGGCCGATGTCCCATTGTTCGGTCTTGAGCGGAACCTTGTCATAGCCGAGCTTGGCGCTTGCATGCTGGCCGTTGCCGAACAGGGTCATTGGCCAAAGGCGGAACGCCATCAGCACGGCTTGCTTGAGCCACTGATGCGTAACCCACTGGCCATCCGCGCTGCGGGTGGCGACGCGCAGCTCGCCCGCGTCCAATTTGTCTATCGCCTGTTCGACGGCGCTTTCGATCTCGCTGCCCAGCGAACTCGGCTTCAGCTCTGCGCGCTTTTCCCAGCCAGCTTCTATGGCGGCCTTCAGTGCGTCGATGTCCATGCGGCTGAGCTAGCGCGTTTCTTCGCCCAAAGCCAAGCGCAGAAGCGTCTTCACGTCCGGCGCCCAGTGATCGACATAGGCCGGGCGCGGCTGAGGATGGACAGGCCCCACCAGTGCGGTGGCGAAGCCGAGTTCGTGCGCCGGTTCGAGATTGCGCAGGGTGTCTTCGATCAGCAGGGCGCCGTCAGCAGAAAAGCCGCAGCGCGTCATCAGCCGCTCGTAGCATTCGCGCTGCGGTTTGGGCGTGAGTTCCGCGTCCTCGATGTCGAAAACCGCTTCGAAAAGCCCGTGCAGATGAAGGCTCTCCAACACACGCTCGGCGTGGCCGCCGCCGCCATTCGTGAAAATAATGCGCCGGCCCGGAAGCCGTTCAATCAGCATGCGGAGTTCAGCATCCGGCGCCAGCACGGAATGATCGGCCAAGTGCACGTCGAGCAGGAAGTCGCCGGCGTCGACGCCATGATGCTTGGCCAAGCCGACGACGGTCGCGCCGTATTCGTGGAAATAGCGCTCCCGGAAGCTCAGTGCGCTCGCCATATCGAGGCCGGTGGCGCGCGCGATATAGCGCGTCATCCGCTCGCCAATCTCGTCGTAGAGCGCACGCGCGGGATAGAGCGTGTTGTCGAGATCGAACACCCAGGTATGGATGCCCGCCAAGCTCATTCGCGGTTTTGCGTGGGTGCGCTGGGCGGATCGAGGCCGCGCCGCGCCGCGTTTGCCGCCGGACGTTCGTCTCCGGCCGCGGGTATGAGCCGTCGCGGGGCGACGCCGGGTTCGAGGAAGTCGCGATCCTCGAAGTCGACGACAAGCCCGACCCGGTCGCGCGCGCCGATGCGCGTGAACAGCGTGGTCTGATAATAGCGTGCGTCGCAATCATCGCGGCCTAAAATGGCGAAGCGGGCGGGACTGGTGCAGAACGGCTCGCCGCCGGCCGCGAGATAGCGCGCGCCATTGGGCGTATCGATCGATGCGTGCACGTAATAGACTTCCTGGATCAGCACTTCGTCGATGGCGCGGACGCAGCCATTTGGCGCGAGCGCCCACCAGCCGCGGCTTTCCCAACCTTCGCCGCGGCGCCGCGCAATCGCCGTCCAGACCCGCGCGCGGGTGCGGTTGCAGAGCGTGAGGCCGACCTGGCCGGCACGCCGGCGCGCCGCTTGCTCGAGCGCGTCGATCAACTGATCTTCGCTGGCTGAGGGCGCGAGCCTTGCGCTCGCGCGGAACTGCGCCACGGATTGGGCGATGCGGCGGGGGTCAACGCCGCGGCGGCCCTCGCGCACGTCGTAGCCTGCATCTTCGAGCAAGCGCTGCAAGCCCATCTGGCGAGCGCGCGCCTGCGAATATTGCGTCGCTTCAGCGAGCGAGGTTCGCCAGGTATCGCGCTTGTTGATCTGCACGCGGCGGAAGCGGCGTTCCTCGTAAGAGTCGCTGCAACGCGGCGGGTTGACGATATCGAAGCGGCGGATCGGGTCGACGCAGAGCCGCGCGTCTCCTGTCCACTGCCGCCGCCCGCCGCGGTGCGCCGTCGACGTGCGCGCATAGAGATAGTGGGTGCCGCGCGCGAGCGGAGCGCCCACAGCGACCCGACATTCGCCGGGCCTCAGCCGAGTCCAGCCCTCGACCTGAATCGAGCGCCCCTCGGGCCGGCCGGTGGCGGCTTCGAGCACGAACGTGGTCTCGTTGCAGATCTGCCAGCCGTTGGCTTCGCGCTGCTGTTGCGCGGTTGCGCCGCCCGCGAACGCGAGCGCCGCCGCGCCTGCGGCGGCCGCGAGCGCGGCGAGAGCGCCGCCTCTAGTGAATAAGCGTGCCAGCGCCATGATCAGTGAAGAGTTCCATGAGCAGGACGTGGGGTGTTCGTCCATCGAGGATGACAGCCGCTTCGACGCCATGATCGAGCGCGGCGATGCAGGTTTCGAGCTTCGGGATCATGCCGCCGGTGGCCACGCCGCTATCGATCATCTTGCGGGCGTCGGCGACGGACAGTTCCCGCACCAGTTCGCCGTTCGCGTCGAGCACGCCCGGAATGTCCGACAGCAGCAGGAAACGTTTCGCCGAGAGCGCCTTGGCGATGGCGCCGGCGGCGGTGTCGGCATTGATGTTGTAGGTTCTGCCGTCCTCGGCGACGCCGATCGGCGCCACCACGGGGATGTAATCCTCCGGCGCATTGATCAGCGCCTGGATCAAAGTCGGATCGACATCTCGCGGTTCGCCGACATAGCCGAGATCCACCACCTGTTCGATCATGCTGTCGGGATCCTTGCGCGTGCGCACCGCCTTTTCGCAGGTGATGAGGCGCGCATCCTTGCCGGAGAGACCGACCCCGCGCACGTCAGCCTCGCGGCCGGCGGCGGTGATCAGGTGTGCGAGTTCTTTGTTGACGCTGCCAGACAGCACCATCTCCGCGACTTCCATGGTTTCGGCGTCGGTCACGCGTAACCCATCCACGAATTGCGATTTGACGCCCGCCCGGTCGAGCATGCGGCTGATCTGCGGGCCCCCGCCATGCACGACCACGGGATGCAGGCCCACGAGCTTCAGAAGAACGACGTCTGCGGCGAATTTACGGGCGGTTTCTGTATCGCCCATGGCGTGGCCGCCATATTTCACCACCACCGTTTCGCGGTCGTAGAATTGGATGAACGGCAGCGCCTCGGCCAGCGTCTTGGCCTTGACCAAACCGTCTTCCAGCGCCGCCAGGCGCTCCTTCGGGGGAAGCTTGCTCACGCGCGGTTCCTAAGCGGTATCGCGCCCTAGGCCAAGGCCGCGATTTCAGCGCGCAGTAGTTCAATCCCCAGGCCAGTTTCGCTCGAGGTGGCGATGATTTCCGGATGTGCCGCCGGGCGTTTCGCGATCGCGGCGCTGGTGGTCTGGGCTAACGCTGCGATGTCAGTCGGTTTCACTTTGTCGGCTTTGGTCAGCACGAGCTGATAGGCGACCGCCGCCTTGTCGAGCGCGTCCATGACATCCTTGTCATCGGGCTTCAGGCCGTGGCGCCCGTCGATCAGCAGGATGACGCGCTTCAGCGTCGGCCGTCCGCGGAGGTAGTCTCGCGTCAGCGCGGTCCAGCGGCCGATTTCCGCTTTCGGGGCTTTCGCATAGCCATAGCCCGGCAGATCGACGAGCCGGAGCCGATCGCCCATGCGGAAGAAGTTCAGCTCCCGCGTACGACCGGGCTCGGTCGAGGCGCGCGCCAATCTGTTGCGGCCGGTGAGCGCATTGATCAGTGAAGACTTGCCGACATTCGAGCGTCCGGCGAACGCAACTTCAGGCAAACTCGCGTCAGGCAAGAACTCCATGCTCGGCACGCCGCGCTCGAAGTCGATCGGGCCCGTGAAGAGCAGGCGGCCCGCCTCGATCCAATCGGGATTGGGGATTGGGGTTTGGGGATTGGGAGGATCAGCCATTTCTCAACCGCGCGTGCAGACGGTTGAGCATGCGAGCCACCCGTTCAGTTTCCTCCAATAGCGGTAGTGTCACCGCCTCGGGGAGATGCTTGGCCCGTGACGCAAAAAGTAGGAGTGTTTCAAGTTCCGCGCTCGATCCGCGCGCTATGCTGATGAAGTGAGCGTAGTCGCGCCTTGTCGCTCGCGCGTGCCCTTCTGCGATGTTTGCGGGAATTGATACGGCCGCACGGATCATTTGCGCGGTTAGCCGATACTCTTCCTTCTTGGGCATCAGTTCGGCTGCCGCGTAAACCGCCTGAGCTACGTCCATAGCTTTGGCCCAGACCTCCAAGTCACGGTAGCTGGATGCGCCCAATCCCCAATCCCCAATCCCTAATTCCGCTACTCCGCCGCTGTAGGCTCGCGCCCAAACCTCTTCGCCAAGAACTTATCGAGCTGTGTCTCCACGCCTTGTCTGCGCATGATCACGTATTGCTGCAGGATCGAGAGCGAGTTCGACCAGGTCCAGTAGATCACCAGTCCTGCGGGGAAGGCGGCGAACATCACCGTGAACAGGATCGGCAGGAAGCGGAAAATTTGCGCCTGCACAGGGTCGGTCGGGGGCGGCGACAGCGCCTGCAGCGCCCACATCGACACGCCATAGAAAATCGGCCAGAGGCCGATCATCAGGAATGCGGGGACGGTGTAGGGCAGCAATCCAAACAGATTGAACAAGGATGTCGGATCTTGCGCTGAAAGATCGCGCACCCAGCCGACGAACGGCTCGTGCCGCATTTCGATCGTCACGGTAAGCGTCTTGTAGAGCGCATAGAACACCGGGATCTGCAGCAGAATCGGCAAACAGCCCGAGACCGGATTGATCTTCTCGGTTTGATAGAGCTTCAGAATTTCCTGTTGCTGGCGCTGCTTGTCCGCAGCGTAGCGTTCCTGGACTTCCTTCATCTTCGGCTGCAAGCCGCGCATCTTCGCCATCGCCTTGAACGACTGGTAGACGAGCGGGAACATGATCAGCTTGATCACGACGGTGGACGCCAGAATGGCGAGGCCGAAATTGAAGACGATGCCCCAGCCGGCGAAGGTCTGACCGAACCAATGCAGCATCGCGAAGAACGGTCGGGTGAGGAACCAGAAATTGCCCCAGTCTATCGCGTCGTCGAAGCGCGGAATCGGCGCGTGGACGCCGCTGCCGCCGCTCTCGCCGCGCTGATAATCGCGGAGCAGTTCGTAGCGTTTGGCGCCGGCGAAGAAGCGTTGGGTGTAACTGATTTCGCCGCCGGCTGGCGCCACACGCCATTCTCCCCGATAGGCGGCGCGATAATCGTTGCGGCCATCCTCGGCGCGGCTGTCGAAATAGGTCGATACGCGCTCGTTCTGGTCCGGGATAATCGCGGCGAGCCAATAATGCTCGGTGACGCCTAGCCAACCGCCGGTCCCCTGGCGATCTTCGATCCGCTCGTCTTCGCCGACGCGGCCGCGCACCCGGTCACGGGCATGATTGTCGGCGTCCTTGAACTTGACTTGATGCAGGCTGTTATTTGGGCCGAACGCGCCGATCAGACCCTGATGCACGATGGCGATGTTGCGGTAGTGCTCGGGCATGCCTTCGCGGCGCACCGTGCCGAACGGGCGGACCTGCACCGCATTTGCGCCGGCATTGCGCACCACGTCGGTGATCGTGAACATGAAGTGCTGATCGATCGAAATCGTGCGGGCGATGGTCAGTCCGTTGCCGGCGTCAAAGGTCAGGGTGACCGGTGTTTCCGGCGTCAACCGCGCGCCGTCGGCAGCTCTCCACAGGCTGCGGGAATCGGAGAGCGTCGCGGTTTGCTCGTTCTGCTGCAGCTCCCAACCGAAGAAGGCGTCGTGTCCGAATTCGGTGTTGATCGGCGAGAGCAATGTGACTTCTGGACTCTCGCGATCGAGCGTCTCGCGGTATTGGCGAAGGTTCAGGTCGTCGATGCGAGCGCCTTGAAGCGAGATGGAGCCGTCCACTTCTTGAGTGTCGATGGCCACGCGCGCGCCGGCCGCGCCCAACGCTTGTTCGCGCGTCATCTGGCCGGACTGGGCCGGCGCAGGGGTTTCGCCATCGACGTTGGCGGGCGCCTGCGCCGCTTGGTCTTGCCGGAGCTGCTCTTCGACCTGGGCGCGTTCGGCCTGAAGCCGCTCGCGTTGCGGGCCGTTATAGAAGAACTCGAAGCCCAACATGATCGCGAGCGAAAGCGCGATCGCGATGATCATGTTGCGGGTTTCGCCTGGGCCGATGCCGCCGCGGTTCTGCATCTTTGGTTCAGTCGCTTCCGGTTGATTTGGCGGGGGCTTTGGCGCGGTTCGCGGGGCGGCGAGGCGCTTCCAGATCGGCGCGGAGCCTTATCAGCGCGTTTCCGAGATCGTCAAGCAAAGCGGGCCACGGCGCCGATGGGGTGTGTTGCCGCGCCACCAGGACATAATCAACGCCAGGCACGCCCATTTCCGGCAGCAGCTTGCGCGCCGCTTCCCGGAGCCTGCGCCGGGCCCGGTTCCGCGCTACCGCGCCGCCTATCTTCTTGGTCGCAGTGAGGCCAAGCCCGATCGGGCCGCTTGCCTCCCGCCGCCGCGCTTCCACCATGACGGTCGGCCTCGACGCGCGAACCCCAGCGCGGACGAACAGAAACTGGGCGCGCTTGGTGAGGCGCTGAATCATAGGCAAGGGAGTAGGGGAATAAGGGGGTAGGGCAATAGGGATCGGCGTAGGCTGATGACCTACTCCCTGCTGTCCTATCGCCTTAATGCCTTTAGGCAGAGAGCTTCTTGCGGCCCTTGGCGCGGCGGCGGGAGAGCACCTTTTGGCCGCCTTTAGTGGCCATGCGGGCGCGGAAACCGTGGCGGCGCTTCCGAACAAGCCGGCTCGGCTGGTAGGTCCGCTTGGTGCTCACGACAACGCCTCAATGCTGAAGGGGCCCTGTGGCCAGGGCCTGAAAATGAAGGCGCGGGGCTTACCCCAGCCCCCGCCGAGCGTCAAGGTAATGGGGCAAACCCGCCCGCGCCAGGTGGCTTCGGCCTGACAAAAACCTCCAGCCTAGGCTAGGGCTTGGGCTGAATGACCGCCCCAGACGATCCTCTGCGCCGGCTCAGCGGCCCGTGGGGGCGCGCGCGCGAATTCGGCGACAGCCTGGCCGGCCGGCTTCTCGCACTGACGGCGGCCGCGGTGATCGCGGGCGAGGTCTTCGTGTTCGCTCCGGCGCTGGCCGGGTTCCACGAGAACTGGCTGCGCGAGCGCATCAACCTGGCCCAGATCGCCGCTATCGCGCTCGAGGTCTCGCCGGACCTCAATATCACCGACACGCTCGAATACGACTTGCTGGAGAACGCTCAGGTCCAACGCGTCGCCATTCAGCGCGAGGGCGAGCGCATCCTGCTGCTGGAGGCGCCCAACGCGCCCAATGACGAAGAGCTGGTGCTCTACGATTACACCCGCGCCAGCGGCTGGCGCCGCTTCCGCTGGGCGGTAGAGACGTTCTTTGCGCCCGATGGGCGCACGCTGCGCGTGCTCTCGCGTCCGCGGTTCGAAAGCGGTGAGTTCGTCGAGATCGTCTTGAACGAAGCGCCTTTGAAAGCGGCCGTGCAGCGTTTTGCCGAACGCTTCGCCCGTATTTCCATGCTGATCCTGATGGCCGCCGGCGCGCTTATCTATTTCGCGCTCACCGCGGCGTTCGTGCGTCCGATGCGCGATCTCACTGAAGCGATCGAGCGTTTCCGGGACAGGCCTGAAGACGTTTCGATCGCGTTTCCGCGCAGCCAGCGCAGCGACGAGATCGGCCGCGCCCAGCGCGCCGGCGCCGACATGGCCGAGCAGGTGCGCAACGCACTGAAGCAGAACGAACGCTTGGCGGCGTTGGGCGCGGCGGTCGCGCGCATCGGCCACGATCTGCGCAACATGCTTTCCACGGCGCAGCTCGTCGCCGACCGGCTGTCGAAATCCGAAGATCCCGGCGTCCGGCAGCTGGCCTCGCGGCTCGAGCGCACGATCGACCGCGCCGCGGGCCTGGCCGCGTCGACGCTGAAATACGGCCGTGTCGATGAAGATCCGCCGGTCTTGAAAGCTGTGGACGTGGCCGAAGCGGCCGACGAAGCGGTGACGGAATCGCTGATCGGCTTCGAGGCCATAACCTACAAGGCCGACATCGAGCCCAACCTCGCCTGTATCGCCGATCCCGATCACATGCACCGCATTCTCGGCAATCTGGTGCGCAATGCGGCGCAGGCGATGGCCGATCATGTCAGGCGCGACAAGGTGGTGGTGATCCGCGCGCAGCGCATTGAAGGACGCTGCGAGATCGAAGTGATCGATCACGGCCCGGGCGTGCGCGACAACCTGCGCGAGCGTCTGTTCGAGCCGTTCGTATCGGCCGCGCCGGAAGCGGGCGGCGCCGGTCTCGGCCTCGCCATCGCCCGCGAACTCACCCGGGCGATGGGCGGCGAACTCGAACTGACCCGCACCGGCGCCGAAGGAACGACATTCCGGATCACGTTGCCGGCCGGGTGACACACCCTATTTCGCGCCCACAGCCGGGCAACACGCGCCGGCGTCCAGCGAAAAAGTGTGTGTCACCAGGGTTGCAATACGCATGCAACAAAGTGTGGCTATGCAGCGCGGGCAAGAGGAGGGGTAGATGCGCACGGTGCTTGCCGCAATCCTGTTCCTGGCCGCGTGTTCGGGTGTTGCGCAGTCGGAAACCCGCTACGACCTTTACATATACCACGCCCGCGGCGGCGACGCCGATATCTATCTCTTCTCCGGGGGGCAGGACGCAGTGGCCGTCGAGGTGCGCGGCTGCGGCGACGTGCGGCTATTGCCTGACGCCGGCGCTGTGACCTCGCAAGTGGCGGCGCTGCGTTCGACGCCCGGCGCCAGCGTCGTCACCGTCGTGGCGCGCGGCTCGCGCACCGAACTCGGGCCATGCGGCGCGCACGAGGAGGAAGAGGCGCTGGGCCGCATCGATGACGAAGACAGTCTTGTCGTCATCGAGAGCGCCAGCGCACGTCAGATGCGCGCGATGATTCGGAGCTTCGATGCTGCGCCGCCCGACCTGCGCGGCCAGATCATTGCGTCGCTGGGGCTCGACTAGCGGAAGCCGCCGGCGCCGGCACACGCCCGACGATCCCCTCGCGCCGCGGATCAGCGCCGCCCTCGAGTCCGTGCGCGGTCACGCGGATGGCGTGAATGCCGCTGCCTTCCGCCGGTCCCATCGGCTGCAGGTCCCAGCCGCGCTCACGCAGCCCTGCCTCCAAGTCCGGCGGCAAGCGCTGCACTTCCGCGCGGATTTGCCCGGTGCGCGCGATGAGGTTGCCGGTATCGATCGCCTGTTGCACCGGCTGGTTCCAGTCGAGCATGCCGATGGTCGAGCGCGCGACATAGGCGATGATCGACGAGCCCCCCGGCGAGCCGGTCACCAAGACCAGTTCGCCGTTGCGATCGGTGACGATGGTGGGGATCATCGACGAGCGCGGCCGTTTGCCCGGGGCGACGGCGTTGGCGACCGGGCGTCCGTTCAGGTTCGGCTGAAACGCAAAGTCGGTCAGCTGATTATTGAGCAGGAAGCCTCCGGTCATCCGCTGGGCGCCGAACGCGCTTTCGACGGTCGCGGTGAGCGCTACTGCATTGCCCCAGGCGTCGACTATGGAAATGTGGGTGGTGCCGCTGTCGTCGCTGGCGGCGCGGCCCCAGCGGTTGAACAGATCGCCGATCCCGGAAGGGGCGCCCGGGTTTACCGCCGCGGGCGCCCGGTCGACATCGATCAGCATGGCGCGCGCATCGAGATAAGCCGGCGCGATCAATTCGACCGTCGGCACCGGCACGACCTCGTCGTCGGCCATGTAATAATCGCGGTCGGCATAAGCGAGGCGGCTGGCCCACAGGAATGCCGACCAATCGTCGATGCTTTGCACGCCTTGCGGTTCGGGCCGGGCGCGTTCGTACAGGCCGAGGATGGCGATCAGCGCATTGCCCGAGGCCGGAGCGTTGGTCGAGCAGACGCGGTAGACCCGGTAGGCGCCGCACACCGGCTCGAACCGGCGCGGCTGCGCGTCGCGCAAGTCTGCGTGGGTCAGCGCGCCAGCGCGGGGATTGCGCCGCACCGCCGCAACGATGCCGTCGGCGATCGGCCCTTCGGTCATTGCGCGCGGGCCCTGTTCGGCTATCGCACGCAATGTCGCGGCATATTCCGGATTGCGCAGCATATCGCCGGTTTGGACTGGGTTGCCGCGCCGGTCGAAGAAATAGGCGCGGGTCGAGAAGTCGGCGCGCAAGCGCGCGCGCTGCCCCGCGGCCGCAACCATCGCTGCCAGCCGCGGCGACACCGCGAAGCCCTGTTCGGCCAACCGGATCGCCGGCTCGAACAGGCGCGCCCACGCCAGACGGCCATGCGCCTCGTGCGCCATTTTCAGCATCGGCGCCAGCAGCGGCGCGCCGACGGACAGTCCGCTCGCCTGCGCGTCGAGGAACGACAGCGGCTCGCCCCGCGCATTGAGGAAGAGGTCCGGCCGCGCCGCAGCCGGCGCGACCTCGCGCCCGTCATAGCCGCTGATGCGCTCGCTCTGCGCATCGTAATAGAGCAGGAAGCCGCCGCCGCCGATGCCGGACGATTGCGGCTCGACCAAGCCCAGCACCAGCTCCGCCGCGATCGCCGCATCCACGGCGCTGCCGCCTTCACGCAGGATTTCGAGCGCGGCTTCCACCGCATGCGGATTGGCCGCCGCCACCATCGCTTCGCCGCGCGGCGGCGCGGCGGCGCCAGGGATCGAGCCGGTGGCGCAGGCCGCGAGCGCCAGCGCGAAAAGCGGCGCGCCGATGCGCTTCAACCATGGCTTGTCAAACATCAGGACGCTTCCTAACCAGAGCAGGTCCAACGCGAAAGACCACGCCCATGGCGCGTCCCGGCCCGAGCAATTCATTGAGTGACGTGGCTGGTTTGTCCATAGGCTGCGCCGAGGACGAGAACGCGCTGACTGGCGTCACCGTGATTGTTCCCGACGCGCGCGCGGTGTGCGGCGCCGATGTGCGCGGCGGCGGGCCGGGCACGCGCGAAACCGACGCGCTGGCGCCGGAGAGTCTCGTCGAGGCTGTCGACGCCATCGTGCTTGCGGGCGGTTCGGTCTACGGCCTTGCCGCGGCCGATGGCGTTGCTGCCGAAATGGGTGCGGAAGGCAAAGGCTATGGCCTCGTCGATCTGCCTGGCGTGCCGCGTTCGCCGGTGATTCCCGCCGCTATCCTCTACGACCTCGCCAATGGCGGCGACAAAGCCTGGGGCGCGGCGCCACCCTATGGCCAACTCGGGCGCAAAGCTTACGCTGCACGCGCCAAGCATGCGCCGCTCGGCAATGCCGGCGCCGGCATGGGCGCCATCGCCGGTGCGCTCAAGGGCGGGCAGGGAAGCGCTTCCATCGTCACGGCTGACGGCTTCACTGTTGCGGCGCTCGCCTGCGTCAATTGCTGGGGCTCGACCACGCGCCCTGGCCAGCGCGCGTTCTGGGCCCAGCCGTTCGAGATCGCCGCCGAGTTCGGCGCGGTTGCCGCCGCAACGGAAACCGGCTTCGACGCCGAAGATTGGAGCGGATCCAAATTCAATCCGCAGCCGCGCGCCAACACCAGCCTCGGCGTCGTCGCGGTCGACGCCGATCTCACGCCAGCCGAAGCCAAGCGCATTGCCCAGATGGCCAGCGCCGGGCTTGCCCGCGCCATTCGCCCGGTGTTTGCGCCGTTCGACGGCGACGTGGTTTTCGCCCTTGCTACCGGCCAACGCCAAACCCCGAAACCGCGCACGCTCGCCATCGCCCGCTTCGGTGCGCTGGCCGCCGATTGCCTGACGCGCGCGGTAGCGCGCGGGGTGTTTGCAGCCGAAAGCATCGGACGCCATCGGGCTTGGCGCGACCTGCGCTGAAGCCGCATAGGACGAACGCCATGGCAGAGCGGATCGTTCGCTTGCGCATTACCGGCCTGGTGCAGGCCGTGGGCTTTCGCGTCTACGTTGAAGGCGCGGCGCGGCGGCTTGCTGCGCGCGGCTGGGTGCGCAACCGCCGCGACGGCAGCGTCGAAGCTGTAGTAGCGGGCGCCCCGGATGTGGTCGGCGAATTCATAGCCGCCTGCAGGGCGGGTCCGCCGGGCGCCCAGGTCGAGTCGGTAGCGGTCGAGGAGGCTGACGAAACCTCGCTGTCCCACCCCGCCCTCCGCCCCGACTTTTCCGTGCTGCCGACGGTCTGAGGGGCGGTGCGCCTTGCCAGCGCCCGAACCGGAGGCTATGTCCCGCGCCTTCGCGCCCGTAGCTCAGCTGGATAGAGCACCAGACTACGAATCTGGGGGTCAGGAGTTCGAATCTCTTCGGGCGCGCCATTTTACTCAGGCCTCATGTGAGCTTCGTCGGGGCGAGCGGCTTCGGGGTGCTTCAGCGCCAAGGTTGAAAAAATCCGCGCAGAAGCGACAACTCAATGGCGGCGGGCGCCGGCCGTGGCGTGGCAAAAATAGCTTATTGCGCCGCGCTAGAAATAGCTTTTTCCGTTGCGATTGGCCGGGCGTGTCGGCGTCACCAAGAATCGTGCTGCGCCACGCCCTCGCAACCACGCGCACGCGGCCCGCCGCATCGCGCCAAGCGCGGCGTTCAGCCTTGGCGCGGCAGCACCGTCAGCACGCGCTGAATGAACAGCGCAAACTCGTTCATGTAGGTGCGCAGGAATTCACGCGTCGATGCCACCGTGACCTCGCCGTCGTCGCTGACCAGGCCGGGCTTGAACTGGATATAGGCTTCAGGGCTCGTCATCTGCGGCGCGTTGCAAAAACCCAGCACCGCCCGCAGGCTCTGCTGACCGACAGCGGTGCCGATCGCGCCCGGCGAGGCGCCGATGACCGCGGCCGGTTTGCGCGCAAAGGCGTTCGCGCCATAGGGCCGGCTCGCCCAGTCGATCGCATTCTTCAGCGCGCCCGGAATCGAGCGATTGTATTCCGGGGTGATGAACAGGATCGCATCCGAGGCGCCGATCGCGGCCTTGAAGCCGCGGGCGACCGGCGGGTAATCGGCATCATGGTCGGGACTATAGAGCGGCAGATCGCGGAACGAGATTTCCGACATACGCAGGTGCGGCGGCGCAAGCTTGATCAGCGCCTGGCTGAGCCTGCGGTTGATCGAGGTGCTGGAGAGGCTGCCGATCAGGTAGCCGACTTGGTAAGCGGTCATTGCGTCCTCCGGCTGGAGCACGGCGGCTCCGAGAGGCGAACGCGCTGCGTCTGGTTTTGTTCGACACGCGCAGGATCCCTGCGGTGTGGGACAAATTTGCTTGAGACGACGCGGCGATCGATGCGTGATAGAGGCAGGCTCGAGGGAGGTGCGGCGTGAGCAAGTTCATTCGACAATTCCACCGCTGGGCGTCGGCGGCTTTCGTGCTCAGCGTCGGCGCCACGGCAATCGCGCTGGCGCAGCCCGAGCCCATCGTTTGGATGTCCTATGTCCCGCTGCCGCCGCTGGCGTTGCTGGCGCTGAGCGGGGTCTATCTGTTTGTCTTGCCTTACGTGCGCAAGCGGGGCGCCGGCGCGTGAGAGCATGGCGTTGACGAAAAAGACGGCTGCGAAGAAAGCGGCGCCGAAACTGCTCTCGGGCGGCAATCCGCAGATTGCCAAGGGCTTCGGCAACGCGTCTGTTCAGGCCTACATCGCCGCCATGCCGGGCTGGAAGCGGCGTTTGGGCCGCCGCCTCGATGCTATTATCACCCGGACAACGCCAGCCGTGAAAAAGGCGGTGAAATGGAATTCGCCGTTCTACGGCGTCGAGGAGGGCGTGTGGTTCGTTTCGTTCCACGTCTTCACCCATTATGTGAAGGTGACATTCTTTCGCGGTGCGCTGCTCAAACCTCCGCCCGCAGGCAAATCGAAGCACCGGCACGTCCGCTATTATGACATCCGCGAAGGCGAATTCGACGAGGCGCAGTTTACGGCTTGGGTCAAACAGGCCAGCAGATTGCGCGGTGAAAAGATGTGAGCGCCATGAGAAGAGCCAAATCGACTGCGCGTGGGAACAGGACCGGCGGTTCGAAACCGTCGCCTGATTGGCGCGTCGAGGCGCTCGCGCGCGTGCGCGCGATCATCCAAAGCGCCGACCCCGCCATCGTCGAAGCCGCCAAGTGGAAGAAGCCGTCCAATCCCGCCGGCGTGCCGACCTGGTCGCGCGACGGCGTCATCTGCACGGGCGAGACCTACACCGATAAACTGAAGCTCACGTTCGCCAAGGGCGCGGCGCTGCGTGATCCGGCACGCCTGTTCAACGCCAGCCTTGACGGGAACGTCAGACGCGCGATCGACATCGGCCGGGACGACGAGATCAATGCCCGGGCGCTGAAAGCGCTGGTGCGCGCCGCCGTTGCGCTGAACGCCGCCACCGCAGCGAAAAAGCCGCGTCCGGCCACGCGCAAAACCAAACGCCCCTGACCAGCGCGCCGGTTCGGGCTTGGCGAAAACCGGATACACGCCTAGATTGCAGTCATGCACAACGGGGCCGCAGGTCAGTTCGCCGGCGCGCGCGACTATGACATTGCCATCGTCGGGGCTGGCGTCGCGGGATGCTATTGCGCCTACCGCCTGTCGGCGGCGAGCCCACGCGCACGCATCGTCCTCCTCGAACAGAGCAACCGCATTGGCGGGCGGCTCGAGACAGCCTTCCTGCCGGGCGTTGCAATACCGGCAGAGCTTGGCGGCGCCTTCGTCAGCGACAGCCACGCGCGCGTGTCGGCGCTTGCGGGCGAGCTTGGCCTGGCGCTCACGCCTGTCCGCTGGTCGCGGCAGTTTGCGTACGTCCGCGGCAAGCGCGTGCCCGACCGCAGCTATCGCGAGGACCCTGACGCCATTCCGTATCGGTTTGCAGCGGCCGAGCGCGGGCGGTCGCCGGCCGCTATCCTGCGCGCTGCGATCGAGGTCGCGGCGCCGCGGCTGCGCACGCTCTGGCCCGCCGATGCGCCGCCGGCGGGCATGGAAGCTGTCGACCTTTACCTGCAATGCCGTCGCTTCCGCCGCCGTCCGCTCGATGACTGGCCCTTCGCGACGCTGCTCGGCGACCTGATCAGCAACGACGGCTTCCGGTGTCTGGTCGAGACGTCCGGCGCGTCGTCCAATTTCGGCGCCATCAGCGCCTACGACGCCATCCGCACCCTGCTGCGCGAAGGCGCACCGCAACAAGGTTTCGTATTTTCGGCCGGTTTTCAGCAAATCCCGCTTGAACTGCAGCGTCGTAGCGGCGTGGATACGCACCTCTCCACACGGCTTACGAAGGTGCGCGCCGAGTCCGATCGGCTGCGCCTGTGGCTGCGTCATGCGCGCGGCGAAAGCAGCGTGCTCGCGCGAGCACTTATTCTGACGTCGCCGCCGGATTCGCTCGTCGAGATAGGCTTCGCGCCCGATCACGCGAACGCATTTCGCGCATTGGTCGCCAAGCTTGCGCCGGTGCGCGCCTGCAAGCTGTTCCTCTCGTTCTCGCGTCCTTGGTGGCCGCGTTCGTCGCCAACGCGCGGCCTGGGCGTGGCCGCCCATCATACCGATCAGCCGCTGCAACAATGCTACGCTTACGATGGCGCAGATGGCAGCGGGCTCCTGCTCGCCATGTTCGCAGACGGCGACAACGCCGCCTTCTGGCGCCCGCGCTTCGACGCGGCCGGCGCGGCGGCAGGCGGACTGGTCGAGGCCGTGCTGGCGCAGCTGCGCGCCATGCATGGTGATGTGCGCATCCCCGATCCGAGCGGCGCCGTCGCCCGGATGTGGCCGGCGGCCTGGCATGGGTGGAAACCCGGTGCGCGCAGCTGGCGCAGTGCGCCCGCTGCCCGCCAGCCGGTCCCCGGTCTGGCGGTGTTTGTCTGCGGCGAAGCTTATTCGACGCGGCAGGGTTGGGTCGAAGGGGCGCTGGAATCGGCCGATGCGCTGTTGGAGGAAAAATTTTTGGCTTGAAATGCAACCAAAGGTAGAGTTGGATGGACCGGTTAGGAGAAGGCGTCATGAATGAGCAGGTTGCTGACTTTCTGATCAAGCTCGCCGAGGACAGCGCGGCTCGCGAGGCTTTCCGTGCTGCACCGGACAGCATGCTCGACAGCGCCGGCCTCAGCGCCGACGAACGGTCGGCAATTCTCTGCGGCGATGACGCGGAGGTGTTCGCGCTCTATGCACCGAACGCCTCGCCTGCAGTGGCGAAGATCTGGACCGGCGTGGATGAGACGCCTGGCGAGACGCCTGCAGTGGCGAAGATCTGGACCGGCGTGGATGAGACGCCTGGCGAGACGCCTGCAGTGGCGAAGATCTGGACCGGCGTGGATGAGACGCCTGGCGAGACGCCTGCGGTGGCGAAGATCTGGACCGGCGTGGATGAGACGCCTGGCGAGACGCCTGCAGTGGCGAAAATCTGGACCGGCGTGGATGAAGCGTTGGATGCTCGAGCGCTTCGTCAGTGCGCCTAGCTTCGTCCCCGAAGCAAGGCTCGCTGACAGCTGTCGGCATCGGCATCAAGCTCGCCCAGCAATGTACGCCGGAAGCCCGGCGCGAAATCGAAGCCGCCGATGTGGTCTGCACAGGCGGCGGCGACCCGGTCACCCAGCGTTGGCTGAGCGGCTTGAACGCCAATACTTTGTCGCTTCAAGCGCATTACCGGCGCGGCAAGTCGCGGCGCGCCAGCTATGAAGAGATGGTGGAAGCGATTTTGACGCCGGTCCGGGCGGGACGACGCGTCTGTGCGGCCTTCTACGGTCATCCAGGCGTGTTCGTGTATTGCTCGCATAGAGCGATCGAGCAGGCGCGCAATGAGGGTTTCGAAGCGCGCATGTTGCCGGGCGTGTCGGCGGAGGATTGTCTGTTTGCCGATCTTGGCGTCGATCCGGGACGCGGCGGCTGTCAAAGTTATGAGGCCACCGATTGGCTGATCAATGCGCGCGCATTCGACACCAGCGCACCGCTTGTCCTGTGGCAAATCGCGGTCGTGGCCGACCGATCGATGATGCAGCTGACGTCCGACCCAAGACGCGTTGCAATTCTCGCCGATGTGCTGATGCGGTTCTATCCGCCTGAGCACGTCGTGACCCTCTATGAGGCGGCAGTGTTCGCAACTGGCCAGCCAAAGATTGCGCCGATAGCGCTTCGCGATCTGGCGTTAGCGCCGATCACCCAGCAATCGACGCTTTACATCCCGCGGCTGGCGCCGCCGCGCGCCGATCCGGAACGGCTGGCGCTCGTCGCAGGATGTCTGGACGCGCCTGCCGCGTAGCGGGTGCAGTCGGGCTGTGAGTGTCGCGGAAGGGATTGTCTACAACTGGTGCAGCGACGCCCGACGCAGGTAGAACGCCACCGCACCACCCACAGCCCCTGGCCATTCTGACGCAATAATCTTTCCCGCGCTTCACGCATTTGGGTGATGCCATCGAGATTGGCGCAGAGGCGGGTCGTCATCCGACGAAGCGAACCTGCGTGCGCTTGCACCTGCGGCCGCAGCTGAATCGCCCCGAAAGCGCCGCATCCGCTGCCTAGCCGGGGAACTCGCGCCGGCTGCGCGCGTTAAGCTACAGCTGCGAATACCACCGAATGGAGGGCGCCATTCCGTCTTTGACCGCCGATCAACTCGCTGCCGAGCTGAGACTCCACGAACGCGGCGACGCCGACGGCCGCAAGAATGCGCCTGTCGGCGATGAGGGGCGGCTTTCAGCCGCCGAAGCGATGGTGGTCAGCCGGATCGAAGGCGCCATCTCGCAGAAGGCGAACGAGCTTTTGGGCGTCGGCTCGAGCCACGACTTCACTACGCTGCCGCAGGATTTGGAAACGCTCGCAGGCGAGCCGCAAACCATCCTCACCGGCTTTCGCGCCAAAAAGGCGCGCGCCCAGGCTGCGCTCGGCCTCGAACTCAAGGCCGCGCACACCGATTTTGCCCGCGCCTATCGCGACTATCGCGCGTTCCGCATCCAGCATCAGCTCACCGAAACCGAACCGCACTACGATAATGTGTTCTGGCGCAAAGTATTCTGGCTGGCTTTGCTGTTCGTGATCGAAGTCGCCGCCAACGGATGGATGATCGGCCAAGCGGCGCCGGGCGGTTTGGTGCAGGGGTGGACGACGGCGTTGATGATTTCGGTGCTGGTGGTGCTGACCGGCTCACTGCTGGGAGCGGGACCCTGGCGCTACCTCAATTTTCGCGGCGCTGACGGAAACGGGTTTCGCCATCGGCTTTGGGCCGCGCCCACGTTCGCGCTGGGCGCCGGACTGCTGCTGCTGTTCGCCTTCTATATCGCGCACTATCGATACGCGCTGTCGCAAACGGCGCTCGACGCACCCGTGCCCGACAACATCCTGACCTCGATTGCGATGCAGCCGTTCCAGCCGTTCCAGCAGCTGGAATCGCTGCTGCTTTTTGTCATTGCGCTGTTGATCGGCGTTTTTGCCGTCGCTCGCGGCGTCCACTGGGACGATCCGTATCCAGGCTATGGCCCGCGCCATCGCCGCATGGAGGAAGCGCGTGAGCGGTCGTTGGAAATCGCGCAGCAGCTGTCCGCCGACATCGACACCGCCAAGATCGAAGCCGATCACGCGTTCAACGCAATCGCGCAGAAGAGCGGTTCAGCCGTGGGCGCGTTGCGCCAGGCGATCGCCAAGACTCAGGACAACGCCGCGACCTGGGATTTCACCGCCGCCGAACTCATCGCCCAGGGCCGCGACGCCATCGATATCTACCGCGCCGCGAACATCGCCGCCCGCACTGCCAAGCCGCCCGCCTATTTCGAGGATGATCCGTTCGATGATGTCGAACCGCCGTCGAGCGAAGATGTGCTGCAGACGCTCACCAGCGCCTTCAGCCGCGCCACCGCCAATATCACCGCCTGCAAGAGTCAGCTCGCCGGCGCCCGCGCCCAGCTCGAGGCGGAATACCATTCTTTCTACGACGACGAGCTGACGCCGTTCCTCAAGAACATCGAAAATAACGCTACCGTGGCCGTGCGTGGCGAGTTCGCGGATGTGCAGCGGCCGCAGCCGCTCGAACTCGAAACCGTCGAGGAGGAGGAGGGCAGTTCCGAGGAAGACTCCGACCCCGTCTCGCTGCGCCGTCGCCGGAGATCGCACTAGATGCGCCGCGACCGCGAGGCGGCGAACCGCCGCTATGCCGGCTTCACGGCTGGCGTGCTGTTCGGCGTGCTCGCGCTCAGCGCTACGGTTTGGCTGCTGCGCCCGGCCGAACTCGATGCGGCAACGCTGTGTCCGGTCGACCGCGCACTGGAAGGCCATACCGTCGTCATCGTCGACCGCACCGATCGCTGGACCCCGGCGATGGGCGCGGCGCTGACGCAGCTGGTCGAGAACGCCCAGCGCGACACTGACAGGTACGAGAAATTCTCCATCGTATCGCTGGACGCGCAGCAATCGGTGCACCCGCTGTTCTCGGTCTGCAATCCCGGCGAGCCGACGTTCTGGTCCGATCTTTATCGTGGCCGGCGCTACACCACGCGCGATTTCGAGCAGCGCTTCGTCGGCGCCGCCGAGCGCATCGTCGAAGAAGTGCGTGAGCCCTCGGAAGCGGCGACGAGCCCGATCGTCGAATACGTGCACCGCTGGCTGGGCAGCGACGACTTCAATACCTCCGTCCGCAATCGCCGTCTGATCCTGGTTTCGGACATGCGCCAGAACTCGGCGCTCTACAGCATCTATTCCAGCGCCGGGGACCGGCTGGGCGATGTGGTTCAACGCCAGTTCGGACCGGCTGCGGAGGGTGTCGCCTTTGACGTCTATTTCGTCGCGCACGGCCGCGATCACAATGTCAGCGAAGACGAGGTGCGCACCGCTTGGGATCATGCTTTCGCGCTCATCGGCGCCGACTATTCCTGGCGCCAGATCAGCTAGGCTTCGTTTGCCTACCCGCCCCAGTTGACGGCAAGGCGCCTTTTGCGCGCCAACGACGCCAATGCGATGAGGCGTTCCAAGAGCGGCGCGTCATCCATATCGACAAAGACTTCAGCCAAGGTTTCGGGATGCCGTTTCGACTGGGCCAGCCTGCTGCTCCAATTGCTGTCGGAAGGCGTGGGCGGCAATTGACGAAAGGCTGCATGAATCTCGATCAATTCACGCTCCAGCGCAGCCACTGCATCGGCTTGCCAATCCGCGTAGAAGTTCTGCATGAAAGTCGGAAACCGGCTGCCAAACTCGCCCGTCTCGAGCGCGTCGTGAACGGAATCGCGAAAATACATGAAGTCGTCCTCGGTCGCGGTTTCCACCACGCCGAGTTCGCCGTTGCCGTCGCGCACAGAGAGCTTGACGCCCATGCTTTTGCCATTCCTGGTCGATCGCAGCTTAGCTCGAAACAGACATGCTGCAGTGCGGCAACATGGTTTTGCTCACTTGAAGGAGGGTGAGGAATAAATCACCCTAAATAGGACCGGTTTCAGCAATCTTATCCCAGGTTTTCACGCCGTGTTGCCAGAAATCCGCTTCTGAGTATTTTCCGGCCCAAATCAACGCGGGTGGCGCTCGGACGCCGTCCCAATCGCCATCGGGAGCGAACGCCAGTCCATGAAAACATCGCGCCGCCGGGTCGTTCTCGCACTCGGGTCAGTTCTGCTCGCCCCGCTTCTCGGCGCTGATGCGTATGCGCAACCCGCAAGCCGCGCCGATCGCGCGTTTGAAGCGCTGGGCCGCCGTTGGCTCGATCGGTCGATGCGCCTCTCGCCGGTCTCGGCGACCACTACCGGGGATCACCGCTTCGATCGCAACATCGACGATGTCAGCGCGCGCGGCCGCAACGCGGCGCTGCGCTTCGCTCGCGACACGCTGCGCCAACTCGAAGCCATCGACAGAACGCAACTCTCGCGCGCCAATCAGGTCGATTACGCGCTCCTCGCCAATGCGCTACGGGCGCAAATCTGGCAGACCGAAACTTGGCAGACCTGGGCCTGGAATCCGCTGGGCTACCAGGCGCTCGCGGGCGGGGCGCTCTACGGTTTGATGGCGCGCGAGTTTGCGCCACTGCCGCAGCGTCTCGACAGCGCGATCGCACGGATGGAGAAGCTGCCGATTCTCCTACGTCAAACGCGCGAGCAACTCGTGCCATCGCGCGTGCCGGCGCCGCACGCGGCGACTTACGCCGCGCAGAATCCGGGCGTGAAATCGATCGTCAGCGACATGATCGAGCCGCATAAGAGCGTACTTCCCGCCTCGAAGCAGCGCCGCATGGAGCGCGCCATCGCTGCGCTCAATGCTGCAGTCGACGAGCACCAGGCTTGGATCACAGGCACGCTGGTCCCCGCAGCACGGGCCGACTTCCGCGCCGGCGCGCCGGTCTTCGACACTCAGCTCGGCTACACGCTTCAATCCGATCTCTCACGCGCCGAAATCCGCCGCCGCGCCGACGCCGCCGTGACCAGCGTGCGCGAGGAGATGTATCGCGTTGCAAGGCTGGCGCTTGCCGGCCGCGCCGATGCGCCGCCCACGCCGGAACGGCCCACCGCTGAGCAACAACAGGCCGCGATCCGCGCCGCGCTCGACCTCGCCGCCGCCGATCGGCCTGCGCGCGAGCAGTTGGTCGAGATCGCTACAGCGGCCACTGAGGAAGCGCGCCAGTTCGTTCAGAGGCAGGATTTGATCACGCTGCCGGAAGGCCCGGTTCGGGTGATCCTGATGCCAGAATTCCAGCGCGGCTTTGCCGTTGCTTATTGCGACAGCCCAGGCCCGCTCGAGCGCCAGCTCGAAACCTTCTACGCCGTGTCGCCAATTCCGGACGATTGGTCGGCGGAGCAGGCCACGTCGTTCCTGCGCGAATACAATAACCGCGCCACCCTCGATATCGCCGTGCATGAAGCCATGCCCGGCCATTACGTGCAAATCTACCACTCCAACCGCTATCCCTCGACACTGCGCGCGGTGCTTGGCTCGGGATCGTTTGTGGAAGGCTGGGCGGTCTACGCCGAAGAGATGATGATCGAGAGCGGCTTCAGGCGGGACGATCCGCTTTACCGTCTGAGCCAACTCAAGGTGCAACTCCGCACCATCACCAATGCGATCATCGATCAACGCATTCACTGCGAGGGTATGAGCGAATCCGAGGTCTTGGAGTTTCTGACCCAAACCGCGTTCCAGGAGGAGCGCGAAGCCGCCGGCAAGTGGCGCCGCGCACAGCTCTCCGTAACGCAATTGTCGACGTACTTCGTCGGCTTCCAGGAGCACCTCGAGACGCGCACGGCGGCGCGCCAAAAGCAGGGCGCCGCGTTCAGTCTCAAAGCCTATCACGACGGCGTCCTAGCGTTCGGCTCGCCTCCCGGGCGATTTGCTCGCCAACTTCTGCTGGATGAACCGATCCAATGATGGACCCGAAGACCAATTCCTCGTTCGATGACCATGAACAGGTCGTCTTCGTCGGCGGTGAAGCCGAAGGTTATGCCGGGATCATCGCCGTTCACTCGACCGCTCTTGGGCCCGCGGCCGGGGGCTGCCGCATCTGGGATTATGACAGCGCCGACGACGCGCTGACCGATGCGCTGCGGCTCTCGCGCGGCATGACCTACAAGAACGCCATGGCCGATCTGCCGTTAGGCGGCGGCAAGGCCGTTATCTACCGCATCAACACCGACCGCATCGACGCCTTCCGCAAATTCGGCGAAGCCGTTGAAAGGCTGGGCGGCAAGTACATCACCGCCGAAGATGTCGGCGCCACGGTCGCCGACATGCGCGCCATCGCCGGCAGCACCTCCTACGTGGCGGGGTTGCCGAAGGAAGCCGGTCAAGCCGGCGGCGATCCTTCGCCGATGACCGCACTCGGCGTGTTCGTCTCGATCAAGGCGCTGCTCGGCGGCTCTGTGCAGGGGCGCACGATCGCTGTGCAGGGCGTCGGGGCCGTGGGCTTCAATCTCGCTAGGCTGTTGACGGGAGAGGGTGCAAAGCTGGTTGTCGCCGACGTGAACAAGGCAAATCTCCAGCGCGCGGAAGTGCTGGGCGTCGAGATCGCACCGGTGGACCAAATTCATGCCGTAAGGGCCGATGTTTTCTCGCCGTGCGCCCTGGGAGCGGGACTCAATGCGCGGACCGTTCCAGAGTTGGGAGCGCCGATCATCTGCGGCGCGGCCAACAACCAGCTCGCCACCGAAGAGGACGGCGTCCGTCTGATCGAGCGCGGCGTCACCTATGCGCCGGATTATGTCGTCAACGCCGGCGGCATCATCAATGTCTCGGCGGAATATCTGGGCGAGGCGGCGGAAGTGGTCGAAGCCCGTGTCCGCGCCATTGCGCCCCGCTTGATGCGCGTGCTGGAAACCGCCAAGAGCGAGAACATCACGCCGCACCGTGCCGCTGACCGCATCGTCCGCGCAAAACTGGCGGCAGCGAGACAGGGGTAATGGACGACATGAGCCGCAAGCCGAACGCGCTTGAGTTGCACATCCCTGCACCGCGCGCGCGTCCCGGCGACAAGCCCGATTTCAGCGGCTGGTCGTTCCCGGAGCCTGGGGTCACGCCAAAGCCGGACGTCGACGAAAGCGCGGTCGAGATGCGCGATTACGCCTACGGCCTCATCCGCGTGCTGGACATGGACGGTAATGCACTCGGGCCCTGGACGCCGAGCATCTCGCCGGAAGAGCTGCGGCGCGGGTTGAAATACATGTTGCTCACGCGCGCCTTCGATGAGCGCATGCACCGTGCGCAACGGCAAGGCAAGACATCGTTCTACATGCAGTGCCTCGGCGAAGAGGCGATCGCAGTGGCGCAGACGATGGCGCTCAACCCCGATGACATGACGTTTCCTTCCTATCGTCAGCAGGGCATTCTGATCGCGCGCGAGTACCCGCTCGTCGACATGATGCACCAGATCTATTCGAACGCGCAGGATCCGCTCAAAGGGCGTCAGCTGCCGATCATGTATTCGTCGAAGAAGGAAGGCTTTTTCACCATCTCCGGCAATCTCGCAACGCAGGCGCCGCAAGCTGTCGGCTGGGCGATGGCCTCGGCCTATTCGAATGACGGCCGCATCGCCGTGACCTGGCTGGGCGACGGCTCGACGGCGGAAGGCGATTTTCACGCGGCGATGACGTTCGCCTCGGTCTATCGCGCGCCTGTCATCATCAACGTCGTCAACAATCAGTGGGCGATCAGCTCGTTTCAGGGCATCGCCGGGGGTGAAAACACCACTTTCGCCGCACGCGCTGTTGGCTATGGCATGCCGCCGCTGCGCGTGGACGGCAACGACTTCCTCGCGATTTATGCGGTGACGAAGTGGGCGGCCGAGCGCGCGCGCGCCAACCTCGGGCCGACGTTGATCGAGCATTTCACCTATCGCGGCGGACCGCATTCGACCTCGGACGATCCCTCGCGGTATCGCCCCGCCGACGAGGGCCGCTGCTGGCCGCTGGGAGATCCGATCGAACGCTTGCGCGATCATTTGGTCTCGCTCGGCGAATGGTCGGCCGAACAGCATCGCACAGCGCAAGAAGAAGCGATCGAGACCGTGCGCGCCACCGGCCGCGAAGCCGAGAAAGTCGGCGTGCTGAGCGCAGACGCGCCGCAAGCCCGCGCCGAAATGTTCGAAGACGTTTACAAGGATGTTCCCTGGCACTTGCGCCAGCAGCGCGACGAGATGGGGTCGTGATGGCGCTCTCTGTTCTTTCGTCATTCCGGGGCTTCGCGCAGCGGAGAACCCGGAACCCAGTGGCAAACGCGCATTGCTTTGTCAGTTCATGGATTCCGGGTCTCGCTTCGCGATCCCGGAGTGACGAGTTTGATGTAACGCCATCGCACAAAGTGGAGCGCGCCTAATGCCCTCCATGACCATGATCCAGGCGCTCAACTCGGCGCTCGACACCATGATGGAGCGCGATCCCAACGTGCTCACCTTCGGCGAGGATGTCGGTTATTTCGGCGGCGTGTTCAAAGTCACCGAACATCTGCAGCAAAAGTACGGCGCCAAGCGCTGTTTCGATGCGCCAATCAGCGAGAATGGCATCGCCGCCACCGCCATCGGCATGGCCGTCTACGGCCTTCGCCCGGTGATCGAGATCCAGTTCGCCGACTATATGTATCCGGGTTACGACCAGCTCGTGAATGAAGCCTCGCGCATCCGCTATCGTTCGGCTGGTGACTTCACCGTGCCACTCACCGTGCGCATGCCCTACGGCGGGGGCATCCGCGGCGGGCAAACCCACAGCCAGTCGCCGGAGACACTGTTCACCCATGTCGCCGGCTTGAAGACGGTGATCCCGTCCACGCCCTACGACGCCAAGGGATTGCTAATCTCGGCGATCGAAGACGACGATCCGGTTATCTTCATGGAGCCGAAGCGCATCTATAACGGCCCATTCGATGGTTTCCATGACCGCCAAGTCTCGCCGTGGTCAAAACATCCGGCGAGCGAGGTGCCGGAGGGGTATTATAAAATCCCGATCGGCAAGGCGAATGTGGTCAGGGAGGGCGAAGCACTCACGATCATCGCCTATGGCACGATGGTCCATGTAGCGCTCGCCGCCGCCGCCGAAGCGGGGATCGACGCTGAGGTCATCGACCTGCGCACGCTGGTGCCCATCGACATCGAGACGATCGTTCGATCGGTCGAGAAGACCGGACGCTGCGTCATCGTCCACGAAGCCACGCGGACATCCGGCTTCGGCGGCGAATTGAGCGCGCTGGTGCAGGAGCATTGTTTCTACAAACTCGAAGCGCCAATCGAGCGCGTGACGGGCTACGACACGCCCTATCCCCACTCCCAGGAATGGGAGTATTTCCCGACCCCGCCGCGCATCATCAAAGCCATGCGCCGCGTCTTGGAGTCCTGACGGTGGGCCAGTTCGTTTTCAAACTCCCCGATGTGGGCGAAGGCACCGCCGAGGCCGAGATCGTCGCCTGGCACGTACGCGTGGGCGATGTCGTCAAGGAAGATGCGCCCCTGGTGGACGTGATGACGGATAAAGCGACGGTCGAGATGACCTCTCCCGTCGCCGGCAGAATCGTGTCGCTGAACGGCGAACCGGGCGACATGGCGCCCGTCGGCGGCCCGATCGTCGTGTTCGAAGTCGATGGTGAGGAAAGCGCTGCCTCACCCGCAAGCGGGGAAGGGGGCGCGAGCAAGGCTCGCGGCGGAGGGGGCGCAACCGCGCAGCCGTCTAACGTTAGCGCCTCGCCCGCGCCCTCAGTCAGCTCCGCTGATAGCTCCCCCGCGAGCGGGGGAGCAAAGGCGAACGGCGGCGCTGCGAAGCCCAAGATCAAAGCGCAAGCCGGCGCGACCTGGTCGGAAGATCAAGTGCAGGCGGCTATGCAAGGCGGCGCGCCGAAGGCGACGCCGGTCCCGGCGGCCGCGATGCCGTCCAGCGCCGCGCCGAAAACGAAACCGCAGCAAGCCGTCGCGCGTCCAGAGCCGCGCGAAGCTTCCGTGCGCGAGTGGAGCCAGGCGCAAGCATCCCCAGCCGTGCGCGCTCGCGCGCAAAAGCTAGGGCTGGATCTCGGCCAGGTGCGCGGCACCGGCCCCGAGGGCCGCATCACGCATGAGGACCTCGATGCCGTGCTCGTCCCCGCCGTTGGCTCACGCCGGACCGGGTCAGCGCTGGCCGAGCGCAACGGCATCGAGCCGGTGAAGGTCATCGGCTTGCGCCGCAAGATCGCCGAGAAGATGCAGGACGCCAAGCGCCGCATCCCGCACTTCGCTTATGTCGAAGAAGCCGATCTCACCGAACTCGAGGAATTCCGCACGCACCTGAACGCTACAAAGCGCAACGATCAGCCGAAGCTCACTCTGCTGCCGTTCCTGATCCGCGCTCTGGTGCTGGCGCTGCCGGATTTTCCGCAGATCAACGCCCGCTATGACGACGAGCAGGGTGTGGTCTATCGCCACGAGAACGTCGATATCGGCATTGCCACGCAAACCGATAATGGGCTCATCGTTCCGGTCGTGCGTCATGCCGAGGCCCGCGATGTCTGGGATTGCGCCATCGAAGTCGCCCGCCTCGCCAACGCCGTCCGTAACAACAGCGCCGGCAAGGACGAACTCTCCGGCTCCACCATAACCGTTACATCGCTCGGCGCGCTCGGCGGCATCGTCACCACGCCGGTGATCAATCACCCGGAAGTGGCGATCATCGGCGTCAACAAGCTGGTCGAGCGCCCGGTGGTGAAGAACGGCCAGATCGTTGTGCGCAAGATGATGAACCTCTCATCGTCGTTCGACCACCGCGTGGTGGACGGCTACGACGCAGCTGCGTTCATCCAGCGCGTGAAGGGGCTTTTGGAACACCCGGCGGCGCTCTTCATCGACCGCTGACGCATGCGCGAAGGGCGCTAGCTACTTCGTCACCAAACCCAATACCCCGCCCGACGTCAGGAGGCCCGCGCCCAACAACGCCAGCGGCAGCGACACATGCCCGGGCGCGGCAATGAACACCGGCCGCCACGTAGGCGCGAACCTGCTTTTGTATGCGCGCAGCCCTTTGAAGCCGTAGAAATCCTCGCCTGCTTCATAGACCGCCGCGCCAATCTTGCTTAGCGCCGGCGCGTAGCGCGCCATCGGCAACCCCGCGAGCGGCGTCATACCGAGGTCCAATGCGCTAAAGCCCGCATCTCGCGCCCATTCGATCGCGCCAACCAGTAAGAAATCCATCACCCCATGCGGCGCGTCCGCCCCATAGCGCATCAGGTCGATGGCGATTTCGCCGCGATCCGGAGTCGGCCACAGCACCGCAAATGCAACAGGCGTAGCGCCCTCTCTCTCCACCAGCGCAATCGGAAACCGATTGAGATAGCTTTCTTCGAAACGCCCAAGAGAAAAGCTTTTTTCCCGCCCCGCATGCCGCGCCCGCCAGGCATCTGAGACGCCGCGCAACGCCGCCCAATCCATCGCCTCGCCCGGCGCCCGCACCCGCACCCGCCATCCCTCGCGCACCAGCTTGCCCTTCGCCTGGCGCACCTTCGCTCGTGCGGCGCCCTCCAGCGTGAAAGAGGGCAGGTCGACCATCGCCGACTCCCCAATCTTCCGCACCGCGTAGCCGAGGTCGATCAGCGCCGGGAGCAGGTCTTGCGACGCCGCATAGATCACCGGGCTCGCGCTCGCCGCATCCGCCGCCGCGTGAAACTGCGCTAGCGCATCCGCGCTGTCTGCCGCAGGCCCAACAGGATCGCCCATCGCAATCCACCAGCCGCCGCGCGCGCGATACATCACGAAGCTGCTCCCGCTGGGTGTGAACACGAAGCTCTTGTCGCCGGTGAACATCAGGTTGGCGTCGCCATGCGCGCGCTCTGCCGCGCCGAACACCCGCTCGGCCTTCGCAAAATCCGCCGCGCGCTGTTCCGCGGTCGGCGACGGCCGGTGCGGGTGCAGCGCAATCCACGCCGACAGCAGCAAGCCGACGATCACCGCCCCCGCCACCGCGCGTAGCGAGCGCGCAATGTCTGCGTCGCGTAGCATCGTCCACCAGAGTTCGTCGCGATAAGCGACATCCTCGTACGACATCAGCAAGAGCCAAATCGTCAGCCCCAGCGCCACAACAACTCCGATCAGCCAGGGCCCCGTCAACAACCCCGCCGTCAGCCGCGAGTGGCGAAAGAACGCCTCGCGCGCCCGCGCCAGCGCCAAAGCAATCGCGCTCAGCGCGATCGCTTCCTCCCAGTCGAGCGCCTTCAACAGCGAAAACACCGCGCCCGCGATCAGCAGCAGCAAGGCCAGCCAGAACGCGCCATCGAGTCGCCGCCAGAGGCCGCCAGCCACGAGCAGCAACAACACGCCGACGACCGAGGCGATAAAGTGCGACAGTTCCACCGCCGCCAGCGGCCACATATCCAGGAGCGCCCGCAGCCGTTCGGGCACAGCCGGCTGCGCCGCCGAAGCCAGCAGCACCAGTCCAGCCAAAAACGCCAGGACCGAAGCAATCGGCGGCGCAAGTTCCAGCAATGCGAGGCGCCAGACGCTGTCGTCCTCCGTGGCTGCTCCGCTCTTTTTCATCGCTGCTCGTGTACATCCGTAGCCCCCTCCCGTCATTCCGGGGCTCGGCGACGCCGAGAGTCGTGACATCTCCTGGCCTCCGGATTCGTCGCTGCACGACCCCGACGCCGCACACAGCGTCCGCACGGTCGCGGCGCCCGAGCCCTGCGCGGCCGGCGCGCCTGACTTCCCGTACGCTCCACCCCACCTCTCAATGGTCGGTGCGGAAATGCACGCGCGGCCGCTGCTGCTGGGCACTCGCCAGTTGCGCGAAGTTTTTGTGTTCTCACAGGAAAATCTAATCCCTCCCGCTTCCGTGACCGCCGTCATCTTCCCGCCGCGCTTTAGAGCGCCTATTGAGAAGCAAGGGACAATTAGGACCGGCGCGAGAACAGGGCCGGGGCAGGGGTGCGGCTCATGGCGGACATCTTCATTTCCTACGCCAGCGAAGACCGTAATCGCGTTCGGCCCCTTGCCGAAGCGCTGCAGCAACGCGGTTTCAATGTTTGGTGGGACCGCTCGCTCGCCGCCGGCCAGGACTACACCGCCATCATCGAGAAGGAATTGAAGGCGGCAAAGGCCGTCATCGTCATCTGGACGCAGAGCTCCACCGCTTCGACGTTCGTGCGCGACGAGGCCGGACGCGCGCGCGACGAAGGCCGCCTCGTGCCGGTGATGCTCGATCCGGTGCAGCTGCCGCTCGGCTTCGGCGCGTTCCAAGCCGAGGATTTCACCCGGTGGAACGGCGGCGCGAACGCACCGCAAATGCAGCTGCTGGTCGAAGTGCTGAACGCCAAGCTCACCGGCCGCGAGGTCAACAGCTCGGAAATCGAACGCCGCCGCCGCCGCCTGGGCGCGCGCATTCGCATCGTCTCGGTGCTGACCGTGATCGCGCTGATCGCGGGCATCGCCTGGGTGGTGAACGACTTCGTCCGCCCCGATCCGCCGCCCACCGATCTGCGCGCCGAATTGCTGCGTTTGCTGGCCGAAGGCCAGCTCACGCCGGAGCAGGCGATCCAGCTTGCCGAAATTCTCGAAAGCGGCGCGCTTGGCGGGTCGGAGAGCGCTGACCTGCGTTCGCCGGCGCCCCCGAGCGCTGCGTCCGAACAGGCGCCGGCGCTAGCGTCCGAGGAGGCGAGTGTCACGGAAGCTGAATTCGAAGCGACGGCGCGCGACACTTACCGCGAAGCCTTCGCCGCGCTCGCGGCGCATCCGGCCGCAGAAGTCCGTCTCGCCGTCGCGCAGATGTCGCAGGACGCCACGCGGGATGCGGCCATGCAAGCGCTCTGGAACTATGCGCAGAGCCACCCCGATGATCCGCTGCGCGATGAAATCTACTTGCTGTGCGGCTCTGTCGGCGAAGCCAACGGCAACCCGCTCGGCGCGCGTGCGCTGGAGCAGGCCACCAATTTGCGCGCCCGCGATCCGGCCGTTTGGCGCATGCTTTCGCGCTCCTACACCCGTCTGAACCGCAGCGGCGAAGCCGCGGCCGCAGCGCAAGTCTCCGAAGGGGTGGAGGCGCAAAATGCGGGTGACGCGGCGGGCGCCGAGCGGCAGCTGCAAGAGGCGCTGCCGCGCCTGACTTCGCCGGCTCTGCGCGCGCCGGTCGCCTCCGAACTCGGCGTAATCGCAGAACAGCGCGGTGATTTCTCAGCCGCAAGCGCGCGTTTCGCGCAGGCTTACACGGCGCGTGAACAGGTGGTGGAAGCAGCGCCGAACTCCGCGGCGGCCGGCGAGATCCAAGCCGATGCGCAGCAGTTGGTCCGTGCGCTCGACCGGTCCGGCCGTACCCGAGAAGCCTGCGAACGTCTGCGCCAGGCGCAGCAGCAGCACGATGTCGCGGCGCCGGACCAGGAATTGTTGCAGCGTTGCCAAACCCAGTTCCGAACCCAGCTGCGCGACGACGTCCGGCTGGCGCCGCAGATTCGCGATCGGGCCATCTTGGTGCAGCCGCGCACGGCGCCCGCGCCGACGCCCTGATTCGCGAGCCGGCCTGAACAAAGCGCCGTTCGGCGCCGCGCCCGCGCCGATCATGCAGGCCGCATGAACAGCGCCTCGCCGGCGCCATCGGTGTGACGGTCCAGGATTGTGAATCCGGACAATACCTCAGCGCCCGCGCCCACAAACACAATGGTCGCGTCGCTCGCAATCCAACCGCCCTCGCGCAGCCGCGGCAAAGCCATGGTTCCCAGCGCAGAGTCTGGGGGATCGACAAACACGAGATCGAACGGATCGCTCAGCCCCGCGGGTTTTGCGCCCATATCCGTCGCGTCACGACGGTGGATGCGGGTGACGCCGAAGAGCGACTGCGTTTCGATGATCTCGCGAATGGCGCCGCGTTGGACGGGATCGGTCTCGACGAACAGGACAAATGCGGCCCCGCGCCTTAGCGCCTCGAAACCCCAAGCGCCGGCGCCAGCAAAGAGGTCGAGTACGCGCCGGCCTGCGAACTCCGTCGACCACGGCGCGCGCTCCAACGCGTTGAAAAGGCTTGTCCGGAAGTGATCGCTCGCCATGTCTTGCGTTCCGCTGCCGCCCTGCGACGATCCGCGCCACCGGCCTTCTTTGGCGTCGAACGCAGCGCCATATGTCGCGCTTGAGCCCCGTCGCCAAGCGCTTGACGCACCTGTCGGCCTTCGTGAACAAGGGCGGCCCCGCGAACCGGGGCAAGTAGGAGCTGTGCTGCCGTGGATTGGATCGTCGCCGACGTTGCAGCCCTGTTTCAAGTTATTCTGATCGATCTGGCGCTGGCGGGCGATAACGCAGTCGCGGTCGGCCTCGCTGCTGCGGGATTGCCGGCGCAACAACAGAGACGCGCGATTTTCTGGGGCATCGTCATGGCCCTGGTTCTGCGCATCATCTTCGCCGGCGTGACCATCCAGCTATTGGCGATCCCCGGCCTGCTATTGATCGGCGGCCTGCTTCTGTTCTGGGTGGCGTGGCGCATGTGGGCGGACTTGAGCGCGCACCGCCCCGTCTCCGTCGGCGATCCGGTGGCTGGCGAACATCTCGCCGAAGAGATCGTCACGCACGGCAAGAAGCCGAAGACATTTGGCGGCGCGCTTCTCACTATCGTGCTCGCGGATGTGTCGATGTCGCTGGACAACGTCCTGGCTGTTGCGGCGGTGTCGCGCCACAACGAAGTGATCATGGCGTTCGGACTTGTCCTCTCCGTTGTGCTGATGGGTGTAGCGGCGACCATCATCGCGCGCGTGATTGAGAAGCACCGCTGGATTGCGGTGGTCGGCATCATCATCATCTTGTTTGCCGGCGCACGCATGGTTTGGGAAGACGGCCACAATTTCCTGCCCGCCTACATCCCGGCAATTCCTGGTTTCCTCGGCGGCGGCCACTAGCCCTCTTCGCCAAGTTGCTGCTTGAGCACCTTGCGCGGTATCTCTTCAACGGCGCCCGGCTGAAGCGTGCCGAGCTGGAAGGGGCCGTATGCGGTGCGGATCAACCGGTTGACCTTGAGGCCCAGTGAATCCAGCACGCGGCGCACTTCGCGATTCTTGCCTTCGGTGAGAGAAACCGTGATCCATGCATTGGCGGCGCCGCCGCGCTCGAGTTTGGCGTCGATCGATCCATAGCGCACGCCATCGACGATGACGCCTTGCTTGAGGCGATCGAGTTCCTCCTGCGTCACCCGCCCGAAAGCGCGTGCACGATAGCGCCGAAGCCAGCCGTTAGCCGGCAATTCCAGCTTGCGCGCAAGCGTGCCATCATTGGTGAGCAGGAGCAGGCCCTCGGAAGTGAGATCGAGCCGGCCTACTGAAATCACGCGCGGCATGGCGGCCGGCAGGTGCTCGAACACAGTCGCCCGTCCAGCCGGATCGCGATGGGTCGTCACCAGCCCGGAAGGCTTGTGATAGCGCCACAGCCGCGTCGGTTCGACCGCGTTGACCAAGCGGTCATCCACCATCACCTGGTCGGCGCTGGTGACCTTGGTCGCGGGCGTATCCAACACCCGGCCGTTCAGCTTCACTCTGCCTTCGCCGATCAGCTTCTCTGCGTCGCGCCGGGAGCAGATGCCGGCCCGGGCGAGGAACTTCGCAATGCGCTCGGCTTCCGGGTTAGAAGGGGGTGAGGTTTTGGACATGTACGCAGTGATCTATCGCTGGCAGGTGGTAGCAGGGCGCGAGGCGCAGTTCGAGGCCGGCTGGCGTCGCGGCACCGAGCGCATCGCGGCTGAGTTCGGCGGTTGGGGATCGCGCCTGCACAAACAGAGCGATGGCGTCTACATCGCATATGCGCAATGGCCGGACGAGGAGACCTGGCGGAAGGCGATGCAGACGCGGATGCACCACTCGGACGACGAAGCCCGCAATATGTATCGCGACGCCATCGTCCCCGGTGGTTTCGAGACGATTGCGCAAGGCGCGGTCGTCGCCGACCTGTTGGACCTTCGCCGGCCATGAGCGACGCCAACTACATGAACATGGCGCTCGCACTCGCGCGCACCGCAGGCGAACTGGGTGAAACCCCGGTGGGGTGTGTCATCGTCGATGAGACGGCCGGCGAGGTTGTCGCCGGCGCCGCCAACGCTCCGATCGGCATGATCGATCCAACCGCCCATGCCGAAATCGTCGCGCTTCGCCGCGCCGCGGAAGTGATCGGCAATTATCGGCTCCGCCCGAACCTGACGCTTTACGTCACGCTCGAACCCTGCGCCATGTGCGCCGGCGCCATCAGCAACGCCCGCATCGCACGTGTGGTTTACGGCGCGAGCGACCCTAAGGGCGGAGGGGTCGAATATGGCGCCAAGGTTTGGGATCAGCCGCAATGTCACTGGAAGCCGACAGTAACTTCAGGCATCGAAGCCGAAGCAGCGGGGAGACTCTTGAAGGACTTTTTCAAGGCCCGGCGATGACCCCGTTGCGCGCGTATGCGTGCGAACGCGCTTCCATCAATAATCACGGTCTATCCATATGACGCTCCCGGAAACTCAGACGCTTTATTTCGAAGACCTCCGCGTCGGCATGCGCGAGAGCTACATCAAGGAAGTGAAATCTTCCGATGTCGTCGGTTTCGCCGAGATCAGCGGCGACCGTAATCCTATCCACCTCTCCGAGCATTTTGCGGCCAAGACGCCGTTCGGAGGGCGCATCGCGCATGGCCTCTACACCGCAAGCCTCATCTCGGCAGTGATCGGCACCCGCCTGCCAGGGCCAGGTGCGATCTATCTTTCCCAGACGCTGCGCTTTCTTGCGCCGGTGAGGATCGGCGACAAAGTGGAGGCGATCGTCGAAATAGTCGAACTCACCGAAAAGGGCCGGCGCGGCAAGCTCCGGTGCGAATGCCGGGTGGGCGAGACGCTGGTGCTGGAAGGCGAGGCCGAAGTGAAGGCGCCGGCGCGACCGTTGGATCGGCCCTCAGCAGGCCAGCCCGATAATCCGCCACGCTGAGCGTGGCTGGAACGGGTCAGGGAACGGGTCAGGGTTCGATCAGCGCCCGGCGCGCATCGATCACGTCCTGTGTCATTTGCCGTTTCAACGCCGCGAGGCTGTCGAATTTGGCTTCCTCACGCAAAAACGCGATCAACTCGACTTCGATACTCTGGCCATAGAGGTCGCCGCTGAAGTCGAGAAGGTGGGTCTCGAGCAGGGGCTCGGTCAAAGCGCCCACGGTGGGGTTGACGCCGACGCTTGCAACACCCGGCAAAAGCACGCGGTCGCCGAGATCGACTCGCACGGCGTAAACGCCGAGGCGTGGCCGCACATAGTCTTCGAGCGACAGGTTAGCGGTCGGAAAGCCCAGGGTCCGACCGCGCTCAAAGCCGTGCAGAACTTTACCTTCGATGGCCCATGGACGGGTGAGCGCCGCCGCCGCCGCCTTCATGTCGCCCTGTGCAATGGCTTCGCGGATGGCGCTGGAGGAAATCTTGTTTCCGCCCCCGACCGGAGCGACCACAGCAACGCTGAAGCCCAAGTCGTGACCGAGCGCCGTCAGGCTTGCGGCGTCGCCGCAGCGGCCTCTGCCGAACTCGAAATCGGCGCCGACGCTGACGTGGCTGACGCCGAGCAGGTCGCGCAGCACGCGTTCAGCGAACTCGCGGTCGCTCGATTTGGCCGTCGCCTCGTCGAAACCAAGCTCGAACACCTCGGAAACGCCCTGTTCGTTCAGCGCTCGCGCGCGCTGGTGCGGGGTCTGGAGCCGAAACGGCGCCGCACCCGGATTGAAGAAACGGCGCGGGTGCGGTTCGAAGACTGCAGCGCCCAGAGCCACGCCGCGCGCGACCGCCTGTTCGCGCGCGCTGGCGATCACCGCCTGATGTCCTGCGTGCACGCCGTCAAAATTACCGAGCGCGATCGCGGCGCCGCGCGCGTCTTCGGGAATTGTCGAACTCGGTCCCACGGCTGGCATTGGTTCACAAAGTCTTTCTCATTGCGGTCAAAACATCGCCATCCGTTGCCAAAACCTGAGCATGCATCGCTCCGACGGCCCGGTCTTCACTTATACTTAAGTGCTGTTTTACCGAAAATTCTCAGCTCTTTGCTATCTGTGATCTTACGACAAGGCGCACTTAACAGCCGGAAACGTCTCGCCGCCGGGCCGTCGCACCCCGGTCCGGCGGTGTGGCGGCTCCGGGAACAACAAGCGCCGGGCAGTGGGAAAAGGCTGGCGTTGATGTCCGTCTCTATGGCGATGCCGATACTGATCGTGGACGACTACAACACCATGATCCGCATCATGCGAAACCTGCTGCGTCAACTGGGTTTCACCAACATCGATGAGGCCAATGACGGCGCTGCCGCGCTCGCCAAGATGCGGACAAAAGAATATGCGCTCGTCATTTCCGACAGCCAGATGAGCCCGATGACCGGCGTCGAACTGTTGCAGCGCATCCGCGCCGACGAGCGCACGGCGCAAACGCCATTCGTCATGGTCGCGAATGACAATACCGAGGCCTCCCCCGGCGCCTCGAGTTACATCGTGAAGCCGTTCAGCGCCCAGACGCTGAAGTCCACCCTGGTGCCAGTGATCGGCGCGTTCTAGCCCTCACGAGGCCATGACCCCGCCGTCGACTACGAATGTCTGTCCGGTCGTGAATCCGCCCGCCTTCGACGCCAAGAACACGGCCAAGCCGGCAATCTCGTCTGGCTGACCGATGCGTTTAAGCGCCGAGCGCTCAGTGGATGCTTTGAGAATGGCCGGGTTCTCCCAGAGCGCGCGGGCGAAATCGGTTTGCACCAAGCCCGGCGCGATCGTATTGACGCGGACATTGTCTGGCCCGAACTCAACCGCGAGATTGCGCGCGAGCTGCATGTCTGCGGCCTTGGATATGTCGTAGGCGCCGATCACCGGCGAACCTTTCAGTCCGCCGACCGAAGAAATGATGATCACCGCGCCCTCCTTGCGGTCGCGCATTTGCGGAGCGCACATGCTGATGAGCCAGTGATTGGAGATAATGTTGTTCTGCAGGATCTTGGTGAACTGATCGTCGCTGATCCCGGCCATCGGGCCGAAATAGGGATTGGATGCGGCGTTGCAGACACAGATGTCGATCTTGCCGAAGGCGCGGTTGGTTTCATCGACGAGGTGCTGCAGGGCCTCTTTAGCGGCGATGTTGGCCGGCACTGCAATGGCCGCCTTGCGGCCGACGGCGTCGTTGATCTCCGATGCTGCGGACTCGCAGGCGTCGGCTTTGCGAGACGACACCACGACATTGGCGCCGTGTTCGGCCAGGCGATGCGCGATGGCCTTGCCGATGCCGCGCGAGGAGCCGGTAATGATCGCGCTCTTGCCCGAGAGATCGAAAAGGTTGGCCATGGCGCGCTCCGTTGCTATGCGAGCCAATCTAGGCGCAGGAGGCAAGCGCGGTCTAGATTCGGTTGAGGAGCAAGTGGATGCGCAGTCTTGGGCTTTGGGGCGCGTGCCTGCTGTTGGCGTTGGCTGGCTGCGAACGCGCCGAACGGCCGGTCGACGCCGCTTCGGCCTGCTTTGACGCTGAGGAAGTCGAGGCGCGGATTGCGGCCTGCAGCGCCGCGGCGGAGAACGATTTACTGACGCCGGAATTGCGCTCGCAGGTGCTGAGCGCCCGGGCGGAGGCCTATCGCGAAGGCGGCGACGTCACCGCGGCTCTGCGCGATTATGGCGCTGCGTTGGAGTTGGACGAGGTCAACCCGAGCGCGCTCCTGGGCAGGGCGCGTATCCTGATCGACAGCGGCCAACTCGATGCGGCGCAGCCCTTGCTGCAGCGTGCGCTCAACCTGAACCAATCGAGCGAAGCAAACGAGATGATGGGGCAGATCGCCTTGCGACGCGGTCAATTCCCCGAAGCGATTGCGTTTCTGAACACGGCGCTCGAGCACGAGCCGCGCAGCGTCGGCGCCCTGGCGGCGCGCGCCCGGGCGCGGCAACGCACCGGCGACCTTGAAGGCGCCACGCAGGACTATAACCGCGCCATTCATCTGGATGGAAATTCGGCTGACGCCCTGGCTGGGCGGTGTTGGCTTGACCTCAATCAGAACCGCGAACTCGCCCGGGCCCGCGGCGACGCGGATGCCGCCGTGGCCGCGGACCCCAATCATGTCGAGGGCCAGCTTTGCCGCGGCGTTCTGCAATTGCGCGAAGGGCAGTGGGCCGAGGCGCGCACCTCGTTCGAGGCGGTGTTGGCGCGGGAGTCGGGGAATCCGATCGCCCTGTTCGGCCGCGGCATTGCGCGGCGCCGCGGCGGCGACAATCAAGGGAGCGAGGACATGAATCTCGCCCGCGACTTTGACGGCCATATCGGCGAGCAGTTCGACGATCTGGGTGTGGAAACCTACTAGGCCAGCGCCGCCATGGCGTAAGTGGCGCGCACATTTTCAGCGGCAAGCGCGGCGTCGACTTTCTCCAGGTCGAGTGCGCCATCGCTCCAAAGCGCTTCGCCATGAATGCCCGCTGCGATGAACAGGCTATCCAGACCTTGCGCATTGGCGCCGGCAATATCGGTGACGACGCCATCGCCGATGCAGAGAATGCGCGCGGAGCCGGTCGGCGCGCCGGCAACGGCGTCGAGTTCGCGCCGCGCCAGCGCGTAGATCGGCGGGTATGGCTTGCCGGCCATGATCACGCGGCCGCCAAGGGCTTCGTAGTCCCGAGCCACTGCGCCGGCACACCAGATCATGCGGTCGCCGAACTGGACGACGATATCCGGATTGGCGCAGACCAGATCGAGATCGCGCGCTTTGGCTTCGCGGAGAACAGCTGCGTAATCGGCGGGCGTCTCATCGTCGCGATTCAGGCCGGAAATGCCCACGAACGCCGCGTCAGCGAGCGGCGCCTGCGCCAGCCCCAAACCCTCCCACAGCGTGCGGTCGTAATCGTCGGGCCCGATCTTGAACATCGGGCCAGGGGCGCGCCGGGCCAGTTCGGCGCGAACTGCGTCGCCGGAGGTGACGATCGCGTCCCATGAATCGCGCGGCACCCCGGCGCGATCGAGTTGCGCCGGGATCGGTCCGCGCGGCTTTGGCACGTTGGTGATAAGGATGATGTGCTTGCCGGCCCGGCGAAGCCGCTGTAGCGCGGCGCAGGCGGCGGCATAGGCGTGGCGGCCGTTGTGCACGACGCCCCAGACATCGCAAAAGACCGCGTCGTAGCGATCGGCAATCTCATCAATGCTGGCGATCGGCTGAGTCAAACGAGCAGCTCCAAGATGCGCGCTACGTCGCGCTCGGTCTGTGCCGGATCGGCGTCAGCGGGCGAACCCAGCACGAGATCGGCAAATGTGCGCTGAGGCGCGACATGGGTATCGTGCATCGGGCGCACGGTGGCGAAGAACTGGGTCATCACCGTCTGCGGCGTACGGCCGCGCGTCTCCACATCACGGATCATGCGCCGGCCCAGACGCAGCGCTTCGTCGGCGTCAATGAAGACCTTGAGGTCGAACAATCGCGCGAGCTCCGCCGAAACCAGCAGGTGAATGCCTTCGATAATGAGATAATCCGCGTGGATGATGCGCTCGGCCTCCGGCCTGCGCCGGTGGGTCACAAGGTCATAGACCGGCTTGTCGAACGGCTCGCCGTTTTTCGCGGCCAGCAAGTGTTTGCGCAGCAGCGCATGTTCCTTGGCGGCGGGCTCGTCAAAATTGTACGCGCCGGCGTCGAAGTCCTGAATAGTCGAAGCACAGCGGTAATAATCATCCTCGGCGATGACGACGGCGCCTGGGCCAAGTCGGCGTGCGACCGCATATGCCAGCGTGGTCTTGCCCGCGCCGGAGCCGCCGGTGATGGCAACAAGTTTTGTCATGGTCGGCAATTGGAAATCGGCAGATCGACGCAGGGGAATGTTTTCGATCTAGTCGCGGCTCGCCGATCGCGCCAGCTCTATTGCCGGCTACCCACTGCCGATTGGCGCAAATAGAATTCCCGTGGCGGCGCGGTTTCTTCCATCAGGCTTTCTTTAATCGCACGCGGCGCGCCGAACAAATGGCCCTGCGCGTAGGGAATATCGAGATCGAGGATTTCAAGCACGGCGTCTTCCGCCTCGATCCTCTCGGCGATGAGATCGACGCCATAGCGCTGGAATACCGCAGCGATGTCGGCGGCGGCGATCTCACGCGTAATGGCCGAGCGCGGGCGCAGGCCCCGCTGGACAATCTGCTCGACCAACGTGCCCGCCGCGATCTTGACGTAGCGCACTCCGGAGCGTTCGAGATCCGGCAGATCGACTTCCGTGTTGGTGACCCGGTCAATCGAGAAGCGAAAGCCGAGATCGACCAGCTTGGCCATTGCGCGCGCTTCGATGGACGTGCGGTTTTCGTAGCAATCCTGCGGAATTTCGAAAATCACGCTGCCGGCCAGGTCGCGGTTCTCGCGCATGAAATCGAGAAACTGCGAAAAAAAGTGCTCATCGGCGAGCGCGCTCGGCGAGAGGTTGCAGAAGATGCCGACACGGCGGTCCTGCTTCATCAGTTTACGCACGATCTGCACGCAGCGGAACAGCAGCACGTTGTCGATCGTGCCCATCAAGCCAGCCTGTTCGGCCGCGGGAATGAATTCCTGCGGCAGGATCAGGCGTCCGTTGGCGTCCTTCAGGCGGGTGAAGCCTTCGTAGAAAGCGGTCTTGCGCTGTGGCAGCTGCACGATCGGCTGCAGATGCAATTCGACGCGATTTTCCATCAACGCTTCGCGCACCAGGTCCATGGGCCCGCGCGCTGCGGTCGGATTGATCGCGGTGATATTGCCGGCGCCTTGGATCGTTTGCAGGCGCGCGTCCATTGCGGCGCCGAGCTTATCGACGATCTGGTCGATCAGCTTGAGTTCAATCTGCCCGCTCGCGGCGGCGGGCGCGGCGATCTGCTGTTGCTGTGGCGGGGCGGCGAAGGCAACCTGGGTTTCGATCTGATCGAGGCGCGTCTGCACGGCGTCGATGTCGGCGGCCACTTCGCGATGGGCGCTGCGCAGCCGTTCCATATCGTGCTTGAGCTTCTTTTCGGTCTGGCCGATCCGGCCCGCGGCGGCGCTTGCCGAAATGCCGGCATGGGTCACGGCGCAGGCGGAAAAGAGGGCGATGCCGCCGAGCACCGACGCGCCGAGGCTTTCGCCGCCGACCTGCGCCAAGGCCAAGCCCACCGTCAGCGAGATCATGGCGTAGGCGGCATAGAGCAGGATGTGCGTGATGATAGGCATTAATTGCCGTCCCGAATCTCCAACGCCCCATGGGACCGTTGCGCTGGTTTCCGGGGGCTTAACCCCCATGACGCCGTCACTTGACAAATTATCGTGTGACGATAATATGTTTTCGTCTTACTTGAGTTTGGAGTCCCCGCATGACCGAAGCGGCTGTCGCGCCTTTGGCGCGCGCGCAAAAACTCGCCGGTGGCGCAGCCACGGTGGCTGTCATAGGCGCTGTGCTGCTGGTGATTGGCGCGGTCGGCCGCGAGATCGTGCCGCCGGCCGCCCAGGCGCTCGCTTCGCGCGAAGTGACGCCTGATCTCGCGGGCGCGCTCAATTTCATCCGCGCCGTCGGTGCCTTCGTCGTCCTGGCTGTGCCGAGCTTCATTCTGGCTGGAGCTTTGCTCGACCTGAGCAAGGTGCTCGACGAATACGGCAAGGGCCAGTTCTTCACTCTGCGGGCAAGTGCAGGCGTGCGCTCGGCGGCGGAGTCGGCGCTTTGGGCGCTGGGGTTCAAGATCGTCGGCGCGCCGACGATCTATGGTTGGATTACGCAGGAAGGCCGCGGCTTCGTCTGGCATATGGAGCCGTTCGATTTTGGTCTGATCGCTTTCGCCGCCTTCGTCGCCGTGCTGGGGCGCGTGCTCGAAGCCGCCGCGCGCATAAAGGAAGAGAACGAACAGATCGTCTGATGCGGATTGTCGTCACTCTCGACGTGATGCTGGCGCGGCGCAAGATGAAGGCCAAGGACCTGGCCGAGCGCGTCGGCATTACAGAAGCCAACCTCTCGCTATTGCGGACGGGCAAAGTGAAAGGCGTGCGGTTCGAGACGCTGGCGAAGATCTGCGAAGCGCTCGAGTGCAAGCCGGGAGATTTGCTGGATGTGGAAGAGGGCGCGACGGCGCCGGGAGCGGCTGATTTCTAGAACGACGTTTGCCGTCTTCACGCGGCGGTCAGCGCCTTGATCACGGCGTCTGCCGCCAGAATCAGGCCGGCGGTGGCGAAGCCGCCGATCAGAATGAGGCCGTAGCGCGTGACGCCGCGCGCACCCCGGCTCTCGTCGCCGCCCGCCTGCAGCGTCAGTCCAGCCAGCATTATCATCAAGCCAATCAAGAGCACGGCGGCGCCGAGCCCGGCTATTCCTGCGCCGAGAGGGACATGCCCTGTGAGCATGCCGCCGACCATTGCCGCCACTGCGGCGGCGCAGACAATCAGCACCGGAAACAAAACCGCGTCGTCGACCTCTCGCGGTCCGTCGCGGCCCCGGTTTGGGTCCAGCATGATCAGCGTCGGCGCGGTGGCGAATAGACCGAGCACCAAGACAGGGGCGCCGGCGATGATCGCCTGTGCCGGCCATCCTCCGGATAGCGGCAGCAGTCCGGCGATCACGGCGCCCGCAAGCGCGCCAAAGCCGCCAACGAGCGCGATGGGGATGACGCGCAGGCGCGCTCCCTCGCTCCATGCTGCGCGCGCGACACCGAGTGCGAACATGAGCAAAAGGAGAAAGAGCGGCCGCCAGTGAGGTTGCAGGTTGAGGTCCAGCGCGAGAACAGCGTTGATCCAAGCGATCAACGGCGCGATCAAGGGCTCGCATATGCTGCCGATCGCGGCCGCGATGTCGTTGTAGCCGTCAACGATCCATTGCAGTGCATCGACGAGCCGGTGATCGATAAAGATAGTCTGCAGCAGCGAGATGATCGACGGGCCGCTCACGACCAGCGTAAACAGGCCGTAGAAATAGCCCAGATCTTCAAGTGCGCCCTTCAGCGCCCCCAGTGGGCCCTTTCCTTGTGCGGGCAGGCTCATCGTCACCTCCACCGACCGACGCGGAACATATCACGCCGGATGCAGCTAAGAAACGCTATCCATCCACGAACAAGACCGCCGCCTGGACCAGGTACGCAACGCCGAGCGCCGTCACGATCCAGCGGGTGTATTTGAGGAAGTTCACGTCGCTCATGCGGTTCAGCACCATGCCGCCGAGCCAGGCGCCGGCCATCGCCAGCGGCGCAGCGACGACAAAGAACCAGAGCGGCGGCAAACCCGTCTCGACCGCCGTGATCAGCGGCACGCCGTAGAACACCATCTTCACGGTGTGGCTGAAGGCTTGCGTTGCGGCCTTGGTGGCGACGATGGCGTGGCGCGATAGGCCCGTGCGCACGAAGAACACGTCGAGCAGCGGGCCGGAGACGCCGGCGATGACGTTGAGACCGGTGACGGTGAGCCCGCACGCGGCCGCGTGGGTTGGCTTGGCTGCATCGAGGTGAAACGCCCCCTTAGGGAGCCAGGCGAGAGCGGGCACGAGACCCAGCATCAGATAGACCCAAGCCTTAGTCGGATCGTAGTGCACGAAGGCCAGCACGCCGGCCGCGATCGCGGAGCCTGCGCCGTACATGACGATGATACGCCAGTCGATGTGTGCGCGGTGCAGAAAAGCGCGCCAGCCGTTGGAGACGAACTGCACCGCGCCATGCGTCACCATCGCGGCGGCGACAGGCATGGCGAGCGTCAGCGCGCCCATCAGCATGAGGCCACCCGCCATGCCGAAAACGCCGGAAATGGTCGCCGTGGCCAAGACGACGATGAGGAGCAGAAAAGTGGTGAGAGATGCCACGCACGCCTCCGTTGCTCGAATTGGAGAACGGCGCGGCGGGGAGCGCCCCGATGGCGGCCGCCTGAAGCGGCGCTCGCGTCAGGGCCAGATTACATGCCTTTGCGGCGCTTTCAACACGCGGGCTAGCGGATTGTGCTGGTGAAGAGAATGGACCAACCGATCGTGAGCAACAGTATCCCAACCCCCGCGGTCCATTGCGCCCAGCGCGCCGGCACGAGAAGGGCGAGTAAACACAGCAGCAGGAACGGCAAATTGCTGAGGCATTGTTGCAGCGCCAGTTCTGGCGCCGATGTGCGCAGCAGAACCCATGATCCGCCCATGAAGATAAACAGCAGCAGAGAGAACAGACCGTAATAGAGTCGACGCGTCTTCCAGTAGAAAGCTTCCATGTCGATGGGCTGCTCGTGGGACGGCTCCGGCACGGCCGCGACGCACATAAAGTAAATGACGATAGGATAGGTGAAGATGACAACGATCGTCATCAGGTCCCATTCGGGCAGGCTACGAAGGTCCCACAAAGCGAGCCAATCGACGAAAACCTGAAGCAGGACGTTCAGTATCGCCAGAGCCAAGAGCGGCGAAAAACGCACGCGTTCGCGCGCCGTAACGAGCGCGCCGACGCCCGCGAGCAGGTAGGCCATCGCCATCGCGAACACGAACGAGAGCAGGATCAGGACGAAGTCGAATCTATCCATCGCCCGGCCTTGTCTCGCCGAGGGCTGCGAGCCGCGCTTCGAGGCCGGCGCGCGCCGCTGGCCATTCTTCACGGATCACCGAGAACCAAGCCGTATCGCGCAGTGAGCCATCCGCGCGCCGCATGTGTTTGCGGTGGACGCCTTCGAACCTGGCCCCCATCTTGAGCATCGCGCCGCGCGATTGTTCATTGAGCGCGTCGGTCTTCAACTCGACGCGTTCTGCGCCTTGCGCGAACGCGTTGCCGATCAGCAGCAGTTTGCAGCTCGGGTTCACGAGCGTGCCTTGCGCCGCCCGCACGTACCACGTCGAGCCGATCTCGACGCCGGCGTCGCGCGGGCGAATGTTAAGGTAGCAGGACTGGCCGACGATGGCGCCGTCGGCGAAGACAGAGTGAGGGATGGAGCGGCCCGTTGCCTGCTCTTCGTGCAAGAAGTCAAACCAGGCGCTGTATCCCTGCTTGGCGATCGGAAACGGCATGTGACGAAAGAGGTCTGGTTCGGCCGCCGCGATTGCCGCCAAGCCGTGGCGGTGACGTTCCTCGAACGGTTCGAGCCGCACCCGCCCGCGCTCCAATATCCTTGCGGCAAGCTCCATCGTCCGCATTGCTCCAGTACGCGCAGAGCTTTAGCGTGCCCGGCGAAACGCCGCCAGCCGAGCGGGAGGAAGACCCATGAATTTCGAACACTCCGAGAAGACCAAAGAATGGATCGGCCGGGTCCAGAAATTCATGGAGGACCATATCGTCCCTGCCGTGCCTGCCTATGAGGCCCAACAGAAAGAGGGCGGCAGGTGGAAGGTGATCCAGGTCGTCGAAGACCTCAAGGTGAAGGCCAAACAGGCAGGGCTGTGGAATTTCTTCATGCCGCCGTCGAGCGGCCATCCCAAGATCGATGACACGTTCGCGTTCGAGGGCGAGCAACTCACCAACCTCGAATATGCGCCGTTGGCGGAAATCATGGGGCGCGTCGGCTTCGCCTCCGAGTGCTTCAACTGCTCGGCGCCCGATACCGGAAACATGGAGGTGCTGGAACGCTACGGCACGCGCGCGCAAAAAGACCAGTGGCTGAAGCCGCTGATGAATGGCGAAATCCGGTCGGCGTTTCTGATGACCGAGCCTGGTGTTGCGTCTTCCGACGCCACCAACATCCAATGCGAGATCCGGCGTGACGGCAATGACTACCTCATCAACGGCCGCAAATGGTGGTCGTCGGGCGCCGGCGATCCGCGCTGCAAGGTCGCGATCCTGATGGGCAAGACCAATCCGGACAATCCCAAGCACGCGCAGCAGAGCCAGATTCTCGTGCCGCTCGACGCCAAGGGCGTGACCATCCTCCGCCCGCTCACCGTGTTCGGTTATGACGACGCCCCGCACGGACACATGGAGATCGAACTCAAGAACGTGCGCGTGCCAGTGGAAAATCTGCTGCTCGGCGAAGGGCGTGGTTTCGAGATTGCGCAGGGACGGCTGGGCCCGGGGCGAATTCATCATTGCATGCGCACGATTGGCGCAGCCGAAGCGGCGCTGGAGGCGCTGTGCAAGCGCATCACCACGCGGGTGGCGTTCGGCAAGACCATCGCCGAACACAGCGTCTGGGAGCAGCGTATCGCCGAAGCGCGCGCCGATATCGAGATGAACCGGTTGCTGTGCCTCAAGGCCGCCTCCATGATGGATGTCGCCGGCAACAAGGTCGCCAAGAACGAGATCGCCATGATCAAGCTCACGGCGCCCCGGATGGCGCTGAAGATCATCGATGATGCGATTCAGGCGCATGGCGGCGCCGGCGTTTGCCAGGATTTCGGGTTGGCAAAGTCCTATGCCGGCATCCGCACCTTGCGCCTCGCCGATGGGCCCGATGAGGTGCATGCGCGGTCGATCGCGTTGAACGAGCTGGCCAAGTACGGCTGGACCGGGCGTCGCAAGAAGGACGGCGAAAGCCTGCCCGGCATGCGCTGATGATCTTTGCGTGGCTGTTGAGCGCGCTGGCGCTGAGCTTCGGCGCGGCGCTTGGCGCGCGTGCGCTGATCGATCCGCACTGGGCGGCGAAGTTCGTGCGCCTCAAGGAAGATGAGCAGGGCGGCGGCTTCGCCGAGTTCCGCGCCACTTACGGCGGCGTGTTCTTGTGCCTCCACCTCGTCGGATTGATCTTTATAGCTCTCTATCTGCTCGGCGGCGAATACGTCATCGGCGTGTGCGCGACCGGGGCCGGCGCTGCGGCGGCGGCAGCCTGGGCAGGCTCGGCTCTCGGCCGCGGCATCTCCATCTGGCGCGACCAGACCGACACCAGATTCAATCGTCTCAGCGCCGGCGTCGAGCTCGCGATGGCTTTCGCCATCGCGATGCCCTGGCTGGTTTGGTTTCTGCTTTAGCCGCTAGTGCATGGTGTGCTTGATGCGGCTGACTTCGTCGTGGTCAGCTTTGATCGAGGCATAGGCGCGGGAGACGGCGTCGCGGGCTGGCGAAGGCAGATCATCGTCCTCCAACGCATCCTGAAACTTCTCTTTGATGTGATCCTCACCGCGCTCGACTTCGTCGATCACCGCCTTGTCGTCATTGCCGCTCAGAGCCGCTTTCAGGCCGACAAACTTATGATGCGCCTTGCCGACCATGCCCTGGTCGTCTTCCGGCTCGCCGCCGAGCGCGCGTACCTGTTGCTGCAGTTCGCGTGCAAGCTCCTTCCGTTTGCTGGCGCGCTGGGTGAACATCGACTTGAACTGGGACCCATCGGCGTTCTCCGCCGCTTCGCGATAGCCACCGACGCTGTCGAGCGTGGTCTTGATCAGGCCGTTGAGAATATCGACGGTGTGTTCGTTGGTGTGCATGGAGCCGCTCCTGGTTTCAGATGAGTGCGAAACGGGACGCGGCGAGGCATGTTCCCGCTATTTTCCCAGGAACACCACGGCGGCGCCGCCGGCAATCAGGGCAAAACCGAGATAGTGGTTCCACGCAAGCGGTTCGCGTAGGAACAGCCAGGAGAAGCCGACGAAGACACAGAGCGTGATGACCTCCTGCATGGTTTTGAGCTCGGCCGTCGAATAGACCGCCGAGCCGATGCGGTTGGCCGGCACGGCGAGGCAATATTCGACAAAGGCGATGCTCCAGGCGGCGACGATCGCGATCAGCAGCGGCGTCGATTTGAATTTCAGGTGTCCGTACCAGGCGAAGGTCATGAACACGTTCGACGCAAGCAGCATGAGGATCGGCGCCACTTGAGGCGATGTCAGAAACGACGGCATGGAGGCTCCCCGCGAGTCGCGGGAAGTTTATCAGAAATCGTTGATGCTCATATCGGCGCGCAGGGGCCACGTGGCGTCGCGCAGACCGCACTGAGCAGGATCGAACAGCTCGGCTGAGAGAACAACGGTGTTGGTGGGCGTTTCCTCGATGCGCACCTCACGCACGGCGAAGGGCAGCTTATCGTCGGCGACAAAGGCAGTGAGCTTGAGGAAGAAGCACGCCGCCAGCGCCTCGGTAGTCGGATCGCCCTGAAAGGTCATGATCTGGCGCAAGAGCGCCGGCTCGCTTTCGCGGAAGTATCCGATCATCGGATCATTCTCGGCCAGGTGCAGGGTATGGTCGACGTGTTCATCGATCCATTTGTGCCATCGCCGCTTCACCAGGTGGAACGGCGCGTCTGCATTCGCGCGTGAAAACGAGAAGGGCGAAAGCGGATCAAGCCGCACGGTGACGAACTCATTATGTCCGTGCGGGATCGCGCACTTCGTACTCTGGATTGCAAGCAGCCGATGCGCCATCGCGAAGCGACGGGTGAATTCCAGCGCAGCCATATTCATACCTCGAGGCATACCCGCGGAACAGGCGGGCGCCCGGTCGTTGCTCTAGGCGCGCGACGCGGCGCGCGCAATCAGTCGTCGTCGTCCTCCCAGACGGGCTCGCCAAGATTGACCTGATCGGGCGACGTCAGGCCGCCCACCGCAGCACCGATCACGGCGCCCGGCAATGCGCCAACGCCGCCTGCAACCGCGCCTGCGCCTGCGCCTATCGCTGCCCCGGTGGCGAGGCGATCGCCCATCTGCGTGCCACAGCCGGCCAACGTCATCGCCGCCGCGGCCACGAGAACAACATTCCTCATCGTAACGCTCCTCAATACGAAACGGGCGGCGCGTCCTGCGCCGCCCAAGAGACGTAGCGATTCTTCTTTAACAGCGCCGCCACCGCCGCAACCAGCCTCTTGTTCATTTCACCGGCTGAATTCGCCGGCGTCGGCGAACGCCGCGACGAACGAACGCTCTTGCTTCGGTGCTGATCGTGAAGGCGTTTGCCGCCGGCCATTCCGGCTCAGAACCAGCGGCGCCACTTGGCGATGGCGAACAGCACGGCGGGGGCCGCGAACATCATCGCCACGCCAACCCATGGGCCCCATGGTTCGCGAAACCAGGTCATGGCGTCGAAATTCATGCCGAAGATCGAGGCGATGAGCGTAGGCGGGACGAAGGCGATCGTCGCCAGCGACAACGCCTTCAGCACGTTGGTTTGCGCTGCATTAATGAGTCCGAGCAGCGCGTCTTGCAGATAGGAGAGGCGCGGCTGCATCTGCTCGGCGATCCGTTCCAGTTCGCCGACATCGCGTGCAAGCGCCGATATGCGCGCGTTGTCCAGAGCATGCTTGCCCTTGCTCGACCGGGCGTAGACCAGCAGGCGCTGCATGCTGGAAAGCGAGTCGTGCGAAATCGAAGCGAGGGCGCCGATGCGTCCGAGTTCGCGCAACGCAGCGCGCAGGTCAGGCGTCTGCCTTTCGTCGAACACTTTGGTCGACAGCGTGTTGACGTCGCGGACGGCTTCCGCGAGCAGGTCGGCGAGGCGCTCGGCTGCGCCCTCGACCAGCGCCATCATCACATCAGCGCCGGTTTGGGCGGAGCCGATGCGGGCTGAGGACCGGCCTTGGCCGATGTCGAACGCGCGCGGGCGCACATGGCGCACTGTGACGAGCTTGCCTTTGGCCAGGATGAAGGTGACGGCGCCCGAAACCAGCGGGCCCTCATCGCGCCGGCCGAGTAACGTTGCGGTCAAGTGCAACGCTTCGCCGTCTTCGTAATAGCGCGCCGATTCTTCGAAGGCGGCGCGCTCGGCCGGCGTCGGCACGTCGATGCCGAGCGACGCCTCGACCTCACGCTCTTCGCCTTCACTGGGCGACTCGAGATCGTACCAGAGCGCAGCTGGATCTTCGCATTCGGCCTCGGCGCCGCCCTTGGCAATGACACGGAGCATGCCGCGCCCATAGCGCTATTCGCTGCGCCTGAACACTCCCAAAGACTATTCGTCCTTGTGCACCGCGCCGCGCGCCATCACGAAAGCGACGTGCATCAGCGTTTCGACATCCTGGGTCGGATCGCCCTCGACGGCGATGATGTCGGCGGAATAGCCAGGCGCGATCCGCCCCGCGACGTCGCCAAGCCGCAAGTGGTCGGCTGCATTGACGGTGGCGATGGCGATCGCCTGCACCGGGGTGTAGCCGCCCTCGACCAGGAACTGGAATTCACGGGCATTGACGCCATGCCTGGAGACGCCGCTGTCGGTGCCGAACGCCACGCGCACGCCTTGCCGGCGCGCGTTCTGTATTGATTGACGCATGCGGGTGCCGACTTCGCGCGCCTTGGCTGCCTGGTTTGGCGTCAGCACGCCGCCTTGCGCCGCCATTTCCTCGACCGTCACCCCGGCAAGAATCGTGGGGACGAGATAGGCGCGCGTACGCCGAAACAGGCGCAGCGACTCGGCATTCGTGTAGGAGCCGTGTTCGATGGAGTCGACGCCGGCGCGCAACGCCGCATTGATGCCTCCTGCGCCGTGCGCATGCGCCGTCACCTGCCTTCCCATCGCATGCGCGGCTTCGACGATGGCCTGGAGTTCGGCGTCGCTGAATTGCTGCTCGACGCCGGCGGCTGTGTTCGACAGCACGCCGCCGGTTGCGGTGATCTTGATGATGTCGGCGCCCGCCTGGATCTGGCGGCGCACAGCGCGCCGGCAGGCGTCGGCGCCCGAACACGCCGAGGGGCTCCGCAACACGTTGACGACGTCGGGAGAGAAGCCGTTGGCGTCGCCATGGCCGCCATCGGGCGTCACCGCTGAACCGGAGGCGATGATGCGCGGTCCCGGTATGCGCCGCTCGGCGATGGCTCGCCGGAGCGCGAAAATCGCATCGTTGTTGGCGCCAAGATCGGCGACCGTGGTGAAGCCCGCCATCAACGTCGTGCGTGCGTTCTCGGCGCCGCGCAAAGCCGCGTCCGATGCCGTCAGCGTCACCTCTTCCAGTATCTGGTTCGGGCCAAGTTCGCTGGTGAGGTGGACGTGGCTGTCGATCAGCCCGGGAAGCACGAAGCGGCTGCGCTGATCGACGATTGTGGCGCCTTGGCGCTCCACGTAACCGGGCTCGATGCCGACAATATCGCCATCGGCGCCGATGAGGATCGATTGTTCGCTGAGCACGCGGCCGTTGGAAGCGTCGGCAAGCAGGCGCCCGGCATGAATGATGCTGACGACGCGCGGCTCCTGGTCTTGCGCGTAACTGGAGCCAGCCAACAGCGTGAGCGCGGCTGCTGCCGCTACGAAGGTCATTGCGCGTTGCAACATGAGAATCCCCCGAAGTTCGTCTCTTGATGGCGCGCCGGCGCCCGGCGTCAACAGCTTACACCCGGCCCTGCGACGATCAGTCGAGGCCGGCCTTTTGGGCATAATAGTACGAGGCGGCCGCCAAGGGGCGGATGCGCTGGATCATTTGCGTCGCGTGGGCGCTCGCCGCGGTGCCGTCACGCACGCGTCCGGCTATCCCTTGCAGGATGCAGGCGAGACGGAAGGCATTGTAGGAGAAATACCAGTCGAGTTCAGGAATGCCGTCGCGCGCGGTTTGCGCGCAATAGAGGCTCACGGTTTCTTCCAGCGTCGGGACGCCAAGCGGGGAGAGGTCGAGGCCGCCGAGGCCGGAACGGCCGTCGTGCGGCATCACCCAATTCATCAGATAGTAGGTAAAATCTCCGAGCGGATCGCCGAGTGTCGAGAGCTCCCAGTCAAGCACGGCGATCACGCGGGGCTGGCTCTCGTGGATCACCATATTGTCCAGGCGATAATCGCCATGCACGATGGCGGTGCGTTCGCCGGGCGGAATGGTTTGCGGCAGCCATTCGATGAGGCGATTCATTTCATCGATGGTCTCGGTCTCGCTCAATTTGTATTGCTTCGACCAGCGGTCGATCTGGCGGCCGAAATAGTTGCCGGGCTTGCCGTAATCGGCGAGCCCGATTTTCTGATGATCGGTGTTGTGAAGCTTCGCCAGCGTCGCAATCTTGTCTTCGTACAGCGCGCGCCGTTCGTCCTGGTTGAGTTCGGGCAGCGCGCCATTCCACAGCACGCGCCCCTCGACCATCTCCATCACATAGAACATGGCCCCAAGGACGCTATCGTCAGTGCAGAGCGCATAGGGGCGCGCGACCGGAAAGCCGGTCGGGTGGAGCGCGGAGATGACGCGGAATTCGCGATCGACTGCGTGCGCCGACGGCAACAGTTTTCCGCCGGGCTTCTTGCGCAGCACGTATTTCCGCGACGGCGTGACCAGTTGATAAGTCGGGTTCGATTGCCCGCCTTTGAACTGATTGATGGTCAATGGCCCGGCATAGCTCTGGACGTTGACGCTGAGCCACGCATCAAGCGCGCCTGCGTCCAGGCGATGCCGCTCCTCGACCGGCTTGACGCCCTTGAACTGGGCGTGGGGATCTTCTGCGGGTTCTGTCATGAGCCTTCCAGGCAGGGTTCGTCATTCCCGACGCGCTAAGTCCGATCCGGAGTCCGGGGGATCGTAGAGCCGTGCATTGCCCCGGGTTCCGGCTTCAATGCTTCGCATTGCCTTGGAACGACAACAAGTGGGCGCGGATGCGTCGCCTATGACAGCGCCCGCCAGGCAATGTCGCTGCGGCAGAAGCCGCCGGGCCAATCGATCCGGTTGACCGCCTCATAGGCGCGCGCGACCGCATGCTTCAGCGTATCGCCGGTGGCCGTGATGTTCAGCACCCGGCCGCCGTTGGCGCGCAGCGTCCCGTCGGAATCCACGCGCGTGCCGGCGTGGAAGACGACAACATCTTCTACCGTGTTGGCCTGCATCACCCCGCGTATTACCGAACCTTTGAGCGGCTCGTCGGGGTATCCTTGAGCCGCATAGACCACCGTCACCGCCGGACGCGGATCCCATTCGAGCGCCGGCGCCGAAGCGAGCTCGCCTTTCGCCGCGGCCAGCAGCACCGGCGCCAAATCGCTCTTCAGACGCCGCATCAGCGTCTGGCATTCCGGATCGCCGAAGCGGACGTTGAATTCGATCAGCTTCGGTCCAGCTGGCGTGATCATCAGCCCAGCGAAAAGCACGCCGGTGAAAGGCCGGCCTTCGGCCTTCATCCCCTGCAATGTCGGCAGGATGATTTGCGCCATCACCTGTTCGCGCACCGCATCGGTGAAGACCGGCGCCGGAGAATAGGCGCCCATGCCGCCGGTGTTCGGACCTTTGTCCTGATCGTAGGCGCGCTTGTGGTCCTGAGCGGCGACGAGCGGAACAGCCGTCTCGCCGTCGCATAGTGCGAAGAAGCTGGCTTCTTCGCCGGGCAAGAAGTCTTCGATGACGATGCGCTGACCCGCTGTGCCGAATTTGCGTAAGAAGAGAATTTGATCGATGGCTTCGTCTGCTTCGCGCCGCGTCTCGGCGATAACAACGCCTTTGCCAGCCGCCAAGCCATCGGCCTTGATCACAAACGGCGGCTCGCGGTCGCCGAGATAGGCTTTGGCGTAGATGGCGTCGTCGAAAACTTTGTAGCCGGCGGTAGGTACGGAATGGCGTTCGCAGAAATCCTTCATGAACGCTTTCGAAGCTTCGAGTTCCGATGCGGCTTTCGTCGGACCGAAACACGGCACCCCAACTTGGCCCAAGGCGTCGGCGAGTCCGGCCGCCGCCGCCGCTTCCGGCCCGATGACGACGAGCCCGATCTGCTCGCGCAATGCGAACGCGGCCAGTTCGCGCGCGGCTTCCGCCTGGATCGCCACCGTGCGCCCGAGTTCTGCCAGTCCCGGATTGCCCGGCGCAGAGATCAGCTCCGAAACGAGCGGGCTCTGTTTCAATTTCCAGCCCAGGGCATGCTCGCGCCCGCCCGAGCCGACGACCAGAATCTTCATGGGAAATTGGCTTGCGTCCGGACGCTGTGCCGGTCAAGCGCGGCCTGGATATTGCTCGTCTGGCGCGCGCCGGCAGCAGGCAGGTTCTGCTCGGCCGCTGCGAACAAGCGCATGATGGATGAGGCGCCGCATGAGCGGCGCTTTGGCTATTCGTCGTTCGGCTTCATGATTCCGGAAAAAGTGAGGATCGCGAGCGCCGTCAGAATCGCGCCCATAATGGCGTAGAGCGCATGGGCCCAGCGCCACAGCGCAACGCCTTCGAACCAGCGCCAGTCGCTGGTCTCGGACACGGCCATGCCATGGGGAAGATCGGCGCGCGCCGTGCGGCCGGGCGCACATCGGCTCTCTTGGCCGAGATCGATGACCGGCAGCGCCACGTCCAGGGCGTAGAGCGCAGGCTCGACGGCGCCGTTGCAGGCGCGCCCTTGCGGCGTCACCAGCGCCCCTTGTGCATTCATCGCCAGCACGCCGGCGACGCCGAGCGCCAGGAAGAGCGCCAGCGCCCGGACGATACGGATCGGCGCCAGTCCGTAGCCGGCGATCAGGCCAAACAGCGATGACATCGTCCAGGTGAATGGACCGGAGGAGCCGGTCAGCGTGCGCAAATCGTTTTGCGCCAGCAACACATGTCGCGCGTCTTCGCGGCGTCCCATCCGCGCATAGATGCGCGCCGCATGGGTGTAGGGTTGCGGCGAGAATTTCTCGGCCTCGCGGCGCGAACGCTTCAGCCAGTTGAGGCGCATGCGCCAGTGTTCGCCTTCGGTGTCGATGCGGGCGTAGTTGAAACCGTCGAGACCAAGCCGCGCTTGCTGTGCGCCCCAGCCAGCCTTCACATCGTCATCCAGCGCGGCGCAGGAAGCCCCGGCCGCGTCGATGAATGCATCGTGCTGTGTCGTCAGTGCGCGCGCCTCGATTGCGCCATCGATGGCGGCGTCGGCGAAGGACAATACCGCGCCTTTCGATTGCTTGGGGCCTGGCCCGCGCAGCTCCAGCGCCGACCAGACGAGCCGACCGCCGATGTGCGCGCGATCCAACCGGCATCCGCCTTCGATCACGGTCTTCTGGCCATGCGGGGCAAAGCCGTTTTCAGGAATATTGAAGGTGACGTTGCTGCCGATGCGCGCATTGGGCGCGCGGATCGCCCAATTGCCCGGGTTGATGTAGCGGCCGCCGCCGAAAGCCAGATAGCCGGCAATGCGCGCATCGGCGAGAAACAGTTCGCCCTTGATGTTGGCGCCCTGCAGCATTGCGCCGCCGCCGACGCTCACGCTGGTGGCGTCGACGGCGCGGCCGTATGAATTCCCGCTGAGCGAGCTGCGGTGCACGATCTCGGCGCCGCGCAAATCCAGATTGCGGGCTACCGAGGCGTTCTGCAGCCAAACCATGCCCGCGATCTTGACCGTGTCGGCAAAAATCTGGCCGCCGATCTCGGCGTTCGACAGCAACAGCGCCGCGCCAAGTTCATTGCGGAATACAGCGCCTTCGCTGACGTCAAGATCGCGGGCGATGCGGGCGCCGCAGAACCGGGCCTCGCCTTCGACGCGTGCTTTGCGCATCAGCACAGTATCGAAGCGGGCGCCATCGGCATTGATTGCTTGGCCGCGCGTATCGTCGCTCCGGTTGAGCAATGTGGCGCCCTCGCAGGAAAAGCCGCCGTCGATCTTCGCGTTGGCCAGCCAAAGACAGCCGAACGCTTCGAAGCCTCCGTCGAGCAGCAGGTTTCCGGCAATCTCGGCGCCCTGGAGCATCAGCGCGTCTTCATCGCTGTCGATGCCGCGCGCGAATTTGGCCCCGCGCGCCAACAGATCGCCATCGACGCGTATCCCTCGCAGTTTCGCAGTGAAGACCTCGCCGCCGTCGGCTTCGAGCGGCGCGACGTCGCACAAGTTCAGTTCGCCATCGACCTGCGCCTCGATCGCCAGCAGCCGCGACAGCCGGCTGCCCGCCAGCGACAAGCGCGCCACCCGTCCATGGCTGAGATCGATGGCTTCCGGAATTTCGCATGCGACCAAGGAGAGGGGTGGCAAACCCTCGCCTGAACAATCTGTAAGGTCGAGGACGCCCTCTATCCTCGCCGCCTTGATGCGCACGCCCGGCGTGCGGATGGTCCAGCTTCGGTCGAGGCCGAGCAACAGCTTCCGCAGGAAGCCGGCGCGCACGATTGGCTTTGCTCCGCCCGGGCCGGCCATTGTGCTGAAATCAGCGATTTCCCCAGCGTTCGTGCGCTCGACCACGAAGTGTTCGTGCGGCGACAGGTCGTTGGCGTCGAACGCCATGCATGATCCCCCGGCTCCCCCAAGGCCTCGGACCGGTTTAACCATTTCAGGCAGGCGCGCGCGAGTCGCCTTATATGAAACTGATGTCAGACGCTGCGGCAGCCCCTGCAGATTCCAACCTGCCCGAACTCTCGGTCAGCGAACTCGCGGCCGCGGTAAAGCGCACAATGGAGACGAACTTCGACCGGGTCCGCGTGCGCGGCGAACTCGGCCGCGTCATGATCGCGAAATCCGGCCATCTTTACGTCGACTTGAAAGACGCAGACGCGTGCATCTCCACTGTCATGTGGCGTTCGAACGTGCAGATGCTGAACTTCAAGCCGGAAGAGGGACTCGAGGTCGTCGCCGAGGGGCGGCTCTCGACGTTTCCCAATCGCTCGCAATATCAGCTGATTTGCGAACGCATGGCGCCGGCTGGCGTGGGCGCGCTATTGGCTCAACTCGAGAAGCTGAAGCAGAAGCTGCAGGCCGAGGGCCTGTTCGCACGTGAGCGGAAGAAGCCGATCCCATACCTGCCGGGCGTTATCGGCGTCGTCACGTCGCCGACTGGCGCCGTGATCCGCGACATCCTGCACCGTCTGCGCGAGCGCTTTCCACGCCGTGTCATCGTCTGGCCGGTGCTGGTGCAGGGACCGGAAGCGGCCGCGCAGGTAGCGCGCGCGATCAGAGGCTTCAACGCCCTCCAAGGCGCCGATCGACCCGACGTGCTAATCGTGGCGCGTGGCGGCGGATCGATTGAAGATCTCTGGGCCTTCAACGAAGAGGCGGTCGTGCGCGCCGCCGCCGAGAGCCGGATACCGCTGATCAGTGCGGTCGGTCATGAAACCGATACGACATTGATCGATTACGCCTCCGATCATCGCGCGCCGACGCCTACCGCCGCTGCCGAACGCGCGGTTCCGGTGCGTACGGAACTGATGGAACGGCTCACCTCGGCCGATGGCCGTCTGAAGCATGGGCTTGTGCGCGGCCTTGATCGCCGCCGCACGGAACTCCGCGCCACCGCCGCGAGGCTGCCGCGGCTGGAAGCGCTCTTCCAGATCCCGCAACAGCGATATGACCGTGCTGCCGAACGTCTGAACGCCGCCCTGGTGGCGAACACGCGCGGCGCGCAATCCAAACTCGATCGGATCTGCGCGCGCCTGCGCCCGGAAGCGCTCTCGCAAGACATCGCTCGTCGGCGCGACTTGCTTGTCCGCTCCAGCGCGCGCCTCGCGCCGGCCATGAAGCGCACGCTCGAGGCGCACACAAAGCATCTGGAGAGCGCCGCGCGCATGCTTGAGTCACTCTCACACAAAAGCGTGCTCGCACGCGGTTTCGTGATGGTGCATCGCGACGACGGCAGCCTGGTCCGCGCCGCAAAGGACTTGTCGCCAGGCGACGAAATCGAACTCACTTTCGCCGACGAAAAACAACGCGCCGTCGTCGACCCGCGCCGCGCATCGGTTGCCGACTCGGCAAAATTCAAGCCGAAAACCAAGCCCGGCGGCGATCAGGGCGATTTGTTCTGACACGCACGCGGCAGCCTAGAATGCCGCACGCGCGCCTGCGCGACTAACTTGTGCAGTCCCCGCCGCGATTACGCCAACTTCACTCAGCGCGGCAGGGAACAGCGCGCACAAACTCGCGTTCGCTTTCCATCACAACAAGGAGAGCACCATGGACAATTCCAATGGGATGACCGGCGCCGACACGACGCCGGCGGATTCCGCGCGCCGCATCAAGGACTCTGCGTCCACGGTCATCGAACGCGGCAAGGAAGCCGCCGCATCGACGGTAGAAGAAGGCGCCCAGAGGGTCAAAACTTCGGCTGACGGCGCCGCCTCGGCGCTCAGGCGCGCGGCCGAAGAGTGCGAAAATGAAAACCGCTGGATCGGCGCGGCGCTGCGCAAATCGGCGGACGGCATTGAACGCGCGACCAGGTCGTTGGATGGCGGAGATGTTTCACGCGCCTTGGACGACCTCAATGGTTTCGCTCGCCGCAATCCGGCGCTGTTTCTCGGCGCAAGCGTGGCGCTTGGCTTCGCGTTGGCGCGTGTCGGAAAGACCGCTGTCGAGCGCGTCAGCGACAGTGCGGCCGAGGAGAGCGATTCCTACTCAGCGATGCCGGGGCTCTAAGCCATGCAAAGCGAACGCACTCTGTCGGAACTTACGATGGACCTCGCCAGTCAGGCCGGCGACCTCCTGCGCAATGAGATCCGTCTCGCACGGGCCGAGGCGATGGAGAATATCGGCCAGATGAGCGGCGGGATCATTCGCACGGCGCTAGGCGTCGTGCTTGCCGGCGCTGCTCTCACGCTGGGCCTGTTCGCGCTTGCGTACGCGCTCGGTCAAATCCTGCCGATGTGGGCGGCTGCCCTGATCGGCGCGGTTATCGGCGGCCTCGTCGCCTACGTCATGATCAAGTCCGGCCTGAAAGCCTTTTCCCTCAAACACGTCGCGCTGCCGCGCACCGCAAAGCAAGTTTCGCGCGACCTCCGCCTCATCAAGGAGAATACACCGCTATGAGCATGGAAACCGATCGCATCGAAGCCGATCTCAATCAATCGCGCCATCGGCTCAACGACACGCTGGAAGCTCTCGGCCATAGGTTGTCGCCCGGGCAGATGGTCGATGAGGTCTTGGGTCTTGCCCAGGGCCAGGCGGGCGAATTCACCGCCAAGCTGGGCCGTCAAGTGAAGGACAACCCGCTGCCGACGCTGCTGATCGCGGCCGGCATCGGCATGTTGCTGCTCAACCGCGGCGGCGGCCATCAGCCTGACGCCGACGACTGGCATCACGAACGCAAGTACCGTTCGCTCGAAGAAGCGCGTTGGAACACGCCGCAGATGACTGGCGAAAGCGAGGCGGACTACGAGGACCGCGTCCACCACGCTTACGCCAAGACATTGGATCTGAAGCAGCGCGCGGGCGAGGCGGTGCATGAGTTCAAGGAACGCGTGGCCCGGACCGTGGACGGCATCAAGGCGAATGCCGAGGGTGCGCGCGAGCGCATGAGCAATATGCTCGCCGATGCGAAACACGGCGTCCAGGACCAAGCACGCAAGCTTGGCGGTGCGGCGTCCAACGCACGTCACGGCGCGGCGGACTTCTATCAGGAGACGCCGCTCGCTGCCGGCGCGATCGGGCTAGCCATCGGCGCGCTGATCGGGGCGGCCGCCCCGCTCACCCGGCCGGAACGCGAAACGCTTCGCGGCGTCGCCGACGAGGCGGTGAGCCGGGGCGCCGACCTGGCCGAACGCGGGGCGCGCGCCGTGGAAGACCGGATCGACGGCGCCGTCCACTAAGTCCAAGTACTTGCAGCCATACTGGCCCGGCGGAACCATCCGCCGGGCGTCCTTTTTCCGCCATCGCCATTTGGCGCGTCTGCCTCAGCAGTCTAAAAGACTCGGATGAACAAGCACGACCCTGGCGGGCCTGAGGCAAAGGTCCATTATGGCGACAACGAAATCACCATCCTGCGGCAGGGGCTGTTTGTCCGATGCGCGGTGACCGGCGAGCGTATTCCGCTGGATCAACTGCGCTATTGGAACGCCGATCTGCAGGAAGCCTATCGCGGGCCTGAGGAAGCGACTGCCCGCTGGAAGCAGATCACCACGGAGAAGAAGACGTGAAAGCCTGGGCGGGCGTCGGCATCGCGCTGCTAGCCGCTTGCGTGGCTGCCGAATCCCCGGCGCAATCGGAAGCGCCCGCCTCAGCGCCAATGGAGGCGGCCAGCCTGACTGCACCGCCGCCGCCGAGTTCCGGCATCGCGTGCGCCGGCGCTTTCACCCAAGGCGGCGTTGCTTTGTGCCGCACCGTTCCGGGCGCGCGCATCACCGTCGACGATCAGCAGCGCGGCGTGGCCGATTCGGAAGGATGGGCGGTCATCGGCTTTGGCCGCGAACATGGCCCCAGCGCGCGCGTTGTCGCTACCGTCACTGTGCCGGCCGCCCGCGATTTCGCCCAGACCTACGATATCGCCCCACGTCAATTCGATATTCAGCGTGTCGATGGCCTGCCGCAGCAGACCGTGACGCCGACCGATCCTGAAGTGCTCGCGCGTATTCAGCGCGAAACGGCGCTCAAACAGGCGGCGTTCGCGAGCCTCGCCGACATCGAGGGTTTTCTCGATGGATTCATCAGGCCAGTGGAAGGCGGGGTCGTCAGCGGGACCTGGGGCAATCAGCGCATTCTCAACGGCGAACCCCGTTCCCCGCATTTCGGATACGACATTGCGCTGCCGATCGGCACGCCCATTCGCGCGCCGGCCGCCGGCATCGTCACGATGTCCAACCCGGATCTGCATTTCGAGGGCGGTTTCGTCGCCATCGATCACGGGCAGGGCCTGATCACCATGTACCTGCATATGAGTCGCCTCGACGTGCGTGCCGGCGACACCGTGGAGCAAGGGCAGGTGATCGGCGCTGTGGGCGCCAGCGGGCGCGCCACCGGTCCGCACCTGTGCTGGCGCATGAAGTGGCGCAATGCCGTGCAGCTCGATCCGAGCGTGGCGATCGAGGGACTCGCGCAGGCCCGACGCGCATTGCTGGTCGCGAACTAGTTTTCCCGCGCTACAACGTGTGTGGTGAGGATGACGGCCGGAGCGTCGCCGTCATTGCGCCATCCGTGCGCGGTGTTCGCATCTTCGATCGCGACATCGCCAGCCCGATAGCGGATCATGTCCATGCAGGTGTTGCGGATCTCGGTGGCTTCGCCGGAAACGACGAGCGCCATGCCTTGGAACGCCTCGTGCGTATGCCAGGCGATCACGCCGCCCGGCTCGATCACGATCCTGCGCAGGCGCACCGCGCGAGAAGGATCGCTGGCCAGCGGCGTCAGGCCGATATCTTGGGCTGTGACGCCGTGCTGCGGACCGAAGGCCTCATGATTGGCGCCGTCGAGCGTGCGCCCGGGCGGACAGGAGCGCGGCTGCGCGGCCATGATCGCGGCTAGCGCGTTCTCGGCGCCGGGCGGCCGGTCTTCGCCGCTCCACCCGAGGTCGTCGCCAAGATCCTCCATCGTCGCGCAACCGGCCACCAGGACCGCTGCGATCAGAGCCCGCCACATGCCCAAGACCTCCCAGCCCCGCCTTGTACTTGCTGCCCCGGCATTGCGAAACCCCGAGCTTCGCATTGCGTTCGGTCTGAAAGGAGCGCGCCATGGTGGACACTCGAGAGCTGCTTGAACTCGAAAGAGGATTTTGGACCGAGGGGGGCGACTATTATCGCCGGCATGTCGATGACCAGTGCCTGCTGGCGTTCGACGAAATGGCGGGTCTGCACTCGAACGAAGAAATCGCCGGCATGAACCCCGGCGCCGGCAATTGGAAGAATGTGGCCCTCGATGAGAAGGGTGTGGTTGAGCTGTCAGAGGAATCCGCCGTGTTGACTTACGAGGTCAGCGCCCTGCGCAAGGATGGCCAGCCATACAAGGCTTTGGTCTCGACCGGCTATGTCCAGCGGGACGGAGAATGGAAAATGGCGTTCCATCAGCAGACGCCGCTCGGCGCCCAGCCGAGTTGAGGGTCGGGAAGCTGGAAAAATTCGACTCAGCGTCGGCTCAAACCAAGCCTCCAAGCACCACACTCGCCTCGTCACGCCGCAGCGGCGAAGTGATTTCGAACGGTGACAGGGCGACAGCTTCACATGACGCCGGCTGCGACCCATGCGCTCTTGGGCCAGCGCCGGTGCGACCAGAACCATTGTCCCGGCGCCTCGCGGATGCGCGTTTCCATGAACGCGTTCACCCGCTTGACGCCCTCTAACACGGCCTGTTCGTCGTCAGGCCTGGAATAGTCGAGCGCAAGAGCGGGATAGGCGGTGGCGACGAACTTCGTGCCTTCTATGCGCCGCCCAGTGATGGGAATGAGCGGCACGTTGAACTTCAGCGCCAGCCGCGTGGGTCCGTCGGCGGTCATGCAGTCATGGCCGAACAGCGGCACGGCCAGACCTGCGTTATATTTCTGGTCGTTCATCAGTGCGATGCTGCGGCCTCGTTTCAGCGAACGCAGCAAGCCCATTCCACCTTCCTTGCCCTTTGCCGCCTGCAGCGTCAGCCCGAACTGCGCACGGGTATCGACGATGTACTTGTCGATGATCGGGTTATTTGCGGGCCGGTAGGTGAAGTGCGAGTCCGGATCGACCTGCGCGAGGCAGAGGGAGGTGATTTCCCAGTTGGAAAAGTGGCCGCCAATGAAGACCGCACCTTTGCCGCGGGTTGCCTCGATGATCTCTTTACCGTCGAAGCGGACCTGGCCGGTGCGATATTTGTCCAGGAATTTGCCCATGTGCGGGAATTCGCCGCTCATACGGCCAAGTTCGACGAATGACTCGCGCCGAACTTCCCGATGCCAGGCGTCGCTCTCGTCTGGAAACGCCATGCGGATGTTGCGGATGGCGGTTTTCCAGGCGCTGTTGAGCGGCGCGATCGCAGGCACGATGGCGCCGCCCCAGCGCGACGCGCGCTCCAAACCCAAGGCGCCTAGCGCCCCGGTGTAAGCGCTCCATGCGAGCGCTTCGATCTGGAACCCGAGATTGAGCGGCCTAGGCTTCGCCATGCGCCGCCGTCATCCGCGATGCGATCGGCGCCAGCAAGGCGTCGAGCGCGGTTTCGTCATCGAACTTGGCGACGACCGGGAGCACAGCCACGCGCGCGCGCCATTCGGGTGAAAGCCGCGCGGCGTCCTTCTCCGTGGTGATCAATTGCGCGTCGTCCCGCTCGCGGGCGATTTGCGCGAGCAGGCGCAGGTCGTCCTCCGTGTAGGGATGGTGGTCGGCAAACGGCACGGCATCCACGACCTCACCGCCCGCGGCCTCTAACGTGTCGAAGAATTTTTCCGGGCGCGCAAGACCGGCAAACGCCAGCAGCCTGCCGCGCGGCGGCGGCGTCGAAGGCGCCAGCCGAGCAAACAAGATGGGCTTTTGAAAATCGTTCAGCCAAGAAGCGTCTTCGGTCAGGTCGCCCAGCATGACGATCGCATCGGCGCGTTCGAGTCCGTTCGAGAGCCGCTCGCGTAATGGGCCGGCCGGAAAAACTTCGCCATTGCCGATGCCGTAGCCCGGATCAACGGCGATGATAGAGAGGTCTTTCGCCAGCGTTGGATTCTGAAAACCGTCATCCATGATGATGACATGGGCGCCTGCTTGCGCCGCCGCCATCGCGCCGGCAAAGCGGTCTCGCGCGATCCAGGCTGGGCCGTCCCGCGCGTGCAGCAGGGGTTCGTCGCCGACTTCCCGCGCGTCCATGTCCGCCGTGACCCGCAACGGTCCGACTGCGCGGCCGCCGTATCCACGCGAAAGCGTGTGGGCATGGGGGCCGAGTTTGGCGCGGATAGCGCGTGCAAGCGGCGTTTTGCCTGCGCCGCCGACGGTGAGGTTGCCGATGCAGATGACCGGTACCGGCGCATGGCGCGGGGCGGTTGACCGCATCCGCCTCCCGGCCAAGACCGCGTACGCCCAGGACACCGGCCTAAGCAGGAATCGCAGCGTCCGCGCCGCATCACGGCCTTGCGCGTTGGCGCTCCAAAATTCAGGCGGGCGCATCGGCTTTGCTTGGCATCGCGGAGGCCGGCTGGATGAGCGTAACGATTGCGCCGACCGTGCGCTCGAAGGCTTCCGCCCCCTGCGTCGCCACGATCGCTGCGGCGCGAACTTGCCGCAACCGCGCCGACTCGTCTTGCCACAGCCGCATCACTTCGGCGGCGAGGGTCGCTGCATCCGGCGCGGTGGCGGCGCCGCCACTTTGCAGCAATGCGCCGAATACGTCCTGAAAACTCTCGACATGCGGCCCCGTCAGAATCGCTGACCCGAGCTTGGCGGGCTCGATCGGGTTATGGCCCTTCAAGTGCGGCAGCAAGCTTCCCGCTACAAGGGAAACCGGCGCCAGCGAATAAAGGACGCCAAGCTCGCCCAGCGTATCTGCGACATAACAAGGCGAGGCGTTTGGCGGCGCGCCATGCGATCGCCGCGGTGCATCGCAAGCGAGCGCGCTGATCATTGCGCCGCGCTCCGGATGACGCGGCGCAATGATCAGCAGCGCATCTGGGAAAGAGTGGCGGACGATCTCGTGCGCCCTCAGGACGATCTCGTCTTCGCCCGCATGGGTGGAAGCGGCAAGCCAGACAGGGCGTGCGCCAATCTCGGCAGCGAGCCCTGTCTTCATTGCCGAATCCACGTATGGCACGGGGGCGGCGAGCTTGAGATTTGCGGGTTCGCCTATTGGGGCGGGGCGCAGTTCGGCAAGTGCGTCCTTGGTGCGGGTATCGGCGGCGGAGACATAAGAAAATGCGCCTATCAGCCGCCGTCCCGCCGTCCGCCAGCGCGTCCAACGCCGCAGCGAACGCGGGCTCATGCGCGCATTGACCAGCGCCAGTTTCACGCCCCGCCGCTCCGCTGCCAGGATCAGGTTGGGCCAGAGTTCGCTCTCAACGAAAACACCGGCATCCGGCCGCCAGTGATCGAGAAATCGCCCCACGCAATCGCGACGGTCGAGCGGCGCGTACACGTGGGTCGTTCGGGGCAGGGCGCGTTTGGCCGCAAGCGCCGCCGATGTGATCGTCCCGGTGCTCAACAGGAACGAGAGTGCATCGGTTCGCGCTGCGAGCGCCTCGATCAAGGCCAAGGCAATTCCGCTTTCGCCCACGCTTGCCGCGTGCAGCCACATCAACGCACCCGCGGGTCTCGCCTGCGTATAACGGCCGAAACGTTCGCCGAGTCGCGCCGGGTCTTCTTTGCCGCGTTTGGCGCGCTCCTCGAGGTAGACGCCCGCGAAGGCGCCCAGCACCGAGCTGGCGCCGCGATAGAAGGCAAGGACCGGAGAGAAGCTCACGAAATCTGCGCCGCCGGTTCAGCAGGTTCCGCCATCAGGTCGTTGCGCGCCGGCGCCGGTTCGGTCGGCGGGACGCCGGCGATGCGGTCGGCTTCGGCAGCAATGCGGTTCATTTCGACTTCGAGCGCAAGGCGCACAGCCTCGACTTCTGTCTCATCCGCATCAGGTGAGGGCGGCGCGATGGGATTTCCCCAGATAAGGGCGCCCTTTCCGAAGGGAAGCGGCAGCACGAACTGATCCCAACTGTTTTTGAAGACGATGCGGCTGGATGTCGCCCACGTCACCGCCAGCAATGGCGCGCCGGCGATCTTCGCCAACAATACCGGCCCGCGCTTGACGCGCATGCGGGGTCCGCGGGGGCCGTCCGGCGTCATCGCGATCACGCCGCCGCCGTCGATGTAGCGCGCCATTTGCCGCATCGCCTCGACGCCGCCTTTGCTCTGCTTTCCAGGCTTGCCGGCCGAGCCTCTGATCACCTCCGCTCCCACCGTCAGCGAAGTATGGGCGACTATGCCGCCTTCGCGGGATTGCGAGATCAGCATCTTCGCCTTTGGCACGCCTGGCCCGAACGCCCACATCTTGTGAATCAGCGAGAAGCGGCCGTGCCAGATGCAGCCGATCAGCCCGCCGCCGCCTGGTTTCCAGAACGGCTCGACGGCGGCGCGGTTGACCCTGGTCCAGCGCGTGGTCACCCCAACAAACAACATGTAGCCGCCGATGAGGCGGCCCAGCAAAAACTGCAGAACCGGATTTCCGAGTAGAGATTTCACGCGCGCGCCTGCTGGACCGCCCGCTTCCGAACCGCGGGTGAGCCCCTTATAGGGGGCGGCGCCCGTTCCGCGCCAGAAGCCCGAGCCGAGTCCGTACACAACCCAACATGTCCACGCCGGTAAAATTTCCCGCCTTTGACCTCTCGACGCCGGAAGGGCGCCGGGCGGCCGAGCGCGACCTGGTATGGACGGACCACGGCTTTTTGCGAAACCTCTACCAGAACTTCCACTGGATCGAGCCGGGCGTCATGGCCCGGTCGAACCAGCCGTCGCCGGCGCAAATCGCCCTCTACGTCCGGCGGTTCGGGATCAAGACCATTCTCAATGCTCGGGGCAAATCCGACACCGGCTATTATGCCCTGGAGAAGGAAGCCTGCGACCGTCTCGGCGTCGGCCTGATAGATTTGCGTCTCCGTTCGCGCGAGCCGCCGAGTCGGGAACACATCCATCGCTGCAAGCAAATCTTCGAGACGATTCAATATCCGGCGCTCATGCACTGCAAGTCAGGCGCGGATCGGGCCGGCGTCGCGGCCGTGCTCTACAAGCACTTCAAGATGGGCTTGCCGATCGAGCAGGCGGTTGAACAGCTCTCGCTCAAATACCTGCATGTGAAGCAGGGCAAGACCGGCATGATCGATTTCTTCTTCGCCACTTATGTCGAAGAAACCAAAACCAGCGGCAAGCCGTTCTTGCAATGGGTCGATGAGGACTATGATCCCGACCGCGTCAAAGCGGCGTTCATGGGCGAATGGTGGGCCAACATCCTGGTCGACAAAATTCTTCGCCGCGAGTGAGTCCGGCCGCCGACTCCGAAGCGGCGGCCGATTTCACCTTCGCCGCTTTCATTTCGGCGGCACGTAGTACGCCGAGTTCGGGTCTAGCCTCGGATCGTACGACGGCGAGGACGGATCGAGGCGTGGATCGTAGTAAGCCGAGTCGTCTTCGATATAGCCCGAGCCGCCATAATACTCCGCCGACACGTTCGGGTGATCGACGTCGTTCACGGCCACTTCGGTGGTTTCATATTCGCAGGCGCGATCCCTGGCCGCTTGGCTGGCGGGCCGGCGCCCATCGTGTCGCGCGCAAACGGCTTCCGACGCGTTGTTGAGCCGGCGGATCAGTGTCTCGGCGCCGGCTTCGCTGTTGAGGTCGAGTTCGCCATATTCGACGACGCGCGATTCAGGGTCGTCAATGAGCTGCGCGAAGGCGGGAAACGATGCCGCCCCACCCAGCAATGCAGCGACTGAAACAATGACGGTAGGCAGCGAGCGGGACATGCGGAATCTCCTCGTGGATGGTCCCGCCCTTTGGTCACCAAACCCATGCACGAGCGATCAGTTCCGGCGCGCCGCGCCTCAGCCTGCTTGTTCCGCGCTTTGGAATTGCAGCCGCGAGAGCCGCGCATAGAGGCCGTTTTTCGCCACTAAATCGTCGTGCCGACCCACTTCGACGATGCGGCCGTTCTCTAGCGCGAAGATGCGGTCGGCGTCGCGCACAGTGGCGAGACGATGCGCGATCACCAGCACGGTGCGTCCCTTGGACAAACGCTTGAGCGCATCCTGCACTTGCGCTTCGCTGGCGGCGTCGAGCGCGCTGGTGGCTTCGTCGAGCAACAAGATCGGCGCATCGCGCAGGAAGGCGCGCGCAAGCGCTATGCGCTGGCGCTCGCCGCCGGAAAGATTGCCGCCGCGTTCGCCCGCCATGGTTTCGTAGCCCTGCGGCAGCGCCATGATGAAGTCGTGCGCCGCGGCGTGGCGGGCGGCATTCTCGATTTCGGCATGTGTCGCGCCTGCGCGCCCCAGGCCGATATTGGCCCGGATGGTGTCGTTGAACAGCGCAGCCTCTTGCGCCACCAGTGAAATGGCGTTGCGCAGCGAGGTCACCGTGACGTCGCGCACGTCATGACCATCGATCCGCACCGCGCCGGAGGTGACGTCGTAGAGGCGCGGCAGCAGATTGAAAATCGTGGATTTGCCGGCGCCGGATGGGCCGACCAGAGCAACCGTTTCGCCCGGCTCGATCGTGAAGCTCACGTTCTCGATCGCCGGAACTTCGGCGTAGGCAAAGCCGACATTGTCGAACTCGATGCGGCCGTCGGTAACCTTGAGCGCCGTAGCGCCGGCTTTATCCGAGATGGTTTCGGGTTCGTCGATGAGCGTGAACATGCGCGCGACAGCGGCGAGCGCTTCGTTGAGCATAGTGTTGAAACCGCTGATCGAGCGAGCTGCAGGCGTGGCTATGCCGACAGCCGCGATCATCCCCAGCAAGTCGCCCAGCGTCATCAGATCGGAGGCAATGCGCACGCCGGCGAGGTAGAGCACGCCGCCCAGGGCGACGCCGCCGAGAATCTCCAGTAACGGTTCGCTACGCGCACGATTGTGCGCGAGCTTCATGTTGAGACGGCGCTGCTCCTCAAAAGCCTTGCCGGCGCGCTCGGTCTCGCGCGCTTCCAGGCTGTAAGTCTTGACGAAGCGCGCTGCCCCGAAGATTTCGCCGAGCAGGGCGGTGACGTGGCCGATCTGTTCTTGAGCGATGCCGGTCTGTCTACGCGCTCGGTTGGCGATGGCGGCAAGCGGGCGCGCCGCCAGAGCGAAAACGGCGATCACGACCGAAGCCAGCACCCAGTCCAGCACGAACATGGAGATTACTGCCCCCAGCAAGGTCAGCGTGTCGCGAATTGATGTCTGTGCGGCGCGAACCAGCGCATAGCCGACGATGACGATGTCGTTGGTGAAGCGGGAAACCAGCCGGCCGACGTCCTCGCGCGCGAAGCGGGCGAAATCGACGCTCATCAGCTTGGCGAACATCGCGCTCTGCAGGTCGCGCAGGATCTTGAGCGCCAGCGCTTGCGTCATCACCGCTTGGCCCCACATCGCGCCGGCACGGATCAGCACCATGCCGATGACGGCGACCGGAACCAGCGCAATGGCCTGCAGGTTGTCGGCCTGGATGGCGTCGGTGGCGAACTTCAGGATGTAGGCGTAGGAAACGCCGGTCGCCGCCACCAGGGCGAGCACCGGCGCCAGAGCCAGCAGGTCGACCTTGTAGCGGGTGATGTACTGCCGCCATAGCCGCCCGATGATGGCGCCCGCCTTCATCTCTTACATTTCGCCTTCGGGATCGGCCCCGGGATCAAGCAGGCGGTGGGCGTGGATGATGAAATAGCGCATGCGTGCATTGTCGATGGTGCGCTGCGCGGCCGCTTTCCAGGCGTCGTACGCCAGCCGATAGTTCGGGTAAGCGCCGACAAAGTCGACGGCGCCGAGATCGATGAATTCCGGCCGGTCGAGATCCTTCAGTTCGCCGCCGATGACGAGGTGGAGAAGTTGTATGGTCGCTTCGCTCATGGCGCCTTCAGCTGTGGGTCGGCTCGCGCAAATCAGGCAGGACGCGCGTGCGCTCGATTAGCAAAGGGTGCAGGTTAGCGCCAGCGGCCGCAACGCCTGGAACGCGCGGTATCTCGCCGTTGAACTGCAAGCGATCGCCCCAAAGGTCGGTGACCTTGCCCTCCGCCGCTTCCACGATCGCGGCGCCTGCAGCGATGTCCCAGTCATGCTTCCAGCCGAACAGCAGAGTGGCGTCGCCCATTCCGGCGGCTGTAAGCGCCAGCCGGTAGGCGATCGATTGGCGCTCGATGATGTCCATCTTCGGCCACGGCGTCGCCCAGCGTTTATCGCTGAACCGGCTCTTCTGCCCGATCATCCGCGCGCCTTCGAGCGCGTTCACGTCGGTGGCGTGCATAGGCCGGCCATTGAAGAAAGCCCCGTGACCGACCGCGCCGGAGAACATTTCGTCCGTCATCGGATTGTAGACGACGCCGGCGAAGGCGCGGTCGCCTTCGACCAGCCCGATGCAGATCGTCCATTGTGGCACCTTGCCGATCAGCGCCGCAGTGCCGTCGATCGGGTCGAGCATGAATGTGCGCTCTCTGCCGATGCGATAATCGGGATTGTCGGGCGTCTCTTCCGAGAGCCAGCCGTAGTCCGGCCGCTTCGAAAGCAGCTTGATCTCCAGCATCGCGTCGACGGCTTTATCGACGTTGGTTACCGGACCCGCTTCGCCTTTGGATTGAATTTCCAGCGGCTTGAGCGACAGCTCGCGCGCCATCGTTCCCGCTTCGCGGGCGGCCGTCTCCAGCAGTTCGAGTTCAGACGCCGCCGATTGCAAGGTCATCCACGATCAGGCTTGGGATTTCGAGGGAGCCGCGATTGTCGATATCGGCGCCGCACCGCAAGCGCTTGAAGATGTCGAGCAGATTTCCCGCGACGGTGATCTCGCTCACGGGATGCGCAATCTCGCCCTGCTCGAACCAATAGCCGGCGACGCCGATGGACCAGTCGGCCGTGTTCATGTTGAGCGACGGCGAGAACATGTCGGTGACGAGAAGGCCCTTGCCTGCATTGCGCATCAGCGTCGGCAGATCTTCCTCGCCCGGCTTCACGAACAAGTTCGACGTGCCGATGCCCGGCGGGCCGCCGTGGCCGGCGGTGGCGTGGCCGTTCGGTTCGAGATTGAGTTGGCGCGCGGCCGAAGAATTGAGCAACCACATCGTCAGCACGCCGTCGTCGATCAGCGTCACCGGCGCCACTGCGCCGCCTTCGCCGTCGAACCAGCGACTGCCGGCGCCGCGCTTGACGAAGGGGTCTTCGTGGATACGGAAGCCTTCGGCAAAGATGCGTTGGCCCATTTTGTCTTTGAGAAAAGAGATCCCGCGCGCCACGGACGATCCCGAAATTGCGGAGAAAAGCGGCGAGATGATGCGGCCGGCGAGGCGGTTCTCGAAAATCACCGGCGCCTTGCAGCTTGCGATCTTCCTCGCGCCGATGCGCCGTGCGGTGCGTTCGCCGGCGGTGCGGCCGATGTCCTCGGGCGAGGGCAGATCGGCAAAGAAGCGCTTAGAGCGCCACTCGTAATCGCGCTCCATTTCGTCGCCCTTCCCCGCCACGGGCTGTGTGCCGAGGCTGTAGGACGTACCGGCCTCGAACCCCTCGAAGCCGCTCGAAGTCATGTGAACGAAGGTGGAGTGTTCGCTCGAGGCGCCGCCGCCGCCGGAATTGGCGATGCCCGGCACTGCCAGCGACGCAGCCTCGCAGCGCGTGGCCAGATCCAGCAATTGCTCGGGCGTGGGGCGGGCGGTGTCAGTCTGCTCGAGCTCGGGGGCCGCTCCTTTGGCGTGATAGCGTGGGTCAAGCAGCCCGGCGAACCTGTCTTCCGGGGCGGCCTTGGCCATGGCCACGGTGCGCTCCGCCAGGTCGCGCAATCCTTTGGCCGAGAGGTCGGTCGAGGAGGCGGCAGCCTGCTGTCTACCGACGAAGGCCCTGAGCGCCACCGAGCGTGCCTCTTCGCGCTCCATCCCCTCCAACTCGCCCATCCGCACTTCGGCCGAAATGCTTTCCCGGACGGACAGCGAGGCTTCGGAGGCGCTGGCGCCGGCGCGTTTCGCGTAATCGATCAGGGCCGCGAGCGCGGCGTGTGAATCAGCATCGAAGGCCATGGCAGCAACATGGGCTCACGGAACCCCGGGGGCAATCGCCGCCGGCCAGTTCTGCAGCCGGTTTCGCGCCGTGCCGGGCGGGGAACTGCTCCCGGAAGCGCCGGTTGAACCGAACATGAAATGGTTTCGCGACAACGGGCTGACGCTGGCCCTGCTGGGCTTATTTGCGGTCAGCCTGATCGGCCAGGGCTGGAGCGGCTGGCTTTCACACGTCGCTGAACAGACACGCCACGGCGAAGCTGGACCGACGCTGTTTGATTATCTCGCCAGCGGCCAGTTTCTGTCGGCCCTGTTCGAGAACTGGGAAAGCGAATTCCTGCAGATGTGGGCGTTCGTGATGCTGACGGCTTATCTCGTCCAGAAGGGCTCGCCGGAATCGAAGAAGCCGGATGAGGAAAATCCTCAGGACCGCGACCCGGCGCTCGATGAAAACAAGAAAGACGCACCCTGGCCGGTGCGCGCCGGCGGGTTGGCGAGGGTAGTTTATTCACATTCGTTAGGATTTGCGCTGCTGCTGCTGTTCATAGCTTCATTCGTGCTGCATTGGATCAATAGCACGCGCCACGCCGCCGACGAAGCGCGGGCGCATGGCGAAAGCGGACCGACACTGCTCCAACAGCTTGCCGACGCCGAATTCTGGTTCGAATCTTTCCAAAACTGGCAAAGCGAATTTCTTTCCACCGCCGTGCTGATCGTGCTCGGCATTTATTTGCGCGAAAGGCATTCCCCGGAATCGAAACCTGTCAGCGCGCCGCACCCGGAAACCGGGAGCAACTAGAGCTGCTGGCTGGTCGCCACATAAAGCAAGCCGCCGCCGATCAGCACATAAGCCGCCCATGTCAGCACCATGCCGGCCATCCGGCCGAAATTCAGCGCGCCGGTGTGCAGGCCCCAGCCGTGCAAGATTCTGCCGACCGTCAAAGAAATCCCGGCGGCGTGCAACAGCCAGACCGGCGTGGCGGGATCGAAGAGCGCCAGGGTGACGAGGCCGATCAAGGCCGCGGGAATATACTCGGCGGCGTTGGCGTGCGCACGCACGGCGCGGGTGAACGCCTCGTTTTGTCCCTCTCCCAACACGATCTTGTGTCTGCGGCGCCCGAGCATCACAAGCACTCCGAGCGTGAGCAGAATGAAAGTGTTTACGCCAGCGTAAAGTGCGGCGGTTTCCAGAAGCTGCATCGGAGTTCTCCCTCAGGCTTGCTCTAGTCCGGGCGCGATTTGCATTTCAACGTTTTGTTTTGCTTTCGGAAACCGCGTGTTCATGCGGGCTAGGCATTATCTGCCCAACAAGATGCCTCGAAGGCAGGGTTGGGTGGTTTTGATCGACGCTGGATTTTTCTGGGGCGTCGCATGGGCGATGTTCGCGGCGGCGGCAGGCACCGGCCTGACGGCCGCCGCGATAGCCTTGTTCCGCAATGCCGAAGACAGCGATTACGATTTCGCCGCCGGCTACAACGCGCTGGCGCCCGTGCTGCGAGACTGACCGAAAAACAGACGACTGCGCCGAGGCGCCCGGCTACGCTAACGGCCTGGAGGCGTGCTCATGAACTTGCGTGCGATCGCGTTGGCGCTGGCCCTGGCTGCGTGTGGACAAACAGCCGAAAAACAGAACGACGTCCCAACGTCGCCCGCCGGCCCCGATCCGTTCGACCTGAACATCGAAATCGGCCGTTATGGCGCAATGCTCTCCCAAGTCAGCGGCCAAACCGAGACCCGACCCGGCTCGGCCGAACCGGAAGTCACCGCGCCGCGGGAGTTGGCGCGCCGCCTGCGCGAAACCGTTTGGGAATATAACATCGAGCGCTCGAAAATCTGCGCCAAGGGTCTGTTTACCGAGATTACCTGCACGCCGGCCTATGAGCCGGTCTGGATCGCCGAACCTCCAGGCGCCGAGCCGACGCTGGAAGAGATCCAGACCCGCAGCGACGCAGTCGGCCGTGAAGTTATGACGCTCTGGAATGCGATCTGCGAAGACGCCCGCACGCGGGCGACGACAGAAGAAGATCGCGCGGCGGCGTGCGCGATGGAGTGAGTTGACTCGTCATTCCGGGTTCGCGCTTCGCATTGCCCCGGAGTGACGGAGGTGTGTCACCTCAGTTTCCACACCGCCGCACGCTTCACTTCCGCGTCCTCCAGCGCGCGGGTGACGGGAATATCGTAAGCGGCGATCTGTACGAGTTGGTCGCGCGGCAGATAGGTGCGGCCGGGATCGCCGATCAGCACGGTCTTGCCCGCAGCCTGTTGCTCGATCAGCCACGCGAGCACGCGCGGCGCGAGATCGCGATCGTAGAAGAGATCGCCCACGAGGATGACGCCGGCGTCCGTGGGCTGGCTCACGGGATCGGCGTCGCCGGTTTCGACGCGCACGCCGTTGAGGCTGGCGTTGAGGCGGGCGGCGTGCGAAGCGAAGACGTCAATGTCGGCCGCGAGCGCCGAGGCGGCGCCGGCTTTCATCGCAGCGATGGCGACGAGGCCGGAGCCGGAGGCGACGTCCAGGACGCCCTCGCGGCGCACCGTCGCAGGATGATCCAGCACATAGCGCGCTAGCGCTTGCCCGCCCGCCCAGGCGAACGCCCAGAACGGCGGCGGCAGACCAAGCTCTCCGAGCTGTTCTTCCGTAAGCTGCCATAACGAGACCGCGTCATCCGCCAAGTGGAGCAGAAGCTCCGGCACGTGGCTTGGCGCCATGATGCGGGTGTTTTCGCGGATGAAGGTCGGAATGTCGGAGATCATGGAGTGAGCGAGCGGCGGCTGGGATTGCTTTGACTCGCTCTTCGCTCAAGCAGGTAGAGCTGCTGGTTTGCTCGACGCTTCGCGCAGTACGCTGAAATAGCCCGGCGAGATGTGCATGCGCGCCCAGAAGCCTTTATCCATCAAATTGCCGTGCAGACGCTCCAACCGATAGCACGGCACATGCATGAACGCGTGATGCTCGCCGTGGAAGTGAACCCAATAGGGCGCAATGAACAGGCGCTCGAACACGTTGGCGAGGGTTGTGCGCGCGTGCGAGAAGGGATCGTCTCGCGTTTCGACGCAGGCATGCTCGGCGATGTTGCGAAGGCGTGTGACCAGCGGGTACCAGGTCGCCATCGGCAAGAGCCATAGCGCAAAATAGGTCCACCAATAGCCCGCCAGCGCAACGGCGGCGAGCATCAGCGCATTGACGATGAGGAAATGCGCCGTCGCCGGATTGACGATCTGGCCCTGCCGCAGATTACCGAACAATTGCATGCCGCGCTGCTTGATGAAGGTCTGTCCGGTGAGGTCGCGTACGATCTTGCGGAAGAGCGAAGCGCGCGTGATCGGAAACGGCGCCGACAGCACGAGATCGGGATCTTCGGGCTGTTCGGTGTATTTGTGATGCTTGAGATGATAGTCGCGGTAGGCGTGCAGCCGGACGCCGACGGGCGCGGCGCAAAGCCACTCGCCGACCCAGTCGTTCAGCTTGAGGTTTGGATGCAGCGCCCCGTGCGCCGCGTCGTGCATCAGGATGGCCAAGCCCAATTGGCGCGCGCCGATGAGCATGACGGCGAGTACGAACGTCAGCGGGTTGGGCCACATGACGAACATGGCGCCGGCGATGAAGATCAGGCCCCAGGCCCCCGCGACACATGCGAGACCCATCCAGGAGGAGCGCTTGGAAAAGCGCGCCCATTCTTCGGACGTGAAGACGTCTTTGGGATCGATGCGGGCGACGGCGGCCATGCCGGTGTTCTAGCGGGGAAGGGTCAGCTTGTCTGCTGCTGCTCGACCATCTGAAACACCCGTTTCAACCCGGCCTCGCCGATGCGGGTAAATTCAAGCACCCGGCTGCCGCGGCGCTGTTCCGCCCAGCCCCGTTCGAAAATCACGTCGAGAATGGCCGCCCCCAGCGCGCCGGCGATGTGATGGCGCCGGACGCTCCAATCCAGGCAGGCGCGGCAGAGCGGACGCGCGCCCTGTTCCAAATCTTCGATGTCGACGCCAAAGGTCTGCACCTTCACCCGCCCGAGTCTGGTGAGCGTGAAGGTCTTTTCCGGACCAGGCAGCATCCACTTGTTGCGGATGAAGGCGTCGAACAGCCCTACGCCGATGTCGCCGGCGAGGTGGTCGTAGCAGACGCGCGCGCGCCGCAGCGCCGGCTCCTTCGGACCGGGCCGCGTGCGCAGCGCCTTGGCGCGTGCAGCGACGCCCATCAAAGTCTCCAGCAGTCCCGCGACGTCGGCGTCGGCCAAGCGGTAGTAGCGGTGCCGCCCTTGTGCTTCGACGGCGACCAATCCGCCATCCACCAGTTTCGCCAAATGCGAACTTGCCGTCTGCTTCGTCACGCCGGCCTCGAGCGACAATTCGCTGGCGGTGAAGGCGTCGCCGTTCAACAGCGCCGTCAGCATGTTGGCGCGGGCGGGATCGCCGACCATGGCGGCGATGGCGGCGATGTTGGGGCCATCTCTCATGGATGGTTCGATCATAATCGAACCATGCGCGGCCCGCAATCCGCTAGACCTGGCGGTGCAGGAGGGCGCAGATGCTCACATGCTGTATTCGTTACCAAATCGATCCGTTCAAGAAGGCGCAGTTCGAGCGCTATGCGCGGGTCTGGGGAGAAGTCATTCCCCGCTGCGGCGCCGACTTGATCGGCTATTTCGCGCCGCACGAGGGTTCAGCGACGCTGGCGTACGGTCTGTACAGCATCGACAGCTTGGCCGCGTACGAGCAGTATCGCGCACGCTTGGCGGCCGATCCAGCCGGCCGCGAGAACTACGCGTTTGCGCAAGACGAGCGTTTCATCCTGCGCGAAGATCGCACGTTTCTGAAACTGTGCTCGCGATGATCGCCGTGGTGTTCGACCGGCGCTTCCTTGATGTGCTTCACCGGTCGCCTAGATTTTGCTCTCATCCGGCGTCTGGGTGTCGATGAAGCGCCAAAGGTGCCAAGCCGCCGCGCTGCGATAGGGCGCCCAGCGCGCGCCGTATTTGCCGAGCTCCTTGGGCGTGAACTTGCGGCGATAGAGTTTCTCCGCGCCTTTGCGGACTCCCAGATCGTCGACCGGCAACACGTCGGGGCGGCCGAGCGTAAACATCAGATACATCTCGGCTGTCCACTGGCCGACGCCGCGCGCTTGGGTCAGGCGTTCGATGATGTCCGCGTTGCTCAAGCGCGCCAGTTTCCGCGCTTCTGGAATGACGCCATCGATGCGCTTCTGCGACACATCCTTCAGCGCGGCGATCTTCTGGCGCGAGAGCCCGGCGCCGCGCAGCATCTCCGGGGCGGCGCCGAGCAGGTCCTCCGGATCAGGATGGTCCTTGTCCGGCCAGAGCGCGATCAAGCGGCCGTGAATGGTGCCCGCGGCCTTGCCGGAGAGTTGCTGGTAAACGACCGCACGCACCAATGCGCGGTAGGGGTCTTTGCTCTTGGCGAACTTGGTCGGGTACGGCTCGTGATTGCCGACGATGCGAGCGAAGCGCTTGCACACGCTACTCAGGTGCTGCTCGGCTTCACCCATCGTCAAGATCCCGGTCTGACTGTCCGCCAAATGGGTTCGAGCGCGACCGCGAGCAAGACGGCCGCGCCTATGATCGCGTTGAACTTGAAGGCAGCGAGCGCCGTTTCCGGACGTGCGTCGTCAATGCCCTGCAGCATGGGCCACATCATCAGTGCGCCGACGAGGCTGAGTGCGCCGGCCAAAATCCAGCCAGCGCCGGCGATCGCGCCGGCGACGGTCCAGAACGCGATTGCGGCCACGTAGAACACGCTCGTCCATGTCCGCCAGCTGCCGGCGAAAAGGCGGGCTGTCGAGCGCACGCCGACGAGCGCATCGTCTTCGCGGTCCTGCAGCGCGTAGATGGTGTCATAGCCGATCGTCCACATGATGCAGCCGGCATAGAGCGCAATTGCCTCGAGCGGCACGTAGCCGTTCGGGCTCACCGCTGCGCCGCCAACCAGCGCGCCCCAAGAAAACACGATTCCCAGCCAGGCTTGCGGCCACCAAGTGATGCGTTTCATCAGCGGATAGAGCGCCACCAGCGGCAACGCGATCAGCGCCGTGATCTGCGCCAGCCGCGGCAACGTCAGCAGCACCGCAAGCCCGGCAAGGCACTGCCCAACCAGCCAAGCCCAAGCCCCCTTCAGCGATATGGCGCCCGATGGCAGCGGCCGCCGCCGCGTGCGCTCCACTCTCGCATCGATGTCGCGGTCGAGGATGTCGTTATAGGTGCAGCCCGCGCCGCGCATGACGATGGCGCCGAGCAGGAACGCCGCCCCCAGCTCGAGATCGGCCCAGAAAAATCCATACCCCGTGCGCGAAACGGCAATCCCCATCAGGCATGGCAGCAGCAATAATTGCCAGCCGATCGGCCGGTCGAGGCGCGAGAGCTGGGCATAGGGCTTCCACGCGCGCGGCAACGCATCGGTCCAATGTTGCTTCAGCGCATCGGCGGGTTTCATGTTCTTGGACCGCCGGCGTCCCCGCCGGCATCTCGCCGATGAGCAGAGGACCAACGCCACTGCTCCGCTGACGCGACAAGTTTTGCTTGAACCGGGTTTGCCTCGACATACTCGATCGTCATCGACAGGTGATCCTCGTCGCGCATAAAGCGATCGAAGTATTCGCGTCGCCAGAGACGCCCGCGCCGGCCGAGGAGATGATTGAGCCGATGCGCTGACGTGGATTTCCAGGCCTGCACAACATCACTCAAAGGGAATCCATCTACCTGCTCAGCGACGGCGTGAACGTGGTTTGGCATAACGCACCAGGCGATCAGGCGAAATCGCTCGCCATCGGAATGAAGCATCACCGTTTCGACAATCTCAGCGCATTCACCCTGTCGTAGAATGCACTCGCCGTACGCTCGATCCAGCGCCCGATCTGCATGCATGGCAGAGGGAAGACGCAAGCCGGATGGGATCGCGTCAGCGAGCCCAAAGACGATGTGTTGGACCAACCTTCCCTCGTCGCAATGGGGAAGGTAACCCCTCGAACTCCAGCCTCGATGGGCGGTGTCCGCCGGTTCCGGCCATGCCGGCGAGGACGCCGGCGGTCCAAGGGGTTTCAATTCCGTCACGTCCCGGTGATGGAGCCAGCTTTCCCTTTACGCAAGGCGACAAGAAGCGTATCTGAGCCGTCCTTTCGGAGAAGGCTGAATGAACGCCCGCTTGAAATAAATACGGCGCCGCGAAGGGTCGCCGTGGAGCCTTGAAGCGAACGCTTCGGCTCCGATCCCGCACTGAAGGTGCGTGAAACCGCTTCGCCGAGCCGTGTTGTGGGTGTTTTTGCGCGTCCAGCGCTCCGCTTTCAGCACATCGTTCCCATTTCAGTTGGCTGCCCGTCTCACGGCGGCCGCGACCAATCGGTACTCAGATGAGCGACGCATACGATAACGACGAGCACAGCGAGGGCGAGCGCAAAGCTAGTTTGGCGCAGGTCGCCGCCTTCATGTGGAAGCATTGGTCGAGCCAGCCCGGCAAGCTCACGCTGTTCGGGTTCTTCTTCGCTCTGGGCGTGGCGGCGGATCTGGCGATCCCGTTCGCTTCCGCGCGCCTCGTGGAGGGCTTGACGGCGGGACCGAGCGACGCGGCGATCCGCACTGCAACCTGGGCCTACGGTCTGGTCGCGCTGCTGGCGTTCGTATTTTACATGGCGCGCAATACCGGCGTGCGCTTCTGGATTCCGTTCGCCTCCAACAACATGGAGCGTATCGTCAGCGACGGTTTCCGCGACGTTCAGCGCTTTTCCGCCGACTGGCACGCCGACAACTTTGCCGGCGCCACGGTGCGGCGCGTCTCGCGCGCCATGAACGCCTACGACACCATCTCGGACACGATGATCTGGTACATGCTGCCGGCGGCGGCCGTGCTGATCGGCGTGACCGCGATGACGCTGATGCAATGGCCGTTCATCGGATTGTTCACGGGCGTGTCGATCGGGGCATTCCTGGCGAGCGCCTACCTGATGGGACGCTTCTATGTCGCCGACGCGCTGCGCCGCTACATCAAGGCCGACACCGCTATCGGCGCCGCCCTCGCCGACGCCATCACTTCGAATGCTACCGTGAAGGCGTTCGGCGCCGAGGCGCGCGAGCAACAGCGGTTTGATGCGGTCGTCGCTGCCTGGCGGGTGGAGGCCAATACTACTTGGATGCGCTGGACCAATTCCTGGGTGTTGCAGAACATGCTCCTGTTCGTGCTGCAAGCGGGCTTGCTTGGTCTGGTTCTGCTGGAATGGAGCCGGGGCCGCGCAAGTGCGGGCGACGCCGTATTCGCGATAACCTCGTTCCTGCTGGTGTCGGGCTATTTGCGCACGCTCGGTGAGAACGTGCAGAACCTGCAGAAGGGCATCGCCGACATCGAGGATGTTGTCGCCTATTCGGCCGAGAAGGCTGATGTCGTCGATGCGCCCGATGCGCGGACGTTTGCGCCGGGCGATGGCCGCATCGCGTTCGAGGGGGTCTCGTTCGGTTACAAGAACGCCGCCGATGCACTCTACAGCGATTTTTCGTTAGAGATCGCCGCGGGCGAAACGGTGGCGCTTGTTGGTCCGACCGGCTCGGGCAAGTCGACGTTCGTGAAACTGGTGCAGCGTCTCTATGACGTCGATGCGGGTGCGATCCGCATCGACGGCCAGGACGTGCGCGCAGTGACGCAGACGAGCCTGCGGCAGAGCGTTGCGCTGGTGCCGCAGGATCCGGCGCTGTTTCACCGCTCACTGCGCGAGAATATTGGCTATGCCAAACCTGCCGCTTCGATGGAAGAGATCGTCGCCGCCGCCAAACGCGCGCGCGCGCACGATTTCATCCAGAAGCTGCCGTTTGGCTACGACACCGAAGTTGGTGAGCGCGGGGTAAAACTTTCGGGCGGCGAACGCCAGCGCGTGGCGCTCGCGCGCGCTTTCCTTGCCGATGCGCCGATCCTGATTCTCGATGAAGCGACGTCCTCGCTCGACGTCGAGACGGAGCGCGAAGTGCAAGCGGCGATGGCCGAGTTGAAGCAGGGGCGCACGACGATCGTGATCGCCCACCGGCTCTCGACGGTGCGGGAAGCCGATCGCATTCTGGTGTTCGACCAGGGCCGCATCGTCGAGCAAGGCAGGCACGCCGAGCTCATCAATGCGCGTGGGCTTTACGCCAAGCTCAACGCAATGAGCCGGGGAGAAATGCTGGCGGACGAGGCGGCATGACCGACAGAATGTGGCATCGCCCTTCGACAAGCTCAGGGTGACGCCTTCTAGCGTCGGTTTGAAATCAGCGTCGGCCTGAGCTTGTTGAAGGGCGCGGGCCACGAATGGTTTATGCTACGTGTTCCCGTCAATCCGCGAGGGGCGGCCGAGCAAGTAATACCAGGTGTCCTTAGTTTCTCCCCGAAGCGCCGTCCGGCAGTTTTCCGGTGACAATGCGCAAACAGCGGTGAGCCAAATGCTCGCGAAAAAGTGGCCGATCAACTTGATCAGTCCGCCTCCAACGAGAAAGGAGAATGACGCTAGCAGGACGTCGATCGAGAGCACGCGGTCCGGGATGCGAGCATCTGTTTGCAGATAGTGGGGCAGCGAGTCGCGCGAGAGTCGGTCGCCCGTGTCGAGGACCACCGCTTTCATCACTTCGACGGTCTCAGCGTGCAATTCTCCGGCCAGCAGAAAGGACGTCAGTCCCAGCGAAGCGGTTGTGATAGCGATCGCCGCTACTAGGCCGAGGCTAATGCGCTCAATTGCGAGTGCAGTAATCTTCACGGCAGGCGGACCTCGAAACAGGCTCAAGAGGCGAGCGAAGGTCGGGCCGCGATTGGTGCGAATGCCCATCATCTCTCGCAGATTGTCGTGGTGCCGCGGCGCTTTCCCCAACCAAGCTAGAACGGCGGCCACATTGAAAGCGGCAGCGAGCCACAACAAAATGTCGTTGGACACGCTGACCTCCTAGTACGCGCACGCCTCGAATACGCGCCGCACGTCGCCGCCCCATTCGGTGCGATAGCGCTCGATCAATCGTTCGGCCGGCGTGACGCCGGAGGCGGCGATATCGTCCAGCTCGCCGAGGAAGTGGGTCTCGTCCTGACCCGCGCTGTCGGCGCGTGCACGCGACTTCAATCCCTGACGCGAGATCGCCAGCGCCGCTTGGGCGATGTCGCGGGCGCTGTTGCCACGGATCGGCGCCCGCAAGCCCAGTACCGGCACGGCCCGGCGCAAGGCTTCGCGGTCTTCGGCCGTCCAGCTTTTCACCAGCGACCATGCAGCTTCGAGCGCTGCATCATCATAGAGGATGCCGGCCCAGAACGCCGGCAACGCACATAGCCGCGACCAGGGGCCCGAATCGGCGCCGCGCATTTCCAGGTAGGTTTTGAGACGAACCTCCGGAAACGCCGTGGTCAAATGGTCTTCCCAATCCTGCTCCGTCGGCCGTTCGCCGGGCAGGGCGGGCAACTTGCCGTTCATGAAGGCGCGGAAACTCTGGCCCGATGCGTCTATGTATTTTCCGTCGCGATAGACAAAGTACATCGGCACATCGAGCGCGTATTCGGCATAGCGTTCGAACCCCATGCCGTTCTCGAACACGAACGGCAGCATCCCCGTGCGATCGGGGTCGGTATCGGTCCAGATGTGGCCGCGATAAGAGAGAAAGCCGTTCAAGCGGCCCTCAGCGAACGGCGAGGCAGCGAACAGCGCCGTAGCGATCGGCTGCAGCGCCAGCGACACGCGGAACTTCTTCACCATGTCGGCTTCGGAACCGAAATCGAGATTAGTCTGCACTGTGCACGAGCGGAACATCATTTGCCGCCCAAGCCGGCCGACCTTGGCCATGTAGGCGCGCATGATCTTGTACCGCCCCTTCGGCATCATCGGCGTGTCCTCGAGCGACCAGAGTGGCGAGAAGCCAACGCCGAGAAAAGCAATGCCGAGCTTGCCGGCGACATCGCGCAGTTGCGACAAATGCGATCCGGTTTCCGCGCAGGTTTGATGCAGATGTTCGAGCGGGGCGCCGGAAAGTTCGAATTGGCCGCCCGGTTCGAGCGTGATCGATGCGCTGTCCTGTTTCAGCGCGATGACATTGCCGCCCTCGTGAACCCGCTCCCAGCCATAAGCGTCGGCGAGACCATTCAGCAGCGCGCCGATGCCGCGGTCGCCTTCGTAAGGAACGGGTCCGATAGTGTCGCGGTAAAACGCGAACTTCTCGTGCTCGGTGCCGATGCGCCACTTGACGCGATCGGGTTTCGAACCCTTCTCCAAATGCGCGACCAAATCGTTGAAACCCGCCATGGGGGGAGATCTGTCTTTGGTGGTGGCCAAGCTATCCTCCCGGGGCTGGCGCTTCGTCGGGCATGTAAGGCTTTGGCGCCAATCCGCAACCTGCTTACGCCTTGCTCCAGTCGCCCCAGGCGGACTGGATTACGCTCAACGCGGCGATCACCGCCGTCTCCGCGCGCAGGATGCGCGGGCCGAGCGATACGGGAATGACGTAGGTCAAGCCGCGCAGCGCACGACGCTCCTCCGGCGTAAAGCCGCCTTCGGGGCCAATGAGAAGGGCAAGCCTGCTTGGCGTGGCGGCTCCCCAATCCGCTAGCGCCTGACCGATCGCCGGCGCACGTCCTTCAACGCCGCCCCAGGCTTTTTCGGCGTCGTCGCCGTTCTCGTCAGCGTAAATTAGCGGCCGCGACACGTCCCAGCCATCGAGCGCCTTCGCCAACGGCAGAGCGTCGAGAATTTCTGGTGCATCGAAGCGCTCGGTTTGCTCAGCGGCCCCGCGCGCTATGGCGTTGAGCCGGTCGATGCGGATCGTCTCGGCGATAGTGCGGTGCGTGACGACAGGGCGGATGCGCCGCACGCCAAGCTCGGTCGCCTTCTCGACGATAAGATCGGTAGCGTGCCGCTTCACCGGCGCGAACAGCAGATCGAGATCAGGCGCTGCCCGTGCTTCACGCAGCAGCGACTCCACGATCAGGCTTACGCCGCGCTTCGATTTGGCGCCGAGGTGCGCCCGCCATTCGCCGTCCCGGCTGTTGAATGGCCGCACTACGTCTCCTGTCTCGAGCCGCAGCACCGCGCCGAAATGGCGCGCTTGCGCTTCGCCCAGCGGAATTTCTGCTCCCGCGTATAGGGGCTCGTCTATCAGCAGGCGCGGCTCGGGCATGCGCCCTTGCTGCCGCGCTCTGACCTCGCGTGCAAGCGTTCCTCTTGACCGAAGCCGTTCACTGGCGCTCATTCTCGTGCGGCGGAGGGTGACGATGGCTGACAAGCTGCTGGTCAATAGCGGTGACGTGATCGAGGTTCAGCTGACCTCGGAAACCGTGGTCATCGAAGGCGCCGACCGGCGCCACGTCGAACCGGGCCACATAACCAACCGCATGCGCCTCTTCCTGCGTGAAACCGACGGCAAGGAAGGCAAGTACGATTTCGAGGATACCGAGCTTGGCGTGCGCGAGACCCAGCGCGTCGTCGTCGTGCGCGGCCAGGGCAAGCGTGACGCGCAAGCCTACAACATCGTGCTCTACAACCTGTCGAGCGGCGAGCGTGGCGAGTTCGAGTCCGGCCTCGCTGCATATCTCGGCCGCAAGCCGTTCTTCGGACCGCTTTGGAAAGCTGCAGTGCTCGCACTCGGCGTGGCGCTCGTGTTCTGGTTCGTCTCCAACTTCATCACCAGGAACGGCTACGGCGGCATGCTTTCGGTCGGACTCGCCTTGATGTTCGGCTTTCTCACCTACCCGGTGTTCTGGTGGATCTGCCGGGTATGGGACCGCATCACCGAGCGGATGCGCTATCGCGCCGCCAAGCGGCGCTTCCTAAAGGATATGGACGGCCGGGTGAAAGCCTACGCGCCACAGGCGAACCCGGATGCAACGCCATCGACCGCGCCGATGCAACCGCAGACGCCGCCGGAGGCGAACCCCGCGTGAGCGCTCCCTTCTGCGCGTTTTGCTTTGCGGCGCCGCTCAGGCCGGGCAAAGCTGAATGCGCATGAACGTGCTCGACCATCCGCTCTACACGGCGCGTCTCCGGCTCGAACCGGTGACCCCGGCGATGGCCGACGCGGCGCGCGCAGGGCAGGCGGCGTTTGCCGACGTCATCGGCGCAGACGCGCCTGCGGATTGGTGCGCGGCCAGTCTGGGCTTGGTGGCCCGTTCGATTTCGATCGTCGGCTCAGCGCCTGCGCCGACACGCGCAATCGCCATTCACCGGCAGGAGGGCGTGGTCATCGGCGATGTGCGTTTCGAGCCCTCGCCTCGCGCCCAGCGCGAATTCGAGATCGGTTATGGCGTCGCCAAAAGCCGCCGCCGCCAGGGCTATGCGGTCGAGGCGGTAAACGCGGTGATTGACTGGCTGTTCGAAGATGCCGGGGCCGAGACCATCCTGGCGGGCTGTGATGCGCGGAATATCGCCTCGGTCCGGACCTTGCGGCGCTTGGGCTTCTGGCTCGATTCCAACCCCGGCCAGACGTTCTGGTGGGTGCTCGCCCCCGACCTCCGGCCAGCGCAGCGCGCTTGACGCAGGCGTCAGCGCAAGGTTTGTGTCGCCCCGGTAAGGGATGGCGGCGCGCGAGCGTCCGATAACGAGGCGCGCCTCGCGCTGGGAGTGAAATGCATGTGGGATATCGTCGTCGCGACGGGGATCGTGATCACACTGATCACCTGCATCCCCGTCTTCATGCAGATGCGCAAACACCCGCGCGGGATCCACATCCTGTTCTTCGCCGAGATGTGGGAGCGTTTTTCCTATTATGGCATGCGCGGAATTCTCGTCGCTTACATGACGCAGCATTTCCTGTTCAACGACACGCTGGCGCAAGGCCAGTACGGCGCTTACACGTCCCTGGTCTATCTGCTGCCGCTTATCGGCGGTTTCCTCGCTGACAAATACATCGGCACCCGTAAAGCGATCGCGTTCGGCGCGCTGCTTCTGGTTGCTGGCCACCTGATGATGGCGGTCGAGCAGCAGCCGGTGACGCAGACCATCACCTATCAGGGCCAGACCTACGAATTTGCCGCTGAGGGCCGTCAGGATCAGCGCCAGACTTGGCTGGTCATCGACGGCCAACGTTACGACTATGGCCCGGCCGAAGGCGGCGGCATCGCCATTGAAAACCTGCCTGCCGGCGCCTCGCTGCCGAGCGTCCTGCCTGCCGGCTCCTATGAAATGGGAGAGCGTGGGCGCATTCCGCTTTTCGTCAACATTTTCTATTTGGCGATGTCGCTCATCATCATGGGCGTCGGTTTTCTAAAGCCGAACATCTCGACGATCGTCGGCCAGCTCTATCCCCAAGGCGACCCCCGCCGCGACGCCGGCTTCACGCTCTACTATTTCGGCATCAACCTGGGGGCCTTCTGGGCGTCCATCTTGTGCGCGGGACTTGGGGCCACATACGGCTGGTGGGCGGGTTTCGGCCTCGCCGGCATCGGCATGTTCCTCGGTTGGTGCGTGTTCGTGCGCGGACGGCTGCTTTTCTTCACGCCTGGCCCCTCGCAGCTTCCCGACGACGTCGGCCGGCCGCGTGATCCAGCGCTGCTCAAAAAGCCGCTCCTGGGTCCGATCAACCGCGAATGGACGATCTACCTTTTCGGTCTTGTCGGCGTGGTAGGCGTGTGGTGGCTGGTGCAACGTCAGCCGGTTGTGAACACGGCGCTGACGATCGCGTCCATCGGCATCGTGATCTACTTCATCTACTACATGATCCGAAACTGCAGCTGGATCGAGAGTCAGCGCATCATCCTTGCGCTGATCCTGATCTCGGCCTCGGTCGTGTTTTTCACCTTGTTCGAGCTGGCCGGTTCGGCATTGAACCAATTCGCCGAGCGCAACACTCAGCTACCGAGTGATGGCTTCATGACCATCACATCGGGTCAGACGCAGAGTTTCAACGCCGGCTTCATCCTGTTGCTCGCCCCGATCTTCGCCATGTTGTGGAGTTGGATGAATCGCCACAAACTCGATATGGGCGATCCGGCCAAGTTCGCGCTTGGCTTGGTGCAGGTCGGCGCCGGCTTCCTGGTGCTGGTCTGGGGGGCGCAGTACGCCGACGAAAGCGCGCGCGTGCCGCTGATATTCCTGGTGTTGCTGTATCTGTTGCACACTACCGGCGAACTCTTCCTGTCGCCGGTCGGGCTTTCGGCGATGACCAAGCTCGCGCCTGCCGCAGTCGTTTCCACCATGATGGCGACATGGTTCTTGGCCTCTTCGGCCGCGCAAGCGCTTGCCGCCGCAGTGGCTCAGGAGACGGCGCAGGAAACGGTCGGCGGCCAAGTGCTCGATCCGCACGCTGCGCTTGCGACCTACGTTGAGGTGTTCAACAACATCGGCTGGACCGCGATCTGGATCGGCGTCGGCCTCGGCGTCGCGAGCCCGTTCTTGCGCTATTTGGCCCATCCCAAAGTCACCGATGCGAGCAAGGCGGCGCGCCGGGCCAGCCCGGCAGCTCAGGACTAAAAATTCAATATAAACAATACTCACCGGCCGTATTGGGCCGGTGAGTAGCTTTTGCGGGTAGTTCTGCCCCAAGCGGCGTCAAGGCGTTGCGCGGGGATTATTTTCCGGGTGGAGTGGGCGGGACGGGGCGGGGACGCGCCGTCCCCGGTTCTTCACCAATGAGGCGAACCCCGCCCCAATCCCGTGCAGGTCCGGCCCCGATTGATGCGTACGTTCGATTCCCGGCAGGCCCCCGCGCTGCCGGCGAGGAGGTGAGGATGACCAGGCCGCGCACGACCCGCTCCAAGAAGAAGCCGATCGAGGCTTCGGGGCAGGGAATGCGCCCGGAGGTCATGGACTTGCTGCTCGGCTGGAAATCCGACGACGGCCGCCGCGACCCGATCGGCTTCGGCGCCCCGCGGGCGGCCGAAACCACGATCGAGGGCGAAGTGCCGCTGGTGTTCGGCGAGGACCGCCACCTGGTGACGATCGCGCCGACCGGCGCCGGCAAAGGCCGCGGCGTCATCATTCCGAACCTGCTGCGCTTCGAAGGCTCGGTGATCGTCATCGATCCCAAGGGCGAGACCTGGCACGTGACCGCGCGGCGCCGCAAGGAGATGGGCCAGGAAGTCAGGCTGCTGGATCCGTTCGGCGCGGTGTCCAAGCGCACCGATGCGCTCAATCCGTTCGACCTCTTCAACCGCCCCGGCGCGCTTCTGGACGCCGACGCCGAAATGCTCGCCTCGCTGCTCGCCGGCGATGTCGGCTTCCACAAGGAGCCGTTCTGGGACAATTGGGGCCGCTCGCTCATGGCCGGCGTCATCGCCGCCGTGGCCGAAACCTCGCCGAAGGCCGAGCGTCATTTCGGCAAGGTCCGCGAAATCCTGATGAGCGACGACGCGGTCTATAATCTGGCGGCGCTGATCGAAGGCCACGAGAATCTCAACCGGCTGTCGAAGCAGAATATTTCGAGCTTCCTGCCGATCACCGAGCAGACCCGCTCGGGCATTCTCTCGACCGCGCAATCCTATCTCAAGGTGGTGAACTCGGATTCGGCGCTGCGCTCGCTGTCGAAGTCGACCATCAGCCTCGATGCGGTGCGCCGCGGCGATCCGATGACGATTTACATCGTCATCCCGCCGGACAAGCTCGAAAGCCACGGCGCGCTGCTGCGCTTGTGGGTCGGCGCGCTGATGCTGACGGTGATGGGCCGCAAACGCCGGCCCAAGCGCTCGACGCTGTTCCTGCTCGACGAATGCGCCCAACTCGGCGAGTTCGGCCCGCTCAGGCAATCGATGACGCTGCTGCGCGGCTATGGCCTGCAAGTGTGGCCGTTCTTCCAGGATCTCTCGCAGCTGCAGCGGCTCTATCCGAAGGACTGGCGCACCATCTTCAACAATGCCGGCGTGTTCCAGCTGTTCGGCGTCGCCAATCATCTGATGGCCAAGGAAAGCGCCGATCTGATCGGCGACGTCCACCCCGACATTTTGCGCAACATGGCCAAGGACCGCCAGATCATCGCCGTGTCGAACGAAAAAGCGATGGGCGCGCGCTTGCCGGATTATCTGAACGACGCGCCCTTCGCCGGCCAGTTCGATCCCAATCCGATGTTCGAAACCGACGACGCGCCGGCCAAGCGCAAGCCAAGAGCGCGCTGATTGGGGATTGGGGATTGGGGATTGGGGATTGGGGATTGGCGCGCACGCGCGCAGTCGCGCCGCTGTTTCGCGAATAACGCGAGCGTCCCCAATCCCGAAAACCCAATCCCCAATCCCGAAAGCGGGAGGCGGGGCGCGTGCGAGCACGCCAAGGTTTGGTGCCGGTTCCTCCGCCGCCCTGACGGGCTTTGGAGGACATGCGCGCTTCGCAACGCGCCCCGTACTCGGCCGTTATTCCCGGACTGGATTAGGGCTTGCTCTGCTCACCCCGATGGAAACCAACAGGGGGCCTTAGGCCCGAATTCACCAGATTTCACCGGTTCAGCGCGCAGCATCGTCCGAAGAATGCCGGACCCTGCGGTTTCAGGCCCCGCAGGCAATGCATGCGCCGTTCGTTCGCCCGATGGATGTAGGCCGCATCGGACTTCCTCAACGATGGCCGGAGTTTCCTCCTTGATCGAAGCGGCGCCTGCCGCGCCGGCCGCTGTCTGACCTTCCAAAGGTTCGGTGCACTTCGAAATCCTCCCATGTCAGACGGGGCCATTGTGCGCCCGGTTTGTGAGGGGGTGGATGGATTTCGCGTGCGGTGAAGGAAAACAGGGACTTAGTGGCGGTAAGTTGGGGATAGAAAGCGGCTGATTTGCTCGCGCGCAGCTGATGCCGCTACCTAGAGGCATGGGGCTGCATCCGAACTTTCCGATTTCGCCGTACGTGGAATTGCCGACAGAGGTGCGCTGGTTTCCCGCCGCGGAGGAGTTGCGGGCGACTGCGTATGAGAAACTCATTCCGCCGCTCGTCGCAAACATCCGCCGCGAGGTCAGCGCGTGGCGGGCCAGCAATTATGTAGGTGCTTCGCCGACATCGCTTGCGTTGCTGCAATGGTGGTTCGCCACAGATCACCTGAGCGAAGACGCAGACGGGATACAGGCGCCGTTCCGCTATTATTTCGCCCAGCGCGAAGCGGTGGAGACGGTGATCTGGCTCTACGACGTGCGCGGCGTCCGGGATAAACACGATCTGATGCGCTTCGACGCTTCGGGAAACGTGTCGGCGGGCATGTTCGACGAGGCCTGGCCGCGCTTCGTGCTGAAGATGGCGACCGGCGCGGGCAAAACCAAAGTGCTGTCGCTGCTGATCGCCTGGAGTTTCTTCCACAAGCTCTACGAGCCCAGCTCCGAACTTTCGCGCAATTTCCTGCTGATCGCGCCGAACATCATCGTGCTCGACCGGCTGCGCACGGATTTCGACGGGCTCAAGATTTTCTTCAACGATCCGGTGCTGCCGGACAACGGGCACGCCGGGCAAAACTGGCGCGACGATTTTCAGATCGCGCTGCACATCCAGGATGACGTGCGCGTGGTGCGGCCGACAGGCAATATCTTCCTGACCAACATCCATCGCGTCTATATGGGCGAGCTGCACGAGCCGTCGCTCGATGACGAGGACCTGACCGATTATTTCCTGTCGCCGTTCGGCGACCGGCCGGTAGGCAAAACGACGGACAGCCAGACCGATCTCGGCGAGATCGTGCGCGAGATCGATGAGCTTGCCGTGTTCAACGACGAGGCGCACCACATTCACAGCGACAAGCTGGCCTGGTTCAAGTCGATCCAGGACATCCACCACAAATTGTTGCAAAAGGATTTGAAGCTGGCGCTGCAGATCGACGTGACCGCAACGCCGCGGCACAATAACGGCGCGATCTTCGTGCAGACGGTGAGCGACTATCCGCTGGTCGAAGCGATCGCGCAGGACGTCGTCAAGCATCCGGTGCTGCCCGACGCCGCCAGCCGCGCCAAGCTGCACGAGCATACGAGCCCGATCATCACCGAGCGCTACGCCGATTATCTGGCGCTCGGCGTCGAGGAGTGGCGGCAGAGCGCCGCCGAGCACGAAAAGCTCGGCAAGAAAGCCGTTCTGTTCGTGATGGTCGACGACACCAGGAATTGCGACGAGGTCGGCGCCTATCTGGAGCAGATTTGTCCCGAGCTGGCGGGCGGCGTGCTGGTGATCCACACCAAGGCGAACGGCGAAATCTCCGAGAGCGTGTCGGGCAAGAAGAAAGAGGAGTTGGAGCTGCTGCGCAAACAATCCAACGAGATCGACGGCTGGGCTTCGCCATACAAGGCGATCGTCTCGGTCCTAATGCTCAAAGAGGGCTGGGACGTGCGCAACGTCACCGTCATCGTCGGTCTGCGCGCCTTTGCGGCGGCGAGCAACATCCTGCCCGAGCAGACTTTGGGCCGTGGTTTGCGGCGCATGTATTTCGGCACGAACGAGCGCGAGACGGTTTCGGTGATGGGCACGCCCGCGTTCATGGATTTCGTCGAGTCGATCCAGAACGAGGGCGTCACCTTCGAGCGTGCACCGATGGGCGGCGGCGCCGACCGCAAGGACACGCTGATAATCGAGGTGGATAACGAGAACGCCGACAAGGATATCGACAAGCTCGATATCGCCATTCCGAGGCTGACACGGCGCTTTACGCGCGAATATGTCGATCTGGGCGACCTCGATCCCGCGGCGTTCGGCAATCCGAAGCTGAAGCTGAAGGCCTTCACGCCGGAAGAGACGAGGGAAATCGTGTTCAAGTCGATGCTGGACGGCGAGGTCGATCACACCATCGAACTCGATACCGGCGGCGGCGTTGATTGGCGGTCGGTGGTCGCGTTCTTCGCGCGGCAGCTGTTGAAGGAGATGCGCCTCGTCGGCGGCTACGACCAGCTCTATCCGAAGGTGCGCATGTTCCTGCGCGATCATCTGTTCGAGCACATGGTCGATCTCGAAGACCCGGTTGTGATGCGCAATCTCTCCGAACCCGCGGCAAGCGCACTGGTGTTCGAATATTTCAAGGCCGGCATCAACGGGCTCACCATCCGCGAAAGCGGGGCCTCGCGCATCGAAGGCTATATCAAGCTCCGAGAGACGCGCCCGTTCAGGACGCCGGAACGGCGTTTCGTGCCGGCGACAAAATCGGTGTTCAACAAGATCGCCGGCGAAGCCGGCGCCGACGGATTCGAGCTGAAGTTCGCGGCGTTTTTGGAAAGCGCGAACGACGTGCAGGCGTTCGCCAAGAATTATCAGGCAGTTGGGTTCAAGCTCGACTATGTCAAGTCGAACGGCGAGCTTTCGACCTACACGCCGGATTTCATCGTGCGCGATAGCGGCGGCGCCGTTTGGATCGTCGAGACCAAGGGGCGCGCGGAGCTGGATTTGCCGCAGAAAATGGCGCGGTTGAAGCTATGGTGTGAGGACGCCACCGCCGCGGGCGAGCAGACATACGGCTTCGTCTATGTGGATCAGCAGAGCTTCGAGAGGCATCCTCCGCGCGGCTTTAGCGATGTTGTTGCATCTTATCGCGATTGGCAGGGGGCGTGAGATGACCGTGCGGCATTTGGAGACTCCCTCCCCCCTTGCGGGGGAGGGTTGGGGAGGGGGGTGCGGGCGGCAGCTTCTCCGGAGAGAACACCGCCGTGGCCCCCCCCCCCAACCCCCCCCCGCAAGGGGGCGGGGAGTCGCAAGTACGTTCGGAGTGTGAGCATGCCGCGGGGGCCGAAGAGCACATACGACCTTTCCGACGCCGAGCAGCGCGATCTCATTGCGCTCATCCGCGAAGGCAAGCCGTTGCCGGAGAAGTACCGCTTTATCCTGTTCGAGGACAAGCGCGAGGTCGAACTGGTCTGGAACGGCAAGACGCGCGACGTCTGCACTGCCGTGCTGCCGTTTCAGACGCTCGAACATATCGACGAGCCGCGCAAGGAAACCAGGCTGCAGGCCGATCTGTTCGACAGCCGCGGCCGCCAGCAGAAGGGCTGGACCAACAAGCTGATCTGGGGCGACAACAAGTTGATCCTGTCGTCGCTCAAGGCGGGCGCGCTGCGCCGGCAGATCGAGGATGCGGGCGGGTTGAAGCTCATCTACATTGACCCCCCCTTCGATGTCGGCGCCGATTTCTCGATGGACATCGAAATCGGCGGCGAGACGTTTCACAAAGAAGCAAACGTCCTTGAGAGGATCGCGTATCGCGACACGTGGGGTAAAGGCCGAGACAGCTTTATTGCGATGCTGTTCGAGCGCCTGTCCCTGATGCATGACTTACTAGCGCGCGATGGCAGCCTTTTCTTGCACTGTGACTGGCGCGTGTCAGCCCCGCTTCGATTGGTACTCGACGAGCTCTTTGGCCGCGAAAACTTTCGCAATGAAATATACTGGTACTACTACAACAAGATGCCGGACACACGGAAAGGCGTCTTTCCGAGAGCGACGGATACAATCCTCTGGTACGTGAAGGATCGCAGCAACTACAGATTTGAACCTCTTGAGGAGGAGCGAGACACGCCGGTGAAGCAACTTCGACGCGTCAAGGTCGAAGGAAAAATGATCAATGCCCGGGACGAGGAGGGGAACGTTATCTACGACCTCCGTTCTGAACGTGTCGTCGACAACGTGTGGCGGCTCTCGATGCTACAACCCGCGGACAGGAGCGAAAACCTGTTCTACCCTACCCAAAAACCCGAAACGTTAGTTGAGCGCATTCTGGAGGCGACGACAGTTACCGGTGATCTGGTTGCTGACTTCTTCATCGGCTCAGGCACAACCGCGGCCGTCGCCGAAAAGCTTGGGCGCAAATGGATCGCGACCGATCTCGGCAAGTTCGCCATTCACACCACCCGCAAACGGCTGATCGGCGTGCAGCGTGAATTGAAAGCGGCGGAAAAGCCGTTCCGCGCCTTCGAAGTCTTGAATCTCGGCCGCTACGAGCGCCAAGCCTATCTCAATGTCGGCGGACGGCTCACCGGCGCGCAGAAGGAAGCGGCGCTCGCGGCCAAGGAGCGCGAGTTTCGCGACCTCATCCTCAAAGCTTACAAGGCGACCGGCTTCGGCGGCGAGGAAGGGGCGGCGGCGCAAGACGGATTCTTCCACGGGGCCAAGGCCGGGCGGCTCGTTGTCATCGGCCCGATCAATCTGCCGGTCGGGCGATTGTTCGTCGAGGAAGTCATCGTCGAGTGCCGCAAGCGCGGGGCCACGCGCGCCGATATTCTCGCCTTCGAGTTCGAGATGGGGCTTTTCCCGGCCGCGCTGGCGGAGGCGCGCGACAAGGGCATCGACATCGCGCCGAAATACATTCCGGCCGAAGTGTTCGACAAGCGCGCTGTCGACAAGGGCCAGGTCGTGTTTCACGACATCAGCTTCGTCGAGGCGAAGGCCAATCACGACAAGAAGCGCAAGCATACCGTGACGATCGAGCTGACCGATTTCTCGGTCTATTACACCCAAGGCGCGGCCGAGAACGCGATCGCGGCGCTGAAGGAAGGCAAGAGCGACGTGGTCTGCGACAAGGGCCAGCTCTACAAAATATCCAAGGACAAGGATGGCGTGGTGACGCGCGAGCGGCTCACCAAGCACTGGACGGACTGGGTCGATTACTGGGCGGTGGATTTCGACTATATGAGCCGCAAGGAGATCATCCGCCGTCCGCGCGACGCCGCCGTGCTGGATGTCCCCGGCGTGAAGGAAGCGGACGTGGCGTTCGTCGAGGAATGGCACGGCGGCTACATCTTCGAGAACGAATGGCAGAGCTTCCGCACACGGCAGAATCGCGCGCTCGAACTGGAGACGGCCGAGCACAGCTACGCTGAATCTGGGCGCTATCTGGTGGCGGTGAAGGTGATCGACATTTTCGGCAACGACACGATGACGCTGGTGCCGGTGACGGTGGGATAGGCGCTACTCCGCCGCCATCGCCTGGGCGCGGCCGAGATCGACGCTGACCAATTGGCTGACGCCTTGTTCGGGCATGGTGACGCCATAGAGGCGGTCCATGCGCGACATCGTCACCGGGTTATGGGTGATGACGATGAAGCGCGTGGCGGTCAGCCGCTTCATTTCGTCGAGCATGCGGCAGAAACGATCGACATTGGCGTCGTCGAGCGGCGCATCGACTTCGTCCAGGACGCAGAGCGGGGCCGGGTTGGCCAGGAACACCGCGAAGATCAGCGCCGTCGCCGTCAGCGCCTGTTCGCCGCCGGAGAGCAGGGAAAGGTTGGTCAGCCGCTTGCCCGGCGGCTCGGCGAAGATTTCGAGGCCGGCCTCGAGCGGATCGTCGCTCTCTGTGAGCCGCAGATTGGCGCGCCCGCCCTCGAACAGCGTGGCGAACAATTGGGCGAAATGCGCGTCGACCTCTTCGAACGCGCGCAACAAGCGGGCGCGGCCCTCATTGTTGAGCGTGGCGATGGCGCGGCGCAGCTTGGCCACCGCTTGCGCCACGTCCTCCTTCTCGCGGCTCAGCGTGTCGATGCGCTGCTGGGCTTCCTGCAATTCCTCGTGCGCGCGCAGGTTCACCGGTCCGGCGGCGTCGCGTTCGGCCTTCAGCCGATCGAGCCGGCGCTCGACTTCGCTCAACGGCGCCGCAGCCAATGCGCCATGCAGGAGATTGCCGGCAAGCTCGGCCAGCTGCTCGGGCGCTGCGCCGGCGTGTTCGTGCGCGGCGGTGGCGATGTCGGCGACGCGGGCGGCGCCGGCTTCGGCGTGGGCCTCGGCGCTGGCGCGCCGCTCGCGCGCATCGGCGTGCGCCTGCTCCAGCGAACGCGCCCGCTCTGCGGCGTGGCGAGCGGCGGTTTCGGCCGCGGCGACGCGGTCGCTGGCCTCGAGGCGCCGCCGCTCGGCGCCGCCGGCTTCGTCCATCAGTGTTTCGAGCTTGCTGCGGGCGATGTCCGGGGCGGCCTTGGCCGCATCGCGGCGCTGCGCGATCTCGGCCAATTCCTGCGCCAGGAGCTCGAGGCGGGCGCCGGCGCTGTCGATGCGGGCGCGCCATTGCAGGGATTCGGCGGCGATCGCCTTTTGCCGCGCCTCGCGTTGGGCCTGGTCGCGCACGAGGCTCTGTGTCGCCGCTGCGGCTTCGGCCGCGGCGGCCCGCGCCGCGTCCACGTGCGCGCGGGCGGCGGCGATGGCGGCCTGGTCGAGCTTTGCCGGCGCTGCGCCCGCTGCACCTTGCGCTGCCCCGAGTGCGGTGCGGGCGTCGGCGATTTCGGTTTCGAGCGCTTGCGCCTGGCTCGCCAGCTCGTCCGAGCGCTCCGCCAGGCGCGCGCGTTCGGCGTCGAGCCGCTCGGCCTCGCGCGCTGCTGCGGCCGCCGCCGCCGCCAGATTTGGCGCCTCGGCGCGCAGCTTGCGCGCCTGCGTGTCGAGCCTCTGGCGCTCCGCCTTCGCCGCTTCCCAGGCAGCCTTCGCTTTCGCTGCCTGTTGTTCGGCCGCCGCCAGTTCGTTGCGGGCAGCCGCCAGTCTGTTCTTGTGCTCGAGCCGCACCGCCGCCGGCTGCGGCGCGTCGGCGCGGCGGACGAAACCGTCCCAGCGCCACAGATCGCCTTCGCGCGACACCAGGCGCGCGCCCGGCGGCAAGCGTTTGGCCAGCGCCGCACCGTCCTTTGCCTCGATGACGCCGGTGAACGCCAAGCGCGCCGCAAGCTGAGCGGGCGCTTTGACAAACCGGGTCAGCGCTTGCGCGGCGGCCGGCAGCGCCGAAGCGGGGGCGTCCGCGCCAACCCAGCGCGCGGGCGCGTCCGCGTGCGTCGACGCGTCGATGTCATCGCCAAGCGCGGCGGCGAGCGCGCGCTCATATCCGGGCTCGACATCGATCGAGGCAAGCACCGGGGGAAATTTCGCCGCGTTCGGCGGCGCCAGTTTATCGAGCGCGCGCACTTCGGCGTCGAGTTCGTGCAGCGCCTTTTCCGCGGCGCGATGCGGCCCCCAGGCCGCTTCATCCGCGGCTTCGGCGCGCTTCAGCGCCGTTTCGATTTCGCCCAACTCTCCCCGCAGCTTGACGCTCGCCGCCAGCGCCGCTTCAGCCGCGGATTGCGCGTTCGCCGCACGCGCTTCGGCGGCGTTGGCGGCGGGAAGCGCCTTGATCTGGGCGTCGAGCGATTGCTTGCGTTCCTCGGTGCGCGCCAAACGCGCGCGCGCGCCTTCGGCGGCGTCTGTCAGCGCCTGCGTGCGCGCTTGCGCCGCCGCGGCCGCTGCGGCCAGCGTCTCCAACTCGGCTTCAGCCTTCGCACGCTTGGCGGCGGCGGCCGCCTCCGCATCTTGCGCGGCCTTGAGCGCGGCTTGCGATTTGTCCCCTTGGCTCGGGCCGAGCGTTGCCGCTTCCTCCGTGAGGCGGGCCAGCGCGCTTTGCGCATCCTGGCGCAGCGCTTCGAGCCGCTCGCTTTCGTCACGGTTCCGCAGGGCGTCCTGGTCGCAGCGTTCGATCACGCCCTGGGCCTCGGCAAGGTCACGTTCGAGCCCGACGCGAACGCCTTCGAGGCGGCGCAGCACAGCCGCCGCTATCATCTCTTGCTCCCGGAGCGGCGCTAGCGCTTCGCGAGCGTTCGCCGCCGCACGTTCGGCAGCGCTCGCTTCGCTTGCAGCTTGCGCGACCGCGCGTTCGGCCTCCCGCAGGTGCGTTTGCGCTTCGGCTTCGCGTTCGCGCGCGTCGGTCCAGCGGCGATGCAGCAGCAACGCTTCGGTTTCGCGCAATGTTTGCGCCAGGCCGCGATAGCGTTCGGCCTGGCGCGCCTGCTTCTTGAGGTTCGCAGCCTGGCCGACGATCTCGGCCAGCACCTCGTCGAGCCGCGTGAGATTGGTCTCGGCCGCCTTGAGTTTCAGATCTGCGTCGTGACGGCGGGCGTGCAGGCCGGCTATCCCTGCCGCGTCCTCGAGGATGCGGCGCCGGTTCTGCGGCTTTGCGGCGATCAATTCGCTGATCTGGCCCTGGCGAACCAAGGCGGGGGAGTTGGCCCCGGTTGCGGCGTCGGCAAATAGCAGCTGCACGTCCTTGGCGCGCACTTCCTTGCCGTTGATGCGGTACATCGAGCCGAGGCCGCGCCGGATCCGGCGCGAGACTTCGATGACGTCCTCGTTCTGAAATGGCGCAGGCGCGCGCCCGCGCGCCTCGCTCAGCACCAGCGTGACTTCGGCGTGTTCGCGCGCAGGACGGCCTGCGCTGCCGGAGAAGATCACGTCATCCATGTCGGCGGCGCGCATCGATTTGGCGCTGGTCGCGCCCATCACCCAGCGCACCGCTTCGAGCAGGTTCGACTTGCCGCAACCATTGGGGCCGACCACGCCCGTCAGCCCTTGTTCGATCGGCGCGCGCGCCGGATCGACAAAGCTCTTGAAGCCAAGGAGGCGCAGCTCGGTGATGTGCACGGCGCTGCGCGCCTCTCCGTGTTAGCTATTCGCCGCGATCGCAGCGTCGAGCGCCGCGGCCATGCCTTCGTACGTCATGATCGCGGGGTCTTCGAGCTTTTGCCCGTTCAGGAAGAACATCGGCGTGCCGGTGACGTTGTCTCGGTTAGCGAGTTCGCCCAACCGCTCCATGCGCGCCTGGCCTTCGCGGTCGCCGATGCATTCGAGCACGGTTTCGCGCGAGAGCCCGGCAGCGCCGCCAATCTCCACCAGTTTGGCCTCGATCGCATCGCGCGAACCGGCCTGGAACATGGCGGGCTGCTGTTCGAACATCACGCCGAGACGGCTGAAATACTGCTCCGGCGAAGCATTGCCGCAGCGGGCGACTTGGTATTCCGCAAGCGCGATCGTGGGGATCACGCGCTGCGGATCGACCGGCGCCAGCACTTCGCGGAACACGAAATGGATTCGACCGGTATCGATGTAATTGGCCTTGAGTTGCGCCCAAACCGCTTCGTGGAATTCGCGGCAATGGCTGCACATCGACGAGCCGTACTCGATGAGCGTCACGCCGGCGTTCGGATTGCCAAGCGACATGTCGTCCGGGGTCACGCCCGAACCCTGGCTCGAGCCGTTGCAGGCGGCGGCGCCCAGTGCGGCGAATACGCTCGCGCCGAGCAGCAGATTTCGTCGTCCAATCGCGAGCATACGGTAACCTCCAGATCGGCCCGGAGGCATAGAGTCTTTTCCGCGGCGTGGAAACCTCTAGCCCTGCTTGACGGCGCGTCCCAAACGCAGCAGCGCCGCTCTCAAACCCGGGTCGCAGTCCGGTTCAAGCGTGTTCGCCAGAGCCGCCTCTTCCGCGGCCGACAGCGGTTTTTGCAGCGGGCGGACATTTGGCGTTTCGCGTACCGGGCTCACTGGGGCGCGATGATCGACGCGGATCGCCTTGACCTTGCCGCCGGCAACCCGAAGCCGCTCGATCAGGAGCGGGGTTTGCTGCTGCAGGAAGGGCGCTAACGCGCTTGGAACATGAATTGTCAGTGTGCCGGCGGCCAGCTTTACCGGCGTCGCGCGCGAAAAGGCCTCGCCGGCAATTTCGCGCCAGCGCCGGCGCATTTCATTGAGGCCGAGACCGGTGTCCTTCAGGAGGGGCCTCAGCACTGCGGCCAGGGCCTTGGTGGCGCTTGGCGGCGGCGCCACGGTCCTGCGCCCGCGCCGCGCCGAAAGCGCATGAGCCGCCTCAGCCTCCGAGGGCTCCGGCGTTGGGGCGAGGAAAGTAGCCTCGGCAGTACGAAAACGGTCGCGCAGCGACATGGACCGTTGAGCGAATCGTAATCCCATGAACAAAGGGTAAAGACGTCCCATGCCCACGCTTGCTGAAAACCGGACCAGGGCTGGGGATAAGCGCGCGGCTTTTCGGGATAACCTTCGGAAATTATTGCTCAAATGGTATGACCGCCACGGCCGCAACCTGCCCTGGCGGAGTCGCTGGGGTCGGCCAGATCCGTATCAAATCTGGCTCTCCGAGGTGATGCTTCAGCAAACGACGGTAGCCGCTGTCGCCCCGTACTATGAGAGCTTCTTGAAGCGTTGGCCCGATGTGCACGCGCTGGCCGCGGCGCCGCGGGAGGACGTGCTCGCGGCCTGGGCCGGGCTTGGCTATTACTCACGCGCCCGCAACCTGCATGCCGCTGCCCAGAAAATGGCTGCGGCGGCGGCGCCCGTCTCGGAGGCCGACTGGCGAAGACTGCCAGGGGTCGGGCCGTACACCGCCGCGGCGATCGCGGCCATTGCGTTTGGCGAGGCTGCCAACGTCGTGGATGGCAATGTCGAACGCGTGATGGCGCGGCTTCACGCCGTGGAGACGCCGCTGCCTGCCGCCAAGCAGGAGTTGCGCGCGCTTGCGGGGGAATTGGTGACGGCGGATCGGCCCGGCGATTGGGCGCAGGCGCTCATGGATTTCGGCGCGACCGTCTGCACGCCGCGATCACCCAAGTGTGATCGCTGCCCCTGGGCCGATCATTGCGCCGGGCGCGCGACCGGGTTTCCCGGCGCCTTTCCGCGTCGCGTGGCCAAAGCCGAACGGCCGCGCCGGTACGGGGCGGTCTTCCGCATCGAGCGCGACGGCGCCGTGTGGCAGGTGCGACGCCCTGACACGGGACTGCTCGGCGGCATGGCGGCGCTGCCGACGACGCAATGGCGCGCCAGAAAGTGGACGCGCGCCGAAGCGTTGGAGCACGCGCCGGCGAAGGGTGATTGGCGAAAGATCGGCCTGGTCGAACATGTTTTCACGCACTTCGCGCTGACACTGGATGTATATAGCGCGCAAACCGCGCTGCCGGACGATGGCTGGTGGGGCGAGGCAAGTGCGCTGCCGACCGTGTTCAGGAAGGCGGTGCGCCTAGCTCCGTCGCCAAGGGGACGCGGCAGGAGGGGGAGAGGCGAATGAGCGAAACCTTCGAGGGCGGATGCTGCTGCGGCGCGGTGCGCTATCGCCTCGCATCGCGGCCGATGTTCACGCATTGCTGCCATTGTCTCGATTGCCAGAATCAGACCGGGTCGGCGTTCGCACTCAACGCGCTGATCGAGACATCGCGCATCGAAATCCTCGCCGGGGAGCCGCATAAGGTGGAGATGCCGAGCCCGAGCGGGCGCGGGCATGACATCTATCGTTGTCCCAAATGCGAGGTCGCAGTGTGGAGCGACTACGGCCGGCGTTCGTATCTTCGCTTCGTGCGCGTTTCGACGCTCGACCTCCCGCACGCCATCGAACCGGACGCCCATATCTTCACCCGCAGCAAAGTCCCCTGGGTGCGAATTCCCGACGGCGCCCGCGCATTCGAAATTTTCTACGACATGAAGGCGGAGTGGCCGGCAGAAAGCATGGCCCGGCGTGAGGCCGCATCCACTGGTGCAAAAGCGTGAGCGGGATGCACCGTTCCGAGGCGCTGATCGGGTCAGCTGCATTCTTCGTCTTGGCGCCCGGGACGATCGCCGGCCTCGTCCCATGGCTGATCACACATTGGCGTTTCGGCGACGGCGCAAGCACGGGCGTGTCGATAGTGGGCGGAGTCCTCATGGCCCTGTCGCTCATGCTGCTGATCGAGTGCTTCACCCGCTTCGCGCTGAAGGGCCACGGCACGCCAGCGCCCGTCGCGCCGCCCAGCAAGCTGGTCATTAGCGGCGCCTACGCGCGCGTTCGTAATCCGATGTACGTGGCCGTGACCGGGCTCATCCTCGGCCAGGCGCTGTTGTTCGCTTCAGCCGCGCTCATCGCGTACGCCATCACCATCTGGTTCGCGTTCCTGATGTTCGTGATCTATTACGAAGAGCCGCGACTGAAGCACGAATTTCCCGGCGACTATCCGGCGTATTTCGCCAACGTGCCGCGTTGGCGTCCGCGCTTTTTGCCGTGGCGTCCCGAAACAGCGAAGGACGCGGAGGGGAGCAGCTCCGCGTCCTTGCTCGAGTGATCGTCGTCAGGGGCTCTTAAACGACGATCTGTGCAGCCTGGTTCAACGTGGCCAGCGCGCCAGGAAGGAGAAGCGCTGCGGCCAGTGCCAGGGTTGCGATGCGGTGGCGCCAATTCACGACCAACTCTCCCGGTGTTCGATAGGGCGAAGATGGGGCCGCGACTGACCCGCCGGCGTGACGCTGGTCACCGTGCGGTATTTGGCAGGCCGGTGGGCGCCATGAACAATGAACTTGCCCATTGGGTTGATCGGCTTAGACACATCGTATCGTTGGCATCGCTCTCGAGCGCCGGCGGCTGAGAGATGCGAAGCGCTCCCGCTCGATACTGGGAGCAAAGCCATGCCTCTCGAAGCTGAGGAAGATACCTTCGCCCTGTTGGAGCGCTTGTTGCAGGAAAGCCGCGACAAAGATGCGGCGACGGTTTTGTCGTCACAAGCGGCGATCGACCAGAGCCGGCGGCTGCTTGCACAGGTCGCACGCGATCATCCGGACATTGCCTAGCATTGATGCGCCGTCTGAGGCGCCCCCGATCAGGGGCCGGCGAGGATGCGGTCCACCGCGGCAGAGACGAGATTGTGATAGCCCGGGCGCGCGCGTGCATAGATACGCCGCGCGAGGTCGCGGCCCCATTCCTCTTCGGCCCAGAGCGCGCGATAGAGCGGGCGGACGAACTTGCCGCGGCCCTGGCTGGTGAGAAACTGCTCGAGCGCGGCGGTCGCCGGCTGATACCGGTTGCGCACGGTCAGTTCGAGCCAGTTGAACAGCACTTCGCTGTTGCCGGTCTCGTTGAGCGCAAATGTGCTCTCCAACGCATCGAGCTGCGCCGACGAAAGATCGCGGGGCAGAGTTTGCAGAAAGCGCTGGCGCTCGTAGGTGCCCCAGCCATTCCATTGTTCGCGGTCGAGCGACCCGCTTGCATTGAACGCCGCGATCGCTGCATCGACCTGATCGAAAGTTGCTGCGTGCGGCGCTTCGGCGTTTGAAGGCAAACCAGGTTCGTACGCCCAGGCGTCGAGCTGAAGTTCGGTTTCGAGCGCAGCATCGCCCATGACGACGTGGTCGCGGAAGTCGGCCAAGAATTTTTGCGTCGTCATCGGCTGGAAGGCGTAGCGGTCGAAATAGGAGCGCAGATAGCGATCGAAGCGCTGGCGCCCGACGATGCCTTCGACCGTGCGCAGGAACAGGGCGCCCTTTTCGTAGACGATCGCCGAATTGCTTTCCTCCGCATTGCGTTCACCGACGAGGTGCAGCCGTTGCGCATCCGCGGGAGCTTCGCGCAGCGCGGTCTGGATTTCGGCCCACGCCAGCACGTTTTGCATGTTGGCGCGCTCGGCGCCGTACAGCGCTTCGGTGATGCGCCCCTCGAAATAGGTGGTGAAGCCCTCGTTGAGCCAGCTGTCGGCCCAGACCGCATTGGTGACCAGATTGCCGGACCAAGAGTGCGCCAGTTCGTGCGCAATCAGCGAGACGAGGGAGCGATCGCCGGCGAGAAATGTCGGTGTGAGAAAAGTGAGACGCGGGTTCTCCATGCCGCCGAAGGGAAAGGACGGCGGCAGGATCAGCACGTCGTAGCGGCCCCAGCGATAGGGGCCGTAGAGCGCTTCCGCCGCACGCACCATCGCTTCCATGTCGGCGCATTCATAGAGACCGCGTTCGAGCACGCTTGGTTCGGCCCACACCCCGGTGCGCGGACCCACCGAACCGAACGCGAGTTCGCCCACCCCGATCGACATCAGATAGATCGGCACTGGATTGCGCATGCGAAAGCGGAATGCGCGTCCGCCGTCGGCGGGCTCGCCGTCCGGCGTGAGCATCTCGGCGCTCATTACGGCTTTGAGCCCCTCCGGCACGATGACGCGCACATCGTAAGTCTGGCGAATGCCGGGGCTGTCCTGGGTCGGCGCCCAGGTGCGGGTGAGGATGGCTTGTCCTTGGCTGAACAGAAACGGCTTGCCGCTCGCCGTCTGCGCCGGCGTCAGCCATTGCAGCGCGTCGGCATTGTGCGCGCTCTCGTAGGCAATGGTTATTTGGCGGGCGCCGTGCAGCTCGATCGTCAGCGGCGCGCCGAGATCCTCGCTGCTTTCGCCGATCGTGAAAGGCAGCTCGCGCCCGCCGCCGCTGACCGAGCCGATGGCGAGGCCACGGCTGTCGAGCACGATCTCGCGCGCGTCCGGCCGCGCCGCAATGGTGAGCGTACAGGTTCCGGCGATGACCCGGCGCTCGAAGTCCGCGCGCACGTCGAGCGAAACGTGGAGCACGCGCGCTTCCTCGGGCTTGGCATGGGAATGCGGGTCCTGGGGCAGCGGCGGCATCGAGGCGCGATTGTCGCCGCTCACGCTCGCACATGCGGTGATGGCCGGTGCGGCAAGGGTTGCCGCCAGAAAAGTGCGCCGTTCGATCATGTAAAGCGTCCCCGGGATTGAGGGGGCGCCGTATCGCCATCGCCGGGCGGGAGCAAGCGCGCTAGTGTCGCGCGCGACTTCGCGACTTCAGTTCGCGCGCGATTCCTGTATCAGCGCGCTGAGCTTGTCGCGCGCGATGACCCTGATGCCGGCGCGGCCCATGCTGATCCAGCCCTCGTCGGCCCATTCATGCAGCTTGCGATTGACCTTTTCGCGGCTGGCGCCGATGCGGCGGGCGATCTCGGTCTGGGTGAGCGTCACGGAAGCGCCGTCTCCGGCTTCCTCGATCAGCCGCAACGCCAACCGTCCGCCAAGATCGAGGGTGTGCGCGTCTTCGATCGCGGCGTCGGCGTGGCGCAAGCGGCGGCTCATTTCCGCCAGCAGCTTCAAGAGCGCCTTCGGTTCGGCCTCGAGCGCGGCGATGGCGTGATCGCGGTGGATGCGCAGGAAGCGTGACTTGCGGATCGCGCAAATATCGGCGGAACGCACGCCGCCATCGAGGACGGCCATCTCGCCGATCAGCGCCGGCGGCCGAAGCGAGGCCATGCGCACGTCCTTGCCGGCTTCGGTGGAGGATCGCACTTCGACTTCGCCTTCGAGCAGCACATAGAGCGCATCGCCTTTGTCGCCCTTGGCGAACAGAAGCTTGCCGGGCTCGACCGTGCACGGGACGCCTTGCTTGGCCAGCCGCGCACGCGCCGGCTCGGACAGCGCCGCCATCAATTCGGCTCTGGCCAGCGCCGCCTCGACGTTCAGGAGTTCAACCTTGTCAGCCATGGCGGCGCGAAGAGTAGGGCAGTAAGGCAGTAGGGCAATAGGCAGCAGGCTTCGAATGGGCAGAGGTTACTGCCCAACTGCGCTACTGCCCTAAACAGCCATCGCCATCTGCCGCCGGATTTCGCGGCGAAACAGGTCGATTGGCTTCAGGCCCTGCCGGGTTTCCAAACTCCAGAAGGTCCAGCCGTTGCAGGCCGGGGCGTTCGACGCCAGCGCGCCAATGCGGTGGATAGAGCCGGTGGCGTCGCCGAGCGCCAGACTGCCGTCGGCGCGCACACGTGCGCGTTTGCCATTGGGGCCGACCAGCCAGGCGCCGGGGTGGATCATGCCGGCTTCGATGACCTGTCCGAACGGCACGCGCGGTTCCTCTTTCTTGGACTTGGTCACAGCCAAATCCTCGATCGAAACCGGTTTAATTTTCTTCAATCGGGTGCGCGCGGCTTCGGCGTATTCGGCGTCGCGCTCGATGCCGATATAGTGACGGCCGAGACGCTTGGCGGCAGCGCCGGTGGTGCCGGTGCCGAAGAATGGATCGAGGATCACTTCGCCGGGCCTGGTGGTTGCGAGCACGACGCGGTGCAGCAGCGCTTCCGGTTTTTGCGTCGAGTGCAGCTTACGGCCGTCGCGGTTTTTGAGGCGCTCCTGGCCAGTGCAGATCGGCAGCGTCCAATCCGAACGCATCTGCAGCTCATCGTTGAGCATTTTCAGCGCATCGTAATGGAAAGTGTATTTTGCGTCCTTGGAGCGGGCCGCCCAGATCAGAGTCTCGTGCGCATTGGTGAAACGCGTGCCCTTGAAATTCGGCATCGGATTGGTCTTGCGCCAGACGATGTCGTTTAGAATCCAGTAGCCCAGATCCTGCAGTGCGGCGCCCAGCCGGAAGACGTTGTGATACGAGCCGATCACCCAGATCGCCCCGTTCGGCTTCAGCACCCGCCGCGCCTCGGCAAGCCAGGCATGGGTGAACGCGTCATAGGCGGCGAAATCCGCGAACTTGTCCCATTCGTCATCGACGCCGTCGACGTTCGACTGATCCGGGCGCGTCAGCGCCCCGCCAAGCTGCATGAAATAGGGCGGGTCCGCGAACACCAGATCGATGCTGCCGTCAGCGAGCTTGCGCATCTCCTCGACGCAGTCGCCTTCGATGATCCGGTCCTTGAAGTGGCGCGCCATTTGTCCCCCGAGAGTGGGGAATCCTCGCTTGACGGACTCCGCGAATCAAGAGTCCGCCGCCGTTAACCATGTTTATTTCAGCTGCGGTCGCCGCGCTGCATCAAGCGCCGGCGCAAGGACAGCGTGTAGGTGATGAAGAAGATGTAGAGGAACACTTCCTCCATTTCGCTCGATCGATAGCCAAAATAGTCCTGAACCGAGCCGGCCGCGAGATGAAGATCGTCGATCAATTCCGGGGCGGCGCCGAGTTGCGAGATCACGACCGGCGGCAGGCTCGCCATCGTCGGCGCGAGCCACCATGGATTGTCGAACAGCCCGCGTCCTTTGCGAACGTACTTTACCAGCGGATGCACGATGGTCCCGAGGATCATGCCGAACAGAAGCAGAGCGCGCGGCTTCTGGTCAAACCAGCCGCCCTCGGTGTTGTGCAGGTTGGTTTCGCCCTGATCGTTGTTGGCGGCAAACCAGCCCCCCGTCTCCCAGTTGAAATAATGCTGACCCCAGCTCGCCTCTTCGCCGAGCAGCCAGAACGTGCCCAGCGCGATGAGGATGAGCCAGGTGCGAAGCAGCGGTGTCTTCGCCCTGGGCAGGGTGACGAGCGTGATCGCGAGTGCGACGAGCAGGAACAGGTTCTGCAGCGTTTCGAGCAGACCAAGCTCGTGATTGCGACCTTGCTGCGTCGGCGGGCCTTCCAGAATCCCAGGGTCGACCAGGCCGATGACAACCAGGGCCGCCAGCAGCAGCGCGCACGCTATCCAAACGTGAACCGCAGAAATGTCCTTATCCGGCGCTTCAGCCGCCGCGTCCCCGCTCGTCATGGCCGGAACATAGACCGGGCGCGCGGCCTGTAAACCACGCCGCGCTCAGCTCGCGAGCCGCAGCTGCATCGCCAGCTGCACCGGCTTGAAGCTGCGCCTGTGGATCGCGCACGGACCGAGGCGGGCCAGCGCATCTTGGTGCTCGGGTGTCGAATAGCCCTTGTGCTTGGAGAAAGCGTAACCCGGATAGATCGCGCAAAGCTCGTTCATGATCCGGTCGCGCTCGACCTTGGCGATGATCGAAGCGGCCGACACCAGCGGGACGATTGCGTCGCCATCGATCACCCACTCCACCGGGCAGGGCAGATCGGGCGCCATGTTGCCGTCGACCAGTGCAGCGATCGGTTTCTGGGGCAGGGCGTCAAACGCGCGGCGCATTGCCAGATGCGAGGCGCGCAAGATGTTGAGTGCGTCGATCTCCTCGACGCTGGCCACGCCGATGCCGACAGCGCCGACGGCGCGGATTTTCGCGGCCATCTCGTCGCGCGCCTCGGCCGTGAGCTGCTTGGAATCGTCGAGGCCCCTGGGACGGCCCTTGGCTGGCAAGATGACCGCCGCCGCCACCACCGGCCCGGCAAGGGGCCCACGCCCAGCCTCGTCGATCCCACAAATCGCCATTCCCTAGCATGGGCCGGATTCGTTGCGGCGCGCAAACGTCAAACGACATTGTGCACTTGACGTAGGAAGCTACATCTGGGACCGCGACGTTTACACAGCGATGCCCGGAACGGCGCACACGACCGGTCAAGTCAGCCCTTCGGGACAATACAGCGGGACGACCACCTATTATGGTGGCGGCGTGGGCCAATGGTCCTGTCAGCGAATTGTCGAGGTGGATTCCAGCGGAATTGTCGTCGGCACCCAATGGCAAGGAAACAATTGTCCCATGATGGAGGCGGGACCTTATTCAAACTGGCGCCGTCGATCACAGTGACCCTAGAGCGAAGGATGTTAGTTTCGCGCCATGCCGAAGAAGAAGCAGCCCGACGAAAAGCTCCCGCCTGACGAAGCGGAGCGCGCGCGCGACGAAGCGCCAAGGCGCATGCTGAAGACGCCGCCTAAGCCGCACAAGGACGAGCCGAAGAAAGGGTAGCACTGCACAAGCGCGTGCGGCACAGAAGCCCGTCAAGCGTCGGATCGAACCTTAGTGCGCCATCCCGAGCGTCAGAACGTGCGGAGAAGCGTTTTAGATCGCGCAGCGATCCCGCTTGCCAACTTCGTTAGCGTGGGAGTTTTCAGTCCCGCTTGTCGGCACTTATCCTTGAGGTTGCTCGCAAAATCTGGGGCGGTTTCCGCTATGTTGCGAACGTGCTCAATGGCGAGTTCAGCGGGGTACTTGCAAGCCTCAGCCATCTTCTCGAAATGACGAGGGCCGATTACTCGCCAGCGATATTCCTTCCCGATATTCATGGCCAGCTTGCGAGCGTCCGGCAGGTCATAGGGGAGGATGCTGTTGATGTCGTAGAGCGGGGCAAGTCGGTAATTGCCGTGCTCGATCAGAATACTGTAATTCTTGGCATGGGCGTCCGTCCCCAGCACCACGTAGTTGAATGCAATGGCCCGCATGAAGCGATTGCGATCAACGCTTGCATTCCCTGAGCCGGCCAACACATTCATGATCTCTTTGACGCCAGGGCCGCCGCCAGTTTCTGACTGATATTTGTTCGCGGGATCGACGCCAAGCGCTTGGCAAAAGTCTTCCTGATGAAGACGCACGACAGTCCCACCGGCGCGTGTGAGGGGCAGCTCTTTACTGCCCTGAAAACGTCGCCGATCGTAACGTTCGCTAATGATATTTGGCTTTCCACCAATTATCGCGACCTCAGATTTCGCCGCCCTCAGACCACACGCCTGGGCGAGGAGGAGGCAGAAATGCTCGTTCTCCACCTGCCCCTGTAGGGCGGGCATCGGCGGTTTTATGATGTGCGTCGAAGGTGTTCGACCGCGAGGCTCAAACCACCTTTTGTTCACCCAAGAGATCGCTTTCTTGGGTTGCGCCCCTGCGAGACTAAAAAGCCCCGCATCATTCGTGATTTGAGTTTCACCTGGGTTGGAAATCAGCTCAGACAAAAATTTGGCGAGACGCGCTTCGGAGATCGGTGGCGCACCTTCTCGCTGCTGTAGGCTTTCCAACCGGCTCTCTGGCACCATCTGCACAGCGCCAGCCAGATCTTCTCCGATGGCGCCAATCAGCGCAAATGGGCTTCGGGATGAGACGCCATGCTTCTTCGCGATCGCTTGCAGGGAAGCTTCACGGTCCGGCAGTAACCCCAAGAGATAGTTTGTAATAGCAGTGTGCGTATGCCTCTTGGCGGTCAGCGGCATCGACAAGGAGAGCGGGTAAGCGTCAACACGCTCCATCCACTCGTCATCATACTCAAACGAGAGTCTCCCGCTCGTCCCTTGCGTGACCGTTCCGAGCGTGTCGTCATTCACGAGGACTATGAGTTCCTTAGTCATCGACGACATCGTTGATTGAGAAGCGTTGCGCAGCAGCTTTTGGTGCGTGATGCTGCGTTCGTTTAGTGATGGATGCAGCGGGCTCCACCCGCAATTCAAAGCCAAGCTCATGCAAGACGCGGATCACGAGTCCGATCTGTGCCGTTGCTTTGCCGTTTTCGAACTGAGAGAGCCACTTGGCCGACACGCCTAATCTCTGCGCCAGTTCAGCTTGGCGCATTTGGCGAGCCCGGCGATATTCGCGGACGATCGCTCCAACTTCGGCGGGGCGGGTCAATTTCATGACCCCCAATATATGGTCGATCGGTAAAATAAGCAATTACGGCCGATCGGTAATAAATAAAAATTGTACCGGTCGGTAAAGAAGACCTATTTTACCGATCGGTAAAGGGCCGCTTCTGCGGCCCTTGTTCGCCGCCATCGCCTTGGAGCCGATGGTTGGCGAGTCCGGCGCGATGGCGCTCGTGGGCACAGGCGCCGTGTTGGCGCTGGTGCTGTGTAGCTACTGGTTCCTGCGCCTCGACGAATTGGCGCAGCGCGCTCACTACGTCGCCTGGTTTTGGGGCGGCTGTCTCGGTTTTGCCGCGGCTGCGGTGTTGCTGCTCGGCGGTTTGGTCAGCGGCATTGCGGACATGGGCACGTTGCACGCCGCAGCCGCCGCAGTGCTTGGCGGCGACCAATTCGCGCATGGCGTCAGCGCCGGCATGCTGTTGGTCGGCGCGCCGATGCTCCTCGGCTACAGCATCTGGTGGACCGTATTCTGGCTGCGCCGCAGCTGATCGCTTCGATCGGCTGGCGCATTGCCCGAACCGTCAGGCGGAATCCCCCGCCGTCAGTGAAAGCCAGTTGATCGGCTGGCCGGGCGCCTTTAGGCGTCCGGCCCATGGCTTTGAAAGCGCCCCGCTGTTTCCAGGACGTGATCCTGACGCTCCAGGCGTATTGGGCCGAACAGGGTTGCGCAATTCTGCAGCCGTACGATGAGCAAGTCGGCGCCGGCACGTTGCATCCGGCGACGACACTGCGGGCGCTCGGCCCAAGACCATGGCGCGCAGCCTACGTGCAGCCGTCGCGGCGGCCGAAGGACGGGCGCTATGGCGAGAATCCGAACCGGCTTCAGCACTATTATCAGTTCCAGGTCATCCTGAAGCCGAACCCGACGGACTTGCAGCAGCTCTATCTCAACTCGCTGGCGCGCATCGGCATCGATCCGTTGCTGCACGACATCCGTTTCGTCGAGGACGATTGGGAAAACCCGACAGTCGGCGCCTGGGGCTTGGGCTGGGAAGTCTGGTGCGACGGGATGGAGGTCTCGCAATACACTTATTTCCAGCAGGTCGGCGGCCTCGACGTGCGCCCGGTCAGTGGCGAACTCACTTACGGGCTCGAGCGGCTGGCTATGTATGTGTTCGGCATCGACCGCGTGTTCGATCTGCCGTTCAACGATCCGGACAGCGCATATCCGCTGACTTACGGCGACGTCTTCCTGGAAAACGAAAAGCAGCAGTCGCGTTTCAATTTCGAACTGAGCGACAACGACATGGTGCTGCGCTGGTTCGGCGATGCGGAGACGCAAGCCAGGCGTCTGCTCGAAGCCGGCGCCGTGCTGCCTGCGTTCGATTACACGCTGAAGGCGTCGCACCTGTTCAATCTGCTCGATGCGCGCGGCGTGGTTTCTCCCACCGAACGCCAGAGCTTCATCGCTCGCGTGCGCGAATTGGCGAAGGGCTGCGCGGGCGCTTGGGCGGAGTCACAGGCATGACGGCGCGGGATGAATCTCAAACTCCCCCGCCCCCTCGCGGGGCGGGGGCAGGGGGTGGGGGGCGTGACGACGCCCCAACGCCCGGCGAGCGCGCGAAGAAACTCGGTCAAGGCTGGTCGCCGGAGCCAAACGACGCGGCTCGCCAAAAGGACCGCACGCGCACGAAGCTGCGCGCTCAAAGACTACGCCGGGAAATGACATCATCAGAGAAGGCGCTGCAAAAACTGCTCAGCACCATCGAAGGCTCACACTTCCGCAAGCAAGTCGCCGTCGACGACTACGTTTTCGACTTCGGCTGGTATTCCGCGCGCGTGCTGATCGAACTCGACGGTTCCATCCATCGCCTTCCGGAAGTGCAAGCAAACGACAAAGCGAAGACCGTCCATGCCATAGCTAACGGTTATCGCCTGTTGCGTTTCGCGAATGACGACGTGTCGAGCCGGCCTGGTTGGCTTCTCACACAGGTTCGCGAAGCGTTGAACGCCAATGCGTCGGATCGCCCCCCACCCCTAGCCCCGCCCCGCAAGGGGGCGGGGGACGAGTAGCGGATGCCCCAACTCTTTCTCGAACTGTTCTCCGAAGAAATTCCGGCGCGGATGCAGAAGCGGGCCGAGGAGGATTTGGCGCGCGCGTTCGGCGAGAAGCTGAAAGCAGCGGGCATCGAAGCGAAGGCGATCAAGACATTTTCGGGCCCGCGGCGGCTAGGGCTGTTCATCGATGATTTGCCGCTGAAAGCGGCCGACTTGAATGAAGAGAAAAAGGGGCCGCGGGTCGGGGCGCCGGAGCAGGCGCTCCAGGGTTTTCTCAAGAGTGCAGGGCTGAAGCGGATCGAAGAGGCGCAGGTTGTCGAGGACAAGAAGGGCGCGTTCTACGTGGCGCGCATCAGTCGTGCAGGGCGGGCGACGCCGGAGATCGTGAAAGAGATCACGCCGGAGATGGTGCGCGGATTCCCGTGGCCGAAATCGATGCGCTCGCAATCCGGCGATCTGCAATGGGTGCGCCCGCTGCACAACATCTGCTGCGTTTTCGACGGCAAGGCGGTGAAGGTCGAGGTCGAGGGCGTGGGTTCCGAAGCCGTGACCTGGGGCCATCGCTTTCATGCGCCGGAAGCGATGCCGGTGACGAGCGCGGCCGATCACGCCTCGAAGCTGCGCGGCGCCAAGGTGCTGATCGAGCGCGACGAGCGCAAGCAGATCATCCTCGAACGAGGCAGGCAAGTCTGCGCCGCGAAGGGACTTGAACTGGTCGAGGACGCGGGCCTGCTCGAAGAGGTGGCGGGGCTGGTGGAGTGGCCGGTGGTGCTGCTGGGCGCGATGGACCCGGCGTTCCTGGATCTGCCGGGCGAAGTGATCCGGCTCTCGATGCGCACCCACCAGAAATATTTCGCGGTGCGCGATCCCAAGACCGGTGTGCTCGCGCCGCATTTCGTCGTGGTGGCGAACGTCGAAGCAAAGGACGGCGGCAAGGCGATCGCCGCGGGCAATGCGCGCGTGCTTTCGGCGCGCCTGAACGATGCGCGCTTCTTCTGGAAGGTCGATACGGCGACGCCGCTCTACACCGAGGAGCGCAAGGCGAAGCTCGAAAAGATCGTCTTCCACCAGAAGCTCGGCAGCGTGTGGGATAAAGTCGAGCGCGTTCGCGCATTGGCTGAAGAGCTTTGTGCTGTCACGGGCGCTGATCCGACGCTCGTCCGCGAAGCGGCCCGCAACGCCAAGATGGATCTGGTGACGGAGACGGTCGGGGAATTTCCGGAGTTGCAAGGGCAGGTGGGGCGGCAGCTCTACCTCCTCGCCCTTGATGGGCGAGGTGGCCGCGAAGCGGCCGGAGTGGGCGGATCACAAGGTACGGCGCAGCCACCCACTCAGTCATCGCGCAAGCGCGATGACAGCTCGCCCATCAAGGGCGAGCAGGCCATCGCCGCCGCCATCGAAGATCACTACCGCCCGCTCGGTCCGAACGATCGTGTGCCGAGCGATCCGGTCGCAGTGACGCTGGCGCTGGCTGACAAGCTCGATACGTTGGCCGCCTTCTGGGCAATTGAAGAAAAACCCACAGGCTCGAGCGACCCATACGCGTTACGACGCGCGGCGCTCGGCGTGGTTCGCATCATTCTCGATTCCGCGATTCGTGATGGTCTCCGCCGTCGACTTAGGCAGAGCGACTTCTTCAGAGCGCAGCACGCCGACGGCATATCCGAACGCGCGGAGCCGAAGGCGAACGACCTGCTCGCCTTCCTGGCCGATCGTCTCAAAGTTCAGCTCCGCGACCAAGGCAAGCGCCATGATCTCGTCGACGCCGTGTTCGCGCTTGGCGATGACGATCTCGTCCGCATCGTCGCGCGTGTCGAAGCGCTCGATGGGTTCCTGAAAACCGAAGACGGCGCGAACCTGCTCGCCGGCTATAAGCGCGCGGCGAACATTCTGGCGGCGGAAGAAAAGAAGGGCAAAGGCCTGGCCGAGGCGGACCTCAAGGCCGGTTTGGACGCAAAGCTGTTGGCCGAACCGGCCGAAAAGGCGTTGTACAACTCGCTCGAAACGGCGCTGCCGGCCGCGCGGGCGGCGGTGGAAAAAGAGGCGTTCGCTGCGGCGATGAAGGCGCTCGCAGGGCTCCGCGCGCCGGTCGACGCATTCTTCGACAAGGTGCTGGTCAACGCCGAAGAGGCTTCGCTGCGGCGCAATAGACTTTTGCTGCTCTCGCGGTTACGTGAGGCGCTGTCTCAGGTGGCGGATTTCTCGAAGATCGAAGGATGACGAAACAGTACGTCTACGGATTCGGCGCCGGTGAGAGCGCGGGCGATGCGTCGATGAAGGCGCTGCTCGGCGGCAAAGGGGCGAACCTCGCGGAAATGTCCAAGCTCGGGCTGCCGGTGCCGCCGGGGTTCACCATCACCACTGAAGTCTGCACCGAGTTCTACGACAACAAACGCAACTATCCGGCGGAACTTTCGGCGCAAGTGGATGCTGCGCTCGCTGTGCTCGAAAAGAAGACGGGAAAGAGCTTCGGCGATCCCGCCAATCCGCTGCTCGTCTCGGTGCGTTCGGGATCGCGCGCTTCGATGCCTGGGATGATGGACACGGTGCTGAACCTCGGCCTCAATGACCAGACGGTCGAGGGTTTGGCGAAACTCTCCGGCGACGCGCGCTTCGCCTACGACAGCTACCGGCGCTTCATCCAGATGTACGCCGACGTCGTGCTTGAACTCGAGCATGGCGTGTTCGAAGAAATCCTCGGTTCGCAAAAGGACCTGAAGGAATATTCCTCCGACACCGAGATGACGGCCGAGGATTGGAAAGCGGTCGTCGCCGAATACAAGCGCGCAGTCGAGCGCGAACTGGAGAGGCCATTCCCCTCAAATCCCAAGGATCAGCTGTGGGGCGCCATCGGCGCGGTGTTCGCCAGCTGGATGAACGATCGCGCGATCTTCTACCGCAAGCACAACAACATCCCGGAGAGCTGGGGCACGGCCGTCAACGTGCAAGCGATGGTGTTCGGCAATATGGGCGACACCTCGGCCACCGGCGTCGCGTTTACCCGCGATCCCTCCACCGGCGAGAAGAAATTCTACGGCGAGTTCCTGATCAACGCGCAAGGCGAAGACGTCGTCGCCGGCATCCGCACGCCGAAGGCGCTGACCAAAGCGTCGCGCGAGGCGATGAAGGAGACCGGCCAATCGCTCGAGGAGGCGATGCCCGAAGTGTACGCCGAGTTGGAACGCACGTACCAGAAGCTGGAATCGCACTACCGCGACATGCAGGATCTGGAGTTCACGGTAGAGCAAGGCCGGCTCTACATGCTGCAGACGCGCAACGGCAAACGCACAGCGAAGGCGGCGCTGAAGATCGCCGTCGACATGGTGGGCGAGGGGCTGATCAGCAAGGACGAAGCGGTCTTGCGCATCGAGGCTGCCGCACTCGACCAGCTGCTGCACCCGACTATCGCCGAAGGCTATCGCCGCGACATCATTTGCAGAGGCTTGCCAGCCTCTCCCGGCGCTGCGGTCGGGCTTGTGGTGTTCGATCCCGATGAAGCCGAGAGGCTGGCGGGCGAGCAGAAGAAAGTCATTCTGGTCCGCGAAGAAACCAGTCCCGAGGACATCCACGGCATGCACGCGTCGCAGGCGATCGTGACCGCTCGCGGCGGCATGACCAGCCATGCCGCCGTCGTCGCGCGTGGGATGGGGCGACCGTGCGTCTCCGGCGCCGGCGACATCCGCATCAACACGAAAGCCGGCGAGTTCACAGCGGCTGGCCGCGTCATCAAGGCGGGCGACACCATCACCGTCGATGGTTCGTCTGGCGAAGTGCTTGCCGGCGAGGCGCAGATGGTCGAGCCCGAACTTACCGGGGACTTCGCCACGGTCATGGAATGGGCTGATGCCGCGCGCCGTCTCAGCGTGCGCGCGAACGCCGATGGGCCGAAGGATGCCGAACTCGCCGTCAAATTCGGCGCCGAAGGCATCGGCCTGTGCCGTACCGAGCACATGTTCTTCGACGCCCAACGCATCGCTTCGGTGCGCAAGATGATCGTCGCCGAGACGCAAGAGGCGCGCATCCGGGCGCTCGGCGAGCTGTTTCCTCATCAACGCCAGGACTTCGTCGGCATCTTCAAGGCGATGGGCGGCCGGCCGGTGACTATCCGTTTTCTGGATCCGCCGCTGCACGAATTCTTGCCGCACTCGGAAGAAGACATCGCCGAAGTGGCGCCGACGCTCGGTGTAACGCCCGATTGGCTCTCCGCCCGGGTGAAGGCGCTGGCCGAAAGCAATCCGATGCTCGGCTTCCGCGGCTGCCGGCTCGCCCTGGTCTATCCGGAAATCTACGACATGCAGGCGCGCGCTGTGTTCGAGGCTGCTTGCGATGTCGCCGAACAGGCGGTTGCACCCATTGCGGAAATCATGATCCCGTTCGTGATTACCGGGAAGGAATTTCAGATACTCAAAACCCGGGTCGACGCCATCGCGGCCGAGGTGTTTGGCAAACGCAGGCGTAAGCTCGACTACATGGTCGGCACGATGATCGAGCTGCCGCGCGCTGCGCTCATGGCTGGCGAGATCGCTGGCGCGGCCGAGTTCTTCTCTTTCGGCACCAATGACCTCACCCAGGCTACTCTGGGCGTGTCACGCGACGATGCCGGCAAGTTCTTGGGAACGTATGTCGAGCGGCAAGTGTTACCGGTTGATCCGTTCGTCTCCATCGACGCCGAGGGCGTCGGGGAGCTTGTGAGGCTCGCATGCGAGCGGGGGCGAGCCAGCCGGGAGGGGCTGAAGCTTGGCGTATGCGGTGAACACGGAGGCGACCCCGCCTCGGTCGCGTTCTTCGAGCGCGCCGGGCTGGATTACGTTTCTTGCTCGCCTTACCGCGTGCCCATCGCGCGCCTGGCTGCCGCGCAGGCCGCGCTCTCGGCCAAGCGCGGCCGTTGAGCGGCGCCACATTCCTATAGGGCAGGCATGCCAGCCATGCGCCGCTGACTACGGGCATGCCGCTCGCCTGGTTGGTGAATTGGCACGGGCCTCGCAAGGGTTTGGCGGGTTTCGGCTTTCTGGGCGTGACCTATGGGTTTCACCCAGCCTCAGAAATCAGCCAGATCAGCGGGGAGGCGAGACTATGAACAAAAAGTCAATCGCCCCCCGCGCGCGGAGCCTGTATCCCCCACGAGCCTCAGGGCAAATTGTTAGCGAAGCGAAACGGTTGCGAGTGCTGCGGAATATTTGGGGCTTACCTGTCCCAAAACTGCACGCAATTAAGCGGGGCTTAATGCATTTATCGTTGTTCTGGCGTCGACTGGCTATTCTTGCGGGCGAGATTCGGACCCAAGTGATGGTTGAGATCGAACGGAACCCCCTGGCCGTGCGCCAGGGAGCGGCGACGATCATGTGCCTTGCAGCCGCTGCGGTTGCGATGCCCGTGATCGCGCATCGCGCTGCCGAACAACGCGATACGGCAGAGTGGGCGACGACCTCCGCGGCGTTCCAGCAGCAGTTCGAGCAGGAAGTGCTGGCTGCCGACGTTCAATTGACCTCATTCCAGAGCAATGACGGCCTTCGCGCCCGCGGCACCGCTACCTTGTTCGAAAATCCGGACGCTCGCGCCATGATGGTGCAAGCTGTGCTGCGCGGACCCTCCACCCAGCCCGCAATCGAGCCTGCAGCGCCGGCCGAGGCCCAGGTCGATCAGCGTCAGCAGGAATGCCTGAGTCAGGCGATTTATTATGAAGCGCGCGGCGAAAGCCAACGTGGGCAAATCGCTGTAGCGGAAGTTATCATGAACCGCGTCCGCTCGGGCTATTACCCAGCCTCGGTGTGCGGCGTTGTCTATCAGGGCTCCCACCGTTCGACGGGCTGCCAGTTCACCTTCACGTGCGACGGGTCGCTGAACAACCGCCCCCGCGGGCGCGCCTGGGATCGGGCGCAGCGTGTCGCTGCGGCGGTGATGCAGGGCTACACCCGTCCGATTACCCAAGGCGCCACCCACTATCACACGCATGCCGTGAATCCGGTTTGGAATTCCGGTTTGGTCGAGACCACTTCGATCGAGAGCCACGTTTTCTATCGGTTTCCGAACCGCTCCGAGCGCGCCTTTTACCAGGCGGCCCTCGCCCGCCGGCGCGGCGCGCTGGGCGCCCGACGTGACGCGTCGGAAGCGCTGATCCCCGAAGCAGACGCCGTCGCGCTGGAAGGCGTTGAAGAGGCGGTGACGGAAGACGCGCCGGTCGCCGCCGCGCCGGACGCCAACGAAACGCCGGCCGCCGAAGGCGAAGTGGCGACCTGAAGTTCAGCCGTCGCTGGCAAACTGCCGTTTGAGTTGGTTGCGCATCGCGCTGGGGAAAAAGCGCGCGAAGAAACGCGCCTTCTCCGCCTCGGCGCCGACCATGTAGTGGATGTCCTTGCCGTGGGCTGCATCCCAGGCGCGCTCTGCCGCCATCCGCACCGGATAGATCGGCGTCTTGTTCTCGACGAGCGTATCGCGGATACGCCGGTTCGACCGGTCACTGCCGCTCGGAAGGCCGTCCAGGATCGCGGTGTCGATGAACCATGGCATCAAGCTCACGACGCGCACGCCATAACGCGCGAACTCCACGTCGAGCGCCTCGGTCAGACCGCGCACGCCAAACTTCGTCGCGCAATAGACAGCCATGTTCGGCGCGCCGAATACGCCGGCCACCGAAGCCGTGTTGACGATGCGCGCGCCTGGCGTTTCGCGCAGCAGCGGCAACGCCGCGTTGACGCCGTTGATGACGCCCTTCAAGTTGACATCGAGCACGAGATCGATGTCGTCGGCGGACATTTCGTCGATCGGTCCGCCTCGGCCGACGCCGGCATTGTTGAACAGCACGTGCAGGCGCCGGTTCGTAGCTTGCCCGAACGTTTCGACTGCGCGATTCCAGCCGCCGCGGTCGCGCACGTCAAACACCATCGAGATGCGTTGACCCTCCGGCAGCATCGCCGCGGTTTCTTCGAGTCCGCCGGGGTTTACGTCGAAGAGGCCGACGAACCAGCCGCGTTCGGCAAACAGTTGCGCCGTGGCGCGCCCGATGCCCGAGCCGGCCCCCGTGACGAAGATCGATTTCTGCGGTTCAGCCATAAACCAGCGTCGTCTGCCGGAACGCGGCGCTCGTCAAGCTTGACGCATGCTCCTGCGCATCGCCGCGGGGGGCGTTCCATAAAGGCGCAGGAACGCGCGGCGCATGCGTTCAGGATCGCCGAAGCCGGTGCGGCGCGCGATCTCCTCGATCGCGCCTCCTCGCGCCAGCATCGAGCGCGCAGCCTCCGTCCGCAGCCGCTCGACCGCCTTTGCCGGCGTAACGCCGGTTTCCGCGGCATAGCTCCGCGCGAAGTTGCGAGAACTCATCGCTGCCTGCAAGGCGAGGCGTTCAACGGAAAGATCGTCATCCAGGTGTTCGCGCATCCAGGCGTTCAAGCGCGCAAAGCGCGATGCGCCAGCATCAAGGTCGAGCAGCGCCGAGTGCTGCGCCTGTCCGCCGGGACGCTTGGCGTAGACCACCATTTCGCGGGCAACGTTTGCCGCTACTTCGTCGCCGAGATCTTCGGCAATCATGGCCAGAGCCAGATCGATCCCGGCGGTCACGCCGGCTGACGTCCAAACCGCGCCGTCCTTGATGTGAATGCAGTCCGCCTCGACGCGCACAAGGGGAAACATCTGCGCCAATTGCGGTGCGCGCCGCCAATGCGTGGTCGCCCGCTTGCCGTCGAGCAGACCCGCTTGCGCCAGCAGAAATGCGCCCGAACAGACGCTTGCGACGCGTCGCACCCGTTTGGACGTTCGGCTGATCGCCCGCAGCAGCGTCGCGTCACGCATGGCTTCGGCCGTGCCGCCGCCGCCGACGACGATAAAGGTGTCCGCCTTCACGCGTGCGCCCAGCGCCTCGGCCGGCATCGGCACGCCTGCGGAAGAGGGGATCAGGCCCGCCGTCGCCGCCACCGTGCGCAACTCGTACGCGCCGGGCGAAAACCGCGAGGCGATCTCGAAGGCGCCGAGCGGGCCGGCGGCGTCGAGGATCTGGAAGCCGGGGAACAGCACGATGAGCACGGTTCGCGGTGTTGGCCGAAAACGAGGGTTCTTTGACATTTAAGCCAACACCCTCATGGGCCATGTTCACGCTGTCAAGGGAGCCGCTCATGACGCAACCGTTCCGCATCGTCTTCATTCTCTATCCAAGGCTGACCCAACTCGACTTTACCGGGCCCTATGAAGTGCTGGCGCGACTGCCGAACGCTGAAACGATAATCGCCTCGAAAGACGGCGGGAGGCTGGCGACCGAAATGGGACTTGCCTTCGCCGATCTCACCCCGCTGGCCGACGTCGACCGCGCCGACTTGATCATGATCCCGGGCGGGCCGGGGCAAACCGAAGCGATGCTCGATCCGGCTTTCATGGCGCAGGTGAAGCGCCTCGGCGACGGCGCGAAATATCTCACCGCCGTTTGCACCGGCTCCCTGATCCTGGGCGCGGCGGGCCTTCTCAAAGGCAAGCGCGCCGGCAGCCATTGGGCCTATCGCGAACTGCTGCCGGCGTTCGGCGCCATTGCCGATGACGCTCGCGTCGTGCGCGACGGCAATGTCATCACCGGAGGGGGAGTGACTGCGGGCATCGATATCGCGCTCAGCATCGCTGCCGAACTGGCCGGCGAAGACACCGCAAAAATGATCCAGCTCGCCATAGAATACGCACCGGCGCCGCCCTTCAATTCTGGCCGGCCTGAGATCGCGGAAGCAAAGACCGTCGCCGCCGTGAAGCAGCTTTTCGCGGCTTTCGCTCAACAACGTCGCGAAGCGATCGAGAAGATGACGGGAGTGGCGTGAATGCTGGCGCTACGGCCCAATTGCGAATGCTGCGACCGCGACCTGCCGCCCGAAAGTAGAGACGCGCGCATTTGCAGTTTCGAGTGCACATTTTGCGCGGCGTGCGCCGACGGCGTCTTGAAGGGAAGTTGCCCGAACTGCGGCGGCAATCTCGAACGGCGGCCAATCCGTCCGGCTTCGGCGCTTGCGAAATACCCGCCGTCAGCAGAGCGCGTACGCCGCCAGACCGCTTGCGCTTGAAGAGACGCGGCGCCTCCGGGGAAGCGCCGCGCCGGCGAGATCAGGTTTTCGGGTCTTCGTTTGCATCCGCGCGCTCGTCGTCGCGGAAGGCAGCCGTGTCGAAGTCGCCGCTCAAGGCGTAGCGCGCCTGCGAAGCGCCCATGTGCTTCATAGATTCGCGCAGCTTGCCCTTCTTCAGCGCCAGGTAATTGCCGCCCTTGATGCCGATAGCGCCGGCCTCGGCAAACGCGTCGATATCGGCGCCGAGGAAGGTGACGAGCCAGCCCTTGTTGTCCTGGCGATCGGTCAGCAGTCTGCGGACGGTGTCTTTCGTGTGCTCCTGGCTGGCGTTCTCGAAGCCGTCGGTAAGGATGACGAGGCCGACCTTCTCGCCGGACCGCAGTTCGATCTTATCGATCTCGGCCACTGCGTGGCCGATGGCGTCCAGCAGCGGCGTGCTGGCGCGGGGCACGTAGTTTTGCCGGTTCAGTTCCATGAAGCTCTTCGCCGGTTCTGCGTGCTGAAGCGTGTCGATGCCATCGGAGTCGAAGATCGTGAGCGTGACTCGGGCGTCAACTTCGTCGGAGCGGCGCAGCCCCATGACGTACTCGTTGAAAGCGTCGATTGTTGTGTCGCGGCAACTCTCCATCGAACCAGAACGATCAAGCAGAATGTAGGAAAAGAGCGGGGATTTGCTCATGCATGTCCTTTGTACAGAATCCGCACCCGATCGTGCGGGCAGGCGACATGGGCGCCGCCGTGGTCCCCGGCAAGGCCATGCAGAAAATAAAACCCTGCCTGATGTGAGAAATTGCGTACGCAGCTTTACGCGCGGCCTGCAGTTTCGCTCAGCTGTGATGGCTCGAAGCCGAGCGATTTGATCGCGCGCTCCCATTTGTCGTCGTGACCTTCATCGAAGACGATGGCGTCATCGAACTCGACGACCAGCCACGCATTGTGCTGCAACTCGCTTTCGAGCTGTCCTCCGCTCCATCCCGCGCAGCCCAAAGCCAGCACGAAGCTTGCCGGGGCGCGATCGCCGGCGACCGCCTCCAGCACGTCCCGCGTGGCCGTCAGCCGCAGCCCGGGGGCCACGTCATGGGTCGCTTCTCCGGCGGCGAAGTCCTCGGAGTGCAACACGTAGCCGCGGTCGGGCCGCACCGGTCCGCCGTCGAGCACCGTCCGCGCCGACACTCCGCCGCCCGCTTGCAGGCCCAGATGCCCGAGCACTTCGCTCAGTGTCAGATCGTCCTTTGGCTTGTTGATCACGACACCCATAGCGTGCTCGGCGTCGTGCGCGCACATGACGATCACGCTCTTGTCAAAGCGCGGATCGCCGATCCCCGGCATCGCCACCAACAGCTTGCCCGTCAGAGTGTCGCTCATGGCGCCAATGGTCCCGCGTCCCGGGTTTCGGCGCAAGAGGGCGCTCGCATATGGAAGGCGCTTCACCTAAATAGGGCACCCAAATCGAGGAGTGACAAGATGATCAAAGTCGGTGACCGTTTGCCGGACGTGCAGTTCAACGTGCCGACAGGCGAAGGCATGAAGCAGATGCGCACCGCCGATGTGTTCGGCGGCAAGACAGTGGCGCTGTTCGCCGTGCCGGGCGCATTCACGCCGACCTGCTCGGCGCGCCATTTGCCCAGCTTCCGCGAACATGCCGGTGACCTAAAGGCCAAAGGCGTCGATGCGATTGCTTGCACCGCCGTAAACGATCACTTCGTCATGGGTGCATGGGCGAAAGATCAGAATTGTCTCGACGACATCGTCATGCTCTCCGACGGCTCCGGCGAGTTCGCCAAGGCCGCGGGTCTCGATGCGGATTTTTCGAAATTCGGAATGGGTGTTCGTTCGAAGCGCTATTCAATGCTTGTCAAGGATGGAGTGGTATCTCAGCTGCACGTTGAAGAACCTGGTGAATATAAAGTTTCCAGCGCCGAGCACCTGCTGAGCCAGTTAGGCTGATCTTAACCGGCGAGTGCGCGCGAGAACGCAATCGGGGCCGCAGAAGCGGCGGGAGTAAGTGCAATGGACTTCGTCGTTCTCGCTTTTGTCATCATGGCGCTCGTGCTGGCGTTCAGCGCGATCAAGGTCGTGCCGCAGGGCTTTCAGTTTACTGTCGAGCGTTTCGGCCGCTTCGTACGGACGCTGCGTCCCGGCATCGCCTTTCTCGTCCCGTTCGTTGATCGCGTCGGCCGCCGCATGTCGATGATGGAAGCAGTGTTGGACGTGCCGCGCCAAGAAGTGATCACCAAAGACAACGCCATCGTGTCCGTCGACGCCGTGGTCTTCATCCAGGTGATGGATGCGCCGAAGGCGGCTTACGAAGTTGAGAACTATCGCCTCGCCATCCTCAATCTCTGCTTGACCAATATCCGCACCGTGGTCGGCTCGATGGATCTCGACGAGGTGCTCTCGCAGCGTGATTCCATCAACGCGCGTCTGCTCACCGTGATCGACGCCGCCACCCATGCCTGGGGCACCAAGGTGATGCGCGTCGAGATCAAGGATCTCTCGCCCCCTGCCGATCTGACTCAGGCCATGGCGCGCCAGATGAAGGCCGAACGTGAGCGCCGGGCGCAGATCCTCGAGGCCGAGGGCGACAAGCAGGCCGCCATTCTGCGCGCCGAGGGGGCCAAGCAATCGGCGATCCTTGAGGCTGAAGGCCGTCGTGAAGCCGCCTTCCGTGACGCCGAAGCGCGTGAGCGCGAAGCCGAAGCCGAAGCGAAGGCCACCGACATGGTGTCTCAGGCGATCGGCAAGGGCGACGTCAACGCGATCCGCTACTTCCTCGGTCTGAAATACGTCGAGGCGTTCGGCCAGCTCGCCACATCGAACCAGCAGCGCACCGTGATTGTCCCGGCCGACCTTTCCGGCATCGCCGGTCTGGTCGAAGGGCTGCGCGCGCTCAACGCCCAAGCCGAGGGCGGGGCAGGCGGGGCGCCGTGGGCGGCCCCGCGGGCGCCGACGCCGGCGCCGCGCTAACCACTCGCGATACCTCTCGAGCATCGCTACATTGAAACCATGGACACGCTGATCGCCTTCCTGACGAGTCTCGGGCCGCAGCACTGGCTGGTGTTTGGGTTGATCCTGCTCATCGCCGAAATGGCCTCAGGCACGACCTACCTCCTCTGGCCGGCGGTTGCGGCTTTCCTCACCGCGCTCGCTTCGCTTACCGGCGCCACGAATTGGCTCGCCGACATGGCGATCTTCGCCCTGCTCGTGATCGGGCTCACGGCGTTCGGCCGCCCGATCGTGCAGCGCTGGCGCGAGGAGGGCGCGGCCACCGGCCTCAATGAACGCTCGCGCACGCTGATCGGCACGCGCGGCGTCATCACCGTGTTCGCCAATGGCGCCGGGTCGGTGAGGGTCGCCGACACGGTTTGGCGCGCCATCAGCGATGATGCGCTGCAGCCCGGGCAGACCGTCGTCGTCGACAGCGTCGACGGCTCGACGCTCAGGGTGAAGGCGGCCTGATCAGTGCTTCGGCGCTGCGCCTGGCCGAGGGCGCAACGGAATCGGCGTAGCCCACGCGTGCAAGCATCTGCACGGTTTCTCCGCCCGGGCTCAAGAATTGGCGCGCCTCTGCGTAAAGATCGGCCATCTCCTCATATTCCTGCAGCGCCTGACTCCAGGGATGCATGGCGAGACCGAGCGATTGCGCCGCCAGCGCAAGCCGCGCATAGAACCGGCCCGTCAGCAGGCGCGACACCGGCGAGTCATCGGTGCTCGTCAGCCATAAGAACGCCGGGGCGGACTCCGCCTTCTTCCGCCAGTCCGCAAGGGCCAGGCGATTCGACTGCGATTGCGGGTCGATCATCGCTTCACGACTGACGAGCCCGAGCAGCTTGAACAGCGGCATCATTGGCCCCTCGATACCCAAGCCATCGCCATGCTCGGCGATCTCTTCTCGCCCGAACCGCAGCCACTGATAGGTTTCGGCGAGGGCGCCGGTGGTGTGCATTTCGCGCTCGAATGCGCGCCAAACCAGATCGCGCAACGCAGCAACCCGTTGTTCGTCAGCAGTCCAAAAGAAGCGGCCCGGATATTCCTCACCTGTGTTGGTGACGACGCTGTCGAGCGCGCCAAAATCCGCAGCACTCGGCGATCGGGTAACATCATAGACCTCGCGATTGGTGCGCCGCATCGCGATTTGCCGGAATAACGGATCTTCGCCCGGCGCCAACGCGCTCTCGATGCGAACCAGCTTCACCTGCGCCAATGGGCGCGCATCGAGACGCGGTGACGGTTCGCCGTCCGGGAAGAACGCGATCGTCGCGTCGTAGCGATGCTGTCGCGCGGCGATGCCGTAGAGTTCGAGAAAGCAGCCGCAGCCGATCGTAATCTGGCGGTCGAGCGGATCGGTGAACGGTAGGCGTCGCTCGAGATCGCAATAGAGCAGCATTTCGTCGTCGCCGCGCAGCTCCACTTGCCAAGCTTGAGTGTTATGCGGGTTGGGCGCGAGGATTGCGTGGGCGAGCGCGAAGCGGCGCGGATCGGTTTCGCCGGCGCCCGGATCGCGCCACGCCGCATAGGGGTCGGGCAGGGCATGCTCACCGCAGGCGCTCAGGATCGGCGCCGCCGCCAGCCATTCCAACACATGCCGCCGGGTGGTCACGGCCTGACGCTCGCAGGACAGGCAACGCGCCGGTAGGCGTACACGTAGGGATTGCCGCCATCGACAAGCGATATTGTGGCCGTCAATCGCCGGCCTTGGCGCCGGTATTCGATCAGCTGCGGATAATCGTGCTCGGGACTTTCGAACTGGGCGAAGCCAGGAGTGGGCTGTGCTTGCTCGCGCATGCGAAAGACGACGGGCGAGGCCCCGCCCGGCATGGCCACAAGACGCGGGCGCCCGCCATCCACGGCGTCGATGCGCATCTGCTCCCAGCCCTGCACCTCGCCTTCGCCCTCATTGAAGGAATAGCCGATCATCGCCGGCCCCGGCGGATCGATCCAAACTTCGGTGGTTCGCGAGCCGCTTTCCGCTTCAGCTGGCGCTTCGGTGCGCCAGCAGCCTCTGAGCCAAGCGAGATCATCCATGCTTTGAGCGTGAACCGCAGGTGAAACGAGGAGGGCGGCGATGAGAAGGGCGTTGCGCATGCCGAGAAGCTGCGCCTGGCCTCGATCCAACGCAATCCCCGTCAGCTATGCGCGCAAGGTCTGGATGGCGCCCCGCGCCAATTCGTCAGCGCGGTTGTTCATCTCGTTGTCGGCGTGGCCCTTGACCCATTTCCACGAAATCTCATGCCGGTCCGCCGCCGCATCCAGCGCGAGCCAAAGATCGTCGTTCTTCACGGGCTTCTTGTCGGCGGTTTTCCAGCCGTTCTTCTTCCAGCCGTGAATCCATTTGGTCACGCCGTCCATGACGTATCTGGAATCGGTGTGTAACCGCACCTTGGCCGGCCGCTTCAGCGCGTTCAGCGCTTCGATGGCTGCCGTGAGCTCCATGCGGTTATTGGTGGTCGCCGCCTCGGCGCCGGAAATCTCCTTTTCCGATCCGCCATAGCGCAGTACAGCGCCCCAGCCGCCTGGGCCCGGATTGCCGCTGCACGCCCCGTCCGTCCAAATATCTACAGTGTTGCTCACGAGTCGGAGACTACGCATTCCATCGGCGCTAGGCGATATGCCTGCATGTTCTGCGTGAAGCGGCCGAGATGGGGCTAACCGATCTTGAGCCGCACGAACGCCATGGCGCCCTGAGGATCGCCGTCATAGAGCGGCTCGAGCGCATCGCTGGCGAGATGGTGCTGCACCAGCGCGCCGACGCCGAACACAGCGCTTCATTGATCCGCCAATCGCGAATGACCCCAGCGCTGAATCTGCCGGCCAACGGCCAGCGTCAGAACGCCCTGCGCTTGCGGACGGCACAACTTCAAGATTCTGGACGGGGCCGCCGTCAAACATATACCCATAGCGGGTATATAGTGCGCAAGCCTCAAACGTGGCGCTTGACGGCGCGCGCAACGCGGCGTTTGGAGGCGGCACGAATCCATTCCATCCACGAGTCGAAGCGGCCCGCCGATGAACACCGAGACCGAACCGGCGGCGGTAGAGCGCCACGCGCCCTCCGAAGACGCCCATTTCATCGCAACCATCATCGGCGCAGCCGGGGACCATGACGCCCCGGCGCTCCGCCGTCAGCTCGCCAATCTCGATCCTGCCGACATCGCCGACGTCATCGAGCATGTGCCGCTCGAAACCGCTCGCACCATCGCAAAGACGGTCGGCCGCTACTTGCCGCCCGACTTCCTGGCCGAACTCTCGTGGGAGCGCCGCGAGGAAATCCTGCCCGAACTGCCGGCGGACTATGTAGGCCGCGCGCTCGGCCAGCTCGACACCGACGACGCCGCCGCGGTTGCCGCCGACATCGACGAGAAACAGCTGGGACGCGTTCTCGCTGCCGCCGATGAGGACACCCGTCTTGCCGTCGAAGAGGCGCTCTCGTTCGAAGAAGAGACGGCTGGCCGCCTCATGCAGCGCGAATACGTGGCTGCGCCGGAAGGGGATACGGTTGGCGATGTCATCGATCGTATGCGTGAAGATTCCGCCGAACTGCCGGACGAGTTCTTCGAAATCTACATCGTCGATGCGCTGATGCGCCCGATCGGCGCGGTGCGGGTCTCGAGCCTCCTGCGGGCCCGCCGCGACACAGCGCTCATCAGCATCATGCGGGCGCCGCTCATTCTCATTCGTCCGGAAATGGATCAGGAAGAAGTCGCCCAGACTTTCCAGAAATATCACATGGCCTCGGCCCCGGTCGTCGACGACGCTGGGCGCATCAAGGGCATGGTCACCGTCGACGACATCGTCGACATCATCACCGAGGAAAGCGAGGAAGACTTGCTCAAGTTGGCCGGCGTCAGCGAGGCCGCGCAAACTGATACGGTGTTCAGGTCAGTGCGCGCCCGGGCGCCCTGGCTCCTGGTGAATCTCGGCACTGCAGTGGTCGCCTCCTGGGTGATTTCGAATTTCGAAGGTTCGATCGATCGGCTGATTGCGCTCGCTGTGCTGATGCCTATCGTCGCCTCGATGGGGGGCAACGCCGGCACACAGGCGCTTGCCGTGGCGGTTCGCGCCATCGCTTCGCGCGACCTCACCGAAAGCACGGCGCCACGCTACATCTTGCGCGAAGCCATGACCGCCATGTCCAACGGCGTCATCTTCGCTCTTGTCTTGGCGCTGGTGGTCGTCGTCTGGTTCAAGAGCCCGCTGCTTGCGGGCGCGATCGCCCTCGCAATCCTGATCAACTTCGCCTGCGCCGGCCTGGCCGGCATACTCGTGCCGCTGACGCTCAGGCGCTTCGGCGCCGACCCGGCTGTTTCGTCGTCGGTGTTCGTCACCTTCGTCACCGATGTTGTCGGCTTCCTGGCGTTCCTCGGCCTCGCCACCATGATTCTGCTGGGCTGAGCGCCGAACCGCCTTAACGCTGGTTCACCCTCAGAGCGCGCGCTTGGCGCCTGACTTGCCTGAAAGGGGAACGCGGCCCGCCGACCAGAACCGAAACGGGACGCGGCTGCGAAGAATTCGAAGGCAAGCCCATGACGAACGCTATTTCCGCCAACGGCCTCGCTCTGATTCAGGAGCTGGAAGGGTTTCAGGCCGAACCGAAACAGCTGCCGACCGGGGGCTGGGTGGTGGGCTATAGCCACATTCGCGTCACTGAGCCCGGCGAAGCAGTTAACGAGAACGACGCCCGCGAAATGCTGGCGCTCGATGTCGCGCCGTTCGAGGGCCTGGTGAACACGCTGGTTACCCAGCCGCTGACGCAGACCCAGTTCGACGCGCTCGTCTCGTTCGCATTTTCAGTGGGCGCGGAAGCCTTCGGCAAGAGCCAGGTGCTGCGCCGGGTCAATGCCGGCGACTACGTCTCCGCCGCCTGCGCCATGGACGCTTGGCGCAAGAGCGACGTGTCCGGCGAACTGGTGATCGTCGATGCCCTGGTCCGCCGCCGCACCGCCGAGAAGGCGCTGTTTCTGAAGGAGCTGCCGCAGACCGCCGCACCTTCGGTGTTCGTCCGGCCGCAGCTCGATCACGCAGCTTCCATCCTGGGGGCGCCGGTGGCTTATGTCCCGCCGCCGGAAGTTGGCTCGATGCTGCCGCCCGCACCAAAGCCGCAACCAGTTGAGCGCCTCACCGAAATCCTGAAAGCGGAACCCGCCACCGAAGCGCTGTTGCTCACACAGGTTGTGGTTGATGACGCCGGCGAAGATGCGGAAATCACGACAGCGCACGCCAAGCCCGTTGCACGGTTCGATTTCGAGCCCCGCGTCGCGCCGCGCCGCAGCACCCAAGCGGCGAGCGACAAGATGTGGTTCGCCAAGTCCAAGCCGCTGCCCAAGGGCGCTGACGCGCGCCTGCACAAGTTGCGCAAACGCATGGACTTCAAGCTGCCGTCGTTCGAGAGCGCAGGTCTTGCGGCGCTGATGCTGTTCGGCGCCGGCCTGATCGCCATAGCCGTGTCTCTGGTTCTGACCGGCGCTGGCGCATTGCCGGAACTTGCCGGCGCCGGCGCGCTTGGCGCGCCCGGCGTCGCCGCCGTACTGATGGCGGGTTACGGACTCTGGCGTGCGCCGCGCGCGAAGGCTGTCAGCGCCGAAGCCTGAGATATTTCCCTCTGCTGGTGAGCCTTGGGGGCGGGAGCAATCCCGCCCTCATTTTTGGAACGCGCGCCTGCAAGGCGCATTCTCCCAGGAAGGAGAAACGCCATGCCCGCCAAATCCAAGGCCCAACAGAAAGCCGCCGGCGCTGCACTCGCGGCCAAACGCGGGGAAGCCAAGCGCAAGGATCTCAAAGGCGCCGCGCGCCAGATGTACGATTCGATGAGCCAAAAACAGCTCGACGAATTCGCTTCGACGAAGCGCAAAGGCAAACCGGACTACACCGCCGATAGTCCAATCCCGGCGAAGAAGGCCAAGCGCAAACGCGCCGCCAAGAAAGCGGCGAAGACGCGCGCCAAGAACGCCGCCAAACGCAAGACCGCGGCCAAGAAAGCGGCCAGACGACGCAAATAGGAGAGCCAGACAGCCGAAGGGCCGCGAGCGTCGCCGCCGCGGCCCTTCCATTGTCTGTCCCGTGCGGGGCAGGCGTTAAGCGCTGAACCCACCCGCTAACCGAAGCGAACCTTAGAAAACTAACGGCAATTTTCCGCAGAGCAGGGACTTTCCGAGCCTATGATGAGCCTAAAAGCGGGACACAATGAGCGGGTTATCACCAGACTCGAACAAGTCCCCGGCGAACAAGTTTCTGGTGGCTAGATAGTATCCGTTCGCGCGGGATGTGGGTGCGTTCCATGAGGTCTTCCAACGACGGGCTTACTCCGTGGACGTTCGCGCTTTCGATTAGATACAAGATTTCTCTGTCGTCGGCGTTGAGAAATGCGCGGCCATTCATGGACTCGATTGAGAAGTGCAAAAGCCAGGCGGCGACGAGGAAGCCCACCGCCAAGACCGCGAGGCTGAGAAGCCCGAGGATTATAAAGAGCCCCATTCCGCAGTTAGTAGGGGCCACGGGGTCGCTAACGCAAGCCTAGAGACGAAGGTCGGACGCTACCTCCTTCCCCCAAACGTCGCAGCCGTCAGATGAAGAGGAGACTGTCGTCCTTCGCGAGTTTGCCGATGGGAAGCGCGCAGGTGTCTGCGGTCTTCATCGTGGGATAGGCGTCCTCACGGTCAACGCGCGAGTCGCTGAAAAAATACTTTCAGGCAGGTCGTCGTAGATGATGTCGTAGCGCTTCTCCAAAGTGGGATTTTGATTACCCCCTGCTCCGCAATGTTCGCGCGTGAGGAGACATCAACTTTTCTGCAAAAAGCAAAACGGGCGACCCATTAGAGCCGCCCGCGCATATGCCGAGCCTAAGGATGTATCAGACAGGGCGAAACCCCTGCTCTTAAAGGAGATAAATCCCCTCTACGGACACATGAGACATGGATCACCTCCTTTCTTAAGCAAACCGGCGGACGTCGCCGGAGGACTTCCAAGATAAGCGCTGCAGCTCCGCTCGCAAGCGGGATGGCTAATCCGTGATGCAGTTGGCGAAACGTCGTGGCAGAGTGACGGCGGGAGGCGAAAATGCGGCAGCTGTTTTTCGCTCTTGCGTTTTCTCTTGGAGCGTGCGCGGCGCCTGGCGCGCGAGCCGACACAGCGTGCAGTGCGCCGCGCGTGTCACCGCCGATCGCGCCATTGCGCTGATCCTCGCCGATCGCAATGACGGCCGGGCGCCCTAGGGACGCTCGGGCGTCAGTGAGCCGAGATATGTGGCGCTTGCACCAGCCACTGCGACGCACGCATTACTCTCAGCGCCGTCGGGATAGCAGAAAAGCGCGCCCTGATTGCCGCGCGCTTGTTCGTAGACGCTGCGCGTCACCGCCGGCTGGAAGCCCGGTGGACGTTCGGCGCCGGCGGGCCAGGCTGGCAGCTCGTCAGTGCGGCCGCTCTCGGAAGTGTTCTGCGTCCACGCGTCAATTTCGGTGCGCAGCCCCGTTTGATCGCTGTTGGGGTTGAACGCGAGCGCCACATCGCGCGTGGGGTGGTCTCGAGTGTAGAGAATCTCGCCTTCCGTCGATTTGATGCGGATCGTTGCGATTGCCTCGCCGCAGATCGCGCCGTGCGCCTCGGCTTCGATCACATAATACTGGCTGCCGACCGCCGACCAATCGCGCGAGGCCGTTGCTTCACAGCCCGACCGCGCGGTCTCGCTCGCGGGCGGAATTTCGGTCTTGGCAGGAGGGGCCGGAGGAGAACAGGCGATCAGGCTCAACGCAATCACCACGACGCCAGCACGCTTCATTCCACCGTCTCCTCGACGTCGCGCTCAAACAGCAACCCTGCGCCGCCCGCGACTGGCTCCCAAAACACGCAGATCTGTCGTGCTGTTCCGGAAAAGTGGCACAACATCGGCAGATTGCGTGCGCGAATGTCGGAATATGTGAATTCATCGAGCGTGGTCTGCCCTGGAACCAGCCGGTTCCATTCCGGCGCCGCCTGCGTCGTCGTAATTGCCGGCCGCGCCCAATGCTCGAGAAACGTCTGCATGTGCTCGGGCTCGTCGACCGCGAACACGTCGCCGAACTGACGCGGCAAGGGCGACGCCCACGCCCAGATCGGATGTCCCTCACTGTCCGTGATCTCGTAGACCCCGATCGCCTTGTCGCAGGATGCGCCAAAACTGCGCACGACGATGCGGTCGTGAATCTCCGGCGACGTGAACGCAATCTGCGCCGTGTGGGTCAAATCGCATCGCCGGGCCTGCGGCGGCGTGCATGCGCCTGCGAGCACGGCCAAACTCAGAAGCAGAAGACGCATCACGGTCCGTACGCCACCATCAGCGTCGGCGCATGCGAAGCGGGATCGACGATCAGGCACTGTGAAGCTTCGACAGCGGCGGCGTAACAGATCATCGCCAGATTCCGCGCGCGCAACGCTTCGTAAGTCTCGCGGTCGAACGGCGTGTCGTAGGCGAACGTCGTCGCGCTTTCCGTCAGCGTCGCGGCGTCCTCGCGCCACGCCGGCAATTCGCCGGAACGCATCGTCGTCACGTTCACCCAGCCGGCGAGGAACTCGTCCATTTGCCCGACAGAAACCTCCGGCGCACCTTCCGGCGGAATCCCGCCCATCGTCATGTCGTAATAGGTCGAGGCGAACGTCCAAAGCGGATCGCCGTCAGCGTCTCGCGCGACGAAAGTCACGACGGCTTGGGCGCAGCTCTGGCCCTCCGATCGCGCCGTGATCGTGTCAGCCGTTGTGCCGCTCCAGACGACTTCATGCGTGGCGCTGCGCGCGCATGCAGATGCGTCAGACGCACTATCGGCGTTTTGGCCGCATCCGCTCAGCGCAAGTACGGCGGCACACAGAAGAATGCGCATGGAATGGTCCTGAACTGGGCGGACCATACTGGCGCAGTGCGCTCGCGCCAGTCTTAATCCGCCGTTTCCAGGGACGACCACCCGGCCAGGGATCCGATGACGTCCGTCTCAGGGTGATGGAACAGGCCGTGCGGCCGCTGCAGCGCCGCGACAGCGGCTTCGTAACCCTCTGTGATCGCATCGTCGAAGCGCTTCCAGTCGCGCATGTCGATGTCGGCCATTTCAGGAGCGATCAAAAGATCGGCGCCGGAGCGGCCCTCCCACGGATCAACCGTGAGCGTGGCGGCGCGCATGAGCAGCGAAGCTATGGGCGGCGCCGCCTGCCAGCCGTGCGCGGCGATCCAACCGAAAAAACCCGGCGGATCGCGAAAATCCTCGAGATCGATGCCGTCGCGCCGGGCAACGTCGACGCCGATGATCGGCCCACGGTGCAGGTCGCGCATGGTCTCGACCGGGAAGTTGCGCAGAACGGCGCCGTCGACCAATAGCGAATGATCGCCATCGACGACGGGAGGCAGGATTCCCGGCAGCGCGATGGATGCACGCAGCGCACGCCGCAGCAGCCCGCCGCGATGCACTCGCAAATCACCGGCGACGAGATTGGTGGAAACCGCGAAAAATGGAACTTCGAGATCCTCGATCAGTGTCTCGCCAAAATTCTCCTGCAGGCGGTCATCGACGCGGCGGCCTCTCGTCAGGCCGACGACCGGCAACACGTAATCGCCCAGCGGATTGCTTTCGACGAAAGCCTTGGAAATACGCTGCTCGATTTCCTCGTTGCCCCAACCCATGGCGACACAGGCAGCGACCACCGCGCCCATGGATGTGCCGCCGATGACGTCGAACGGCAGCCCGGCCTCCCGCAGCGCGCGCACCACGCCGATATGGGCGTAGGCCCGCGCGCCGCCCCCGGAGAGGACAAGCCCGATCGAGCGCCGTGCTATCACGCGCGCCAATCGTGCGGCGTCGGCGTCCTCCAGCCCGCGCCAGTGAAACAGCCGCGCCGCATCGCAGGCGATGCGCCACTCGTTAGTGGTGGCGGCCTTACGGTCCATGCCGTGATGCAGCAGAATGACGTCGACCAACCGGAACTGACGGGCCGGCGACGGTTCCTCCGGCGGCAATAGCGGCAGCGAGGGGCGTGCATCGGCGCGGGCGAAGAACCAGATTCGGTCAGCCTGGCGGATGCAGGTGCGAAACCAACGTGTGTCGGCGATCGGCGTAACCAGGAAGACTGCGTCGTTCTTTTGCTCGAGCGCATCGAACCAGGCGCTGTTCATGCCCTCGCTGGAAATCGCCAGCACGTCCGTCTCGGTAATGACGACGGCGCGCGCGCCCAATCGCTTCAGCGCCGCCTGCAGCGTGCGGGCGCGCAACTCGATGTCGATGGTCTGCGATGTCGCGATCATCGCATAGACTTTCGGATCGGCGCGCGGGCTCGACTTGCCGGTGTTGCGCGCACGCGTCAGCATGATCCGGGCAATGTGCTCCATCATCGCCGGATGGGCGTGCACCAGCAGGTCGAATGCCGCGGGCGGCAATTTGAGAATCTCGCTGTCGCGCATCGCGAACACGCTGCCGGAGTGCGGCTCTCGCGCGATCATCGCCATTTCGCCGACAGGCTCGCCGGGTCGGATATAGCCGAGCAGCTGATGACCGCCGCGATCGGTCGGCTTAAACGCCGCAAGCGAACCCGAAGCCAGGAAGTACACCCCGTCCGGCGGCTCGCCGGCGCTCAGCAGCGGCCATCCCGCGGGCACTGAAAACCACTCCGAAACTGCATCAAGGGCGCCCAAAACATCGGGCGGGATGTCCTTGAGTGTCGTGGCTTCGGCTAGACTGGGTTTCATGGCGGTCAGAAAAGGCAAGGATAAGCGCCCTTCGTTAAGGCGCAATGATAAGAGCTGTGGGCGTCGCGCCGCACCCGGTTTGCGGCCCGGACGACAGGGCCCTAAACACCGCCCATGACAGTTTTTCTCGCCCATGCGCCGGCCGACCGCCACCTCGCCGAGGCTTTGGAGAAGGTGATCGAGCGGCGCGGCCAGTTCGCCGAACTCGATGACGGCCAAACTGCGCTGAGGCCGGTTGGCGCTGGCGACGTGCTGGTGCTGCTGGTGTCGAGCGCGTTGACATTCGCGACGGCCCGGTTGCGGCTGGAACAGCGCGCACTCGATGCCTGGGCGCAGGGCCGTCTGGTTGTGGTCCGGCTTGACGATGGCGCCGCTCCGGTCGGGCTGCGCGATCTGCCTGCCGTCGACGCGACGTTCGAAGCAGCGCGGGAGGTCAAATGGAATGAGGCCGCCGATGCGGTGGAGGAGGTCCTGCGCGCGCCTCCGGAATTTGAAGCGGCCGATGACGGCGCCGGCGATCGGCCTGCGACGCCGCCGGGGCCGGGCGGGTCGAGTGTGTTGCGAAGGTCGCGCGAACACCAAACCCGCGGCGGTTTGATTGGCGTATTCGTCGCACTTGTGCTGATGGGGCCGGGCCTGGTCGCCATCGCTGCGGCGGTTTCCATCTGGCTGGTCAATCGCATCGGCCCAACACCCGGCGGTTGGCCGGAGCTGATTGCGGGCGTCAATGCCTTCGGGCTGCGCTACGGCATTCCAGCCGGCGTCACACCGGCGCTGTTCGCCATCGCGATCCTGCTGGCGGTCGCCGCGCTCGGTTTCATCCTCGCTTCGCTGTTCGGTGGCGACAGAGCGCCCGCGGAGCTCCGCCGCAACGTGCCACGACCGCGCCGTCCGCGCGGGGCGCCGCCCGCCCGGGACGCCGTGTTCGTCTCCTACGCCCGCGCCAACGACATGACCGTGTTGCCGCTGGTCGAAGCCGCCAAGCGCGCCGGGCGCAAGTTTTGGCTGGATCAGCAGGGCATCAGCGCGGGCGACGGCTGGGCCCGTGAAATCGTACGCGCGATAAAGACCGCCGGGGGCGTCGTGGTGATGTGTTCGCAGGCCGCCTTCGAGAGCGATCACGTCAAGCGCGAAATCTATCTCGCCGACCGCTACAAAAAGCGGTTGGTGCCGGTATACATCGAAGAGGCTGAGCCGCCGGAAGATTTCGAGTACTTCTTCGCCGGGGTGCAGACGCTCAACCTTTTCGATACGCCGGAGGCGGAGCGTCCTGAGGCTCTGATCCGGGTGCTGGGAGCCGCCGCATGAGCCTCGAACCCGATCCCGCGCTGCTGGATGTGTCGCCGGAAGGCATCGCCGCGATCACGCTGAACCGGCCGGGCAAGCGCAATGCTTTCGACGAAGTCATGATCGAGGCGTTGAGCGAGCATTTCGAAACGCTCAAGGGCGCCGACCACGTTCGGGCCGTTTTCGTTCGCGGCGCCGGAGAAGTGTTCTGCGCCGGCGCCGATATCGACTGGATGAAGCGCGGCGGCGAACGCACCGAGGAAGACAACGAAGCCGATGCGCTGGCGCTGGCGCGCATGTTGAAGCTCTTGCATGACCTTCCCCAGCTCACGGTGGCGCTGGTTCACGGCGCAGCGATGGGAGGCGGGGCGGGGCTGGTGGCGGCGTGCGATGTGGCGGTCGCCATCAAAGACGCGAAATTCCGCTTCAGCGAGGTCCGTTTGGGCCTCACCCCGGCCACCATTTCGCCCTACGTCGTACAAGCGATCGGGCCGCGCTGGGCAAAGGCGCTGTTTGCGACGGGTGAAGGTTTCGATGGTGATTTTGCCGAAAGGATCGGCCTGGTGCAGTACGCCGTCGCGGACGCGGCAAGCTTGGCGGCCATGATGGAACATCTGTCAGGATTGGCCATGGCCGCAGCGCCCGGCGCGGTCGCGGACGCCAAGGCGCTGGTGCGTTTTTTGGTCGACGACGTCGCGAGGCCGCGTACTTTGGTTCCCCAACACATGGTCCCGCATCACGTGATCGACGAACACGTGATGAAGGAAACCGCTCGCCGCATTGCAAAACGGCGCGCATCGTCGGAAGGTCGTGAAGGGCTCGCAGCGTTCCTCGAGAAGCGCAAGCCGGAGTGGAATTCGTGAAGCTGAAGCGCGGCTTGAGCCGGATTTGGTCTTATCTTTTCCGCATCAAGCTGGTGCGGCCGCACATGCCGTTCTGGCGCGTGGTAGTGGAAGCCCGTCTTGACCGCCGCGCCAAGAACTGGCCACGCCGCTTCGAGAGCGCTGTGGCGCCGGTCTATGTCTGGGCGCGCACCATCGAAGAGGCCGAAGGTCTGGCCGCGCTGGCGGTCGAGGGCGAGGGGCTCGAGGCGCTGACCTGCGACGCCAAGAAATGCGCGCCAGCGGCGGCGCCCAGGCGCGAACCAGCAGCGGTGGCGCGGGGCGAACTCGGCTTCCTGCCGCGGCTGGACGGTGAAACTGGCGCCGAAGGGCCCTCCCGGCGAGACGCCCGGGCTTGATCCGGCCCGCTGCGCGCGGGAGACTCTGAGTCATGAGTGGGGAGTTGGAAGCTGCCGGCGCGCTGGCCACAGCAGGGGCGGTCGGCGCGGCGATAGAAGGCCGCGAGGGGGGTGCGCCCGGCGAGGGCAGGTGCCCGAATTGCGACGCGCCGATAACCGGCCGCTATTGCTCCAATTGCGGTCAGCACACCGCCGCCAATCGGAGGCTGACCCACGTCGCGGCCGAGTTTCTGCACAATCTCTGGCATCTCGACACCAAGACCTGGCGGACGCTGCCGATGGTCGTGTTCCGGCCGGGGACGCTGACGCGCAATTACGTTTACGGCAAACGCGCGCGCTATCTCTCGCCGCTGACGATGTTCCTGTTCGCGATCTTTCTGCTGTTCTTTGCGTTCAGCTTCGTCGACGCCCCGGTCGAACTGGACGGCACGCCGCAGCAGCAGCGGGCTGGGCTCGAAGAAGCGGTCAGGGAAGCCCAGGCAGAGCTGACGCGCGAGGAGCGCGAATCGGCCGTCGCGCGGGCGCAGCCCCCGGATCAGCACACCGGCGACCTCGACGCGCGTCTCGCCCAGCAGGAGGTCGATCTTGCGCGCGCACAACTCGAACGCATGCAGGCGGCGCTGCGACGGTTCGACGAATATGCCACGCGCCGCGCCAACGGCGAGAACGACGCGATCGACGCCGAGGCAGAGGCTGAAATCGACGGCGTCGGCTGGCTGCCCGGCGAAACCTGGCAGGATGGTTTCCGCCGCATGGCGCAACGCGAGGATTTCAAGGTTTCGAACGACCCGGCGATCAATGCGCGGATGAAAGAGAACTTCGCCAATCCCGACCTGATGGTCTACCGCGTGCAGGAAGCGGCGTCGAAGTTCGCTTTCCTGCTTGCCCCGCTGTCACTGCCGTTCATCATGCTGCTCTTCCTGTGGAAGCGCGGGCTGACCATGTACGACCATATCGCCTATGCTCTTTACGCGCTCGCGTTCGCCGCGTTTCTGTTTTCAGCCATAATCGGCATCACCAAGATTCCGGGATTTGCCTGGTTTGCGGCTTTGCTGTTCTGGCTCGGCTTGCCGGTGCATACCTATTTTCATCTCAAGGGCGCTTATGCGCTCGGCTGGTGGTCGGCGGGCTGGCGCACCTTCTTCATGCTGCAGTTCGCCGCCATTATTGCGAGCCTCTTCCTTGCCCTCATCATTGTCGTGGGCTTGCTGGGCTGACCAATGGATTTCGAAAACCCGTTCGGCCTTGCACAAGCGATCGAGTTGGCGGGATCGGCCACGGTGATCCTGCTCATGCTCGGCGTCGCAGCCGTGCTCGGCTTCCGCAAATCGGCGCGGATCGACGAGGGCGAACTTAGCCGTCTTGCCGGGGGCGAGGGCGCGCGCGTCGAACACGCAATCATCGCCCCAAATGGCCGTTCCGCCTTGGCCCGGCTCTCGGACGGGCGCATCATGGTGGCGCGCGTCATGGGCGCCGACGTCAGCGCGCGGTTTGCCGCAGCAAGATCGGTGCGGCTGGTCTTGAAGCATGGTCTTTTGGACCTCGCGTTTGCCGATGCGGGGTTTCCGCGGCTAAAGATGCGTGTCGATGGCGAGCCGCAATGGCTCAGCGAGTTCAAACACGGAGAGGCAAGACCGTGACGGCGCCCGAAGCTCCGTTCGATATTCCCGACATCGTGCTCTACGCGGTGCCGGGCTTCGTCATCCTGATCATCATCGAGATGATCGTGGTGAAGCTGACCGGTAAGGGCCGCTACGAAATCCGCGACAGCGCCGCGAGCCTCTCCATGGGTTTCGGCAACCGCGTCTTCGCCATCGCCTTCGGCGGCTTCGCAGTGGCTGCGTATTTCTGGGTCTACGATTTCCGATTGTTCAATCTCGGTTGGACCTGGCCGGTGATGGCGGCGTGCTTCTTCGCCGAAGATCTCGCCTATTACTGGTTTCACCGCATCGCGCACGAACGGCGCTGGTTCTGGGCCAGCCATATCGTCCACCATTCTTCGCAACACTATAATTTGACCACTGCGTTGCGCCAAACCTGGACCGGCACCCTGGGTTTGAACTTCATCTTCTGGCTGCCGCTCGTCTATGTCGGCTTCCCGCCGCTGATGGTGCTGATGTTTTCCTCCATCAGCCTGGTCTACCAATTCTGGATTCATACCGAGACCATTGGCCGGCTTGGGCCGCTCGAATGGGTGATGAACACGCCCTCGCACCATCGCGTGCACCACGCGACCAATGCGAAATATCTGGATGCGAACTACGCCGGCGTGCTGATCATCTGGGATCGTCTGTTCGGCACTTTCGTGCCGGAAGACGACAATGAGCCGATCCGTTACGGCATCATCAGCCAGCTCGGCACCTTCAACCCTATCCGGGTCGCCTTCCACGAATGGCTGGGGATCTGGCGCGATGTCATCCACGCCAAGTCGCTGCGCGAAGTCTGGGGCTATGTCATGGGCGCTCCCGGCTGGAGCCCCGACGGCTCGCGCAAGACCAGCGCTTCGATCAAGGCGGCGTGGGCCAAGCAGCAAGCCGCCGCCGTTGCGGCGGAGTAGCATGTACGTTCCGCATCATTTCGCGACGGATGACGCAGACGGCCTGATCCATCGCCTCGCGCGCCGCTGGGCGGGCGTACTGATCACGATCGGCGAAGATGGAGGGCCCATAGGCACGCATTTGCCGATTATGTGGGACGCGGAGAAACGCACCGCCACCGGTCACATCGCCCGCGCCAATCCGCATTGGCAGCAGGGGCCGGGCAAAGGCCTCATCGTGTTGAACGGCCCCGAAGCGTACGTGACGCCCGCTTGGTATCCGTCCAAAGCCGAGCACGGCAAGACCGTGCCGACCTGGAATTACGAAGCCGTCCACATCAGCGGCCACGTCGAATGGTTCGACGATCCCGCCCGTCTCGAAACGATCGTCCGCGACCTCTCCGCATTGCACGAGCAGGGCCGCTCTGCACCATGGAAGATCAGCGACGCCCCACGACCGTACATCGATGCGCTGCTGCGCGGCATCATCGGCGTTTCGCTTACGGCTGAACGCATCGAAGCCAAACGCAAGCTTTCGCAAAACAAGAGCCAAGCCGATTTCTACGGCGTCGCGCGCGGATTGGCGGCGAGCGATGAGCCGCTAGCGCACGAAGTCGCCGCCTTGATGCGTGAGACCCGCGCTTTATCAGACGATCCCGACGGCAACTAATGACCATCCACATTGTGAAACTCTGCGTCGGCGCCGATAACGTCGAGGATCTGGCCGAGTGGCAGATTGGCCAACTCAGGCGCGCACAGAAAGCGAGTGCCAAGAGCATCAATCCAGTGCAGAGGAAACATCCCGTCTGCGGCACGCGCATGTGGCCCAAGCGCGTCGATGACGTGCTGAAAGGCGGTTCACTCTATTGGGTGATCAAGGGCGTCACCAGCGTGCGCCAGCGCATCGTCGCCATCGATGACGTGACCGACGACCACGGCCAACGCTGCGGCCTCTATCTCGATGCGCATCTCCACCGCACCGTCCCCCAACCCCGCCGCGCTTTCCAAGGCTGGCGTTATCTGGAAACGAAAGATGCGCCCGCCGATCTCAGCCAAGCCCAGGGCGGCGCCGATCTGCCGGAACATTTGCGGCGGCAGTTGGTGGAGCTGGGCGCGTGGTGAGTTGCTGGGTGCGTGGTGAGTTGCAAAACCCTCTCCCCTTGAGGGGAGAGGGTGGCCGCGAAGCGGCCGGGTGAGGGGCATCAGTCCCCAATCGCCTCCACGATCTTGCGCTGCACCGCCCCCGGATAAACGAATACTTCCTGGTTCTTGAATCGCATCACACGCCAGCCGCTGAGTTTGAGATACTCAGTGCGCTGCTCGTCAAACGCCAACTGCTCCGGCTCATCATGCATCGGCCCATCGAGTTCGACGACGAGCTTCACGGCGGGGCACGCGCAATCAACCCCGTAAACGCCATCGTGTGCTGCCGGCGAAACTTGCGCTTGATCAACCGCCGGTCCCGCAACAGCGTCCACATCAGAGCTTCCGCCTTGGGCATGTTAGCGCGGTTCTCGCGCGCGCGACGGATAGTGTTGGGATTGCGCTTCATCTCGAACCGCCCGCGTTCCCCTCATCCGTCGGCTCCGCCGACACCTTCTCCCCTCAAGGGGAGAAGGGCAAGTTTTATCCCAACACCTTCGCCACGCCTGCGCAGAACGCGCCGACATCGGCCTCATCGTGATAAAGCGCCACGCCGATGCGCAGGATGTCGTCGCGCGCGTCGGTGACGATGTTCTCGGCCATCAGCCTCGACTTCCACTCGACAGCCTTGGGATGGCGCAACGAAATGAAGCGTGATTGCGAGCCCCGCGCGTTTGGCTTGAGCAGCTCCGCCTCGCGCAGAGCGCCGCCAGCCTCGCCGGCCTCGATCGCCGCTACCAGCTGCGCACGCAAGGTTTCGCAGCGCGTGCTGATCGCTGCGGTGTCGAGGCCTTCGCCGGCGAGCATCCGCCGGATGGCGTTGAAACGGTAGAGGCCGGTCGGATCGTAGGTCGCGCCTAAGAAGCGCGAACCGTCCCGGCCATAGGCGACTTCGCCTTGCTTGCCTTCCATCGCGCCAAAATCCGCAAACCACCCCGTGTGCAGCGGCCGCGGCGTGTAGCCGGGCGGCGCATGCAGGTAGGCTGCGTTCTCGCCGGCCATCGCGTATTTGTAGCCGCCGCCGAGCAGAAACATGCGATCGGCGATTTTCGAGAAGTCGCACGGCATCGCCATGAACGAGTGATAGAGGTCGAGCACCACCCACGTCCCGCCAGCGGCGGCATAACTCGCCAGCTCTTCCGCCCCGTCGAAGCGCAGGCCGGTGCGGAACATGACGTGGCTTAGGAACGCGATTTCCGGCGGCTGCTCGCGCATGGCCGCGAGATAGCGCTCTGTAAACGTTTCGAACGGTTCGCACGGCACGATGCGGCGCTTGATCATGCCGCGTTCCTCCCATCGCGCGCCCTGGCGGCGGAAGGAATGGAATTCGCCGTCGGTCGTCAGCACGTCGATCGGTCTGTCGTTCCATTTGCTGACAAATATGCGCGTCAAGAACTCGTGGGTGTTGGCCGAGAAGGCGAGCGTCTGCGGATCCGGCAGCCTCAGCTCATCGGCGACATGGCGCTGCGCTTCCGGGATCACCTCGCCGAACACCTTCTCCCACTTGCGGTCGGCGAGCAGGGCTGCATCCTGCCACGCCAGCAGGTGCCCATCATAGGAGGCGTCCGGCCACAGATGATGCGAGTGCGCCGCAAAGTGAATCCGCTCCGGCGAAGCCGCCAGCGCACGCGCGAAGAGGTGCTTGTAGGACTTCATGGGCCAAGCCGCTTGGACGAGCGAATAGCTAATAGCGAGTAGCGAGTAGGGTTAGGCATTGCTCTGTTTTTCCTGCCTATAATTTCGTCCGCAGCGACCACAGTTCAGGGAACGCGCGCCGGGTCAGCGTTTGTTGCAAATAGCCGACGCCTTCGGTGCCGCCGGTGCCGCGCTTCCTGCCGATAATGCGCTCCACCGTCAGCACGTGTTTGTGGCGCCAGGTCAGAAACGCATCGTCCAGGTCAATCAGCTTCTCCGCGAGCTGATAGAGCGCCCAATATTTCGCGGTGTCGCGGTAGACGGCGAGCCAAGCAGTTTCGACTGCATCGCTGGCCTGATAGGGCGCGCCAGCCTGACGCTCATAGGCCGATTGCGGAATATCGAATCCGGCAGCCGCGAGCTGGCGCAGCGTGTCGTCATAGAGACTTGGTGCGTTGAGCGCAGCTTCCATCATCTTGCGGTCGCCGCCGTCTTCGTCGTGGTATTTGAGAAAGCTGTCGTCCTTGATGCCGAGCTTGTACTCGAGCACGCGAAACTGGGCGGACTGAAATCCCGAGCTCGTGCCCAAGAGTTCGCGAAAGCGCAGATAGTCTGCTGGCGTCATGGTGGCGAGGATGTCCCAGGTCTGGGTCATTACTGCCTGAATGCGCGAGACACGCGCGAGGTGCTTATAAGCGGGGACCAGATTGCCGGAGCGGACCTCTTTCTGCGCCGCGCCGATCTCATGGATCGCCTGCTTCATCCAGAGCTCCATGGTCTGGTGCAGGATGACGAACAGCAGTTCGTCGTGCTGGTCCGTCTGCGGCTGTTGGCTCGTCAGGAGTTGCGGTAGCCGCAGATAGCTCCCGTATGTGACGCCCTTGCTCATTCGCGGCGTTCCTTCCCTTGAATCACGACCTTAGAGCATGCGGCGCCGTTGCGGAAAAGCGCCCCGGAAGCGGGCGTGCAACCCAGGTTCCCACATTTTCGGTTTGGTCGGCCCCCCCGATTTGGTAGGGAAGGCGCCGCCGAGGGGGCAGAAGCCTAAGGAGGGCAGGCGTTATGGGCGCTGTGGGACGCACACTAATCATCGTTATCGTCGTGGTGCTGGGACTTGGCGCTGCGCTTTACTTCCTGGGGCCGAAAACCGCGAGCCGCAGCCAGACGCTGGAAATCGGACGTCCGGCTGAAACCGTGCTGGCGCGGCTGGCTTCGACGCCGGTCGGCGCCACCGTCGTGGAAGGCGTGACCATCACCGAAGCGCCGACCGCCGAGGGCGATACTGTGACCGCACCGGTCTCGTTCGCCGATGGCGGCACCGGCCGCGTCACCTATCGCGTCACCGCCGACGGCGAGGGCTCGAACGTCAACGTGAAGCTCGAACAAAATCTGGGCCCGAACCCACTCGATCGCATCGGGGTCATCACTGGCGGCGACGTTGCGCCGCTGATCGCCACTGCTGCGAGCGCGGTGGAGACCGATTTGAACGCGCTGCCGAACGCCTCGTTCTCCGGGCTGCAGTACTCGATCGTGGAAGTGACGGCGCGTCCGTTCTTCTATGTCGAGAATTGCTCCGACACCTCGCCGGAGTCGGTGACTTCGATCATCAGCCAAGCTGTGGTGGCGATTCCGCCGGTGATGCGCACGAACAATCTCACCGTCAACGGAGACCTGATTGCGGTCGAGCCGCGCGTGGTCTCGAACCAGTATTGCTACCAAGTTGGCTATCCTTATTCCGGCCGCCAGCCGCGGGCGCTGCTGATCGGCAAGACCGGTGAAACGCCGGCCGGCCAGGCGCTGCGCGTCGTCTATACCGGCACGGAAGCCGACGTGATCGCGCAAGTGTACGACCCGTTGGACGCGCTATTGGGCGCCGCCCACCTCGACAACCCGGCCACGCGCGAGGACGATTGGGTGACGTATGAAGTCTATCACGACGACGCCACCCAAGCCGGCGGCTCGCGCAATCGCGAGATCTTCTATGTCGTGCCGCAAGGTGGCGACATCAGCGCGCTGACACGCATCGCTCCGCCGGTGGAAGCAGCCGCGGTCCCGGCGAACGCTCCGGCCGCCGAAGCGCCCGCGACGACCACGCCGCCGGCGACGACCACACCCGCGCCGGCGACAACGCCGTAAGCGTCTAAGCGGACGAAGAACAGAGGGCCGCCGGCGAAAGCCTGCGGCCCTTTTGTTTTGGGTCGAGGCCCTAGGGCCGCATGCCGAAACTGCTCGGCCCTGTCTCGGTCATGCGCTGGGCCAGGTTCGCCCATTCGCATAGGAGCGGGCGGGTGTCGCGCGGGTCGATGATCTCTTCGGCGTAGAACGCCTCGGCGGTGCGGAACGGCGAACGCAGAGCTTCCGCCCAGGCGCGGATTTCGGCGAGGCGTTTGTCCGGATCGGGATGGGCTTCGAGTTCGGCCTTGAACGCCGCCTCGATGCCGCCTTCGAGCGGCAGCGAGCCCCAATCGCCCGACGGCCAGCAATAGCGCAACTTGGTGCGGGTCGGGTTCATCATCGCCGAGCCGGCAAGCCCGAACGCTTGCCGAACCACGATCGAACACCATGGCACACGGGCCTGATATACAGCCGCCATCGCCTGCACACCGAGTTTCACCACGGCAGCTCGTTCGTGCTTCACGCCGACCGCGAAGCCGGGGCAATCGACGAAGTGCACGACCGGCAAATGGAACGTCTGCGCCAGGTCGACGTGCTTGATGAGCTTGCGGCACACCTCGGCCGTCCACGCCCCGCCCATGAAGTGCGGGTCGCCCGCGAGCACGGCGACGCTGTAACCGTCGATGCGGGCAAAGCCGGTGATGAGGCCGCGTCCCCATTGGCGGCCAGTCTCGAAGAAGCTCCCGGCATCCACGCACGCCTCGACGATGCGGCGCATTTTATAGGGCACGCGCCGGTCGCGTGGCACGATATCGATCAGGGCCGCATCGCGCCGATCGTTCGCATCGTTGTTATCGGCCCGCGCCGGCAGCTCATGGATCGAAGCAGGCAGATAGGAGAGAAACTTGCGCGCCGCCGCAAACGCTTCCGCTTCACTGGCGACGATATCGTCGACAACGCCGTTCTTGCCGTTGATGTCAGCGCCGCCCAGGCCTTCCTTATCGACATTTTCGCCGATGGCTTTCGCCACCGGCGGCCCGGCGACGAACACCTGCGAAAGGCCTTGAACCATCACGCTGTAATGGCTCGCCGCCACGCGGCCCGCACCCAGGCCGGCACATGGCCCGAGCGCCAGCGCCACCACGGGCACGCTCGCCATATTCGCCACCACCCATTCCCAGCCCGGCGTCTGCGGAATGTAGGTGCGCGGATCCTTCTCAAGCATCTTGACCGAGCCGCCGCCGCCAGTGCCGTCGATCATGCGGATCAGCGGCATGCGATATTCGTTGGCCATCTGCTCGGCGAAGACCAGCTTCTGCCAGATGCCTGCATCCGCTGCGCCGCCGCGCACTGAAAAATCGTCCGCCTGCACGCAGACCGGCCGGCCCTCGATCGTCCCGCGCCCGACGACGAACGGCGTTGGCCGGAAGGAGGCCAGCTGATTGTCCCCGTCATACTCGGCGCGCCCGGCGATCTTCCCGGTCTCATGAAAGGAGCCCGCATCGAGCAGGGCTGCGACGCGCTCGCGGGCGGTCAGTTTTCCATTCGCTTTTTGCCGCGCCACGCGGTCGGCGCCGCCCATCCCGTCGGCCAGCGCCTCGCGCCGGCGAAGCTCATCTATGTCTTTGTCCCAGCTCATGCGCGGGAAAGCCTAAGCGCGCTCGCGGCAAAGAAAAAGGCCGCGGCGTGAACCGCGGCCTTAAGGCGACATGTGTCTGCGATCAGAACGCCCGGCGGAAGGTGACGCCGATGGTGCGCGGCTGATTGGTATGGAACGCCAGCCGGGCGCGGCCGCCGCGCTCGCGATCGAAGGCGAGGTTGGCGTTTTCGTCGGTGACGTTGTTGGCGAAGACGGTCACGCCCCACTCGTCGTTCTGGATGCCGGCGTTGAGGTTGACGATCGTATAGGGCTCCAATTCCAGATCGAGCGCGGTGATATCGGCGCCGGTCGCGCCGCCGAAGGCGAGCCCGGAGGCGAAATTGCCAGCGCCGGGGACTTGGTCGCTGGGCTGCGTGTAGCGCGAGCCAACGTGCTGCACCGAGCCCGCGACGAACGCTTCCATGCTGTCGCCGAAGGCGATCGGCCAGTAATAGGCCGCCGTCAGCGCGGCTTGATATTCCGGCACCGAGGCCAGGCGATTGCCGTCCTGGATGCCGCCGATCACGGCGCCTGCGCCCGTGGTTACGGTCGAGTCGAACTCGGCTTCGGTCCAGCCGCCGGCGAAGGTGAGCTCGAGGCCATCGACCGGCTCCCAGCCAAACTCGACTTCAACGCCGGACGCATGCGCTTCCGGTACGTTGAACGAGATCCGCGATGAACAGGAGCCAGCATCGAGCGTGACTTGAAGATCGGTGATCTCGTTGTAGTAGGCCGCGGCGTTGAAGAAATAGCTCGCGCGCGTGACCTTCACGCCGGCCTCGTAGTTCCATGAGGTTTCATCGTCATAAGTCTGGAAGCTGCCGAAGATGGCTGCGTCAGCCGGCGTGCACAGCGGCAGGTTGAGCGGATCGTTGACCCCGCCCAAACGGAAGCCCTGCGAGGCCTGCACGTTGAGCGCGATTTCCGGCGTGACCTCATAGCTGAGGATCGCGCGCGGCGTGACCCCGTTCGACGAGGTCGAATCGGTGCGGTTGTCGCCGTTCGAAAACACCCCGCCTGAAATGAACGCGCGGTCTTCCTGGAATTGGTAGTAACGTGCGCCGACGGTCAGGGTCAGACGCTCGTTGAATTCGTAGCTGCCTTCGCCGAACAGCGCCCACTGGCGGATGTCGTAAGGCAGATCGGAATTGTAAGGCGAGTCGGACGGAAAGCCGTTTGCCGCGCCCGCCGACGTGCCCGCGCCAAGCGCCGTGTCGATAAACGCGTCATAACCGGGCGTCGGCAATCTCTGACGGTAGAAGCGGTCGATGTCGGAGTAGAAGGCGCCGATCAGCCATTGGAAGGGCGAATCCATATCCGAGGCCAGCCGCAGTTCCTGCGTGAACTGTTCGAGGTCGGTGGTGTCGCGCAGGTTCGACGGGAGCAGCACTGCTGCCGCCGGCAGGCCCAGAGGCGAGATGGAAACGCTGCCGGTCAGCGCGCTGGCGTCGCGGCTGGCGAGGATGTTGCGCTGGATGTAGCTCGTGATCGAGGTGAGCACGACGTCGCCCAGATCGTAATCGATCTGCAAATCGGCCAGGAACATCTCGTCGCTGAACTCTTCGTCGAGAAGCAGGAATTGCTCGCGCTCGTCGAACGTGACTGCGGGCCGCGTCGTGGTGAAGGGGTTGGCGAAGAGGTTGAACTCCTCCTGCCGGTTGAAGCCGTTGACCTCGACGTGCTGGTAGAGAAGCCGCGGCGTTATCGTCAGGTTCGGCGCCGGCTGCATGGTCAACGCAAGCCGCAGCCCCGAGCGTGTGCCGTCGTTCACGTCTTCGGTGACAGCCCCGCCTTCGCGGAGCGCGTCGATGAAACCGCCATATTCCGTGTGATAGCCGACTGCGCGCAGCGCCAGCGTTCCCGGCACGAGCGGCAGGTTGATCATGCCCTTGAGATGGCCGCCTTCGCTGCCGTCTTCGATCGTGTTGACGCTGGCTTCGAGCGAGCCTTCATGCACATCGAGATCGGGCCTGTTGGTGATGTAGCGAATGGTGCCGCCGACATTGCCGGAGCCGAAAAGCGTGCCTTGCGGCCCGCGCAGGGTTTCGACCCGGTTGAGGTCGTAAAGATCGAGATCCGGCGTGAACAGCGACAGCGAAATCACCGAATCGTCGAGATAGACGCCGACTTGCTCCTTCACGCCCGGCTGGTCGCGAACGATTTGTCCCGCCGATACGCCGCGGAGCGAAACCTGGCTTTGGCCGGGGCCGAGATTCTGCACCGACATGCCGGCGACGCTGCGGCTTACGTCTTCGATCGAGGTGGCGCCCGTTCGCTCGATGTCTTCTTGCGTCTGCGCGTTCACCGAAAATGGAACGTCTTGAATCGATTGTTCGCGATGCGTCGCCGTAACGACGATATCGCTCTCTTCCTCGCTGGGATCCTGCGCCCAGCCAGTGCTTGGCGCGAGCGCCAGCGCAATGGCTATCGCCATCGAGCTCACCGCCGATGCCCATATGCGTTTGCGGCCCATGATCATGCTCCCTCGTCCCCAGACGCCGCCTTCCCGGCGCGCGAGGCTGTTAGGATTAACTGGGATGCACAGCGGTTCCGTCTCAAACGCTCAGGCGGGGAATTTTCGAGACGTTCCAGCCTCTGAATACGCCTGCGGCGGGGTTTTTATGCATCGCCGAAGCGGGGCGCGCTCGATTAGACCCTGCGGCGAGAGCAGGCGGATCCGCGGCTCCAAGCTCGTCCGCGGCTATCGCCTTGGGACATTGATGCAGGTTTTATGGTTTCCGCTGAAACTCGTGCCCGCAAAGGCATCCAACGGCGCGTCCGCTTTTCCGCCGCGTAGCCGCCGACGGGCTTTCTCACACCGTCATATTGTCGATGAGCCGCGTCTTGCCGAGCCAGACCGCCGCGAGGATGCGACCGGGGCGGGTGAGATCGGTAATCGGGGCGAGCGTCGCGGCGTCGCGGATGGCGACATAATCCACGCCGCTGAACCCCGCGGCGACAAGGTGGCGCGAAGCCTCTGCTTCGGCCGAAGCAATGGCCTCGCCGCCGCGCACTGCCTTGATCGTGTCGTGCAGAATGTGATTTAGCCGCGCTGCAGTGCGCCGTTCGGCCTCGCTCAGATAAGCGTTGCGCGACGACATGGCGAGTCCGTCAGCCTCCCGCACGGTCGGACAGCCGACGATCTCTACCGGAATGTCGAGATCGCGCGTCATCCGTTTGATCACTTGCAGCTGCTGATAATCCTTCTCGCCGAAGAAGGCCGCGTCCGGCAGCGCCTGCAGCAGCAGCTTCGCCACCACGGTAGCGACGCCGCCGAAGAAATGCGGCCTGAACTCGCCCTCGAGCGGGGTCGAAACATCGCTGACGATGACGTTGGTGGAAAACCCCTCCGGGTACATCACGAGACGGTCGGGCGCGTAGAGCAGATCGCAGCCCGCGCCGGCGAGCAGCGCGGAATCGCCGGCTTCGTCGCGCGGGTAGCGCTCGAAATCCTCGTGCGGCGCGAACTGGCGTGGATTGACGAACAAGGTGGCGACAGCGCGATCGCACCGCTCCTTGGCGGCGCGGACGAGCGAAAGGTGCCCTTCGTGCAAGGCGCCCATTGTCGGCGCCAACCCCACCCGCCGTCCGTCCTTCCGCCATGCGTTAACTTTCGCGCGGAGCGCGGCGACATCGCGGACCACGGAAAGCGCGGACTGGGCCATTCGTTTCGCATCCATCGTTACAGCCGGGCGGTTAAGCAGCTTAAGTGCGCCTTAACCTCGATCAACGAGCTTTCAACCATGTGTGTCGGCGAAGCGGCTGGATTTCAAGTTGCCGCGCCCGCCAAGCCGGGCGGGACGCACGCATGAGCATCGCCTATGCGCACGATCCCGCGCCGCGCCCCGCGCATGTCATCGTCGTCGGCAACCAAAAGGGCGGCGCCGGCAAATCCACCGTCGCCATGCACGTCATCGTCGCGCTGATGCGCATGGGCCGGCGGACCGGCGTCCTCGATCTCGACGTCCGCCAGCGTTCGCTTACGCGCTATATCGAAAACCGCGCCCGCTGGATCGCGGCGCGCGGCGCTCAGCTTGCATCGCCCCAGATTCTCGAACTTCAGGAAAGTCAGCAGCGCTCGCTGGATGCGGCGGAAGCCGAGGAGGATGCGGCCTTCCGCGCGGCGCTGAAGCGGTTGGCCGAAACCTGCGATTTCATTGTCGTCGACAGCCCCGGCGGCGATTCCTTCATGGCGCGTCTGGCTCATGCCTGGGCCGACACTCTGATCACGCCGCTGAATGACAGCTTCGTTGATTTTGATCTTCTGGGCGACGTTGACGAGAGCTGCGCCGATGTCGTGCGGCCCTCCATCTATAGTGAGATGGTCTGGGAGAGCCGCAAGAAGAAGGCAATGGCGGTGCGCGCGCCGATCGATTGGGTGGTGCTGCGCAACCGCACCGCCACGTCGAAGATCGAAGCCAAGAACAAGCAGAAAGTGGGTCAGGCGCTGGCGACGCTTTCGAGCCGGATTGGCTTCCGCATGGCGCCCGGCCTTTCCGAGCGGGTGATCTACCGGGAACTTTTTCCGCAGGGGCTGACCTTGCTTGATCTCGACGGCGCCGGTGTGCCGGTAGACATGCGGATGGCGCATGTGGCCGCCCGGCAGGAGCTGCGGGATCTCTTCATCACTCTGAAACTGCCTGGTCTCGAAGGCGAACCGCTGAAATTCTGAATCCGCGCGATAGGCAGAGCGGGCGTCGCAGACGCGAGGTGGCGGAGGGGACGTGTTACCGGCGCTTTTGACCCTGGGACTGGTTTTCGGCCTGCTGTTTTTCGCGCGCATTGCGGGGGTCTATCGGGGCCCGCTGCTGCACCGCTGGCCAGCCGCTTTGTTAGCACTTGCAGCAATCTTGGCTTTGCTGCGGGGCGCGATCTGGCCTGGTATTGCGCTGTTGAGCTTGGCCGGTTTGGTCTGGTCGGTTTGGCCACAACTCGAGGCGATGCTGCGCCCCCCGCCGCCGTCACAGCGGCAAGACAGTCCCGAAGATTCTGCAGCGCGCGCTTTGCTCGGGGTCGGCGCTGATGCAACAGCTGAAGAAATCCGCCGCGCCTATCGTGCGAAGATGGCGCGCCACCATCCCGATCGCGGCGGCTCCCATGGCGAAGCCGCGCGGCTCACCGCCGCACGGGATCGTTTGCTCAACCGAAAGCGCTAGGCGCTATTCCATCTCTTCGGTGGAATTGTCCTCATCGCCCTGGGCGGTCGGCTCGGGCACGGGCAGGCGCACGGGCGAAAGCGTCTCGATCACCATGCCCTGATAGGTTTGGTAGGGCGAGGGTGCGAGCGGGCGGGCCGCCGGCGCACTGGCCTGAAGTGTGCCGGGCGCGAGTTGAACGTCGAGCCGGCGGGTGGGCATCGAGGCGAAGGTGGCGGCGTTCGGGTCGTCGCGGCGTGCATATTCCTGATAGGCGCCCTCGACCAGGTAGGCGACCTGAGCGTCCCGGGCGGCGGCCGTTTCGCCGCCTAGGACTACCACGACGACGCGGTTGCCGCCGCGTTCAGCCATGGTGGCAAGGTTGAAGCCCGACGCTCGGGTGTAGCCTGTCTTGATGCCGTCCACGCCATCGACTTGGCCGAGCAGGCGGTTGTGATTGCGCCCAGAAGTGCGCCGCCAGGAAAAGCTCGGGGTCTGGAAGTAATGATAATGTTCAGGAAAATCGCGCCAAAGCGCCTGAGCCAGCAACGCCATGTCACGGGCAGTGGTGCGATGGCGCGTGTCGGGCAATCCGCTGGCGTTGGCGAAGCGGGTGTTGGTGAGGCCGAGTTCGCGTGCCCGTGTCGTCATGTTCGCGGCAAACCGCGCCTCTGTGCCGCCGAGACGTTCGCCCACCATGGTGGCGACATCGTTGGCAGACTGAACCACCAAAGCCCGGATAGCCTGCTCGACCGTGATGGAGTCGCAGCCGCGCCGGCGCGAACACGCCAGGCCCAGACGCGACGGAGGCTGACGGGCCGCGTTCCGCGAGGCGGTCAAACGCGTGTCCATCGTCAGGTCGCCGCGCTCCAACGCCTCGAAGATCATGTAGAGGGTCATCATCTTGGTCAGCGAGGCCGGGAACCGGGCCTCGTCGGCCTGATCCTCGAGCAACACCTCATTGGTGCGTGCGTCCATCACGATGGCGGCGTAACGGTCCTGCGCCGAAGCCGGCGCTGCCAATCCCAATGCAAAGAGCGCCGCTGCGGCGCCCACAACGATCCGCATTGTCCCAAATCCCGCTGACGTCATCGGCGTCCAATCCCGCACAAGTACGGACTATTTCAGGCAATTCGCGTGCCGTGCAGCTTACAGATTCATTAGACCCGGTTAAGCCGCAGTTGCAGCGCAGGGTAAATGTCTCCGATTGGCGAAGCCGATTCAGTCCTACACGTTGAGGGTGTGGAAAACGTAGTTAACGCGGGATGAACAAAAATCACCTGGCCTGCGAAAATACAAACCAGCCATGCATGCTGCACCGCAGCATTTTCCCGATTGACTTCGCAGGTGCAGCATAACATATAGAGCTCAGACTCACCCCCTCCCGGGTGGATCACGAAACAATCTTGGGCCGGCAGCGGCCCCAGGACTGAACGGAGACCATTATGGCCACTGCGAAGACCGCCCCCCGCGCCGCCAAAACGGCCACGGAGGCTTTTGAAACTTTCACCGCCGGTTCGACCGAAGCGGTTCGCGAGAACATCGACCGCGGCCTCGCCGCGCTGTCGGAAGCCTCGGCTTTCGGCAAGCAAAACGTTGAAGCTTGGGTTGCCTCCGCGACCGCAGCGCAAAAGGGCTTTGAAACCCTCTCGGCGCGGACCATCGCTTTCCAAAAGGAAGCGCTTGAAAAGCACGTCGCGGCGACGAAGTCGCTCCTGACCTCGAAGTCGGTACAAGAGTTCGTCGAAAAGCAAAACGACTACGCCAAGTCCTCGTTCGAGGCCTATGTCGCGGAACTCACGACGGTCTCCGATCTGGTGGCCGGCGTTGCCAAAGAAACGCTGCAGCCGATCAACGAGCGCGTGAACGCCGTCGGCCAGCTGATCCAGACCGCGGGTCGCTAAGCATCGAGCTTCGGAGGCGACTGTCTCCGAGGGGCTGAACAGGGACGGGCCCGGCTCATGCGAGCCGGGCCCGTTTGCGTTGGTGCTGCGGGCGGTCCCGGCGCTGGCTATCCGGCTTCCCGTTAAGGGAGCTGCATGTTAGTTGCTTTTGCGAAGAAGTGGGCGGGGGAGCGTCGCCAACTTTGCACTGCGAGTCGGACCACGGTTGCGCCGCCACCGGCGACGCCGCCGCAAGCCCCGCAAAGCGAGAGTCACGCCGATGTTCGATTTCACGGAATATGACCGCGACGGTGTTGTGGTCTTGCGCGACCTGTTCACGCCGGGAGAACGCGCTGCGCTCAAGCAAGAATGGGACGACTTCTACGCCGAGGCGATAGCGAGCCATCGCGAGGTGGGCGGCAATCCCGTCGAGGTTACCGAACCCATCGGGCAGCGCTTCGCGCACCTGATCCACCATCCGCGTCTGCTCGGCATCGCCAAAGATCGCTTTGGCGGCGATGTCGCCGTGCAGCTATTCCGGCTTCTGGTGAAGGACAAGCATTATCGGGGTTCGGCGTGGCTCCATCACGACATGCCGTACTATGCCGGGAGCGGCGACAAAATTTCGCTCTTCATTGCATTGGGCCAAGCCAACGAAAGGAATGGCGGTCTCTACTTCGTGCGCGAGACGCACAAGTTTGGCTGGCTCGGTTATCAGCACTATTACAACAATCAGATCGGCACGATCGACCCGGCGATTGTGCGCGAGGGCGATTTCGAGCACATTTGTCCAACTCTCGGCGTCGGGGATGTCATCATGTCCGACATGTATACGTGGCATTATTCGAAGGATTCGGAAGTCGATATCGATCGGCCTCTGGTTCAGATCGTCTATTCGAACACGGCCTGCCCGATGGCCGGTCAGTTGGTCGCCGGAAAGTGGCGCACCAATCTTGAACGCGTGTGGGGGCCAGACGGACGGGCCAAACTGCAGCGTCGGGCAGGCTAGTGCGACCGCTGTTTTCGCGTGAACTCGAGACCAGACAGATTCAATCGCCGCGCCTGTTTGCCGTGCATTCTTGGGGCAATGCGGGCGTGGTTTGGGTCGGGCGTCTGATCGGCGCCCACCCGGAATGCCTGGCGCTTCCTTTCGGACGCCAATCTGCCGCCGCGTTGACGCCCGCCATCGATGGCGCGACCCCGCCCGTGGGACTTGTGCCGTATTTCGAGTTCGTCGAGCGTCTTGGCGTCGATCGCGCTCTTGCCGGCAGCCTCGGCGACACCGGTCCGGGTGAATTCGCCGAACTCACCGTCCGCTTTGGCAATGCCTTCCGGGGTTTTGGTCTGATAGGACACCCGATCATCCGCGCCGCCAGCTCGATCAACTTCTGCCGTTGCGTTGGCCGCAGCATGAGCTTCGAGGAATTTGCGCGCGAGTGGGGTTTCGCCGCCGACCACCCCATCCTTCGCGCGGCCAATCAGACATTTGGTCCGAAAGGCGACTACATTGCGGCGCACTACCTGATGCACGTGAATGGCGCTCCGGGCGGCTCGGCCTTCGGCCCGCTTTATGACATCCAGGAACTCATGGTGAGCGCCGAGCGGCGGGATGAGATGCTTGGCTACGCTTCAGATGGAGCGTTGAGCTTTTCGGGCGTGGATCTGGCCTGCCTCTTGGAGCGCTATGTCGGCATAGCTCACGGCGTATTTCAGTACTCCCTGCAGGAAATCTGGGACGCGTTCGCGCCCGAGGTCAGGCAGGGATTCCGCGCGCTGTTGACCGAAGAGGCCCGCGCCTTTTATGCCGACCGTGGCTACGACCTCAGCTTGCTCGCCTGAGCCGGCGCCAGCTCCGGTGGCGGCCAGGATAAGCCGATAAATCGGTGGCGCGGCCCCCAAATTCACGGGCCGGCGGGTCAAGCTCTTCCATCCCGGCTGCGAGTCCATAAATTGTTCAGCAAGCAAGTGGGCGAAAGGCTCATGGGCGGACGAATCGGATTCGGCTAAGCGATAGGGCTCGATGAGCGGCGGCTACTGGGATGACAACGAAGAGGGCGGCGGGGCCGACGGCCGGGCCGGAACCCAGACTGTCACCCGCACAAAAAAGCCATCGCTTTATCGCGTATTGCTACTGAACGACGATTACACGCCGATGGAATTCGTCGTCTACGTGCTTGAACGGTTCTTTCAGAAGAGCCGCGAGGAGGCGACGACGATCATGCTGCATGTCCACCAGAACGGTGTCGGGGTATGCGGCGTTTTCACTTACGAGGTGGCCGAGACCAAGGTCGCCCAAGTCTTGGATCTCGCGCGGCGGCACGAACACCCGCTGCAATGCACGATGGAAAAGGAATAACGTCGAATGGCGACATTCTCACGAACGCTCGAGCATACGCTGCGGCGGGCGCTCGCCCTGGCCACCGACCACAGTCACGAATACGTGACGCTCGAGCACTTGCTCTTGTCGCTTGTCGACGACGACGACGCCGCCGGCGTGATGCATGCGTGCAAGGTCGATCTCGAAAAGCTTCGGCAGAATCTCGACGCCTATCTCGAAAACGAATTGGATGCGTTGCGCGTGAGCAACCGCGAACACGAAGAGCCGCGTCCGACGGCCGGTTTTCAGCGCGTGCTCCAGCGCGCCATGCTGCACGTCGATTCGAGCGGCGGCCGCGAAGTGACTGGCGCCAACGTGCTGGTCGCGCTGTTCAGCGAACGCGAGAGCCACGCCGCCTATTTCCTGCAAGAGCAGGATATGACGCGCTATGACGCGGTGAACTTCATCGCTCACGGCATGCCCAAGCGGGCGGGGGCGGCCGCTCCGCGCCCGGTGCGCGGGGCCGGCGAAACCGAAGAGGATCGGGTGGTGAAGCAGGGCAGCGAAGCGCTCGCTGCTTACTGCGTGAACCTCAACAAGAAGGCGAAGGAAGGCAAGATCGATCCGCTGATCGGGCGCGAACCGGAAGTGTTGCGGGCGATTCAGATTCTCTGCCGTCGTCAGAAGAACAATCCGCTGCTGGTCGGCGATCCGGGCGTCGGCAAGACCGCCATCGCCGAAGGTCTCGCGCGCAAAATCAACGAAAAGCAGGTGCCCGAAGTATTGGCCGACGCGACCATCTTTTCGCTCGACATGGGCTCGCTGCTTGCCGGCACGCGTTATCGCGGCGACTTCGAAGAGCGGCTGAAGAGCGTGATGAAAGAATTGGAGAACCACCCCAAGGCGATCCTGTTCATCGACGAGATTCACACCGTCATCGGCGCTGGCGCGACCAGCGGCGGCGCCATGGACGCCTCGAACCTGCTGAAACCGGCGCTGCAATCGGGTCAGCTGCGGTGCATGGGCTCGACCACCTACAAGGAATACCGCCAGCACTTCGAGAAGGATCGCGCCTTGGCGCGCCGCTTCCAGAAGATCGACGTGAACGAGCCCTCGATCCCGGATTCGATCAAGATTCTGATGGGCTTGAAGCCGTACTTCGAAGACTATCACAAAGTGAAATACACCGACGACGCCATCAAAGCGGCGGTCGAACTTTCCTCGCGCCACATGGGCGATCGCAAGCTGCCGGATAAGGCCATCGACGTAATCGACGAATCCGGCGCCTCGATGATGCTGTTGCCCCCGAAAGAGCGGAAGAACGTCATCGACGTCGCCGAGGTCGAAGAGGTGGTGTCACGCATGGCGCGGATCCCGCCGAAGTCGGTGTCGAAGAACGACAGTGAGATGCTGGCCTCGCTGCCGAACGATTTGAAGCGTGTCGTGTTTGGCCAAGACAACGCCATCGATCAGCTCGCTGCCGCCATCAAAATGGCGCGTGCGGGACTGCGTGAGCCGCAAAAGCCGATCGGCTGCTACCTGTTCGCCGGGCCCACCGGCGTCGGCAAGACCGAAGTGGCGCGTTCGCTCGCCAACATCATGGGCATCGAATTGCTGCGCTTCGATATGTCGGAGTACATGGAGCGTCACACGGTGAGCCGTCTCATCGGCGCGCCTCCCGGCTATGTCGGCTACGATCAGGGCGGTCTTCTGACTGACGGCGTCGACCAGCACCCGCACTCGGTTCTGCTGCTTGACGAAATCGAGAAGGCGCATCCCGACCTGTTCAACATCTTGCTGCAGGTGATGGACCACGGCTCGCTTACCGACGCGAACGGCAAGAAAGTCGATTTCAGAAACGTGATTCTGATCATGACCACCAACGCCGGTGCGGCGGACGCGGCCAAGCAGGGCATCGGCTTCGGCGCCGGCAAGAAAGAACACATGAACGATGAGGCGATCAAGAACCTGTTCACGCCGGAGTTCCGCAACCGGCTAGACGCCACCATCCAGTTCAACGGCTTGCCGCCGGAAGTCGTGCGCAACGTGGTGCAGAAGTTCATCATTCAGCTCGAAGGCCAATTGGCCGAGCGCAACGTCCAGATCGAGATCACCGACAAGGCGGCCGACTGGCTGGCGACACGCGGGTACGATGAAAGCTTCGGCGCCCGTCCGCTCTCCAGGCTGATCAACGAGCAGGTGAAGAAGCCGATGGCTGACGAGCTCCTGTTCGGCAAGCTGAAGGACGGCGGCATCGTCCGTATCGACATCGATCCGCACGATGCCGAGAAGCTCAAGTTCACCTACACGCAGGAATCGCGCGGGTTGTTGAGCTTCGGAAAACGGCCGGAAAAGGCATAGGCCTCCAGATCGCAGGCGCCGAGCGGCGGCCCCTATAGGGGCCGCCGTGTTCGTACGCGCGAGTGTTTGTGCGACATTGGCGGCGAAGGAGGAAGAAATGGCTTCTTGTCCGAAATGCCAATCGTCAATGAAGCGGGGGTTTGTGCTCGACCACAGCTATGGCAGCCGCGCCGTCGGCAGCTGGGTTGAAGGCGAGCCCGAGCGCAGCATCTGGTACGGCGTCAAGCTTGGCGGCAAGAGGGTGTTGGAAATCGAGACCTGGCGCTGCGCGAAGTGCGGACTTCTCGAGCACTACGCCAACAAGGAAACCCGCGCGCACGCCTGGTATTGATCGCAACTCATAAAGCGGCTGCGATTGCCGCTGCAATCTGCTGCAATTCGGCGATGTCGGCGCGGTTGCTGTGTCCGTGACCTGCGAGCGCTTTGCCCTCGTAGCGCGGGATGATGTGGAAGTGCAGATGAAAGATGGTTTGCCCCGCGGGCGCGCCGTTGAACTGCACGACTGCGAGCCCATCCGGCTTCAGCGCTTTCTCGGCCGCGATGGCGAGTTTGTGCACGCGCTGCATCAGCGGTGCGACGCGTTCGGGCGCAAGTTCGAGCAAATTACGCGCCTTCACGTTCTTAGGCACGATGAGGAGATGGCCCCGGGTCTGGGGGTAGATGTCCATGAAGGCGAGCACGTCGTCGTCTTCATAGACCTTCACCGCCGGAATTTCGCCGCGTAGAATCTTCGCAAAGAGATTGTTGTCGTCGTAGCTTCCGTGCAGGCTCATGGGGCAGTCTCCTCAAAGCGGAGGTGTAGCGATGGGCGTAACCGGTGGGAAGGCGAAGTCTGCGGCGAAATCGGTGCTGAGCGAGCGCCAGCAGAAGTGGTTCGCCAGCGTCGAGGCGAGCCTGGAGCGCGACACCGGCAAAACCCTCGCCGAGTGGGTGAAGATCGCCAAGAAGTGCCCGGAGACAACGCCCGGCAAGCGCACGCAGTGGCTGCGCGAGAAACATGGCCTAGGGGTCAACCGCATCGCGCATATTCTCTCCGTCGCGTTTCCGGAAGGCCCGGGCTGGGACGAACCGGAGGCGCTGCTGGATCAGCTCTGGAAGGAGAAGGAAGGGCGCGCGATCTATGAGGCCGTGGCGAGACTCCTACGCAAGGAATTTCCCGAGGCGACGATCGGCCCGCGCAAGACATTCGTCTCGTTCTCGCGCAAGATTCAGTTTGCGGGTATCCTTCCCGCAAAGGGCGGCAAAGCTGAACTAGGACTTCCGCTGCCGGTAAGCACAAGCAAACGTCTCTCGCCGATGAAGCGCCGGCCTTGGGCCGAGAAGCATACGGCCATCCTCGAACTCGCGTCGCCAAAAGAAGTGGACGCAGAAGTGAAGCGCCTGCTGAAGCTCGCGTGGGCGAAGGGTTAGGCGCCGTCGTCGATGCGGGCGAGGTGATCTCTCATCGTTTTGACTTGCTCGGCGGAGTGGCCAATCCAGTCGATCACTTCGGCAATGACACGAAGCGCCTCGCCGCTGCGGTATGATTTTGTGGGGTTGCCTGGGAACCTCTTGTCCGTCAGATCCGGATCATCTTCCAACGCCCCTGTTGGCTCCACAACATAGATGCGCCCGCGCTTATCGCCGATCGCAAGCTCGGCGCCCCAGATTGCTGCGTCGAGTGTCGATGACAGATAGACGTGGGCAGCGTTGCTCCGCTGTCCGTAGTTTGATGAGTAGCCAGGAGAGATGAGGTCGCCGGCCTTTAAATCCGCCTTCGTGCCGTGAAAGAAGGATTGCGCGAATGTCGTCGCCGCAGCGGTCATGGAAGTCGCCTCCGGAACTGCGGGCGAACTTCTCTAAAATGACGCCGAACGCAATTCTTGAAGGCTCGCCGATCACTCCTACTTTGGAGGTGGCAAGGCTTCTACGTAGCCGGCGACTGGATGTTGCGCACCATTTTGAGCAGCGTTTCGCGCGGGATGTATTTGACCAGTCCGGCTTGGATCGCATTGCGGCCGCCGGTGACGATCACGCGTTGATTGCGTCGCCAGGCTTCGTAGCCTGCCCGCGCCACCGGCATCGACGGCATTGCCGCGCCTGCATTCTTGGCCAAGCGCGTCTTGCCGGTGCCGGCGCGCTCCCGGAACTTCGAGACGGTCGGGCCGGGGCAAAGGCAAGTCACGTGAACGCCCGTGCCGCGCGCTTCTTCCCACATCGCTTCGGAAAAGGAGAGCACGTAGGCTTTCGACGCATAATAATTCGCCATCAGCGGGCCAGGCTGGAACGCGGCCGTCGAGGCGACGTTCAGAACGCCGCCGCGTTTGTTGGCGAGCATGCGGTCCCAATTGAGGTAGGTGAGCTCAACGAGCGCGCGCACATTGAGATCAATCATGCCGAGTTGCGTTTGCAGGTCCGAAGAAGTCAGCGCGCCGGCGTGGCCATAGCCGGCATTGTTGACGACGACATCGACGTTCAAGCCCTTTTCGGCGATCTTTGCCGCCACGGCGGAGCCGCCGCCGAACGCGCCCAGGTCCTGCGCGACGGTGTGGGTCTTGACGCCGTGCGCCGAAGCCAGCCGGTTCGCCACCTCCTGCAGCGCACCTTCGCTGCGGGCGGTGAGGATGAGATCGTAGCCATCGCGGGCAAAACACTCGGCGAGATCGACGCCGATCCCCGCCGAGGCGCCGGTCACCAAAGCGGTCTGGCCTTCGCCCGGTTTACGTCGCGCCATGTTGATCGCTCCGCGATACTGAATGGGGAGTGGTAGCAGCGAATAGCGAGTAGTGAGTTGCGAATAGGGAACGATTAGCTTCGCACGACAACCCCTATTCGCTATTCGCCATTCGCTCTTCGCCCGCTAGGCTGCTGGGATGACCGCCAACGAGTTCAAGCTCAACGAAGACGAAAAGCCGTTCGACAAGCCCGGCGCCGAGAAGCCGAAGGCGGCCCGCCCGCGCGACGCGGCGACGCTCATTCTCGTGCGGGGCGGGCGCGAAGTGATGATGGGCCAGCGCTCGAAGGGCCACGTCTTCATGCCGGACAAATGGGTGTTTCCGGGCGGCCGGGTGGATCCGGGCGACGCGCGCGCCAAGGCTGCGACCGAACTGACGCCTGCGACCGAGGCGCTGCTGAAGCAGGGTACGCTGAGCCGGCGTCCGCCTCGGGCGTTCGCGCTGGCGGCTGTCCGGGAGACCCTGGAGGAGGCCGGCCTGCGGGTCGGCAGCGAGGCTGGGCCGGAGCTGGACAAGCTCAGCTTCATCGCCCGGGCGATCACCCCCCCTTACCGGCCGCGCCGGTTCGACGCCCGCTTTTTCATGGCCGACGCCGAAGCTGTCCTGGCCCATCACGATCCGATCCAGGGCGAAGAATTGCTGCATGTACGGTGGTTTAGCCTGGACGAGGCGAAGGCGTTGGACCTGCCCTCGATCACCCGGTTCGTGCTTAAAGAGGTGGAGGCGAGGCTCGCGGGGGCGGCGGTTCAGCCGCCGTTCCTGCGCTGGAGCCGCGGGGCGCACACGTTGGAGCGGCTTGCGAGTTGACTTTGGGGCGTCGGCGCCTATTTTCGCGCGCTTCCTAAACCTCTGAGCATTCCGGGCCCCGACCAATGGCTAAGCCGACCGTCATCAAGATCCGTCTGAACTCGACGGCCGACACGGGCTATTTCTACGTGACCAAGAAGAACCCGCGCACGAAGACCGAGAAGCTCAAGTTCAAGAAGTACGACCCGATCGCGAAGAAGCACGTCGAGTTCGTCGAAGGGAAGATCAAGTAACATCGCGACGTTGTGCCAATAGCGAAAGAGCGAGTAGCGAATGGGCGCGCCATGTCGGCGTGCGATTGGCGTCGACGCATCGATTGACCAAACCGGATCGCAATGGCCCTTCGCGGCCAGAGGTCGCTCAGCACTTCCGGCGCTCCGCCAGCGCTCATCTGAAGTCTCCGCGGACTTATGCTAAGAAGCGCTCATGACGCAGCGCCAAGTCAAAGCCGCCGTCCTGCTGATCGGCGATGAACTGCTCTCCGGCCGGACGCAGGACATCAATCTGCAAGCGATTGCGAGATTTCTGGCGCCGCTCGGCGTGCAGCTTGCCGAGGCGCGCATGGTGACCGATACGCCGCAGCACATCGCCGCCGCCGTGAACGAACTGCGCGAGCGCTACGATTATGTTTTCACCACCGGCGGCATCGGGCCCACGCATGACGACAAGACGGCGGATGCAATTGCCGCTGCGTTCGGCGTCGGCATTGACGTGCGCGAAGATGCGCGCGCCATTCTCGAAGCCCATTACCGGGGGCGATCGAGCCTCAACGAATCGCGTTTGCGCATGGCGCGGATTCCTGAGGGCGCTTCGCTGATCGACAATCCGGTGTCGAAGGCGCCGGGTTTCCAGCTCGGCAACGTATTCGTGCTTGCGGGCGTGCCGTCGATCATGCGCGGCATGCTGCAGGATGTCGGTCACCGCATCGAAGGCGGCGCGGTGGTCCGCTCGCGCACGATCCGCGCCGCCGGCGTGGCGGAAGGCGACATCGCTCGCGGCCTCGACGCGCTCGAACAGCGCGCCGGCGGGGCGGTCAGTTTCGGCTCCTATCCCTGGTTCTCGCCGGAGGGCTACGGTGTTCACTTGGTGGCGCGATCGGCCGATCCGGCGGCGCTGGAAAGAGCGGCCGAGGATTTGATGGAGCTGATCCGCGGTTTAGGGGCTGAACCCGAAGACGTCGCCGATCCTGGCGCAGACTAGGCGCGGCGACGGCGGGGGCGGCGGCGGCGCACCGTTCGCCTTGCGCGGACCGGGCAAAGCCTCTTATCTCGCCACCGCAAGCGAGCGTGGCGAAACCGGTAGACGCAGCGGACTTAAAATCCCCGGCGCCCAGACTGTAACGCTTTAATTGGACTCAAATTTTCTCGCGCGCCTTCTCCGCACTTCGGGACTATTCCGGGACTCTTGACCGCGGGCGTCGGTGATTGTGCGCAAATCCGCCGGTCGTCAGCAGGCCGCGGAGTGCTCTCTTTGAACTTCCATCGGCCACCTTCCTTGATGAAGTACCTGGCTCATGACCGCGGATGCTGGCGACAAGTGGGCGACGCCACCCTTGTGACCCGCGCAACGCACCGACCCTACTTCGTCTAGCCAATGATGTTGGCGGTTCGCGGCCGAGAGCCGCCGCAGCGAGGGCACCGTCTCGGATTTGACCTCGGATTTTCCGCCAACTTTTCCGCGCCGACTACACGGGCTTTCAACAAAGGCCGCGACTTTGAAGGCTTCCATTGCGGTTCTGCGCAGACCTCTTGCGGAGACCGGAAACTGACTCCATCTTTCTACAGCCGGTCGAACTGATCGGCAGCAGTCGGTCGAAATAGGCCGGCGGAACGAAGTGACCCTCGGTGACGAGGGTCCGAGTGGCCCTCGTGGCCATGTGTAGCGAAGTCCCGGACCTTCGGGACGGATGATTGCTGTAGCCCTCGGTTCAGGCCGTGGGTGTGTGACTGACGGGAGTGGCATCTGTTTGGATGCGCTCCGCGAAACGAGCAGGTCGGATTCAGCCGGCCAAGCAATCGAGATTTTGGGCGCGCAACCCCTTTGCGAACCCACAGGCTGCATATGGAGCGCGCGTTGGCCGGAAGAATCCAAAACTCTGCGCTGTTAGAATGGGCTCCTGACCATAGGCCCAATCTCACGCGCGCGGCATTGTGCGAGGTCCTTCGCAAGCAGCGCGAACTCGATCTTCCTTTAAACGCTTTCGCGCGCCGCATGGGCGTCAGCAAGGACACACTCAGCCGATACTTGGGCGACTTTCACGTGCGCCTACGTGAAGATCCTCACGGTTTTATTGCGATCCACGCGGCGACACTGGCTCATTTTGCGCGTGCTGAAATGCTTGGCCACCAGACCCGCCAGCTCAGCTTTGCCGCACTTGTAGCCAGCGAACCGGGCGCAACCGTGTTGGCGAAGGCCGGCATGCTCGGGGATTTTCTTCTGCTGATGCAGATTGAGCACCCGGAACACTTGCCCGACTGGTTGCTCAAGATCGCCGATATGCGCATCACCGATCTACTGCCGCCGGCCTTACCGGAGCCGACCATGCGCAGCCGCCAGGGCGATGGGATAACGTTTCCAGAGCCTGCGGACAAAACGCCGGCGACTGCGAGTGAACGTTCGGCCACAACGGATGCACGGCCGCGTTTCAGCCCGTTGGCGGAAGAGCTGCGCATCTCGCGATGACAGCGGTTCGGATTTCTTTGCGGATTGGCCGACTGGATCGTCCGGCGCGCGTGGGATCGGATCGTGGTCGCGGCAATAATACCGGTGAAGGTCAACCACATGACGAAACTGCACCATTACGACGAGAAACCTAGTTCGAGTGCGAAGGCGAGTGACGGCGTTGATGTTCGTCGCGCACGGCTGTTGCTGGAGTTCATCAAGGACCTAGTGAACGAGATTCGCGAGATGGATCTGTAGCGCGTGCGTACACCGGATTTTTCCTCGGATTTGCCGTGTAGTTGGTCCGGCAGGCCGGTGCTTTCATCAATTGGCGGGCCGATGGTGGTCAGCCGCCCGAACAAATGCCGGGTGTCACTTTAGCCAAGACGGATATGCCATGTTCAGTGAGCAATTCGATTCCAGCTACACACTCCTCTGCGTCAGTGACAAGGACGACAAAGACACCAACGACTATGACAAGTGGGACTCCGAGCCCGCCAGGGAGCAGGAGAATCTTCCCGACGGCGACGGCAAAGGCCGCTAATTCAACAATCTTCCTTCAAAGCGCCGCTTGGAGAGGCGGCGCTGCTTTTTTTTGGCCAGGCTGCTTCGGGCCTGAAAAAGACCGCTGGGCGTACCGACGCGGCGAACGCGCTCGGGGCAAGCCCCACCGATGAGCGAAATGGTCTTCAATGTGAAGCATGGAGCCGCGGCAATTCGATCAATTGCTCCCGCCAGCCTTCCTGGATCTCCTCGCCATTTTCGCGATGGCTTGGCGCCGGTCTTCTTCACTCACGCGCGCATAGCGCTGCGTGGATTGGATCGAGGCGTGGCCCAACTGTTCTTTGACCAGCTTCAGATTGCCGCCCGATGCGCGCAGCAGTTCGGTGCCGACATGATGGCGGAGACGATGGATCTTCGTGCCGAGCCCGGCTGCCTTGAGGGCTTCGCGTAGTTGGTAATCGCCGCGATAGCGGGTAACTGGCACAAGCCCCTTGCCAGTCTCGTCATACCAGAGGTGGGGAAGCCCCGCCGCTTCGGCGCGGGATTTGCGCGCGGCGAGCAACGGCACATGCTCGGCCAGCAGTGTGACGGTGAGCGATTCCTCGCGCTTGCGCCGTTTCTTTGGGATGAAAATCGTGGCCTCTTCGACGTCTAGGGCCGACGGCGGGAAATAGATTTCGCCTCCGCGCATGCCATAGGTCGAAAAACAGAGCACCATCAGTTCGAGCCAGTCAGCCGGTTTTGATGTCTTGCGCTGTTTGCGCTGCGGTTTCGCCCGCGCCTGCGCTGCTTGGAAGAGCTTCTCCATCTGTCGGCCGGATATTTCCGGCGGGTGCTCGATTGTTTCCTGCGTCGTCCACTTGCCCCATTTGATGCGCGGCAAGGGGTGTTCGTCGCTGTCGAGGTGGCGCCACACCGCCCGAAGGGCGGCGATGAAGCGATTGATAGTGGCGTCGCTCGGCGGCTTGCCTCGACGGAGCATCGCACGGCGCTTGCGGATCGCCGTCGCAATGTCGGCCTCGCGGATCGTCGAAAGACGTTTGTCCTTTCCCAAGAGATCGATCCAGAGCAGCAACTGACGCTCGCGATCCTTGGCCGTGTCCAGGCGTTCGCCAACATCCTCCCACCAGCGGGCCACCGCAACATCGAGCGTCAGCTCCGACGCCGGAGTGCCGGAGGTCTGTCGGAGTGCGGCCGCGCCGTGCTTGGCGAAGACGGCCCGGAGCCGCCGCTCATGCTCTTCGGCGGCTCTCTTGTTCGGCGTGCCTGTCGTTCCGTGAAACCTCTCTCCCTTGATCTGGAAGTCGTAGTGGTAGAGCTTGGAGTGCTTCGGTCGGTAGATGGACATGTGGTTTCGCCTCTGAGGTAGGCGCGCAGCCCAGCTTCGGTGAAGCGGCGCGTCGCACCCACGAGCACGGAATGAATGGCGCCCTTGCTCGCTAGGCGCCCGAGAGTCTTGACGTCAAGGCCCAGCACCTCAGCGGCGTGTTTCGCCGTGATCAGCATGCGCCCTTCGAAGGCTTGGGACAGGGTGTCGCTCACACGGGCGAATATGCGGTGGAACAACAGCGGCGCCGAGACGCGATTTGCGCTTGTCTCTAGACAAGTGAAAAATTTCTACCGGCAGGGGCTCTGGTTCATCAATACCGCTACGCCGGTAGAGACGGAGGAAAGTACACGGCGGTGCATTCCTTGCGCTGGTCGTAGAGCGCCTCCAAGCCTCGTCCGATCATGATGGTGTGGGTCTGGAGAGCGTCGGCTGCGCTGCGTGTCGTGATCTCGACGCTGCGGTCGTGGAAGTCATCGCCTGCGCGCCGGCGGCGGCGGACAAGGTTCATCAAGGGCGGCGAGGTTCCGAATGTGCGAGCAAAGGTCTCGCCGAAGCGCCGCCGCTGTTCTCCTTCACTCATGTCGGCCTCTATTTCGGGCGCGTACTCGACGACTACGCTTTCCAATGAGCGAGCGACACCGGCCAATTCGGCCAAGAAGCGTATCTGAGCGTTTCGAGTGAAGTCTCGGCCCAGCGCGTAAGGATCGCGGATCAAGACTTTGGCGACCCGCTGATCGGCGAAGCAGGCGAGCAACTCGCGCGTCGGCCGCTCGGCGCCTGCGTTACAGCGCCAGTGCCTGGCGCTCCTGGCCGGCTGCGCCACACGCAGGATTGGACGCTCTTGTGCGCCGTCTCCGCGCATCGGCGCCGCCGGGCTGGCTTCGTTGGTTTGGGGCGCTCCGGGTAGGGCGGGCGTCAGGGCCGGCGGTTCTTGCCCCGGAGCGGCGACTTCTCCGAACAGATCGGACAAATCGGTCTGTGAGCTGTCTGGCGGCACGAGCAGATCACTCGTGAGCTTACGTTTCCTGGCTATCAAAGCATCCAAGCGGAGATCGAAACTGGATTGCCGCAGTGCGGGGTCTGGATGCACGGCGATGGGCAGATAGACGTGCACGTCGCGAGACTGGCCGATCCGATAGACGCGGTCGGTCGCTTGATCCTCGACGGCGGGATTCCACCAGCGCGACAGATGGATGACATGGTTTGCTGCGGTGACAGTGAGGCCGACGCCGCCTGCCTTCGGCGACAGCACCATGACGTCGAACCCGGCCGCACCCGCCTGGAACTCATCGACCATAAGCTGACGCTTCAGGCCTGGAACGCCGCCATTGATCTTGAACGGACGCCGCTTCAGTTTGAACTGGCGATGCAGCAGTTCAGCGAGCAAATCTTGCATCGCCAGGTCTTCCACAAACACCAGGGCCTTTTCGCCCTTGGCCTCGATCTGACCAAGCAAGTCGAGCGTGCAGGCCAAGCGGGCGGATTCGGCGGCGTAGGCTTCGAAGTCGTCGAGGTTGGTGTGACGAGGATCGCGGGGATGGAGCGAGACGCCGCGCAAGGCGGCCAGAATCTCAAGCATGCCGCCCTTGCCGAGCGTGCCGCCCGAGCGAGCGGCGGCCGCCCGATAGACGATGCTCTCATAAGCTTGGGCCTGGGCGGGCGGCATTTCCACGCTGATGGGATGGACATACTTTTGCGGCAGACCGTCGAGCGACTCGCTCTTCATGCGCCGCAGCATGACGGCCGGATGATCGCTGTCGTGGGTGAGTAGAGATTTGAGGGCGCCGAGCGCAGCCACGTCTTCCGCGCGAAAGCGGCGTTCGAAATCCCGGCTCGCGCCGAGCAAGCCCGGCGTGATCACGTCCATGATCGACCACAAATCCTGCAGCCGATTTTCAACCGGCGTGCCGGTCATGCCCAAGACGAAACTCGCGTTCAGAGCCTTCGCGGCGCGCGTGACCTGGCTCGCGGGGTTTTTTAGTTTTTGGATTTCATCATAGACGATGGCCGCGAACTTAGTGCGCGCGAAGGAGAAGTGATAATCCCTCAATGTTTCGTAGGTGGTGAGCACCACGCCGGCGTCCGTCCAAGCGGCGGCGCGCAACGAGGCTCTGCCTGTTTCGATGTCCCTGGCGCTGAGGCCGCTTTCTTCACGCAACCACTTAAGCTCGGAACCGAACGCGCAAACCACTTTCCCAAGCCGGTGGCCTCTGAGATGTTTGTCGATCTCGGCGCGCCAATTCGCCAAAAGCCCAGTCGGCGCAACGATGAGGAAGGGACCGACGCCGCTGTTGTTGTTCTCGGCTTCCTCCTGCACCCACAGCATGAACGCTATCGCCTGCAGCGTCTTGCCGAGGCCCATATCGTCAGCAAGCAGAACGCCAGGCCGGCGCGACGCAAAAGCGGAGGCGAGCCAAGCCAAGCCTTGCCCTTGATGTGGCTTCAGCGCGGTCGCCAAGCGGGCGAGCGTTGGCGGCTCGAGGCGGACGGGTGCGGCGCCTTCCGCAGAGGCGTAATCGACTTCCTCAAAATTCTCCTTCACCAGCAGAAAGAGCTTGCCTCCGAGGGCGGCGTCCCAGGCTTCGGCGTTTGGCGCCGCCTCAGGTTCGGTCGAGACAGCGGCCGCCCGGGCAATGTCGGCAAGCGCGCGCGCAGACTCGAGCGTGCGTTCGTCCACGCCGATTCGTTCGGGCGCTGGCGCATTCTCCGACGCCGGATAGAGAATATCGCCGACCGGCGCAGTGGCTTCGCCGCGCGCCGAGGCTTGCTCCAAACGCTCAAGCAGCGCCGAGGCGTCTTTTGGCGCGACCTCGTAATAGTCCTGGCCAACGCGAAGGCCGAACCGTTCCGGCAGCCACTGGTTCTTGTGTGAGGGCTGCAACCAGGGCAGGACCGGCGCGCGCCAGACATCGACGCCGGCCACACGCGCGGAGAATTGCTCGGTCTCGACGAATAAGCTTTCGAGCGAGGATCCTGAACTCGCATCGTCGCCAAGGCGCTCGCGCAGCACGCGCCGCGGATTGAGGACGAAAGCGCGCCTTTCGGCATCGGGGGCGTCCTGCAAGCGCCTAATCTGGCCGAGCGCGGGCCGCAAAGCAGGATCGATGAAGACGTATTCCCCGTCTTTCAGCACGTAGACCGGTCGCACGTCGCGCTCGCGCCTGAAGCGATCTTCGGCAAACAACCGCTGCGCCGCAGGCGTCAGCACATTGTCGAGATCCTCATCGACAGCGCGCTGTTCGCTCTGAGCGTCGCTGAGGTCGGTTGCGGCAAACAACAGCGGATCGAAGTCGGTGCGCTCCGGCGTCAACGTCCGAATCTTGATCGAAAGCGCCGATGCGAAATGCACGCGCAAATTGGACAAGTAAGCGTCGGCACGCGCCATGCCCGGCTCGGTTTCCGGCCATGCCTGGCGCAGCTCAGCCAGGAGGCGAAAACGCTCCTCGGCGGGGCGGGCCACGCTCAGCGGCAATACCGCCTTGTAGAGCGACCAGAGCGGTTGCGGTATTCTTCGCTCGCCGCCGTCATACCGGATCAGCGCGCCGTCAATAGCGACGCGGGCGGCCTGTCCGCCTGGACGCACCCATCTGATGTCCAGTCGGAAATCGTCCTGATCGATGCGCCCCTGAGGCCTGAGATCGAGCGCGAGCTGCAAAGGCGCGGGCAGGGCCAGCATCGCGCTTGTGGCCGTGTCCAATTCAGCGACAAGGTCGGGCAGGATCTGGACGCAGTCTTGCTCGACGGCGACCAGCGGTGAGCCATCATCACCGACACGTTCCGCAGCATTGAACAGCCAAGAGATCGACGCGGCGGCGTCGGGGCGCTTCTCAGTCCATAACTCGGTAGCAATCGCTTTGCCGCGCTCGAGCAACGAAAGGGCGACCGCGCCTGCTCTGCTTGCGTAGGCAAAGGATGGGCCTGCTTTGTCGCGAGGGCAGAGTGTCATCGTCTCATACCGGTTTGCTGGCGTATGATCTCCGCAACCTTGTACTGCCACTGGTTCTGGTGCGCGCCCCACGCCCAGTCCGACATCAGCTCCGTTGTGCGGTACTTGGTCTTGAACAGTCTGGGCGCGTTTGCATCGGTTGTGCGCCAGATATTCCAACGTCCGTTATGGCTCCAATCGACAATGGTGAGGTCGCCGATCTGCATGAGCAGAGCCGCGTGCTCCGAGGTGCGGCTGGAAGCCTGGTCGTGGCAGCCAAACTTGAGATAGGTTGAATCGGCAGCCCGTTCAGCGGCGCGCTTGGCCCGCGCTTCGCCGTCTTTGCCAAACGCGACCCAAGCAGCGTGAATGGCGCCCGACTTCAAATAGCTCGTCCAAAATTGCCGCCGCTCGTTCCACATGTCGGGCCGAGACGCCATGGTCTCGCCGACGATATTAAAGAATTGCTCGACCGAAGCTCGCGTCAGCCAGCGGACGACAATATCGTATGCGTCCGGGTGATGCTCCTCGACTGTCCGCCAGCGCACCGGCGCCAAGCGAGGGTCGCCGGCGTAGGAAAGCGCGAAATCCATGAGCGCAGACTTGTGGTCTGCGGGAGGTTCGCGATGCTTCCATGGAAGGAACAAGGCCGCGGCGAAATTCGGCCAGGCACGAGGGTAGGGGAAGCTCAGGGCAGGCGATCCCCATTGCAGAATTTTCTGCTGCGGTGAAATGGTGTCGTCCTGGCCGCCGGTGGCGATTGCCTTGCAGGCATGCACCAAGGCAGCTTCGGCTAGTCCGCCGTTGCGGCGACCTTCGACATCGAGTCCAGCTTCGTCGAGAACGGCTTGAGGCGCTTCGGGGCTTTTCAGAACGGCTTCAGCAATCCGCCGAGGCGCCTCACGCGGATCGAGAAGATCGAAAGCCCTCAGGCGTGCGGGCCATGGATCTCGATCTCGCCATGACCAGCCGAGCACCAACGTCTCCAACGCCTTTGCCAGGTCCGCTACGGCGCCGTCGTGCTCTGCGAAGCCGCTCACATAGGCCTCGAGCAGCGCCATGAGAGCGCGAGGGGGACGGCGTTCACCCCTGCGCCCGCCGCGGCGGCGCCGCCGGCGCGTCAGTTCGCGCAAGATGGCGTCCAGGAGGTGGGGCTCCCTCGCCGGAGGGCGGGGCGGCAGCAAGACGGCGCCGCAAATCTCGCGCAATTCGCGGTTGGTGAGCTTCGTGGAGTCACCGGCTTCGATAAGGTTGGCGACGTATTCTTGCAGTCCGCCGACGTCGAAGGCGGCCGCAGATGCGGCCCGTTCATCAATGTCGGCTTCGAGTTGTTCGACAGCTCGGATCAGACGCCTCGGCTCAGGCGCCTTGACCTTCAGTCGCTCAACAAGCGCACTTGGTTGTGCGAGAAGGGCGGATAGTCCGGTCATCGGCCACGCAGCGGCCCTGGGGATTCTTCGGGTGCGCTGGGCGTCACCATGATGATGCGCAAATCGATGCGTCTGTTCCGGCGCTTGGCTTCCTCGCTGTCGCCAGCTTGAACCGGCCGCTGCGGGCCATAACCGCTGACACTCAAAATAGGATCGCACCTGCCATCCGGCTTGCGGGCGCACAATCGCGAAAGCAGATCGCGGCCACGGGAAAGGGCCCGATAGGTGTTGGTGGCGCGCGCCACCGACAGATCCCAATTGTCTATCCCGCCAGCGCCGACGAACGGATCAATGTCGGTATGGCCTTCGACGAATACCGACTCGATCCGATGGGCCGCATGAGCGCAGCCCGTATCGCCCTGCGGCAGGTCGGCATAGCAGGGCAAGATTTCAACAAGCACGTCACCGAGGTCGCGCACAGCGTTTTCGCCCTCAGGGCTGAGCTGGGCTTGGCCGCGGGCGAAGAGAATATCATCCGGCAATCGCAGCACGCCCGACTGCCTATCGATGCTGACAACGACGCCGCGCTCCTCCAAGGAGTCTTTCAACTGTTCGAGGATGGCCGAACGGGTGGTCTGGGAGCTGGTCAACTCTTCAGTCACGTCTCGAAACTGGAGGGCGTAATTCATGATGAGGATGAGGAAAATGAACACGAGGCCGACCATGAGGTCGGTCATGGTGACGAAATAGTTTTCTTCCTCAGCCGCGTATTCCTGGTGCTCCTCGGCGATCACGACGCAGGCTCCGGCAGCTGTTTGGCCATGACATCGACGTACTCATCGAGATTGCCGGCGTATTCTTCGATTATGCTGAGCGAGGTCGATAATTTGCTCACCGCCGCACCAAGCTTTTCATCTACCGTCGATGCAAACCCGCGGAACTGGCTGAGGCTGTCGCCCAGACTGTCGCCGAGCAGCACCATGGCTTTGCCGAGCGCCTCATCCACCTCGGCGAAGCGCGTGCGATAATCCGTCCATGCCTGTTCGGCGGCGGCGTGGGTCTGGCGAATCGAATCGGCCATCGCCGTAAGCGACTGCAGCGTTTGCGCTTCGGTTGCCGAGCGTTGCTCGATACTCTGTTGAATGCGTTGCGCCGACTCGCTGGCGGCGCGCGCTGCTTGCGCAATGGGCGTGGCCACGGTTTGGAGATTTTGCGATGCGGCGCCCATGGCCGCCGCGGTCGATTGTGCGTGATTGGCTACCGCGCTCATAGCCGCGCCGGCGCGCTCGGCGCTCTCGCCGCTTCGCACGAACCTGTCGGCGGAGCGGTTCAGCTGGACCGACGCTGTCGTGATCGCCTGGACGATTTCGCCGGAAGCTTGCCGAAGCCCGGCGCCGGCCTCCTCGATTGCGGCGCCGAAGGTTTGGCTGCTCGCGGCGACGCCGGCTTTGAGGGTTTCGCTGAGTGAGTTCTGCATCGCTTGCGCCGCCGCCGATCCGGCCCCGTTCAGATTGCGCGCGGCGTCTTCCACGGCAGCGGCAAGCCGCGTCTGGGCTTCCTCCAATTGCGCAACTGAGCGGGCGAAGGCTTCGTCCTGGCTTCTCGCGGCTTCGTCGCCACGGCGTGAAATGCGTTCACCGGCGGCGTCCATATCGCCAAGCAGACGGTTGAACGAGGTCTTGATGTCGGCGGCAGCCTGAGCGAAGTCTTCGCCGGCCGCACGAATCTTGCTCGAAGCGCCGTCGCTGCTGTTTTCAACGGCGCTGTTGAGCCCAGCGAGCCTTTCGCTGAGCGCAGCCAAAGTTTGCCCAAGCGCGCGGAGTTCGCCGCCGCTGGCTTCCTCGACAGCTTTGGCGGCGCCCTGACCGAGACCGCTGCTCATTTGGACCATGTTGTCATTGAGCTGGGAAAGGGACGACGAAACCGGCAATAGCGCCTGCTGGAACTGGGCGCCCATGCGTTCGCTGAGCTGCAGCGCAAAGTCGGTGTTGAAGCTCTTCAGCTGATCGCGTTGTTCGCGCAGAACCTCCAGCTGTTCGGCAGCGAGGCGTTGCGGCGGGGCGTAAAGAAGCCCGCGTTCCAACAATGCGCAGAGCGTCTCGGTGCGGCCGGTAATCTTTTTGTGCAGGTTGTGCTCGGCAAAGCGCAGCATCAGCGAACAGCCGACGCCGGCGACCGAGGTGAAGAATTTGGCGCCGGCGACCGTCAACAATTCTCGCAAAGACGCCTGCATGTCGGCTTGCGTCGCCCCGTTCAGCATTCCCTTACTGGCGACATTGAGTGCGACGATCAGACCCAGAAAAGTCAGCAGTAAGCCGCCCGCCACCATCACGTTCGACCAGAACGTCAGCCGGGTGAGCTTCGGCGCGGCGCGGGCGAAGTAGAGGCTCGGGCGCTGCGTGTTGCGGATGGGGCTCTCGGTTTCGTCGATGACGGTCTCGTGAAATTCGCGCCAGGCGCTCACGAGCGGCTCGGCGCCCGCTTTCTCTTGGTTCAGCGCTTCGGCCACCGCAGAATAGTTGGCGCTGAAGGCGTTGCGCTCATCCATCGGCTCGCGGCTGTCGCCAAGCGCCTGAGTGAGTGCGCCGATCCTGTAGTCAGCGGCGGAAACGAACGGTTTGACGCTGCCGCTTACTTGGCGCCAGATGATGAGCGACCAGAGCGCCATCAATGGCGCCAACACGAGCGGCGCGACCCAACGAACGCCGAACAAAAGCTCGAGCAGCGAAAGCAGCAGGTCCAACAACGCGTTCACGCCTTCTCCCAATTAGCTTGTAACGCAACCTCGCTCCGGGGCGCGCCGATGATTCGCGGTCGGGCAACATGATGACCTGCTCGCAGGGGAGAGTGAACCCGCCGCTCCGGCGTCTTGTACGCAAGCAAATCATGGGCCGCTTGAGCATTGCGTGGGCGGATGATTCGCGCCGGCCCCGCTGTGATGTCACTTGGTGGTAACCGAGGAGGGGCGAGCGCCCGCACGCCCAGCATGAAGTGAGACGTTTATGCCGCCTCTGCTGTTAAGGGGCCGCGCGCTACAACGCCCGCGGTTCGCCTCGACAACGAATGATCGCGTGCGCTTTCGCGGGAGAAGGCCAAGCGCGGCGCGCGAGCGGGCTCAATTCCCGCGTCGCCCTTCGAGCAATTGCTTTGCTCTTGGGCGCAGCGCATTGGCGAAGGCGTTCATCGTAGCGATGATCCAGGCGCGATGTGCGTCGGCATCGGGAAAATCACTGGCGTTGCGCGCCATGAAGATTTGATGAGCCCACGAATCCCCTTGGGCCTCACGGCGAATGTCAACGCCCGGAAGTTCTTCTCTGAGCGCTTCCATTTCAGGCGCCAGCGCCTCGAGAAACTCTTTGCGCGCCCGCAGCGGGCCGCCGACATAGACGGCGGTTTCGTCGTTCTTCACCGTGCGATAAGCGGAGACGCTGAGGCCGGGCCATGGCAGTGCGGCGCGAACGTAATTGTTGACATAGACGGGCCGGGGCTGATCCGGGTCGTCAAAGCGCATCTCCAGGACAGGCGTCCACCAAGCGCGAATCTGCGGGTCGCGCGGCGTTTGCGGCGCGCCAGACGCGGCCTCGTCGCCTTCGGAGTCCGCCAACTCCACCGGCTCGCCGTTTGCCGCCGTCACGACGACGCGCTCAATGAGCCGTGTGCGCGCCATCACCCGCGTCTGCACGGCGACGTCGCCTCCGCCGGCGTCGTAAAGCGCCGCCTCGACCACGGCCAGCTGAAACGCGGCAGCGGCGTTTCGGTTGATCAGCTCGGCGATGGCCTCGACGTCCTCGCGGATGCCGTCGCCCATGATGATCATGAGGAAGCGCCCGGTGCGCAGCGACCGCGTCGTCGCGTCGATGAACTCATGCTCGACGAGATCGGGATGGCGATGCAGCACCTGCTCCAACGGAATATTGCCCGATCTGCCAAGCCGGGCTGAAACCTGCCGCTGCAGGTCGGAATAGGACCAGCGGCTGAGCGCGCGGGCATAATCGAGAATCTGCGCGACGACGTCGCGGCGGGCTTCCGGATTGCGCCAGAGCTTGCATTCGATGATGGTGAGCTTGCCGTCGCGATTGATGAAGGCTGCATCGATGGGGCCGGCCTCGGTGCGCAGCTCTGTACAGAGCGGCACGAGCGGGCCGAAGGCGGGGTCGATCTCACGAACCGGAAGAATTTCGGGCGAGCTTATCAACAGATCGCGCAGCCAGGCTTCGTTGCGGCCGCCGGTCTGGCCCAAGGCAAGACGCGGCCAGCGCGCGGCGGCCGCGCCGGCGCGATCCACAATGACGAACTCTCCGTACATTCTATCCCCCATCGCGAACGTTGGCGCTGAATAGCGGCGATAATGCTCGCTATGGTGGTAAAGCCGGCGCAGCCGAGCGCCGCATTGCAGCGGCGCGGCCGGCGCCCCAATGTGCTCTTGGCGCTGTGTTGGGGCCGAAACGATGTTGCGGGCGCTCGAGGGAATGAGACGACCATGTTGACGGGGGAATTGCGCAGCAAAGTGGATGCGCTGTGGGACGCCTTCTGGTCCGGCGGCATATCCAATCCGATTCAGGTGATCGAGCAGATCACCTATCTCTTGTTCATCAAGCGGCTCGACGATCTGCACACGGCCGAAGAGGCGAAGGCCACGGGCCTGGGCAAGCCGATGCAGCGGCGCATCTTCCCGGAAGGCAAGACCGAGCGCGATGTGCCTTACGAGGATCTGCGCTGGTCGCGGTTCAAGAACCGCAGCCCGCAGGAGATGTTCAATCTTGTCGCGCAACATGTGTTTCCGTGGCTCAAAGAGCTGAACGGCGCTGACACCGCTTACGGCCGGCACATGAAGGACGCGATCTTCATGATCCCGACGCCGGCCTTGCTGGCGAAGGTTGTCGACCTCATCGAGGACATCCCGATGGCCTCGCGCGACACCAAGGGCGACCTCTACGAATACATGCTCTCCAAGATCGCCACGGCGGGACAGAACGGCCAGTTCCGCACGCCCCGCCACATCATCCAGCTGATGGTGGCGCTGACAGCGCCGACGCCGAAGGACGTCATCGTTGATCCCGCCTGCGGCACGGCAGGCTTCCTGATGGAGGCGGGCGAATATGTGCGCCGCGCGCACCCGGAAGTGTTGCACGACGCGAAACTGCGCCGGCACTTCCACGAGAGTATGTTTCACGGCTTCGACTTCGACGCGACGATGCTGCGCATTGGGGCGATGAACATGCTGCTGCACGGGATTGAGCAGCCGCACATCGTCTATCGCGACAGCTTGGCTGAGGATCACGCCGGCGAGATCGACAAATACACGTTGGTGCTAGCCAATCCGCCGTTCGCCGGTTCGCTCGATTACGAGCAGACGGCGAAGGATTTGCTGCAGGTGGTCAAGACTAAGAAGACCGAGTTGCTCTTCCTGGCGCTCTTTTTGCGGCTTCTGAAGCCAGGTGGGCGGGCGGCGGTGATCGTGCCGGACGGGGTGCTGTTCGGTTCGTCAACAGCGCACAAGACATTGCGCAAAATGCTGGTCGAGGATCACAAGCTCGATGCGGTGGTGAAGCTGCCGTCTGGTGTTTTCAAACCCTATGCCGGCGTCTCTACGGCCATCCTCTTTTTTACGCGCACCGATTCCGGTGGCACCGAACATGTCTGGTTTTATGACGTGCAGGCAGACGGCAAGTCGCTCGACGACAAGCGCAACGATCTGTTGCCGGCGGAGAAGCAAGGACCGGCGCCGGCGCAGGCGTTGAGTGCGGATGAACACCCGAAGAACAATTTGCCGGACGTGCTGGCGCGCTGGAAGGAGCGCGACGGCAAAGAGCTGGAGCGGTCGCGCACGGCGCAAAGCTTCTGCGTGCCGAAAGCCGACATCGCGGGGCAAGATTACGATCTCTCGCTCAACCGCTATAAGGAAGTTGTGCACGAAGAGGTCGAGCACGTTCCGCCTAAGCAGATTATCGCCGAACTGAAGACGCTGGAGAAAGAGATCGCGGACGGGCTGGTCGAGTTGGAGAGGATGGTGGGATGAGCTGGCCCACTGTTAAGCTCGGCGAGATATTCGAGATCGCGAGAGGTGGCTCACCTCGCCCCATCCAGGACTATATCACTGATGATCCCGACGGTCTGAACTGGATTTCTATCTCGGACGCCAGCGAAAGTTCGAAATACATCGAAAGCACTGCGCGTCGGATCAAGCCGAGTGGTCTCAGCAAGACACGTGTCGTCAAGCCTGGCGATCTGTTGCTCACGAACTCGATGAGTTTTGGCCGACCGTATATAATGCGGACCTCAGGCTGCATCCACGACGGTTGGTTGGTGCTGAGCGACAGGTCGGGACGCACGGACCCAGACTTCATGTATCATTTGCTGGGCTCGGACTTCATCTACAAGGAGTTCGAACGTCTAGCGGCGGGTGCAACCGTCAAAAACCTGAATATCGAGCTAGTTTCGAGCGTAAAGTTTCGGCTCCCGTCGCTGGAAGAGCAGCGGCGAATTGCGGCGATCCTGGATCAAGCGGACGCGCTGCGCGCCAAACGCCGCGCCGCCCTCGCCAAACTCGATACCCTCGCCCAGTCGATCTTCATCGAGATGTTCGGCGAATGGGATCGCCCGGGGTCAAATCAGCGGACGTTAGAGTTGGGTACGAGAATTGATTTTCTGACCAGCGGATCGCGTGGCTGGGCTGAGTATTATTCGGAGACAGGGGCGCTCTTCCTGCGAATCCAGAATGTACGAGACGATGAGCTGGATCTGTCGGATGTTGCTTATGTGCAAGCGCCCGACACGGCAGAAGCCAAGCGAACTAGAGTGCAGGCAGGTGATGTCTTGTTGAGTATCACGGCTGACTTGGGTCGAACTGCTGTTGTACCTGCGGGCCTCGGTGAGGCCTTTATCAATCAGCACCTTGCGATAATTCGGTCAGGCGCGCTAAACCCCCGTTTTTTGTCGGCTGCACTTCGGAGCCCAGCAGGCCAGCGCGCTATCCTCCGGCGCAATCGAGAAGCTGTGAAGGCAGGGTTGAACTTTGATGACGTTCGAAGTGTTACTTTGCCTGACATAAGCCTCGCCCGGCAGGACCAGTTCGCGGCGCGAGCAGCCGAGGTAGACGCACTCAAGCATCCTGTTCGCGCGTCGGAAGCTTCGCTCGCTTCCCTCTTCGCCTCGCTCCAGCACCGCGCCTTCGCCGGCGAGCTTACAGCTCCCGTGAACATCGCCTCGGCTGCGGCGAGCTGAGACGCCGATGGCGAGCCAAATTCAATTCGATTGGGATCCGGGCAAAGCGGCGGCGAACCGCGCCAAGCACGGGGTCAGCTTCGAGGAGGCGATGGGCGTGTTCGCCGATCCGCTCGCGGCCAGCATCCTCGATCCGGGCTCGCCGGCGGGCGAGGAACGTTGGATCACGCTGGGGTTGGCGGCGCCCGGACTATTGGTGGTGGTTCATACGGCTGTCGAAATCACCGACGATTTGACCTATATTCGGATTATCTCCGCTCGCCGCGCCACCCGGCGGGAGCGCAAGAGTTATGAAAATGAGCCAGGCTGAAGACGATATCGCTCCGGAATACGACTTCACCGGCGCCGCACGCGGCAAGTTTCACCGCGCCGGCGCTGCCCTCGTGCCTCCGATCCATCTCGATCCCGACGTGCTCGCCGCACTGCAGGCGCGGGCGAAGGCTGAAGGCAAGGAGCTCAATGCCTATGTCAACGCTTTGCTGAAGGCCGACTTGAAACGCAGCGGCCCCTAGCGGCTCAAAGAAACCGCCGGCCAACACCCCCTTGAACATCGCCGCCGCGGCGCCAATCTGTGGCGGCTTTGCTTTGCGGTAACGGAGGGGCGGGTGCAGCAGCAGAATGTGCCAATCGGCCAGCTGGTCGACATGTACAAACGCGGCGAGATGCGGCTGCCGGAAATCCAGCGCCATTATGTCTGGCGCGCGACCCGGGTGCGCGACCTCTTGGACAGTCTCTATCGCGGCTACCCTTCGGGCTCGATCCTGATGTGGGAGACCGATGAGCCCGTGCCGACGCGCGATTTCGCCATCCAGCAAGACACCACCGCCTTCGCCGGCCGCAAGCTCTTGCTCGACGGCCAGCAGCGGTTGACCTCGCTCACCGCCGTGCTCGAAGGCGAACCGATCAATGTGCGTAACCGAAAACGTCCCATCGAAATCCTGTTCAACCTCGACCACCCAGACGGCCCGCCGCGGGACGTGGTTGAAGTCGAAAGCGACGAGCAGACCCCGCTCCTGGGTGAGGACGAACAGCCTGATGACGATAGCGAGGCCGATGAGGCCGGGGAGGAGGGTGAGAACCAGAAGGTCCTGACCGAGCGGCTCAATCTACGCACGTTCGTGGTGGCGAGCCGGGCCCTGAAGGCGCTGCCGAACTGGGTGTCGGTGAGCGACGTGTTCGGCAGCGCCGGCGACACCGAGATTCTGAAGAAGGCTGGCATCACCTCGTTCGAGGATCCGCGCTACGACAAGTATAGCAAGCGGCTGACCAAGCTTCGGCAGATCAGGAATTATCAATATGTGGTGCACGTGCTCGAACGCGGCATGAGTTATGAGGAAGTGACCGAGATCTTCGTGCGGGTGAACTCGCTAGGCGCCAAGCTCCGCTCATCCGACCTGGCTTTGGCGCAGATCACCTCGCGCTGGCCCAACCTGCTGCGCGAACTGGAGGCGTTCCAGGACGAGTGCGAGCAAAGCAATTTCACCATCGACCTCGGTCACCTGGTCCGCGCCATCGTTGTGTTCGCCACTGAACAGTGCCTCTTCCGCGTCGTCGGCGGCACCAAGATCGACGCGTTGAAGGCAGGTTGGGAGGAAGCGAAGGAAGGCTTGCGATTCGCCATCAATTTCCTGCGCGCCAACGCCGGTATAGAAGACGAGTCGCTGCTCTCGTCGCCAATGTTCATCCACGCCGTCGCCGCGCTCAACCGGGTCAAATCCAACCGCTTCAGCAAAGCCGAGCAGCAGGCGCTGCTGCACTGGCTGTTGGTGGCGAACGCGCGCGGGCGGTATTCGCGCGGCTCCACCGAGACGTTGCTGAATGAGGATTTGGCGATTGTGTTTCGGTCGGGCGATGTCGGCGCGCTGATTGAGCCGGTCAAGCGCCAGTTCGGGCGGCTGCACATCGAGCCGGGCGATCTTGTCGGCCGCGGCGCCTCGAGCCCACTTTTTTCGCTGGCCTATCTTGCGTTGAAAGACGCCGGCGCGAAGGACTGGTTCAGCGGCCTCGGGCTGTCATTGACGCACCAGGGGCGGCTGCACTTCATTCAGTGGCACCACATTTTTCCGAAGGCGGTGCTGAAGGAGAACGGGGTCGAATCCAGCGAGATCAACGAGATCGCCAACATGGCGTTCATCACCGGACAGACCAACCGGCGTCTCAGCCGCACTGAACCGGCGAAGTATTTGCCGGAGATCGTCGATAAACAGGGCGAGGGCGCGCTCACGTCGCAGCTGGTGCCGCTCGATCCCGACCTGCAGAAGGTCTCCAACTATCATAAGTTCCTGCGCGTGCGACGGGAGGCGCTGGCCGAGCGTATGAACGCCTTCATCCGGGACAAAGCCGGGCTCGCATGAGCCACTTCGCCTTCCTTGACGCCGAGTGGCCGGAGATCGCCGCCGATGCGAAGAAGGCGGAAGCTGCCGCGCATCCCGATCCGCGCACTGCCTGTTTCTATGCGCGCCGGGCGCTGGAGCTGGCGGTCAATTGGCTCTATCGCGCCGACCGAACGCTGAAGCGGCCTTATGACGATGCGCTCTCGTCGCTCCTGCATGCGCCGGAATTTCGGCAGCTCGTCGGACCGGCGATTTTGACCAAGGCGAAATTGATCAAGGATCTCGGCAACGCGGCTGTCCACACGCGCGGGCGCTCGCTTGCGGCCCAAGACGGCCCCAACGCGGTGCGGGAGCTGTTCCACGTCTGCTTCTGGCTGGCGCGCTCGTACGGGCGCAAGGCGCGGCCGGAGCCGGGGTTGGCGTTCCGCGCCGAAGCGTTGCCGCGTACTTCGCCCACGCCGCCGCAAACCCAGGCCGTGCTCGCCAAGCTCGCCGCCGATCTCGAAGCGCGTGACGCCGCGCTGGCGGAGGCGCAAGCGCGCAGCCAAGCACTCGACGCCGAGCTTGCCACGTTGCGCGCGGAGATCGCCGCCGTCAAAGCCGCCAATGCAGCGACGCCAGGCGATCACGATTACGACGAAGCCACCACGCGCGACGCCTATATCGATCTGTTGTTGCGCGAAGCCGGCTGGGCGCTCGATCAACCGCAAGACCGCGAGTTCAAGGTCGAAGGCATGCCGAACGCGCCGGGCGTCGGCTATGTCGATTATGTGCTCTGGGGCGCCGACGGCAAACCGCTCGCCGTGGTGGAAGCCAAGCGCACGCGGCGCGATGCGCGCGAGGGCCAGGAACAGGCGCGGCTTTATGCGGACTGCCTGGAGCAGCGCTACGGGCGCAGACCGGTGATCTTCTACACCAATGGCTACGAGCACTGGCTCTGGGAGGACGCGATCCATCCCCCGCGCGCGGTGCAAGGCTTCCTGAAGCGCGACGAATTGGAGCTGCTGATCCAGCGCCGCGCCTCGCGCCGGCCGCTCATTGAAGTGGCGATCAACGAAGCAATAGTCGAGCGGCACTACCAGACGCGCGCGATCCGGAATATCGGCAAGGCGTTCGAGAAGGACCGCGACCGCAAGGCGCTGGTTGTGATGGCCACGGGCGCAGGCAAGACCCGCACCGTGATCGCGCTGGTCGATCAGCTGATGCGCGCCAATTGGGTGCGGCGGGTGCTGTTTTTGGCTGACCGGGTGGCCCTGGTGAACCAAGCGGTGAAGGCGTTCAAAGCGCACCTGCCTGATCAGACCACAGTCAATCTCGTCACCGAGCGCGGCGCGCAGGGGCGGGTCTATGTCTCGACCTATCCGACCATGATGGGGCTCATAAACGAAAAGGAGGACGAGCGCCGTTTCGGCGTCGGGCACTTCGATCTCATCATCGTCGATGAGGCGCACCGTTCGATCTATCAGAAGTACCGCGCCATCTTCGATTATTTCGACGCGCTGCTCTTGGGGCTCACCGCCACGCCTAAGGACGAGATCGACCGCAACACGTTCGATCTGTTCGATGTCGAAGACGGGGTGCCGACCGACGTGTACGGGCTCGATGAAGCAGTGCGCGACGGCTATCTCGTGCCGCCGAAGGCGATCTCGGTCGGCACGCTGTTTCTGCGCGAAGGGATTCGGTACGACGAGCGCAGCGAGGACGAAAAGGACCAGTGGGACGCGCTCGAATGGAACGAGGAAGGCGAGGTCCCCGACGAAGTCACCGCCGCGCAGATCAATCAGACTTTGTTCAACGCCCACACCGTCGATCTGGTGCTGGCCGAATTGATGACCAAGGGCATCAAGGTCGCAGGCGGCGACCGGCTGGGCAAGACCATCGTCTTCGCCGCCAACCGTTCGCACGCCGAGTTCATCGAGCAGCGCTTCAATATCGCGTATCCGCACTATGCCGGCCAATTTGCGCGGGTGATCCACTACAAGACCGACTACGCGCAGAACATCATCGATGATTTCTCGGTGAAAGAGCGCGCCCCGCACATCGCCATCTCCGTCGACATGCTCGACACCGGCATCGACGTGCCCGAGGTGGTGAATCTGGTCTTCTTCAAAGTGGTGCGTTCGAAGACCAAGTTCTGGCAGATGATCGGACGCGGCACGCGGCTCTGCCCCGACCTGTTCGGCCCCGGCGAAAACAAGACTCATTTCGCCGTGCTCGATTTCTGCGGCAATCTCGATTTCTTCGCGCAAGACCCTGAGACGTTGAGCGGCGCTGTGGCCGCACCGCTCGGCGAGCGATTGTTCGCGGCGCGGCTGGCGCTGATCGGCGAGCTGGTCGAAGGTCGCGGCGAGGCGGTGCGGGAGGATAGAGCGCCATACGAGGGCGATACGCCGGAAACCGATGCCGAGCTGCGGGCCGCGCACATCGCGCATCTGCGCGAGCAGGTGGCGGCGATGACGCTCGACAATTTCGTGGTGCGGCCAAAGCGCAAATTTGTCGAGGCCTGGCAGGAGGAAGGCGCCTGGGCCGATCTCAGCGCCGAGCGGCGGGAGGAATTGCTGGAGCATGTCGCTGGCTTGCCGAGCGCGATGGCGGACGAGGACGAAGACGCCAAACGCTTCGATCTCATCGTTTTCCAATGCACGCTGGCTTTGCTGCGCGCCGAAGAGCGCTTCACCAAGCTGAAGCAGCGGATCGTCGACATCGCCGAGGCGCTGGAGGGTCAAGCCGCGATCCCGATGGTCAATGAGCGGCTGGCGCTGATCCAGGAGGTGCAGACCGACGCCTGGTGGCAGGACGTGACCGCGCCGATGCTGGAAGTGATGCGCCGGCGTCTGCGCGCAATCGTCAATTTCATCGACAAGCGCCGGCGCAATATCGTTTACAGCAATTTCGCCGACGAGCTGGCGCCGGGCCGCGAAGTGGCGCTGCCTCACATCGCGGCCGGGCTCGATGTCGAACGTTTCACCGCCAAGGCGCGGCATTATCTGCGCACCCATGAAAATCACCTCGCCGTGCATAAGCTTCGCCGCAACGAACCGCTGACGGCGACGGATTTGAGCGAACTCGAGCGGATCCTGATCGAGGTCGCCGATGGCGATGTGACTTTGGTGCAAGCGGCGGCGGGACCGGATCTGCCCACTTTCGTGCGTGGGCTGGTCGGTCTCGACCGCGCGGCGGTGATGGCGGCGTTTTCGGAGTTCATCGCCAAGCACAATCTCGCTGGCGACCAGATCCATTTCGTCAATCTGATCATCGACCATCTGACTCAGAACGGGGCGATGGCGCCGGAGCGGCTCTATGAGTCGCCGTTCACCGACATCGACCCGAGCGGCGTCGGCGGCGTGTTCGACGCTAGCGCACAACAGGAGCTGGTCGCCATCGTTCGGCAGATTGGCGAACGCGTGGCTTGAGGCCTGTCGTACGGAGACGCCGGCGCGGCGGGCCTATTCATCTTCAGGGAACGGATCGTCGGAATAGGTAGGCGGCGCGATGAATTTCGCCACCCGCTTTGCCGGCTTCCACATCCAGCCGGCGTCACCGGTGGGGCCAGGAAACGGCTTCATTCCCAGCGAGCGCGCATAGTAGCGTTGCATCGCGCGCTTGCGGTGCTCGAAGCCCACCTTCAGCGCAGGTTCGTCACCGAGCTTGCTTTCATACTCCAAGGGGAAGGCCTTCAGGATGACGAGCGAGTAGCCGCGACACGCTGTCCGCACGAAGGCATTGAGAATCTGTGCCCCACAAGCTTTGCCCTGCGATGGCAACAGCCACAATCCGCCCAGCTCCAGAACCGAGCCGTAAGCTGCGACGCTCATGCCGAGATCACGCCACTGCGAGCAGAGCGCATAGATGGCTTGCGAAGCGTCGTACCCGGCGGCATCGGCCGCCATCCAAAGCGTTTCGTTGGCATCGCAAGCGCACATGTCATATTCGCGCAGCTCTAACGCCCCTGCTTTCACGTCGCCTCGCAGGATCCAGCCGAACGTCCTTCTCGTGCGCAGCGACGGGAGTTCTTCGTCCTGTTCGTCGCGCTCCCAGGCCAATGGGTCACCCCAATTCTGGCGTCGATATTGGACCGTGTAGACGCCGAACGTCTTGCGATACGGGTAGGGCGCACCTTCGCGCTCCTGTCGCACGAAGAAGGGTGCGGCCTCGGAGCGCCGCAGACGTTCTCTGCTCATTCAGGCCGCCAGAGCCGAGGCGCCGCCTGCGGCGTCGATCTCGTCGAGCAGTTCGGGCATCGGAGCTTCGATGAGGACGAGATCGGCGACGGAGATGCAGAAGCAATTGTGTTCGTCGTCGTCGAACGCCCAGAATTGGCCTGGGCCATTGTCTGCAGCGTCCGGGGCAGCGAGTCCGTCCAACAATGATTGCGGCAAGCTCAGGCCAGGGAAGGAGAGCGGCTCGGCACGGCCGCGCAGGTGAAGTCTCAGTTCGGCGTGCGAGGGCGTCAGCTGACCATAATCGTGCTCGGCGCCGGGCATTAGGGTGAAGGTTTCTTCGATCACGTGAGCGTATTGAATGTCTGACACCTTGACCCAGATCAGCCGGCCCTCGGATTCGAAATTGATGAAGCTGCAACGGCAGCGTTGTTCGAGCGCGTCCTTGATCCGCAGCGCGTCAATTTCATCGATGTCGTAAAAGACTTCGCGGGCCACGCCGCGGAGCTGAAGACACGCGTGCCAAGTGGGGAGGTCGGCGACATAGGTAAGGCCGTGGGCGCCGAAGCCAACGCCCAAAGGCGGATTTGCCGCCAAAGGTGCGAGATCGGGAAAGATGGCGTCGACTGGCTCACCAAGCGCCCAGGCGACGGCGAAAGCCAGGTACGAGGATGGCGTCTCGCCCGCCTCCAGGCGGGCGATCTGTTGGCGCGTGGCGGCGATCCTGGCGCCGAGCGCGCGTTGGGTGAGCCCGGCGGCGGTGCGGAGCGCTGTGATGCGGTTGGCCACCAGCGGCTTTTCCGTGGGCTTAGATTTCTGATGAAGCATGGCCGCAGCCGGCATTGAAGCGCTTGAGCGTTCTGCATCGGGGCCCCGGCGCAACGAAGTGACCGGGCCGGGGCGCACATGAGCGATGAAATGAGCGATTTGAGCGGGGATGCGCACACGATTTTCGGTGAGAACCGAGTGAATATCCATGACGGCCTGTGCGGCTTCCGGATTTGCGTGAAGCATCACATGAGCCGAATCTTGATAAGCGTAGGTCATCTCTAGAAGGGTCGAGAGTTCGGCGCCGGCGCGTGCGAACAATTTGAGGTCGGTAGGGGTCAATCGAGGGCTCCAACCTGGTTTGTACCGTAACGAAAACGTTACGTAAGAGCGCGTTTGAAATCGACAAGGGCCGGCGCTGAGGGTTGGCGCAATTTTTTTTCGTGAGGTCGGTTATGAGGTCTTTCGCGAAGGACCATGCGGAATGGTCGAAGCGCGTGACCGCCTATTTAAAGGTGCGCGTGGAGGACGCCGGCCTGACCTATGCCGAATTTGCCGAGAGGCTCGAGCGCTACGGCTATCCGAACGAGACCCCAGAAGGGCTGAAGCAGAAAATGTATCGCGGCCGGCTGAGCGCAGCCTTTTTCCTGGCGGCTTTAGCGGCGCTTGGAGAGACAAGACTGGTTCTGAAGGACGTCTAAGCGCGCTCCGGTTCGCGCGGTTGGAGCGCATCAATAGCCGAGTCACCGCTATTCGTTGCGATAGAGCTTGCTCAGCGCCGCGCCGCCGATCAGCGCGCCTTCGCCGGCAAGGGCGTAACCGCCGACGACCGCCCGGCAATGGGCGCGGCCGTATGATGCAGCAGCCCCGCCCCGCGGCGGCCGTTGCGGCGCAACCCAAATCTCGGGGGCGCGGCGCGCGACGAGGACGGAGCCGACGAACAATTCGTCGCCAACGGCGCGGAAGCTTACGCCCACTTCGCGGACATCGAAAAAGCACGGGCGGCTGGAGGGCCAATCGGCGCCCTTAAACCACGCCAGCAGCAATCTTTGCGCCTCCTTCACCGAGATGCGCGGGGGAGGCCGGCGTGAAGGGCGAGTTACGGCGCCTTGCAGCGGCGTTCGGGGGGTGGCTTGGGTCTGGGTATCAAAAGGCGGCATCAGCGAAAAATTGCTCCGTAAGGGCGAGGTGTCTCGAGTGAAAGAGGGCCGGGAGAATCGCCATGTACGCGGTGAACGCGCTCAGCGATGGCGTCGAGTTGCTGCACGATGAAATCGCGCGCAGCTTCCCTGTTCGCGCCTTCCGGCACGTCAAAAATAAACAGCATGTGGGTTGCTCCGTTTGGTTAGGTCAGTCTGCTGTACGCCTCACGGATGAGATCGAGGTCGTAGTGCAAGCGCATCATCTTGGCGTAATCCTGAAACGCTTCGGGCGTTGGCGGTCGGGGGTCGAGGCTAGCCAAAGTGCAAGTGAGTTCTTCAAGATGATCGACGTGCTTTTCCAGATAGTGCGCGAGCCGGGCCGGTAGCGGCATCACCCAGCCGTAGCGGTTTTGGTTGTACGGGAAGGGTTCATGGTGAGCCGGGTTCACACACTGACGGTTTGCGCATTGGCGGCGCATCACCCAGGCGTGGTGCAGTTTGCCGGTCGCGAGTTCGGTGAGCGTGCGAACGACGGGCGTGGGCGGACCGTCGATGCGGATCATCTGATGCTTGGCGCCTTGCCATTCCCAGCAGGGCTTGGAGAGGTCGCAAACGATGGGCGCTTTGGCGTTGATGAAGGCGTCGAGATCGACGCCAGGCAGCTTCGAAGCGATGCGTTTGAGGAGTGGGGTTCGGGGTCGCGCCATGCCCTCACCGTGTGGAAATTTCGAAATGCCGAGAAGGCCGGAAATCCACTAGTCGGGGGGACAAGTGCGGGGAGTTTCATTAGTCGGGGGGACTAATGAAAACTGTGATGTCAGAGGGGTCTCGACTGCAATTTACGGTGGCCGATTGCCACCATGGCCATTTGTCGGGGGGACAAGTGAGACGTGGCCGGGGTTGGGAGTGGGGCCGAGGAATTTGCACTAGTCTATAGACAAGTGGCAAGTTTATCCACAGAAACGCTCACTTGTCTGTAGACTAGAGAGGGGTTTTGTAGAGGCTTGGGTGTCCAACTCCAATATATATATACTGTTTTTTTTAGTGTGTTCACTAATTTTTTTTTCAGAACAATAAATTTCTCAATAGAGAGTATAAGCCTCTACAAAACTACTTGCCAGTTTTTGCTCTCCGACCTCGAATACCTGAACACCCCGCCAATGGTCCATTACGGCCCGTACAGCGGTTTTCTCGGGTTTCCGCTACCCAAGTGGCCAAAACCCCGAAACGCCGTCCAGCGTCCGTTTAAACGCGTTTACGGGCATGGTGACGGACTACCGTCACATTCGGGCCGAAAAGATACTCGGCCACCGGCCAGGCCCCGAACCGTGTGGCTTGCTCCACGGTGCGGACGCCGTTGACGCGCCAGAACACCCCTGAGCCATCGTTCACACAAATCATGTTCGGGGCCGGGGCCGGTAACTCGCGCATCCAGGACCGCGAGATCGGATCCCAGACCCGTTGTCGTCGGGTTGCGAGGGCGTTGCCAAGGGGAGGGGCTCGCGGACGAAGGCGACGTTCGGTGCGTTCGATGTCGCCATGAGCGGACATGCCAAGGCTCAGGCGCGAACACGCATTCGATTCCCGCGCGCCCACGAGGTCGTCGCAGCGAGATTGCGAGGCGAGATCGCCCGCCACTTGGTTCGAAAAAAAAATTTGAAACTCCGACGGGCCCGCGGTTTTAGCACCCTTCGCGCCTTAATCGGTCTCCTCGCTGCGCACGGGGGGCGCACTCCTATTTCTCAACGTCGCGTCTACTCGGACAGTGCGTGCTTCCTTCGGGTGTTGTTGTTTCTCATGTACAAGTCGCAGTGAGGTCCAGTGAAGTCGCCAAACTTCAACATAGTCAATTGCGAACTGCTAACCCGGCACGCAGCCATAGCAGACAAGCTGGGAGCAGCGGCAGCGGATCGCCTGCGCCTTCATCGGCGGGAAGCACTTCAGCAGTCTTCCCCAGTGTCGCCGCTGGCGGCTCAAGGGCGCGCTTCAGGTTGCGGGGTGGGGCGTCTGGAGAGAGAGCGCCCTATCTTTCGAATCTGCACACGCCGGTGCAAGCTCAGGCTCGGGCGCTGGGCTCGATGTAGACGCAGCGCGCACTGCTCGAGTTGCTCGGCCGGTTCGAAGCGCAGTTTCGGCCGGCTCATTCAAAAAAAAAATTTTGAAACGAGTGGCGCGTGCGGATCTCACTCACACTTCCTCAAGCCGCCGCGCCGTTTTCGCCTGACAAGGGTACCACACTCTTGATTTTCTGCGCCGCCGCCGCCCCCGCGTAGGTCGCGTTTTCGGTCCGGTCAGATTTTGCATTTTTGCGGTACTGGTATTTGGTTCGCGCCGGCCGCAACAGTTCTCGAAGCGAAGCCATTCGGCGCGCTTATTAAAACAACAAACCGCCGGCGCCACGCTCAGCGGGCCTCTCATACCAGCCGACAGGGACGTCTCCCTCACTTGGATCATCATGCCTTGTCGCACCGGCTGTTAGGCTGATCACGATTGCGGCGATAAGGCTGCAATAATGCCGACAAGGAGAGCCCCGGGCTGGCGCCAGCGGAGCGGTCCTCCTGCTTTCTTCATGCGAGAACAAAGCGCGATTTGCTTCGGGACTATTCCGGGACTCTGAGTCCCGGAGCACCCATTTTTTCGCATTTCGTTCCCTTTTTCGCGTTGCGGCGAATCCGGAAAAATCCTTTATTTCAAAGGCGCGAGCGTGGCGAAACCGGTAGACGCAGCGGACTTAAAATCCGTTCGCCGAAAGGCGGTGCGGGTTCAACTCCCGCCGCTCGCACCATGCTGACCCGCGCAGCTGCGGCCGGGAACGGTTCCGGCGTCGGCGCGAAGACAACGGCGCTCTCCTCCTGCGTCGAGTCACGCTAGACCCGGTCGTTGCGGCAAGCCGGCTTGCGCCAATGAGGGAGCGCCCGTGATTTCTGCCCAGCTGCTCCCGGTGTTGCCGCCGGCGCTCGATTACGTCGGCGTGACCGTGTTTGCGCTCACCGGCGCACTGGCGGCGGCGCGAGACCGCCACGACATTATCACCTTCTGGTTCTTCGCGGTGGTGACCGGCATTGGCGGGGGGACGCTGCGGGATTTGCTGATCGGCGCGCCGGTGTTCTGGATCGGCGATGCGACTTATCTCGGCATCGGGCTGGCCTCGGCGGTCCTCGTCTGGTTTGCAGCGCCGCATATCGAACGGCTGAAGACGCTGATCTGGCTCGACGCCATCGGGCTCGCAACCTACGCCGTGATCGGCGCGGCCAAAGCGCTGTCACTTGGCATCGATCCGTTCATCGCCGTTGCGATGGGCGTGCTGACCGCAACTTTCGGCGGCGTGATCCGTGACGTGCTGGCGGTGCAGCCCTCGGCCCTGCTGAAGCGGGAAATCACGATTTCCGCGGCCTTGCTGGCGGGCGGGGGCTTCGTCGCCCTTGAAGCCGCGGGCGTGGCCCCGCTCTGGGCTGGCGTCATTGGCGGTTTGGCAGGTTTCGCGCTGCGGGCTGGGGCCATACATTATGGCTGGGCGCTACCCGCCTTCGGAGAGAAGCGTGGCCAAGGAGAAACTTGAGCTTGTCGAAGTCAGCCCGCGCGACGGGCTGCAGAACGAGCCCGACATCGTCTCGACCGAACACAAGCTGGCGCTGATCGATCGCATCCTGGCCGCCGGTTTTCGGCGCCTGGAGGCGGGGAGTTTCGTCAATCCCAAGAAAGTGCCGCAAATGGCCGACGGCGATGCCGTGTTCGCCGGCCTGCCGCACCGCAGCGGTGCGACTTTCATCGCTCTCGCGCTCAATCTGCGCGGCGTCGAGCGGGCGGTGGCGGCGGGGGCCAAGGAGATCAACTACGTCTTCTGCGCCTCTGACGGGTTCTCCATCCGCAATAACGGCGGCACCGTGGACGATACTTTCAAGGTGTGGCCCGAGGTCGCCGCTGCAGCGCAGCGCGGGGGCGCGCGCCTATCGGCGACGATTTCCACCGCGTTCGGCTGCCCATTCGACGGCGAGGTCGCTGTGTCGCGCCTGGTGGCGGTCGCGGAGCGTTGCGCCTCGCAGAATATCTTCGAGTTGGCGGTTGCGGATACGATCGGTGTCGGTGCGCCGAGCGACGTGCGCGCGCGTGTCCGCGCGGTGAAGGCATCGATCCCGTCTGGGATCCAACTGCGCGCGCACTTCCACAATACCCGCAACACCGCACTGGCCAACGCCGTTGCTGCGGTGGAAGAGGGCGTCCGTGTATTCGACGGCTCGCTCGCGGGCATCGGCGGTTGTCCGTTCGCGCCGGGCGCGGCAGGCAATGTGCCCACCGAAGATCTGCTCTATATGTTCACCCGCATGGGGTTCGACACCGGCATCGACCTCGACCGCGCGGTGGAAGCGGCTCGGTTCATCGGCGGCATGCTTGGCCGGGGGACGCCCGGCATGGTGAGCCGGGCGCCGAAATGGCCAGCGTAACGAAGGCCGGCAAGACAAAACGGCCGCTTCATCGAAGCGGCCGTTCCAGTTGTTGTCTGTGTTGCTCAGAGCGCGCGGCCGATGGTGACGACGAACGCGGAATCGTAGCTCGACTCGCCGTACGTGTACGCTTCGATGTCGCTGCCCGCGTCGATGTCGGTGTCGTGATAGCGCAGATCGATTTCAAAGCCATGGAAGGCGTGGGTCGCGCCGATGTTCCAGGTGTTGTAGTCGTCCTCGGTGCCTGGGCCGGCCGGTTCTTCGATATTCTGATTGCCGTAGTGGGCGTCGACGGCGAACGCATCATTGATCTGATAGGTGCCGTTGATCTCCCAATATAGCGCGTCGCCGGTTTCGCCGAAGTTTTCCGGCGAATAGTAGATTTCGGCGCCCGCGGTGAACTGGTCGGTGACATCGTGGCTCGCGCCAACTTTCAGTTCGTAATAATCGAACTCGGCGCCGTCATCGTCGGCGCCCGGATAGAAGTAGCCGACCGCGCCCAAATCCCAGTCGACTGGCCCGGTTGTCGGGGTGAAGCCGGCATAGACATCCATCTCGATGCCTTCGGTGACGTTCGACGCCCAAACGCCTGCATACCAGAGTTCCGACTCGTAATCGAAGCCGCCCTGAACCGCGGGGCCGTTGTCCGAAAGCGAAATGCCACGGAAAACATAGTCGCTGGTCAATGCAATATTGGCTGAAACCGTGCCCTCGGCGTGTGCGGCGCCGACGCCCGCAGCCGTCGCCAGCACGGCGAGGCTAATGATCTTCTTCATATCGCGCATCCTCTTTCCCCGCGGTTCTCGCCGCGCATCGGCGAGGCTCACGTGTTAACGTGAACGATTGGTTAAACAGACCCAGCGTTGGCGGAGTCGTCGTTGCGAAAAAGCCCCGATCGTTGTGTCAGCGCCACATGACGATCCGCGCCGCATTATTAGGCGCGAGCACGCCTCAGCGCTGCATGTTTGCGCAGCCCTGCATCAGCGCTGCGACAGAGACGCGAAGCCGAGATGGAGTCCCGCGTCGACCAACAAAGTTTCGCCGGTGACATGACGCGAGGCGTCGGAAAGGAAGAAAAGGCCAGCGTCGGCAATGTCTTCGGCGGATGAGGCCGCGTGCAGCGGGGTCATGCGAATTGTGCCTTCGCGCACGCGCGCTGCTGCTTCCGCCCCCAAGCCTTTTTCGTGCCATGGGGTGTCGATGAAGCCGGGGCAAAGTGCATTGATGCGGATCTTCGGTCCGAGCACGCGCGCCAATGACAAAGTCATCGTGTTGAGCGCGCCCTTGGACGAAGCGTAGGCTACGGACGAGCCGATGCCGGTGACCCCGGCGATCGAAGAGATCATCAACACGCTGGCGCGTTCGGCTGCTTCCAGCAGCGGCCGTGCGGCGCGCAGCATCTGAAACGGACCGATCACGTTGACAGCGAAGATGCGCTCGAAATCCCCACGCGACAGCGCATTCAGGTCGGCATGCGCAGGAGCAAACTTCGTAACGCCAGCATTGTTGGCGAGCGCGTCAATGCGCCCATAGGGCCGCGCCTTTTCCGCGATGGCGCGGCAGTCAGCGTCTTCGGCTACATCGCCTTGCGCCAGGATAGGCTCGGCGCCGGCCGCGCGGACGGCCTCGGCGGTTGCTTCCGCTTCCGCCTGGCTGCGGACATAATTGATGATCACGGCCTTCGCGCCGCGCGTCGCCGCGCCCACGGCAAGCGCGGCGCCCAGGCCAGTCGAAGCGCCCGTAACGAGGACGATCCTGTTCTCGAAATCGCGCATTGAGGCCTCCAGCATTTGTTCAGATGAGCCGGACATCTGTCTTCGCGAAGTCGGCGCCCTTGAACAAGAGCGGCACGTCCAGGGCTCTAGCAAGCGCATAGGCGAAGCAATCGCCGAAGTTCAACCCTGCCGCGTGTCGCCCTTTTCCGTAGCGGCGAAAGCCCTCGCGCGCGAGTTCGGCGATTTCCTCGTCCACAGCGACGACGGCAACGCCGACGGACTTCAATTGCTGGATAGCAGTTTGGAACACCATCCTGCCGGCGACGCCGTGACGGCCTTCAAGCACATTCGACGCTTCCACGTAATTCGCTGCCGAAAGGCAAGCTTGCCCCGCGTCCTTGATGCTGGCCGCGTATGACGGCGCTTCAGGCTCGCCTAAAGCGATTGCGACGATTACCGAGGTGTCGATTGCGATCACGGCGACTCGTCGTAGCCGAGAATTTCGTCGTCCGTCATGTCCGTGATGGCGGTGAGGTTTCGGCCGGCCCGAGCAAGCTCGGCCATTTCGCGCAGCCAGCGCGCACCTTCTTCAACGCCCATGCGCGCGCGAGGTTTGTTCCGAGAGGCCTTGGCTTCTTGCAACGTTATGAAAGGGATTTGATTTGGACGCTCGAACGCGGAGGCTGTCTCGGTAACGCCCTGATTACGCCGCTCGGCTTCGGCCTCGGCGATAAGGGATTCGATCGTGCTCAAGACATCCACGCGCATCCGTGTCTTGCCGTTGAGCAAGCGCCACACCTGAGTGCGATCTTTTCCAAGCCGCGCCGCGAGATCATGCTGGGTCAGGCCGGCGGCCTGCAGACGCATGCGCAGTTTTTGCAAGTCCATGTGCAAAATGTGCAACACATCGGTGTTGTTGGCAAGATCGAATGGGCGAGGCATTAAGCTTGCCTGAATGAGCGATCTCACCCAGCTGGGGCAGCCGACGCCGATTCCCGGGAACCCGGACCAGGCCAAGCTCGAACGGGTCGCCAATCCTCATGCGGCAGCACTTTATCTCGTGCGCTTTACGGCGCCGGAGTTCACATCCCTTTGCCCGGTGACGGGCCAACCCGATTTCGGCACGCTTGTGCTGGACTATGCGCCGGCTGAATGGATCGTGGAGTCGAAAAGCCTGAAGCTGTTCCTGCAGAGCTTTCGCAATCACGGCGCCTTTCACGAAGATTGCACGCTTCAAGTCGCCAAGCGCGTGATCGAGGCGATCAGTCCGCGATGGCTGCGCATCGGCGGCTACTGGAACCCGCGTGGCGGCATGCCAATCGATGTGTTCTGGCAGACTTCAGCACCGCCCGAAGGCCTGTGGCTTCCCGACCAGGGCGTGCCGATCTATCGCTCACGCGGTTAGTTATTTCGCCGCGATTGCCTCGGGCGGCGTGGTGGGCGCGAGGATGGCGCGAACGCTTTGCAGGCGTCCGAGCATGTCGCGGCGACCGAAACCCACCAGCAGTCCATAGCCGGCAATAGTCTCCAGTATGGCGACGCAGATCTGCGCCCAAAGCCCGATCGCGAACGTCGCGATCAGCAGCCGATGGCTAACGAAGATGGCAAGCGCAACCAATGTCGGCGCGGCGAGCACGCGCAGGAAGTCGATGACCGGCAAGTCAATCGGCTTCAGATAGAGCTGCAGCAGGCGCGGCAGGTAGAGCACTGTCACCACGGTGCAGCCCAAAGCGACGGCATAAATGCCGAACTGGGCCATGATCAGCGCCGAGACGGTCCACAGGATCGCGTATTCGACCGTCAACCTGAGCCGCGCGCCGGTCCGACCGACCGCCTGCAACAGCGAGCCGTTGATGGCGACGACGGTCTGCAGCGCCGCGGCGCCGGCAAGCAGCGTGAAGATGGCGCCGGATTCGCGCCACCGCTCGGACAACAGAACGGTGAAGAAGGCATCGCTGGCCGCGGCGATGGCGGCGACCGGGGGGAAAACGAAAACGGCCTGGGACATGGTGGCAAACAAGATGATCTGGCGAAGCGCGTCCTTATTGTCGCGGACCATGACGAGCCTGGGATAGATGGCGCTGTGCAGCGAGCCGCCCAGAATATTCACCGGTAGCTGCATGATCCGCACGGCGATGTTGTAGAGGCCCAACGTAGCTGCGCCGAGGACCTTGCCGACGATAAGCGTGTCGGCTTGGCGGGCTGCAAACATGACCATCGACCACGCCGCGGTGTCACGCATGAATGGGAAATGTTCGGACAAGCGTCCGGGCTTGAATACGAGGCGGAGCTGGAAGGGGCTGGCTAAAACAACGACAATCGCTTTCACGATCCGTTGCGTAAGGTGCTGCCAAACCAGCGCCCAGGCGCCGCCGCCCTGAAAGGCAACCGTCAGCGCCACGACAATGCCGGCGAGCGCGGCCGCGAACTCGGCCCCGGCGAGCCACTGGAATTTTTCTTTCTGGAGCAATGACGCCGCTGGAATTTCGACGATGCCCAGGAGCACCGGCGCCAGCGCCAGCGTCATCATGATCGGGGCAAGGCCGGGCTGGTCGAAGAACGCCGCTGACGGCCACGAAAGCAGGAACACCACGCCGCCAAGGGCCAGCATCAGCAAGTTCGCGCCCCAGAACGCAGTCGACCAGGCGTCGCTGTCGTTGTCGTCGATGCGAACCAGCGAACGGCCGAGGCCGGCGTCGCCGATCATGGTGAAGAACATGACCATCGAAAGCGCCAACGCCGCAAGGCCGAAGTCGCCTGGCGTGAGCATGCGCGCCAAGAACGGAATTGCGACAAAGCTGGAAGCGAGCTGGAAGATCCGGGCGGCCGAAAGCGTCGCGACGCCGAATGCGATCCGTTTGAGCGCCACTTTACTCGACTCCACCCCGAAACGCCTGCGGGTTCTCTATCATATGCAAAGGATTTGCCGAGCGCGGCATGTGAGCGATGGTTACCGATGCACGGCGCGGTTGTTGCTTCAAGAGGTGAAAAGTGTCGCGCTTTCGGCGGTGACAGCGGCCGAGGCAGGAGTTTTGCCAGTGATGCGGGGGACAGTACGTGACGCCGTTCACCAAGCTGGCGACGGACTGCGTGTTTTGGCTCTGGTCCTGCTGCGGCTGGCGGCTACCCACCTGCCGCGAGCGTGGGCCATGGGGTTGGCCGATGCCGCCGGCTATCTTTTCTACATAGTGCCCCTTGGGGCGCGCGCGCGCCGCTCCATGCGTCGAGCCTTTCCTTCAGGCGACGCAAACGTCCTGGCGCTCGAGTGGCTGCGCCGCCCGTTCCGCGATTATGTCGCCGCGGTCCAGATCGTCTCTGGCCGCGACGTCCCGGCCGGTTGGGACGTCGAGCAGCGCAATGCGCCAGCGGCGCTTTACGACCCGAACCAGTCGCTGATCATCGCCACTGGCCATTTTTCGCGACAATCGATGAGCGGGCTTTATCTGCCGCGCGTCATTGCGAAGGCGCTCATCACCGTTATGGCGTTTGTCGATCGCAAGCCGGCCAACGCGCACAATATGCGCGTTCTGCAGCTGATGAACGCATTCAAGGCGGGCATTCGTCGCGTTCGCGAGGGCGATGTCGAGATCGCCGAAGTGGGCGCTTCTCCCGGCCTCGTGCTTCACTTGTTGAAGCACCTGAAACGCCCAGGCGGCGCACTGATCATCGCTTCGGACGGGCCGTGGAGCAAGGACAAAGCTGGAGGCTTCGACCGGGCCTTTGCCGGTCACGCAGAGCGCCATGTTGCGTTGGGAACGGCATGGCTTTCACGAATGAGCCAGCGGCCGATTGTTCCATGTGTCTCGTTCTTGGACACCGACGAGCGTCGCATCATCATCGACTGGGGAGAACTCATCCCACCCGCGGCCAAAGATGACGTGAACGCAGATGTACGGGTCACAAACGCGGTGCTCGATGCGCTTGAGCGCGCGATCGGCCAGCATCCAGGGCAGTATGTGCTGCCGATCGGCGAAGAACGTCGATGGAGCGAAACGGCGCAATGTTGGGTCGCGCCTACAGATGCGCATGACCTCGCCCGTGTGACGCGCGCGGCCCCGAACGCCAACGCCGAAGCCGGCTAGAAGCGTGAAATTCGCGCGCTGACATCGGCGCGAACGCGTTCGGCTACGCCTTGGCTCGGCGTTCCCAGATAGACGAAACCGGCAATGCGTTCCGGTTCGCTCAATCCGAGCGCTGCGCGGGCGCGGGCGTCGTAGGCCGGCCATTCCGTGAGCCAGCACCCCGCATATCCGAGTGCGTGCGCTCCGATCAGCAGGCTGAAACATGCTGCGCCGGCTGAAAGCTGTTGTTCCCACTCAGGCACTTTGGGGTTTTGCTTTGGCGCGGAGACGACCATCACGCACAGCGGCGCCCGCTTGAACCAGCCTTCGACGAACTCGACACGGGCCCCATCGACGCCCTCATCGTTGCGAATGACTTCCGCGATCAGTGCGCCGGCGCGGTCGCGCGCCTGGCCGGCGATGACGACAAATCGCCAAGGTCCGAGCTTGCCATGGTCGGGCACGCGCCCTGCAAGCCCGATCAGCGCATCGATCTCGGCGTTGCTCGGCCCCGGCTCGGTCAACTGCATCAGCTTGCTCGAGCGCCGCCGCGCCAACAGGGCGAGTGTGGCGGCGCTTTCCATGACTGCATTGGCAGGTTCATTGTCTTGCGGGGAAGCCGGAATGGCGGACAGCGGAAGAGGCATTTCGACTCCGTGGCGCGGGCCCGCGCTCGAGGCTAGACATCTAGGATGAGTGATGCCTGGGAAGAAGACGGCGATCCATGGGTCGTCAAGAGCCTCACACGGGCGTTCGAAAACGACTGGTTCCGCGTCGACGCGCAGGAGGTGATCCGGCCCGATGGCAAACCGGGCCGGTACGACGTCATTCGCGTCCGTCGTCTGGCGGTGGGCGTGTTGCCGATCGATGCCGACGGGGCCGTACATATGGTGGGACAATGGCGGTTTCCGTTGGGGCGCTATTCGTGGGAGATGCCTGAGGGCGGCGCCGAACCCGGGGAAGACGCGCGGCTCTGCGCAGAGCGTGAGCTGGCGGAGGAAACCGGACTGCGCGCTGGGCTCCTGCTCAAAGTGCTCGAATTGGATCTGTCCAATTCGCTGACCGACGAACGCGCGGTCCTGTTCCTCGCCACCGACCTCGCGGAGGGCCGGGCTCAGCCCGAGCCTACCGAAGTGCTGCAGCGCCACCGCGCCAAGTTTAGCGACGTGATGGCGCGGGTCGCCGACGGCCGCATCCGCGACGCCATGACGGTTGCCGCGGTGCTGCGCGCCCACCACATGGCCATGACTGGGCAATTGCCGGCGGCGCTGGCGGCGGCGATGCTCCGATAGGGAGGATGACCGATGGCTGAGCCGCGCGTGTTCGAGCAATCGGGCGGTGTTTGGGCGCAGTTGCGGGTGGAGGCTGTGCAGGCGGCGGCCGAAGAGCCGTTGCTGGCCTCGTACCTGCACGCGTCGATCCTGCACCACGACCGCGTCGAAGACGCGCTCTCCTATCATTTGGCGCAGAAGCTTGGGCACGGCGATCTGCCGGCGTTGCAGCTGCGCGAGGTGATCCGCGAAGCCTACGCCGCCGAACCGCAACTTGCGGCGCAGGCGACACGCGACATGCGCGTGGTGCGCGAGCGCGATCCGGCGTGCAAAACCTATCTACAGCCGTTCCTCTACTTCAAAGGCTATGGCGGGCTGCAATCCTATCGCATCGCCAATTGGCTCTGGCGGCAAGAACGCGAAATCCTTGCCTATCATTTGCAGAGCCGTGTCTCCGAATTGTTCGCCGTCGACATCCATCCGGCCGCGAAGATCGGCGCCGGCGTCTTCATTGATCACGCCCACGGCATCGTCATTGGAGAAACGGCGGTGGTGGAAGACGATGTGTCGATGCTGCACTCGGTGACGCTGGGCGGCACCGGCAAGGAAGGCGGCGACCGCCACCCCAAGATACGCCGCGGCGTGATGATCGGCGCCGGCGCCAAGGTGCTCGGCAATATCGAGGTCGGCGAAGACGCGCGCATTGCGGCTGGCTCGGTCGTGCTGGAGGATGTCGCGCCACGATGCACGGTGGCGGGCGTGCCGGCGCGTCCGATCGGTGGCCCATGTTGTGAAGGCGTGACGCCGGCGGAAGTGATGAACCAGCGCATCGAGATGGATTAGCTCGCCCGGGTGCGCAGTAAGGACCGCGGCTGCCGCTTCAGCCGCCCGGCGGGCGGACTTGATAGGTCGCCGCGTTGCCGATCGCAGTTGAGGTCGAGCCCACGGTCACTGCGCCTGTCGAGCGGATCACCGATGATGAATAGACGTCGCCGTCATTCCACTGAGTGCTCGATGCGGAGAGGGTGGGACCGCCATTGCCGCTCAGATCACAATCGTTGCAGAGGCCGCCGGTGATGCTGTTGCCGTAGGCTGCCGAAGCGGCGAGCGCCATGCCGCCGCTGCCGGCGGCAAGCGCCGCGTCGGCCGAGATGTCGCCGCTGTTCGATTGGGTCACATCGAGCACCATGTCGGAGCCGACATTGGACGCCAGCGTCTGGTTGCCGACGCCATAGGCGCCCGCTGAGGCGAATCCGGTGAAGTCGCCGCCGAGGGTGACGTAGGAATTCGCGGCGACGTCGGACGTCGCGTTCTGCGCGATCGCCGCGTTCACATAGCCCCATTGATTGTCGATGGTGGTCGAGTTGGCGTTTGCCGTCGCATTGCCGGAGATATCCGACGCTTCGCCGACATAGAGATCCGAACGCGCAGCGACGCTGGCGCCGGTTGCATTCTGGCGCGTTGCACTGAGCACGGTGGACGTCTCGCCGCCTACGGTCAGGTTATTGGCGCTGGCGATGGCGCCCGAAACGGCCTGGCCTGCCGCCACGCCGATGTCGCCGGAAATTTCGGCGTTGAGCGAACCGGTGCTCTCTTGGTCCAGCAACAGGCGCAGGTTTGCATTTTCCAGCGAAACGGCGGCCGTATTGCTGCTCGCCGACGCAGAGAGGCCAGTATTGGCGGACGCGGCTCCCGCGAAGTTTGTGGCGGCGCTGGCATCGCCGTGCGCGATCTGTCCGGCGTCGATGCGGCTGGAACCGCCTTCAATCTCGGCGGTGCCGCCATTGCTGACCGCTGCCGTGGTGACGGCGATATTGCCCGTGGCTGTCCGCACTGTCGCGTCGGCGGCGGCGCTGGTGTCGCCATCCATGTGCTGACTGCTGGTAAGCTCGGTGTCGTTGTCTTGCTGGCTAGTGTTGACGACATTGCCGCTTGCCACCGCTGTTGCGCCAGCGTCATGCGCCCAACCCGTCTCGATATCCGTGACCGCAATGGCGTCGCCGCCATTGTATTGATCATTCGACTGGGCAAAGGCTGCCGGCGCGCCTGCGAGCGCGGTGGTGATCAGCAGGGTCGTGACCGCACGCATGTGCAGGCTCCGTCTTCGCAGCGCTATTACGAGCGGCCACGCAGGCCAGTTGAGATATTTTCGTCGCGCCGAGCGTTCCAAGCGTCCGGATTAGTGCGTTGCTGTACGATCGCTGTGGTGATGGCGCTTTGCGGCGCGGCCGCGGCCGTTTGCGTGCTCTCTGGACCCATCGGGTCGCCTTCGGCCTGGATGGCGTCGGCGCAGACGGAACTGTCGCTCACGTTGTAGAAGCGGCTCATCACTTCGACGACCGCGCGCTCGACGCCGGCGCGGACGGCGAGTTGCACCGGCTCCAAGGCGCGCTCGCCTGCGGCAATGTCGATGATCGTATCATCGAAGAAGGAGAATACGCCGGCGCGGAGTTCGCGGCCGATGATCTGTTTTTGGTAGGAGATGACATCGACGACCTCCAGCGTGCGCGTGTCGATGAGGCGGAAGTCGAGCGCAATGTTCATGACGTAGAGGCGCGCGCCGAGATTGCCGACGCCATCGCGCGCGTCGGTGTGGCCGCCCTGGGCGTCGACGCCCATCGAGCGGATGTTGTAATTGAGCTCGGTGATGCCGCCGACGAAATAGTAGTCGGAGCCGGGCATCTGACCGGCATAGATGCGCCGCACGTTCTCGTTGCCTTCCTGGCCGATCAACCGGTTGTTGGCGTAACGCAATTCGAGTTCGGTTACCGACGTGTCGAAGCGCTCGACGAGACGGGCGCCCGCCTTCGCGAACGCCGACATCGCCATCAGCGAAGCGCCTTGGGTGATGCGCCGGCCGCCTTCTTCCGACACAGAGCCGGTGTAATCGAGGATGCGGCCGACGGCGATGCGCGGCGCGGCGGCCTGGGTGGACCGGCCATAGGCGTTGAGGCAGTCGAGCGCCGGGCTGTAGGCGGTGGGATTCGCGGTGACAGGGGCGTCGCCGATCGGCAGCGCATAGAGGCCGTCATTGCCAGAGTGCGGCGTGACGCATGCGGTGAGAGCGGTTGTTGCCGCAAGAACGGCGAGAGTCTTCAGCGCGCGCATTATTCGTCTCCGACGACGGCGACGATGTCGCCGTTATTGATCTGGGTGGAGTCCACGATCACCGTGTTGTAATTGCCCTGGGTGATCACGTTGAGTTGGTTGCCGATGGCGCTCGCGGCGCCGATTCCCGACGCGAACGAATCCTGAAGACCGCCGGTGAGCGTGCCCTCGATCTCCATGCGGCCGTTGACGATCACACGGTTGCCGTTCTCGTCGCGGGTGGACGGATTGATCGGCGTGTCGAAGCTCTCCCAGCCCATGCCGAAGCCGGTGGAGAAGTCGCCGGCGCCGCCGGGGATCGGATCGGCCTGGGCAACGCTGGCGCAGGCGAGGATGCTGACAATGATGAACGTGCGCACGGCGGCGTGCTCCGTTGAAAATTCGTTTGCGAAGCGAGAAAGCAATGGCCGTGCCACCGCCGCGCGAGCGCGCATGGCGCGAATTTGCCGCGGACATTGGTTAAGCTGACCGTCCATAAAAGACGAACGTGCCGGAACGGCGCGAGGAGGTTGATGTTGGAAGGGACAAGGCCACAGACGCCGCTGATCGTTTGGCTGTTAACCGGTTCGATCGTGGCGGCCTACGTTGGTTATCTGGCGGCGCCGGCTGACGCGCAGCGCTTCGTCGAGTTTACCTTTGCACTCATTCCCGAGCGCTTTCACAGCGACAGCCAGTACCGATTCCAAGAATGGTGGGGCGCGGCTGCGGCGCTGCTGGGTCACTCGTTCCTCCATCTCAGTTGGTGGCATCTCGGATTCAACGCGTTCTTTCTGTTCGGCGCCTCGCGCTTGCCGGCGCTGCGGCTGGGCGCATGGCGCTATCTTGTTGTTTACCTGGCCGCGGTGCTTGGAGGCGCATTTGCCTTTCTCGCCCTGAATTGGAACGACGAGGCGGTCGCGGTCGGCGCATCGGGCGGGGTCTGCGGAATGTTCACGGCATTCTTCTTGGCGACGCGTGCGAATTGGCGCGATGCGCTTGCGGATCCGCGGGTGCGCGGGCCGCTGGGCGGGCTGGTCTTTCTAAACGTTGTATTGATGGGCCTCGCCGCCGAGGCGGGCTTCTTGCCGATCGCCTGGGAAGCCCATCTCGGCGGCTTTATCGGCGGCGGGCTCGCGTACGTGCTGGTTTCACCCCGGTCTGCTCAAGGCTCGTGGAATTAGAGCCAGTTCAGATCGAAGCGTTCGCCATCGATCAGCAACGCTCGCAGCCGCGCGCGGCCATCGCGGCCGACCGAAAGAACGGCGAATGCGCGCGTCTCCTCGCCCGGAATCTGCTCACGCAAGACACGCTCGATGCGCACGGCGTCGGCCTGATTGATGTGAAAGCGTTCGACGCCGAGGTCGAGGGTCAGCCATCCCGGCATGGCTTCGAGACCGGGCTGGGCGGGCTGTGGCGGCGAACAGGTAAAATTGCCTTTCACCGGCAGCGGACCGATCCGCTGCGCCTCTTCGCGGGAGAGCGCTCCGCCCGCGGCGACATGGATGTCGCCCTCGCGGCGCAGCGCTATCCACTCCCAGTCGCCGGCTTCCGGGCAGGTCTCAGTCGCTTCGACGCGCTCCGTGAAGCTCAGCGCGACATAGTGGCCGGAGAGGATGGCGCGAGGATCGACCGCGGCCATCGGCAGCGTGATTTCCTGACCGCCCTCACGAGCGATGCCTTCGCTAACCACAAGCCCCACTAGCGCGATCGCGCAGAGTCCGGCCACGGCGAGGATGCGAACGGGCGCTTCGATCTTCATGCCGGGCTCTTTCTGTTGCGCAGCGCCAGTCCGGCAATGAGCGCAATGACGGCGCAGACCAGAAACACGCCCGCTGCCGCCAGCAGATCCAGACCGAGATCCGTGAGCAGCGCACAAATGGCGATGATGATGCTGAGCACGCCAATAGCGGTGACGAGACCCTGCCGGTCGTAACGGCCGAGCGCAATCACCCCGCCAGAGGCAATGAGCCAGACAATGCGATGCGCAACGCCGCCGCCGCCGCTTTCGTCGCCGAACCAGGGCAGATAACCAGCGATGGCGAAGAAGAGCAGGGCGCCGGCCGTGAACCAGCCGTAGAACACGCCGGCGAAAGCACGCTCCTGTCCGCGCAGCCAGCGCGCGCCTGCAGCCATCGCACCCATCGCAATGGCGAGGAAGAGGAATATGCCCGCTTCCGCTTCAGTCTTGGCCGCGAACCAAGCGAAACAATAGATGATCGCCAACGCCGACGCGTGTGCCAGCGCAGCCGAACTCCAACGCAGCGCCAGATAGGCGCTCAGCGGCGCAGCGATCAGCATCCACGGCGCCTCCGAGTCGACGCCGGCGAACCATTGCCTGTCGGTGAAATCGCCGAGCCCGATGAAGATAAGGCCCACGAGCGCGGCGCCTGCCGAACGTCCGGCTGTGGCCAAGGCAAAGCCCGCAAGGCCTGCTGCGTAAGCGGCGCTGCGCGGATCACCGGCGATGTCGAAGATCTGGCCGGTGAGCCCGATCGACGCGGCGAACACCAGCGCAGCGATGGTCAGCAGAATGTTGGCGAGCGTCGGCCGCTCTTTCTGCGAGGCCCAGGCGGCTCCGCCGGCGAGGCTCAAGAAGGCGATGAGCAGAGCCGCAAAGCGCACGAGCTTCGGGGTGATCTCCCAATTGGCGGCGACGAAGGCGATGACGGCGATGCCGAGTAGAATGCCGCCGACCCAGGCCAACGCCGTCGCGGCGTCCATGCGGCGCGTTTCCGGGATCGTCGCCAGGATCGCGGCGCGCTTGTCCGGATCCACAAGGCCTGCGCCGATCCAGCGATCGAGATCTTGTTGTACGCGGTCTTTGTACGCAGCCATGGCTAATCCTGAGCCTAGTTATGCGATCGGAACCCGATTTGCCAACTCAACCCAGGGCCATGGCGATAATTACGAGGATGCGGGGAGACTTGCGTTTGAGCTTCATCGGCGCTGCCGAACCATGGAGCTGGCGGCGCGAGGGTGAACGACCCAGCAGGTGTTCGTGCTTGAAGCGTGTGGAGGGCGGGCGCAATCTCAAACCATCGAAATGGTCAGGAGGAGACCTCCATGCTGATCGCGCATGTCATCCGTGATAAGGGCGCAGTCGTGCACACCCTCGCCGCCAGCGCGACGCTCGAAGACGCGGCGCGAGAACTCGACGAGAAACGCGTTGGCGCACTCGTGGTGATCGACGCGGAAGGGGCGATTGTCGGCGTGTTTTCCGAACGCGATCTGGTGCGGGAAATCGCCCGCAACGGCGCCCGGGCGTTGTCCGGGCCAGTCGGCAGTGCGATGTCGCGCGAAGTGATTACGGCGCACGCCGGCGAAACCATCGACGATTGCCTTGCGCGTATGACCGATCGCCGGGTGCGTCATCTGCCCGTGCTCGAAGAGGTCCGTTTGATCGGCATCGTTTCGATCGGCGACTTGGTGAAGCACAGGATCGCCGTCGCAGAAGCGGAAAGCGCGGCGATGCAGGCCTATATCGCAGCTCAATAAACCCGGCCTTTACCGCCTTGAATTCAAGAGGATGGGCCCCACTTAGGGAAACCGTCGGCGCTTCTCATTTGGCTTGAAGCCTGAGAGGCGAATCGATAGGTTAATTTCGTTGCGACCACCGAATGTTCGCGCGGACCGCGCGCAGCCTCGGATCGCGCAAAAATCACGCTGATTTCCTTGGTGTTTTTCCAAGCACTGGGAAATGCGTCGTTTGCGCGAAAAGGTCGTTGACAGGCACAAGGCGCGCGCATAGAAACCGCGCCTTCCGCCGGGACCTGAACGTCTCGGCCCGCACGCGCCGGGCTTCGGTTTTGCGTGGGCGGGCTCAGGAAAAATGCCCTCCGACGGGCGGTTTCTGAGTGGCGCTCTTTGACATTGTGATTTTGGAGAAGGGAAACGCAGGCGGCGGCGTGCTGCGGGTCCGGACTTGATCCGGACCAAGCGACGCTGACGGTTATGCGTTTTCTGGAACTATAACTGACTTACAGGATGGGGTCTTAGGACCTCAGAATGTGCGTCGGTTCCCGTTACAAACAAACGCATAACGCCAATACGGCATCGAGCTTTCGAGCTCGATCAGTCAGAGGTCAACTCAACCTGAGAGTTTGATTCTGGCTCAGAACGAACGCTGGCGGCAGGCTTAACACATGCAAGTCGAACGCCCCGCCTTTAAATGGCTCGTGGGAGCGCGGCATGTTCTACGTATACGTCCTTCAGGACGGTGAGAAACTAGACCGATTTTACATCGGCTATTCGAGCGACCTGAAGCGGCGGTTCGGAGAGCACAATTCGGGCAACAACCATTCGACGCGAGGGCGTCAATGGCGTCTCGTGTACTACGAGGCGTATCTGCTCAAAGACGCTGCAATCAAACGAGAACGGGTCTTGAAGGGAGATGGCCGCACACGCCGTCACCTGATGGACCGGATCACCGCAATGCTCTCAGAGCAGGGCGCGATCGAGTCATTTAATGGCGGGGAGTGGCAGACGGGTGAGTAACACGTGGGAATGTGCCCCAAGGTACGGAATATTCTCGGGAAACTGAGAGCAATACCGTATGTGACCGAAAGGTGAAAGATTTATCGCCTTGGGATCAGCCCGCGTTGGATTAGCTAGTTGGTGGGGTAATGGCCTACCAAGGCGACGATCCATAGCTGGTCTGAGAGGACGACCAGCCACACTGGGACTGAGACACGGCCCAGACTCCTACGGGAGGCAGCAGTGGGGAATCTTGGACAATGGGCGCAAGCCTGATCC
>JBFWOC010000004.1:0-387689 GCA_050250735.1 Hyphomonadaceae bacterium
TGACGCGCCTCCGGTTTGGCGACCGCGCCATCATGGGGGACAGCCGCCCCCGCGGAAATCTTTGAAGCCTTTGGATTACGCGCCGGCGGCCGACGGTTGGGCGCTGCAGCAGTTACGCAGGCACTCCGCGGCGCCGGCGGGGAGCTTGCAGAGGCCGCGCGACAGCGCCTTGCCATGCTCGGCATGCCAGCCTCGCTTATCGCCCGCGTCGAACGCGAGGGCCGTCCGCGTCCGGTCGCCACCATCACCGCGCCGATCGCCGGCGCCATCACTGAACTCGACATCCGCGCGGGCATGACGGTGATGCAAGGCGCGTCGCTTGCGACCATTAACGGACTGTCGCCGGTTTGGCTCATTGTGTCGCTGCCGCAGGCGCAGGCCGGAATAGCGCGCCCCGGCGGTCGCGTTATCGCACGTGTGCCCGCCTATCCAGGTGAGACTTTCGCCGGGCGCATCGAGAGCGTGCTGCCCGCGGCTGATTCAGGCACACGGACAGTGGAAGTGCGCGTGGCGATCGCCAATCCAAACGGGCGCATGCGTCCAGGCATGACGGCGGAGGCGGAACTCAGCGAAACAGGCGCCCGCTCGACGCTGCTCGCGCCAGCGGAAGCAGTGATCCAGACAGGGCGCCGCACTGTGGTCATCGTCGAGGAGGGTGGACGCTACGTCCCCCGAGACGTGGAAGTCGGCGCCCGCTCCGGCGATCGCATAGAGATTCGCGAGGGGCTGAGCGAAGGCCAGCGCGTCGTCGCGTCGGGCCAATTCCTGATCGATTCCGAAGCCAGCCTCTCGGGCGCGCTTGAGCGGCTCGAAGCCTCGGCCGCGCAGGAGGCGCCGCAAGCCGCGCACGGCGCCAGCGGTCGCATCACGGCGATCGAAGGAACGACTATTCAGATCGCGCACGGGCCGATCGCGACCCTCAACTGGCCGGCGATGACTATGGGCTTTTCGCTCCGTGACGAACACCAGGCCCATGGTCTGGCCGTCGGCGATCAAGTGAACTTCCGCTTCGTTGAGGAGGGTGGGCGTTATCGCATCAGTGAGATCAGCAAGGCCGGAGGCGCCCCATGATCGGCGCCGTCATCCGCTGGTCGGTCGCCAACCGATTCATGGTGGTGTTGGCGACGCTCGCGCTTGCCGTCGCCGGCGCGCTCGCGGTGCGATCAACGCCTGTCGATGCATTGCCCGACCTTTCCGATGTGCAGGTGGTTATCCGCACGACCTATCCGGGGCAGGCGCCGCAAATCGTCGAGGACCAGGTCACCTATCCCTTGACGACAACAATGCTGTCTGTGCCCGGCGCGCGCACAGTGCGCGGCGTCTCCTTCTTCGGCGATTCCTTCGTCTACATCATTTTCGAGGACGGGACCGACCTCTACTGGGCGCGCTCGCGCGTGCTTGAATATCTCAACCAGGTGCAGGGCCGGCTGCCGCCGGCGGCGCGCTCCGCGCTCGGCCCCGACGCGACCGGCGTCGGCTGGGTCTTCCAATACGCGCTGGTCGACCGGAGCGGGCGGCATGATTTGAGCGAGTTGCGCGCGATCCAGGACTGGCTGTTGCGCTTCGAATTGAAGAGCGTGCCGGGCGTCGCCGAAGTCGCCTCTATCGGAGGCATGGTGCGCCAATATCAGATCGTCCTCGATCCAGAGCGCCTGGCGTCCTACGGCGTCTCGCAGGCTCAGATCGCTGAGGCGGTGCGGGCCGCCAATGGCGAAACGGGGGGCGCCGTCATCGAGATGGCCGAGGCCGAGCACATGGTGCGCGCCTCCGGTTATCTGAGGACGCTCGAAGATTTCGACGCCATTCCACTGGGCCTCAGCGCCAGTGGCGTGCCGGTGAGGCTCTCCGACGTCGCCTGGGTGCAGGTAGGGCCCGAGATGCGCCGAGGCATCGCCGAACTGAACGGCGAGGGCGAGGTCGCCGGCGGGGTTGTAATCATCCGCGCCGGCGAGAATGCGCGCGCCGTGATCGAAGCCGTGCGCGAACGATTAGAAACCTTGCAGAGCAGCCTGCCGGAGGGCGTTGAGGTCGTCACCACCTACGACCGCTCGAACCTCATCGACCGCGCCATCGAGAACCTCACCGGAAAGCTCGCGGAAGAGTTCGTCGTGGTCGCGCTCGTGTGCGCTCTCTTTCTCTTCCATCTGCGCTCGGCCCTGGTGGCCATCATCACCTTGCCGCTTGGCGTCATGGCGGCTTTCCTGGTCATGCGACTGCAAGGCGTCGACGCCAACATCATGTCGCTCTCGGGCATCGCCATCGCCATCGGCGCCATGGTGGATGCGGCGATCGTCATGATCGAGAACGCCCACAAGAAGCTCGAGCGCTGGCGCGATTCTCATGACGGTGAGATGCCCAAGGGCGCCGATCATTGGCGCGTCATCACCGAAGCTTCGATCGAGGTGGGGCCGGCGCTTTTCTTTAGCCTCCTCATCATTACGCTTTCGTTTCTGCCGGTGTTCACCTTGCAGGCGCAGGAGGGCAGGCTCTTCGCCCCGCTCGCTTTCACCAAGACCTATGCGATGGCCGCGTCAGCCGCGCTCGCAGTCACGTTGACGCCGGTGCTGATGGGTTATTGGATCCGCGGCCGGATCCCGCATGAGGACAAAAACCCGATCAATCGCTGGCTCGCCGCCCTCTATCAGCCGGCCATCGATTTCACGCTCGAGCAGCCGAAGCTCATCCTCGTCATCGCCGCGCTCGCGCTCGCTACCACAGCATGGCCGCTCACGCGCATCGGCGGGGAGTTCATGCCGATGATGGATGAAGGCGATCTGCTCTATATGCCGACGGCGCTGCCGGGCCTTTCAGCAGCGGAAGCATCGGAGCTACTGCAGCAGACGGACCGGCTCATCCGCACCGTGCCCGAAGTCGAGAGCGTGTTCGGCAAGGCAGGCCGCGCCGAGACCGCAACCGATCCAGCGCCGCTCGAAATGTTCGAAACCACCATCCGCCTCCGGCCGCGTTCCGAATGGCGGCCCGGCATGACGCCTGAGCGCATCATCGAAGAACTTGATCGCACCGTGCGAGTGCCAGGACTGACCAATGTCTGGGTGCCGCCGATCCGCAATCGCATCGACATGCTCGCCACCGGCGTCAAGAGCCCGATCGGCGTCAAAGTGAGCGGCGCCGATCTGGCCAGCATCGACGCGGCCGCGCAGATCATCGAGCGGCTCGCCCGCGATGTGCCAGGCGTTTCCTCCGCGGTCGCCGAGCGCATCGCGGGAGGGCGCTACGTCAACGTGAACATCGATCGTTTCGCGGCCGCGCGCTATGGCCTCAACGTCGCCGACGTACAGATGGTCGTCGCCGGCGCCGTTGGCGGAGAGAATATTGGCGAAGTGATCGACGGGCGCGCGCGCTACCCGATCAATCTGCGCTATCCGCGCGAAGTGCGCGATACGCTGGATCGCCTGATCGCGTTGCCGATCGTCACCGATGACGGCCTCCGACTCACGCTCGGGGAAGTGGCGCGCGTCGAGATCGCCGACGGCCCGGCCATGATCCGCAGCGAGAACGGGCGGCTCTCATCGTTTATCTATGTCGACGTGCGCGGACGCGACCTCGCCTCCGTCGTGCGCGACCTGCAGCGAGCTGTGGCCGACGGGCCGCCGCTGCCGGCCGGCGTCAGCGTCGCCTATTCGGGCCAGTTCGAGTATCTCGCGCGCGCTGCCGAGCGGCTCATGATCGTTGGACCCGCGACCATCGCCATCATCTTTCTGCTGCTCTACTTCACTTTCCGCCGCTTCGACGAAGCGGCCATCGTGATGGCGAGCCTGCCGTTTGCGCTGACGGGCGGGATCTGGCTCGTCTATCTCTTGGGCTACGACTTCTCGGTTGCCGTCGCTGTCGGATTCATCGCGCTCGCGGGTCTTGCCGCCGAGTTCGGCGTCGTCATGCTTATCTATCTCAAGAACGCGCTCAAGGAGCGCATCGATCGCGGCGAGCGCGTGACGGCTGGCGCCATCGCCGAGGCCGTGCGGGAAGGGGCGCTGTTGCGCCTTCGTCCGAAGGCGATGACCGTGGCTGTGATCATGGCGGGTCTCTTGCCGATCCTGTGGACCGGCGGGGCAGGCGCAGAAGTGATGCGGCGCATCGCGGCCCCCCTCGTCGGCGGCATGCTGTCGGCGCCGCTCTTGTCTTTGTTTGTCATTCCCGCGGCCTATCTCATGATCCGGCGCCGCGAGATCGAGCGCGGCGCACCCGTAAACCATCGGATCGCACCACAAGAAGGAAATTGACGATGCTGAGATCCCTCATTGTTCCGATCGCTTTGTTCGCCGCCGCCTGCTCCCCGCCGGCCCAACAGGCGCCCAGCAGGTCGGATGGCGAGATGAACGTTGCCGAACCGGCGGCGCCTGCCGCGGTTGGGCCGATCACGAGCACCGGGACGGTGACAGCGGTGGACCCCGCCGCCGGCACGATCGCCATCAATCACCAAGCCATCGCCGCGATCAGCTGGCCAGCGATGACAATGCAATTCACCGCCGAGAACCCGGCAATCTTGCAGGGCATCGCGGTCGGCGATTCGGTCAGCTTCGAATTGAAGAGCGCGAGTGAAACCTCGATAGTGACGAGCGTGCAGAAACAATGAGGGCAGGCGCGGCGGCGCGCAGGTGGGCGCCGCCACGCTACTATTGCATGACGCTGGAATTCACTTTGCACGCAGCCGCGGCGGCAGACGAATGAAGAGCAGGACGATCCCGAAGATGGACATCGCCAGTGCGCCCACTGAGAACGCGATCAGTAGCGGGTGATTGAAATTCTCACGCTCGCGATAATCCATGATGTGGAGCGACCAAAGAAAATCGTAAACGCGCCAAAGGTCGGAGCGCCGCGCTGCGACGCGGCCGGTATCGGCGGTGACGAACACTGAGAGATTGTCCGAGCCGCCGAAGTCGGCGCGCCACACGGGAAGTTCGCCGCGATACTCGATCGGCGGGTCCTGTTCGATCAGCGTCATGCGCATGGCAGACCCTTCGCCGGCGATCGCCTGTTCGGCGATGGCGCGCGCAAAGTCTTCATCGATTGGAGACAGGCGCGCGCCGCTCGCCGCATCGAACAGCATGGGCCGGCCCTCGTAGGGCTCGACAACATAGACATTGCGTCCGCCCACCCGCTCAACGCCAATGCGGCGCACGGGTGCGCCAGCGGATGCAAGCACGCTTTCGGGCGCTGCGAAGGCTCCTTGGCTCGTCAAATCGACGACGACCGGCGCAGCCATGCGGTGTTCGCTGCGCACGCGTTCGATCGACGGCACGCTCATGAACAGTCCGCTGACCACCCAGGCCAGCACCTGGAGCCCCACGATGAGGCTCAGCCATAGATGAATGTCGGCAACCCAGCGACGCCACATGAAACGATCCCTCCGCATGCGATCTAATTATTGTTCGCCTCGTCTGCCGCTGATTGGGGCCCGATGTCCACCGTTTGCGCCAGCGCCTGTTTAGCGCGCCGGATCCGCATCTCAATGGCCTTGGGGCTGAGGCCCAGGATGCGTCCTGCCTCCTTGTGCGACATTCCCTCGATTGCGGTGAGGAGAAGGGGCTCCTTGAGCGCCGCGGGGAGCGCGGCGAGGGCCGCGTCGAGGCGCGCCAGCGCGTTTTCCATGGCCGGGTCAGGCGCGGCCTGCGCGCCCGCTATTGTCTCAGTTCGTTTTGCATCCATGGGCTCGGCGCCGAAGAAGAAATGGCGCACCTGGCGCCGGCGGCTCCAATCGCGGCACTTGTTGAGGACGATGCGCTTCAGCCATGCCGACATCGGTCGCCTTGGGTCGTAGTCGCCAAGCGCGGTCCACGCCGACACGAAGGTCTCCTGCACGAGATCGAATGCTTCCTCGCTATCGCCTACATAGCGGCGCGCGAAGCGATAGACCGCGTCCTTATGACGGCGCATGAGTTCGGTGAAGGCGCGCTCTTCGCCCATAAGCGCGGCGACCGCAAGCGCGCCATCATCGCGCTCAGTGGGCGGCGAGGTCATTGCGCTTCGGCGATGAGCGCCTGCGCCACGACGTCGTCATAGCGCGCCTGCTGTTCGTCCGTCAGGATCCCGCGCATGGCGAAGACGTGCCGGAGAGTTTCAGTTTGCAGCGCGCCCATGGCGCCGTGGAACCGCTCGACCGCTGCTGTCACACGCGGTCCATAGACATGCTCCTCGCGGATGGCGGCGGCGAGTTCTGCATTGGCTGAGCGCATTTCAAGTTCAAGCGCGCGCCGGCGCGGCGCGAAATCGCGCTCGAGTGCTTCGACCTGGCGCATCTGTTCGGCGCTCAATTGAAGCTCGCCATGTAGCGCCTGATGCAGACTGGGGCTGGCGCGCTCCTCAAATAGCGTCCGTCCAAGGCCCATGCCTATGAGGCCAGCCAGAAAAGCGAGCGCGATCGTTATGAGCGCGCCGCGAAGCGCCGACTTCACTCCGCGAATCCCAGCAGAGTGGATGGCGCAAGTTCGGCGTGCGTGGAAAAGAGCGCAAGCTCGTTTGGCGCTCGCACGGCTGACGCCCCGCCGGCAGCTGCGCCGATCATGAACGCAACGGCTGCGATCGGAGCGCGCCAGCGCCAGCTTTCCGAATGGGTCGAACCCGCGCGCCTTGCCGCGATGCGCGTCCAGACCAGCGGCTCCAGCTGCCCGAGCGGGCGATCGGGGGCAATATGGCCAAGTCGCGTCAACAGTTCGTCAATATTGGGCGCTTCTATGTTTGCAGCGATAATCATTGCCGATGTCCTCATCGTTCATACGCGAAAGCGCCTGCAATCCCTCGTCGCCACGGCCCCGTCGTCGAGGGATAGGACTTGCCCGCGCGTATGGGATGGCAGAAGGAGCTTAGGTCTTTTCGAGCAGGAGAAATCATGAGGTCCAAGATTTTTGTCGCGTTCGCGGCCGCGCTGCTTGCCGGGGTGCTCCCGGTGACTGCGTTCGCCCATCAGGGCCACAACCACCAGGCGGAAGTGCCGCAGACAGCGGAAGGCACGGGCGTAGTGCGGGGCGTTAACGCGCAAGGCGGCACGCTCACGCTCGCGCACGAGCCTATTGCCGCGCTTGGCTGGCCCGCGATGACGATGGAGTTTAGAGCGCAATCGGCGAGTCTGCTCGAGGGCGTGAGCGTAGGCCAGCGCGTTCACTTCGTGCTCGCCAACCAAAATGGTCGGCCGGTTCTGACTGAGATTCACATCCTGCAGAATTAAGCCGGACAAATTGGTCAGGCGCGATTGGAGTGCATGATGGCCAGACGGGCGGGGCGCGCCGCGCCATTTGTTGTGTTATTTGCGGCAGTCGCGCTCGCTTTCGCCGCGCCGGCGGGCGCGCACGAGGGTGAGCGCCACCCGCCGGCAAACGAGCAGCCGGCGGCCGAAGAAAGCGCGCCCGGTCATGACATGCCGGCTATGGACGCGGACGATTTGCGCTGGCCCACCGCTGAGGACATGAGCGGTATGGCCGGGCACGACGAGCGGCCGACGACCCTCACCGGCCGCTTCGTGCGATGGCTCGGCGCCTGGCACCCCGCAGTCATTCACTTTCCGGTGGCGCTTATCTTGACGGTGGCGTTTCTCGAGCTGGCGGCCGCGGTGCGGCGCAAGCCCATCTACAATGCGAGCAACAAGATCCTGCTCGCCGTTGGAACGCTCGCCGCCTTTGTCGCCGCGCCTCTGGGCTGGATCAGTGCGGGATTGCCGGCGCCGGACGATGAGTCCGCGCTTACCTTGCACCGCTGGCTCGGCACCGCGATCCCGTTTCTCTTCTTGGCGTTGTGGGCGTTGAAGAAACCTGCCGAAGAAGCCGCCGTGCGCAAGAGCCCGCCTCTTTACGAAGCGCTGCTGGCCGCGGCCGTGCTGGTCATTCTGGCGCAAGCCTATCTCGGCGCCGAGGTGACGCACGGTGCTGAGCACCTTGCATTCTGACCTGGTGAGCGCGCGCAGCAACGCATCGGCAAGGTCGCACGTAGAAGCCTAGGTTGGCCTTCGGAGGTCAGAAGTGATTCGAGACGACGCAACATGATCAAACTCGACCGCCGCAAGCTGCTTCATGCGGGCGCCGCCATCGGAGCGGGGCTGGCCGTACCCGGACTCTTGCCTGCCTGGGCCCAAACCGCGGCGGGCGGGCTTGCTCGCTCCCCCCGGGCGCTCACCGGTCCCGACATTGCGCTCACCGTCGCGCGCTCACATTGGAGCGTGGACGGCCGCAGCGGCCACGCCACGACCATCAACGGCACGATCCCGGCGCCGCTCATTCGCCTGCGCGAAGGCGAGCGCGTCCGCATCGCCGTGACCAATCAGCTGGACGAAGACACTTCCATCCACTGGCACGGCGTGCTGGTGCCGTTTGCGATGGACGGCGTGCCCGGTGTCAGCTTTCCCGGCATCCGCCCCGGCGAGACGTTCGTCTACGATATCCCGATCATCCAGTCTGGCACGTACTGGTACCACAGCCATTCGGGACTGCAGGAGCAGGAGGGCCATTACGGCCCCCTGATCATCGATCCGCGCGGCGAAGATCCGGTCGCATACGATCGCGAATATGTCGTGGTGCTCTCGGATTTCGCGTTCATGCATTCGCACGCGATCTTCGAACGGCTGAAGCAACAGGCGGGCGCTTTCAACTTCCAAAGGCAAACTGTTGCCGGCTTGTTACAGGGCAGGGACCAAGCGCTCGCCGAGCGCCGCGAGTGGGCAGCGATGCGCATGGATCCGACAGACATCTCGGATGTCACTGGCGCTGTGTACACCTTCCTCATCAACGGCCACGGCCCCCGGGACAATTGGACCGCGCTCTTCCGTCCCGGCGAGCGCGTGCGCCTACGGTTCATCAACGCCGCAGCGATGACGATCTTCAACGTGCGCATTCCGGGCCTTCCGCTGACAATCGTGCAAGCCGACGGTCAGAACGTGAAGCCGGTCGCAGTGGACGAATTCCAAATTTCCATCGCCGAGACCTTCGACGTGATCGTGCAGCCCAACGAGGACAGAGCTTTCACGCTCGCCGCCGAAGCCGTGGATCGTTCGGGCATGGCCCGCGCCACCCTGGCGCCGCGTCCCGGCATGAGCGGCGACGTCCCGCCGCTGCGGCCGCGCCCGCTCGCCACCATGCGCGACATGGGCATGGACATGAGCGGCATGGATCACAGCGCGCACGGCGGCGGCATGTCGATGGAAATGGACATGTCGATGCGCAATCCCGACAACGCGCCGCAAGTGGTCATGGGCCCCGGCGTGCAGATGATCGCGCCGATGCCGGTCGATCGCACCGGTGAGCCTGGGCAAGGTCTGGAGGATGTTGGACACAAGGTCCTTGTCTATCGCGATCTCGAAGCGCTCGATCCCAATCCCGATACGCGCACGCCGTCGCGCTCGCTTGAACTGCATCTGACCGGCAACATGGAGCGTTTCATGTGGTCGTTCGACGGCCAGCGCTTCAGCGAGGTGAGCGAGCCTATTCCATTCCGGCGCAACGAACGTGTGCGCGTGACGCTCGTGAACGACACGATGATGGCGCATCCCATCCATCTGCACGGACATTTCTTCGAGCTTCAGGTGGGCCCGGACGGCAAGCATCCGCGCAAGCACACGGTCAACGTCCTGCCGGGCGGCAAGGTGACTTACGACGTCACCATGGATGCGCCCGGCGACTGGGCCTTCCACTGCCATCTGCTCTATCACATGCACGCCGGCATGATGCGGATCGTGAGCGTGCGTCCGCTCGAGGGAGAGCAATCGTGAGAGCGTTCGCGATGCTGGCGGCGCTGCCCGTGTTTTTCGCCTCGCCCGCGCTTGCGCAGCATGAGGGGCACGGCCAGCAGCAGCAGCAGCAGCAGCCTGCGGTGCAACAGCCGCAAGCGCCGCCGGTCGAAGACCATTCCGCGCACCAGCAGTCGGCTGAACCGCGACCCGCGCCAACACCGCAAGCAGAAGCTCCTGCCATGGAAATGGCGTGGCCGACAGCGCCGCCAGTTGGCAATGAACCGCCGCCGCCGCCCCCGGGCGACTGGGCCGCCGACCGCGTGTTTGATCCTGCGGTGATGGAGGCCGCGCGCGCGCAACAGCGCCGCGAACATGGCGCCAGCATCGTCAGCCAGATCATGCTGCATCTGTTTGAATATCAAGTCGGCGAAGACGATGGCGGCTATCGCTGGGAGGGCGAAGCTTGGATCGGCGGCGACATCCATCGTTTCGTACTGAAAACCGAAGGCGAGGGGGACGAGGACAATCTCGAAAGCGGCGAGGTGCAGGCGCTGTACTCGCGCGCGATCGCACCCTTCTTCGATCTGCAAGCTGGCATTCGCTACGACTTCGAGCCAACGCCTAATCGCACCTACGCTGTGCTTGGCGTCGAAGGCGTTGCGCCCTATTGGTTCGAGCTCGATGCGGCGCTCTTCTTGTCCGACCGGGGCGAACTGCAGGCGCGCGCGGAGGGTTCTTATGACCTGAGGCTCACACAGCGGCTCATTCTTGAGCCGCGCGCGGAGCTGACCTTTGCGGCTGAAGACATTCCAGAGCTCGGTGTGGGCTCGGGCCTCTCGGAGGGCGAGTATGGCTTACGCCTTCGCTACGAGATACGGCGCAATTTCGCCCCCTATGTCGGCGTCACGTTCGATCAGAAATATGGCGAGGCCGCCGACTTTGCCGAGGCGGCCGGCGAGGATCCTTCCGAGGGCCGTGTCGTGATTGGTCTGCGCGCATGGTTCTGAGGCGCCATCCGCCGGATCATTTGGCTTCGCGGCCGCGTTGGTCTGGAGGGCAGTTTTGGCAAGGATCGGATGACAGAGATGAGACGCTTATGTGACCGGCGAGACCTGCTGCGGGGGGCGGGCGGCTTGCTTTCGGCCGCAGTCTTCGTCGGCGCGAGCAGCTGCACGCAAGAGGCGCGCGCCTACGACATGCATGTCAGCCGCGATGCGGGATGCGGCTGCTGTCATGCTTGGAACGAGCAAATGGCTCAAAGCGGACACTTCAGAACAGAGCTTGAGAACGTCGCCGATATGGCGGCGCTGAAGCGCCGGCTCGGCGTGCCGGAGGATCTGGCCTCCTGTCACACGGCGGTCGTCGAAGGCTTCGTCATCGAAGGTCATGTTCCGGCTGAAGAGATCGTGCGTCTCATAGAGACGCGCCCGGCAGGCGTGAGCGGTCTCGCTGTTCCAGGGATGCCGCTGGGCTCGCCCGGCATGGAAGCGCCGGATGGCGCGCAACAGCCTTATGAGATCATCGCCTTTTCCGCCGATGGCGGGCGGTCCGTGTTCGCGCGCCGACCTAGCGCTTGAACACGCCGACCAGCTCTTCGATCACGCGCTCGCGCGCGGCCGCGTCCTTGGATGCGATCGCCTCATGCACGCAATGGTGCAAATGCTGGCGCAAGAGATCGCTTTCGACGCGCGCGAGCGCAGCGCGCACCGCCTCGATCTGGGTCACGACGTCGATGCAATAGCGGTCATCCTCGACCATCTTCGCAACGCCGCGGACTTGCCCCTCGATACGGCGCAGCGCGTTGGCGGCGCGCTTCTTCACATTGCCGTCCACATATACCCCCATAGGGTAGCCTTGACGTATACCCATATAGGGTATAAGTCGCCTTTTGTCCAGCAGGCGTTGAAGATCGGAGCCGGCCCATGACTGCCCAATCCCCCACACACCATCATGCGCACGCGCACGAGCCCCAAATTGCCGCGCGCGATCCGGTTTGCGGCATGACGCCAAAACCCGATACGCCGCATCGGCTCGTCCATGATGGCGAGGAGGTGCTGTTCTGCAGCGCCGGCTGTAAAGCCAAGTTCGAAGCCGAACCGGCAAAGTACTGGAAGGTCGAAGAAGACACGCACGCGCACTGCGCCCATCACTCGGCGCATGGCTCGCCGCCAGTCGATCCGGCGACCGTGCCGGCGGGTTCGAAATGGACCTGCCCCATGCACCCCGAGATCGTGCGCGCAGGGCCGGGTTCGTGTCCGATCTGCGGCATGGCGCTCGAGCCCATGTCGCCGACAGCCGATGACGGCCCAAACCCCGAACTCGTCGACATGACCCGGCGCATGTGGCTGGGCGTCGTGCTTTCGGTTCCGCTGCTCGCCTTCGAGATGGGCGGGCACGCGGGTTTCGTTCCGCCCTTCCTGCATGGGGACGCGAGCCATTGGCTGCAATTGGTCTTGGCCGCTCCTGTGGTGATCTGGGCCGGCGCGCCGTTCTTCGTGCGCGGCGGGAATTCAGTACGCACAATGAACCTCAACATGTTCACGCTGATCGCGCTCGGCGTCGGCGTGGCGTTCGCCTACAGCGTGATTGCGACGTTCGTTCCGGGCATAGTCCCGGCAGGGTTCAAACTCGAAGACGGCGAAACGCCGGTCTATTTCGAAGCGGCCGCGGTCATCACCACGCTCGTTCTGTTGGGCCAGGTGCTTGAATTGCGCGCGCGCTCACGCACGTCGCAGGCGATCAAAGCACTGTTGAAGCTCGCGCCTGACACAGCGCGCCGCGTGCGCGCAGATGGATCGGAAGAGGACGTGACGCTCGATCAGGTCGTCGTCGGCGATCTCCTGCGCGTGCGTCCGGGCGAGCGCGTGCCGGTCGATGGCGTTGTCACCGAAGGCGCCAGTGCGGTCGACGAATCCATGCTGACGGGCGAGCCGATTCCGGTAGAGAAGACGCCGGACGCTCCCGTGTCGGGCGGCACGCTTAATGCGCGCGGCACATTCATCATGCGCGCTGAGCGCGTGGGCGGGGATACGCTGCTTGCGCGCATCGTCGAGATGGTGGCGCAGGCCCAGCGCTCGCGTGCGCCAATCCAGCGCCTCGCCGACCAGGTCTCGGCCTGGTTCGTCCCCGCCGTCATCGCCGTTGCGTTGATCGCCGCGCTGGTGTGGGGCGCGGTCGGGCCGGAGCCGCGCCTGGCGCACGCGCTGCTGACAGCCGTCGCCGTCCTCATCATCGCCTGTCCGTGTGCGCTGGGGCTTGCGACGCCGATGTCGATCATGGTCGGCGTCGGTCGCGCCGCACAAGCCGGGGTTCTCGTCCGCGACGCGGCGGCGCTTGAGACGCTCGAAAAGGTCAACGCCATCATCATCGACAAGACCGGCACCCTGACGCAAGGCGAGCCGCGCTTCCTGACCGCCAAGGCCGCCGATGGGGGCCCATGGGAAGAGGTGCTGCGCTTTGCGGCAAGCCTCGAGGCCGGCAGCGAACATCCGCTCGCGGGCGCCATCCTCGAAGGCGCTGAGAAAAAGCGCATCCGCCTCGACAAAGTCGAGAGCTTCGAAGCGATCACCGGCAAAGGCGTCGCCGGCGCAATCGGGGGCGTGCGCTATGCGCTCGGCAACGAAGATCTGATGCGCGACATGAGCATCGATATCGCGCCCGTGGGCGACACGGTGGAATCGCTGCGCCAAAAAGGCGGGGCGACGGTCATGTTCCTTGCGGCGGGCGGCAGGCTCATCGGGTATGTCGCCGTCGCCGATCCTATCAAGCCGTCGGCGCAAGAAGCAGTCGATGCGCTGCGCCACGCCGGCGTGCGCGTCATCATGGCGACGGGCGATGCGCCAGGCACGGCGCACGCGGTCGGGCGTCAGCTCGGTTTTGCCGAAACCGACATCCGCGCCAATGTGAAACCGGAGGACAAAGCCGGGCTCGTCGCCGAGCTCAAGCGCCAAGGCCTGCGCGTCGCCATGGCGGGCGATGGCGTCAACGACGCGCCGGCGCTCGCCGCCGCCGACGTCGGCATCGCCATGGGCACGGGTACAGACGTCGCCATGGAAAGCGCGGGCGTCACGCTGGTCAAAGGCGATCTCTCCGGCGTTGCGCGCGCCGTGCGTCTGTCGAAGGCGACCATGCGCAACATTCGCCAGAACCTGGCGCTCTCGTTTGTCTACAACATAGCCGGCGTGCCGGTTGCCGCGGGCGTGCTCTATCCCGCCTTCGCCTGGACGCTCTCACCGGCGATCGCGAGCGCAGCCATGGCGCTTTCTTCCGTGAGCGTCATCGCCAACGCGCTGCGCCTTGCGCGCGTCAAGCTCTGAGGGGGACACGGTGACGCGCAGCGAAGACTACACGCCTGCGCTTGGGCGGCGCGAATGGACGGGCCTCTATGATCTGGCGATCGCGTTGATAACCCGCGAAGGCCGATGGCGCAGCGCCCTTGTTGCGCAGTGTGCGCCACGCGAGGGCGAGGCTGTTCTGGACGTAGGCTGCGGCACGGGCACGTTGCTGGCGTTGATCGCGCAGCGCGCGCCCGGTGCGCGCCTGATCGGCCTTGATCCCGATCCTGAAATACTGGAGCGTGCACGGCGCAAGCTTGCGGGCGCGAATGTTCAGCTCTCGCGCGGATTTGCGCGCGACGCTGACATGATCGGACACGCCCTTGCGGACAAGGTCGTTTCGAGCCTTGTGTTTCATCAGACGCCGATGGCGGAAAAGCGCGCCGGGTTCCAGGCGATGTTCCGCGCCCTGCGCGCGGGCGGAGAAATGCACGTCGCAGACTACGGCCTGCAGCGCACGCCCCTCATGCGGGTGTTGTTTCGCCAGGTGCAGCGTCTCGACGGCTTTGAGAATACCGAGCCCAACGCGAAAGGGGTGCTGCCGGAGCTCATGCGCGACGCGGGTTTCGTCGACGTTGCTGAGAGTCTTGTCGTCGAAACGCCTACAGGCTCGATCTCGCTCTACTCAGCTCGCAAGCCGGATTGAACAGGACGACCTAGCCGTCGATCCAGAAACTCGAGCGTGGTCTCCCAGTCGGCATCTTCGATGCCGTGGCCGCCCCCGCGAAAAAAATGCTCCGGCGCAGGTGCGCCCAAAAGCTCGAATGCGGGCCTTGCCGATTGGACGGCGATGAGCGCGCCGGCCGGATCGGACCAGCCGTCCCGGCGCGCCCAGCCGAGCAGCACCGGCCGAGGCGCCAGCAGCGCCAGCAATTGGTGCTGATCGACGGGAGGATTGCGCGCGGCGTAGTCGGCAAAGCGCGGCGAAAGCCAGTGCGGATAGACGCGTGTGATGTTCACCACGCTTTCGCCCGCCCGATGGCTGGTGAGCGCATCGCCGGCGCGCCCCGACTGGACCGCTACGATGGCGGCGATGCGCTCGTCGCGCGCGGCCGCCAGGAGCGCGATCTTGCCATAGCGCGACTGACCCCAGGCGATCATCCGATGCACGTCGAGACGTGGGTCTTCGCTCAACACGTCTACAACGCGCGCATGCACCCAGGCCCATGCTGAAACCGCGCCCGCATCGGAACCGGCAAGGGCATTGAGCGCGGGGCGCGCGTCCGGGGCATGATCGGCGACAATATCGCCGCCATAGTACATGGCGATGGCGTAGCCGCGCGCGCCGATGCGCTCGAAGGGCGGCCCCAGCATCCAACGCCCGAAGGCGGCCCGGTGCAATGGATCGAACGCACCGATGCGGCATGGAATAGGATAATATTGACGCGGCGCTGCGACGGCGGCGGGCCGGCCTGGAAAGGCGGCGCGGTTGCCGCAGAAATTCTGCATGATAATGACGGGCGCAGCGGCGCGCAGCTGCGGGGGCAGCACCAGCACGAGATGCAAGCGCCCCGCCTCTTCGATCTCGACCTCCCATTGCTCGACGCGCTCCACGCCGCCGGCGAGTGGCGCCGGGATTGGGCTGCGCGAGAGAACGCGGGCCTCGCGATCGGCAGGGGCGGGGCCGTAGATGTGCTGTGCAAGAGAGCCGAGCAACTGGGTGCGGCGGCGCAGCCAGTCCGTTCGATCAGCAATGGGGCCGTCGTCTTCGAAGCGTCCAAGCACGGGAGGCTGGGCACTGGCGAGGACCTCCGGCAGCTCGACCGTGCGGTAGGGACCAAGTGTGAAGAGCCAGAGCGCGACCGATGCGGCGAGCGCGGTCGTTAAGGCGACCGCGACCGCGATGGATTTGACGGATTGCTTCAAGCGCGCCGATCGGCGTCAAGGCGCGCGCGGTGCGCGCGAGGACGAATGATGCTGCATGATACGCCAGCCCCCTGCTTGGCGTTCGAGCACGCTTGTCGCCGCGCCTTGACGATCGACCGTGCGGCCGTCCTTGAGCGCGATCCGGTATGTGTAGGTCTCGGCAGCCAGCGCGACATCGCCCAGGATGCGGATCGACACCGTGTAATTGTCGAAATCGAAGCTCGCGAATTCAGCGAGTTCGGGGCCCAGATGGTTAGCGAGGTAATTCTGGTAGGTCCCTTCGACATGGCCCTGTTCGATGATCTGTGCGTCGGGAGCAAAGATCTCCGGCGCCCCGTTCGCGTCGAGGCGCTCGATGGACGCTTGATATTGGGTGAGCACTGCCGTGACTGCGGCTTCATCGGCGCTTTGCGCCGAGGCGTTTGGGGAGAGCACGGTGAAGACGAGGGCGATGAGCGCTGCGAGAGCAGCCGGTTTCATTGGGATTTGCATGGAAGTCCTTCCCTGTCGGTCGTGCAAGCTTGTGCGATAGACACACTAGGTAGGGCAAGCCGCCGGGGCCGCCGATCGGCGCCGGCGAGGGTTTTTGAGGTCCGCTGCGTAATTCCTAGAAAACCTCTTAGCCGCTGCGGGGCCGAGCTTCATGGATCAGCCAATCGAACTGCAGCAGGCTTTCTGGGATGAGTGGAATGCGGGCGGACGCGAGCAGCGCCTGTCGGATATCTCGACCGACCAAAAGGAGGTCGTGCTGGGTTGGCTGGACGCGCTTGGCCGCACCGATCTCGACATCATCGAGGTCGGGTGCGGCGCGGGCTGGCTCTGTCCGGGGCTGAAGGCATTCGGCCGCGTGACCGCCACGGATCTTTCGGCTGATGTGCTCGAGCGCGCGCGCCAGCGCGTGCCCGGGGTCGAGTTCGTCGCGGGCGACTTCATGACGCTTGGGTTCGCCGCTGCTGGCTATGACGTCGTCATTGCACTTGAAGTGCTGGCGCACGTCGCCGATCAGCCGGCCTTCGTCGCCCGGCTCGCACACCTGCTGCGCCCAGGGGGTCTCGTCATGCTGGCCACCCAAAACCGTCCGGTGCTCGAACGCTACAATCGCATCCCGCCGCCTCGGCCGGGCAACCTTCGGCGCTGGGTAGACAGGAGCGAACTCGTCCAATTGCTCGAGCCGCACTTTGAGGTTCGCGACGTGCTTCAAATCAGCCCGAGGGCCGATAGAGGCGTGCTGCGTCTCATCGCCGGCCGGCAGGCGCGTCGCCTCATGCGGATTGTATCCGGTCGCTCGCTGGAACGCGTGATCGCCGCCGCGGGGCTCGGCTGGACTCTGATGGCCCTCGCGCAGAAACGAGCATAGCTCATCGAGGCCGTCGCGCGCTCTCCGCGGAGAAGGAACTGACCCCGCGCCTCGTCACCGATGCGTCCGCGTCCGCCCGCGACGTCAATGCTGCCGAGCCGTGATGGATGCGGCGGCCTCCTGACAGGCGGCTTCGCAGCGCCGGCAGGATTCGGCGCAAATCCGGCAATGGTCATGCTTGGCGGCATGCAGTTCGCACTCTTCCGCGCACACGGCGCAAAGGGTTTCGCACGCCTCTAGAACTGCGACGAGCGCATCTTCGTTCGACCCCGTGCGGCGCGAGGCGATCTGTCCCGTGGCGAGACAGATGTCGGCGCAATCAAGATTGACGCGGACGCACTGGCGCAAATCGGCCACCATTTCCTCGCCGACGCAGGCGTCGGCGCAAACCGTGCAAGCCTGGGCGCAATCGAGGCACTCCTCGATACACCGGATGAGAGAGGGATTGGTCGAGCCTTGAACGTCGGGGTGGGTGCTGATCATTTCCTGTACGTGCATCGTGCTTTTCCTTCGCTGCTGCTGCTTAACGCCCACCAAAGTGCAATTTCATCCGATGCGCAGCCTCACGAACGCCATCGCGCCGTCCTGGTCGCCGTCATAGGAAGGCTCAAGCGCGTCCGGAACCCAATTGTAGGAATAGAGCGCGCCAACGCCGATCACCGCGTTCTCGTGAATGCGGAAGTCGCGGACGGCGCCCAGCGAAGCTTTGCCGACGGTTTCGACTTCCGGGCCTAGGTCGTCGCTGTCGACGCGTTCGGCGCGCGCAAAGAATGTCCAATTCGGATCGGGGCGATAGGCTGTCTCAAGCGCGACGCCGAGCAGTGACTCCTCGCCGTCTGGCTCTTTCTCGCCTACCACGAAAGTCGTCGACCACCAGCGGCCTTCGCCCATCGGCACGGTGTAGATGGCGCTCGCCGACCAACGGGTTTCGTCAACGTCCGGCTCCAATTGCTCTGGGCTCTCAAAATCCGCCCATGAGGCCTGCAAAGACCAGCGCTCGCTCGGATTCCAGCTCAAGCGCACGGCGGTGGAATCCCATTGAGGCTGGTCGAAGTCGTAGCGATCCTCATCCGGCTCGCGTCCGGTGAATTGCGAAGCTTCGATCTTCCACAGTCCGTGCGTCCACCCGGCCGTGAGCACGCCGAAGGTGATGTGCGTCGAATCGAACCAATGGTGGGTGATCGGCGCTTCAGGACTGTCCATCGCCGACAGCCGGTGCATGAACGCAGGCGGCCCGAACGCAGGCTCCCCCGGATAGCCAAGATAGATGAAACCGCTGTCGCGCGGCGTGAAGCGATGGGCGTACGATCCCGACACCTCCATGAACAATTCGTGCGGATGCTGGCGGTCAACGAGAGGCGTGACGCCATCGGCGGTTTCGCCCGCCGCCAGCAGCAGCGGATAGCCGCTGCGCCCCATGAACGGATCGGGGCTGAGCATCAGGCGCAGATTGAGCGTCCCATTCCCGCCAACGTCGCGGCGCGCCGTCCCCATGATCATGCCCGACACGAACGCCTTTTCGTCGCCGCGCGGACCGTCCTGCCAATCATAGACGCCGTTCAGCATGACATGACCCATGAGCATCCATTCGTCGCGCATGGTCATGACGCCCATGTGCTCGCTGACGTCCGGCTGCCAGCTTGTCCCCGATGCCTCGCGGCTCATCGGGTAGGGACCGAGCACGCCGGTCATATCCATGCCGTGCATCCTCATGGCGGGTATCGTTTCGTGCGCGTTCCTCGCCGGGTGTGCGTCGCGCTGCATCGCAGCGGCCGGTTGCGGTGGAGGTTGAGGCTGCTGTGGCGTGGAAGGCGGAGCTTGTTGCGGCTGTGACGGGGGAGGCTGCTGTTGCGGGGGATGTTCGTGCTGCGCAAACGCCGATGGCGCGCTCGCCAATAAGGCGGCTGCAAGGAGACCAGATCCCCACCGCATGCTGAAATCCCCTGATGTTGACTGAATGTCTGCCAACGAGGGGACGGGCGCTTGGTTCCTTAGCGGCGAAAGAAAGCGGCGCAACAGGCGCCGGCTTCGATCGAGGTTATTTCAGTTATACGCGCCATGCGCGCAAAACCCTCGCGAGCCGCAGCGTTTTGGCTTCCCCGTGCTCAACACGATCTGCGGCGTCAGCGCCGCGCGCTCGTCCCGCGCGAACGAAAGGGGTGTGGAAGCTCAAGATATTGTTCCCGGTGATCGAGGACGAGGACAACAAGGAAGGCATCGATGCCTACAACGCGCGCATTCGTCTGGGCGGCCCCGCTCTGTTCCGGCAACGCCTGTGATAGCCCATCGAGGCGGCAAAGCTGCCGGTCACGATACTTGAGCCGGAGCGCGAGGAAGCGCCGAACCAGTGATCCGTGCTCGCCGTCTGGCACACTGGGGTTGCGAGGAGCCCATCTCCGCGCAACACCGGTTTTCTGAGAGTTTGAAAGTAGTGGTGGGTGATACAGGATTCGAACCTGTGACCCGCTGATTAAGAGTCAGCTGCTCTACCAACTGAGCTAATCACCCATCGACTCGAAAGCCGGGTCGGACATAAGGGGATTGGGCAGTCCCGTCCAGTGCGGGGGCGTCAGAGCAAAGCTGCGCCGGTGCAGGGGGTTAGGCCATGAATGCATTCGTCTGGGCTTTGGCTGCGTTCGTCCTCATCCATGTCGGAATCGCGGCCACCGGCGTGCGGGCGGCGCTGGTGCGGGGAATCGGCGAAGGGCCGTACCGGGGCGTGTTTTCGCTGGTCTCGGCCGCCTTGCTGGCGTGGCTGATCATCGGTTTCGGCGACATGCGCGCCGATCCGTTCGATCCGCTCAAGCATGCGCTCTGGACGCCCCCGGATTGGCTGGGCTGGCCGGCCCGCGCGCTTGTCATCTTCGGCGTTAGCCTCGCCTTCACCGGCATTTTGACCCCGGGACCGACCTTGGCCGGATTCGAGAAGAAAGGTCTGGCGCGCCCGGAGCCGGCGCAAGGCGTGCTGCGGATCACGCGCCATCCGTTTCTCTGGGGCGTCGCGCTTTGGGCGGCGGGTCATCTGCTGGTCAACGGCGAGCGCTTCGCCCTGATGCTGTTCGGCGCACTCGGCGTGATGGTGCTGCTCGGTTCGCGCTCGATCGACCGCAAGGGCGCGGCGCGGGACGCCGAAGCCTGGTCGCGGTTCGAGCAGGCCACCTCGAACGTGCCGTTCATGGCGATCACGCAGGGGCGCAACCGGCTCGATCTGGGTGAAATCGGCTGGCGCGGTCTCGCCGGCGTCGCCATCGCGCTGGCGATCGCCCTGCTGCATGGCCGGCTGTTCGGCGCGGCGGCGTTCTCAACCTCGCCTTAAGCCCGTGCGGCGCAAAACAGCGCCATGCTGGTGCTCGATCGCGCTCATTTCGATCACATGACCGGCGCCGACCGGGCGCTGCAGATCGAAGTGCTGGGACTGTTTCGCACCCAAGTCGAAGGCTGGAGCACTGCCATGGACAGTGCGGCGGGCTGGCGGGAAGCGGTGCACACGCTCAAGGGCTCGGCCCGCGGCATTGGTCTCAACGCGCTGGCTTCGGCATGCGAAGCCGCCGAAACCGCAGAGGACAATGAAGCGGCGCTGGCAGACGTGCGCGTCGCGCTGGGCCAGGCGATCGCGGCGCTGGAGCAATTCGCCGCTGAGGCGGCCTGAACAATTGCGCTAGGCTGGCGCGCATGGCCGCCGAAATCTTCCTCCAGCGTTTCCCCGTCGCCGCAGGCGACATCGACGAACTCGGCCACGTCAACAACATCGTTTATCTGCGCTATGCTCAGGAGATCGCCGTTGCGCACTGGCGCGCGCGTGCGCCGGCGGAGGTGGCGGACGCGTACGTGTGGGTGGTGACGCGTCACGAGGTCGATTATCGCGCACAGCTCGAACTCGGCGACGACGTGGAAGTGCGCACTTGGGTCGACGAGGCGCCGCGCGGGCCATCCTGGATCCGTTTCGTCGACGTCTATAACGCCGGCGCCGGCAAACCCTCGGCGCAGATCAAGTCCAACTGGGTGATGCTCGACGCGACGACACGGCGGATGAAGCGTGTGCCGCCGGAGCTGGCGGCGCGGTTCATGCAGTCAGCGGCTAGCGAATAGCGAATAGAGCCGTTCGGCGGCTTGCGCCACGCGCTACGCGTTAGAACGACGGCTGGTTCGAATCGGCCTCCGCGGGCGGCGCCTGGCCGGCGGCAATGCGCATCAGATCGCGTACTTGGCCTAGGCGTTCGTAGGCCAGAAACGCCAGCATGAAGAGTTCGCAGAGAAAGCGCCAGTAGACCAGCGCGACGGCGCCGACCGCCGGGACGGCGAGCAATTGCATAAAGCCCAGACCGAAATTGCCGCCAACCAAGGAGAACACGGCCGTCAGCAGCGCGCCGATGGCGCCGACGACGATCACCGCTGCACCGAAATAATAGACAAGCTTCACCAGCACCGGACCAATCAGGCGATCGAAGCTCAGAAAACGCTGCAGAATGGACATCGCACTAACCCCGCCGAATCGCGCCGGGCCAATCGGATCACAGCGTGTAGCCGCCGTCCACGACCAGGGTCGCGCCAGTAACCGGCGCTTCCTCGGTCAACAGCATGGTGATCAAGCGGCCGACGTCACCGCCATGCGCGTAGCGCGCCATCGGCATTGGCAATTGCGATATCTTGTCCAAGGCTGCGAGTTCTGTGCCGGTTTCCTTGACGATATCCTGGAACCAGGGCGTTTCGTTCCACATCGGCGTTTCGGCGCCGCCGGGGGCGACGGCGTTGACGCGCACATTGCTGTGCGCGCCTTCATGCGCGGCGGCGCGCATCAATTGCAGCAGGCCCGGCGTTGTGCGCGCGTCGGCCTCCGACTTGATCGCCGAGGCTGCGCTGGTGACGACGATGGCGCCGCCCTGGAGGTTCTTGCTCATCAGCTGCATGAGGGCGCGCAGGCTGACGATCGCGCCTTCCAGATGCGCGAGCTTACCGCGGTCCCAATCGACCAGATCGGTTTCGGACACGGTCTTTGCCTGCGCGGCGCCGGTATTGACCACCGCCCAATCGAGCCGGCCATACTGGTCCTGAATGAAGCCGACGGCTTGCTGCCAGCGTTCAGCGTCGGTGCAGTCGAAGGCAAGCGTCGAGAGCCGTTCTGGCGTCGCGCCGGCGGCGTCAATATCGTCGGCGACGGCTGAAAGCGCGGCCTCGTCGATGTCGGCGAGGATGAGCCCGCCCTGCGATTTTCGCCCCAGCTCCAGCGCGCAAGCCGCGCCGATGCCGGAGCCGGCGCCGGCGATGAAGGTAACGGGGTTGAGACGAATCTGCATCGGCTGGCTCCCGCTTATGGCGCCCGGCGGCCCGCCTCAACTCCTGTCGCCAGGGCCGCAGGCGCGCGCTATATCGCGCCGCATGACCCGCTTTGCGCTGCAGTTCGGCCAAACCCAGTCCGGCCTGACCTATCTGGAGCGCATGAGCGCCTATGGTATCTGCGCCCGCGGCGAGGCCAACATCGCCATCGTGCAAATCGGCAAGAAGGCGCCCTACGAATACGATCTGCCCGGGGGCGGCATCGAGGCGGACGAAGACGAGGCCGCTGCCCTGATGCGAGAGTTTCAGGAGGAGACCGGTCTCACCGTCTGGCCAACGCGGGTGATCGGCAGGGCCGGGCAGTACTGGGTCAACAAATCCGAGCCCAGAAACGCGCTGTCGACGTTCTATGAAGTCGAGCTCTCGGCTGACGACAGCGCCCCGACGGAGGCCGATCATGTCCTGCTCTGGATGGATCCGCGTGACGCGCTGCACAAGCTTCGTCACGAGGCTCACGCATGGGCGGTAATGCACTGGCTGAGAGGGCGCCGCGGCGCACCGGCCTAATCACTGGTTAGCGGCGATTTCGTCGCTTGCTTCGTCGCGCGGGCGCGGCAGATTGAGTTCCCTGATGCGTTCCATCAGCGTCGGATCGCGCACCTCCGGCAAGGGCGTGTCCCCAAGCGTCGCGACTTCGGGCTCCGGTGTAAGCTCGACCAAAGGAATGCGCAGCGGATGCACGTCCGGCACCAGGGCGAGATCCTCCAGCGACGCCGGTTCGAGCGTGTAAACGGCGCCGCCGACTGACATCGTAGGCGCGTCCAAAGGCGCTGCTGCTTGTTGCGGCTCCAGCGCCGGCGCAGCGGCCGGTGTCTCGTTGGTGCGGACGCCAATGGCGACGACAACAGCAGCCAGACTGGCGACGCCAAGTCCGACCGCTGCATGCAGCGCCGGCGGCTTGGGCGGATCGACAACACTGGCGATCGCTCTAAGCCGATCGTTCAGCGCATTCCATGCTCGCCCGCCGCGCTCGCCCCTCCAAGTCGAAAAGTCGATCACCGGGGCCTTGCGATCTTTGCGTTCCGGCCAGCCGGTCGCGATCGCGATCTCGACCAAACGACAAGGATCGCTCTCGCGCAGCCAATCGAGCATGTACGAGGCGCTCGGCGCATTGTTCGACCACACCATCAGGATCGCGTCGCGCGAACTTCGCGCCGCATCGATCTCAGCTGCAGACTGACGCCCCGAAATCACGCGCACGCGATGCTCTTCGGCCTCGAGCAGGCGCACCAAATCGGCGACCAGCTTCCTGGCGTCGTGGGCGCTTACAGTAATGATGTCGATCATTGGGGGCCGATCGCGAAGTTGAGGTTCGGTCTAACATGGCCGCCGCGCCTGGCCACGGCGAGGACGGCAAGCTGCTGTGCATAAAGAACGCGCGAGAGCGGGTGCAGATTGCGCGCCGCTGTTGTCGTGCATGTCTGCAACACGCGTCTCGCGCGAAAGTCGCATTACGACGCTGCAATCTTCGTTGTGTTGGCGGCGGGAACTCGTATTGTCCACAAGCTGCGCGGGGAGCGGCGGCTCCCTGGCCCCGGTCTGGGGTGATTGCGTTTCGGAAGGGGAAACGAAAATGGATTGGGCGACAATTCTGCCTTACGTCGTGCAGGCGGTGGGCGGCGCCGTCGGCGGCAACATACTTGGCGCACTGACTCGCGGCGGCGGCGGCATCGTCGGCCGCACCGTGATCGGGGCTATTGGCGGCGTCGCGGCCGGATGGGCAGGCGGCAATGTCGAGGCGGTGAGCGGCGTGACCTCGATGTGGGGCACTCTCATCGACGGCGAGAACGGCGTGCATCTTTCCAACCTGATCACCGGCGCGATCGGCGGCGGCATACTCGGCTTGGTTGGAGGATTGCTGATCCGCAGCCGGAACTAAGGCGACTTGAAATCCGACCCGGATGCGGGTCGATGGTTTTTTTGCTGCATTTCAAGTCGACCGCGCTAGAGATCGCGCGCCAGTAGCGACAGAAATTGCGCGTCCGACCACGAGGACGCTTCGAGCGAGCGCGCCTGTCGCACAACCACCAGACCCTGCGACGGCGACAGGTAGAGCCGTTGCCCGCCTTGGCCGGCGGCGATGGCCAGATCGTATGGCGCCGAGGGCGCGTTCCAAACATCGGTGACCAAAGCGACGTCGCCGCGGGTGCGCCCGGGGCCCGCAAGCAGCAAGCCGAATCCGATGCGGACGTCGTTGATCGGCCCACGCGCCGCCTCGCGCAGCGCGGCGTCGTCGCAGAGCTGCTGCGCGCGCCATACGCCCTCGCGGCGGATCAGTTCGCCCGCTGCGGCCCAGCCGCGCGCGGAAACCGCGGCGCCGTCGTCAAATCTCGCCTGTCCCGCGTTCGCGCGCGCCCAGCCGATCGGGACGCAGCCGATCGGCAGCAAAGTGCGCGCGGTGAGGTACTGGGCCGGGTCCGAATCTCGCCCGGCGGCTTCGAGTTTGCGGCGGACGATTTCGCAAAGAATGAAATAAGGAGCGGGGTCGTCGCTGAATCGCGCTCCGGGTTCGTCACGCGGTTCGAGCGCAAGTGCGGTGGCGATGTCGTGGGGATCGCCCTGGCCGAAGCGCAGGCCGCTCACCCCGCTCAACAGCAAGCGGATGGAGATGACGCTTTTCTGCGGGTGCAAGCTCCACTCGAGCAGGGTGGCGGAAGCAGGCTCGTCCAAATTGAGCAGACGATCCTCGATCATGGATGCGGCGAGCAAGGGTGCGAACGCGCGCGTGCCCATCCCGATGGGCCAGCGCGTGTCCGGGCTGCCGGCTGGATAGTCTTCATGCAGAATGATGCCGTGGCGCACGACGATGAAACTCGCGCCGTCACGCTGGGCGCTGTAGCTGGCGGCGGTGATGAACCGCGCGCGGCTCTGAGCGGCTGCGAGCTGCGTCGTCGATGCACTGACGATGCTGCACGCGGCAGCGGCTGATAGAAATGCGCGGCGGTCCAAGACCCGACTCCCCAACGCATTTTCCCCGATCGAGAGGGGAGCGGCAAGGCGCCTATGCCGCAGCTGTGTTCAGCGGCTGGCGCCGATGTCCTCGGTCTGGACCTCGACCTCGCGGGTCTCGTCGCCGCGGCGCAGGGTCAGCGTGACGGTACCGCCGACTCCCAGGCGGTCAAACCTGTTGGTCAAGTCCGCCAGGCGTCTCACTGGCCGGTCGTCGGCTGCGACGATGATGTCGCCGAGCACGCCGCGCGCCGGGTCGGTGCCACGCAAGCCGGCGCGCGCGGCCGACGAGCCGGCGGCGACGTCCCATACCAAGACGCCTTCCACGCCCAGGCGTGCAGCCACCTGAGGGTTGGCCGCGAGGATGCCTATGCCGGCAACAGGCGCGCGGCCGCTTTCGATGAGCTGGGGCACGATGCGCGCCACTGTGTCGATCGGCACCGCAAACCCCAGTCCGGCATACGCGCCAGACGGCGAGAAGATGGCGGTGGTGACGCCAATGACCCGGCCGGCGGAATCCAGCAACGGCCCGCCGGAATTGCCGGGATTGATGGCAGCGTCGGTCTGGATCACGTCGGCGATCTCGCGGCCGTCGTCAGTAGGCAGCTGACGGCCAAGCGCGCTGACGATGCCGGAAGTGATGGTCTGGTCAAACCCGAACGGATTGCCGATGGCGAACACCGCCTGCCCGACGCGAAGATCGCCCGAGGCGCCCAGCGCCAGCGGCGGCGCGCCGGAGGGACGCGCGAGCCGCAGCACGGCGACGTCGTATTGCGGCGCGCGGCCGATCACGCTGGCGCGGATGTCTTCGCCGCGCGGCGTGCGCACGACGATCTGCGGCGCCTGCACGACGTGATTGTTGGTGACGACGTGTCCGGCTTCATCCCAGATGAAGCCGGTGCCGCCGCCGACGGTCACGGTGTTGAAGCCGGTGACATCGGGCTCGCCGCCTATCACCAGCACGACGGAAGGCGAGGCGGATTCGAAAATAGCGATCGTCGCCTGTTCGCTTTCAGCTAGCGTGCCGCGCGCCTGCACGACGCGGGGGTCCGCGCCACGCGTGGCCACGTCCGGCAAATCGCAGGCGGCCGCGGCAGCCAGGAGGAACGCGATGGCTGCGCCCTGAGTCAATCGCATCATGTTGACCTCGCCCGGCGCATCTAGGGCGAGGGCCTCGGGACGGCAACCGCCGCCAGCCAGGCTGCTCCTGCAATGCTCTTGAAATAGTGAGCCATGAAGCCGGCGCTGGAGGTTCCAGCTCCGGCCGGGGCATCGCACGCGTAGCCCGCGCCTAGTGGTCCGCCAGCAGCGTGGCGCCGTGCTCGAATGTTGTACTACTCAACACGTTTACGGGGAATAATCCAGGTTACTCTGCTCATGGTTGCGAATTGGACGGGGCAGGCGCAGTGTGCGCGTCGCAAGCGTGTGTGTTTTGCGAGGGGGCAGCCATGCCGGTCGTTTCGGATTACACGGCCATACTCACGTCATCGAGCTGGAACGGCAGCAATGTCACGGGCCGTCCGACGATCCTGACGTTTTCCTTCAATACGAGCTTGCCCGCCCATCAGGCGTCCAGCCTTCCGGCCGACTTTCTCGCCACCTTTCAAGCTTTCAGCGGCGCCGAGCAAGATGCTGCGCGCGCGGCGCTGCAGTCCTGGGCGAATGCCTGCGGGATCATCTTCATCGAAGTGCCATCGGGCCTCGGCGACCTCCAGTTCGGCAAGTACCAGTTCGCCCTCCATCCGGACCACAGCACTGCGGCGGGCTTTGCCTACTACCCTGGCGTCAGTCTCGCGCGGACGTTTGCTTTCGATTCCGCGATCGGCGGCGACATTTTCATCGATCTCGAAGTCACGGCGGGTTCGACAATCCTGCTGCATGAGATCGGCCATGCGATCGGCTTCAAACATCCGTTCGACGGCGACATTACGCTATCGCCGGAACTGGACAATCGCTCGCGCACGGTGATGAGCTACACTGGAAGCGCCAGCGTGATCGGCGATCTCGACGCCGCTGCGGCCCAATACGTTTATGGCATGCAGTCTTTAGACGGGACTCATGTCGCCAGCTGGAGCTGGAACGCGGCGACGCTGACGCTGACACAAACCGGCGGCGGCGGCGACGACACGATTCGCGGCGTGTTCGGCAGCGATATTATCATTGGCGGCGCCGGCGCGGACATCCTTTCCAGCGGAGGCGGGAACGACAACCTCCAAGGCGACGAGGGCGGGGACGGCCTTCACGGCGGCGCCGGAGACGACACCATCACCGGCGGCGCAGGCGAAGATTATATCCGTGGCGACGCCGGCAACGATACGCTCCAAGGCGGCAGCGAAAACGACACGCTGATCGGCGGCAGCGAGAACGATACTATTCACGGCGACGCCGGCGCTGACACGTGCTGGGGCGATGCCGGCAACGATAGCTTCAGCCTTGGCGCGGGCAGCGACTACATCAATGGCGGGAGCGGCGTCGACACGGCGACCTCGACGCTGTCTTCGAGCGCAGTGACGCTGACCCGTTTTTCCTGGGGCGAGTGGCGCGCATCGTCTGGCGGCGAGGGTGTCGATAGCCTGTACCAAGTCGAATACATAACTTTCGCCGACCGCACTTTTGCGCTTCGTATCGCCGAGGGCGGCGTCGACTCGAACGGCACCAGCGACATCCTGCTGCGCAACGCCTCCACCGGCGCTGTCGCGTTGTGGACGCAATCTGGAGCGGCGGTTACGAGCGCCGCCATCATCGGCGCTATCGCCATCAGCGCAGCGGCGGTGGGCTCGGGGGATTTCAACGGCGACGGCCGCTACGATCTGCTGTTCCGCGACGGCGGCGGCCTGGTGACAAGATGGGGGCTCGATGGCGCGACAATCGCAAGCGCTGCATCTTACGCCAGCGACCCGGCCTGGTCGGTCGCAGGCATCGGCGATTTCAACGGCGATTTCTGCGACGACATCCTATGGCGTCATGGCCCGACCAATCTTCTGGCGCAGTGGCAAATGAACGGCGACGCCGCCCCTGTTGCCGGCGTGTTCGCGATTTCCGACCCGGCCTGGAGCTTGGCGGCGCTTGCGGATTTCAACGGCGACGGGCGCGACGATTTCCTTTGGCGCCATTCCTCCGGCGCCCTGGCGCAATGGTCGTTGAACGGATTTTCGGCGGCGAATCTGGGTGTGTTCGCGCTTTCCGACACAAGTTGGAGCGTCGTCGGGACAGGGGATTTCAACGGCGACCTGCGCGAAGACATCATGTGGCGCCACACCTCAGGCGTGATGGCGATCTGGCACATGGATGGGACGGCGGTGACGTCCGTGGGAACGTTCGCCGTCTCGGACACGGCGTGGAGCGTTTCCGACATCGGTGATTACAATGGTGACGGCCGCGACGACATACTTTGGCAGGGCCCGGACGGCACCTTCGCGCTCTGGACCATGAACGGCTTTGCCGTCACCAGCGTCGGCATTATCGGCAATCCCGGCGCCGGCTGGAGCGACATCTGACCGCTAGCGGCTGAGTTCCCGCATGGCGCCGTCGAGCCCTTCGATGGTGAGCGGAAACATGCGCTGCGGGCCGATGATCTCGCGGACCACCTGGATCGAGGGCGTATGGTCCCAGTGCGCGCGCGGCGTCGGGTTGAGCCAGACCAGGCGTTCGTAGATTTGAGCAACGCGCTGCAGCCAGACGGCGCCGGCCTCTTCGTTCCAGTGTTCGACCGAGCCGCCGGGATAGGTGATCTCGTAGGGACTCATGGTGGCGTCGCCGACGAAGACGACGCGATAGTCGCCGGGATACTTGTGCAGCACATCCCAGGTCATGGTCTTTTCGTCGTGGCGGCGGCGGTTATCCTTCCAGACGCTCTCATAAAGGCAGTTGTGGAAGTAGAAGAATTCGAGGTGCTTGAATTCGGTGCGGGCGGCGGAGAAAAGCTCCTCGCAGAGCTTGATGTGTGAATCCATCGAGCCGCCGATATCCAATAGCAGCAGTACTTTCACGGCGTTGCGCCGCTCGGGCCGGAGCACGATGTCGAGATAGCCTTCCTTGGCGGACTTCGCGATGGTGCCGTCGAGATCGAGTTCGTCCGGCGCGCCAGTGCGGGCGAACTTCCTGAGGCGCCGCAACGCCACCTTGATGTTGCGCACGCCGAGTTCGACGCTGTCGTCGAGGTTCTTGTACTCGCGCTTGTCCCAGACTTTCACAGCGCGGCGCTGGCCGCCTTCGCCGCCGATGCGGATGCCTTCGGGATTGTAGCCGCTATTGCCGAATGGCGACGTGCCGCCCGTGCCGATCCACTTATTGCCGCCCTCGTGGCGCTTCTTCTGTTCTTCGAGCCGTTGCTTCAGCGTCTCCATCAACTTGTCCCAGCCGCCGAGCGCTTCGATCTGCGCTTTCTCCTCGTCGGTCAGAAACTTTTCGGTCAGTGCCTTGAGCCATTCTGCCGGAATCTCGGCTTTCACTGTGTCGGCGGTATTTTCGAGCCCGTTGAAGACGTGGCCGAAGACGCGGTCGAATTTGTCGAGATGGCGCTCGTCCTTCACCAAGGCGGCGCGCGAGAGGTAGTAGAAGTCCTCGACGCTGAGATCGATCGCCTCTTTGTCCAGCGCTTCGACCAGCACAAGGTATTCCTTGAGGGTGACCGGCACGCGTGCGGCGCGCAGTTCGGTGAAGAAACGCTGGAACATCCGACGGCGATCTTAGCGCAGCCGCGCTTGGCCGCGCCAGCTAACGTGACGTCACTGGGACGCGCCGCCGCGGGCGACGATCTGGTGCAGCGTCTCCGCGAAGGTGCGTTCGGCGGCGGCCGCTGCGGCGCGCGCAGCTTCGGCATCGGCGGCTGAGGCGGTGTAGCGCAGCTTGAACACCCATTCGCCAATCTTGGCGACACTGACGCTGGTGAAGCTCGATGCGCCACCACTCTCGATAACGTAGGCGACGCTGCGGTGCGGGGGCAGGCTCTGGTCGGCGACGGGCAGGGCGACGGTGAAGGGCCTGGCGCCGGGATGCAGCCGCTCGATCACGGCGCTGGCCCCGCGCAACTGCTCATCCAGCGATGTGTCGAACGAATAGCGCGTGGCGAAGAGGCGGATCGAGACGTTGTCATGCTCGGTCTCGCAGGCGACGTCCTCGCCGCGCGCGGCCTGCGGGAAGATGATCAGGCGGTTGGCATCCTCGGCGCCCATGCGGCATATGAGGCCGCTGCTCGGGTGGCGGATGACGATCGTGTGCGGTTCGGAGGCCTCGGCCACGAACACGCCGTCCGCGCGGGCGGCGGCGATCAATTCGAGCGCCAGCGAGCCGGAGGCCGCACTGGGTTCAGGCTCCTGGGAAAACGCCGGCGCAGCAGCAAGCGCAAACGCAAGCGTGCACAACAGCCCGCGCATGACCGAACTCCTCCCGCGGCAAGTGTGCGCTGGAGGCGCCCTCTTGTCCACGCGACCTGGCAGTTCCGGCCGGCAGTCCGACGTCAAGTTCCGCCGCGGCTTTCGCGCCGGGCGAGAAAGGCGAGGCGCTCGAACAGCATCACGTCGGCTTCGTTCTTCAGCAACGCGCCAGCCAGCGGAGGGATGAGCTTGGCCGGATCGCGCTGCTTCAAGGTTTCCGGATCAACGTCGTCGGTGAGCAGCAATTTCAGCCAGTCGAGCAATTCGCTGGTGCTCGGCTTCTTCTTCAGGCCGGGAACTTTGCGCATGTCGTAGAAGATTTTAAGCGCTTCGTTGATCAGACGGGTTTTCACGCCGGGATAGTGAGACTCCACGATGGCGCGCATCGTCTCTTCGTCCGGGAAGCGGATATAGTGGAAGAAGCAGCGGCGCAGGAATGCGTCGGGTAATTCCTTCTCGTTGTTCGAGGTGATCATCACGATCGGCCGCTGCGCGGCTTTGATCGTTCTATTGATCTCGTAAACGTAGAACTCCATCCGATCGAGTTCTTGCAGCAGGTCGTTGGGGAATTCGATGTCGGCCTTATCGACCTCGTCGATCAGCAGGACAGGGCGCTGTGGGCTTTCGAACGCTTCCCAGAGCTTGCCCCGCTTGATGTAGTTCGAAATGTCAGTGGCGCGTGCGTCGCCGAGCTGGCTGTCGCGCAGCCGCATCACCGCGTCGTACTCGTAAAGGCCTTGGATCGCCTTCGTCGTCGACTTGATGTGCCACTCGATCAAGGGCGCGCCCAGCGACTTGGCGACTTCGATCGCCAGCATAGTCTTGCCGGTGCCGGGCTCGCCTTTGACCAGGAGCGGGCGCTCAAGCGTGATCGCCGCATTGACGGCGACCTTCAGGTCTTCCGTAGCGACATAGTCCTTGGTGCCTTCAAACCGCATGCGCGCTCCTTGCTAGAGCGCACTTAAATGACGCGTGCGCGCTCGCGCAAGCCGGGGCGATGGGGCGGCATGCGGTAATGCATCGACGCGGCTGTCATGCCGCAAGTACCGCCGCTATGAGCCTTGACGGCGGCTCGAGCGCAGCTGCCGGAGGTGGAGGCGGCTGCGGCGAAGGTCGAATGCCGATGGCTTTGCCGAGGTTGCGCAAGTCCTGATCGTCAAGACGCACATGGGCGTTGTGACGGCCTTTGACTTCCAGAAAGTGGGTTGGCGATCGGCCTGGAGCCATGGCGATGACCAGACCATTGCCGCACCGATCACGCAGCACCCAGAATTGCGCGTGCCCTTTCATGAGCATGCCGCCATACCCGCCGCTGCTCCGCGTGCGGGCGAGGCAATTCGAAAACTCGCGCCCGATTGCGCGAAGCTCCCTCACCGAGGTGACGCGAAGCCAGCGCCGGCCATTGAATAGGAGAATCGTCCGGGCTTCGCACACCGGCGCGGCGTCGGCATCGTCCTGCCAGGCGCGGAAGAGGCGCGAGAAATCGAGCGCCCTGCGCGCGGCGGTGTCGAAATCCACTCGTCCGAACTTGGCCAGGAAACGCCGCGCTGACTCGATCTTGCCGGCGTCGCTTGGGTGGACGCCGAACTCGGTGCTTGCGATTCTGCAGGTATCGTCCAGGCGGCGCGCCAATGTGTGCAGTCGGGCCGCGAGTGCACGGTTAACTCTGAACACACTGATTTCCTCACCGCGCGCGCGCGCCTCCGACGCCCAAGCCGGAGCGTTGGTCAATTCTTCCGGCTTCGCGGTCCGGAAGTTGCGCGGATCCCTCAGCAGTTGAGCAAACGCCAAGCGCTCGAACCGAGCAGCGACGGCGTCGTTGCCGATCTTGGCGCTCGCACGCTTGGTTAGAGCGCGGACGGGGGCAATGCTGAGGACGTTGGGCAAAGTCTCCTCCCTCCCGCCGAAGCAGGCTTCAATTTCTGGTCACAGGTTTTCGCGCGCGGCCGCTCGTGCCGCGCCGGGCGCGGCTCGCCCGCTCGTGCGCTGTCGGTGCGCCGCCCCGATATCCATTCCGGCAGCGCAACTAATTTACGTTTCCAACCGCCGGCGATCAATCAAGGTGAAGTTGAATGTCAGCGACTGGAACCCAACCGACACGATCATCGCGCACAGCGTGCAGTCCCACGCGCAACCGAAACGACACGCCTGCGTAGTTTGGGCAACACCTCGTTAACCAAGGTGGGCGAGTGTTAACGCGCTGATGGACTCCCAGAAGCGGGAGAGAGGGCATGCCGCTCAAATTGTCTTTGCGTCCTGGCGAGAAGTTCGTGGTCAACGGCGCTGTCGTGCAAAACGGCGATCGCCGCGCCGCGCTCGTACTGCAGAACAAGGCCTCTGTGCTGCGTGAGAAAGACATCATGCAGCCCGACGAGGCCGATACGCCGGCAAAACGCATCTATTTCCCGATCATGCTGATGTACCTGGACGAGCAGGGCAGGGAAAAGGCCTATGCGGAGTTTGCAAGTCGCCTTGCCGAGTTCATGGGTGCGGTGCGCGATCCCGCCGTGCTCGCCGAATGCATAGGTGTTTCCAAAGAAGTAATGGGCGGCGAATACTACAGGGCGCTGATGCGCTGCCGGAAGCTTATCTCCTACGAGGCGGAGCGCTTAGGGCTGGGGAACGATGTCGATCAAAGCGTACCAGCGCGCGGCCACGCAGGCTGAGCAACCGCGCGATCTCGAGTACCGAGCGTTTGGCCAAGTGACCGCCGGACTGGTGCGCGCGAAAGAAGACATGCCGTCGATTTCAGTGGTCGCCGAAGCGATCAACGCCAACCGCCGGCTCTGGAACATCTTGAGCGCCGATTGCTCAGCGGCCGAAAACCAGCTGCCGCCCGCGCTGCGCGGCCAGATCATCTCACTGGCGCTGTGGGTGGCGCGCTATTCGAGCGAGGTGCTGCGCGACGGCGCTGAACTCGACCCGCTCATCGACATCAATCGAACGATGATGGAAGGCCTCGCGGCGCGCTGACGCCAGGCAATATTTGCCGAGCCGGAAGCGGCTTCGCATCGACGTCTTGTTAACCTTACCGCCTGCACAATTGCAGCCAACGTGAAGCCTCGTCGACGAGAAGGGCGCTTCGCGGGTGCGGACAAAACGTCCAGCTGGCCAAAAGGCCGGTTTGCTACCGTCCAGAAGGACCTGAACATGACCAGCGTGAATACCAATTACGGTGCGCTCATCGCGCTCCAAGCCCTCAACCAAACCACGCGCGAACTGGACGAAGTCCAAAACCGCGTCAACACCGGCCTCAAGGTGGCGACGGCGAAGGACAATGGCGCCGTGTTCGCCATCGCTCAGCAACAGCGGGCGCGCGTCGGCGCTTTGTCGGCGGTGCAAAGCGGCATCGACCGCGCCACATCCACTATCGATGTCGCGCTTTCGGCCGGCCAGTCGATCTCCGATCTTCTGATCCAGTTGAAGGAAAAGGCCATCGCTGCGATGGCCGAGGATCTATCGACCGACCAGCGCGCCGCGCTGGGCGCCGATTTCACTGCGCTGCGCAACCAGATAAACCAGATCGCCAACGCTTCGACCTTCAACGGCGTGAATTTGGTGGCGGCGGGCGGCTCCAACATGTCGGTGCTGACTTCCGACCTGTCGGGCGCCTCGGTCGGCCGCCAGATCCAGTCGACCGTCATCGCTGGCACGGTGCCGTCGCTGTCGGGCTATCTGGTCGGCAACGGCAGCGTCGTCATCGCCGATGACTCCGTTTTCCGTCTGAACGGCGTCGCCATCGGCACGGTCGACATCACCGCGACGATGACGGTGTCCGATTATCTCAGCGCCGTCAGCACCGCCACCGGCGGCCGCGTCACCGCGTCCTACAACCAAGCTACGGGCCAATTTACCTACGTCGCTCCGGAAGCGGTGGCGGTCAGCAACGAACTGAGCATCACTTCGGCCGGCACGGCGCGCTCCTGGCTCGGCCAAGGCGTCGCCGCGACGGCGGTCACCGCCGCGCCGGTGACGACCACGGTCACCGATCTCGACTTCACCGTCGACGGCGCCGGTGCGCTGGCGTCGGTGACTTCGGCGCTGGCGCTGACGAATGCGTCCAACGCGCAAGCCGCTTCGGCCGCGATCGACACTGCGATCACGGTGTTGAACCAGCAATTGGCGTCGCTGGGGTCGCAAGCCAAGGCGCTCGACGTGCAACAAGCTTTCCTCGGCAAGCTGTCCGACTCGATCGTCGGCGGCATCGGCAACCTCGTCGACGCCGACCTCGCCAAGGAATCGGCTCGCCTGCAAGCGCTGCAAGTCAAGCAGCAGCTGGGCGCGCAAGCCTTGTCGATCGCCAATTCGGCGCCGTCGATCGTGCTGTCGTTCTTCCGCTAATACGCGGACTTCGGAACCGGCGGGGAGCGAGCCCGCTCACCGCCGGTTCCAGGCAGCGCTGCGACTGCAACTGCAATGAAATCCTAGAATGGGATTTGCATGCCGCTAAGAATCTCCCTCCGTCCCGGCGAGAAGTTTGTCGTCAACGGCGCTATCGTGCAGAACGGCGACCGCGGCGCCCGGCTGCTGCTGTGCAACAGGGTTTCTCTGTTGCTTGCGAAAGACATTATGCAGCCGGAGGAGGCGCGGACGCCGGCGCGGCGGATCTACTTTCCGATCATGCTCATGTACCTCGATGAGTTCGGGCGCGAGCAAGCCTATGTCGAATTCGTCGCCCGGCTTGCCGAATTCATGGGCGCCGTGCGCGACGCCGACATGATTGCCGAGTGCGTCAGCATTTCGAACGATGTCGGCGCCGGGGAGTATTATCGCGCTTTGATGCGATGCCGAATGCTGATCGCCTACGAGGCCGATCTCTTGGGGCTCGATGTCAGCACCTGGCAACAAGCCGCCGGCGGCGCTGTTGCTGTGAATGACAAGTAAATCTTAACTTTGTCCCGGGCGCCGGGCGTCCATCGCGCCGAATCGTTTCGGCGATGACGCGTCCTTAACGTCTCCCGCCTACAAACACGCACAACGCAAGCGTCGCGCTCCAACGAGCAGGCGTGCGGAGTCCATCCATGCGTGCCGGGCGAGCAGCCCAGCCGGTGAAGTGCCGGTTTAACCCGTCCAGAAAGGACCAGACATGACCAGCGTGAATACCAATTACGGTGCGCTCATCGCGCTCCAAGCCCTCAACCAAACCACGCGCGAACTCGACGAAGTCCAAAACCGCGTCAACACCGGCCTCAAAGTTTCGTCCGCGAAGGACAACGGCGCCGTGTTCGCCATCGCTCAGCAGCAGCGGGCGCGCGTCGGCGCGCTGAGCTCGGTGCAAAGCGGCATCGACCGCGCCACATCCACTATCGATGTCGCGCTTTCGGCCGGCCAGTCGATCTCCGATCTTCTGATCCAGCTGAAGGAAAAAGCGGTCGCCGCGCAGGCGACAGACCTTTCGGCAGATCAGCGCGCCGCGCTGGGCGCCGACTTTTCGGCGCTGCGCACGCAGATCAACCAGATCGCCAACGCTTCGACCTTCAACGGCGTGAATTTGGTGGCGGCGGGCGGCTCCAACGTGTCGGTGCTCACTTCCGACTTGGCGGGCGCCTCGGTCGGCCGTCAGATCCAGTCGACCGTCATCGCCGGCACGGTGCCGTCGCTGTCGGGCTATCTGGTCGGCAACGGCAGCGTTGTCATCGCCGATGACTCCGTCTTCCGTCTGAACGGCGTCGCCATCGGCACCGTCGACATCACCGCGACGATGACCGTGTCCGATTATCTCAGCGCCGTCAGCACCGCCACCGGCGGCCGCGTCACCGCGTCCTACAACCAGACCAGCGGCCAGTTTACCTACGTCGCTCCGGAAGCCGTGGCGGTCAGCAACGAACTGAGCATCACTTCGGCCGGCACGGCGCGGTCCTGGCTCGGCCAAGGCGTCGCCGCGACGGCGGTCACCGCCGCGTCGGTGACGACCACGGTCACCGATCTCGACTTCACCGTCGACGGCGCCGGTGCGCTGGCGTCGGTGACCTCGGCCCTGTCGTTGACCAACTCGGCCAACGCGCAAGCCGCTTCGGCCGCGATCGATACGGCGACGACGCTGCTGAACCAGCAACTCGCGACGCTGGGGTCGCAAGCCAAGGCGCTCGAGGTCCAGAAGACGTTCCTCGGCAAGCTGTCCGACTCGATCGTCGGCGGCATCAGCAACCTCGTCGACGCCGACCTCGCCAAGGAATCGGCTCGCCTGCAAGCGCTGCAAGTCAAGCAACAGCTGGGCGCGCAAGCCTTGTCGATCGCCAATTCGGCGCCGTCGATCGTGCTGTCGTTCTTCCGCTAATACGCGGACTTCGGAGCAGGCGGGGAGTTCCGCTCCCCGCCCGTTTCCGCGGTCGAGCACGAGCCATGGTTTCCATCGCTCCCCCCAAGACCATCGATCCGCCGCCGGCGCCCGCGCCCGCGCAGGCATCGGAGTCCGTTCCGGCCGCAAAGACGGAGCCACGGCTGGATGAGCACGAGGCCGTGCTTCGGCCGGATCTCGAATCTCACAGGCTGCGCGTGGATCTCGACATCAATGCCGGCCGCTTCGTACAAGTGTTGACGGACGTCAACACGGCCGAGACCTTGCGCCGATATCCGAGCGAGTCGCAGCTCGCGTACTCTCGCGCTGTCATGGCCTATCTGCGCGCACAGATCGGCAAGTAAACAGAGCGTAAACTTTTTCGTTTCGGAGGCGAGCGTGTTAACGTTTCGTTAACGCATTTACGCTTCTTTCACGCCTGCGGCGAAGCGCGCCGCGCGCTTGATGGCGCGCGATCCGAAGGAGCAGGCGGACCATGGTTTCCAGCATCGTGCCAGGGGCGACGGGCGCCAATGCGCTTGGCGTCGACACGCGTTATGCACGCGCCGCGCAGCCGCAGCGGCGCGAGGAGCCCGCCAACGCCGACAAGATCGAGTTGAGTTCTGCTGCGATCGGTGCGGCGCGCGAAAGCGTGCTCGCCGGGATGGCTCAAGTGCACGAGGCGCTGGCGGCGGGACACGACGCGCAGGCCATGCTTGTAAGAGTGCAGGGTTTGGCCAGATCGGGCGATCAAGCCAGACTTTCGGAAACCCTGGCCGCCTTCGACGCGCGCGTGAGCGCAGCGATCGATCGTGGCGCGGCCGTACTGTCCGGGCAGGACATTGTGGTGCAAGCCGAACCAGGTGCGCCGGGCGTGACGATCTCAGGCGTCGATCTCAGGATCAAGGCCGAGCCTTCGCCCGCCGACCTGATCGCGGTGTCCGCCGAAGCGAGAGCCGATGACCCGGCTCTGGCGCAGGCGGCGCAGAAGTCGATGGAAATGCTGCAGGAGGCCATGGGCCGCCTGATCGACAGCGCGCGTTCGCTCGAAGCACACCAGGGCTTCCTGGGCGCAGCCGAAGCAGGGGCGCGTGGGGATTTCGACGCCGACGGCGCACGCCTGCTGGCGTTGCAGGTTCGTCAGGGGCTGGAAGCAGTCGGTGGCGGACCCATCGCCAACGCCGAACCGCAGGCTGTGCTGTCGCTGTTCCGAGCTTAAAGCGGGCGCCAGTTATTGGTGCGGATTTCGAGCAGTTCGCTCTCGTAATACTCGTCCTCGGCGTCTCGTTCACGCAGGGCGCTGCGCGCGCTCTGAGCAAGCTTGAACAAGACGGCGAAGATCAGACCGAGCAGGGCTAGGCCGGCAGCCCCCCCGGCGATCGCCAGGTCGCGATTAAACGCAAGTTCGCCGCGCGCCGCTGCGAGGAGGCGGCCGTCACGGGGCAGACGCTTGGCGGCGGCAGCGGCGCGGTCGCCTGCGGTTTGCGCCAACAGCCGAAGCCGCTCGAAATCTGCAATAGTGTTGGCCTGGGTGAGCATCACCGCCGCGCTCTGCGTCGAGGTTGCGGCACTCATGTCGCCGATTTCGGCAAGCGCAGCGCGGAGCCGCCCAGCTGCCTGCTGATTCAGGCTCGCGGCGAATCCGACCGAGGCATTTTCGAACGCGCCCGGATCGCCGCGCCCATCCTGCGCGCTGAGGCGTGCGGCTTCGCGGAAGGTCTCGATCGGCAACGCTTCAGCGACGAGCACCTGCAGTTCACTGGCCAGCGCCGGCGGGAAGTCCTCACGTCTGGTCGCCGCCAGCAGAGCGACAGCGCCGTCACTCATCCGCGCCGACATTTCGCCGCTCAAGCCGAGGCTGAAGCCAGTCAGCACGAACTGCAGCGTATCGGACTCAGGCTCGCTCAGCAGCGACCGCGCCATGAGTTCGAAATCACGCGGATCGCCGAGCGTGGCGGGTGACGCCTCGGACGCCGGTGTCGCCCCGGCTGGGCGGAGAGAAAGCAGTTGGACGGTGGCCTGGTAGCGCTCGCGGGTGCCAGGCAGCAGCAGTTCCAGCGCAGCGACTTCGATCGCCGCGTCTCCGGCCCCTTCGCGCGCGGCGTTGCGCAGCAGGTGCGCCAGCCGCGGCGGCAGCATCTCGGCCCCCGACAGCAGGAAGCCGCGGGCCGCAGACGGATCGTTCGCCATCAACTCCATGGCGATGATGTTGTCCCACTGACGTTGGCGGTCGAAATCGACCTGGATCAACTCCGCATTGAGCCTCTCGACGCGCGTGCTGATCGAACGCGCGCCGGCTTCGGAGTATTCATAGGCGTAGAGATGATCGCGCGCGATCACCATGAGCGCGGCTGCGCCGGCCATGGGCAACATGAAGAGGCAGAGGTTGAACACGAGCGCCACCCAAGCGCCCTCCGGCCGGGGACGCTTTCGCCGGTAGCCGTGAGCCCGAACGGGGCGCCACGCACGTGTTGGTTTTGCGTGCTTCATGCTCCGCCCAAGACCGCTCCGCTACAAGAACGGCGCCGTGGTCTTGGGAGCAAGATGAATTACAGGAAAGGCGAATACGTCGCCGCATTGGGGTTTATCTGCGGCGCTGGTCAGGCGCTGCGGTCGAGCACGGTGGGGTTGGCGCCGTTTGGCGCCTGGAGCGCGCCGCGCGCCGAATAAGGAGTGCCGCTGCCGCGTTGCCGCGCGACCTCCTCGGCCATGGCGTGGACCAAGCCTTCGGACACGACTTTCACCGCGTTGAGCGCCAGCTCGTGCGCCGCCATTGCGGAGTGCAGGTTCGCCGTGCTGCGACGCAGCGCGACCAATGTTTCCGGCGGGGCGCCCAGGATCAGGGATTGGTCCTGTTTGATGCGGGCGAGTTCGAGCCGGTAAGCGTTCGCCAGTCGCTGCTTTTCCTCCGCGTCCGGACCATCGAGCAGGGGCTCGCGCGCCTCGATCCGCTGCGTTTCTTCCGCTGCGATGGCGGCGAGCCGCTCGGTCAGCAGCAGCAATTGCTCGGCGCGATCGCGCGCGTCCTCAGCGATCAGCGCCATCGGGCGTCTCCGTGGAAGGCGCGCTTGCTTCCTGCAGGCGCATCAGTTCACGCACGATGCTGTCGGCGATGCCGACCCCGCCCGCGCGGCTGACCGCTTCGGCGTACCGTTCGACCAACATCGGGCGGAAAATCTCTTCCCCGACGCCGCCGCCGCCGAGCCCGTCGGTCTGTAAGCCCTCGAACATCGGCGAAAGCATCTCGGAGAGAAATACCGCCTCGAATTCTTCGGCAGCGCGACGCACGTCAGCAGGTGCTGCGTCAGCGTGGGATCTCGCGTCCATCGGCAAAGGAGCGCCTTGCAGCGCGATCGGCCCTGTCATCACATCACTTCGATTTCGGCCTGGATCGCGCCAGCGGCCTTGAGCGCCTGCAGGATCGAGATCATGTCGCGCGGGGTGACGCCGAGCGCGTTTAGGCCATTGACCAGTTGACGAAGCGGTACGCCCCCCGGCACGACGACGAGGCCGCCGCCTTCCTCCTCTTCGACCTCGATACCGGTGGAAGGCGCCACTACGGTTTGGCCACGGCTGAACGGGGCCGGCTGGCTGACGAAAGGGTCTTCCTGAATCGAGATAGTGAGGTTGCCCTGCGCGATCGCGACGGTAGAGACATTCACGTTCTCGCCCATCACGACGATGCCCGAGCTCTCATCAATGACGATGCGGGCGGGGGTGTCGACGCTGACCTCCAAATTCTCGATGCGGCCGACGAGGGAAACCATGTCGCCCGCATATTCGGCGGGACGACGCAAGACGACGGAACCCGGATTGGCGGCGCGGGCAGCGTCACTGCCGACGGCGCCGTTGATGGCAGCGGCTATGCGCTGAGCGGTGGTGAAGTCCGGGTTGCGCAGCGACAGTCGCAGCTCCTGCTGCGCGGCGATGTCGAACGCGATCTCTCGCTCAACCAAGGCGCCTGAAGCGATGCGGCCGGCGGTGGGGACGCCGCGCGTGACCGAGGAGCCAGATTGGCCGGAAGCGGAAAAACCTCCGATCGCCAGTGGACCTTGGGCCACGGCGTAGACTTGCTGGTCCGCGCCCATGAGCGGCGTCACCAAGAGCTGGCCGCCGGCGAGACTGCGCGCGTCCCCTAGCGCTGAAACGGTGACGTCGATGCGCGACCCTTGGCTCGCGAACGGCGGCAGGTTCGCCGTCACCATGACGGCGGCGACATTGCGGGTGTTGAGGTTGCCCTCGGACGCATTGACGCCCAAGCGTTCGAGCATCGCGGCCAGACTCTGGCGGGTGAAAGGCGAGTTGCGAAGCGAGTCTCCGGTGCCGGCGAGGCCAACCACGAGGCCGTAACCGACGAGCTGGTTTTCGCGCACGCCTTCGAAGTCGGCGACATCCTTGATCCGCGGGCCAGCCCATGCGGCGGGCGTAGCGATCGGCGCAAGCAAGGCGGCTACCGAAGCGACCGCCAACAGCGCGGATCGCGCAGCGCGTGATGCAAATCCCATCTGAGCGATAGGTCAGCAGTTCGGTTAACGACCCGTTCAAGCCCGAAACGTTAAGCGATCGGAAACACCAGCAGCGGAGAGTCCGCGCCGATGAAGATCGAACCCGGCCGCAACGTTGGCCCGTCCGCGGCAGCCGCGAAGGCGACGAGGACGGCTGCGCCGGGCTTCGCACCGGCAGCGGACGCCCCCGCGCGGGCCGCCGCCGCATCGCCAACGGGCGCGGTGACGCCGCTCGACTCAATCCTTGCTCTGCAGGCCGGCGAGAATCCGGCCCAACGCCGGGCGCGCCAGACCCGCCGCGGACAAGAGGCGCTCGATGCTCTGGAAGAACTGGAACAGGGGCTGCTGACGGGCCGCGCGCCGGGGTCATTGCGAAGCCGGCTCGAAGCGTTGCAGCGGCGCGCCGAAGCAACCGGGGACGATCGCCTCGATGCGGTTCTGAACGAGATCGACATTCGATTGGCGGTAGAGACAGCCAAGCTCGATCGCATCTCGGGAAAACTCTGATGCTGCACCGCAAACTGCGGAAATCACATGACTTTGGCGCCCGACTTGCTCAATGGACGGCGCTTATGGGCGCGGCTATAAGGCGCGCGCCGCGCTAGCCGCCAGGAGTTCTGAAATGGCGACCGTGACGAAAGAATATCGCCCGAGCGAGGACGAGCCGTTTATGAACGAGCGGCAGCGCGAGTTCTTTCGCCAAAAGCTGCTCAGCTGGAAAGATGAGATCCTCGAGGAATCTCGTTCGACGATCGCATCGCTGCAGCAGGACACGGTGGCCGAGCCCGATCTCGCCGATCGCGCGACGAGCGAAACCGACCGCGCGCTAGAACTTCGCACGCGCGATCGTCAGCGCAAGCTGATTGCCAAGATCGATGAAGCGTTGCGTCGCATCGATGACGGCTCGTACGGCTATTGCGAAGAGACCGGTGAGCCGATCGCGCTTTCGCGCCTGGAAGCCCGCCCGATCGCAACGCTTTCCCTTGAGGCACAGGAGCGGCATGAGCGCCGCGAACGCGTGCATCGCGACGACTGACTGTCGTAACGAGCTTTACACATCGAAATCGGCCGCTAACTTGCCCGTCCCTATCAGGGTTCGAGGCGGGAGCGATTGAATGCGGACTTTAAGTTGGATCTTGGCGGCAGCCGCTTTGGCTTTCGCGCCGTTGGCGTTTGCGCAGACCGAAGCGCCGCCGGTCGCCGCTGAGGCAACGACGCCCGAACTCGCCGATCCCGCTGAAACACCAGCGGTCGCGGAAGGTGAAGCGGCGGCGGAGCCGGAACTGATCTGCCGAACCCTGCGGGCGCGCACCGAAAGCCGCCTAAGGTCACGGGAGCGAGTCTGCCGGACGCAGGCCCAATGGGATGCGCTTGACGAACAGCATCAGCGCGGCAGAGACGGTTCGGCTGGCCGCAACGAAAACTGAGCTTTTTGAACGTCGCGGCCCTGAGTGGAGGGCGCAATGCTTTTTCACGACGCCGCGCTTTCGTACCTGCATTTCCTCTTTGCCTTTGTCCTCGCCGGCTCGCTCGCCGGCGAGGCTTTCGTTCTACGGCTGCCCGTGGATGGACGCGTGGCGCGGCTGTTGCTGCGCATGGACCTGTTCTACGCGATCGGCGCGGTCGGCGTGATCGCTGCGGGTGCGGCGCGCGTGTTCTGGGGCGCTAAGGGCGCGGGCTATTATGGTGACCAGCCTTGGTTCTGGGCCAAGATGGCCACCGTGGCTGTAATCGGCCTCATCTCGATTGCGCCGACCCGCACCTTCATCGGTTGGGTGAAGCGGGCCAGCCAAGACGCTGCCTTCGTCGCGCCCGATGCCGAGGCCAAGCGGGCGCGCCGATGGGTGTTGCTCGAATTGTCCTTGCTTGGGCTGACGCCGCTATTTGCGGCGCTGATGGCGCGGGGCATCGGAAGCTAGCCGCTACACAAACGCTCCGCCTGCGCTAGGCTGACCGATAACAAGCTCGGGGAGACGGGAATGGCGGCGTCGCTGAAGCCGGAAGAATTCGAGCAGATGCATTCCCTCGGCGACGTTGCGCGCCATCACGGCCGCACCCGAGGCAGCCAAATTGCGCTGAGCTTCGAGGGCCGGAACACCACCTATGCCGAGCTCGACGTGCGATCGAATCAAGTCGCGGCAGCGCTGACTGCGGCGGGTATCGAGGCGGGCGACTGCATCTGCTATTTGGGCAAGAACAGCGACCATTATTTCGAATTGCTGATGGGCGCGTTGAAAGCGGGCGCAGTCATGGCGCCGATCGGCTGGCGACTCTCGCCGGACGAAATTGCCTACATCATCGACGACGCCCAGGCGCACATGCTGTTCGTTGGGCCCGAATGCATCGGGTCGGCGGAAGCAGTCGCCGCCAAGACCAGCGCGCGGCCGAGCATCGTCGCTATGGAGCGGGGCGCACACGGCTATCCGGTCTACGTGGCATGGCGCGACTCACAAGCGGACGCCGATGTCGGCGAACCGATCCCGGCCGATGCCACCGCGCTACTGCTCTATACCTCCGGCACGACGGGGCGTCCCAAAGGCGTCATGCTATCCAGCGCCAATCTATTGCGCTCGAGACGCCGGCTATCGCAAGCGGCCATGGGCTGGAACGAATGGCAGGAGGGCGAGGTCAACTACGCCGCAATGCCAATCGCGCACATCGGCGGCACAGGCTGGTGTCTGGTGGGACTCATCAACGGCGTCAAGAACGTGATTGCGCGCGACTTCAACCCGATGGAGGCGCTCGAAGCGATCGAACGCGAGCGGATCGCCAAGATGTTCATGGTGCCCGCGGCCTTACAGTTTCTCGTCCGCGTGCCGCGCGCACGAGAGATCGATTATTCCAGCCTCACCCATATCCTTTATGGCGCCTCACCCATGCCAGTCGATCTGTTGCGCGAGTGCATGGAGGTGTTCGGCTGCAAGTTCGTGCAGCAATATGGCATGACCGAAACCACTGGGACGATCACTTATCTCCCGCCGGAAGATCATGATCCCAAAGGCAACGAGCGCATGCGTTCGGCTGGCTTGCCGATGCCCGGCGTCGAAATCGTGATCCTGGATGGGGAAGGCCAGCAGCTCGGGCCCGGTCAGGTCGGCGAGGTCGCGACGCGCTCTATCGCGAACATGAAGGGGTATTGGCGCAAGGCCGATGCAACGGCTGCCGCCATCGACCGCGAAGGCTGGCTGCGCACGGGAGACGCTGGATACCTGGATCGGGACGGTTATCTCTTCATCCAGGACCGCATCAAAGACATGATCATCACCGGGGGCGAGAACGTCTATCCGGCTGAAGTCGAGAACGCCATCCACGGCCATCCCGATGTCGCCGAAGTCGCCGTCATCGGCGTACCTGACGAGAACTGGGGCGAAAGCGTGAAGGCGATCGTCACGCCGAAGCCCGGCGTCACCCCGGACGCACAATCGATCATCGCATTCGCGCGCTCGCGCATCGCCCATTATAAAGCGCCGCGCAGCGTGGATTTCGTGTCGACGCCGCTGCCGCGCAGCGCATCCGGCAAGATCCTGCGCCGTCAGCTGCGCGAGCCCTACTGGGCGGGGAAAGAGCGGCGAGTGAACTAGCGGGGCTTTTGCACCACCATCGATACGCCCAGCAGCGCTCGCACGGCGCGGCTGCGACAGACTCGCGTGTGCCAGCGGCGCGGCACGCGCGCGAACATGTCTTCGAGCGCGAACGCCAAAAACCGCGGCATGACAAAGAAATCGAACGCGCGCGGCGCGATCAACGCGCAGATATTGGTAAATTCCGCCTCGGCGAAAATCGTCGCCAGTTCGCGATAGGTGTATTCCTTGATGTGCGTGCCGACAGCCACGGTGTCGAAGTAGCAGGAGACGTCATGCGGTCCGGTCAGGCGGCTTGGCGTGCGGCAAAGGTAGCGGCCGCCCGGCTTGAGCACACGAAATAGCTCGCGCACTTGCTCGACGGCGTCGTCCGGATGGAGGTGTTCCATCACCTGGTTTGAGTAAATGAAATCGACGCTCTCGTCGGGCAGTGGAAGCGTCACGCCGGCGACCTTGATGAACCGGAAGTTGGCTGCAGCGACGTCCGGCGGAACCAGTTCATCCGTGACGTCAACGACGATAGTTTGCTTAACGTGAGGCGAGACCCGCAGCGACACCTCACAGTCGCCGCCGCCGATTTCGAGGAAGACATGATCCCTTCCAACACGGTCGAGCACCATGCGTACTTGCCGCCCCACATAGCGATCGCGTTGATCTTGTCCCCTCTTAGTGACGGGGCGCTTGCGCGGATGGTCGTCGAGTTCGCCAAGCAGTGCGTCATACAGGTGGGTATAGACGCCACTTTCACGCTCGCGCTTGCTGGCGTTGCGCAAAATCGCAGCCAGGCGGCGCTCGAGCTGATAATGGGCGATGATGCGCTCCGGCGCGCGTGTATCGCCGTAGATGCGCGCGATCTCAGCGTAGTCTTCGACTAGACGGGGGAACGGAACGGCCGCCTCCGGCTCGACCGAAGGCGGCCGTGCAGGCGCGCTATCGCCGCTGGTGTCCCGCATGCCGTCCACGTTTGCCGCCGATCAAGGAAGGTCTGTCGGCTTCCCGAAGCAAGGGAGGGGCCACGGCCAACTTCCGGAGGCCTCAGACGCGGTCCTAGAGAAAGGCTTTCCTCACCAAGGCGTAACGGCGTCGCCCAGGCGCTGGCCCCAGTTCGGGCGTTGGACGGCGCTAATAGTGCCGCGGCCTCCGTAGGAAATGCGCGCCTCCGCGATCTGGGTATGGTTGACGCGGTTGCTGGCGGTGACGTCTTCCGGCCGAATGATCCCACTTACGGTGAGTTCGCGAAGTTCGCCGTTGATGCGCACCTCCTGACGGCCTGCAAGCACGAGATTGCCGTTCGGCAAACGATCGACGATGACTGCCGCTACGGTGAGCTCGATCTTTTCTTCACGGTTAATGGCGCCCGTGCCGCGGTGCTCCGATTCGGCGTCGGCGCTGATCATGGTCGAAGGATCGAAGGCGTTATTGAAGATTTGGCCGGCGACCCGTTCCAGTCCGAAGAAATTGCTGACCCCCGCCGAGGTCGTCGCCTCGCGCTGGCGGTTCGACGAATTGCTGAGTTCGGCGCTGTCATCGATCTCGATCTCGACGGTGATGATGTCGCCGATGCGCTGAGCGCGCTGATCGTTGAAAAAGCTGCGCGAACCGGTGCGCCAGAGCGAGTTCGGCGCGCCGGCCTCGTAGCCGGCGAGTTGCGGCAGCGGCATGCTCTGTTGCGCGCCGCCGGTGAGGTATTCGGGGCTCGCCAACGGATGTAGCTGCGGCGGACCGAGCGCGCGCCGCGCCGCGTCGTAGGCCATGCCGGGCGCAGCCAGTGCATCGGTCGATAGATCGCCGCTGCCGACGCTGGCGCATCCGGCGGCGCTCGCGGCTATCCCAGCCAAAGCGAGCATGCGCAGGAGATTGTCTTTGGTCATGGGTTGGCTCTCGCCGCACCTGGGCCGGTGACGACCGCCTCTATGGTGCGATTGGAAGTTGTGTTGATGAGTCGGATCGGCTGGCCAATGGCGCCGTCCTCGAGCGCGCGGGCGCGCATCGACAGCGACATCCCAGGCATTCGATAAGTGAGGCTCACGCTCTCGCCGCGGCGAATGGCGGCGTCGGCCAGCGTGCGTCCGCCGGAAGCAGCGGGCAAAGTCGCGCGCGCGCCGCCTGGGCGCACGACCTGCACCGAATTCACGCCCGCAGGCGCACTGAAATCGAGACCCGCGGCGGAAGCTGCCGCGCTCAGCACCGGCATCGACAGCGATGCGATTTGGCCAGGGGGAGGGGCAGGGGCGAGCGCACGCGCGGAAATGCCGGCAGGCGCGCCTTCGAACACGTCGCCCATTGTAATCGCGGCGCCCTGCGCTTCGATGCGCGGCCGCAGCGTAACTGTCTGAGCGTGCGACAGGCCTGCAGCGACGAGGAAATAGATGCAAGCCGCAAGACACAAGCGTAGCAACATGTTCAATCCCTCAGCGCAGCTGCGTGGTGGATTGCAGCATTTCGTCTGCAGCCGTGATCACGCGTGCGTTCATCTCGTAGGCGCGTTGCGCCACGATCAGCGCGGAAATTTCCTCCACCGCGTTGACATTCGACAGTTCGAGATAGCCCTGCATTAGCTGGCCCAGCCCCGGCGAGCCGGGCGTGGCTGTTGTCGCCGTCCCGGAAGCAGGCGTTTCCAAATAGAGATTGTCGCCGATCGCCTCCAGGCCAGCCGGGTTGATGAAGCTGGCGATTTCGAGCTGACCGATCTGCTGCGGATCGGGCGACGCCGCGGTAGTCACTTCGACAACGCCGTCCCGCGTCACCTGGATGGCGGTAGCTTCCTGTGGCACCGTAATGGAAGGTTCGACCGCATAACCGTCGGCAGTGACCAAGGCGCCGTCAGCGTTGACCGCGAAGTTGCCCGCGCGCGTGTAGGCGGTTTGACCCGATGGCAGGGTAATTTGAAAGAAGCCGCGCCCGTTGATGGCGATGTCGTACGGATTGTTGGTGGCGACGGTGCCGCCTTGTTCGGTGACCCGGCCGACTGCATCGGCGCGGACGCCAACGCCGATCTGGATGCCCAGAGGCAGGACGGCGCCTGAAGCCGACGAGGTCGAGCCCGGCCGCTCCAGGTTCTGGTAGAGCATGTCCTGAAATTCGGCGCGCTGGCGCTTGTAGGCGGTCGTGTTCATGTTCGCGATGTTGTGCGAAATGACGTCGACGTTGAGCTGCTGGGCCTGCATGCCAGAAGCGGCGATTGAGAGTGCGCGCACGGGACTACTCCTTAGCGGCCGAGCCGCTCGATCGCGCGCTGACGCAATTCATCCGCGCCCGAAACAATTTTGGCCGCAGATTGATACGCGCGCGAAATTTCGATGAGCCGGGTGAGTTCGACTACCGGACGGACGTTCGAACCTTCCAGCGCGCCCTGTATGACCACGCCTTCGAACTCTCCCGGCTGCTGACCTTGCGCGTCCCAAAGGTTGTCCCCGACCTTTGAGAGCGCGCCTGGTGCGGCGAAGGACGCCACACCGATGCGGCCGGCTTCGACACCGGCCACCCGTATTGCGCCGTCGCGCCCGATCGAAGGCGTTTCGCCTTGCGGATCGAGCACGATCGGCGCCCCCCCGGAGCTAAGGACAGCACGGCCATCGCTGGTCACGAGCCGTCCTTCCCCCGTAAGCGTAAACGCGCCATCGCGCGTATAAAGCGGGCCGCTGGGCCCTTCGACGATGATGAAGCCGTCGCCCTCGAGGGCGATGTCGAGCGGGTTGCCCGTCATCGCGATGGGGCCTTGCTCCATGTTGTGCATGACGCCGATGTCGCGCGTGAACCGGATTTCGCGCGGATCTTCCTCGGTGTGTGCGTTAGTGCCCTGAGCCTCTTCGAGCAGCAGCGCGTCGGCCTTGAAGCCCGAGGTAGCGACGTTGGCGAGATTGTTGGCAGCAACGTCCATGCGCCGTTGCAGTACGCGTTGCGACTGCAGGCCGAGCATCAGCGCGTTATCCATTCACGTTAACGATGCAAGGTCCGGGCCAATGCTTAAGGCTTGATTTTCCCAGACTCACCCGCGCCAATTTGGTGAACGGCAGGCGCATTGCTGCCGGGCGGGCGGCAAGTTTTGCCGGTCTTTCAGCAACTCTTAACCACGTCAGCCCAGGAAGGATGCGGGTTAACGCGCGAGCGATTCCGCATGTTTGGAAAAGGCAAGAAGAAGAAAAAAGGCGAGGCGCCCGACGCTGATGCCGAAGCCGAAGGCGCAACCCCGCCCGCCGAAGGCGGCGAAGGCGCCGAGGGCGCGGACCCAGAAACGCTGGTCAAGAAGAAGATTTCGGGCAAGAAGCTCGTTCTCTTCATCATTCTGCCGGCGGTGTTGGTGCTGGGCGGCGGCGGCGCCGCTGCGTTCCTGTTGCTCGGCGGTGGAGGCGGGGAGCAGCACGCCGAAGCCAACGCCGGTCACGGCAAGGCTAAGGGCGGTCACGGCGCTGCCGAGGGCGCCGGCGAGGCGGTGCCTGGTCCGAACGGCACCACGATCATGCACGGCGACGACGTTGTGTTCGTAACTCTGCCGGAGATGCTCGTGAACATCACCGGCCCGGATGGACGCCCCGCCTATCTGAAGCTGAAGCTGACGCTCGAAGCGCCGGACGATGCAACCGTCACCGCGCTCGGCGAACACATCCCCCGCGTCACCGATCAGTTCAACGGCTTCCTGCGCGAATTGCGCACCGACGATCTCAGCGGTTCGGCGGGCGCCTATAGGTTGCGGCTGGAGTTGCTGCGCCGCGTCAATCTCGTCATCGCGCCGACGCGGATCAATGCGGTTCTCATCGAAGAAATGCTGGTGCAGTGACCGATGAGCGCTGAACCCGCATTGACCGACGACAAGGAGTGGCAAACCGGCGAGGCCGCGAACGAAAGCGCTGCGCCCGGCGACGGCGAACGCATTCTCAATCAGGACGAGATCGACAGCCTGCTGGGGTTCGGCCTCGGCGAAGATGACGCCGGCGGGCGAACGGGCGTGCGCGCGATCATCAATTCGGCGCTCGTTTCCTATGAACGCCTGCCGATGCTGGAAATCGTTTTCGACCGCCTGGTGCGGTTGATGACGACGAGCCTGCGCAATTTCACCAGCGACAACGTCGAGGTCAGCCTCGACCAGATCAGCTCGGTACGCTTCGGCGACTATCTCAACTCGATCCCTTTGCCCGCCATCATCGCCGTGTTCCGCGCCCAGCAGCTCGACAATTACGGTCTGGCGACGGTCGACTCTTCGCTGATCTATTCCATCGTCGATGTGCTGCTCGGCGGCCGCCGCGGCGCCGCGGCGACGCGGGTCGAAGGCCGCCCCTACACCACGATCGAGCGCACCTTGGTCACGCGGATGATCGAAGTCGTCCTGAATGACGCCCGGCAAGCTTTCGCTCCATTGACCGAGGTGGATTTCACCCTCGACCGGATCGAAACCAATCCGCGCTTTGCCGCCATCGCCCGGCCTCCGAATGCAGCGATCATCGTCAAGCTGCGCATCGATATGGAAGACCGTGGCGGCAAGCTGGAACTGTTGCTGCCCTACGCCACGCTCGAACCGATCCGGAAGATGCTGTTGCAGCAATTCATGGGCGAGAAATTCGGTCGCGACAACATCTGGGAAGGTCACCTCGCCAGCGAACTCTGGAACACCAGACTGGAAGTGCGAGCGGTGCTCGATGAGCATAAGGAAAAGCTTCGCAACGTGCTGGATTTGAAGGTCGGCGACACGCTGATGCTGGATGCGGCGCCCGATGCGCCAGTGATGCTGAAGTGCGGCGCGGTCGAACTCAGTCACGGCCGCGTCGGCCGCATGGGCCACGCGTTGGCGGTGCGCGTGGAAAAGCCGATCAGCCCGGCGATGCAGCAGGCGGTGATGAAACTGGGAGGCGGCAAATGAGTCCCGTTACTTTGGCGATCGAAGTCGTGCTGGCGCTGATGCTTGCGGCGTGCCTGTTCTATTTCTGGCGGCTCGACCGCAAGCTCGGGGCGCTCCGGACCGGGCAAGACGGCGCCTTGCGCGCCGCCGCCGAACTCGTGCAGGCGACGGCGCAGGCAGAAGCGGCGGTCCGCGCCATGCGCGCAACGGCGCAAGATGCAGGACGGGATTTGCAGGCGCGCATCAACGATGCGCGCGCCACCGCCGAAAGGTTAGGTCTAGGCGCCGGGCGCGTGCGCTCGGCGGCCGATGTCGGCATGCGCGGCAGGGTGTGATGAAAGACAACGCAACAAAGGCGCGAGGGGTCTCGGTGCGGCTGATGCCGGCGGTGATGGTCACCGTCGCCGCCGTGCTGGGGCTGAAAGCGATGGCGATGGCCGAGAGCGTCGCCGAGACGGTCGCCGCCGCGGAGCACGAACCATCGGCCGGTGATGAGGCCCACGCCGAGGAAACTGCAGCCGCGCAGGCGCCGCCGCAATGTGCGGCGCCTTCGCTCGCGGAAATGGCAGGGTTGAGCCAGGCGGAAGTTCAGGTGCTGCAAGCGCTCAGCGCACGCCGCGAAGCGCTGGACGCTCGCGGCGAGCAAATCGAAACCCAGGATGCGCTAATGCTGGCGGCCGAGCAGCGCATGACCGAGCGCCTGGCCGAGCTGCGCGCGCTTGAAACCCACGTCAACGAGTTGCTCGGCAATCTGGACGTGGAGCAGGAGCGGCGCGTGAACGGGCTCGTCGATGTATATCAGCGCATGCGCGCGAAGGACGCAGCTGCCGTGTTCGATGGACTGGACGACGACGTGCTGGTGCAGGTCGCCAGCCGCATGCGCCAGGCCAATCTGGCTGAAGTCATGGGGCGCATGGAGCCGAACCGGGCGCGGGCTCTGACGCAAATGCTGGCGGACCGCGCGCGGCCGCCGACCAGCGGCGGCAGTCTGTTGGATCGCTCCCGTGGCGAAGCGCCGGCGGCAGGCCGCTAAACTCGTGCTTAACCGCAGGCGGAGAGAATTAAGTCACGCTTAACTGATGAAGTCCTTGCGCTCTCCGCTGGCGATCGCCGCAGCCGCATTGATGGCGGCGCCGCCGGCCGTGGCGCAGCCGATGCAGCTGACGCCGCAACCACAAACGCCTCCGCGGGCGGACGCACAATCCGCGGCGCCTGCGTCGGCGTCACCGGCCACGAACGCGCCAGTAGCGCGGGACGAGCAGCCAGCCGAACTACGCGGCCCGAGCGGACCGCTGCCGAGCGCCCTCGATTTGGCGCTGGTCACGCCGCCGTCACCGCCGGCGCCGGCGCAGTCGCACTCGCCATCGCCGCCAGCCGAGACTCCCGCGCCACCGCCTGCGCCGCCTCCGCCTCCGCGTATGGCGTCCATGCCGAACGCGACTGTTACGATCGGGGCTCAGCAGGAATTCACGCGTCTGGCCTTTCGCTTCGCTGGGCCGACCACGGTGACGCCGCTGCTGCAGGGGAGTCGACTCGATCTCCGCTTCTCTCGCGCCGCGGATATCGACATTGCCGAGTTGCGCGCCTCGCCGCCGCGTTATGTGCGCGAAGTGCGCCGGGTGAGCGCGGCGAGCGCCCCGGTTCGTCTCCAGCTCTTGCTCGAACCCGGCGTGCGGCAGCGTCATTTCGTCGATGGCGACCGTGTCGTCATCGACCTGTTGCCGCCGGAAGGCGGGCAGCAAGCGACTGTGGGCCAGAACGATCACGCGCCTGTGCCTGGGCGGTCGCCGGTGAATGGCGCCGGGCGCGTCCAACTGGTCGAAAGCGCGAACGACACACGCATCACGGTGACCTGGCCTGCGCCAGCGCGCGCAGCCGCGTTCCGGCGCGGCGAAGCAATCTGGCTGGTGTTCGATGCGACCGGCCGCATCGATCTCTCCGGTGTCACGCGGGCTGGGCGCCGGCATGGGGACGTGCAAGTCGTCCAAGGTCAAGGCGTGCTCGGCCTGCGCATCCCGGCGCCGCCGGATATGCAAGTGTCGGCCAGCTCGGACGAGAATTCGTGGACCTTTACGCTTTCGGCGCGGGCGGCGCCGCCGCAAGGAGCGCCGCTGACGCGCGAAGTCTCGACTGAGGGTCGCGGCCGAATGACCGTGAATTTCGGCCGCGAAGGCGTAGTGCGCTGGATCAACGATCCTGAAATCGGCGACCGCATCGCCGTCGCCATGATTGGCGGGCCGGCGCGCGCGGTCGATGCGCGCCGTGCTACCATGGAAGCGGCGGTGCTGCCTTCGGCTCATGGCGGCGTCATTGAACCGCGCGCCGACGATCTCGCGCTGAGTTTCGAAGCCGGCGTGCTCACGGTCACCCGGGGGGAGGGGCTGATCGCCGCCGCGCCGGCGAACTCCGCGCTCGAAGCCGGATTGAGCGCCGCCTTGATGGAGGACGCTGCCACGCCAATTCAGGCCGCGGGCGAAGAAGACCTCGCGCTGGTGCGCGACCGGATCGACGAATTGACGCGGCGCGCCGCTGACGAAGGCGTTGCCGAGGGCGCGCCAGTGGACGCGCGCATGCAGCTCGCGCGCTATCTGCTCGAGCATGAATTTGCCGCCGAAGCTCTGGGCGCGCTTCGTATCGTGGCGATCAACCAAGGCGATCTGGTCGAGATCGATCCGGAATACCGGCTATTGCGCGGCGCCGCCAACGTGATGATGGGACGCGTACAGGCGGCGCAGCCGGATCTGACCGCGTCGCCGCTCATGGACAATCCATCGGCGGCGCTGTGGCGCGGGTATTCGGCCGCGCTGCAACAGAACTGGGCCGATGCGCGGCGCGAGCTGGAGCGGGGCGTTGCAGGGCTCGAGGACCATCCGCCAGCGTGGCGCGCCCGTTTCCAGCTCGCGCTTGCGCAGGCGGCGATGGAATTGAATGATTTCGCGGCGGCCGAAGCTGCAGCGCGGGCGACGCTGGCTGCCGCGCCCGATCGGTCGCTGCGTCTGCAGGCCCGTTTGGTCGAGGCGCGTGTGGTCGCCGCGCGCGGCGATGCGGCGCGCGCGCTGACCATGTTCGACGAACTTGGCCGCACCCACGATGAGGAAACCGCGGTGCGCGCGCAAGTCGAAGCGATCAGCATCCGGCGCGCCACCGGCGTGATGCGCGCGATCGACTCGGTGGAGCCGCTCGAAGCACTGCGCTTCCGTTGGCGCGGCAATTCCACGGAATTGATGATCGTCGGCCTGCTCGGCGAAACCTATTCCGAGATGGGCCGTTGGCGCGACGCGCTCTCGACCATGCGCGTCGCCGCCGACCGCTTCCCGACCGATCCGGCCGCGCGCCAATTGCGGGTGGATATGTCGACGCTGTTCGAACGGCTTTTCCTCGACGGCGACGCCGATCAACTCGAGCCGATCCAGGCGCTCGGCCTGTTTTATGAGTTCAGCGATCTGACCCCGGTCGGGCCCAATGGAGACCGAATTGTCCGGCTGCTCGCGGGCCGCCTCGTGCACGTCGATCTGCTGGAGCAGGCCGCGCAGCTGCTGCAGCACCAAGTAGACGAGCGCCTCGAAGGTCTCGGCAAAGCACAGGTCGCCGCCGACCTCGCGGCGATCTATCTGTTGGATCACAAGCCCGATCGAGCGTTGGTTGCGCTGGCCGGTTCGCGTCAGCCGAACATGCCCCAAACGCTGCAGGCCGACCGGCGCATTCTCGAGGCGCGCGCGTTGCTGGATCTGGGGCGCCTCGAGGGCGCAGCGGAGCTTGTCGAACGCGATCGCAGCGAGGACGCACAACGCGTGCGCGCCGAAGCCGCTTGGCGTGCGCGGGATTGGCAGCGCGCCTCGGCGGAGCTGCGGACCTTGCTTGGCATGCGCAACCGCGCGCAGCCTCTCGAGGGACATGGCCGCCAGGCGGTGTTGCGCGCCGCCGTGGCGATGACGCTCGCCGCGGACGAAGCCGGCGTTCGAACGCTGTACCGCGAATATGCCGGCGACATGGCGGACACTGCGGAAGCAGATGCATTCGAAGTCGTGGCCGCGGGCATCCAGGCCGATGGCGCCGCAATCCGCGACGTGGCGCGCGCGGTTGCGCGTAGCGACCTGCTCGACCGGTTCATGCAGCGTCTGCGCGCGCGCATGACCGAGCAGGCGGCGCGAGCAGCCGCGCAGACGGGCGCAGCAGCTCCGGCGCCGACACCAACACCAACACCAACACCAACCCCTGCGCCGCCGCCATCTCCGCAAGCGGCCTTGCCGGCGCAACGCGAGGACGACGCAGCCGGCGCTTAAGGTTACCGACGCGCATAACCGCTTCGCCGTTGTTTCCACTTTACAAGCGTGGGCGGCCTTGGCGTCATCGGCGCATGACGGGGCCAATATCGGTCATCATCCCGACACTCAACGCAGCGCAACGGCTGCCGCGCACGCTCGCGTCATTGGCGGCCGCTGTGAGCGAAGGATTCGTCCGTGAAGTGATCGTTGCCGACGGCGGCTCGCGCGATGCAACATTGGACATCGCCGATGCGGCGGGCTGCATGCTCGTTTCGGGCGAGCCGAACCGTTCTCTTCTCTTCCGCCTCGCGGCCGCGCGCGCAAAGGGCAAATGGCTGCTCTTCCTTCGCCAAGGCACGGTGCTTTGCGACGGCTGGACCGACGAAGTGGAAACGTTTTTCAAAATGCCGGAAGCGCGCCGGCATGCTGCGGTTTTTCAACTCGCCTTCGACGATCCGTCGGCGAAGCGCGCACTGTTCTGGGCGAGGTTGCGCACGCGGCTGACAAAACTGCCGCGCGGCGATCAAGGTTTGCTGATCTCGCGATTCCTCTATGATGCGATCGGCGGTTACAGAGAAATGAACGAGTTGGAAGACGCCGATCTCATCCGCCGCATCGGCTCGCGGCGCTTGGTGTTCTTGCAGACAGAAGCGGTTACCAGCGCGCTCCACTATCGCCACTACGAGAGCGCGAGCAAGAGCCTGGGCATGGTCGTGCGCCACCTCATGGGCGCCGATCCCGTGGAACTCGCGAAGGCTCAGCGCGCGGCGGTGCGGGCGTCGAGAGGCGTGTAGAGAGCGGGCAGGCCCGCGGCCAGGCGATCCATTTCCGGGGTCGGCTGGCCGTAGCGTTTCCGGCAGAGCGCCATATGTGAGAGCGACCGCTCGGCATAGTCGCGGCTTTCGGCTCGCGGCATCATTTCGAGAACCAGCAATGGATCCAGATCGGCGGGCTGGGTCGCAAGCCAACGCGACAGCCAGCCCGGGCCGCCATTATAGGCAGCGAAGACACGGCCGAGATCGCCATCATTGTGAAATTCGGTCATCAGCCACTGCACATAGTCTTGGCCTAAACGCATGTTGCGGCCAGGCTCGAACAGAGCCGCGGGTGCGCGGCGATAATTGTGCGAGCGGTCCATGTCGCGCGCGGTCGAGGGCAAAAGCTGCATCAGGCCTCGCGCGTTGGAGACGCTCACGGCTTTCGGGTTGAAATAACTCTCTTGGCGCACGATCGCGTAAATCAGCGCGCGATCGAGCGAGAAACCGTTTTCAGGCTCGAAGCTCGTGGTCGGGCAGAAACCCGCGGCGACTTCGCGCCCGCCATATTCAGCGACGCGCAATTGCGCCGCCGGCGCCTCGAGTGCGATGGCCAGCGCTAGGAATGCGCGATCGTCCTCCGCCGTGATGTCGGCATGCAGCCGCCGCAATTCGCTCTCGACCTCCGAGAGACGTCCCAGTTGCGCCAATGCTGCAGCACGGCGCGCCGCGGGATAACGCTCGATGAAACGAGTGACGGTGCTGTCGGTGATCTCCGGAGCGGCGAATTGCAGCGTGCTGTCGCGCCCGAGCTGGGTTTCGGCAAGCTGTCCGTAGAAGGTCCACGGCCGTTCGGCAGCCGCTTCCAGATGCTGCGCGACTCCGTGCGTGTCGCCTGCGGCCAAACGCGCGCGCGCGGACCAGTAATGCACTCCGGCGCGCGCCCAACCGCCATGATGGGGCCATTGCGCCGAGGCCTCGAACTGGCGCACGGCTTCGGCGTAATCGTGCATGCGATAGGCGATGAGTCCGAGCTGCCACTGCGCGACGCCGCTGCGCGGGCCGCCGACTTGCGCGTAGGCCAAGGCGCGTGCGCCTTCGAAATCGGCTACCCCGATACGTTCGTGAATGCGTTCGATGGCGATGCGAGCAGTCGGGGTGTCGCCCGGGATTGGCGGGGGCGTGCCGGGCAATATGCGGCCGCGGCCGGCGACCGGATCCGGTGCGCGCGCGCCGTTGCGCCGGGCCCGGCGCGAGCGCGAGTCCATGGCGCGGTCGTACACAGCCGGCGCCATGCCATAATCGCCGTAGCGGTTGAGCCAACTCGTGTAGTCGCTCCAGCCCGCGCGGTAATTGCGCGAAAGCAGCATGCGGCCGCGCACAGCGCCGTCCAGCACATCGTCGTTCGCACGCGACAGCGCCGTGCCGACACCCCGCCAATTGCCGGCATCGATCGCGGCGAAGGCGTCGCGGTAGGCGGCTTCGTCTTGTTCCGCGAGCACGAGGACACGAGGCTCTGCTGCGGCCTGGCCCGCGCAGAAGACGACGGAGCAGGCTGCGAGGGCGTAGCGGAACGTCATCGGGGCCCTTGATTCAGGTCTGATTAGGGATTGGCCGCCCGCGTCACGCCCAATTCATCGAGCCAGGCTTCGGCGAGCAGCAAATCCGCCCATGCCAGCCGCTTATGCTGCGGCTGACGCAGGAGATATGCGGGATGAAGCATGACCATCGTGTTGACGGGCGCCGCTAACCCCTCCCGGTTGTACAGAAGCTTCCGTCCGCGCAACTTCATCACGCCGTCCTCGCGCCTGAGGAGAGTGTTGGCCGCGGCCTTGCCGGTGAGGATGAGCATTTTGGGCTGGCTGAGTTCGATCAGCCGTTCAACGAACGGCAGGCAAGACACGGTTTCACCCTGAGTAGGGTCGCGATTGCCGGGGGGACGCCAATATATTGTATTTGAAATCAAAATGTTAGACTGCCGATTCAAGCCAATGGCGGCAAGCATCTTGTCAAGCAGCTGGCCGGACCGGCCCACGAACGGCTTAGCTCGCTCGTCTTCCTCTTTGCCCGGTGCCTCACCGATAAGGAGGACTGGGGCGGAATCGACGCCATCGGAAAAGACGGTGTTTCGAGCCGTGGCCTTGAGCGCGCAGCCGTCAAACTTATCCACCGCTGCGCGGAGCTCAGCGATAGTGGCTGCGGATGCGGCCATGGTTTTTGCGGTGTTAACCGCGTCTTCGGCCGGTTGGAGCTTGGCTTTGGGCTTGGACTTCGGCGGCGGAACATCGAGCCGAAACGGTTCGCGCGCCGGCCTTGGCTGGTCACGCGTTTCGTTGGCCTGAGGCGCAGTACTGGGCTGCTTCGCGGTGAAGACGGCTTCCGCTTCCTCCATGTCGACACCCGCGGCCCGCCAGAAGGCGAGCAACGCGCGCGCGGCGGTCTGCGAGGCAGGGTTCTCCATACCGCTGTTATGACCGGACTCGTCCGAATCGCCAAAGCGACGCGGGCAGCTTGCGCCTCATCGCAACCGCTTTGATAAAGCGCGAGAGAAACGTGAAGGGATTCAAATGGCGGAAGAAGCCCCCCAGCGCGAAGCGATGGAATACGACGTCGTCATCGTCGGTGCGGGACCCGCCGGGCTTTCTGCGGCGATACGATTGAAGCAGCTCGCCGCCGAGGCTGGCGGCGAAGTCAGCGTCGCAGTGCTGGAGAAGGGCGCCGAAGTTGGCGCCCACATCCTCTCAGGTGCGGTAATCGATCCCTGTTCGCTCAATGAACTGATTCCGGATTGGAAGGACCGCGGCGCGCCGCTCGAGACGCTCGTGACGGACGACCAGTTCAAAATCCTGGGACCCGCCGGCGCGGCCTCGTTGCCGATGTTTCTGATGCCGCCGCTGTTCAGCAATCACGGCAACTACATCGCGTCGCTATCGAACCTGACGAAATGGCTCGCGGCTCAAGCCGAGGAGCTTGGCGTCGAAATCTATCCGGGCATGGCCGCCTCCGAACCGGTGTTTGATCCTGCAGGCGCGCTCAAGGGCGTCGTAGCCGGCGTGTTCGGTATCGCCAAGGACGGGCACAAAAAGCCGGATTATCAGCCGGGCATGGAATTGCACGGCAAGTATGTGTTCATCGCCGAGGGTGTACGGGGATCACTCGCGAAAGTGCTGCAGAGCCGATACGATTTGTGCGCGAACAGTCAGCCGCAAAAATTCGGCATCGGCATCAAGGAACTTTGGGAAGTGCCCAAGGAGAAGCACAAGCCCGGGTTAGTGCTGCACACGGTCGGCTGGCCGCTCGAAGACGACACCGGCGGCGGCTCGTTCATGTACCATTTCGGCGATCGCCAAGTGTATGTCGGCTATGTCGTCCACCTGAACTACAAGAACCCGTATCTGTCGCCGTTCGACGTGTTCCAGCAGCACAAACTGCACCCGGAAATCAAACACCACATAGAAGGTGGCAAGCGCATCGCCTATGGCGCGCGCGCCATCACCGAGGGCGGATTGCAATCGGTGCCGACACTTTCATTCCCCGGAGGCGTTCTGATCGGTTGTTCGGCTGGCTTCGTGAATGTGCCTCGCATCAAGGGGAGCCACAATGCGATGAAGTCGGGCATGCTCGCGGCGGAAGCGGCGTTCAGTGCGATCGCGGCGGGCCGCCAGCGCGACAGGCTCGAGGCTTACGATGAAGCCTATCGCAGCAGTTCGATTCACAAAGACCTGAGGCGAGTGCGGAACGCAAAGCCAATGCTGTCGCGGTTTGGGACTTTCTGGGGCGGGGTCGCCGGCATGTTCGACATGTGGACGAACACGTTGCTTGGAGATTTCTCGTTCTTCGGCACGATGAGGCACGGCAAGACCGACGCCGCTTCCACCGGCAAAGCCAAGGATTACGAGCCGATCTCCTATCCCAAGCCCGACGGGGTGATCACCTTCGACAAGCTGAGTTCGGTTTATCTCTCGAACACCAATCACGAGGAAGACCAGCCTTCACACCTGACCTTGAGGGATCCGGCCATACCGATCAGGGTCAATCTCCCCGAATACGCCGAGCCGGCGACACGATATTGCCCGGCCGGCGTGTATGAAGTGCTTTACGATGAAACAGGGGGAAATCCGCGGTTCCAGATCAACGCTCAAAACTGCGTTCACTGCAAAACCTGCGATATTAAGGACCCAAGTCAGAATATAAACTGGGTGACGCCCGAAGGCGGCGGCGGACCGAACTACGCCAACATGTAGCCCGATCCGCGGGGAGAAAGGACGAAACATGCGTTGGGCCATTCTGGCGGCGAGTGTTGCAGTTGCGGCCATGACAGCGACCACGAGCACGTGGGCGCAAGATGACGACAAGCCCGAGACCGAGCGCGCCAGCGCCGAGCAGGGTATCATTCCGGTGGCGGCGCTGCGGGCGACCTCACCGCCCCACGCCGCCCCCGATCGGACCTACGACACACCGGAGGCAGCTCTGCTGCAGGCCGACGTGGATTACCTGGTGCGCGAAGGCCGCCGCGCCGTAAGCCGTAACGACGAGGACGCGCTCTGGTACGTCGCGGCCTTTGCCGACGATCTCGCCGCGGGGCGGCACGAACAGGCGCGCAACGTGCTGCGCAACGCGCCGGGCGGCTTGGCCGGGCCATTCGGCGACATGTTGGAGCCGTTCCTGATTGCCGCCGAGGGCAATGTCGATCGCGCCGTCGAACGAGTCGATTCAGGATCGGACGGCTTGCCGGCGCCGTTGCCGGAGGTAGCGCGCGCTCTGCTGTTCGAATCTGCGAACCGCTTGTCGGAAGCAGCCGCCGTTTATGCGTTGATGGTCGAGCGGCTCGACACGACGCCACCGTCCGAAGCCGAGCCCCAGACGGCGCAAGAACTGGATCGGGTGCTTAATTCAGCGCGGGTGACGCATGCCGTCTATCGCGCCGCTTTGGTGCATCATCGCCTGGGCCGCAGCGAAGACGCGCGCCGCTATTACAATATCGTGTTGGGATTCTCGCCCCGCGCGATCGATGTCCGCGCCAATCTTGCGCGGCTCGAGGCCGGCCAGCAGCCGTTCGAGCAGCCGCTAACCGCGGTCGGCGCCGCCGGGCGCTGGATGCTGTTTCTCTCCGAGTTCCAGACCCAGGCGGAAACCGTCGGTGCAATGATCGCGCAGCAAGATCCCGCGCAGGGCTACGCTTCCTCATTGGGCACGACCTTGCTGCAGATTGGCGTGCTGCTCAGCAACGATTCCGACGATTGGCGTCTCTACGCCGCGCAACAGACCCTGGACGCCGGCGGCGTCGATGGCGCACAGCGCATCATCGATCGGGTGCCGGCCACGAGCCCATTTGCCCCGGACGCCGAAATCGTCCGCGCGTCGATTCAGATCGAGCGTGGCGACGACTCGGCCGCCGCCGCAGCCGCGGAGCGTGCGCTCGCCTCGGCCGGCGATCGCTGGTCGATCATCGCCTCCGTCGGCGATGTCTATCGCCGCATCGGGCACCCCGATCGGGCCATTCCCGCTTTCGATCGGGCATTGACCATGGCGCAAGACGTCAAGGATCGCGCCGATGTGCTTGGCTGGCGTGCGTACGCGCATCGGTTCGCCGGCAATCTGAGCGCCGCCACAGCAGACATGCGGGCAGCGTACGAAGCCGATCCGAGCGTCGATACGCGCCTGCTTTACGTGTCGATCCTCATGGATGATCCCGCGGCCTGGGCCGATGGCGTGCGGATGGCGCGCGGCCTGTTTGCCGAGCAGCCGGATTCGGTCTTACGGCTCAATGCCCTGGGCTACGCCCTGATCCAGCGGCCGGAGGGCTTGGAAGAAGGCTATCGGCTGTTGTGGCGGGGTTTCAACAACGGACAGACCGATTACGCGGTGATCGATAGCCTGGGGTGGGCGTATTACCTTTACGGCCATTTCGATCAGGCCCGCGCCCTGATCGAACGCGCCAACTCTCTCTCGGCCAACGAACCGAATGCCGAGATACTCGATCACCTGGGTGACGTGTACTGGCGGCTAAATCGGCGCGACGAGGCGCGCGCCACCTGGCGCCAAGCATTGGAGGCCAGGCCCGATGCGATCCGGCGCCGGTCGTTGGAGCAGAAGGTAACGCGGGGCTTGACCACGCCTGCGCCCCGGTCGCGGCAATTGCCGCAAGTTTCGCTGCCGACAGCGCCCGCGCAGCGGGATGAAACCTAAGATGCTGCGCGCTGCCGCGCTTGCTGCCGGCGTCTGTCTCGCCGCCTGTGCATCGAGCCCCGGCGCTGACGCCCCAGCTTCGCGAGCATACGCGGACTTCCTGATCGGCCGCGTCGCCAACGCCCGCTCCGATCATGCCGCCGCTGCAGACCGCTATTTCGAGGCGCTTGCTCGCTCGCCGGGCGATGAAGTGTTGATCGAAGGCGCGCTGGCTGCCTCGCTGGCGGCCGGCGATATTGACCGCGCGCGCCGCGCAGCACGCATGGCGCCACGCCGCGACGGGCCGGCCTACGCCCACATCGTCCGCGCTTCCGACGCAATCGCCGGCCACCGCTTCTCGCAGGCGAGCGCCGAACTCGATGAAGTCGAAGGCACTGCCGCGGAAGAATTGCTCGCGCGCATGCTGGTCGTCTGGACCGCAGCTGGTCAGGGGGCGAGCACCGACGTCGCCGCCGATCTCGCGCCGCTTGCTTCATTGCGTCCGTATGGCGCGCTGTTCGCCTACCAGCAGGCGATGGTGCTGGATTACGCGGGCAGGAACGATGAAGCGTTGGAGGCATACAACGCGGCGGCGCAGGGCGGCTTGTGGCTGCCCTCGGGCGTCGCCCGTCATGTCGATCTGCTGACGCGGATGGGCAAACGCGATGAAGCGCTGGCGATTCTCAGCACCGAAGGCAACGCCGCCAATCCTGCGCTCGCAGCTGCGCGCGTGCGCATCGCGGCTGGCGACGCTGCGAGCATGGAGCCGCTCACGCCTGCACGTGGCGCTGCGACCGCGCTCTACGGCATGTCGGCGCTCTTCCGTCAGGAGCACGATCCCACCAATAGTTTGAGCGCGCTGACGCTCTCGCTGATGCTGGATCCCGGTTTCGACGGCGCCCGCATGGCGCTCGCGCAGCAACAGGCCGATCTCGGCCATGTGCAACTTGCGCGCTCCATTCTCGACACGATCGGCCCCGCTTCGCCCTACGCCCTGAATGCGCGCATCCTCGCGGCCTGGATGGTCCACGACAGCGGCGACACAGAATCGGCGCTTTCGATGGCGCGGACGAATGCGCAAACCGGCGATGCTCGTGCGCGCCGCGCGCTCGCCGACATGTACCGCGGCGCCGCCCGCTATGAAGCCGCCGAGCCGCTCTATACCGAGCTGATCGCCGAGCAGCCGGATGGCTGGCGGCTGTATTTCTCGCGCGGCGCCGCGCGCGAGCGGCTCGGCCGCTGGCCCGAAGCGGAAGCGGATCTTCGCCGCGCGCTCGAACTTTCGCCGGATCAACCCGACGTGTTGAACTATCTCGGCTACATGTGGGTCGATCGCGGCGAGCATTTGCAGGAAGGCCTCGGCATGATCCGGCGTGCTGCCGAGTTGCGGCCGATGTCCGGGGCGATCATCGATAGTCTGGGGTGGGCCTATTACAGGCTCGGCGATTATGCCCAGGCGCTTGACTGGCTCGAGGCGGCGGTGCGGCTTGAGCCAGCCGACGCAACCCTCAACGATCACCTGGGCGACGTGTACTGGCGTCTTGGCCGGCGGGTGGAAGCGCGGTTCCAATGGCAGCGCGCGATGACGCTCGAACCGGAAGACGCCGAAGCCATCCGCTTGAAGATCGAGAACGGTTTGCCGGCAGAAGCGCCGTCACAATCGGCGACCAGATGAGCGTCAGGGTCTTTGCTCCGGCCAAGATCAATCTGACGCTCGAAGTCGGCCGGCCCCGCAGCGACGGGTATCACCCGCTGCAGAGTGTGGTGATGTTTGCCGCAGTCGGCGATTGGATCGAGGCAGCGCCTGCGGATGATCTGTCGCTCACCATTTCCGGGCCATTCGCAGAAGGGCTACCGGCCGATGCAACCAATCTGGTCCTCCGCGCGGCGCGCTTGCTCGACCCCGCGCGCGGCGCCGCCATCAGCCTGGAAAAAAATTTGCCCGTCGCATCGGGCATCGGCGGCGGCTCTTCCGATGCGGCCGCCGCGTTGCAGGCTTTGAACGAACTCTGGGCGTTGGGCCATGGCGAGCAGGACCTGGTTCGGCTCGCGGCGAAGCTTGGCGCCGACGTCCCGGTGTGCGTTTGCCGGCGCAGCGCCTGGATATCCGGAACTGGCGAGACGGTGACCGCCATGCGGGCGACGCCGCTACACGCCGTGCTTGTCAATCCGGGCGAGCCATTGCCGACGCCGGCGGTCTATCGTCGTTTCGATGAAACTGGGCGGGGCGGCGCATTCGAACGGCGCGACGCGCCGGGCTGGGCCGCCTTGGATGAGGCGGTCGAGGCGATCTTGCGTCACGGCAACGACCTTGAAGTGCCAGCGTGCACGCTAATCCCCGAACTAACCGACGTCCTTGGCGCGTTGCGCCGGGATGCTCGTTCTCTCTGCGCCAGTCTTTCCGGAAGCGGCGCCACCTGTTTTGCGCTCGCCGGCAGCGCCGGCGACGCCGCGAGCATGGCCGCCGACATCGCCGCCTCCAATGCGGCCTGGTGGGTGCGTGCGACCATATTGGGCGCGACTTGACCTCGTAGCCGCCACTGCGTTAGCCCCGCGCGCGCAGAGGTGACGAAGTGATCCTAGACTTGGGCGCAGGTGTCGCCATTGCGTTCCTGACCGCGCTGGTCATTTGCCGGGCCATGATCTGGATCGGTCCCCTCGACGCGCCGACGGAAGAGCGCAAGCAACACAGGGCGCCAACGCCAACCAGCGGCGGCATCGGCATCGGCGCTGGCTATGCCGCGGCAATGGCGGTGTTGATCCTGTTCTCGGCCGTCTGGCGCCGCCAAGTGAGTTCAGAGGCAGTCGAGCTGCTCGGCGCCGCGGCGCTGCTTGCATATGCGCTCTTGCTGGTCGGCTTCATCGACGATGCGCGTTATTTGCGGGCCAGATTCAAGTTTGCCATCTACGCAGCGATTGCTGTCGCCGCCGCATGGCTGATGGGCGTTGTCGGCGAGCTGCGCATCGGCCCGTACACGCTCACGCTGCCGTTGGCCGTCGGCGTGTTCGGCACGGCGCTATGGGTGTTCACATTGGTCAACGCCGTGAACTTCATGGACGGGTCAAACGGCATCGCCATGGGCTCGGTGGCTGTTGGGCTTGTGTGTGCGAGTCTCATTGCGTTCGACGGCGGCGCGATCGGCGCGGCCGCAAGTGCGCTCTGTGTCGCAGCCGCGTTGGCGGGATTCCTGATTTGGAATTTTCCTTCGGGCCGGCTGTTCGCAGGCGACTCAGGCGCGCTATTCGCAGGCGCGCAAGCAGCGTTCATCTGTCTCATTCTGATTGCGCGCGCCGAAATGTCGGTCTTCGTCGCGCCGATCCTGTTTTTCCCTCTGCTCGCAGATGTGCTGCTGACATTGCTCTACCGGGCGCGTCGCAGACAGTTCCTGCTCGACGGACATGCTGAGCACATTTATCAGATCGCGCTGCACGCCGGCTGGAGCCACGCGCGCATTGCGGTCGTCTATTGGATCGCGATGGCGGCCTGCGGCGCCATCGCGGTATTGGCGGCGCGCGATCCGAGCCAAGTCGCTCCTGCCGCGGCGCTCGCTGGTTTGGCCATCGTGGCCGTTGGCATCGATGTCGTGGTTCGCGGCAAAGCCAAAGCGCGCGGCTTGCTCAAATCCTGAGACCGTAAACCACCGCTTGACGGGCGCGGCCGCTCATGTCTATAACCAAACGGTTATAGAACGTGCAAAGTTTGGAGTCGCTCGATCTCACCTTCGCCGCGTTGGCTGATCCGACGCGGCGCGCGATTTTGGCCAGATTGGCCACGGGCGAGGCCTCGGTGCATGAACTCGCCGAGCCGTTCGATATGAGTCAGCCGGCAATCTCCAAGCATCTTAAGGTGCTCGAGCGAGCGGGGCTGATTTCCGCGGGGCAGGACGCACAGCGCCGGCCGCGCCGTTTGGAACCGAAGCGACTGGACGAAGCCGCGGACTGGATCGAGCGTTACCGCGAAATTTTCGAGCAGAACTACCAGCGTCTGGATGCGTTGCTCCAGGAGATGCAAGCAAAGCCAGCTAGGCGCAAAAGAACAAAAAAATAGCAGGCGCTGTCGGTGCGCGCGGCGCTCGCGCGTCCTTAGAGCAAGCTGCACTGTTGGGATGCCAAGGAGGAGAAAGATGCCGAAGCCAGCCGAAGTGCTCTTTCCGAGCGAGCGCGAAGTCCGCGTCGTCCGCAGCTTCAGTGCGCCGCGCCAATTGGTTTGGGAGGCTCACACCAAACCTGAACTTGTTAGACGATGGATGCTCGGCCCGTCCGGCTGGACGATGCCCGTTTGCGACATGGATGTGCGTCCGGGCGGCAAGTACAAGTGGCGCTGGAAGAACGAGGAGAATGGCCGGGAGTTCGGTTTCTTCGGCACGTTTCGCGAGGTCGATACGCCGTCCAGACTTGTTCATGACGAATATTACGATCCAGGTGATGTCGGCGGCGCCATGCCCTCGGGCGATCCAGTTCTCGCCACGCTCGAGTTTCAGGCGGCTGGCAGCGTCACGACGCTGACGGTCAATATGTTGTTCGCTTCGAAGGAAGCGCGTGACGGCGCCGTCAGCACTGGCATGACCAACGGCATGGAGATGGGCTACGCCCGCCTCGACGAGATGTTCAAGCAGGCCGCATGACGGAGGAGTCGATGCCGATCGAAGTCTCGCAACCAAGCGATCGCGAAGTTCGCGTCGTCCGCACATTCAAGGCGCCGCGGCTCTTGGTGTGGGATGCTCACACCAAGCCCGAGTTGATGCAGAAATGGTGTATTGGCTATCCGGGTTGGACCTTGCCCGTCTGCGAGATGGATGTGCGCGAAGGCGGCAAGTATCGCTGGCGCTGGAGGAGCGACGAAGACGGCGGCGAGTTTGGCTTCTTCGGCGCGTTCAGCGAAGTCAAAGCGCCCTCCAAGCTCGCGCATGACCAATACTACGACCCGGGCGACATGCATTACGCAATGCCGGTGGGCGATCCTTGCCTTGTCACGCTCGACTTTGCCGAAGCCAATGGCGTCACCACACTGGTTTGCACGATGAGGTTCGTCTCGAGGGAAGTGTGCGACAGCGCAATCGCCACCGGCATGACTGACGGCATGGAAGTTGGCTACGCCCGCCTCGAAGAGATGTTCAAGCAGGCCGCATGACGGAGGCATTGATGTCGAAAAACAAGATTACGCCCTTCCTCTGGTATGACAAAGACGCGCTCGACGCCGCGAATTTCTATGTCTCGATCTTCAAGAACGCGAAGATCAACACGGTTGCGCGATATCCGGAGGGCAGCGGCTACGAGGCCGGCACGGTCATGACTGTGGCGTTCGAACTCGACGGGCAACATTTCACCGCGATCAACGGCGGACCGCACTTCAAGCTCGATGAAGCAGTCTCCTTCGTCATCGACTGCGATGGTCAGGAGGAGGTGGACTATTATTGGGAACGGCTGCTGGCCGGCGGCGGACAGGAAAGTCAGTGCGGCTGGTTGAAGGACAGGTACGGGTTGTCATGGCAGGTCACTCCCAAACAATTGATCGAACTGACGACCAGTTCGGACAAGGCCAAGAACAACCGCGTGTTCGCGGCGATGATGACGATGAAGAAGATCGATGTGGCGGCGTTGGAGCGCGCTGCGAAAGGATAGCTCCATGCTGACGGCGAAGTTCGAAGCCGCCCGGGGCGCATGATGGCTTTTCGCAACGCGGAGGCCTATCTCGCCGGTTTGAGCGCCAACAAACGCGCCACGCTCGAGAAAGTAAGACGGGCTATCCGCGCTGCCGCGCCGAAGGCGAAGGAGGGCATGAGCTACGGCATGCCTGCTTTCCTTCAAGGCAAGCCGATCGCCGGCTATTCCGCTAGCGCCGGGCATTGCTCCTACTTTCCGATGAGCGGCGCGATAACCGCCAAGTTCGCCGACGAGCTTGCGAAGTACGAAGTCAGCAAAGGCGGCTTCAGGTTTCCGATCGGCAAACCGCCCTCCGCAGCGCTGATCCGTAAGCTCGTGCAAGCGCGTCTCGCGGAGATCGAGGAAGCAAAGCTCGTCAAAAAGTCGGTGAGGAAGAGCGCCGCAGATGGTGACGCGATCGCCGCCTATCTAAAGGCTCTGAAACACCCGCTAAAGAAGGAGATTGAAGCCGTCCGCTTGATCATCCTCGGCGTCAGCCCGTCAATTAGCGAGGGCATAAAATGGAACGTCCCCAGCTTCCGCACCGAAAAAGCATGGTTCGCCACGTTCAACGTGCGATCTCACGATAGCGTTCGGTTGATCTTCCATCTCGGCGCCAAGACGCGCCCCGGCTTGAAAGCCTTCAAGATCGCCGATCCAAAGGGCCTGATTAGATGGCTCGGCAAGGATCGCGCTATGGTGACGCTCGGCAGCGGACGCGATATCCCTGCAAACCGCAAGGCGCTCGAAGCGATTGTCCGCGCGTGGATCCAGCAGGTCTGATGGTCGCGAAAAAGAAAACCGCGAAGAGAGCAAGATCGGCTAAGAAAATGGCCGCACCGCCCGGCGTGAAGGCGATCGTCGCTGAACTGGAGCGTGCCCGCTCGACCGCCTACAAATTCGACATGGCCAAGCGCTACGGCATCGTCACCAGCGCCGAAGTCTACGGCACACCTGTCGCGACACTCCGGGCCATGGCGAAAAGAATTGGCTGCGACCACGCACTCGCGGAAGCGCTGTGGGCCACTGGAATCCATGACGCCCGCATGCTGGCGGCCATGGTGGACGATCCTGCCGAGGTCACATCGGGACAAATGGAGCGGTGGGTGAAGGATTGTGACAATTGGGGTCTCGTCGATACGTGCTGCTTTCATTATTGGGACCGCACGCCGTTTGCGTTTGCCAAGATCGAAAAATGGTCCAAGGCGAAGCATGAGTTCGTGAAGCGCGCCGCGTTTGCGCTGCTGGCGAGCTGCGCGGTTCACAAACAGGGCGCAGACGCGCAGTTTCTGCGCGGCCTGGAACTGATCGAACGCGAAGCCGCGGACTCGCGAAACTTCGTCAAGAAGGGCGTCAATTGGGCGCTTCGCGCTATCGGCGGCAAGAGGAGCCCGAAGCTCCGCGCCGCCGCGCGGACGTTGGCGCAACGATTGGCGGCGTCCGACGATCCGACCGAACGCTGGAACGGCAAGGACGCGCTGCGCGCCTTCGCCAAAAGTGGCGCGTAGCGCCGTCCCGGCGCCAGAGGAGACAGCACCATGTTCGAGAAGGTTGCGTTCACGATGTATCCGGTCGCCGATCCGGCGCGGGCGCGTGATTTCTATGAGAAAACCCTGGGGCTCAAAGTCGGCATGCACGGCAGCCACGGCGACATGCACTGGATCGAGTACGATCTGCCGGGCGGGGGCTGCATTGCCTTGACCAACGCCACGGGCAAACCGCCTGGCGGCGGCGGGACGATCGCAGTCGAAGTCAGCGATCTCGATGCGATCGCTGCACAACTCAGGGCCCGGGGTGTGACGTTCGAGGGCGACATCGTCAAAGGACCGCACTGTCGCATGGCCAACATCCGCGATAGCGAAGGCAACGCGCTGATTCTGCATCAGCTGGATGAGAAGTAGCGATTTCCGGTGTCTCAGTACGCTCGTTCGACCACGAAGTCCGGCAGCGCCTCGAGCGCTTCCCGATAGGCGTTCTTCGGCACCGGCTTCAGCGCGGCACGCGCTTTCGCCGCGTGTTCGCGCGCCGCTGCGATCGTCAGCGCGATGGCGTCATGGCGCTTGACCAGCGCGATGGCGCGGTGGAAATCGTCGTCTGTCCGCTCGCCGCCGACAGCACGTCGCCAGAAGCCGCGCTCTGCTGCATCGCCTGCGTCGCGGGCGAAGATGAGCGGCAGCGTGACTTTGCCTTCGCGGAAGTCGTCCCCGGTGTTCTTGCCCATCGCGGCTGCGGCGCCGCCGTAATCAAGGGCGTCATCGACGAGCTGAAACGCCAAGCCGAGTTCGCGGCCGTAAGTTTCGAGCGCTGTGGCCTCCGGGCCTGCACGGCCGGCCGCCACCGCGCCGGATTTCGCCGCTGCCGCGAACAACGCCGCCGTCTTTGCGGCGATGATTTCCATGTAGCGCTCGCGAGTCGTCTCGGCGTCGTTGGCCGCCGCCAGCTGCATGACCTCGCCTTCGGCGATGACGCTCGCAGCGCGCGCCAGGATGTCCAGCACCTGAATGTCTCCGGTCTCGACCATCAGGTTGAACGACCGCGCGAACAGGAAGTCGCCCACCAACACGCTTGCCGAATTGCCCCACACGACATTCGCGCTCTTCTTGCCGCGGCGCATCGAGGAGATATCGACGACGTCGTCATGCAGCAGCGTGGCGCTATGGATGAACTCGACCGCGGCGGCGAGCTTCCGCGGTCCGTCGCCGCCGCCGCCCAAAAGCCGGGCTGCGGCCAAGGTGATCAGCGGGCGGATGCGCTTGCCGCCGGCATCGATCAGGTGCTGCGCCAGGTTCGGAATCACACCGACCGGGCTCGACAGATACTGATGAATGATGCCCTCGACCGCCGCGAGGTCCTCGGCCAGCAGCACCGCAAGCCGGTCGACCGCATTAGCGGCGCCGGGCGTGTCTTTGGCAGGTCCGACCGCCGGTCCCAATGGGCCTCCGCTTGCGTTCGCGTTACAGGAAAACGATGGTGGGGCCCAAGCAGGCGGTCAAGCTGGGTTCCGCCGGTCGCGCGGAAGGGTCGCACGGGCTTCATGGCCGATCTCGAGACCACCGAGGACGCACTTCTCAACGGCCGCATCCGCATCCGCCAGCCGGCGCGCGGCTATAGGGTCAATGTCGATACGCTGCTGCTCGCAGCTGCAGTAGAAGCTCGCGACGGCGCGCGTTTGATGGAAGCAGGCGCCGGCGTAGGCGCTGCTCTGCTGGCTGTGGCGATACGCAATGAGAACGTCAGCTTGGTTGGAATCGAACGCGATCAGAACATCGCATCGATCTTGCGCGAAAATGTCGCCGCTAACGCGATGATGCATCGCATCGATATCGTGACAGGCGATGCGCTCGACCGCGCGCTGTCGCTTGGCGCATTCGACGGCGTGTTTGCGAATCCACCATTTGATAGCGCAAGCGAGGGGCGCCCGCCGATAGAGTCGCGCCGCTACGCGCATATAGCCGATGCGACGCTCGATCGCTGGATCGGTTCGCTTGCGGATCGCCTTACCGGCGGGGCGGCTCTAACCTTGATTCATCGCGCTGCTAAAGTTCCGGAGATTCTGGCGGCGTTGGAGGGACGCCTCGGCGGCGTGGAGGTCATTCCCATCCGGGCGCGGGCCGGGGAGGCTGCCGCGCGGGTTTTGGTGCGGGCCCGCAAGGGTTCTCGCGCGCCTTTCCGGCTTTGCCCGGAGTTGGTGTTGCATGACGCCTCCGGCGCCAAATACACCGCGGAAACAGAAGCTATTTTACGGGGAGAAGCGGGCATCAGCTTCGGCTGATTGACTCTCAGGGGCGGCGCGAGCAGGAGTGCGCGTAACGGAGCCGCCCGACGCGAGTCGCGCGAACCCGGCCAGACAAGCGAACCCCGTGGGAGAGAGCGCCGAAGACGCGCCCCCGAAGGAGCAACCGCCCCGGAAACTCTCAGGGAACCGGACCGCGGGGGGATGAACACGCTGGATAGAGCCCCGCCTATATCGCGGCTCAACTGTTCGACCAAGCCTTGGCCGTGCAGCCGCGATATTGGCGGGGCCGCCGAAGGAGTAAATCTCTCAGGCGCCAGGGACAGCGGGGGCCGCATGCGCGATCGCATGCGCCGCTCGCACCTGGGACAGATATGGCCGACACCGGATCACCGAAGAAGTTGCCGCTCGACGCGCTTTGGCGCGCGCGCACCTCCAAGTTCGGCGATTTCGCCGGCTATGACATGCCGCTCCAGTTCGAGGGTCTCATTCCGGAGCACAATTGGACTCGCGAACACGCCGGCCTCTTCGACGTCAGCCACATGGGCCCGTCCTTCTTTGCGCTGCCGAAGGGCCACGGGCTCGCCGGCGAGGACGCACATAAGAAGGTCGCCTCGCTGGTCGAACGCCTCGTTCCCGCCGACATCCAGGGCCTGAAGCCAGGCCAAGTCCGCTACACCATGATCACCAACGCCGAAGGCGGCGTGCTCGACGATCTGATGATCGCGCGCCCGGCCGAACCGGCCGCAGCCGGCGATCTCTATATTGTCGTCAACGCCGGGTGTAAGCACCAGGACTGGGCGTTGATCGAAGCGGCGACGAAAGGCGAAGCCAATCTCATCCGCGCCGATGATCGCTGCTTGCTCGCACTGCAGGGACCCAGCGCGCACGGAGTCGCTGCCGCCGTCATCGATCCCGCGCTCGCCGAGATGAGCTTCATGACGGTAAAACGCTACGACGCGTTCGGCCGCATCACGGTGACGCGCAGCGGCTATACCGGTGAAGACGGTTACGAAATTCTGGTTCGCGCAGAACACGCCGCCGATCTCGCCAACGCGTTGCTAGCGCACGCCGAAGTGAAACCCATCGGCCTCGGCGCGCGCGACAGCCTGCGTCTCGAAGCCGGCCTCTGCCTCTACGGCCACGATCTCGATCCCACCACATCGCCGATCGAAGCCGATCTCGCCTGGACTATCCAAAAGCGCCGCCGCGAAGCCAAAGACTTTCCGGGCGCCAAGCGCATCCTGCGCGAATATGAACTTGGCGCGCCGCGCAAGCGCGTCGGCATTCGCCCGAACGATCGTGCGCCCGCGCGCGAAGGCGTTGAGATCTACAAAGACGGCAAGCAAATTGGCGTCGTCACCAGCGGCGGCTTCTCACCGATCCTCAACGGCCCGATCTCGATGGGCTACGTCGAAACCGCGCACGCAGAGCCAGGCCACGTCGTCGATCTCATGATCCGCGGCGTGCCGCGCGCCGCCACCATCGTGCCGCTGCCATTCGTTCCGCACAAATATTTCCGCCCGAAGAAGGGAAACCCATGACCAAGCGCTACACCAAAGACCACGAGTGGGTTGAGCTCGACGGCGACATCGCCACCGTCGGCATCAGCACCTACGCCGCCGAGCAATTGGGCGACGTCGTCTACGCCGAACTCCCAGAAGTCGGCAAAAGCTTCAAGCAAGGCGATGACATGGCCGTCGTCGAAAGCGCCAAGACCGCGTCCGACGTTTACGCGCCGATCTCCGGCGAAATCGTCGAAGCCAACGCCGAGATAAAAAAAGAGCAATGGCAGATCATCAACGACGCTCCCCAATCCGGCGGCTGGTTCGTGAAGCTCAAAGCGTCGAACAAAAGCGAACTCGACGGCCTCATGGATGAAGCCGCCTACGCCGATTACGTGAAGGGCCTTTGATGCAAATGATGCAGCACCATCCGCTCCCCTTGAGGGGAGGGGGCAGGGGGCGGGGTGAACCTTCGCACTCTCAGCATCTGACTGCACCATCGGGCGCCGTGAACCTGCGAGCGCCGCGCTTCACCCCACCCCCTTCCCCCTCCTCTCAAGAGGAGGGGGCCATGGAGCACTAACCTCGTGCGATACCTCCCACTCACCGACGCTGACCGCGAGCAAATGCTCGGCCTCATCGGCGCGAAGAATGTCGATGATCTCTTCGTCGACGTGCCCAAGGGCGCGCTGCTGAAGGATCTGGTGGACCTGCCGAAGGCGCAGGGCGAGATCGCAGTGCATCGCCACCTGCAGCGCCTGGCGGAAAAAAACACGCCCGCCGGCCGCACCGCGTTCTTCCTCGGCGCCGGCGCCTATCGCCACCATGTGCCGGCGAGCGTCGATCATTTGATTCAACGCAGTGAGTTTTTGACCGCCTACACGCCGTACCAGCCGGAAATCGCGCAGGGGACGCTGCAGGCGCTTTACGAATTCCAATCCCAGGTCGCGCAATTGCTCGACATGGAGGTCGCCAACGCCTCGATGTACGACGGCTCGACCGCCTGCGCCGAAGCGGCGATGATGGCCGCGCGTATCACCAAGCGGAACAAGATCGTCTTTTCCGGCGGCGTGCACCCGCATTACATCGACACTGCCCGCACTGCCTGCGAAGCGCTCGGCCTCGAGGTCGTGGCGCTGCCTGCTGCCGTCGATGACGAAGCGGCGGTGACGAAAGCGCTGTCCGCTGACGTCGCCGCTGTGATCGTGCAATCGCCGAATGTGTTCGGCACGATTACCGATCTGAGCAAAATCGGCGAAGCCGCGCACGCTGCCGGCGCACTGGTGGTGGCGACTTTCACCGAATGCGTGTCCTTCGGCCTGATCGAACCAGCGGGCGCGATGGGCGCGGACATCGTGTGCGGCGAAGGCCAGTCGATCGGCAATGCGCTGAACTTCGGCGGCCCCTATGTCGGTCTCTTCGCGGTGAAGGAAAAGCTGATCCGGCAAATGCCGGGCCGCGTCGCCGGCGAAACGCTCGACGCCGACGGGAATCGCGGCTTCGTGCTGACGCTCTCCACCCGCGAGCAGCACATCCGCCGCGAGAAGGCGACCTCGAACATCTGCACCAATTCCGGCCTCTGCCAGCTCGCCTGGACCATTCACATGACGCTCTTGGGCGAAAAGGGGCTCCGCCAACTCGCTGCGCTCAATCACGAGAAGGCGATCGCACTCGCCGACGCGCTCGCCGGCGTGCAGGGCGTCGACGTGTTGACCAAGCGCTTCTTCAACGAAATCGCGGTGAGTCTCACGAAGCCGGCACAACACGTGGTCGATATGCTCGCCCAGCAAGGCGTCATCGCCGGCGTCGCCATGAGCCGCCTCAATCCGGGCGCCGGCATGGACAACGTCCTTGTCACCTGCGCCACCGAACTGAACACGGACGAGGATATCGCCTCCTTTGCCAAGGCGTTGAAGGAGGTGCTGCAATGAAAACCGAAACCACCTCCGGCAATCGCGGCCTTCTGCAAGCCGAGCCGCTGATCTTCGAAACCGGCCACGCCACCGGCACGGGCGTCGATCTGCCCGCGCCAAAAGGTGCGGCCAACAAGCTTGGCGGACTCACTCGTAAGGCGCCGCTCGATCTTCCAGGTCTCTCCGAGCCGGAAACGATGCGCCACTTCGTGCGCTTGAGCCAAAAGAACTACGCCATCGATCTTGGCCTCTTTCCGCTGGGCTCGTGCACGATGAAGCACAATCCGCGCCTCAACGAACGCGTGGCGCGCTTGGAAGGCTTCGCCGATCTGCATCCGTTGCAGCCGATGTCCACGATCCAGGGCGCGCTCGAATTAATGGACGAACTCGCGCACTGGCTCTGCACGCTGACCGGCATGCCTACCGTTGCGCTCTCACCCAAAGCGGGCGCACACGGCGAGTTCGCCGGCATGCTCGCGATCAAAGCCGCGCTCGAAGCCCGCGGCGAGGGGCATAGGAAGCGCGTGCTGGTGCCGCATAGCGCGCACGGCACCAATCCTGCGACGGCGGTGGCGGCAGGATTTGTCGTCGACGAGATCGAAGGCGACGAGGATGGCCGCGTCGACTTGAAGGACGTGAAAGCCAAGCTCGGCCCCGACGTAGCGGCGATCATGATCACCAACCCGAACACGTGCGGGCTGTTCGAGCCGGAGATCAAAGAAATCGCCGACGCCGTGCACGCGGCGGGCGGATATTTCTACTGCGACGGCGCCAACTACAACGCCATCGTCGGCAAAGTGCGGCCTGGCGATCTCGGCGTCGACGCCATGCATATCAACCTGCATAAGACCTTCTCGACCCCGCATGGCGGCGGCGGCCCGGGCGCTGGTCCCACCGTGCTCTCCGCCGCGCTCGCGCCGTTCGCACCTGTGCCGCACATCGTGCTCAAAGCGGGCAGGCGTGAACTCCGCGAACATGCTGAAGGCACGCAAGCCTTCGGCCGCATGTGCGCTTTTCACGGCCAAATGGGCATGTTCACCCGCGCGCTTACCTACATGATGAGTCACGGCAGCGACGGCCTGCGCCAAGTCGCCGAAGACGCGGTCCTGAACGCCAATTATTTGCTCGCCCGCCTGAAGCCGCATTTCAGTGCGCCATTCGGCGATCGTCCCTGCATGCATGAAGTGTTGCTCGATGACGAGAACATCAAGCCGAAGGGCGTCGAAACCATTGATATGGCGAAGGCGCTCCTGGACGAAGGCTACCACCCATTCACCACCTATTTTCCGTTGGTCGTGCACGGCGCCATGCTGATCGAGCCGACCGAAACCGAGCCCAAGCGCGAACTCGACCGCTTCGCCGACGTCATGATCGCGCTCGCCGAACGGGCGAACGGCGGCGATGTACAATTTTTCAAGCAAGCGCCCAAGCTCACCCCGCTACGCCGCCTCGACGACACCCGCGCCGCGCGTCAACCGAAGCTGCGCTGGCGGCGAGGGGAAAATAATACCGTGACGCGCGCGGCGGAATAACGCGTCGATTCCCTCATTTACCGGCATGCAACTGCCCCCTTTCGCGGCGGCGCACGCGACTGGTAATGTTCATTACAGCTCTTGGGGGAATGCATGGGGATGTGGATGCCGGGCCCAGGCCCGACAGCCGGGGACGACACGTTCACCGGAGAAGACGGCGGCGAGACCGTCGATGGACTCGACGGCGCTGACACGCTGAACGGCGGTGGCGGCGACGACACCTTGGCCGGCGGCTTCGGCGCCGACGTCATCTTTGGCGACGACGGCAACGATCAGCTTTGGGGTGGCGTATATCTCAGCAGTCAGGATGAAGTCACCGACACCTTGACTGGCGGCGGCGGCGATGACGCGCTGATCGGGGGACTGCACGACGTGTATGATGGCGGCGACGGAAATGACGTCGCCGAAGTGCGCGGCACTGACTTGATGACGCCGGTCGTGCTTGATCTTGCGCCGCGCGATAGCGGCCTTGATCTCCTACTTCCCGGCGGCGGGGTGGTTCGTGCGAACGTCGAGAATCTCTATCTCAACCTTGGCGCGGGCTACGACCAAGTGACGGGTTCGCAAGGCGATGATTTCGTCACTTTGGGCAGCGGCGACGACATCATGCACGGCGGAGGCGGCGACGACTCGCTGTTCGGCGTCAGTGGCGACGATCAGCTTTTTGGTGACACTGGCGACGATCAGCTCAGCAGCGGCGACGAAGGCGGTCTCGACCTCATGGATGGCGGCGACGGCGCCGACCGGCTCTACGGCTACGGTGAGGATATCTTCCGCGGTGGAGATGGGTTTGATGAGGCGACTCTTACGCTCAGTTCTGCGCAAGCGGCCACACTCGACATGACCAATTTCTTTGCTGGAGGCGAATTCAATTCAGCGCTGCCAGGCGGCGGAAGCATTCAAGCCGTCGAGAGGCTGACGATTTTCGTCACCGGCTCTAGTGCCATCGACATTCGAGGCAGCAGCGGCGACGACACCATCTATGTCATCCCGGCGTATCCCACCACCCACACCGTTGAGGGCATGGGTGGGGACGACTACTTCAGCGGCGCCGGAGGCGCCGATACGTTCTATGGCGGCGACGGCAATGACGGTTTTAACGGGCGTGAGGGCGACGACTGGTTCTATGGCGGCGCCGGAAATGATTCACTGACAGCGAGCGACGGCACTGACACGTTCTTTGGGGAGGCCGGCGACGATTATGCCGATGGCGGCGACGGCGCAGACTATATCGATGTCGGCGCCGACAACGATTTCGTGATGTCCGGCAATGGTTCCGACGAAGTGCATGGCGGCGACGGGGATGACGAAATCTACGGCGAGAATGGCGCAGATCTCATCTACGGCGGCGCAGGCAACGATTTCCTGATTGGCGGCAATGATCTCGATGGCGATCCAGGTGGGATGGATGAAGGCGACATCGTCCATGGCGGCGCCGGTAACGACACCATTGCCGGATTCGAAGGCGATGACGAACTGCACGGCGATGAGGATGAGGATTTCGTCGACGGTGGCGTTGGAAATGACGTGCTCTACGGTGGCGCCGGCGATGATCGTATTCAAGGCAACTTGGGGGACGATCGCCTGATCGGCGGAACCGGCGCAGACCAGTTCCTCGATCTGTCCGGTATAGATACGGTCGACTATTCGCTGGCTGCGCACGGTGTTGTGGTCGACCTCGTCGGCGGTGGAGCGGGCGGTGAGGCGGCCGGCGATACCTTCAGCGGCATAGAAAACTTGATTGGTTCGGCCTTCGCCGACACGCTTCGCGGCAATGGCGGGGTCAACGCGCTGAACGGATTGGCGGGCGCCGACATCCTCACAGGCGGGCTCGGCGACGATGCCTTGGACGGCGGCGCCGGGTTCGATTTGGCGACGTACGATGTCGCCGCGGCCGGCGTCACACTCACGCGCTCAGGTTCTGGGGCGTGGATAGTGAATACGGGCGGCCCCGAGGGGGCCGATACGCTAACCAACATCGAGCTGCTCGACTTCATCGACCGTGATCTCGCCCTTCGTCCCGCCGAAGGCACGGTCGACGGCAACGGCACCAGCGACATTCTGCTGCGTCACGCCAATGGCGCGCTGGCGGTGTGGATGCAGAACGGCGCCGCCACGACGAGCGCCAGCATCATCGCCGCCACCGACCCAAGTTACGCCGCAGTGGGTTCCGGCGATTTCAACGGCGACGGACGCTTCGATATTCTGTTCCGCAACGCCGACGGCATCATGGCGCAATGGCAGCTGAACGGGGCGACGGTTTCGGGACAGACAGCCTATCTCACCGACCCGGCCTGGGCGCTGGTGGCGATCGGCGATTTCAACGGCGATTTCAGGGACGACATCCTGTTCCGGCACGGGCCCACGGGCCTGCTGGCGCAATGGCAGATGAACGGGCTCGCCACCTCCGCCGTCGGCGTATTCGCCGTCAGTGATACGGCCTGGGCGCTGGCCGCAGTGGCCGATTTCAACGGCGATGGCCGCGACGATTTTCTCTGGCGCCATTCTTCCGGCGCGCTGGCGCAATGGTCCTTGAACGGCTTCGCCGCCACCAATCTCGGCGTCTTCGCCATTTCCGACACGGCTTGGCAGATCGTCGGCACGGGCGATTTCAACGGCGACCTCAGGGAAGACATCATGTGGCGGCACACGTCTGGGGTGATGGCGCTCTGGCACATGGACGGAACCACGGTCACCTCTGTCGGCACTTTCGCGGTGTCGGACACCGCCTGGAACGTCTCCGACATCGGCGATTACAACGGCGACGGCCGCGACGATATCTTGTGGCAGGGGCCGGACGGCACCTTCGCGGTGTGGGCGATGAACGGCTTCAACGTGCTCTCCGCCGGCATCGTCGGCAATCCGGGCGCCGGATGGGGCGATATCTGAGTTATGCGCAAATGCTTATGAGCGGGCGCCAGCGCACGAATTGTAGCGCCAGTTCTTTGGTGTGAGGCTTGTAACGTCCATTATCTGCGGCTGGTCATGCGTGGGGTGGGCGCGTAGGCTTCCGCCTTGTTGGGGGCGGGACGATGGACGGGTCTCCGCAGGAATCTGCATCAGGCGCGCAAACGCGGCGGTTCAAGGCCTTCCTGAGCTATTCGCGAAAAGACGACGGCGCCGCGAAATGGCTGCATGCGGCGCTGGAAGCCTATCGCACGCCAAAAGACTTGCTGAAACTCGAGGGCGCACGCGGTGCGGTCAGCAAGCGGGTGGCGCCGGTCTTTCGTGACCGCACTGACCTTTCCAGCGGCGGCGTCTTGCACGGCAAGCTGATCGAGGCGCTGCAGCAATCCGAGTTTCTGATCGTATTGTGCTCACCGGCTTCCGCGCAGAGCGCGTACGTCAACGCCGAAGTCGAGCAGTTTATCAACGAGAGCCGCGCCGACCACATCATGCCGGTGATCGTGTCCGGCGAGCCCAATAGCGGCGATCCCGCCACCGAATGTCTGCCGCCGGCCTTGAAGTCGCTGGAATTGCTCGCCTCCGATCTGCGCGACATCAAGCTGAAGAGCGGCCAGCGCATCGGCGACGGCAAGGAAGGCGGCAAGTTCAAGCTCATTGCCGGCATGCTGGGCGTGCCGCTCGATGCGCTGCTGCAGCGCGAACGCAGGCGCCAGGCTTGGCGCGCCGCCTTCTCGACCGGTCTTTCAGTCGTCTTTCTGGGGCTGGCGGTCGCTGCGGCCGGGGCGGCCTACATCGCCTACCAGAACGAACTGGAAGCACGACGCCAGACTGCGGCCGCACAGGCCTCGGCCGACTTCCTGGTCAGCACGTTCGAAGTGGCAAATCCCACGACGGAGAATCCTGATACGATTACCGCGCGGATGATTTTGGATCGCGGCGCGGCGCGGGTGCGAAACCAGTTTTCGAACGAGCCCAGCACCAAAGTCAGGCTCATCGATGCGATGGCGCGCGCCCACAACCGCCTTGGCATGATGGATTCGGCGCTGACGCTGCTCGGCGATCATGATGCCGTGCTGCAGAGCGCCGCCGCCGACGGCGTGCCCGCGGTGGTGACCTTGGCGGAAACCTACCGGCTTCACGGTCAGTTGGAGGAGGCGCTCGAGACGACGGATCGGGCCTTTAATCAGGCGGAGACGACGCAAGCAGACCGAGAGTCGATCGGCCTCGTTCTGGAGACGCGCGCACTGGTGCTGCATGATATGGGACGCGCGGATGAATCGTTGGCGGCGTTTCAACGCGCGGTCTCGCACTTCCAGGGCGATCGCAATCGCGGCCGGCGCGCGCACGCGCTGACGAACCAGGCTCTGGTTCTCACCAATCTGGGTGAATATGACGAGGCGGCGTCGGCTCTTGGCGAGGCGAGCGAGATATTTGCGGTCACCCCGGGCCCGCGCAGCTTCGAGTATGGCCAAATCCTGCTGCGTCTCGCAGACAACGCGTATGCGGCGGAGGACTACGCTGCCGCCGAAACGTACGCCGCGCGGGCGGGGCCCATCCTCACTGCCGTCTTGAGCCCCGACAATCCCACTTTGGGCGACGTCGTCTTGCTGCGCGGTCAGATCCAGACCGAGTTGGGAAATTACCCGGCTGCTCTCAGCGAGCTGCAGGCGGCGATTGCGCTCTATGCAGCTGCATACCGAGCGCCGCATCCCTCATTGGGGGCCGCACACTATTATCTCGCCGACCTTTATTCGCGGCAGCAGCGCTACGCCGAAGCGCTGGCAGAACTCACACTGGCGCAAGCGATCATTGCCGGCGCTCTCGGCGCTGAACATCCAAATGTTGGCGCGCTGATGGTGCAACAGGCGTTTGCTTTTTACGGATTGGGCCGCGTTCGGGAGGCCCGGACCGACTGCGCGAACGGTCTTGCGGTCATCGCGGCGGGCGTGGGTGATGCTTCGCCGATGTACCAAGAAGCGGCCGGTCAATGCGGCGCGATAGCGAACCAGTGACGAACTGAGCGACTACCCAAACTTGCGCGAAAGATCGGCGGCTCCTTCGCGGACGAGCGTGGCCTGCGCTTCGTCGTTCATGCGCTCGCGGATCATGCGCTCGGCGGCAGCGATGGCTGCATCGGTCGCGGCGGCGCGGACTTCGTCTGCGGCCTTGGCGCCGGCGGCGGCGATGCGGTCGTCGGCCTGGCGCTCGCGCCGCGCCATGGCCGCTGTCATCGCAGCCCGGGTTTCTTCCGCCACCACTGCCGCTTGCTCTTTTGCCGTATCGACGATCGCCCTGGCTTCGGCTTCCGCGGCCTTGTGCTTGGCCAGGTAGTCGGCATGGAGTTTCTCGGCCTCTTCGCGCAGGCGGCGTGCTTCATGCAGCTCCTTGGCGATCTCGGCTGAGCGCGCATCGAGCGCGTTCAAGACCATGCCCGGCACTTTGAGCCAGATCAGTAACGCGAAGAAGGCGACGAACGCGATCAACGCAACGAGGGTGGCGTCCAACCAGGCAGGCATCACGCTTCTCCAGCCACGCGTTGACGCGGCGGGTCGGCCTTCACCGGCGCGAGCTTGTCTGCAATGTCGCGCGCCAGCGCTTCGGCCATCGCCGGGACTTCCGCGAGCGCCTTCTTGCGTGCGGCGTCGACCTTGGCTTCTTCCGCCGCGATCTTGGTGGCGAGCCGTTTCTCGGCTGCTTCCTGGTCCGCCGCCAGCTTCGCCATGACGTCCGCCCGCGCCGCATCGATCATGGCGCGTGCGTCCGCGCGCGCCTTGGCTACGGCTCTTTCCATGTCGATCCGGGCCTGCTCGGCGGCCGCACTCTTCTGTGCAGCTTCATCGAGGTCATCCTTGATCGTTCCGGCGCGCTGTTCCAGCACGCCGCCGACGCGCGGCACGACGAAGCGCGAGACGAACAAGTAGAGCAGCCCGAACGTCACCGCGAACCAGAACAGTTGGGCGCCGAACGTGGTCAGATCGAACGGCGGAAAGGCGCCACTGGCCTCGCCGCCATGCGCGGCGGCGGCGTCGGTCGCGCCGTGCGCCGCTTCCGGCGCCGCGTGAGGATCGACCGAGGTTACGGGCGGGTGAGCCGCCATGAGCATATGCTCCGGTTAGAACACGAACAGCAGCAGCAGCGCGATCAGCAGCGAGAAGATGCCGAGCGCTTCGGTCACGGCGAACCCGAAGATCAAATTGCCGAACTGCTTAGGGGCTTCCGACGGATTGCGCAGCGCGCCTTGCAGGAAGTTGCCGAAGATGATGCCGACGCCGATGCCGGCGCCGCCCATGCCGATCGCCGCGATGCCGGCCCCAATCAGTTTCGCTGCTTCAGCGTCCATTTTCTTCCTACTCCGATTTTAGTCGTTAGCGATGGCCGTTAATGGCCAGGGTGAAGGGCGTCGTTCAAGTAGATGCAGGTCAGCAGTGCGAACACGTACGCCTGCAGGAACGCGACCAGAAATTCGAGAGCGTAAAGCCCCACCGTCATCGTGAGCGGCAAGATCGAGCCGGCGATGCCGATCAAGCCCGCCGCCGCCATCATCGGCACGAAACCCGCGAACACTTTCAGCACGAGGTGGCCGGCCAGCACATTGGCCCAGAGACGAACCGCATGGCTGAGCGGACGCGAGAAGAACGAAATGATCTCGATGATGATGACGAACCACAACACGTACCAGGGTACGCCCGACGGCACGAACAGCTTGAAGAACTTGAGCCCGTTCTTGGCGATGCCGACGACGATGACGGTCAGAAACACCAAAATCGCCATCGTGGCGGTGATTACGATCTGGCTAGTGGGCGTGAAGAAATAGGGGAACATGCCCAGCATGTTCGCCGCGAAGATCCAGAGGAAGAGGGTGAAAACAAAGGGGAAGAACTTCTTCACGCCTTCTTCGCCGGCAATGTCTTTGACCATGCCGTGAACGAAGCCGTAGCCCGTCTCGGCCACGACCTGCGTGCGTCCCGGCACCAGGGCCGCCGGCTTCATCGCCCACCAGAAGAACGCCGCGGTGAGCCCCGCGCCGGCGAGCATGAACACGGCCGCATCGTTGAACGCGACATCGCCCAAGCCCCACGATTCCGGCAGGCCAAACAGGGGCCTGTCGACATTGTTGTTGGTGTGGAACTGATGGATCGGGTCGTTCGACAAACTCAAATCCTCAATCGTCGTCGTCCGGAATGGACGGCGCGTTCGGGGCGGGCGGGTTGGCCTTGTTGAACGACTGCGCCACGCGCACGACGTTCACGACGCCCGCCACAAACCCCAGTCCGAAGCCGATCACCAAGCCCCACGGCGATGTGTGGAGAAAGTAGTCCGCCCCGTAGCCGAGCAATGCCCCGACAATGATAGCCGCGCCGAACTCGCCGCCGAACCGGAGCGCCAGCGAAGCCGGGCTATCGGGAGCACGAGACCTTGGAGCGCCTTGACCGCGGGCGGCGTCGACACGCCGACGCAGGTCGGAAAGGGCGTCCTCGGGCGGTTTCTTGTCAGCCATTGAACGGTCCACGCGCCCGGGAGGGGCGACTCGTTTGAGCACCCCCCGTTCGCGCGCGCGGAAACTAGCAGGGGTCTCGCGGGGGTCAAGGAAACCGGGTGCGGCATTTGCTTCGAATTCGGGCCTCACTGGCGCACGCCGGTCCTGCAAAAATGCGGACGCGCCGGGCGGTGACGGTCCCCAGTCCGGCTAGCGGGGTCTGAGGCTCGCAGCGGCTGTCAGCGTCATGCTATCCTGGTGTCCGGGGTGGAGCGGCCATGCCGACGGATGCTGTGAGGAGGCTGGCGACGATCGTGGCGGTCGACGCTTGCGGTTATTCCCACCAGAGCGAAATCGACGAAACCGTCGCGGTGCGCGAGATCACCGCCCTCACGGAACGGGTCGCGACCGGCGCGGCGTCGCATGGGGGCCGCGTGTTCAATACGGCGGGCGATGGCTTCATGCTCGAATTCGCCTCGCCCTCCGGCGCCCTCGCCTGTGCGGAGGAGCTGTTGGCCAATGCACGGGTGCCGCTGCGGATCGGCATCCATCTGGGCGAAGTGTCCGAAGCGCCCGGCGGCGACCTCTTGGGGCGCGGGGTAAATGTCGCCGCGCGCTTGCGCGAATTGGCTGAGCCCGGAGGCCTGCGGGTTTCGGGCGAAGTCAGGAGCGCGCTGCCTGCGCCCGGCGGCCAACGCTTGTCCTCCCGTGGCGCTGTCAGGCTCAGCAAGATGGATGAGAAGGTCGAGACCTTCGCCATCGCCGGCGCCTGGCGCGAGCGGCCGTGGCATGCCTTGCTGCGCAACCGCACCGTTTTGCTCGCGGCCGCCGCCGTCGCCGCAGCGATCGGCGTAACGGCGCTGGCGCCTCGGCTCCTGCGTCAGGAAAATGAGCGTGTCGCCGTGCTCGATTTCGATACGTTGGGCGATGCTTCGCTGACGTCGTTCTCGGAGGGCCTTTCAAGTCAAGTCGTCGGCGTGATGAGCATCAGCGACCTGCAGGCCATCCCGCCCGCGCAAAGCGAACAATTCCGCGAAGGCGGACTTGGCGCCTCTGCACGCCGCGCTGCCGCCGGGTTCGTGCTCGACGGGGCAGTGCGCCAGGAAGCCGGCGCCCTGCACGTCAACATGCATATTGTCGATGCACGCACCGATACGACGCTCTGGTCCAATGAGTATCGCCGCAATGCTCGAGAGGGCGTGCAAATGCAGGAGCAATTGGCCTCTCATGTCGCCGACGTGCTGCGTTGCGCACTGGTGTCGCGCCGGCCGCGCGCCGGCGAGATCGATCCCGAGACCTTGGGGATCTTCCTGCGAGCCTGCGACCGCATGCAGCGCTTCGATCAGGGCCCCGAAGAGATGTATGAAGCCGCACGCCAGATCACCGAGCGTGCGCCGCGCTTTTCTCGCGGCTGGTCCATGCTGGCGATGGCCTGTGCGCTCGCGAGCGGGCGGGTGCCGCCTGAGCGTTCCGCGGAACTGCAGCAGCAGGCGCGAGATGCAGCCGAACGTGCGCGCGCGCTCGACCGCGAAAACGCCGAAAGCGACCTCGCGCTTGCGCTGATCCTGCCGTCGAGCGCGTGGCGCGAGCGTCACGAACTCTTGCATCGCGCATTGGAGAAGGACCCAGACTCGCCGGAAGCCAACGTCTTCACCGGGAACTTCTACTCCGAGCTTGGCCGGCTTGAGGACGCGCTGGTGTATTATCGGCGCGCCGCCGCGATCGATCCGCTGTCCCCGGTGACCTGGGCGGCCATTGTGCCGACGCTGACCGCCTCCGGCGCGAGGGCTGAGGCGCAGGCCATGCGCGAACGCATGTATCGGGTTTGGCCAGATTCGCGATCGGTCTGGTTCAATCGCTTCACCAACGCGATGTTCGCCGGGGAGTCGGACATCGCGCTCTCGATGCTGGACACCGTCGACACCGCGCCGATCGTGATGGAGCAGCCGATGCGCGCCGCGTGGCGGAGCTTTCTCGTCGCGATGCGCGACAACAACCGCGCCGGGCTGCGCGCGGCGGTGAACAACCTGGCGGCGATGGCGCGGCGCGGCGCGCTCGATATGCCGCGGGCCATTTCTTCCGCCTCCCTCGCAGGTGAAATCGACACCGGATTTGCGCTCTCGGAGGAGTATTTCGGCGGCGGTTTCGGCGGTGCGTTGAACCGCCTGCCCGTGGCCAGCGGCCACCGCTACTTTCTGTTCCTGGGACCGGGCAGAGCAATGCGGCGCGATCCGCGCTTTATCGGGCTCGCGCGCGAACTCGGTCTGGTGGAGTACTGGACGGAAACCGGAGACTGGCCGGACTTCTGCGCAGAGCCGGACCTGCCGTACGATTGTCGGGTGGAGGCGGCGAGGCCGGCGTAGCCTCCGATGGGCGAGGGACGGACATGCTGAAGCAAAGCCTGTTGGCGGCGGCCATGCTGGGATTCTGCGCACCCGCTTGGGCGCAAGACCCGGAAGGCGCGCCGGAGGGGCTCGAAGATATCGTCATCACGGCGCAGCGCGAAGAGGAAACGCTGCAGCGCGCCGCTGTACCGGTTGCCGTGCTGCAGCCTGAACTTCTTCGCGACGCCGGCGTCACCAGACCGTCGGACTTGAGCCACCTTGCGCCGGCCATCCAGGTCGCGGGTTTGTCTGGCTCTTACACCGCCTACTATCTGCGCGGAGTCGGCAATTTCACCGGCAATTCGCTGGCGGAGCCGGCGGTCACGTTCAATTTCGATGGCGTCTCGATCGGGCGCCCCTCATCCAGCACCGGGTTCTTCTATGACCTGGAGCGCATCGAGATCCTGAAAGGTCCTCAAGGCACACTCTACGGCCGCAACGCAACCGGCGGCGCCATCAACGTGCTGCCGCGCCGGCCGGAACTCAACGCCCTCGGCGGCGAATTGATCGCAGAATACGGCGACTACGATTCCGTCCGTATCGACGCCGCCATCAACCTGCCGATTGGCCAGCAGGCCGCGGTGCGGGCGGCCGCCACCAGCGTGCGTCACGACGCCTACCTGAACGACGGCATGGACGCCCAAGACGACATCGGCGGGCGCCTGTCGTTCCTGCTTGAGCCATCAAGCGCGATTTCGCTCAGCATCGTCGGCGATTATTTCAATCAGGGCGGGCGTGGACCAGGGGCCACTCCCATCGCGCTCGGTCCGGATAATCGGGTAGGTCTATCTTCCGCGGAGGGCGGAGCGTTCTACGCCTCGCAACCGGTGACGATCGCGGGTCGCAATTTCAATCCGATCCCCAACAACCAGCGTCTCGACAATGAATTCTGGGGGGTGAACGCGACCGTCGATATCGAGACTTCGCTGGGCACGCTGACGCTGATCCCTGCCTATCGCGAGGGCCATCTCGACACGATCGGCACCGCCACCGGCATGACCCTGACGATTGTCGAGGATGACCGGCAAGCCAGCTTCGAATCACGCCTGGTATCGGATGCAGATCGGCGGTTGCGTTACCTTCTCGGCGCCATCGTCTATCAGGAGACGAACGACGTCCCTCGCTTCGTCGTCAACAGCCAGTACAACATGTCGATTCAGGAGCCGCACACGCGCACCGAAAGCGCGGCCGTGTACGGACGGCTCACCTACGATCTGACCGATGACTTTCGGCTGAGCCTTGGCGCGCGCTACACTGAAGACGAAAAATCATTCTCCGGTTCTTTCCGCAGCTTCAACCGGCTTTGCCCGCCCGTGCCGACCGCCAGTTGCCCGAATGCGCCGCGCTTCCCGGTCGACCTGCTCACGCCGCCGCTGGTGATCCCGCCGGGATCTTCGACCGCGATTCCGGTGTTCAATCCGGCAGACGGCACGCTCACCGTGGGCTTTGCCGTCATTGCAGACGAACGCGAGTCATTTTCGCACACGACCTGGCGCGCCGGCCTCGAGTGGGACCTCGCGGAAAACAGCTTGCTCTACGCCAGCTATGAAACCGGCTACAAATCCGGCGGGTTTTTCTTCTCCAACGACTCGCAGACCTTTGCGCCGGAGTTCGTCGACGCGCTCACGCTCGGGTGGAAGAACCGCCTGTTCGACAACAGGGTGCAACTCGATGTCGAGGCATTTCATTGGCGCTATGAAGACCAGCAGGTCAGTCACATCACGCTGGATTCGCGCGGCGCAACCAATCTGCGTACGGCCAATATCGGCCAGGCGACCATTCAGGGGATAGAAATCGAAGCGCAATGGCTGGCGCCCACCGGCGCCCTCCTGAGCGCCGACGTTCAATATCTCGACGCCTCCTATGACGATTATAGATACGTCACGCCGCTGAGTTCCGGTCCGCCGCTGACCGGATGTGTGTTTGCAGCCGGCGCAGGCGGCTTCCAGGTCGATTGCTCGGGCCAGCAGGCGCCGTATTCGCCGACCTGGACCGCGAATTTTTCGGCGGAACAAAGCTTCGCGCTCGAGACCGGCGCAAGCATCGTCGCCAATGCGCGCGCCCACTATCAATCCGAGACGCTCACCGGCCTCGATTTCACGCCGCACGAATATCAGCCGGGTTACTGGTGGTTCGACGCATCGCTCACCTATAACGCGCCTGACGACAGCTACTCTGTCAGCCTGTTTGGCCGCAATCTGACCGATGAGGCCGTGGTGGCGAACACCTTTCAGCCGCCGTTCAGCAGGTTCGTCGTCGGTTCGCTGAGACCGCCGCAAATTTTCGGCGTGCGCGTGGGCATGCGCTACTGAGCCCTGCGATCAGAACGTTCCGCTGAGTTCGAGGATGAACCACGGCGCCTGGGCGAACTCCCGCTGGCGATAGTCGCGCGACGTGTTGATGCCGTTGCGGCCCAGATTGGTGGCGGGCCCGGGCGGGTCCTCGTTGAAGAAGCGGCGGTCGCGATAGACAGTGCCGTCGAACAGGTTCGCCGCCCAGGCGCGGAGCTTCATGTTGTGCGGTAGCGCCGTGGTTTCGACGAAGAGATCGACCCAGGGACCTTCCTCGCTCGTATCGATCTCGTTGAAGCGATAGGCCTGCACTTCGCCCTGCTTGAACAGGCTGACGCCCCAGGCGAACCGCAAATCGGGCAAATCCTGGCGGAAATTCACTTCGATCTGCGATTCCGGCTGGAACGAGAAGATGCGCGGTTGACCGGTGAGCGGGTCGGTGACCTCGGTGTCCCAGAGATAGCCTTCAATCGTCAGCCGTCCGCCTTCGATAAAGGACACGGGCGTCGAGAAATTGACGTCGAGGCTGAGCGCTTCGCCGTCGCCGAGATTCCCGGGCGCATCGAAACCCGCGGCAGGAATGAACACGACGTCGGTGACGTCGCTGATGCTGTGATGGGTCAAGGTAAGGCCGAGAGCGGCGCCGCCCGGGAAACGCAAATCCGTGCCCAGTTCGGTGCGCCAGTCGGTTTGCGGCACGAGGTCTGGATTTCCCCCGGCGATGATCGCATCGGCGGTCGCCGCCGCCGAGACGAAGTCGCCGAAATCGAGCTGGCTCACGTCGCGATAGACGCGGAAGCGAACCTGGTTGTTGCCGGCGAAGGTGCGCGTGAGCTGGATGGATGGCTTCCAGAAGGCGAGGTCGACCGTCTGGTTGGTGTCGCCTGTGAAGGTCAGCGTCGAGGTTTCCCAATTGAGCCGTGTTTCGATCGACCAGACGTCGCTCGGCCGCCACGTATGCGAGGCGAAGATTTCGGCGCGCTCTTCCTCGACCAGCACGTTCGCGTTGTCGAACGAAGGCGGCGCAAAACTGCCTGCCAAATCGAGTTCCTGATCGAGCGAATTGAACGCGCCTTCGGCGCCGAACTCGATGCGCTGACGAGCGCCGATTGGCCGAGCCAGCGTGAAACGCGCGATCGACTCGCCCGAGTCCTGCGCTATGTCCTGTAAGAAATCGCCATCCAGCGCGCCGGCGCCGTCCAGAAACAGATCGGCCTCGTCGCTTTCGTAGTGCCGGCGATTGATGAGCCCGATCAGGCCGAGCGACCACGGACCGAAGTCGCGGTCGTAGTTGACGCCGATTTCGTAGCTGTTGCCGCGCTCCTGGAAGTCTTGCAACAGGGCAGAGTTCGGATTGTCCAACGCGTCGAAGAAGTAATAGTCGTTGTCGGCGTTGAAGCGCCACGCATTGACCTGCGCGTTGGTGCTGAAGCGGCCGCCCCAAAGCGGGAAGGCGAGGCTGCCGGTTATCGTGCCTTCGCGGAAATCGCGCGGCGACGGCGTTTCGGCGCGTCCGGTGTAAACATCGCCCGGTTGGGCGTAAAACAATCGCCAGCCCGGCAGATCGCGATACTGGCTGAAGATCGAGCCGGCCAGGCTGTATTCGACGTTGCCGTTGCGCCCGCTGTAGGAAAGTTCGCCGCGTGGAGCGGGGACGCCGCGCGACGTGAGTTCGAACCCCGCTTCATAGACGCCGCTGCCGGCTGTCGGCGTGCGCACGACGTTCAGCAGTGTCGATTGGCCCGAGGCGTCGCCGGCGACCGCTGCCCCGCGCAGGATTTCCAAACGCACGACCTGGTTGGCGGGAATCCGTTGCAGAATGCCGTCGACGCCCTGGCTCTTGGTGCTCGGCCGAACGCCGTCGATCAGGAGGTTGCCGACCGCGCCCGAGAAGCCGCGGCGGTCTTCCCCGCCGTCGAGCGAGAAGCCGGGCACTTGCCGCACCATGTCGAGCGCCGTCTGAGGATTGTACTGCGCGAACTGGGCCGCCTCGTAGATCACCCGGTCGGCGGTGCTCGAAGAGGGTGTAACGGCGGCTTCGCCTACAGAGGGCGGCGTTGTCTCTTGCGCGTAAGCGACACCGGTCAAAGCCAGCGCGGATACCATCATGCGGCCAAGCATCACTCGTCCCCCCGGTCGCCATCTCCCCGCGGCGTGCGGTTTTGCGCAAGTGCGCTGCTGCATGTTTCAGGATGATTGCAGCGCTGGTGTTGGACGCGATTGGGACGGGCTTTTTCGCGGCAAACGCAGTGCATTGCGACGAAGCGGCGAGGCTGCGCGACGAATTTTGCAACGAAAACGCCGCCGTGGCGCGAGCCGCGGCGGCGTTCCCTGGGTTCTGAAGTTCAGAACTTACTTCTTCTTCTTGGCTTTGGACTTGCCGCCAGCTTTGGCAACCTTCGCCTTCTTCTTTTTCGCAGCCATAGTATCAACCTCCCCAGACATTGGGATGCTCATAGCTTCTGCGTCGATTCTCTAAATTGTAAATGACCGCCGGCGAACTACATTCCGCCGACTGTCAGTCCGGTGATGTACAATGTCGGCTGTCCGACGCCGACGGGCACGGTTTGACCGGCCTTGCCGCACGTGCCGACTCCTTCATCCAATTTGAGATCGTTGCCGATCATGGTGACGCGCGTGAGCGCGCTCGGGCCGTCGCCGATCAGCGTCGCGCCCTTGATTGGATGTTTGATCTTGCCGTCCTCGACGTAGTAGGCCTCGGTGCATTGGAAGACGAACTTTCCGGAGGTGATATCGACCTGACCGCCTCCGAAATTAACCGCGTAAACCCCGCGTTTCAGCGCGGCCAGGATCTCCTCGGGCGCGCGATCGCCGGCTTCCATGAACGTGTTGGTCATGCGCGGCATCGGCCGGTGCGCGTAGCTCTCGCGACGGCCGGAACCGGTCGGCGCAACGCCGGTGAGGCGCGCGTTCAAACGGTCCTGAAGATAACCCTTGAGGATGCCGTCTTCGATCAGAACCGTGCGCTGAGTCGGCGTTCCTTCGTCATCGATCGTTAGAGAGCCGCGTCGATTCTCGATCGTGCCGTCATCCACAACTGTTACGCCGGGGGCGGCGACGCGCTGTCCGATCATTCCGGAAAAGGCGCTGGTGCCTTTGCGGTTGAAGTCGCCCTCGAGGCCGTGGCCGACGGCTTCGTGCAGCAGCACGCCCGGCCAGCCGGGGCCGAGCACCACGTCCATCTCGCCGGCAGGGGCCGGCTCGGCGTCGAGATTCACCAGCGCAATTCGCAGCGCCTCATCGGCCATCGCTTTCCAGCGGTGCGGAGCAATGAAGACTTCGTAGGGCTCCCGGCCGCCGGCGCCGGCGGACCCGTTCTCGCGCCGGCCGTCGCGCTCGGCGGTGACGGAGATGTTGATCCGCACCAGCGGGCGGTGATCGGTCAGCTTGGCGCCGTCTGGGCGTAGAATCGTAAGGCCGCGCCTGGCGCCGGAGAGCGTGGCTGCGACCTGCACCACGCGCGAATCCTTGGCGCGGCAATAGGCGTCGATCTCCGCCAACAGGCCGGTTTTGACGGTGAATGAAGGGGCCTCGATCGGGTCGAAGTCCGGATAGAGCCGCCGGTTCACCCGCGCTGGGCTGACGTCGAGCGATCCGGCGTGGCCGAGTTTGACGGCGGCGGCGGCCGCAGCCGCCCGCGACACCGCCTCGGTGTCGAGCACCGAGGCATGGCCGTATCCGGCGCGCTCGCCGGCCACGACACGCAAGCCGAAGCCGGTGGTTGCGTCAAACGAAGCGGACTTCAACCGCCCGTCATCCCAATGGAAGCTCTCGGCGCGAGTGTCTTCGGCGAAGATCTCGCCGTCATCTGCCCCCTTGGCGGCTTCGGCGAGGATGCGCGCGGCGGCGTCCCAATCCATTTCCGCTGCGCGTTCGGCGGGCGCAGGCAGCCCATCGGCCATGTCGTTATTCTCCGGGGATAGCGTCGGTCCAATATAGGGCCAGAGTCGGCCCGGGCCGTACCCGGAACGGTGCAATTCTGTAAGTGGCTGATTCTACTGACGAGCGCCTTCCCCGAGCACGGTCGCGAGGTGGTCGCGGCGGGTGCGGGCGAAACGGGCCAGCTCGGCATTGGCCGGTCCCCAGTTCGGCTCTATCTCCAGGGCGGTATTATAATCCTCATAGGCGCCGCGGATATCCCCCAGCGCTTCGCGTGCGGCGCCTCTGTTGAAGTAGGCTTTGTGGGGCTCCCGTACACCGAGTCCAAGCGCTTCTGTGATGGCGGCGATCGCCGCCCCGTGCTGCCCGAGCTGCACCAGCGCTGCGCCACGGTTGAGGTGTGCCTCCGCCTGACGGCGGTCGAGCGCGATCACCGCATCGAAATCGGCCAAGGCATCGCGCCACTCGCTCCGCCGCAGATGGGTGACACCGCGATTGACCAAGAGCTGAAGCTGCGCCGGCCGTTCGAGCCGGCGGTAGTTCAGCGCTTCGTTGCACACATCGATCGTTGCGTCGCTAGCATCGCCCCTGAGCACGAACTCGCTGCATCGGCGTGCATTGGGATCGCGGCCGACGACGGTTACGGCTGTGGTGTCGGTGCGCTGCGCGTGCGCGGCGCCCAGCAGTGACACAGTCAGTGCGACCGCGGCGGAAAGCGCCGGAATCGGCGACGAGAAGCGCCTTGGAAGCCAAGCGCGGCTCATGCTAGCAACCCACCCCGTTGGAGACTTACAAATCCGCAAGGCGCGGTCGAAATGCCGCGCCCGGCGACTATAGGCGCGGGCTTCGGCGCGCGCCATACCGGCGCTGAATCTCTAGGGAGGAACACTGCGTGAAGCGAGGGGCTTGGATCGCAAGCGTCGCCACGATGGCGATGTCCTTTGCGGGCGCTGCGCACGCAACAGTCGGCGCGCCGGAGGACCGCGGGGTGCACCTGCAGCCGGCTGCCACGGAAATCATGCGCGAGATCACGCAGTTTCACGATTTTCTCCTGTGGATCATCGTAGCGGTCTCGGCATTTGTGTTGTCGCTGCTGCTGTGGGTCATCATCCGCTACAATCGCCGAGCCAATCCGACGCCGAGGAAGTTCACCCACAACATCTTGGTGGAGGTGGTTTGGACGATCGTCCCGGTGCTGATCCTGGTGGTCATTGCCTGGCAGTCGTTCCCGCTGATCTATCGGCAAGAACGCATCCCCGAAGCTGAACTGACGCTGAAGGTGACGGGCAATTCCTGGTTCTGGAATTTTGAATATCCTGACCAGGGCGTCACCATCGCGGCGAACCTGTTGCCCGAAGAGGACGCGCGCGCTCAGGGCCGACCGTACCTTCTGGCCACGACCGAACCGCTCCTGGTCCCCGTCGACACCACGATCCGCGTGCTCGTGACCTCTAATGACGTCATCCACGCCTTTGCCGTGCCGGCGTTCGGTGTGAAAGAAGACGCGATCCAGGGCCGGGTCAACGAGACGTGGTTCAACGTCGACCGCGAAGGCGTGTTCTACGGTCAGTGTTCTGAACTCTGCGGCGTCAATCACGCCTACATGCCGATCGAAATTCACGCGGTGAGCCGCGCCGAATGGGAGCAGTGGGTGACCTCGCGCGGCGGCTCTTTTGCCTCGAATGAACCGGAAGCTGCGCCGGGCGCCGAAACGCCCGGCGGCGAGGCGCAGCCTCCAACCGACCAACCCGCCGCGCCCGCTGCGACGCCGACGCGCTGAGGACGACACAACCATGACGCACGAAGCTGCTCACGCCGGGGATCATCACGAAGATCATCGCCCCAGCCTCTATGATTGGAAACGCTGGGTCTATTCGACCAACCACAAGGACATCGGCACGATGTATCTTGTGTTTGCGATTATCGCCGGACTGGTCGGCGGCGCGCTTTCGGGATTCATCCGCTGGGAGTTGGCTGAGCCGGGCGTGCAAGTGTTCACCGAAGGCTCGTTCCTGGCGCAATATCTCGGGATGAATTCGAACCACAGCTACAATGTTGTGGTGACCATGCACGGCCTGATCATGATCTTCTTCATGGTCATGCCGGCAATGATCGGCGGTTTCGGCAATTGGTTTGTGCCGCTGATGATCGGCGCGCCCGACATGGCGTTCCCGCGCATGAACAACATTTCGTTCTGGCTGTTGCCGGCTTCGTTCACGCTGGCTGTGCTGTCGATGATCGTGCCCGGGAATGGCGAATTTCCCGGCTTCGGCGGGGGCTGGACGCTTTATGCGCCGCTCTCGACGTCGCCTGCCCACCATAGCGGGCCGTCTATGGATCTCTTGATTCTGTCGCTGCACATCGCCGGCGCGTCTTCGATCCTGGGCGCGATCAACTTCATCACGACCATCTTCAACATGCGCGCGCCTGGCATGTCGCTGCATCGCATGCCGCTGTTTGTGTGGTCGATTCTCGTCACCGTGTGGCTGCTGGTGCTTTCATTGCCGGTGCTCGCGGGCGCGCTGACGATGCTGCTCACCGACCGCAATTTCGGCACGCAATTCTTCTCGCCGGCCGGCGGCGGCGACCCGGTCATGTACCAGCACCTGTTCTGGTTCTTCGGCCATCCGGAGGTCTACATCCTCATCCTGCCGGGCTTCGGTATGGTTTCGCAGATCGTGTCGACGTTCTCGAAGAAGCCCGTGTTCGGCTATCTCGGCATGGCTTACGCGATGGTCGCGATCGGTTTCATCGGCTTCATCGTTTGGGCGCACCACATGTACACGGTTGGCATGGGGCTCGATCTGGAAGCCTATTTCATCGCCGCGACCATGGTCATCGCGGTGCCAACGGGGATCAAGATCTTTTCGTGGATCGCCACGATGTGGGGCGGTTCGATCGATTTCAAAGTGCCGATGTTGTGGGCGATCGGCTTCATTTTCCTGTTTACCGTCGGCGGGGTCACCGGGGTGGTGCTCGCGAACTCCGGCGTCGATACGGCGCTGCACGACACTTATTATGTCGTCGCGCACTTCCACTACGTGCTTTCGCTGGGCGCCGTGTTCGCAATCTTCGGCGGCTTTTTCTACTGGATCCCGAAGATGAGCGGCTACCGCTATAACGGCTTCCTGGCGGGGATGCAGTTCTGGATCATGTTCATCGGCGTCAACATCATCTTCTTCCCGCAACACTTCCTTGGCCTGCAGGGCATGCCGCGCCGGTACATCGACTACCCGGAAGCGTTCACTTATTGGAACCATATCAGTTCGATCGGCTACGCCATCACCGCGTTCGGCGTGCTCATCTTCCTGGTCACGCTGGCCGAGATGTTCCTGGTGCGCCGCAAGGCGGGCGCTAATCCTTGGGGCGAAGGCGCCACTACCTTGGAATGGACGCTTTCGTCACCGCCGCCATTCCACCAGTTCAACGAACTGCCGGTGATCAAGCCGGACACGCACCACTAGGACCATGTCAGGTTGGGCCCCCGCATACGGTGAGGATCGGCGCAAAGACTACAGCCGCGCCGCATATCGCGCGCGCGTATTGCGGAAGAACGAGACGCCGCACGAGAAGCGACTTTGGAAGCTGCTGCGTGAACTCAATCGCGAAGGCGCCAACTTCCGCAGACAGACGAATGTCGGTCAGCGCGTGTTCGACTTTGCCGACCTGAGACGGAAGATATTGATCGAACTCGACGGCGCCGTGCACGAGCTGCCTGAGGTTCAGGCAGCGGACAAGAAAAAAGAGATCGATGCAGTACTTCGTGGTTATCGCGTCCTCCGTTTTACGAACGAAGAACTCGCTGCCGATCCCGCGGCAATCATAAAACAGTTGCTCCCGCTGATTACACGCCCCTCCTCCCAACGGGAGGAGGGTAGGGAGGAGGGGCGAGCGATCAAGCGCTCCCTCCCCCCACCCCCTCCCCAGGGGGAGGGGGAGTCGTGACGATCGCTCATCACTCCGACCTGTCGCGCCCTGCAACGGCAAGCGACTATCTCGCGCTGCTGAAGCCGCGTGTGATGAGCCTGGTCGTGTTTACCGGTCTCGTCGGCTATGTGGCGGCGCCGGGCGCAAACGACCTGGTGCTGGGCTTTGCTGCAATCCTCGCGATCGCCGTGGCTGCGGGCGCTTCCGGCGCACTCAACATGTGGTTCGATAGCGATATCGACGCCCAGATGAGCCGCACGCGGTTGCGGCCGATCCCCGCCGGCCGCGTGCCGCGTGAGGAAGCTTTGATGCTGGGGTTGACGCTTTCGGCGCTCAGCATCGTGACCATGCAGCTCGCCGCGGGGCCGCTCGCGGCGGGCTTGCTGGCGTTCACGATCTTCTTCTACGCCGTCGTCTATACGATGTGGCTGAAGCGCGCGACGCCGCAGAACATCGTCATTGGCGGCTTGGCCGGCGCGCTGCCGCCGGCGATCGCGTGGGCGGCAAAGGCCGGTGCGCTGTCGCTCGACCCACTGATCCTCGTCGCTGTCATCTTTTTCTGGACGCCGCCTCATTTCTGGGCGCTCTCGCTGCTGCAGAAGGATGATTACGCTGCTGCGCGCGTGCCGATGCTGCCGGTGACTCACGGGGCTGGCGCAACGCGGATGCATATCTTCGTCTATTCGCTGGTGCTTGCCCCGCTTGCGCTGGCGCCGGTCATGACCGGGCTCGGCGGCATGATCTATGGCGCGATCGCCGCGCTCGGCGGCATCCTGTTCGTTGTGCTCGCGGTCCGTCTGCTGATGTCGCGCGCCGGCGAGGGCGTCGTCGCTGAAGACAAGCGGGCGCGGGATTTATTCGGCTATTCCATTCTGTATCTGTTCGCGCTGTTTGCGGCGCTGCTCGCCGAACGGGTAATGACGTGAGCGCCATCATGACCCCTGACGAGCTTAACGCCCGCAAGCGGCGTAATCTCTGGATTGCCCTCGCCATCGCTGCCTTCGTACTGCTGGTGTTTCTGATTACCGTCGCCAAGCTGCAAGCCGGCGTCCTGGATCGTCCGCTATGAACTCGGAACACAAGAAGCGCATGACCCGCACGGCGATGATCGCCGGCGCCGTGGTCGCGGGCATGACCGGTTTGGCGTTCGCCGCAGTCCCGCTCTATGACGCCTTCTGCAAGGTCACCGGCTATGGCGGCACGACACAGGAAGCGTCGGCCGCACCCAGCCAAATCCTGGCGCGGCGTATCGAAGTGCGCTTCGACGCCAACACGGCGCCTGACCTTCCCGTCGAATTCGCCCCCAAACAGACTTCGCAAACCTTGCGCATCGGCGAAACCGGCTTGGCTTTCTATCGCGTTCGGAACACGTCGAGCGAACCGGTCGTTGCGCGCGCCACCTACAACGTCACGCCTCACCTCGCCGGCCAGTACTTCGCCAAGCTCGAATGCTTCTGCTTCACCGACCGCGTGATTGCACCGGGCGCGGAAGTCGACTTGCCGGTGGTCTTCTTCGTCGATCCCGAGATCGTGGCTGACCCCGATACGCGCGACATCGACACGCTGACACTTTCATACACCTTCTTCCGCTCCACCTCGCCTGAAGCGCAGGCGCTGCTCGAGGCGGCGGAAGGATCAACGAGCTAAGGACGCTGAGGGATCGACATGGCGCACGGCGAGGTCAAACACGACTACCACCTGGTTAATCCCAGCCCCTGGCCGTTCGTCGGCTCTGTTGGGGCGCTGGTCGCCGCAGTCGGCGCTGTCGTGCTGATGCGCGGCATCTCGCCGAACGAGGCCGACTTCTTCCTTGGCAAGGGCCATTGGACGCTGTTCCTGCTCGGCTTCGGCATTCTCATCATCACGTCCATCTGCTGGTGGAGCGACGTGATCCGGGAGAGCCGGCAGGGCGATCACACGCCGGTCGTCGATATCGGCCTGCGGTACGGCATGATCCTCTTCATCGCCTCGGAAGTGATGTTCTTTGTCGCCTGGTTCTGGATGTTCTTCGAACTGGCGATCTTCCATGAACATCGCGCTGCCTGGGTCGTGCCGACGTGGGATGAAACCACCACACAGGCCTGGGCCAACTGGCCGCCGCCGCACGTTGAGACGTTCGACCCGTTCCACCTGCCGTTGATGAATACGCTCATCCTGCTGCTGTCGGGCACGACCGTGACGTGGGCGCACCACGCGCTGCAATCGGGCGACCGCAACGGCGCCCGCAACGGACTGATCCTCACCGTGCTGCTGGGGATGCTGTTCACTTACATCCAATTCGGCGTCGAGTATCCGGAAGCCGGTTTCGCGTTCGGCAACCAGGGCGATGTCACCACCGCCAACGTGTATGGCTCGTCGTTCTTCATGGCGACGGGTTTCCACGGCGCCCATGTCATCATCGGCACGATCTTTCTCGCGGTTTGCCTGCTGCGCGTGCTGGCGGGCCAATTCACGCCGACCAAACATTTCGGCTTGGAGGCGGCGGCCTGGTACTGGCATTTCGTCGACGTGGTTTGGCTCTTCCTGTTCACCTTCGTCTACGTGATGCCGTTCATCACGATGCAGAATTGAGCAGCCTGCGGCCCTCACCCTGGGCTGCAGGGCTGCTGCTGCGTTGCCCTGAATGCGGGAAGGGGCCCGTGTTCGACGGTTATCTGCGCTTTCGCGAGATCTGCGCGCAGTGTGGGGCGAATTTTAAGGCCGCTGACGCGGGCGACGGCCCTGCCGTCTTCGTCATCCTCGCGGTCGGCGCCATCGTCGCGCCCTTGCTGATCGTTCTGCAGGTCGTCGTCGATCTGGCGGATTGGCTGGCGCTTACGATCACGCTTGTCGCGACCGTCGTGCTTTGCCTTGCCTTCCTTCCGCCGTTCAAGGCGACGTTTTTCGCACTGCAATGGCGGCACAAGGCAAGCGAAGCCACGCGCAGGGACGTGGAATGATCAGATTTCGTCCGCTCCCGGTGATGACGGTGCTCACCATCCTCGCGCTGATCGTGTTGATCCCGCTCGGGCGCTGGCAGTGGGAGCGGTACGAAGTGAAACTGGCGGCGGCAGAAGAGCCGGTGGCAGAGATGACGATCGCCGCCTATCAGCCGATCGAAGGCGCCGTGCAGTTCGTGCATGGCGTTCGGCCGGACACCCACGAGCAGGGTTGGCGCGTGTTCGCACCGGTGCAAGAAGGCGAGACCATCGTCTTCGTGGATTCAGACTTCATCGCAGCGATCGAGCCGCCGGATCCGGACGAAGTGCGCTTTCCCGCCTCGCTCCGTTTCGGTGCGCCGATTACCGGCGCTTCGATCACGCCGGAGGAACCGGCGCCGTTCACGCTGCCGCCGCGGCCGCTGCAACGCTTGTGGTTCGCCGTCGATTTGCCGGCGATGGGGCGCAACGCCGGTCTCGAAAACGTGGCGGGCTATTACATCGCCGGCGCCTATGTCGGGGCTGACGGCCGCGCCATCGCCAATCCGTTCGCGCTCGCGCCTGGCGCCGATGTGCTGCCGCCGGCGCGCCATCTCGGTTACGCGCTGACCTGGTACGGCCTCGCGCTGGTTCTGCTGGCGATCTATTTCGCTTATCATGCCAGCGTGGGCCGGCTGACTTTCCAGCGTCCGCGTCCGCGCGAGGACTGATGCGGCCTTGGACCGCCGGCGTCTCGCCGGCATGCTTTGGTTCGGTGGACGCAGTGTTGCCGGCGGGGACGCCGGCGGTCCAAGAATGAGGACTGATGCGCTATATCTCAACGCGAGGCCAAGCTCCGCCGGTTTCGTTCCTGGGCGCCGTGTTCGCCGGCATGGCGCCGGACGGTGGCTTGTATGTGCCGGAAAGCTGGCCCGAAGGTCCGACGAGCGACCTCGGCCGCAGCGACATCGCGCACGGACATTTCAGTTACGCTGCGATCCGCACATTGACGCAATTCGCGCACGGCGAATTGGGTTGGGAAGCAGATGGCGTCAGCTCAATTTGCAATGAGGCCTATATCGCGGCGCCGGCAACGCCGAACGATGAAACTTGGCGGCCGAAATGGCCGGAGGCCGTCACGCCCGTGCGCCAGACCGGCGCGGGCGCTTGGCGGCTTGAGCTTTTTCACGGTCCGTCGCTGTCGTTCAAAGACGTCGCGATGCAGCTCATCGGGCCGTTATTCGACGCGGCTCTGACGCGCCGCGATCAGCGGCTGACGGTGATTTGTGCGACATCGGGCGATACGGGTGGCGCCGCGGTCGAAGCGCTGAAGCATCGCGAGCGGATAGATCTCTTCGTGCTCACGCCGAAAGGCCGCGTCTCCAATGTGCAGCGGCGCTTCATGACGACATCCGGCGCAGCCAACATTCATGCTATCGAAGTCGACGGCGACTTCGATGCGTGCCAGGCCTTCGTCAAGGCGCTGTTCGCCGATGCGGAATTTGCCGCCAGCGCGCATTTGACCGGCGTCAACTCCATCAATTGGGCGCGCATCGTCGCCCAGAGCGTGTATTTCCAGATTGCCGCCAACGTTCTGGCCGCGCACGGACATGTCAGCTTCATCGTTCCTACAGGCAATTTCGGCGATGCCTACTCGGCTTGGGTGGCAAAACAGATGCGGGCGCCCATCGGGCGCATCGTGCTCGCGACCAACGAGAACGACATTCTTGCCCGCGCGCTCGAAACCGGCCGCTACCAGCGCGGCGAATCCAGAGCGACGCTGTCGCCGGCGATGGACATTCAAGTGGCATCGAACTTCGAGCGCATCCTCTTCGAGGCGCTCGATCGCGATAGTGAAGCTTTACGCAATCTGTACGGCGGTTTTGCCCAATCCGGCGGCTTCGACATTCCGACCGCGGCGCTCGCGCGACTCAGAGAGGATTTCGCCGCTGTCGCTGTCAGCGACAAGACCACACTTGAGATGATGCACAACGCCTGGATCCACGATCAGGACATGATCTGCCCGCACACCGCCGTTGGCGAATACGCCCGTGTGGCCAATCCCGTTCCCCCGATTGTGTTCCTCGCCACCGCCCACCCGGCGAAATTCCCCGAGGCCGTCGAGCGCGCCACCGGTCAACGCCCGCACCTTCCGGTCAAGTGCGCCGATTTGCTCGAACGCCCCGAAAGATTTGACTCCGTTCCCGCCGACGCCGAAGCCGTGAAAAGGTACATTCGAGAACGGAGCCGCGCGTGGAGCTAGAACTGGTCCGACTGCCTAACGGCGTGCGAATGGCGCTCGATCCGATGCCCGAACTCGGAACTGCGGCCCTGGGCGTCTGGCAGCGCGTCGGCGCGCGCTGGGAGCCTGCCGAACTCAATGGCATCGCCCATCTATTCGAGCACATGGCGTTCAAGGGCGCGGGCGCCCGAGACGCACGTCAATTCGCGGAGGCGACCGAGAACGCGGGCATCGTCATGAATGCCGCCACCGGTTACGAGCGCACGGCCTATTATGCGCGCGCGATCGCCGAGCAGGCGCCATTCGCGCTCGATCTGATTGCCGACATCCTGTTTGCACCGCGCTGGGCGCCGGAGGATCTGAAGAAGGAAAAGGGCGTTGTCGCGCAGGAGCGCGGCGAAGCATTCGACGCGCCCGACGATCGCGTGTTCGAACTGCATCAGCGCGCGCTCTACCGGGATCAAGCCTTGGGACGGCCCATTCTCGGCGAAGAGGAAACGCTGAACAATATCAGCGTCGATACACTCAGGTCGTTTCAAGACGATCACATGGCCCCTGAGCGCGTGGTGATCAGTGTCGCCGGCGCCTTCACGCGCGAAGCCATCATCGACACCGCGACGCGCCGCTTCGCCCAACTGCCGGCAAAGCCGGTGCAGCAGCATGTCGCTGCGCGCCCTTACCGGGGGCAGGCAAGCGAAGTGCGCAAGCTCGAGCAGACTCATCTGGTCTTCTCCTGGCCGGCCCCCCATGCCGGCAGCGAGTCGCTCTATGCTGCGCGCTTGCTTTCCGAGATTTTCGGCGGCGGCATGTCATCGCGGCTGTTCCAGGAAGTGCGCGAGGCGCGCGGCCTCGTCTACGCCATCGATTCCGCGCTCGACGTGTTCGAGGACGTCGGGCGCATCAGCGTCTACGCTGGCTGTTCGGCCAAGCACGGGCGCGAGGTCGCCGAGATCGTACGGGATCAACTGGCTCTGATGGCGGCGAAGGGGCCGACTGAAGCCGAACTCGCACGCGCAAAGGCGGTGTCGCGTGCATCCATGCTCATGGGTCTCGAGGCGCCCACGGCGCGCGCGGAGGCCCGCGTCAGCCAGGTCTTCCTGCGCGACCAGCTCTACGATTTTGCCGAAATCCGCGCCCGCATGGATGCAGTGACCTGTGAGGATGTCCAGGCGCTGGCGGTCGCGGCGCTGGACGGACCGGCCTGCGCGGCTGCGATCGGGCCCAAGGCGGGGCATGGCGCGCTCGCCCTGTTTGAGGCAGACTAGCGCCGTCATGGCTTTGATGCGGAAAGACAATGACGGCCTGCGCCGGATCGACGGCGAGGGCGTTTATCTGCGCGCCCCGGAACTCCGCGACTACCAGGAATGGGCCGACGTGCGCGAAACCAGCCGCAACTTCCTGACCCCGTGGGAGCCGACCTGGGCGCAGGATGAAACTTCGCGCGGCTCTTATCGCTACAAGCTGCGGCGCTACACCGAGGATGCACGCGATGACAAGGCGCATGCGCTGTTCGTATTTCGCGAAGACGATGATGCGCTCCTCGGCGGCGTGACGTTGTCGAACATCAGGCGCGGCGTCGCGCAGACAGCGTCGCTGGGTTACTGGGCCGGAAAAATGTATGCCGGGAACGGCTACACCACGGCCGCCGTGCGCGCAGTCTTGCGCTACGCTTTCGAGGACCTCGACCTGCATCGCGTCGAGGCGGCATGTCAGCCCGACAATCTCGCGTCCCGGCGCGTGCTCGAGAAATGCAGCTTCATCCAGGAAGGCGTGGCCAGGGCGTATCTGAAGATCAACGGCCAGTGGCGCGACCATCTGCTGTTCGGGATCGTCAATAGCGGCGTGTGATGCCCGAGAATTGCCGTCAGGCGCGGATTACAGCGCGTCCAACCCCACATCCAACGATCGCGCCGAGTGCGTCAGCGCACCGATGGAAACTACATTGACGCCGGTTTCCGCCACCGCGGCGACGTTCTCAATCGTGATTCCGCCAGAAGCCTCGAGCAGCGCCTTTCCCTTCGCAAGACCGACTGCCGCGCGCAGGTCCGCGAGCGAGAAATTATCCAGGAGCACAGCGCGCGGCGCATGCGGCAGGGCCTCGCGCAACTGCTCCAGCGTATCTACCTCGATCTCGATGCACATCAGATGCCCGGCCGCCTCGCGCGCGCGCTGCAGCGCAACGCCAACGCCACCCGCCGCGGCAATGTGATTGTCCTTGATCAGCATGGCATCGTCCAAACCGTAGCGGTGCGCGCCGCCGCCGCCCAAGCGTACGGCGCGCTTTTCCAGCGCGCGCATTCCTGGCGTCGTCTTGCGCGTCGAGGCGATCACCACGTCCATGCCGGCGACCGCGTCGACATAGCGGCGCGTCAACGTGGCGATGCCGGAAAGGCGGCCGATGAAGTTGAGCATGGTGCGTTCGGCCATCAGCATCGAACGCGCGGCGCCGGCGATGTCCAGTATTGCGTCACCGGCGTCGACCCTCGATCCGTCCGGCGCGCGCACGACGATCTTCAGCGCCGGGTCGATCATGGCGCCGGCGAGGATCGCTGCATCCAGCCCGGCGACGATTCCGGCCTCTCGCGCGCGCACGGCCCAGCGCCCCTGGGTCGACGGGTCGATCAGCGCGTCCGTCGTCACATCGCCGGCCGCCCCCAGATCTTCGGCAAGCGCGAGCCGCACGATCGGCTCCAGCACCGGGTTAGGCAGCGGCGGGAGCAAGCGCGCCGTTTCTAGTGAGGAAGCTGCGGGAGGGCGTGGCGCCATCGGGATAGTCGCTCCTGAAATGGGCGCCGCGGCTTTCCTTGCGCGCGAGCGCGGCGCTGAGAATGAGGCGCGCGGCGGTTAGCGCCAGGGCGCGCCCATGAACATCGCAAAGTGCGTCGACCCGGTCGAGAGCAGACGCCAACTCGGTGGCGTTGCGCACGACCCCGGCGTGCGCCTGCATCAGCGCGCGCAATTCAGATCGGTCGGTTTCGGGCAGTGCGGGCGGCGGTGGCGCGGTCTGCACCGGTGCTGAGGGGGGGGCCTCGGTGTCGCGCAGCCGATCGGCGATGCGCTGGGCGAAGACAACGGCTTCGAGCAGCGAGTTCGACGCCAACCTGTTCGCGCCATGCGCACCGGTTGAGGCGCACTCGCCGACCGCCCAGAGACCGTCGAGCGTGCTCCGCCCCCACATATCGGTGACGACGCCGCCCATATGGTAATGTGCAGCAGGCGCCACCGGGATCGGCGCGAGGCGCGGATCGAGGCCAACACTCATGCATGCTGCGAACACGGTGGGGAAAGCCGCCGGAAAATGCGAGCCGACCGCCTCGCGCGCATCGAGAAAGGCGCCGCGCCCCGCTTCGCGCTCGCAGTGGATGGCGCGGGCGACGACATCGCGCGGCGCCAGGTCGGGGACGAATGCTTCGCCCTTTGCGTTGACGAGATGCGCGCCTTCGCCGCGCAATGCTTCGGTGGCGAGCGGCGCGGGGTCGCGGCCGATGTCGATCGCCGTGGGGTGGAATTGCACGAATTCCGGATCGCCGATCAGCGCGCCGGCATGCGCGGCCATCGCCAAGCCTTGGCCCAAGGCCTCGGCCGGATTGGTGGTGACGGCGTAGAGCCCGCCGATGCCGCCGGTTGCGAGCACGGTTTCGGCGGCTTCAAAGTGCTCGCCATTGTCGCAAAGCACCCCGGCGACACGGCCATTCGCGTCCTGAAGCAGCGTCACTGCGCAACTGTTTTCAACGATGTGGATATGCGGTGCGGCGCGCGCGGCGCCGATCAGCGCATCCATGATCGCCTTGCCGGCCAAGTCGCCGGACACGCGGACGACGCGCGGCTTCGAATGCGCTGCTTCGAGGCTCTGTGCGAGTTTGCCGTCCGGCGTGCGGTCGAACGGCACGCCCAACGCGACGAGGTCGAGCACCCGCGCTGGACCGTCGCGCGCGACAAGCGCGGCGACCGCGGGATCGACTAACCCGGCCCCAGCTTTCACCGTATCGTTGGCGTGGAGCGCCGGGTCGTCGCCGGGCGCCAACGCTGCCGCGAGTCCGCCTTGCGCCCAGGCAGATGCGGAGCCTTGGCCGAGCGGGGCCTGGCTCAATACGATGCAGCGGCGGGGCGAAAGCTTGAGCGCGAGAAACAGTCCGGCGAGGCCGGCGCCGACGATGAGGATGGAGTTTCGATTCATTCACTCCCCGCTTGCCGGGGAGGATCAATGAGCCCGCCCCGCAAGGCAGCGGTGGTGAGAGATCTTACTGCAACCTCGAGAACGTCACCTGGCTCGAAGCATTCGCAGTCAGCACGCCGACGAGCTGGTTGGCTTCGCCCTGCTGCAGGACGAAATTGTCCGGCTCGTAGCCATCGACAGATTCGGCAAGCTGACAGCTGATGGTGAATTGGCCGCCGTCGTTGACGCCGCTGCAGTTCTGCCGCGCCGTCAGGAATGCGGACTGCCCGGTGTCGCGGTTGACGAGCCGTTCGTTGGCGAGCAAGCGGATGTCGTAGCGGTTCGCGCCTGCACGTGTGATCACCGCCGCGCCGCTCATGATCGCGCCGACCCGATCGGTGCCGTACGATGTCGTCTGAAACGCCCATGTGCCTTCGAAGGGATCGTTCGATTGCGCATGCGCAGAGGCCGTCGCGAATGCCAACAAAGCCGCTGACGCAAGCAAGAATGCACGCATGTTCCGTCTCACTTTCGCGGAGCGTGTTGGGCGGCGAAAACGGCGGCAATTGGGCGAACGCGACGCTTAAACCAGTTCCACCGCGACAGGCGCGCGGCCCGTCATGAACGCACGCGGCTTCTCCTTCGGCAGGTCGAGCATGCGCTGGATGGCGCGCTTGGCGCGGACGCGGACGTCCTCCGGTATGATCACTTCGTGCTTCATCTCGGCGAGTGCATCATAGATGCCTTCCAGCGTGATGCGCTTCATGTGCGGACAGAGATTGCAGGGCCGGACGAAGTCGACGTCCGGCGCCGCTTGCGCGACATTGTCGCTCATAGAGCATTCGGTGAGCAGCACGACTTTCGCGGGGCGTTTCTCGACCACGTAGTCTTGCAGCGCCGCAGTCGAGCCGGCGAAATCCGCGGCGGCCATCACCTCGGGCTGGCATTCCGGGTGCGCGAGAACGACAACGCCCGGATGCGCGTCGCGCAATTCGGCGATGTCTTCGGCGGTGAAGCGCTCGTGCACTTCGCAGCGGCCGTGCCACGAGATGATCTTGATGCCGGTCTGGGTTGCGACGTTCTTGGCCAGGTATTCGTCGGGCAGCAGGATGACCCGATCGGTATTCCAGGTCCGCGCCGCCCATTCGACGACGGCGGCCGCGTTCGACGAAGTGCAGCAGATGTCGCTCTCCGCCTTCACCTCAGCCGAGGTGTTCACGTAACTGACGACCGGCAGGCCGGGATAGCGTTGCTTGATCAGGCGAACGTCCGCGCCCGTGATCGAGGCGGCGAGCGAGCAGCCCGCGCGCAGATCCGGGATCAGCACGGTTTTTTCCGGCGCGAGAATCTTGGACGTCTCCGCCATGAAGTGGACGCCCGCCTGGACGATCACGTCAGCGTCCGTTTCCGCCGCTTCGCGTGCGAGTTGCAGCGAGTCGCCGCGGAAATCGCCGACACAGTGGAAGATGTCGCTGGTCATGTAATTGTGCGCGAGGATCACCGCGTTTCTAGTGCGCTTCATCTTGTTGATGGCGCTGATCAACGGTGCGTAGGCCGGCCATTCCACAGCCGGAATGACGTGCTTCACTTGCTCGTAGAGCGGCGCGGTCGCGGCAGCGATTTCCGGCGTGTAAGCGAGCCCCCGGCGGGCGGCGGCATCGAGCGCGCCCCAGGTCCCGTGAACGGCGCGGGGGTCGCAGCCGCCTTCGGCGGCATTGAGCGGAGCGTCGATGATTCGGGCCATAGGCGGGCCTCCTTGCGCCGGAGCTACTGACTTATACTCCGTTGGAGCATATATAGGGCGTAAAACATGGCCGAGAAGAGCCCCGGCCCGCCCTTATGCTACAAATGAGCATAACCTAGTCCAACTTATACTCACGGGCTTGGACATGCAAGCGAAAGGCGACTTCCGCTCCGGCCGCGCGTTAGAACGAGGCCGCTCCCGGAGACCCAGATGCGCAAGACGCTGCCGCTGCTCGCCGCCGCTTCCTTTCTGGCGGCTTGCGCCAGCACCGGTGAACGGACCCCCGCCGGCCCCGAGCAGCCAGCGGCGGCGGCGATCGAATTTTCGCTTGCGCCAGCGACCTTCGACGATCTCCCGCACTGGCCTTCGGTGGACCTTGCGCCGGCGCTCACCGCCTTTCGACGCGCGTGCGATGGCCGCCGTCAGCGCGACCCAAGCGCAAGCCTGCCCGGTGGCGGACGATACGGCGGCACGGTGGCCGATTGGGCGCCGGCATGCGCCGCCGCGCAGAACGTAGCGCCGGGGAGCGAGCGCGCGTTTTTCGAAGCCAATTTCATTCCAAATCTCGTGCGCGGCGGTGGTGAAGCGCGGCTCACGGCCTATTACGAGCCAATCATCCAGGCGCGCCGCACGCCGGACGCGGTCTACTCTGCGCCGCTCGTGCGCAAGCCGGGCGACTTGGTCACCGTCAATATCGCCGCGTTTGCGGAGGCCTACGACAACGAAGCCTTGCGCGGCGCGCCGCGTCAGCTCACCGGTCAAATCCGGGGCACGGAAGTACAGCCCTATCCGAAACGGGAAGAACTCAACCCATCGACTGATCAAGCGTTCGCCTGGGCCCATCCCATCGACGTCTACAATTTGCAGATTCAAGGCTCTGGGCGTCTCGCTTTCCCGGACGGCACACAAGCGCGCGCCGCCTACGCTGCGCAAAACGGCTATCGCTGGCGCTCGGCGCTCGGCGCCTTGCGCGACAGCGGCCAATTGCAGGGCGGCGCAACCTGGTCGAACTTCCGCGCCTGGAGCGACCAGAACGGCGCTGAAGCGACGCGGCAGGCGCTGAACGCCGATCCCTCTTACGTATTCTTCCAGGAAGAAGGCATCGAAGATCCGAGCGCGGGCCCGCGCGGCGCGTCCGGCGTGCCGTTGACGCCGATGGGTTCGATAGCTGTCGATCCGGCCTTCCATCCCTACGGCGCCTTGGTGTTCGTCGACGGCGAATATGACGGTGAGCGGTTCAGCCGCCTGCTGGTGGCGCAGGACACCGGCGGCGCAATCCGGCGCGGTCCATTGCGCGGCGACATATTCTTCGGCTCTGGCGACGAAGCCGGCCGCGCCGCCGAACGCATGAACGCGCAATCGCCACGCTGGTGGACGTTGACGCCGCGCGCTGCGCCGATTTCGTGATGCGCGCGCGCTGGAAATATGTCTGCTACCTCGACGCCGGCGGAGATGAAGTTCTGGAAACCTTCGATCCGGCAATCGTCCACGCGGCTTACGTCTCAAGTGAAGGCATTGACCGCGGACGCTTGATTTCAGCGGGTTTCGCCACCGCGCAAGGCGATTGCTACGGCATTTCAACCTCGCTTACGCTGTCGAGCCGGCCGCGCGCAGACTCGGCTTTGCTGCGCGCATTGATCGCCTAAACTGTGCCTCGGTGTTCTGCAGCTCTGTTTGTTCAGCTAGCGTTCAGGCTGCGCTGCAAAGGTTGATCCGGGTATGCGCGGCCGGGGCGAGGCGGGAGCCATGCGACGTATCGCTTTTAGTATAGCGGCGGCCATTGCGCTCGCGGGCTGCGCCACCACGACTGAAACGCCGTATCCGCGTCCGCCGGCGACAAGCGTGTATCAACCGGCGCCTCAGGCGCCGAACCATTACGCAACTGCCATGCGCGCGGTGCTGCACAGTGAGTTGTTCGCCTGCGGAACCTGGGGCTCGAACCTGGGCCTCATCGGCGTGCGCGGCGAAGCGACGGATTACGCGCCTTATATCGAAACGCCCGCAGGATCGCTGCTGCGCAATCCGACCGAAGCGGCATGTCTTTCATCGGGCTTCGGCTGGCGCGGCGCTGCGACGGGAGGCGGACGCCTGCACAATGGCCTCGATCTCGCCAATCCGAACGGCGGCTACATTTACGCCGCCGCCGACGGGCGTGTCGTGTCGGCCGACTGGCGCGGCGGTTATGGCAATCTGATCGAAATCGACCACGGTTCTGGCGTGCGCACGCGCTACGCGCACTTGGCGGAAATCGACCCGAACTTGCGCGCGGGCGCGTTCATACGCGCAGGAACGCCGATGGCGCGCATGGGCATGACCGGGAACGCGACCGGCGTGCACTTGCATTACGAGGTCGAGGTCGATGGCTTGCTGGTCGATCCGTTGCACTACGGCTTGCCGCCGCACTATCGGACGACGCCTGTCACGCAGTCCTATGCGGCGCCGTTGCCGTTGCCGCCCGCACCGTCAGAAGCGGCGCCAGCGGAGGCCCCGGCGCTGGAAACTTATCCTGAGCCAGTTCGCCTGCAGCCGCCCTCGGAGCAATGACGCACTGCAGGTTTGGCCTCAGCGCGCTGTCGCGATTTCCTCCGCCGTCAGCGGCACACTGGAAATATCCATTTTCGCCGAGCCTTCCACCAGTTCGCGCGAATGCGAAACGTAGAGGATCGATCGGTTCTGCAGATCGACGATGCGGCGGATCGCCGTGTTCTTGAAGAACAGGCTGGTGCGCTGGTTGAAAATTTCCTCGCCGGAGCGCGATGTCGAAACGCCGGCAAGATCTATGGCGCCGATGCGCTGACACGACACCGCGGAATTTGACGGATTCTCGAACCAGTTACCCTGACGTATCCGGTCCAACATGCTGCGGTCGAAATAGGCCACGTGGCAAACGACGCCCGGAATGGCGGGATCGGGCAGCGCCTCGATCATGATCTCGTTGCCGAGCAAATCGTTGGAAAATTCGCCGACCTGGCTGTCGCGGTCGCCGCCGCATGAAGCCAGCAGCGCGCAAACGCACAACGCGGCTAATGCCGTACTAGGCTTCGATCTCACTGGAACCTCCTGAAGCAACGAATGACGCTCGGCGCGCCGGTTTGTTCCGTTTCACTCCCCGCGCGGCGCAGGCACATGAATGCCGACGACGGGCCGTTCACTCAGCGTCTCACGGCGCGCGCGGAAGAGTTCGGCGGGACGGCCGCCCGCGCTTGAATCGAATTGTCCTGTACCCTCTACAAGTCCGGTGCGGTCAAGCAGGCGGCGGAAGTTCTGCTTGTGCAGTTCGAGCCCGGAAATCGCTTCGACCACGCGCTGCAAATGCAGCAATGTGAATTGCTCGGGCGCCAGTTCGAAGATGACCGGCCGGTATTTGATCTTCGCCCGAAGCCGTCCAATCGCAGTGGCGAGAATGCGCCTATGGTCGGATGTCATTGGTTCGCCGAGACCGGGCGTCGACACCATCGCAGGTGCTGACCGCACGCCGCGGCGGGCGCGGTCGCGCATCGCCTCGGGGGCGAGATGGGCTTCGTACATGAGTTCATAGCGCTCGAGCGCGCGTTCTTCGTTCCAGACTGCTCCGTCGAGCGCGAACGCCAGACGTGCGCGTCTGCGCCGCTCGCTTGCCATCTCCTGATCGCCTGCGCCCTCGGCCCAGGCCTTGAGCGCCGGTGCGATGACATCGTCGATGACGGCGGGCCTGCCCTCGCGCCAGTTTTCCCACGGGAAGAATTCATACCAGGAGCGCCAGCGCGCCGAGGCGCGGTCAAGCGCCGCGCGGGTCGGGGTGAGCGCCAGATATGAAATGGAAATCGCGCGCTCGGCGCCCGCGCTCTGCATGTCTGCGAGCGGCATTTCCCGGCCACGGTCGCCGAAGGTGTAGAGTTGTTCGACGTAGCCAATGTCGAAGCCGGTTTGCTCCTTCACCCAGCCGCGCAGCGAGAGTTCTAGGGTGCGATCGCCGGCTGGATCGAACGGACCGAACGGCAAGCCCGGCGCGTCGCCGGCCTCTCTCGTGACCAGGGCGTAGGGCGCGTCCTCCGTCACCGCCACGATCACCGCCGACAGGCCGATGATGATGCGCGCCTCACTCATGCCGCGAACCGTGATTGCAGCGAGAACGGTTGGGCTTCGGCGATGTCGGGCCAGCGCGGAAAGCCGCGGCCGATGGCTTCGATGGCGGCGCTCATTCGCCCGGCGCGGTTCAGGGCTGCGTCCGCCAGCGCGACGAATCGGCGGTTCGGCGTCGCGGTGGGCGATGCGGCGCGCAAGGCAAACGCGATCGCCTCCTCGCTCGTGTCTGGATTTTGCGCGCACGCGGTGATGAAGGCCGTCGCGGTCGAGCGCGAAATGCCGGCGTAGCAGTGGATCAGGATCGGTTGCGCCCGATCCCAGCCGCTGATGAATTCGAGCATCCGCTTGATGCGCACATCGCACAGCGGATCGAGGCCTTCCATCTCCTGCTCTATATCATGCACCTCGATGCAGAGATGGCGTTGCCCAACTTGCTCGATCACGGGAAACGGCGTCTCGGGATCGAGCAGGCTCACGACATGAGAGACATTCTTTTCACGGGCGATCTGCGGCGCACGCGAGAGGGGGCAGACGTGAATCGTCATCGGCCGGAGCTTAGGCCGGATCGAGCAGCGACCGGAAGCGCTTCAAAAACGCTTCCTGTACCTGGCCGGTTGGCTGCGGCGTGATCTTGAGCTTCAGCCCGCGCGGCGGGACGCCGAAAAAGCGCTTGGCCTCGGTTTCGCTGAAGCCGGCAAGCTGCGTCGCCTCGAGATACGCACAGATGACGTCGGCGCGCTTGATCACGCCTTTGACGACAGCAGGTGGATGCGCGGGCAAGCCGAAGCGCAGATGAATCGCGGCTTCGAGCTTGGCCTCGAACGCCTTGTAATCGAGCCCGAGCGCGGCCTTGAAGGGGCTGATCATGTCGCCGATCACGTATTCGGGCGCATCGTGCAACAGCGCCAGCAGGCGGCGTTTTTTGTCCCATTCGGGCGCCAGCTTGCGGCAAATGTCTTCCACCAAGAGCGAGTGTTGCGCCACGGAGAAGGCGTGCGCGCCGATCGTCTGGCCGTTCCAGCGCGCGACGCGCGCGAGCCCGTGGGCGATGTCCTCGATCTCGATGTCGAGCGGCGAAGGATCCAGCAGGTCGAGTCTGCGGCCTGACAGCATGCGCTGCCAGGCGCGGGGTTTCTCCGTTGCGGGGTTTGAAGGTCGCACCATCCTCAACTCATTCTATTCGAGGCTGGGCTCGGACAGAACCAAGCTCGCCTCACACGCCGGCCGCCGGCGCCGCCAGCACGGCGCGATAACGGCGGCTGCCGATCACGATGCGGCCGTCGTCGAGCGTGATCTCCATGTCGCCTGACTGCGTTGGTTTCAGCGCCGCGATTTTGGTGCGGTTCACCAGCCGCGAACGATGCACGCGGATGAAGCCGCGGGCGGTGAGCCGCGCCTCCCAAGAGGCGAGCGTCCCGCGCACAAGATGCGTCTTCGACGCGGTGTGGAACTCCACATAGTTTCCGGCCGCCTCAACGTGGGTGACATCCCCCGGCGCGAGGAACACCGCGGCGCCGCCGTCGCGGACCTCTATCCGCTCATCCGCGACCAGCTGGGCGGCCGCTTCTTTGCGCCCGGCGATGTAGTGGAAAACCCAGTAGGTCGCCGCGATCGCGGCATAGACCAATACATCCTTGCGCCACTCGTAGAGCAGGGTGATGGCCACGCCATCGTCGAAGAACCCGTAGTAGGCACCGACCGCCCAATAGGCCGTCTCACGCACCACGAAGATGAAGAGCACGTGCGCCAGGGAGAACGGGATGGTCAGGGCCGCGTGGACGAGCGCGAAGGTTGGAAGATTGTCGGTGCGAGGCGGCAATCGCCGCATCGCACGCCCGATGAAAGGCGCAAGGCCGATGATGACAATGGCGCTCGTGCCCTCCCAAACGACAGGCTCGATCCAATGATCGCCGGCGCCCTCGATGATCCCGGAGGTGGCGTTGACGAAGCCCACCGAGAGGCCCACGAACAGCACCGCCAACCAGGCCCGCCACTCGGCCCGGGCCCATCCGTTCGTCCCTTCTTCCCGGCCGCTGGTCACCCTTCGCTCCCGGTTCGTCCCGGCGGGCCGCCGGGCGCGGCTCGACCGTAGCGGTTCGGGCGAAACCGCGAAAGAAGCGGGCGACTAGGAGCGTCCGCCTCATGACCGACCGCCGCTACGATCTCGACTGGCTCCGTATCGTCGCCTTCGGCCTGCTCATTCTCTACCATTGCGGCATGTTCTACGTGTCCTGGGACTGGCACGTGAAATCGAGCCGGGCCAGCGACGCCATCGAACCGCTGATGATGCTTACCAGCCCCTGGCGGCTTACTCTTTTGTTCCTGGTTTCAGGTGCGGCGACCCGCTTCATGGCCGACAAGATGAGCGCCTGGAAGCTAACCGGCGCCCGTATGGGCCGGCTTTGGCCGCCGCTGTTGCTGGCGGTGTTCGTGATCGTGCCGCCGCAGAGTTATTACGAGATCGTCGAAGCACTGCAGGCGCTGCCGCCGGATTTGGCGGCGCAGTACCCGCTCGCGCTCGACAATTTCTACATCAAATACCTCACCGCGTCCGGCCATTGGTGTGACACCGACGGCTGCCTGACGACACCGACTTACAACCACATGTGGTTCGTCGCCTATCTCATCCTTTACACGCTGGCGCTCATTCCGCTGCTGCCGCTGCTGCGCCGAATCCCTAACGGCGCGAGCGCGCTGATCGCTGGGCCGTTCTTCATCCTGACGCCATGGCTCGTCATGTCGGTGCTGCGGATCACGTTGTTCCCGATCTTTGGCGAAAGCCACGACTTCCGCGAAGATTGGTATCTGCACATTCTCTATTTCAGCGTGTTCCTGCTCGGCTTCGCTATCGCCAAACATCAACCCTTCTTCGATCGTTGCGTGAATCTCCGCTGGATGGCGCTGGCGGTGGCGCTCGGGTCTTGGACCGCGCTGATCGCCTACTTCAACGCTTACCCGGAAGGGGTGACGCCGCCGGATTGGCTGCGCGCGACCATGCGCGGGGTTCGCGAACTCGACGCCTGGTGCGCGATCGTTGCCGCGGTTGGGTTCGCGCACCGCCATTTGCGCGACGCCGACGGCCCTCTGCGCCGGCTGCTGACGCGAGCGATCTTCCCGTTTTATCTGATCCATCAGACCGTCATCGTCGTTGCCGGCCACTACCTGGATGCACTCCAGCTTCCGCTTTGGATCGAAGCGCCGCTGCTGATCGGCGTCACTGCCCTCGGCTGCTGGCTTTTCTTCGATCTGGGGCGCCGGGTTCCCGTTCTGCGCGTGTGGATCGGCCTGGCCTCGAAAACGCCGCCGAACACCGCTACATTAGCGACACTCGCAGTGGGGGAGGCGCGTTAGTCCCCGGCGGACCCACCCAGTCCGCCCGATGGAGCGGACATGTTCTTCTGGTTTCTGGTCGCGGTTGGCGTGGTGGTGGGCCTCACCATCCTGGGCGCGTTCATGACGCGTCGCTCGGGTGGCTGGGATCACGACGATGGCGGGCCGATGGGACCCTGGGTCGATCACTAGCTCGGATCGGGCGCAAAGCGTTTGCGCCGTTTTGTTTTGCTTGCGTCAGCGGCGCTTCCGCGCCTTACATGACGCGCATCATGGGGCCGGCACTCACCATCCGCCGCGCGGTTCCGCGCGACGCTGACGCCATCGCCAGACTCGCCGCCCAGGCGGCGAGCGAAGAGGGCGCAGCGTCGAGCCTCGAGGTCGATCGGATCAAGGCGCACGCCTTCGGATCCAATGCGCTGTTCGAGGCTTGGGTGGCGCAGGAGCGCAACAACGCACCCATCGTCGCCCACGCCATCATCACCAAGAGTTACGATGTCCGGCGCGGCGCGCCGAGCGTGGTGCTGTGCGAACTCTACGTCGCGCCCGAGCATCGCCGCGGCGGGCTGGCGCGCAAGCTGATGAGCGCGGTGGCGCGCCGCGCCCGCGATCTGGGCGCGCGCGAACTGGCGATCACAACCGGGGTCGAAAACGAAGTGGCGCAGAAGTTTTTCGCCGCCGTCGGCGCCAACAAGCGTGAGGCGGCCGTATTCATGATGTCGGCGGACGGCATCGAGTGGCTCGCTGCGGAAGGCAATTAGGGGGAAGCGCGCGCTAGACGCGCTGAGCTGGACAGGGAGAGATCATGATCGCGAAACCATTGCTCCGGACGGCTGCGTCCTGGATCGCCATCGCCGCGTTTGCGGCGTGTGCAACCACGCCGACCACAGGCGCCAACGGTGCCAGTTCCAGCCGCGGCCCGCTCAACGCCGAAACCGCAGCGGCTTTCGTTCAGGCGGCCGAAGAGGAATTAACACGCCGTTCCGAATACGAGGGCCGCGTCGCCTGGGTCTATAACACCTACATCAATTACGACACCGAATGGCTGCTACAGCGCTCCGACGCCGAGGGCACTGAAGCACGCGTGCGCCTGGCCAGCGAAGCCGGCCGCTACGCCAATGTCGACCTGCCGCCGGACACTCGCCGCAAGATCGATTTTCTGCGTCTGGGGCTGACGCTGCCGGCGCCGCAACGTGAGGGCGCGGCCGGTCAGCTTTCGGAAATCACCACCCGTCTTGCCTCGATCTATTCGACCGGCCGCATCGATTATCAAGGCCGGCAGGTCACGCTCGACGAACTCGAGACTTTGATGGGAACGGAGCGCAATCCAGCACGGCTCGAGGAAATGTGGACCAAGTGGCACGCCGTGGCGGCGCCGATGCGCAACGATTATGCGCGCATGGTCGAGATCGCCAATGAAGGCGCGCGCGATCTGGGCTTCGAAAACGTCGGCCAGATGTGGCTGTCGAAATACGACATGCCGGCCGACGCTATGGAAGCGGAAGTCGAGCGCCTCTGGGGTCAAATGCAGCCGTTCTACGAACAGCTGCATTGCTTCGTCCGCGCCCGGCTCAACGACCGCTATGGCGACGCCGTCGTGCCGATGGATCAGCCGATCCGCGCCGATCTCTTGGGCAACATGTGGGCGCAGGACTGGTCGACCCTGATGCCGATCGTGCGTCCGGCGGGCGGGCGCGCCACCTACGACACCACCCAGCTCTTGACCCGCGCGCGCTACACGCCGGTGCAGATGACGGAGACCGCGGAGCGCTTCTACACTTCGCTCGGTTTTCCCGAACTGCCGGACACGTTCTGGGAACGCTCGCTGTTGACGCGCCCGCGTGACCGCGACGTCGTTTGCCACGCCTCGGCCTGGGACATCGACAATGTCGACGATCTGCGGGTGAAGCAATGCATCCAGATCAACGCCGAGCACTTCCAGACCATCCATCACGAACTCGGCCACAATTTCTATCAACGCGCCTATAACCAGCAGCCGCTGCTCTATCGCGACGGCGCCCATGACGGCTTCCATGAAGCGATCGGCGACTTCATCGCTTTGAACATCACGCCGCAATATCTGGTCGACATCAATCTGCTGCGCCGAAACCAGATCCCGCCTGCTTCCGCCGACACCAATCTGTTGCTCGAACGCGCACTGGAGAAGATCTCCTTCCTGCCGTTCGCGCTCAGCATGGATCAATGGCGTTGGCAGGTGTTCGACGGCCGGATCACGCCGGATCGCTACAACGCCGCCTGGTGGGAGCTGCGCGAACGCTATCAGGGCATCCGTCCGCCCAATGCGCGCGATGAAACCATGTTCGACCCGGGCGCCAAGTATCACATCGCCAACAATGTGCCGTACCTGCGCTACTTCCTCTCGTACGTGCTGCAATTCCAGTTCTACGAGGCGGCCTGCCGTCAGGCCGGCTGGGAGGGCCCGCTGCATCGCTGCACCGTCTATGGCAACCGCGCAGTCGGCGAGCGTTTCGCCAACATGCTGGAAATGGGCTCGTCGCGGCCGTGGCCGGATGCGCTCGAAGCCTTCACCGGCACGCGGCAAATGGATGGCGGCGCCATGGCCCGTTACTTCCAGCCGCTGATGAGCTACATGCAGGAGCAAAACCGCGGCCGGACGTGCGGGTGGTGATGGAAAAGCGTCGCGACCATTACACCGCGAAATGATAGGTGCGCGCTGATTGCGCCTGTGCCAGTTGTCAGGGCGAGGGCGTCGAGTCCGGGGAGCTGTCCATGAAGCATGTTTTCGCGGCCGTTATCGGCCTCGCGTTGTGCGGCGTCGCGTCTGCGCAGGAGGCCACCGCGCCAGCAGCGACGCCTGCGCCCGCTCAAGATGCAGCGGCGCCGACATATGCTGTGCCGGTTGAGAGCATCCGCCTCGGCGGCGCCAACGCGCGTTTGGTGGAAACCGGCGCGTCCGCTGGCGGGTATTCTCTCATCCAGCGCCAAGCACTTGGCGCGTTCAATTCGCAAGTCTTCGGCCAAACGCGCATACGCTACGCCAAGCGCTATCGCTTCGTTCAAGGCGAGGACAACGTCGTTTTCACAGGCGCATGCCGGATGTCCATGGAATGGCAGAGCATGTTCGGCGTGCAGTACGATCAGCGCACCAACCAAGCGTATACGTGCGATTTCGAAAATCAGGCGGCGGAGCAATACGCGCTCGAGGTCGCAATTCCGGCGTTCAACGAAACCCGTGGCGGCTTTGGCAATTTTTCCTTTACTGCAGCGCCGGACGTCGATCCGGCGGTGCAGCAAGCGATCTTGCGCGGCCGGATGGTCTATCAGGGCGTCCCATACGACGCGCTGCCGACCGGCTTTCGCCGCGAGCGTGGCGGGTTTGAGCGGCGCGTCGTTGCGGGCTATACGGTGACGCGCGACGGCGCGCTTGTGGGCCGCATTGATTTTGATGAGTCAAACCAAAACAACCGCGCGACCGTCACGGTCCCGGTGGCTGAGGCCGACGGTCGAGCGGCCGTGCTGCTTTTGCTGCTGCACCTCAACAACATGCCAGACATGTATTCAACGCGGACGCGCGAAGAGGTGATGCAGTTCTAATCGGGCGCCACGCGCGTTCTGATTTCAGGCTTCTGACTTCTAACGTCCGGGCGCTCACGCGCTCTTCTGCACGAAGATCGAGCCGGCGCTGTAGCCTGCGCCGAAGGAGCAGATGAGGCCCTTGTCGCCGGTTTTCAGATCGTCGCTGTGCAGATGGAAGGCGATGATCGAGCCGGCGCCGGCGGTGTTGCCGTAGACGTCGAGCACGGTCGGGGCCTCGTCCTGGCTTGCTTCGTGTCCGAGCACGCGTTCGGCGATCAGCCGGTTCATGTTCGAATTGGCCTGGTGCAGCCATAGGCGGCGCATGTCGGAAGGCCGCAGTCCGAGTTCGGCCATGTGCTGCAGGATCATTTCGCTCACCAGCGGCACCACTTCCTTGAACACTTTGCGGCCTTGCTGGGTGATGAGCTTGTCGGGATCGTCGCGGTGGGCCTCGTCGGCGCGATTCAGGAAGCCGAAATTGTTGCGGATGTTGTTGGAGAACTGGGTCTTCAGTTTCGAGCCCAGCACCATCCAGGCGCCCTTCGGCGCGATTTCGGCCTGCTCGACCAGGACCGCCACGCAGGCGTCGCCGAAGATGAAATGGGTCTCGCGGTCGCGGAAGTTCAGATGGCCCGTGGTCAGCTCCGGATTCACCACCAGCGCCGAACGGGCATGGCCGGCGCGGACGATGTCGATGGCGTTCTGGATCGCGAAGGTCGCCGACGAGCAGGCGACGTTCATGTCGTAGCCGAAGCCGCCGGCGCCGAGCGCGTCCTGCACTTCGATCGCGAGCGCCGGATAGGGCCGCTGCAGCGACGAGCAGGAACAGATCACGGCGCCGACGTCGCCCGGATCGCGCCCGGCGCGTTCGAGCGCCTGCTTGGCCGCGGCCACCGAGACTTCCGCCATCAGCGAAATTTCGCTGTTCGGGCGTTCCGCAATGCGCGGAACCATGCGGTTCACGTCGAGCGAGCCTTCCTTGTCGAGCACGTAGCGGTGCTTGATGCCCGAAGCCTTCTCGATGAATTCCACGCTTGACGGCAGCAGCGCCTGCTGCGTTCCGGCCGCAATCTCCGCCGCATGTTCGGTGTTGAAGCGCTCGACATAGGCGTTGTAGGACGCGACCAATTCCGCGTTGGTGATGGAATTCTCCGGCTTCCAAAGGCCGGTCGCGGAGAGGGCGACTGTCAAAGCGTGGTCCCCGTTTGCCGCGCTGCAACATGCGCGCTGCACGGCGTTAGCGCCCGGAACGGGGAGGCGTCAATTGGCCTCTCCAGCCGACCTTCAGTCCGGCGCGTCCTCGCGCTGCGGCAGGATGAGCCAGGGGGGCGGGTCGAGTCGGATTTCACGCCCTTGGACGGTCAGCCGTTGCCCCGCCGCCGCTGCGTCGGCGGCGCGGTCGAGCCGCAGCAGCGCAATCGCACGGCCGGCAATACTGCTGCGCACGGAACCGATCTCGGCCGCGCCGGCGAGCACCGGCGCGCCATAGGCGATCGCTTCTCCCTCGAACGCGATCGGACAGAATTTCTTGCGCGTCGTCGCCCGCCTTTTCATGCGGCTGACATTCTCCTGGCCGACAAAGCAGCCTTTGTCGAAGGCGACGCCGTTCAGCTCTTCCAGCAGCGCCTCGCCTGCGAACACTTCCTCCGGCTGCGCATCGATGGCGAGATCGGGCGCCCCGAGGGCGATGCGGCGCGCCTCGTAGGCTTGGGCGGCCGGCGGCGACGTGTCGTCACTGAGCCCGCGGAAGCCTAACCCATCGAGGCGCGGATCGCGCAGCGCGCCGGCGAATGGCGCATCGCTGACGGCTATGCTCATTTTATCGCTCACATCTTCGATCGCGACATCGGCCCGGAGCTTGTACATGGTCAGCTTGCGCAAGAGATCGCCGCCGCGCGAACCAGCCGCGTCCAAGACCACGCCATCGTCGTGCGCCCATACCAGCATGTCGGCGCTGACCTTGCCCTGCGGCGAGAGCAGCGCTGCATAGATCACGCCTCCCGCCGGCAGGCGATCCAAATCCTGTGTCAGCAGATTCTGCAGGAACCCCCGCGTGTCGGGGCCGGTGACGGCGATCAGACTGCGGTCGAGGCGCTCCGGGCGTGTCATGGCGACCACTTGGGCCGTGCCGCCCACAGGCGCAAGCGGCGGCGTTGGCTTTGTTGACTTCACATTTACCCGCTGCGCGCTTAACCCCGCGCCCATGGCCTGGGTCATCTTCGTTGCGCCTGACGATCTTGGCGAAGCCATACTGGCGACGGGGGCCTTGGCGCATGTGGTCGGCGGCGCCGACGAGCTGACCATCCTCGGCAACGCCGAGTTCAACGCGCTGTTGCGCAGCGCCCCTGCGGCAAAACTCTGTTTTCCAAGCGAGCGTCCGCTTGCGTTCGCTGCGCTCTTACGCGTGCAGGGGCATCGTTGCGATACGCTGATCGATGCGCGCGGCGATCTTGGCGCGCGGCTGCTGCCGGCGCGGCGGCGGTACGGCGTGGGCGGCGAACCGATTCTACAGCATCGCATCGAAGCTTGGGGAGCAGCGCTCGGCGCCGAGCGCGCGCTGTTGCCCGCAATCTGGCTCGATGCAGGCGCGCGCAGCGCCTCCGCAGCGATTGCTCCGGATGCTGCGCCGCTGCTGTTGCTGGCGCCGGGCGGGAACGCCGAGGCGAAACGCTGGCCGCACGATCGCTTCGCCGCCGTTGCGCGGCGCCTCGCGACCGGCCCGCTGGAGCACCCGCGCATCGTTGTGCTGAGCGCCGCTCCGCGCGATGCGGAGATCGCTGCAAGGATCGTTTCCAGCCTGGATGCCGATGGCGTGGCGGCAGCTGACCTCGGCGCCGGAGCCGACCTCCTCGCCGCCGCCGCGCTCGCCGAACGCGCCACCTTGTGCATCGGCAACGACAATGCGTTGACCCATATCGCCGCCGCCATGGGCGCACCGACGCTCACGCTGTTCGGGCCGACCGACGAACGGGTCCGCGCCCCGCGCGGCCCCCGCGCGCGCACGCTGCGCGGCAAGAGCTTCGAGGCGATCGCGGTCATGCCGGCGCTAGACGCGCGCGCAGTCATGGACGAGATCAGCATCGACGCGGTGGAGGCCGCCGCGCTGGATCTGCTGCATGCCGGAGGCTTGAGATGAGTACATTGGCGATGCGCCGGCCCGACGACTGGCACGTTCACCTCAGAGACGGGCCGATGCTCGCCGGCGTGGTGAACTTTACCGCGCGCCAATTCGCGCGCGCCATCGTCATGCCCAACCTTAATCCGCCGATCACCACGGTCGCCGCGGCTGAGGCCTACAGATCGCGTATTTTGGCGGCGCTGGAGCCCGGGCTTTCGTTCACGCCGCTGATGACCTGCTATTTGACCGACGACATCGACGCCGCCGAGATCGAGCGCGGTTTCGCCGCTGACGTCTTCACTGCGTGCAAGCTCTATCCAGCGCACGCGACGACGAATTCCAGCCATGGCGTGACCGATATCAAAAATATTCGCGGCGCGCTGGAGACGATGCAGCGCATCGGCATGCCTTTGCTCTTGCACGGCGAGGTGACGGACAAGAACGTCGACATTTTCGACCGCGAAGCCGTGTTTATCGACCGCATCTTGTCGAAGCTGATTGCCGATTTCCCCGCGATCAAGCTCGTGCTCGAGCACATCACGACGGAGGAGGCGGCGAACTTCGTTGCCGAGGGCCCGGCCACGCTCGCGGCGACGATCACGGCGCACCATCTCGATTACAATCGCAACGCCATGTTTGAGGGCGGCATACGCCCGCACTACTACTGTCTGCCCGTCGCCAAGCGCGAACACCACCGCTTGGCGTTGCGCAAGGCTGCAACGTCCGGGTCTTCGAAGTTCTTTCTGGGCACCGATTCAGCGCCGCACGCTGTCCACGCCAAGGAATCCGCCTGCGGCTGCGCCGGCGTTTTCAGCGCGCCGCACGCGCTCGAAAGCTACGCGAAGGTCTTCGACGAAGAAAACGCGATGGATCGCTTCGAAGCGTTCGCATCGGAGCACGGGCCACGCTTTTATGGGCTTCCGCCAAACCAAGACCGCATAGCGCTTGAACGCGAGCCTCAAGCCGTACCTGCCCGCATCAGCGCCGCCGGCACGGAAATAGTACCTTTTCACGCAGGCGCGACACTAGCCTGGCGCTTCGCCGGCGCGACGGCGCCTTGACGGTAGAGGTTCTCCAATTCCTGACACATCCTTTGGCTTCGGACCGGCACGGCGGATTCATCGTATTTGTCGGCCTCATATGTCCTCTCTGCGCGATTTTGTTTCCCGCAATGTATGCGGCGAGGCCAGAGTTGTTTCCGCCATCAGGTGAACTCACCCCCAGCCCATCCCGAGAAATCTGCGCGTCCTCTTCGGTGAAGCAGCAGAACACCACGCGCTTCCGCTTCGGCGCAATGCCTGCTAGTTCCGGAGCGAGAGCGCAACCGCGAGCGCCCGATCTAGTTCGCGCAACTTCGCGGGCGAAAGCTCGCCGACGAAATCGGTAAGGCGGGATTTGTCGATGCTCATCAAGCCGTCGCAGAGGACAGCGCTGTCATGCTTCAAGCCTTCAACGGCGCCAACCGCAACCTCGCTCGGCAAGCCATGGCGGCGCGAAAACACCGGCGCACATACCACCGTCGAGAAGTTCGAATCGACCAAGGACTGCCGGCTGACGATGACGAATACCCGCGCCGGCTTCGGGTCGCCAGGCGGGCGTCGGACGCGGTATAGGTCACCGCGTTTCACTCGTTCCCGTCAGTCTGAAATGAGAGCGCATCCTTCATTTCGTCATTCAGATCGGCCGCCCGGCGATTGATTTGCGCCACTTCGCGCGCCTCGCGCCGCGCCTGGGCCCGGCCTTCGACATAATCGCGCAGGATATGCTCGATGAACGAGGAACGCGATACATAAGGCGGCGCCAGCCGATCCAAACGTTCCACCAGGTCCTCGGAAAGCGTAAGTGAAGTCTTGATCTTCATCCCACCAACATACCACCACGGTAGGATAATGTAAACGCCTGGGGGCGGACCGTTCGCGCGCCGCGCGTCCTTATTCGCGCGACCCCCCCAGCCCATCCCGGTAAATCTTCGCGTCTTCCTCGGTGAAGCAGCAGAACACGATGCGCTTCAGTTTCGGCGCGTTCGGCCATTCCTGTTCGCACGCCGCCACCGCGATCCCGCAGGCGAAGCCGCGCGGCCAGCCATAGATTCCGGTGCCCAGGCACGGAAACGCAATCGACTCGAACCCGCGCGAGGCCGCCATTTTGATCGATGACGTGTAGCATTTCGCCAGCCCCGCCACTTTCGCGCCTTCCGGCCCTGGCTCGGTCCAGATCGGCGCAGCCGTGTGGATGATGAACTTCATCGGCGCATCGAACCCCGGCGTGATCACCGCTTCGCCGGTGAGGATCGGCGGGATTTGCGACGTCGCTTCGGTCAGCCGCGGCCCCGCCGCTGCACGCAATGCGCCGTCGACGCCGCTGCCGGGCGCAAGCTGGCGGTTGGCGGCGTTGACGACGGCGTCGAGCGCCAGCGTCTCGATCCTGCCCACCATGATCTCGAACGGCGCAGCCATCTGGATGACACACACCATTTTCGCCCTGGATGCCAAACACGAAACGGAGCGGGGCGAAAATAATGCGTGTCACCCTGTGGTCACTGGCCGCAGCGGTTCTTCTTCTCCACATTCCCCCCGTGGAGAAGCGCCAGGATCTGATGAAAGCCGGGCAGCGCCGTCGGTTGACCGCCGGCGAGATCGCGCTTGGCCGCGCCGTCTTCGGCGACGAGATACCGTGGACGAAGGTGCGCATCCTGCAAGCGCCGCCGCTCGGCTTCGGGGCCATGGTGCCGATCGGGCGCACCATCGTGTTCTCGAAATGGCGCGCCGCGCGCGATTTCGCGACAGCGCCAATCTGGGACCAGGGCTGGTTTATTCACGAACTTACCCACGTCTGGCAGGCCGCGCGCGGCGTGGTGTTGGCCGGCGCCAAACTTCGCGCGCTCGGCAAGCGCGCTTATTACTATGCGCCGCACACGCCGAAGCTTTCCGCCTACAACATCGAACGCCAAGCCGAAATCGCGCGTCATCTCTTCCTCGCGCGCGCGCAGAAGCCCGAACAAGGGTCACCCGAGCTTGACTGGCTGGAAAAGACGTGGGCCACCCGCTAGCGTTGTTAACGCGACTTAACGCCGTCTTGTACACAAGATAGTGATCGTCGTCTCTCAAACATTCCTTAGCTTGAGTACGCTTGCTCTGAAATTAGGTGATTGGTTCTATGGTGCAAAGTGCAATGGGTGAGCATCGCGCAAACGTGTGACAGCGCGGTGGATAGCGATACGCAGAGCGCTTGGAGATTAACGATGAGGTCGCTGGTATTGCTTGCGTTCGTGCTGTCGGCGTGTGTGGCAGGCGCGTCCAGCTTTGGTGGCGCCGCCGAGCTAAGGTTGCAGCCGCTCAGCGACGAGGAAATTGCGGAGGAGATTGAAGGGCATGCGATAATCATTACCCGCGCGCGAGAAACGAGACGGCCAATCATTTCCGAAAGGTACTGTGACGGGCGCATTGTAATCGTAGGCACCAGAATCCCCATGTACGGCGCTTATGAGATTCGCGACGGGCTGTTGTGCCATCGGTTTGACGAGGGAGGGCAGGAGTGCGCCCGGGTCCTAAGATCTGCGAATGGCGCTCTTTACCGGCAATGGGTCAGCAACAGCGATGCCGCACCGGTGCAAATGGACATCATCGAAATGGAATGTGACTGAGCGCGGAGGGCAAGATGGCGTGGGTGAATGTTGCCGCAAGAATCAAATTCTACAACGGATCGCAGACGCTCGTGGGGACGCACTACGCTGAGCCTGAGTTCCAGATCAGCACAACACCGTTGAGTGGCTGGAGAAGGTTTTGGGGTAACGCGACCGCAGATTGATGCGCATGTCGTGTTGTACATGACGTGAGCGCGAGTCCTCAACTATTCTTAAGCCCGAACGCGCTTGCGCATGGCGGAATTAGATGAGACGCTTCTTGAAGCTCAGGTTGAGTGTCCGGTTTTTTTTGACGCTTCAGCAACGCGCGAGTTGAGAAAATGGTGGGGAAAAGACTCTGTGTCGCTTTGACAGCGATCATATCAATGTCGTCATGCGGCGGCATTGATGTCACAGATGCTGGCGGCGTCGTTACTGAAACAGCAGGCCTAGCTGGACAGCGTTCGATATCACTTGTCCGGGGGTATGCGCTGCACCAGATCGCGCCGCCTCTGACTGACGACGAGGTGGCGCAAGAGCGCTTCTATTGCGACGGCAATTGGATGTCTCAAGGACGCCTGGGCAATATCGGGCGGTACGTTGAGGGTAGCAATCGCGTCTGCGTTGACACGGCGGAGGGTGCGCATTTCTGTCGTCGTTTCAGGCAAGATGACCGCCGCGATCGGCTGATTGCATACCCATCGACTGATACTGGCGAGGGGGATTCGGTTGCGGTGCTTTACGAGCGACGCGAACTTGAAACGTGCGGGGATGAGCAATGACGTGGTCGCTAATCGAGCCTTGGATTGTACGTTACACGACTAATCCACATCTCCTGACGTTTCAGCACGAATCGCAAAGCGATTACGGCCAGTTTTCGCAAGGCGAGTTCGACGCCATTTACTTGAGCTAGAGAACCTCTACAACACCAGCGATACTGCGAGAGATGCTATCAGGGCTGCGGTCGGCTGGAATGGCTAGGTTGGGACCCAATCTCTTTACATCTCGTCGACAAGCGCACCTTCCAGGGCAAGCAACGAGCACAACGTCGTTGCGTATAACAACTCGGAGATTGCCGGCACCTATTACTTCAACGACGCGGGTGTTCTTGTGCAGGAAAAGCCGGCGTTGGCGTACATACATGAGGTCATTCATGCATTGGGCGGCCTCAACTACACAGATGGCGGCCTCAGCGGATTGTCCGATACAGCTCTCAACGGGACAACCGATCACCGAGGAGAAACTGTGCGAGAGCAGAACGACGTCGCCATTGAGATGGGTTGGACGGATAACGTTCAAGCGTCTTACTTGGCTGCGGGACCTCTAAGTCGGTTCCCAAGTATCCAAGTTGGTGTCGACTATTCAAACGGAGAGACGGTCGAGACCGTCCGCTTGGGCGACAATTCGGGGCAGACGCTCGACCACCGAACCCACGGTTCGAATGCTGACCTTATGTTTGGCTTGGGTGGCGGTGACGACATATTCGCTGGCAGCGGTCGTGATTTTGTCTATGGCGGCGACGGAGCCGACAACATCTTCGGTGGCGCTGGCGACGACGTGCTCTACGGCGACAATCTTGTGGAGGGTCTGAACGATGGCATCGATGAAATTGACGGCGAGGCAGGTGACGATGTTCTGATCGGCGGCGGCGGCGCCGACGACCTGAGCGGAGGAATTGACAACGACGTTTTGGATGGCGGCTCGGGCGCAGACACCTTGAATGGCGGCGCCGGAGCAGACGTGGCCTCGCTACTGAGTGAAACCGCCTTCGTGGAGATATCGTATTCGGGAGGCGTCATCACAGATGATTCAGCGGACACGCTGACGTCGATCGAGGGGATCATCGCCACGCCCTATGCGGACGAGTTCACGCTCGGGAGCAGCGGGGCTGACGGCCTCTTTGCGGGTATGGCCGGGAACGACGCGTTTTGTATCCTCGCTTCGCAAGACGATGGCGCGCTTTTTCTTCAGCTGGGCGCCGGCGCTGACAAGGTGATCTTCGAGCAAGGCGAAGCAACGTCGCCGTTCGTGGTGGTTCTCGACTCCGATGCAAGCGACCAGATTCTTGTCGGAAGCCATAATATTGCAGCCGTCATCAGTGGCGCCGATGATCACCAATACAGCGATGAGGACGGCTTCGAGTGGGAGCAATGGATCGACGGCGATGAGTACGTCTACATCGAAAAGATCGACGACGAGCCATGGGTCGCCATCTACTACGGCAATAGTGCTGACAACACCGAATTCGTCGTTCATTGCATGGGTTTCGATTCCGGCGACTTCGGCATCACCTGCGCCATCGAATCGGACGCAGGAAACGCTCAAGAGTTCGCTCAACAATTCATCGTGGAGGCCATCGGGACAAGTTACGTACCCAACGCGGCAGCCGCCATGGCGTCCGATCACATCGGCGAGCTGCTGGGATTGTGGCCATGACTGGCGACGCCGCCAAGCCTCGTTCGCCCGCAGCGTGAACTCGCCGCGCCGCGCGCGCTCCGGCAGCGTGGCGCAGAATTCCGCCACTGCATCTTCGCCGTAACGGTCGACCATGTCGGCAAGTGCCGCATAGATCGCGACCGAGGCGATCACCTCCGCTTCCGCGCCTTCCGCCAAAGCCGTGTCCCAAGCATCGAGGATGAGCTGCAGCGCGCGGCCCTTCAATTCGGGATCGTTGGCGCCGGCCATTGCCTACTGGCCTGCGTGACGTGCGCTCAAGCCTTGCGCGATCCTGAGACCGCGGGCGCGCAACTCGGCTTCCATCTGCCGCGTGGTCTGGTCGCAGACGGGGAAACGCGCTTCCTCCTGGCGATAGCCGCGGTTGAAACCTTCGACCAGCACGCCGTTGTATTCCGGCTCGCGCTGGATCACGCCGCGCATGTAATCGCGCCAGCGCTGGTCGCCGCGCCCGTCGCAGACGATACGCAAATAGTGCGCGCCCCCCAGCACTTCGGCCAGCTCCACCAACTGACCGCGATACCATTCTTCGCCGCGCGCGGGCGCGGCTTGCTGGGGCTGCTGACCCTGGCGCGGTTGCTGCTGTTGCTGCGCTGCTGCCGGCACGGCGCCGGACGCCATCGCCAGAGCGCAAAGTAAGGCGCGGAGTTTCATGGGCTGCCGGTAGCTCCCAAACGGGGCGGGAGTGTGGAACAGATTCTCAGCCTGCATTCACCCCCGGCTTGCGGTCGGCCCATGGCTGCGCCTGTTCAAGTTCGTAGGCAAGTTCCAGCAGGCGCTTTTCCTGGCCTTTGGCGGCCGAGAAATGGATGCCGATCGGCAAGCCGCCGGACGACCGGCCGAGCGGCACGCTCATCGCCGGCGCGCCGGCGATGTTCTGCAACGGGGTGTAGCCGACATAATCCGAAAGTGTGTTGAAGGCGGCCATGCCTTTGGCGCCGTCAATGGTTCCAAGCGGCACCGGCGGCTTGGCCAGGACCGGGGTCAAATAGATATCGGAAGTTCCGAAGAAGGCGTCGTACGCCGCCTCGACCGCCCGCAATCGCCCGATCGCGGCCTCGAGTGCGGGCATGCCCTGTGCGCGCGAATGTTCAGCCAGTTCAAGGGTCAGCGGCTCCAGCAATTGCTCGAGCGGAGCATCGGCGCCGGCCCGGCTTTGCACCAATTGCACGACTTCGGCGGCGCCTGCGGCCCAGAGCAGAATGAAATCGGCGCTGAACCGCGCCCCGTCGATCAGCGGGCGGGCGTCGCTCACACTATGGCCCAGCGAACGGCAGAGTTCCGCTGCCGCTTCTACAGCGGTACGCACGTCGGGGTCCGGCTCGTGGCCCAGAGCATTGGGGATATCGAGCGCAATGCGCAGGCGCTGGGTATTCGGCGCGCTCACCATGCCTACCGGCGCGAACGCAGCGCCTTCGCCGTTCGCTTCGGTCGCGGCCAGCCACGCCGCGGTGTCGCGCACGCTGCGGCTGACGCAGCCATTGACGGAAATATCGATGCCGCTGTCGGGACGGCCGCCGGCGACGCTGCGGCCGCGTGACGGCTTCAGGCCCAGCAGCCCGTTGCACGAAGCTGGAATGCGGATCGAGCCGCCGCCGTCGCTGGCGTGCGCGATCGGCACGACGCGTGCGGCCACCGCCACCGCAGCGCCGCCGGAAGAGCCTCCGCACGAGCGCGATTCATCCCAAGGATTCCGGGTCGCGCCACCGAGCAAAGGCTCGGTGGTGGCGGTGAGTCCGAATTCCGGCGTCGTCGATTTGCCGAGCGGGACGAGGCCGGCGGCAAGCAGCGCATCCATGTAAGGCGGTTGCTGGTCGGCGACATTTTCAGCGAATGCGCGGCTGCCGTATTTGGTCGGCTGGCCGGTCATCGGCATCAGATCTTTGATCAGGGTCGGTACGCCGGCAAACGGCCCGCTCAGCGTTTCGCCGGCGCGCGCGCGGCCGTACTCGTAGAGGGGCGTGGCGATGAAGTTGAGTTCGCCGTTTACCTGCTCACTGCGCGCGATCGCCGCTTCCAGGGCTTCTACCGCCGTGATGGCGCCGTTGCCGATGGCCTGTGCGACGCCGGTGGCGTCGAGTTCGCCCAAGGCGTCGGAGCGCGCGCCAAAAATCCGGTCGCAGGCGCCGGCGCTGGTGAGCGCACCCAGTGCGACTGCATTGGCCATGAGGCCGCGACGTGAAAGCTTCATTGAGTGCCCCCTTATGCGCCGAACTTGGCGCCGCGATGGGGCCGACCGCAAGCGCCCCGCAGACTTGCCTTTGCGTCAATCCCGCGCGAGGAGCGGGGATAATGACCCGCATGCGCGCTGACCAGCTGCTCGTCGCCCTCGGCCTAGCGGAAAGCCGCGCCAAGGCGCGCGCCGCCATTGAATCGGGTGGCGTGCTGGCGGACGGCGTGATTGTCGGCAAGCCCTCGGACCTCATCGCAAAGAACGCTATGCTCGCGGTCACGCCTGCCCATCCTTGGGTTTCGCGCGGCGGTGTGAAGCTCGCGGCGGCGCTGGAAACGTTCAGGGTCGAACCTGCAGGTCGCGTGTGTCTCGATGTCGGCGCCTCGACCGGCGGTTTCACCCAGGTCCTGCTCGCGGGCGGCGCGGCGCGCGTCTACGCCGTCGACGTCGGCCACGGCCAATTGCACGCGACGCTGCGGGCTGATCCGAGGGTGATCAATCTGGAACGGACCGACGCGCGCGCGCTGACGCGTGCGCAAATTGCGGAACCGCCGTCGCTCATCGTCTGTGACGCAAGCTTCATCGGCGCGGTCAAAGTGCTTGCCTCGGCCCTCGCGCTTGCCGCCGCGCACGCTGACGCCGTGGTATTGATCAAGCCGCAATTCGAAGCGGGCCCCGGCAAGGGCGGCGTACTCGACGACGAAACAGCGCGAGCGGCCGCGCAAACCGCGATTGAATCCCTCGACGGCCTGCATTCATTTCGTTTCTTGGCGGCGATCGACTCACCCATCCGGGGCGGCGACGGCAATCTGGAGCGTCTCGCGCATCTGCACAGATGATGCCTGGGGCGCAAAGAAAAACCCCGGCGTTGTGGCGCCGGGGTTCAGTTCTTCATGCGTATGAGGTGGGTTCACCTATGGAGCTTGCTCAGGCGCGGCGCCACACGCCATCATAGCCGCGGCACATATAGACGTCCTCGACGCGGCGGCGGCCATAGCGGTCGCGATAGACTTGTTCGCGCATGCGGCAGTCCTCGTACTCGCCTTGGCGATAATAGCCGTCGTCTTCATACGGCCCGCCATAGAGATCTTCGTCATCTCCGCGATAATAGCCGTCGTCGCGTGCGTACGGGCGTCCGTAATAGGGATCGTATTGGCCGCGAACTTCGGCTTCGCAGTTCGCCGTGGAGCGGCCGATTGCGCTGCCGGCAACCGCGCCGACGACGGCCCCGAGACCCGCGCCTTCACCGCGGACGCCGCGGTCGGCCACTTCACGGCCGAGCAAGGCGCCGATAACACCGCCGATCACCGCGCCTCCGGCGGTGCGGTTGTCGCGAGAACGCTCACATTGTCTGGAAACATGCTCATCGTGGTAGCTGCGGTATTGCTGAGCAGCCGCCGGTTGGGCAAACGCCGTCAACACGGTCGCCAAGGCGGCGGCGGCAAGAACGTGACTACGCATTGGTGGCGCTCCCTGTATCTCGGGATGCAGTGAAGCAAATTCAGTCTGAATGGTGCATGAAGCGGATCAGCCGTCTCTCCAGGTCCCGTCCCCACCAGGCGCGCAAGGCAGAAATACCGGCCGCGGAAGAGCGCGTCCTCGCCATTACGGCGATGGGCGCGCGGGGGGATGCAACCGCTGAGGGAGAATTCGGCCCCGTCTACACCCCTTATGCGCTTCCCGGCGAAGAGGTTCGCGCCCGCGTAGCAGGCGGGCGCGCCGAGCTGATCGAGATCTTACGCGCCAGCCCCGAACGTCGAGCCCCCGCCTGCCGGCATTTCGGCCGCTGCGGCGGTTGCCAGCTGCAGCACTGGAGCGACGCGCCCTATCTGGCCTGGAAGCGGGCGCAGATCGGCGAGGCGCTGGCCAAGCGCGGGCTCGGCGGCGCCGAAGTCGAGCCCACGGTCGCCGCGTGGGACGGCGGCCGTCGCCGTGCCGCGCTGCATGCCGCGCGCCAGCAAAACCAAGTCCGCATCGGCTTCATCGAGCGCGGCGGTGCAAGATTGACCCCGCTGACGCAATGTCCCGTGCTCGCCCCCCAACTCGAAGCCACGGTTCTCAAGCTCGCGCCGCTGGCCGAGCTTGCGTTACCCTCGCGCGGTGAGATCACGCTGCAGTGCTTGCTTACCGATGCGGGCGTCGACGTCTCTATAAAGGGCGCCGGCCGAGTCGATCTCCTCAACCGCGCCGCACTTGAAAGACTGATCGTAGAAGCGAACGCGCTGAATCTGGCGCGTCTCTCCTTTAATGGCGATCCCATCATCGAACGCGCCAAGCCGACGCTGCACATGGGCCGCGCCGTTGTCAGCCCGCCGCCCGGCGCCTTCCTTCAGCCGACGGCGTTGGGCGAACACACCCTGGCGCGTTTGACCCTGGACTCCTTGCGCGGGGCCAAACGCGTCGTCGATCTCTTCTCCGGCATCGGCACGTTCGCATTGCGTATCGCCGAGCATGCGGAAGTGCTCGCTGCCGAAGGCGATGCGGAGATGCTGGCTGCGCTGAGGAAAGCGGCCGATGCGGCGGGGGGGGCGCTGAAGCAGGTCAGCGTACTGCGCCGCGATCTGCTGCGGACGCCGCTTTCCAGTCTCGAAATGAAGAAATTCGACGCCGCAGTGATCGATCCTCCGCGCTCTGGCGCGCGTCAACAGGTCGAGCAGATTGCGCGCGCACCGATTCGCAAGCTCGCTTACGTCTCGTGCGATCCGGCCAGCTTCGCGCGCGACGTGAAGATTCTGGTCGAGCACGGGTTTACCATCACCCGCATCACGCCTGTCGATCAGTTCCGATGGAGCCCGCACGTCGAAATTGTCGGAGCGCTGGAGCGATGAGTAGCAAGGTCACGCTTCTCGACTATCGCCGCTCGCGCCGCAAACGCGACGTGGAGGCGGACAACGCTCCGCTCGAAGATGGGTACTGGCGACGCAAGACTCTCACCGAAATGAACGAACGCGAATGGGAGGCGCTATGTGACCGCTGCGGTAAGTGCTGTGTCATTTCGATCGAGGATACAGACAGCGGCGAACTCTTCCTGACAGACGTTTCCTGCAAGCTGTTCGACGCCAAATCCTGCGGCTGTAGCGATTATGCCAACCGAAAGCACTACGTGCCCGATTGTGTGAAGCTCACGCCAAAGAACGTGGCGAAGCTGGATTGGCTGCCGCGGACTTGCGCCTACCGGCTCGTCTCCGAAGGCAAGGATCTGTATTGGTGGCACCCGCTGCTCTCCGGTGATGGCAATACAGTGCATGTCGCCAAGGTCTCGGTGCGCAACAAGACGCGGCCGGAGGGCCGGCTGAAGATGCCCGGCCTGATCAAGCGCATAACCAAATGGCCCTCGCCGCTTGAAAAACCGCCGGCGAAGTATCGCAAGCGTAGGAGCGTGAAGCGCTGAGTCCGTTTTTTCGCCGGAGTTGCCGGAACAAGAAAGCCAACAAACACAGCGCGTGCGACGCTCGCGACGGTGGAGGCGTCTGCCGATGCGCGCTACAGTCCGCCAATGTCTCTCATGCGCGATCTTGGCCGTGCCCGTTACGCCGTTGCGCAGGGCGCGCGTGTGGCCTGGTACATGAGCCAATACCTGCTGGCGCGACGTATCTCCGGCCCGTTCAATCGTCCCGGTGAGCCCAAATTCGAGCCGCAAGCGCCGGAAGGAGACGCCACCCGCATCCGCGCCGCCTTTCTCGACCTCTTCGCCAAGGACAGGAGCAACATCGAAGCTGGTTTGTACCCAGCGCCCGACGACATCCGTTTGGAGCGGGCGATCGCGGCCTTGCGCAGCTCGGCGAGCTTCTTCCGCGACCTGCCGAAAGTGGATCAGCGCCGGCTCGAGCGCGACGGCACGGAAGTGCGGGAGGAGACAAAGGAAGGCGGCCGGTATCCGGCCTATTATTTGCAGAACTTCCACTATCAAACCGGCGGCTGGCTCAGCCAGGACAGCGCCAAACTCTACGATACCCAGGTCGAAATCCTGTTTGGCGGCGCAGCCGACGCCATGCGCCGCGTCGCACTTGGCTCGCTCGCTCGCGCCATCCGCGGCGCTGATCAACGCAAGCTCAGCTATCTGGACATCGCGTCGGGCAACGGCCGCTTCCTGCGCCAGGTGCTCGCCGCCCTCCCGCGCATCCCCGCCACTGGGCTAGACCTCTCGCCGGCCTATTGTGAGGAGGCGCGTAAACGCTTGGCCGCCTGGCCGCAGGTTGAGATCGTCAACGGCGCCGTGGAGCAGGCGCCCTTCGAGGAAGCGAGCTTCGATGCCGCAACTTGTGTCTATCTCTTCCACGAACTGCCGCCGCGCGTGCGCCTCGACGCGGCGCGCGAGATCGCTCGAATTGTGAAGCGGGGTGGCGTGTTCGTATTGGCGGACTCCATTCAAACGGGAGATGCCGCGGATCTGGACCGGATGCTCGAGTATTTCCCCGTCGGTTTTCACGAGCCATACTTCACCTCCTATTTGAAGGAGGATTTCGCGGCGCTATTCGGCGAGTTTGGTTTCGAAGTTGAAGAAACCGAACTTGCCTTCCTTACCAAGGTGACTCGGTTTCGCCGGCGTTGAGCTTGTCGCCCACATACTCGTCTTCATAAGTGGGCTCTTCATATTGTTCCTGAGCATTGGCTGCGTCTGCATCGATCGCAGGCGCATCCTCGTAAGCGGGCGCCTCCCGGTAGCCGTCTTCGCTGTCCGCATAGAGCGCGGCGATTTGCCGGTAGAGTTCGTCGCCGCCTGCGCTTCCGTCGTCAGGGGAGTCTGGCGCCATGCTGCCGTCGTCTGCGCCGGCCAGGCGCTCTTCGGATCGGGAGGTATCCGGGGCGCGTGAGAACCAGCCAGCTGCAGGTATCCTGCTGCTCACATAACCGGCGGCATCGGTCATGCGGACATAAGCGCTCGGCTGCTCGCGATCGTAGGCGGCCCGGCTGGATCCGAAGTCGAAACCGCCTGTGACCAGCACATCTACCGCCAGCGCGCCGCCAAATCCGATCGCGGCGAGCGCGGCTAGGCCAATTGCACGTTCCTTTTGCGCCGGATTGTCATTGATCACGAGGCTAAGTCTCCGCCCGTTAGAACGGAGGTGCAAGCACGGGAGTTCCTGGAGGGACTGTGTGCGCGTGGCTAGAATGCAGTCGCGAGATCCGTCGCCACGCTGGCGTCGATGACGAAGCTTTCCTCGCCAATGATCACTTCCGGCCCCCCCAGCAGCACCTCGGTGGTGAAGCTGTAATCTACTCGTTGGGGCGCGACAGTCTTGGGGATGTCAGCGTTCCCGCTGGGCTCGGCTGGCGGCGCGGGATTTGGTGCGGCTGCGACAGATGCCGCTTGGTACTCTTCGGCATAGGCCGCGCTCGGCCCGAAATCGGCGCCGCCTGTCACGATGGCGTCCACGCTGGACACGGCGAATGCCGCTATCAATGCGAACGACGCATACATGGAAGCGCGGTCTTGCAGTTTCGGGCTACGTTGGAAGCGCCATAATCCGGCGCGCGCGCGCCGATACGTCAGGTGAAGGCGTCGCGCTCCATCGGCGAGCAATTTGCGAAACGACAGGGAACTCACAGCTCTCTTGCGTTTTCGTAACATGGGATAATGCCCCCGCGGAACAGCGCCTTGATACGCGCGTTCGCCGCGCAATGCCAGAAAAAGACGATCCTCTCGCCGCGCTCCGTACGCGCGCTTACGAACTGGCCGACACCGGCCGTTACGGCGATTGGGCGTCCCTCAGCGCCCACCTGGTGGATGAGGGGGCGCCGGACGTCATTGTCCGGCGCCTGACTCACGACGCGCTTTTCCAGATCATGCTCAGGAGCCGCTTGGCGGTCTCACACAGCAGCTAGGCCGCCGGCTGCCAGCTGTGTCTCTGGCCCTGCGCTTTGGCTGCCCATGCGTAGAGGGCGTCGTAGAGGACCATGCCCTGGTCCAGGAGCGCGAGATCGTCGTCATAGTTCAGCGACAGACCAAGTGAGATCGCGTGCAGCCCCGCTGCCTCAGGGGCGAGATGATGGGCGTCGGTATCGGCGCCGCGCACGATTTTCGTGAGCACGCCCAGCGCCGGATCCTGCAATTCGAACCGTTCGACGAAGGCGTCGAAGCTGCAAAGCTCGCCGACATGGCTGAATGGCGCCCCCGGTATGTCGTAGGCGACCGCCGCTTCGCGCTTCGCGGTTTCAAAGACCTGCGCAGTCGGCACGTAGAGGAACACGGCGTGCGGATCGATGAAGCGCCGGATCAGCCAAGGACAGGCGATGCGGTCGATCTTTGGCCGTTCGCGCGTGACCCAGCGTGTCGGTCGCGCATCGCCGAACAATGCTTGAAGGTGAGTTTCTATGCGATTTGCCGTCATCGTGCGCTCCTGGCCCCGGGGTGGGGTTGGAACGGGACTTGGACGACGACCGCCTCAGCGGGCGCCCGCTGGTTGAGCCCGCAGACCAACTATGTGCCAAATCCGCGTTCGCGTCCAGGTGCGCGTGATTGCCCCGGTTTCGGACGAGTGCTTAGCTGCTGCGCCCAAGGGGATAAGCCATGTCAGAAAGCAAGGTCGCCATCGTCACGGTCCACGGCACCGGCGATACAGCCACGGGGCCGGACGGCGAAAAATGGTTTCAGCGCGGCTCCCAATTCGGTCAGCGCCTCGTGCAGAATTTGGCCGGCCAGGGCGTCAAGGCCGAAATCGTGCCGCATCTCTGGTCGGGCGCGAACAGCGCTTGGGATCGCGAGCGCGGCGCCAACAAGCTCGCCGCCCGGCTCCGCGGGCTCTACAGCAAGTATGACACCATCCATGTCATCGGCCACAGCCATGGCGGCAATGTCGCCAACGACGCAGCCGTGCTGCTGAAATGGGGCTTACGCCGCAACGCCGAGCGCGAGAAGTTCGATAGCCTCACAACGGTCGGCACCCCGTTCTTCAATGTGAAGACCGGCACGCCGCAGCGCGTCGCCGGCGTGTTGTTCGTGATTATCGCCTGGGCTAGCGCGATCGTCTTCCCTCTGATCGCCAGCTATCTCATTTTCGGTCTCGTGACCGGCCAGAGCACCATGGATCTCAGCCGCAGCGAAGAATTTTACGTCACTCTCGCCTACCTTTTCCTCGTCGGCCCGTGCACCTTGTTCATGTTGAACATGTCGCGGCAAGGCATTCGCCGGATTTTGCGACCGCGAACGGGCGGCCGGACGCGCACGTCGGTGTTCAGCATCTGGCACGACAACGACGAGGCCATCGCCTTTCTGCAACGCGTCGAGGAGTTGAACCTGGAGCCATTTCCGCGCGGTTCTTTCTTCCGGGGATCCCGCGCCTTCGCCGTCTCACTGGGCGTCTTCATTGTGCTGGTCATTGGCCTCGCCAATCCGGTGCTCTACGCGTTGGGCATGGCCGATTTGCTCGATTTCAACAACAACGGCGCCGATGACGACGTCGCTGGCAATATCATTGCGGTGACGGTCATGAGCCTGCTGGTCGCACCGGCCATCTTCACTGCGGTCTATCTGGGCTATCGTTTCCTCGTCGGAGGCGCGCAGGAGGTTGGCGTGCGCGGTTCGATGAACCGCTTCGTCGGGGGCGTGATGCGCGGCGTGGCGATGGGGCGCGACGGCGATCAGGTCCTTTGCCACGTCGCTCCGCGGTCGCACACCTATACGACGCAGGATTACATCATCGCCGGCGAATGTGCGTCTCGGATGCAGGAAAAGGCCAACACCGCCGCGGCTGCCCTGATCGACAAGTACCGCTGGGCGCTGTTCACCGTCGGTGGCGATTCCAGCGCCTCGCTCACCTCGCTGACCACTGACGCGATGACATGGGACAGCCTGATCCACACCACCTATTTCGATCAGCCTGAAGTTGCCTCCGCGATCGCCAACCACATTGCGCGCACTGTTCGCGAAACCGCGCACGCGGCGAGACCGGCGCCCGGCTCAGCCCCGTCCGGTCTGCCCGCGATGGCGTAGCTTCGCGTCCGCGAGCACGCACGCCAACATGGCTTCGGCCACCGGTGCGGCGCGAATCCCGACGCACGGGTCATGACGTCCCTTGGTGGAAATCTCTGCGTTCTGGCCATCGCGCGTGACGGTCTGGCGCGGCGTCAGGATCGAGGAGGTGGGTTTGACCGCGAGCCGCGCGACGATAGGCTGGCCGGTGGAAATCCCGCCCAGGATGCCGCCGGCGGCATTCGACAAAAACACCGGCTTGCCGTCATTGCCGGCGCGCATTTCGTCCGCATTCTCCACGCCTGTCAGCGAAGCCGCCGCAAAGCCGGCGCCGATCTCGACGCCTTTGACTGCATTGATGCTCATGAGCGCGCCGGCGATTTCCGCATCGAGCTTGCCATAGACCGGTGCCCCCCAACCGGGCGGAACGCCGGTCGCCTCAACTTCCACGATGGCGCCGATGGAGTTGCCGTCCTTGCGGGTGTCGTCGAGCAGGATTTCCCATTGCTTCGCTGTTTGCCCGTCCGGGCACCAGAACGGGTTGTTTTCGGTCTCCGCCCAATCCCAGCGCCCGCGGTCTACCGCCAGCTTGCCGATCTGGATCACGGCGGCGCGGACCTGCACGCCATCCCCCAGCACCCGGCGCGCCACGGCGCCCGCAGCCACGCGCGCGGCCGTCTCCCGCGCCGATGAGCGGCCGCCGCCCCGGTAGTCGCGCAGCCCGTATTTGGCGTCGTAGACGTAGTCGGCGTGGCCCGGGCGATAGAGATCGCGGATGTCGTCATAGTCTTTTTCGCGCTGATCGACGTTCTCGATCATCAGCGAAATCGGGGCGCCGGTGGTGACTGGCCCATCTGTGCGGTCGTCGTCGAACACGCCGGAAAGAATCCGCACTTCGTCGGGCTCGCGCCGCTGCGTCACGAACCGGCTCGTGCCCGGCGCGCGGCGATTCAACCAGAACTGTATGTCGACGGGGCTCAGCGGCAGCCCGGGAGGGCAACCATCGATAACGCAGCCGATAGCCGGACCGTGGCTCTCGCCCCAGGTGGTGACGCGGAAGAGGTGGCCGAACGTGTTGTGGGACATGGCTCGTGCGAAGCCTTATATCGCTCGGAGAAAAAAGGGGAGCGCGATTCCTTGTCCGGCGACGATCTGATCCCGCCTTCACCAACTTACGATCCCAGCGGCAACCCGCCGTCGGACGACGCCGCCCTGTTCGCCGAAGCCGAGCCGTTTGCGCTGTTCGAGCGCTGGTTCAAGGAGGCAAAGGAGAAGGAGCCCAGCGATCCGAACGGCATGGCGCTGGCGACTGCCGACGCCTCGGGTTTTCCCGATGTGCGCATGGTGTTGATGAAGGGTTTCGAGGACGGAGCCTTCGTTTTCTACACAAACAGCGAGAGTGCGAAGGGCGCTCAGCTCGCTGCGAACCAACGCGCCGCGATCGTTTTCCATTGGAAGAGCCTCAGGCGTCAGGTTCGCGCCCGCGGCCATATTTCTTTTGTGTCGGACGCCGAAGCCGACGCGTATTTTCAGAGTCGCGATCGCGGCGCGCGCCTTGGCGCCTGGGCAAGCGCACAATCGCGCCCGCTCGAAGATCGCCTCGCGCTCGAAAAGCGTATTGCCGAATATGCTTTGAAATACGGGGTGGGCGAGGTGCCTCGGCCGCCCCACTGGCGCGGTTACAAGCTAACGCCGCTCAGTTTCGAATTCTGGCGCGACCGGCCCTTTCGTCTCCACGACCGGCTAGTCTTCAGCCGCGAGGGACCGGCCCAACCGTGGCGCAAGTCGCGACTCTATCCCTGAACGGCGTGCCTTCGGGGGTGATGGGGCGCGATTCAGGCCATCGGCATTTGACCCAAGCGTCCGGGCGCCGCTTAACTCCTCCCCAAAGAACACGTTGGGAGGCGTCGCAATGCTTGGGCTCATGCAGGATTGGCCGCTGACGGTCGACCGTATTCTCGATCACGCACAGAAGAGCTTCCCCCGCCGCGAAGTGGTGACCCGGAGCATCGAGACCGGCGCGCTCTCCCGCTCCAGCTACGCCAACATCTGGCGCCGGGCCAAGCAGGTGACGAACGCCCTGCGCGACGCCGGCATCCAGCCGGGTGATCGCGTGGCGACGCTGGCCTGGAACAGCGAGCGCCACCTCGAGGCCTGGTATGGCGCCATGTGCATGGGCGTGGTGCTCCACACCACCAACCCGCGGCTCTTCCCCGAACAGATCGCCTGGATCATCAATCACGCCGAAGACAAAGCGCTGTTCTTCGATACGACGTTCATGCCGATCGTCGAGAAGATCGCGCCGCAATTGAAAACGGTGAAGAGCTACATTGTTCTCACCGACCGCCAACACCTGCCCCAATCCCAACTGCCGCTCATCGCCTACGAAGATTTCATCGCCGGTCATTCGCAAGAAGCCGTGTGGGGCGGATTCGACGAAAACACCGCTTGCGGCCTCTGCTACACTTCAGGCACCACCGGCGAGCCGAAAGGCGTGCTCTATTCACACCGCTCGAACGTGTTGCACGCCATGGCGGCCAATCAGACCGACGTGTTCGGCTGCGGCGCCAACGATGTCGTGCTGCCGGTAGTGCCGATGTTCCACGCCAATGCCTGGGCCATCGCCTTCGTCGCGCCGATGTGCGGGGCCAAGCTGGTGATGCCTGGCGCCAAGCTCGACGGAGCCAGCATCTACGAATTGCTCGAGGGTGAGAAAATCACCTTCACCGCTGCTGTGCCGACGGTGTGGCAAGGCCTGCTTGGCTTTCTGCGCGAGAATAATCTGAAGCCGACGACGCTGAAACGCGTCGCCATCGGCGGTTCGGCCATTCCCGAAAGCGTGTTGCGCGCCTTTGAGGAAGATTACGGCGTCGAAGTCATCCATGCCTGGGGCATGACCGAGATGAGCCCGATAGGCACGATCGGCAAACTGCTGCCCGACCATTACCAGCAGCCGCATGACGCCCAGATCAAAGCCAAGTTGAAGCAGGGCCGGGCGCTGTTCACGGTGGACATGAAGATTGTCGACGACGCGGGCATCGAGAAATCGCATGACGGCAAAGCGTTTGGCCGCTTGTTGGTCCGCGGGCCTGCTGTGGCGCGCGCTTATTTCAAGAACGCCGGTGCGCGCAACGACAAGGGCGAGTGTCTCGAGCAATGCGGTTTCTTCGATACTGGCGATGTGGCCACGATCGATCCGCTGGGCGTCATGCAGATCACCGATCGGGCCAAGGACGTGATCAAGTCCGGTGGCGAGTGGATCAGTTCGATCGACATCGAGAACATCGCCATGGGAGCCGACGGCGTCGCCAACGCCGCCGTGATCGGCGTCGCGCATCCAAAGTGGGATGAGCGGCCGTTGCTGATCATCCAGCCCAAGCCCGGCGCGAAGCCCACCAAGGAGGGCGTGCTCAAATTCATGGAGGGCAAGATCGCCAAGTGGTGGACGCCCGATGACGTCGCGTTCGTGGATACGATACCGCTTGGCGCCACCGGCAAGATCAACAAGTTGGCGCTGCGCGAGCAGTTCAAGGATTACAAGCTGCCGAGCACCCAGGCAGCGGAATAGGAGGGAACTGGGTTGTGCGGGCGGCGTTTTTCCTGCCGACCGCAGACCCGGAAGGCGCTACCCCACGAAAACCCCCTTTGGACTAGGTCGACGCCATCGAAACGGCCCCGGACCCCGACCGGGGCCGTTTTCATGGATGCGCGGAGCAACAGAAAAAGCGGCGCCGGTTTTACCCAGCGCCGCTTTCTGCTTTCATGTGCCGATATCTCTATCGATCCACGTCGGCGAAGGGGACAACGAGAGTGTCGCCGCTTGGTTCCAAGCGGTTGCCGCGTTTCCTCGGCCTATGCCGTTTGGCTAGGCCGACAGCGGGATACGCACGCTGGCTGCGCGAGGCTAGATTTGCATCATAGGTTAACCAGGACCCCCAGGGTGCGCTACCGGATCGAGTTCCTGAACGAGACCGCCATGGAAGGGGTGGTCTGCCACGTGCGCCCGCCGCTCGACACCGAACTCGCGACCGCGCGGCTGCAGGCGCATGTTTGGAGCGCCGCCGTGCGCGAGGAACACGGCGCGACCGGGTTTCAAATACGCGACCTCCGCAATCAGGGCTGCATCGTCACGCTCGAGGATTTCGACGGCCCGCCGCCGTTGATCCACTGACGGTCCTGCAAATCGAAGCGATATAAGTCGCTCAGGTCAGACGATACTCGCTGTCGACGCAGGGCGGGTCGAAGCTGATGACGCGGCCAAGCTCGACCAGCCGGATCATGTGCGCCAATACCGAGTGACAGGCCGCCGGATGCAGGCGCTTGTCGACATCGGCATATATCACCGCAACCATGTCCTTGATGCGCGTGCGGCCGGCTCGCATCTGCGCGATGATTTGCGTTTCGCGCTCGAGCCGGTGATCGATGAATGCCTGCACGAATGAGCGGACATCGCTGCCGAACGGATATCCGATCGGCGGGCCGTGCGTCGGCCACAGCGTGTCGTAATTGCGATCGCGCACTTTTTCGAGACTGGCGAGATAATCGGACATGTCGCCATCAGGCGGACCGATCACCGTGGTAGACCAACCCATGATGTGGTCGCCAGGAAAGAGGGCGTTTTCCTCCAGCAGCGCATAGGCCATGTGATTGGTGGTGTGGCCCGGCGTGAACAGCGCTTCGATCGTCCAGTCCGGGCCAACGAAACGCTGGCCATCTTCGACATCGATGTCCGGCGTGAACACCTGGTCGTCGCCTGCCTCCAGCCGCAGTTCGTCGCAATCGCTGGGCTTGGGGGGCAGCTTGCTTGCATACACCTTTGCACCGGTGCGCTCCGCCAGGGGATGTGCGGCCGGGCTATGATCCATGTGGCGATGGGTGACCAAAATGTGGGTGACGGTCTCGCCCTCGACCGCGCGCAGGATGGATTCGATGTGTTTGCTGTCGTCCGGGCCGGGGTCGATGATCGCGACTTCGCCGCGTCCGACGATGTAGACACCCGTGCCGCGATAGGTGAACGGCCCGGGATTGTTTGCGACCAGGCGCCGGATCAGAGGCGACACCTGCTGCGGCGATTCGTACTCGAAAGCGCCCATATCGCGAACGAATGGAATCTTCGCCGCCATCAGCGGACCTCAGCCAAGCGCGAACTTACGGAAGGCGTCGCGCAGCATATAGGTCGCTCTAATCTTGTCAGGCAGGTTGAGGCCGATGGGCGGACCCATGTCGGTCTTGTTGGCGTCGACGATGTATAGCTTGCCGTCATTGCGGTCCCGAAGCACGTCCACGCCGCCCCAATCTAGGCCGATCTCACGTGTGAATGCTGAAATCTGATCCAATTCGCCGCTGCTGAAGACTTCTTCCGGCGTCCGCAACAGCACTTCGGTGTTCGTATTGAGGAAGCGCTTGGTTACTTCGCGGCGCTTGATGAACACCAGCACCGGCTTTCCGCCGATGGTGCAGGTGCGCAAATCCTCGACCAAGCTCAAATCGCCATGCATGCGATTATCGACGACCCGTTGATAGGCGCGCCCTGGCGCCGGCGTGGTCGGGCATTGCACGATGTGTCCGTCGTGTGCGGCGTTGATTTCGGATTTTTCGACCGCTTGGCCGCTGAACGTCAGCGGATCGATCGCCAGCGGATTGCCGAACGCCGCCGCGCATGCCCGCGCCACGTTGGTCTTCGAGACGTCACGGCATTTGAAATTTACCAACTTCACGCCGGGCTTCAATTTTGCCGGCGGGTCGTTGGGACTGTAGGTGGCGTCTTCGAAATGCATCACGACATCGGCTTGGCTGGCGTCCTTCACCAGTCTTGCCCCGGCCGCGCGCGACACCGAAAAGATCAAGTACCAAGGCCGGGCGCGCTCCGGCGTGAAGGCGATGGTGAAGCTGGGCCCCAACGGCGGAATGGCTTTGGCCGCGAAGAAATAGCGGAACCATGCCGTCACTTGGTTGATGACCGATGGCGAGTAGGGCACTCGCGCGCCGGTCTTGCGTACGGTGAGGCCGGTGAGGCCGAACTCGAAGTCCTTCAGCCAGACATACCCGGAGGTATGAAACACGCGGGGTGTAATGTCCGTCACGGATCAGAAGCTCCGCGGCCCGGCGTTTGCTAGCGGGCGCATTATGGAACGCGCCTTCGTCGCCTGCATGTTCACGTTGGATCGCGTGCGCACTGTGCTGGTCGCCCTGTCCTTGATCGTCTTGCTGAAGACGGCTTGGATTTTGATCCTTCCCGCCGGCTAAGCCTTCGGGGCCAGAGTATCGAGCGCCCCCCGCGCCCCGGACAAGTCGTAACCTGCCTTTGCCGCCAAAGCGATGATTTCGTCCGGCCGCCGGTTTCCTCTCAGCGCTTCGGCCATGGCCCAGGCTGTTATTGAGCGCGTACCTGATCTGCAATAGGCAAGGACAGGGCTCTTTGCCTCATCCAGCATCTTGGCGGTCTCCGCAACGATTGCGGGAGAGGGCGGGTAGCCGGAAAAGGGAATGGCCACGAAAGCCAGCCCGGCTGCGTCGGCCTCCGCCTTAATATCGGCCAATTTCGGCTGGGCGAACGCCTCGCCATCGAAACGGTTGCCGACAATGGTCCGGTAGCCGTCGGCCAACGCCCTGGCGACGTCGCCGGGTTTCAATTGCCCGGCGACTGCGAAGTCGGGCGTAACGCGTTTGAATTCATTCATCGCCTTGTCCTACATGACCACGTTGACATGGCTTGCCCGGGAAGCAAGGTTTCGCGCGCTTCGCCGCAGGCTCGGCGCAACAGGACGTGGGAATGCTCGCTCAAGCCGTTCGGCGCCTTTTTCTAGCGATCCCGACGCTCCTGGCCATCGTCGCCGCCGCCTTTGTGCTCATGCATTTGGCGCCTGGAGGGCCGTTCACCAAGGAGCGGCAAATGCCGCCCGAAATAGAGCGCCGCCTGCTTGCGGAATACAACCTCGATCAGCCGATCCACGTGCAGCTTGGTTACTATCTCGCCGGCCTCGTGCGCGGCGACCTCGGCCCGTCGATGACCTACAAGGACAAGGAGGTCGTCGATATTATCGCCGAAGGCGCGCCCACCAGCGCCATCCTCGGTCTCTCGGCAATGGTGCTGGCGCTCTTCGTCGGCGGCGGGCTCGGCGTCATTGCCGCGCTCCGGCAAAACCGGGCGCAGGATTATCTGGTGATGGCGTTGGCGATCGCCGGGGTCTGCCTGCCGCCGCTCGTGATCGGGCCGCTCATGCAGCTCTTCTTCGGCGTCCAATGGGGAATTCTGCCGTCACAGGGCCTCCATCGCGACGAGTTCGGCCTGATCTATTTGCTGCTGCCGGTGCTGACGCTTTCTCTGCCGCTCATCGCCATCGTTTCACGCTTGATGCGCGCGTCGATGATCGAGGCGCTGCGTTCGAACGCCATCCGTACTGCGCGCGCCAAGGGGCTGCCCGAACGTCAGGTGATCTGGCGTCACGCGCTGCCCATCGCGATGCTGCCGATCGTCTCCTATGCCGGCCCCGCGCTCGCAGGGGTCATGGCCGGCTCGTTCGTCATCGAAACGGTGTTTCAGCTGCCGGGCATCGGCAAGCAATTCGTGCTCGCCGCGCAGCAACGCGATTATACGCTCGTGATGGGCGTGGTGCTGATCTACTCGTTCCTGATCATCCTTCTGAACCTCGCCGCGGACCTCACCTACCGCGTGCTCGATCCGCGGTCCCGCACGCCATGAGCGACATCCTCATTGACGAAACCTCGCAACCGAAAGCGATCAAGGGGCGCTCGCTGTGGGAAGATGCGCGCCGGCGCCTGATGCGCAATCCGGCGGCGGTCACGAGTCTCTACGTCGTTGCGATCCTGGTGTTGCTGGCGGCCTTCGGGCCCTGGCTATGGGTGCATGATTACGACACCATCTTCCGCGAGAGCGTCGCGATCGCGCCGACCACGCAGAACTTGCACCTGCTCGGCACCGACACCGAAGGCCGGGACATGGTGGCGCGCATCCTGTTCGGGCTGCGCATCTCGATGCTGGTTGGCCTTGCCGCGACTGCGGTGGCGCTCACCATCGGCGTGATTTGGGGCGCCATTGCCGGCTTTGCGGGAGGCTGGCTGGACGAGGCGATGATGCGTCTCGTCGATGTGCTCTACTCCATCCCCTTCGTGTTCTTCGTTATCGTTCTCATGACGGTGGTGCAAACCGATAGTCCAGTGACCAATCTGATGCTGATCTTCATGGCGATCGGCGCGGTTGAATGGCTCACCATGTCGCGCATCGTGCGCGGCCAAACCATTGCATTGCGGAAGAAGGAATTCGTTGAGGCGGCGCGGGCGTCGGGCGCCAGGCCGCTGGAAATCGTGTTCCGGCACATTGTCCCGAACGTGCTGGGACCGGTGGTCGTGTTCGCGACGCTGAACATTCCCGTGATCATCCTGGCCGAAAGCTTTCTCAGCTTCATCGGCCTCGGCGTGCAGGAGCCGCTGACCTCGCTTGGCCGCCTCATCTCGGACGGCGCGCGTCAGATGATCAACGCGCCTTGGATGCTGATTTCACCCGCCGTGACCATGCTGATCACGCTGCTCGCGCTCAACTTCCTCGGCGACGGCCTGCGCGATGCGCTGGATCCGAAGGAAAGATAGGGCAATATCGGAGTAGGGGAGCAGGGGTGCGAGGAACCCTTCAGACTATTGAGTCCTCCGCACCCGTATCGCCGGCCCGCCAGCCTCCACCTCCATCAAATAGCTGCCGAGCGACGCGCGCTTGATCGTCACCGAGCCGCCTTGGCGCACGTTGCGCGCGACTTCGTCATCGATCTGAATCCAAACTTGGCCGTTGGTCATGCGGAACGTGGACGGCAGGTTGCGCCGATGGGTGACGCTGGCGATCTGCATCTGAATATCGTCCACGCGCTCGAATTGAGGCGCGCGCGGGTTGGCGGGATTGTTGCTGCCGAACAGACGCGAGAGCGAGGGCAGCGAGAAGCCGAATGCCTCCCGATCGACTTCCTGCGCATGCGCGCGATCAACCGCAACGAGGTTGCCGGATATCTGCGCTGCCTGCAGGTTGCCGACTGCCGCATCGTAGCAGGCGAGGCGCTGCGCCTCGTCGGAGACGTTGCGGCACGCATAGACCTGATCCAGCACAGGGGGCGTCTCTGTCGGTTGTTCCTGCGCCGCAACCGGCCCGGCAAAAGCGATAAAGGCCAAGCTGGCCAAGACGATGCGCATAGGGTCCCCTCCCAATGGAAGCCGGATCATTCTAGACTTTGGCGGAAAACTTTGTCAGCCCGCTCGAGCAGGGCTCAATGGAGACCATGGATGGCGGCGTTCTGGACCGATCGCAGGCGGCTCCTGGCGGGAGCGGGCGGACTGACGGCGGCGGGCGCGTTGGGGGCGTGCGCGAACGCGCAGATTGTCGGTTTCGACAAGGGCAACCGCTCGCTGGATATCTGTAATCAGGGCGAGCCGCTGTCGCTCGATCCGCACAAGGCCTCGGGTCAATGGGAAAACAACATTATCGGCAACATGTTCGTCGGGCTGACCACCGAGAACGCGGCTGCCGAACCGATCCCCGGCATGGCGGAGCGGTGGGAGACCAGCGAGGACGGGCGCACCTGGACGTTCTACCTGCGCCGGGCGCAATGGTCCGACGGCGAAGCCTGTGACGCGCACGATTTCGAGTTTGCGTTCAAGCGCATCCTCGATCCGGCCAATTTGGCCGAGTACGCGGCTATTCTCTACCCGATCAAGAACGCCCAGGCCGTGAACGCGGGCGAAATTCAGCCGGACCATGTCGGCGTGACCGCGCTCGACGATCTCACGCTGGAAATCCAGCTCGAACATCCGGCGCCCTATCTGCCGGAATTGCTGATGCACTATACGGCCTATCCGGTGCCGAAGCACATCGTCGAGCGCCATGGCGACGATTGGGTGCAGCCGAACAACATCGCCGTCAACGGCGCCTTCAAGCTGATCAAATGGTGGTCGAACTACATCGTCCACCTCGAGCGCAATCCGCGCTTCTTCGACGCCGCCAACGTGGTGATGGAGAACCTCTACTTTTATCCGTCCAACGACGTGAACGCAGCCGCGCGCAAGGTGATGAGCGGGGAGGCGGGCTGGTCGACGCGGTTTCCGTCGAACCAGGTCGAACAATTGCGCCGGGATTTGCCGGGATTCGTGCGCGTCGCGCCTTACCTCACCTGCAACTATTTCTCTTTCAACACGACCAAGCCGCCGTTCAACGACGTGCGCGTCCGCCAGGCGCTGGCCATGGCCTATGACCGCGATTTCGTCGCCTCGCAGATTTACCGCACCGGCGAGCGCGCAGCCTATTCGTTTGTGCCGCCGGGGATCGCCAACTATCCCGGGACTGCCCGCTATCAATGGGCGGCCATGCCCATAGCCGAGCGCAAACAAGAGGCCGAGCGGCTGCTTCGCGCCGCCGGTTATGGGCCCAACAATCCGCTGCGGTTCGAGTTTTCTCACCGCAACACCAGCGATAACCCACGCGTCGCGGTGGTAGTGCAAAGCGATTGGCGCTCGGTCGCGCCTTGGGTGACCGTGGAGCTGCGCGGCGTGGAAACGCAAGTGCACTACGCCAATCTGCGCGCGAAGAATTTCGATGTCGGCGACGGCGGTTGGATCGCCGACTTCAACGACGCGAAGAACTACCTTTATCTTCTGGAAACGCGCACCGGCCCGCAGAATTATCCAGGGTACAGCAATCCGGATTACGATCGGCTGGTCCATGAAAGCGATTTCGAGCCGAACGTACAGAGCCGCGCCCAGCTCATGTCTCAAGCCGAGCAGATGGCGCTCGACGACGCGCCGATCTGCATGAGCGTCTTCATCAATTCGACCAACCTCGTTCATCCGGATCTCACCGGCTACGAGGACAACATCAACGACTATCACCGCGCCCGCTGGTTCGGGATCAGGAACGCCTAGGGCCGTGGATTCAGGTCTTTCGCTTGCGCGGACGCTTCTTCGAGTTGGTGTCGTTGTTGTCGAGGCGTAGGACGGCTCGCCTCAGATAGGCATCGAACATCGGCACGGTAAATGCTGTGTCACCGTGCGCCGGGCTATAGATCATCCCCTTGTCGATCAGCGTATTTCTTAGCGGCGCTGCGGTGCGCACAGAGATGCCCAGCTTTGCCGCGATGTCGCCGGATCGGTGGGGACCCGCTCCCAATTCTGCCATAGCCCGCATGTATTCTTGTTCTCTTGGGGTCATTCGATCCAGACGAACGCGAAAGAAGCCTCGATCCAACCTCTTGATGGCTGCCTTATTCGCCTCAACGACGTCCGTGGTCGTGATGGTCTTCGTGGATGCAGCATTCCAGGCCTGATAGCCCCATTCTTGCAAGAAGAAGGGGTACCCCTGTGTCTCCTTCAGAATCTTGGCGAGCGCCGAGCGATCTATGCGTGCTCCAGCTTTCTCGATTGGCAACTTGATTGCGTCCGTCGCAGCGGATTTCTCAAGCGCGCCGACGGTGGGATAGTCGAACAACCTCTCGGCGTAAGATTTCGCCTCGCCAGCTAGACCCGCGAGCTGAGGCAATCCCGCTCCGAAGACGACAAAGGGCAAGTTCTTCTGTGAGATGCGGTGCAATGCAACGATCAGCGCCGTAAGTTCATCTTCACTGAGATATTGGACTTCATCGACAAGCAATACGACGGCTGTTTTTCCCTTCGCGGCGGCCTGGGCAACCAGAAGGAGAAGATCGGTGAGGTCGCTGCTAAGGTCACCGGAGTCGGCAATTCCGGGTTCGGGGTCTACTCCGAGCTCGACGCCTTCATATTTCACTTTGAAGACGCTCAGGAAGTTTCGAAGCGCCACCCGAGCATCGTTGGCGTGTTTCTTTAGCGCGGCAACTCGATCTAGCTTGATAATCACCTTTCGCAATTGAGGTGCGAGTTTCTCAAGGAACGTTTTCGACTCGGGGGCCTCGATAATGGCGGTAAGCAATTTGCGTTCATCCGCCATACTCTCGATTTCGTTGAGCAAGACGGTCTTACCCACGCCGCGCAGACCCAGGAGCATCTGGCTGCGGCTGTGCCGGCCGTCCGCCACACGTGCGATTGTTGTCTTCGCCTCATTCAGGATATCTTCCCGTCCGGCGAGTTCGGGTGGAGGATTGCCTGCGCCGGGGCTGAATGGGTTTTTCGCCGGGTCCATTCTAGTCAACTCAAGGAAGGTTATGTAAGTTACGACAAAATATCGTAACTTAACAAGATATTCCTTGAATTGCGGTCGCGAGCCTGAACTTACCTGGTGCTAGAACGGCCCGCCGGCCTCGTCATCGCCGATGGCCTTGATCGCAAATGCATAATCGTGCGCGAGTTCGCGCAGGAATTCGAACCGTCCCGCCGAACCTGCGTGGCCCGCGCCCATGTTCATTTTCAGCAGAATCGGCCGGCCGCTGGTCGTATGCGGCCGCAGCTTCGCCACCCATTTTGCCGGCTCCCAATAGGTGACTCGCGGATCGGTGAGCCCGCCGGTCGACAGCACTGCCGGATAGGCTTTGCGCTCGATGTTCGTATAGGGGCAGTAGGAAGCCATGTAATCGTAGGCGTCGGCGTCCTCGAGCGGGTTGCCCCATTCGGGCCATTCCGGCGGCGTCAGCGGCAGCGAGGTGTCGCTCATGGTGTTGATCACGTCGATGAACGGCACGCCGCCGATGACGCCGGCCCACAGGTCGGGCCGCATGTTGTTGATTGCGCCCATCAGCAAGCCTCCGGCGGAGCGGCCTTCGCAGACGATATTGCCGACGCGGCCGTATCCGGCGCCGATCAATTCTTCGGCGACAGTGATGAAGTCGGTGAAGGTGTTGCGTTTCTTGAAGCGCCGGCCGTCCTGGAACCAGCCGAATCCCATTTCCGAGCCGCCGCGCACGTGCGCGATGGCGTAAATCCAGCCGCGATCGACCAGGCTGAAGCGCCGGATCGAGAAATCCGCATCCAGGGAAATGCCATAAGAGCCATAACCGTAGAGATAGAGCGGCGCAGTGCCGTTGCGCGGCGTGTCGCGCCGGCAGAGCACGGTAATCGGAATCCGTTTGCCGTCGCTCGCCGTGGCGAAGAAGCGGCCGGTAACATAATCGTCCGGCTTGTGGCCCGACGGAATTTCCTGCGTCTTGCGCAGCACCTGCGTGCGCGCGCCCATGTCATAATCGAACCATTTGAGCGGCGTTGTCGGCGATTCATAGACATAGCGCAAAATCGTGGTGTCGAACTCGTAGCCGCCGGAAAGTTCGAGATTGTAGGCGTCCTCCGCCATTGCGATGGCGTGCTCGTCGCCGCCGCTGTGGCGGATGACGATACTCGGCAAAGCGTTCGACCGCTCCAGCCGCACCAGATAATCCTTGGTCGCGCCCAGCCCGAGAATGTAGCGGCCTTCCTGGTGGGCGAGGAACTCGCGCCAGTGGGAGCGCGCCGTCACGCCCGGTTCGGCCGTCATGATCTTGAAATCGACCGCGTTGTCGGCATTGGTGACGATGTACCAACGGCCGTGCCAATGGGTCGGCGTGTAGAGCAGGTCAGTTTCGCGTGCGCTGAACAGCGTCGGCGCCGCCGCCGTGTCGCTCGCCGGGATCGTGTAGTATTCCGATTGGCTGCCGTTGCCGGCGCTGATCAGCAGGTACTCGCGGCTCTCGCTGACGCCGACGCTCAGGAAGAAGCCGTCGTCCGGTTCGTCGTAGACGAGCACGTCTTCGCCGCCGCGCGCGGGGCGGCGATAGATTTTTGCCGGGCGGCCATTGTCGTCTCGGAATGTCCAGAAGATGTGGCGCGCATCGGGAGACCAGCAGAAATCGCCGGTGCAATCGCCGATCTGCGAGGCGAGCGTTTCGCCGCTCGCCAAGTCCTTCACATACACAGTGTAGATTTCCGAGCCTTGCTCATCGACGGCGTAGGCAAGCATCGCGTGATCGGGTGAATGCTGCGCCGAGATCACTTTGTAGAACGTCTTGCCGCGCGCTTGCGCGTCGACATCGATCAGCACTTGCTCGGCGCCGCCGCCGCGCGGCTGGCGCGCGTACTTGGGATGCTGCGCGCCGGTCTCGAAGCGGCGATAATATTCCCACGGCCCGTCGGGGGAGGGCACGGAAGAATCATCCTCCTTCGTGCGCCCGCGCATCTCCTGGTAGATGCGCTCTTGCAGCTCGATCGTCGAGGCCATCAGCTGCTCGCGGTAGCGGTTCTCGTCGTCGAGGTAGCTGCGGATATCGGCGCGCAGCAGCGAGGGGTCTCGCATGACCTGTTGCCAGTTGTCGTCTTTCAGCCAGGCATAACTATCGACGCGCGTGCGGCCGAGTTGCTCGTAGGTTTTCGGCTCGATGCGGGCGACCGGCGGCGTGGGTGGCGTATCGGGCATGGCGGCATCCGTTGAGGCGCAGGCGGGAAAGAGGCTGAACGACGGCAAAGCGGCGCTGGCCTGAAGAAGTTCGCGACGATTCATGGCGCGCCTTGTGCGGAAGCCGCCATGCCGGGTCAATGCGTCAGGTCAGCCGCAGCAGCAGCGCCGTGGCGTCATCGCTCCGCTTGAAACGCGGGTAGCGTGCATGGCTGGCGTCGGCGGTTTCAACGGCGCGCAATTCCCGGCCCAGGTCCTGCAATCCCGAGCCGATCGCCGCTCTGATCAGCACCGCCGGCTCATAGATGCGATAGCGATCCGCCAAGGCGGAGAAGCCGTCGGTCATCAAGAGCAGGTGCGCCGGACGCTTCAGCGCCAGCGTCCAGGTCCGCGCGTGATCGGCGCACGCCGGCTGCAAGCCGAATGTCCACTCCGCGCCGTCGTGATTGAGCGCTGCGCGCAACTCGCGCATGCGCGCCAGCGCCGCGGTTCTTTGCAGCAGCGGTTTGCCGGCGTCCGGCGCCGTCGCCGCGAATTTCACTTCGCTGTCCAAGCCGCCAATTTTCCCGCCTGCGATCTGGAGCGCGCCGTCATCGCCGAGTGCAAATATGCGGCAGTCGCCGAGATCGATGCCCTCGATCGACCCGCGCGTATTCTCCGTAAGCATCAGCAGCGAAGCGACTGGCAATTGCCAGCGCTCGATTTCCTGACCGCGGGTCAGATAGGAAAATGCGTTGGCTGCGTCCTCGCTGGCGTTGCGCACCGCCTCGCGCAGATCGCCATAAGTCCATGAATGGAGCGAAGTGCTGGCCGCCTGTGCGATCCAGCTCGCATCCGACGCGGTCTTGGTCACCGGCTTGTCGGTATAGTCGGTGGCGCCGTCGATGACCCATGCAGCGTTGCGCTGGAAGCCCAGCGCGTCGTCATTCTGTTTGGTGCGATCGCCCGCAAGCGAAATCGCTTCGACATAGGTGAGCATCAGGCCGGAAAGATCAGCGAGACGACTTCAGCCACACATGCCGGGCGATCCTGGCCCTCGATCTCGATCGTGAACTGGTTGGTTACCTGGTAACCGCCGCCGCGGGGCTCGCACGAGAGCATCTGCATCCGCATGCGTATTCGCGACCCCACTGGCACGGTGTTGGTAAAACGCACTTTGTTGGAGCCGTAATTGATGCCGCGCGAGACGCCCGTGTAGCTGACGATGTTCTTGGCCAGGAACGGTATCAGCGAGAGCACCAGGTAGCCATGCGCAATCGGGGCGCCGAGTTCCTTGGTGGCGCGCTCAACATCCACGTGAATCCACTGATGGTCGCCGGTGGCGTCGGCGAAACGATTCACCCGGTCCTGGGTGATTTCCAGCCAGTCAGAAACGCCGATCTCCGTCCCGACCAGGGGCTGGATTTCGGACAGGGGGATTTCGCGCATGGAGGTCTCCTGCCTTGGCAGTAAAGCCGCGGCAGCCGCTTGTCGAGTTGACGCGGGCGCAGCCGGGAGCGAAACGATCGAGAAGAGGGGAGATCGCTCATGCTCACGCTTTATATGAACCCGGTTTCGACTGCCGCGCGACCGGTCATGCTGTTCATCGCCGAGAAAAACCTGCCGGTCGAGCAGAAGCTGGTTGACCTGATGGCAGGCGAGCAGCGAGGCGCAGCCTATGCCGCGGTCAACCCCAGCAAGCTTGTTCCGGCCTTGGCCGAGGGCGATTTTCGGATGTCGGAATCGAGTGCGATCCTGAAGTACCTCGCTTCGCGCTTCGATGCGGCGGAATATCCGAAGCAGCTCGAACAGCGCGCCAAGGTCGATGAGATGATGGACTGGTTCAACACCCAGTTCTATCGCGACTTCGGCTATGGGCTGCTCTACCCGCAGCTCTTCCCGCACCACAAGCGGCGCAGCGACGAAGCGCAAGCCGCGCACGTAGAATGGGGTAAGGCCAAGACCTGCGCTTGGCTCGAGATTCTCAACAAGGACATTCTTGGGTCGAACGATTATGTCGCCAACAACAAGATCTCGATCGCCGATTATTTGGGCGCCGGTTTCATGTCGGCAGGCGAACTGATCGGCTGCACCTATGCGGATTATCCCAACGTTCGGCGTTGGCTCGCCCGCATGGCTGAACTGAAATGCTGGGACCAAGTGCACGAGGCCATGCGCGGCTTCGCCGGCGCGATGAAAGATAGGCAGTTCGAGCGGGTTTGAGCCTCGGCTAAAGGTCGCGGGCGGCTCTCTTCCCCTTGCCCGCGACACAGGCTATCCCGCCGCCATGTCCCTCGACCCGCTTGCGCCAGGAACCCTGGCCCTCGCCGAAGAATTCGGCCTCTCCAAGGACGAATACGATCTCGTGCTCGAAAAGCTCGGCCGCACGCCGAATACAACCGAACTCGGCATTTTCTCAGTGATGTGGAGCGAGCATTGCTCCTACAAATCCACGCGCGTGCATCTGGCGAAATTCCCGACGAAAGCGCCGCATGTGATTTACGGGCCTGGCGAGAACGCCGGCGCCATCGACATCGGCGAAGGGCTCGCCGCCATCTTCAAGATGGAGAGCCATAACCATCCAAGCTTCATCGAACCGTTCCAAGGTGCGGCGACGGGCGTCGGCGGCATCCTTCGCGACGTATTCACCATGGGCGCGCGGCCTGTCGCCATCATGAACGCGCTGCGTTTCGGCGAACCGGATCATCCGAAGACACGCAAACTGGTGGACGGCGTCGTCAGCGGCATCAGCTTCTACGGCAATTGCGTCGGCGTTCCGACCGTCGGCGGCGAAACCAATTTCGACGCCCGCTACAACGGCAACATCCTGGTCAACGTCTTCTGCCTCGGCGTCGCCGACAAGAACAAGATTTTCACCAGCGCCGCCAAGGGCGCCAACAATCCGGTCGTGTACGTCGGCGCCAAGACCGGCCGCGACGGCATTCACGGCGCGACCATGGCGAGCGCCGAGTTCGATGATGACGCCGACGCGCAACGCCCGACCGTGCAGGTCGGCGATCCCTTCCTGGAGAAACTGCTCATCGAAGCCTGCCTGGAATTGATGGCCACCGACGCCATCATCGGCATCCAGGATATGGGCGCAGCCGGCCTCACCTCGTCTTCGGTTGAAATGGCGTCGAAGGGCGAAGCGGGCATCGAACTCGATCTCGACAAAGTGCCTGCGCGAGAAGTGGGCATGACGCCCTACGAGTTCATGCTCTCGGAAAGCCAAGAGCGCATGCTGATGACGCTGAAACCCGGCCGTGAAGGCGAAGCCAAACGGATCTTCGAAAAGTGGGGCCTCGACGCCGCTGTCATCGGTCAAACCACCGACACCGGCAATCTCACGCTCCGCTGGCACGGCCAGATCGTCTGCGACATCCCGCTCGGACCGCTGGCGGACGAGGCGCCGAAATACGAGCGTCCTTGTGTGCAGCCGCTCAAAGCCATCCCGCTCACGGACGGCGAGGAAAAGCGCCTCATCGACGAATACCCCGGCTTCGCCGAGTCGCTCACCACTTTGCTCTCGCAGCCCGACCAGGCTTCGAAGCGCTGGATCTGGGAGCAATACGACCGCCACGTCATGGGCGACACGCTCGCGGATTCCGGCAGCGACGCCGCAATCGTCCGCCTCTATGGCTCGCGGCGCGCGCTGGCGATGACTTGCGACGTGACCCCTCGCTACGTCGAAGCCGACGCCTACGAAGGCGGCAAGCAGGCCGTCGCCGAAGCCTGGCGTAATCTCAGCGCCACCGGCGCGCGTCCGCTGGCTGTCACCGACAATTTGAACTTCGGCAATCCGCAACGGCCGGAAATCATGGGCCAGATCGTGCACGCCATCGAGGGCATGGCCGAAGCGTGCCGCACGCTCGCATTCCCGGTCATCAGCGGCAATGTCTCGCTCTATAACGAGACCAACGGGCAAGCTATTTTGCCTACGCCCGCGATCGGCGGGGTCGGCATCCTCGACGATTTCGAACGCCGGGCGACGGCGGATCGTCTGCGGCAGGGCGACACGCTCGTCCTCATCGGCGACACGACGGGCCATCTCGGCCAAAGCGTCTACGCGCGCGATCTGTTCAAGCTCGGTGGCGCGGCGCCGAAGGTCGACCTCGCGCTTGAAAAGAAGAACGGCGACTTCGTCCGCTCGCTCATTGCGGCGGGTGCAGTCCGCGCCGCGCACGATCTTTCCGATGGCGGCCTCGCCCTCGCCGCTGCTGAAATGGCGCTGGCTTCGGACGTTGGCGTTTCCCTGGGCTACCAGGGCGATCTCAGCGACGCTGCGTTCCTCTATGGCGAGGACCAGGCGCGTTATCTGATCGCGGTCGCGCCGAACAAGCTCGACGAGATCGATAGGAGCGCCCGCGCGGCCGGGGTCAGCTATCTCGTCGTCGGCGAAGCCGGCGGCCGCGAGCTGAGTTATCTGGGCGCAGCCGGCGTGCGCGCGCGGATTTCGCTCGATGACTTGCGCAAGGCGCACGAATACTGGCTGCCGGCCTACATGAAGGTGGCGCATTAAGCGTCACGGAGGGTCAATGCCCCAACACGATTTCGATCTCATCGTCATCGGCGCGGGTTCCGGCGGCGTGCGCGCGGCGCGGCTGGCGGCGAAAGCAGGGGCCAAGGTCGCCATCGTCGAGCAGCAGCAAGTCGGCGGCACCTGCGTGCTGCGCGGTTGCGTGCCGAAGAAGCTCCTCGTCTACGCCTCGGAATATTCGCAAGCCTTCCGCGACGCCAAAGGGTTCGGCTGGACGGTCGACTGGGCCCGCTTCGATTGGCCGACGCTGCGCGACGCTGTCCAGAATGAGGTGAACCGGCTTTCCGGCATCTATACGCATAACTTGCATGCCGCCGGCGTCGAATTGTTCGAAGACCGGGCTGTGCTCACTGATCCCCACACCGTGCGTCTGACGCGGGAAGGCCGCGATCTCTGCGCGGCCCGCATCCTGATCGCCACCGGGGGCCACACCTATCGGCCCGAGCAAACGCCAGGCCAGGAACTCGGCATCACTTCGACCGACGCCTTTACGCTCGACGCTTTGCCGTCGCGCATCGTCATCGCCGGCGGCGGCTATATAGCGCTCGAATTCGCCACCATCTTTTCCGGCCTCGGCGTCGAAACCACGATCGTGTATCGTGGCGAGCGCGTGTTGCGCGGATTCGATCACGACATTCGCGCCCATGTGCAGGCCGACCTGCAGCGCACCGGCGTCAATGTCGTGTGTGGCTCGGTCATCGACGAAATCTCGCCCCTTGCCGAGAACCGCAAGCTGGTCTCGCTGTCCAACTCGATGCGTTTCGAGGCCGATCAGGTGCTCTGGGCGGTCGGCCGCGCGCCGAACACCATGAACCTGGGACTCGAGACCAGCGGAGTCCGGCTCACCGAGCGCGGCGCCGTCGCAGTGGACGAATATTCCCGTTCCAGCGTGCCGCACATTTCCGCAGTGGGCGATGTCACCGACCGTGTGAACCTCACCCCCGTCGCGATCCGCGAAGCCATGGCCTATGTCGCCACGGAATTCCTCGACACGCCGACCGCCTTCGATCACGCTGATGTCGCCAGCGCCGTTTTCTCGCGTCCGCCCGTGGGAAGTGTCGGCCTGACCGAGGAGCGTGCGCGAGAGAAAGGGCACAAGCTCAAGGTTTTCCGGTCGAGCTTCCGGCCGATGAAACACATCCTCGCCGGCAACGAGCAGCGTACGCTGATGAAAATGGTTGTGGACGCCAGGAGCGATCATGTTCTTGGCGTCCATATCGCCGGCCCCGACGCCCCGGAGATCATTCAAGTCGCCGCGGTTGCGGTGAAAGCCAAGCTCACCAAGGCCCAGTGGGACGCGACCTGCGCCGTACATCCGACCGGTGCGGAAGAGCTTGTATTGATGGGCGAGCCGGTCAGCCACGACCACGAGGCGCCCGCCTGAGCGGACGCCTCGCGTCGCACCGCTTACACTTTGCGCTTAGCGCCGCGTGGGGCCGCCTTCGAGCCCGCGATCATCGCGGTCGCGGCTGCGATCGTCGCGATCGAAATCGCGATCATTGAAGCGGCCATCACGGCCATCGCGATAATTGCGCTCATCTTCGTTGTTCCAGCGGTGATCGTCACGCTCGTAGTCGCCGAAATGGTTGTAACTGCGGTCGAAGCCGCGCGCTTCGCGCCAGGCGTAACCGCGCATCTGCAGGTGCGGCGCGAAGATGCGGTCGATCGGCCCGCGGTGGCGGCGGTCGAACACGAAGGCGACGCAGCCGAAGCGGTTGCAGCGATCCGTGTAAGCGTAGGTCAGGCCCGGTTCGAAATAGAACGGCCGATCCTGCAGCCGCCAGAACATGCGGTCGCCGTGATCGAAGGTCAGGACGCGGCCGTCCTTGCGGATCGTGATTTCCTGGCGCCCACGCCAGTCGTCGCGCCAGCCGCGATCCCAGTCGCGCTCGCCGCGTCGGAAGTCCTGCGCCGAGGCGGCGCCGGCGCTCGCGAGTGTCAGCGCGGCCAAAGCGGCTGCAAAAAGCTTCGTCTTCATGGTACTTTGCGCTCCCGGGACGAATTCGTCGTCCGCGTGTGGTTGCTACCCTCGGAACAGAGCTTGGCGCCAAGCGGCTGAACCGTGACTGAGGCTCACATTCGGATTGCGGTGGGGAAAGGTGCGCTGCCGCCTTGACCCGAATTTACCAGAAACTAACCCTCCGCGCCGACCGTTCGGGGTTCCGAAAATGGACGACCAGAAAGGGGCTAGAATGCCCGCGCGCATGATCTCGGTGATCAACATGAAGGGCGGCGTCGGCAAATCGACGACGACGGTTTCGCTTGCCGAAACGCTGGCGCACCACCAGCGCCGCCGCGTGCTCGTCATCGATCTCGATCCCCAGACCAACGCCTCGATCATGGTCGCCGGCCCGGAGAAGTGGAACGGCATGCGCGAAGCCGAGCGCACGCTCGATTTCTACTTCGAGAGCTACATTGTTCAGCAGAAGCCGAAGCCGTTCAAACAGCTGATTGAGAAGAACGTCAGCGACCTGAAGGGCAAGCCGGACGTCGCGTTGTGCGCTTCCGCGCCGGAATTCCGCATCGTCGAGCGCGATATGATCGAGAGCTTCGTCAGGCGCGGCTTCCAGATCGACATGATCCAGAAATGGATACTGGAGCGCTTTGCCAACGGCATCAAGAATGTCGTCAACGAGTACGATTACATCCTGATCGATTGCCCGCCCGGAATCTCTCTGTTCGCCGAAGCGGCTTTGATAGCCGCCGACACCATTCTGGTGCCCTCGATTCCGGATTATGTCTCGCGCCTCGGGCTGATCGCGTTCCGCAAGCGTGCGCTCCGGCTGATCAACGAGCGCCGCGGCGGCCCATCGCAGCTGCTTGTGCTCGCGACCAAGTACGAGGACGGCTTTTCGCTGCACCGCTCGGAGGCGCAGCTACTCAAAGACAATCTCGGCGAAGCCATGTTCGATGTGCGCATTCCCCAGCATGTCGATATCGCCAAGGCCGCCGAATGGTCGGAAACACCGCGCACGTTCGAGCAAAAGTACGGTGCGATGGCGTCTATCGTCAAAAAGCTGGGCGAGGAATTCCAGAGCAAAGTGGAGCTCGCGCCGAGCCTATGAGTCTCAACAAGACGCTCGACCGCCTGTTTGAGGAAATTCGCCGCGAGGCGAAGCGCAATCCCGATTTCGCCAACCGCCTCGACGCCGTGCTGCGTTTGCATGACAGCCGCCGCGACGTGCCGGACGAAGTGCTCGAAGACGTCGGACAGCCTGCGCAACTCTCCTCCGCGCGGGGGGCAAGCGCGGAGCGCAGCGAAACGGAAGCGGTTGGCGCCACCCCCAAATCCAAGCGCAACAAGCCCAACGCCGTCGTCCCGAGCGCGCCGCAACCGCCAGAGTCGGTGGCCCCGCCCGTTGGTTTCGCCCCAGACATTAATCCCGCCGGGCTCTACCAGAAGGGCGGTGAAGCGGGTCTCGCCGCAGCGCTCGCCGATCAGGACCTGGGTGCGCTCCGCGCCCTCGTAGCCGAACACAATCTCGATCCCAGCGGCGTGACCCCTTCGCTCACCCGCGACGAACTCGCCGCCCATATCGTCGCCCAGGCCAAACGCCGCGCCGACCGCGACGAGAAGATGTTCGATTATTGAAGGCCGAGCGCTTCCCGCATCTGCCGGAGGAAGGCGCCGCTATCGCGGTCCCAGACCGGAAACGCGCCGGCGAAGTCCCAAACGCACCACGCTATGCCTTCGGCCTCGCACGCTTCGCGCACCGCACGCGTCCAGGCCGCCCGCTGCGGAACAGGCACGGCGCGATTCACCCCGAACTCCCCTAATTGCATGGCGTAGCCGCGCTGACGTCCCCATTCGGCCGCTTGCTGAATGTGGGCGCGCACCAGCGCGCGATCGGCGTTCGCGCCCCAATCGCGCCCGAAGCCCGGCGCGTTCGGGCCAAGCCATTCCGCGTCCTGATGCGTGAAGTCATGCGGTTCATAATAATGCACGCTGACGGCGAGGTTTTGGACCGCGGGCGGGCGCCAATCGCGCAGCGCATCGATGTTCTGCCAATTGCCTGGGCCTAACACGATCAGCCGCGAGGCGTCGCGTTCGCGGATCACGCTCACCACGTCGCGCTGCAGCGCCATGAGCGCTGAACGGCCCCAGTGGCGCCCGTTCGGCTCATTGAACGGCTCCAGCATCAGCCCTGGCGGCGCGCCGCGGAAATGCTGCGCGATCAGGGCCCACATGCCGAGAAAGCGGTCGCGCTGCCGGTCAGGTTCGCGGATCAGCCGCTCATAATGATGCATGTCGAGCTGGACCATGAGCCCGAGTTCAAGCGCGTGGCCGACAATCTCATCGATCCGCCGCCAGAAATTTCCGCCGAAGCCGTACGGCGGCGCCGAGCCCGCATGCGCATCGAACCGCACCGGCAGCCGCACGCCGTCGAAGCCCGCTTCGCGGATTGCATCCAGGTGCGGCAGTTCGATCCGGTAGCCCCACTCGCCCTCGTTCGGCGCCTCGAGTGCGTTGCCCAGATTGACGCCGCGCCGCATCGGAAACGCGGGTCGAGATGCGGGCGGCTGGCTATCTGCCTCCGGCGAACAGGCAGCGATGCTGGCCGCGCCAACGATAATCCCTCTGCGATTCATCCGCCCACTATAGGGCATCCCGGACGCGCATGGCGCGCTCAGGGGCCCAGTCGGCCATCTCTTTGGCTGGCCCCGGGGCCGGGAGGCTCACTCCCGCAACCCCGGGATGACGAAGGTGTGAAACCTAGCTAAGAGCGGCCCCCAATGTTCGACAAAATCCTGATCGCCAACCGCGGCGAAGTCGCCGTCCGCATCATCCGCACCGCACGCCGGCTCGGCATTAAGACCGCCATCGTCTTCTCCGAAGCCGACGCCGACAGCCTTGCCGTCGACATGGCCGACGAAGCCGTGTTCATCGGCCCGCCGCCCGCGGCGCAGTCATATCTGGTCATCGACAAGATCGTAGCCGCCGCCCGGCAAACCGGCGCGCAGGCCATCCATCCTGGGTTCGGATTCTTGTCGGAGAAGGCCGAGTTCGCCGACCGCCTCGACGCCGAGAACATCGTTTTCATCGGACCGAATGCGCACGCCATCCGCGCCATGGGCGACAAGATCGAATCGAAGAAGACGGCGGCGCAGGCCGGCGTTTCCTGCGTGCCCGGTTTCATCGGCGAGATCGAAGGCGTCGATCACGCGGTCCAGATCAGCGAAGACATCGGCTATCCGGTGATGATCAAGGCCAGCGCCGGCGGCGGCGGCAAGGGCATCCGCATCGCCGCCAATCGCCACGACGTGGAAGAGGGCTTTCCGGCCGTGCGCGCCGAAGCCAAGGGCGCCTTCGGCGACGATCGCATCTTCATCGAGAAGTTCGTCACCGCGCCCCGGCATATCGAAATCCAGGTGCTCGGCGACAAGCACGGCAATGTCGTGCATCTGTTCGAGCGCGAATGTTCGATCCAGCGCCGTAATCAGAAAGTCATCGAAGAGGCGCCGTCGCCGCTGCTCGACGAGAAAACGCGCATGGCGATGGGCGAACAGGCCTGTGCGCTGGCGCGCGCCGTGAGTTACGACAGCGCCGGCACGGTCGAGTTCGTCGCCAGCGGCGCCGACAAGAGTTTCTATTTCCTGGAAATGAACACCCGGCTTCAGGTCGAGCATCCGGTTTCGGAAATGATCACCGGCCTCGATCTGGTCGAGCAGATGATCCGCGTCGCCGCCGGTGAGAAGCTCGCCTTCAAGCAGAGAGATTTGAAGATCAAAGGCTGGGCGATCGAGAGCCGCATCTACGCCGAAGACCCATACCGCGGTTTCCTGCCCAGCATCGGGCGCTTGCGCGCCTATCAGGCGCCGGAGGAGGGCAAGACCGGCGACGTCACGCTCAGGAACGAAACCGGCGTCCGCGAGGGCGACGAGATTTCGATGTTCTACGATCCGATGATCGCCAAACTCGTCACTCATGCACCCACGCGCCTTGCCGCGATCGATGCGCAGGCTGCCGCGCTCGACAATTTCCTCATCGAAGGCATCGCCGACAACATCCCGTTTCTCGGCGCCGTGATGGAAGAGGCCGATTTCCGCAAAGGCGATTTCACCACCGCTTACATTGGACAGAAATTTCCGGACGGCTTCGGCGGCGTGGCGCCAACGGCGCAGCAGGAAACGCTGTTGATCGCCACCGCCGCAATGGTGCGCTCGTTCACCGCCCGCCGCGCCCGCGAGGTGAGCGGCCAAGTCAATGGCGGCAGTTCGTGGCAACGCGAATGGGTGGTGATCCTCGACAGGCGCCATCACCACACCCAGGTCGATCTCGACGCCGCCGGCGCCGATGTCGTCATCGACGGCAAGAAGCACAGGTTCGAGACCGCGACGCGGCCGGGCGCCCGGGTCATAACCGGCAAGTTCGACGGCAAGCCGTTCTCGGTGAAGATCAAGACAGCGCCCGAGGGCTATACCATGCGGCTGCGCGGCGTCACCGTTCGCGCCATGGTCGCCACCCCGCGCGGCGCCGATCTCTACAAGAAGATTCCGGAAAAGCAGAAAGCCGACACTTCGAAGTTGATCGTGTCGCCGATGCCAGGCCTCGTCATCTCTATCGACGTCAAACCCGGCCAGGACGTGAAGTCGGGCGAGGGCGTTGCGATCGTCGAGGCGATGAAGATGCAAAACATCATCCGCGCCGAACGCGACGGCGTCATCGCCAAAGTGCACGCCGCCGCCGGCGCTTCCGTTGCGGCGGACGAAGTGATGATTGAGTTGGCGTGAAGGGCGGCGGGTCTTCAAACCCCATTTTCTGACTATCTGTTTTGCAAGACCAAAGACGCGAGGTCCGAGATTAAACCAGCCGCCCCTCGAACTCGCCGCGCTCAAACGCTTCGCGCAGTTTGAATTTCTGGATCTTCCCCGATCCCGTCAGCGGCCACTCGTCGACCCATATCCAAAACGCCGGCGTCTTCTGTGGCGAAAGCCGGTCGCGGATGAACGCCTTCAGCTCAGCGCTTCCCGGCCGATCGCCGCTGGCGCTGCGCATGAAACAGGCGACCTGCTCGCCCCACTTCTCGTCCGGAATGCCGACGACGGCGGCTTCCGTCACCGCGCCATGTTCCAGCATCACGTTTTCGATCTCGGCCGGAAACAAGTTCTCACCGCCGCGAATGATCATGTCCTTCACGCGCCCGGTGATCTTCACGTACCCCCGCGCATCCATGCTCCCGAGATCGCCCGTATGCAGCCAGCCGTCGGCGTCGATCGCTTTCGCCGTTGCCTCCGGATTGTCGTTGTAGCCGGTCATCACCAGGTAGCCGCGCGCGCAGATCTCACCTTGGACGCCGATAGGCACGACAGCGTTGGTCTGCGGGTCGCGGATCGAAACATCCACGTGCGGCAGCGGCTGGCCGATCGTTTCGGTGAGATCTTCCAGCGTGTCCTCGTACCAGCACTGGGTGATGACGGGAGAGGACTCGGTCTGCCCGTAGACGATCTGGATCGGCGCCCCGAACACCTCGCGCGCCTTGCGACTCAGCTCCGGCGCCACCATCGCGCCGCCCGACATCATCCGCTGCGTCGAGCTGACATCCCGGCCCGAGCGCTGCACTTCGTCGATCAACGCCACCAGCATGGTCGGCACGCCGAACACCATTTCGGTGCGCTCGCGCTCGATGACTTTGACGATCATGCCGGCATCGAACATCGGCGCAAGCAGCATTGTGACGCCTACCGCGAGCCCTCCGGCAACCAGGATTGCGCAGCCCGAGCAATGGAAAAGCGGCATGTTGTGGACCAGCGTGAAGCCGGGCTTGGCGCCGGCCCGGGTCATGCTGTCGATGCCGTTGCGGATCAGCCCATTGTGGTGCAGCAGCGCGCCCTTGGGAAAGCCGGTTGTGCCCGAAGTATATTGAATCTGCACTGGGTCGTCGGGCTCGGGATTGCGCAACGCCCCGCGCTCTTCGCCGTCGAACAGAGCTGCATGATCCGTCAGCAGGATGCGGTGGCGAATCGCCGGCAGCTCGTCGCAGACCGCGTCAGCCACTTCTTGCATCGGGTTGCCGCGGAAGCGGGCTACATAATAGATCGCCTCCGCACGCGATTGCTCCAGCACGTATTTGAGTTCGCGCTTCTGGTAGGACGGATTGATCGTCACCAGCACGACGCCGGCCAGTCCGCACGCAAGTTCCAGCAGCACCCATTCCGGCGTGTTATTGGCGTAAACCGCAATACGGGCGCCCTCGCCGTGCCTGCCACGGCCTTGCCCAGACGCTCGGCGTCGCGCAGCAATTCGGCATAGGTCCAGCAGCGCCGAATTGCGCCGTCATAATCCAGTTCCTTCAGCGCGGCCCGATTTGGCGCAGCGGCGGCCGAGGCTCGCAACATGGCGCCGAAGGTGAGCGGGGCCGGCGTAGATCCGCCTTGGGCGGTGAACAGTGAGTCCGAAAGTGCAGCTTTGTACACGCGACCTCCCGTCAGCGATCACACATTAGCCTGCCGCAGTCTCGTGCAGAAGCCCGCCTGTTCGCTCGTCGTTTTCCGACTGGCGGTCTGCGCTCCGGTTGGGCAAGCTTCCGGCAGAGGGGATGCCATGAAAAAGGTCTTCGCTGTCGCCGCGGTCGTTGCGCTCCTGCTCGCCGGATGCACGCCGAACAATTCCAACTGGACCGACTTCCAGAACCGCTTCATCGAACGCGCGTTCGAACTCGATCCCACCTTCGCCGCCGGTCAGGGCCGGCACGAATTCGATGGCCGTTTGCCCGATTGGAGCGAGGAGGGGCTTGCCGCCACAGAAACCTTCCTGCGCGATGCAATTACCGAAGCCGAAGCCATGCGCGGCCTCAACGAAGAACAACGCTTTCAACGCGACTATCTCGTCGCCGTTGCGCGTGGGCAGCTCTTCTGGCTCGAAACCGCCGATCAGCCGCACACCAATCCGGCGTTCTACATGGGGGCGCTCAGTCCTTCGATCTACGTGGCGCGCCCGTATGCGCCGCTGGACCAGCGCTTGCGCGCCTACATCCAATATCTGCAAGCCGTTCCAGCCGCCGCACAGCACATTCGCGCCAATCTGCGCACGCCCTTGCCGGTGACCTTCATCGATTATGGCCGCTCCGCCTTCGGCGGTCTCGCTGCCTATTACCAAGGCGACGGCAAGGCGGCCTTCGTCGAAGTCGCCGATCCGGTGCTGCAGCAGCAGCTCTCTGACGCCGCGAACGCGGCCAGCGTGGCGATGACCGAGCTGTCGAACTGGCTCGAAACGCAGCGCCCGAACGCCACCAACGACTTCGCCCTTGGCGCCGAGCGTTTCGCGCAAATGTTGCGCGACACCGAGATGGTGGATGTGCCGCTCGAGCAGCTGGAACGCATTGGCCGCGAAGACCTCGCCCGCAATCAGGCCGCGATGCGCGACGCCTGCGCTCAATTCGCGCCGGGGGCCACGATTGGCCAATGCATGGCCCGCATGAGCGCCAACAAACCGCAGGGCGGTTCAGTCGAGGGCGCGCGTGCACAGCTCGCGGGGTTGCGCCAGTTCATTGTCGACAACAACCTCGTCTCGATCCCCGGCACGGAAGCGGCGGAGGTCGCCGAAGCGCCGCCGTTCCGTCGGCAGAACTTCGCCTACATCGACATCCCCGGCCCGTACGAGACGAACCTGCCGTCAGTGTATTACATCGCGCCGCCGGATCCGAGCTGGCCGGTGCAAGTCCAACGCGACTTCGTTCCCGGCCAAGCCGAGTTGCTGTTCGTGTCGGCGCACGAAGTCTGGCCCGGCCATTTCCTGAACTTCCTGCACGCCAACCGCTCGCAAAACCAGTTCGGCCGCGTCTTCGTCGGCTATGCTTATGCCGAAGGCTGGGCTCACTACACCGAGGAGATGATGTGGGACGCCGGTCTGAACAATGGCGACCCGGAGACCCATGTCGGCCAGATTTCCAATGCCCTGCGGCGGGATTGCCGTTTCCTGTCGGCGATCTTGATGCACACTGGCCGCATGACCGTCGACCAGTCGCGGGAGATGTTCGTCAGCGAATGCTATCAGGACGAAGGCAACGCGCGCCAACAAGCTGCGCGCGGCACTTACGATCCGGCTTACCTCAATTACACGCTCGGCAAACTGCTGATCCGCCGCTTGCGCGAGGATTGGACCGCATCACGCGGCGGCCGCGAAGCCTGGAACACGTTCCACGACGAATTCCTCAGCTATGGCGGTCCGCCGATTCCGCTGGTGCGCCGCCAGATGATGGGCGGCGAAGCTGAGGCCGTCTTCTAGAACCGCGCCCGGAGCGTCAGCCGCGCCGCCGTCGGCGATCCGGGCGTGATGTTGTTGTCGTTGTGCGCCGTTCCCCAATAGTCTTCGTCGAACAGGTTCTCGACATTGAGTTGGGCCTCGATCCGGTCGGTCAGCGCCAGGAAGAGCGCTGCGTCCACGCGCGTGAATTCCGGCAGCGTCACCGCGTTCGAGATCGAGGCGAACATTTCGGTCTGATGGGTGACGCCGAGGCCGGCGCCCCAACGCGGAGAGAAGCGCACCATGTTCCAAAGCGAGAATGTGTGCTCCGGCGCGAGCGGCGCCGAGCGCCCCGCTGGCGCCGCCGTCGTGGTGCGGGTGATTTCCGCATCCTGGTAGGAATAACCGCCGGCGACCTGCCACGACTCGTTGATCGCGCCCGCGAGCCCGATCTCGAATCCCTCGCTGCGTTGGGCGCCCGTCAGCACAGTGACGCCCGAGAGCGGATCGAGCGCCCGCGTATTGGTGCGGTCGAGCCGGTAGACTGCGGCCGTCAGCGCCAGTTCGGGCAGTACGTCCCATTTCAGGCCGAGTTCGATATTTTCGAACTCTTCCGGTTCGAGCGCCGAGGTAGTCGCATCGAGCGACGAAAATTGATCGCCCGATTGCGGCAGAAAGGAAACGCTGTAGCTCGCATAAAAAGAGAGCGGTTCCATCGGCCGATAGATCACGCCCACGCGAGGCGACACCAGATCGTCGTCGCGGGCGAAATCCGCGTTGGCGGCGCGGCGGTCGTCGAAATCGAGATCGAAGCGGTCGAAGCGCACGCCGGCGATCAGCTGCCATCGATCCGACAGCGCCATCTGATCCTGCAGGTAGACCGCGGCGACATCGGCCTCCACGCGATTGTTTGTCTGCAATGGCGCGGGGATCAAGCCCGTCGCCACAGTCGTCGGACTGCTGACATTGACCGTCGGCAAGCCGGTGAAATTCGGCGTGCGTGTGTTGTCGGTCTCTTGCTGACCGAGCTCGACGCCGGCAAGCACGGTGTGGCCAAGGCTTCCCGTCCTTGCACGCCAAATCAGATCGGTCTGGTTGAACAGATTCTGCCGTTCGGTGCTGCTGTTGTAGCCCTGCAAAACCACATTGCCGGCGCCGTCGACCGGCGAGTTGGCGTGGATGTTCTGGTAGAACTTGTAATAATCCGCAAGCTGGGTGTGGGTGCGGATGCGCAGCGTGTCTGAGAAGGCGTGATCGAGCGAAAGCGTCAGCGCATCGACATCGGTTTCCGCATAACTGACGAAAGGGTTGCCGAAGAATGCCGAGCGGCTGCCCGCCCAGGGGCGGCCATTCTGCGAAGGCACGCCGCGGTCGACGGTGCGGTCGTCATGGAAGTGCTCATACCCGGCGCTGAACTCGGTGTGTTCGCCAACCCGGAAACGTGACGTCGGATTCACTGCCCAGCGCTCCAGTGTAACGAAGTCACGATAAGAGTCCGCCGCCTCGAACATCGCGTTCAATCTCAGCGCCGCCGCGTTGTCGAACGCCCATCCGACGTCGAGGCCGCTTCGCAGCTGTTCGTAAGAACCTGCGGTCAGCATCAGTTCACGCTCGGGTGACCAATCGGCCCACTCGGTCACGCGGTTGATCACGCCGCCGCCGCCGCCGCGGCCGAAAATCATGGCATTGGGGCCCTTGAGCACCTCGATGCGCTCGGCGTTGTAGAGGTCGCGGTAGTACTGAACATCGTCCCGCACGCCATCGACGAAGAAGTCGGCGGTCGAGGCATTGCCGCGCAACGTCGGCGCATCGCGATGACCTTCGCCCTGGCCCATGGAGGCGCCGGGCACATAACGCACTACATCGGCCATCGAGCGCATGCCTTGATCTTCGATCAGGTCGTTAGTGATGACGCTGACCGCTTGCGGCACGTCGCGCAGGGGCGTGTCCGTCCGCGTCGCCGTCGAAGACCGATTTTCGGCGTAGGAGGGCCGGCGCCCGATGACGGTGATCGGCTCCTGCTCCTCGGCGTCCAGTGCAAACGCCGGTGCGGCGCCCAACGCAGTCAACATCGTCGTCGTCAGCACGGCCGCGCGCGCAAACGTTGTCGTCTTCAAAGCCTTCCCCCTTCGCGATTGCGAGGCGGGAGCAATAGCAAGTTGCGAATGATTAGCAAGTGCGAAAACGACGCACGGAGTCAGTCTTGTTGCGGTGCGCGATTACCAGCCGCGCGCGGCTCAGTAGAGACAGCGCGTCGCCGCCGCCATGCACTCTTGGCAGGCGCGATTTTCCCAGCCGGGGCCGCCTTCGAGCATCGCGCCAAGCCATTCCGGGAGTGGCCCCCCGCCGCTGGTTTCGGTGTAGAAGCGGGCGGTGCGCAGAATTGCGTGGGTCTCGCCGCGGGCCAGATAGGAGCGGAAGTTCGGCGCCCTTTGACGATGCGCAAGCGCGCGCGACATGGTCTCGCTCCAGGCGTTGCAGGCGTTTTCTGCGCCCATCAGCGCATAGAAGCTGGTTTGCGTGATATCGCGCGCTGTCGTGTACTGGGCGAACCGGTCGTTCGGATAGCGAGCGGCGAGAGCGGCGACGATGTCGGTTTCAGGCGTTACGGCTGCATTGCGCGCAAGCACGCCGCGCGGCAACGCAAACCCCCAGCTCTGTTGGCGCCGATCCAGAAAGGCTTGGGTCATCACGCCTTGACCGGCGTCGCCAATCATCATGCTTTGCGCGCGCGGGTAGGCCTGCCGGATACGCGCATAATGCGTGGCCGCGCCATAGGCGCCGGCGCTCGAACCGGCGACCAGCACCTGTTCGGGTTGGACGAAGGCGTGCTTCATCCAATCCAGGATGACGCGGAAATTGTCTGCGCCGCGATGCTCGATCGCGTAGGGCGCGCCCGTGTCGGGGTCGGTGTAATGTGCGGTGTTCGAGCCCGAGTGCACGTCGCCCGTACAATAGGGTACGTAGACGAAGCTCCAATCGCGCACCGGGTTGCGCGGATTGTCGAGATCGAAGATGCCGTTGAAGCGGCGCGGATCGTCGCTGTCGATCAGTTCGGCCTTGTAGAAACCGTCGTCGTCGCGCGGGGCGTCGCGCAGGCGCGGGATGGCGCAAGTCACGTCGTCCCAGCAGGCGCCGCCGCCGTCGAAGAAGACGACGAGACCGTTGGCGGCGCCGTGGTGGTACCAGAACCGGTACGTAGGATCGGCGCCTGGCGCCTGCGAGCAGGTAGGATCGAACAGGCGTCCGTCGATTCTGACGGCCTCCGGATCCACCTGCACCCATTCGGCCGGAATCTCGCTCGGCGCGTCAGCGGCGCTGGCGGCCGTGCAGGCCGAAAGCGCGAGCGCCGCCAAAACCAACCAGTTCTTCACCGCCACACGCAACCCCGCTGTCTGCACCGTTCGATTGAGCCGCAGGAATGCGGCGAGCGCTAGACGCGCTTGCCGCCGAATTTGGATGGCGTTCAATCAAGACTGGCCGGAGGCGGCGCCGCCCCCGGCCAGTTCAGTTTGTTGTGAACGGGTTGAACTCAGGCGGTGCGGCGCTTGGTGGCGTAATCGATGATCGCGAGCAGCAGGAACGCCGCCCCGACGGAAGCCAGGATCACGGCCGGAATCCACATGGCGTGCATCGCGTCGCCATCGTGATCGAGCCCGTTCAGGACATAGCCCGCGCCGACGAAGCCGCCCGCGAGCGCCAGCAGAACCACCGCATTGCCAAGACTCTTGCGCGCACGATTGCCCTCGTCGAGCATGTTTTGGGTCAATTGCTGCACCAGGGCCGGATCGAGGTTCTGGCCTCGCGCCAAGGCGTTCGAAACCAGTTCGTGGGCCGAACGCTTGGTGCGCTCCTTGGCCAGGGTCGGCACCAGGATTATCGCTGCAAGAAATCCAAAAAATACAAACGGAACAAAGATCTCGGCTTCCATCATCAGGCTCCATAGCCAGGGCGTCGCCCTATTGCTGACACAGATGCAGCGCCGGGGCGGTTTGGACGCAGCTGCAGGCCAAAAGCCCCAACGATAGGCGCGGTTCGTTCGCTCCGGCGCGATTGATCCTTGTCAAACCCAACAAACCCGTTTCGTTATAGTTCGATGCGAATAACGCGCGGGGGAACATGTTCAGACTGGGGCCAATCTTCTTTGTCATCGCGTTCGCGCTCGGCTTGGCGGCGCCGGCGATGGCGGAAGCGCAAACCGCCCCGCGTCCGGTTCGGGTCTTCGCGGCGGCGAGTTTGACCGACGCGCTCAACGCGTTGGGGGATGCATACCAAGCCGCGGGCCACGCGCGTCCGGTTTTCAACTATGCGGCCAGTTCGCTGTTGGCCCGGCAGATCGATCAGGGCGCGCGTGCAGATCTTTACATCTCGGCCGACGAGCCTTGGATGGACTACTTGGCCGAGCGGCGGTTGATCGACGCGCGTTCGAGAGTGAGTTTCCTCTCAAACCGACTGGTCCTGATCGCTCCACAGGATCGGCCGTTCACGCTGGCGATCAGGTCACGTTTCGATCTTCACGGCGCGCTGCGCGGGGGTCGCCTCGCCATGGCCGACCCCGAGAGCGTTCCAGCCGGCCGATATGGGCGGGCAGCGCTGCAAAGCCTTGGGGTTTGGACCGCGGTGCGAGGCGATGTCGTTCACGCCGAGAATGTGCGCGCGGCGCTGCGGTTCGTCGAAATTGGCGAGGCTGCGGCGGGGATCGTCTATCTGACCGACGCGCGAGCGAGTTCGCGCGTTGTCGTCGTCGGCGAGTTTCCCGCCACGACACATCCGCGCATCTCTTACCCGATGGCGGTGGTGCGTGGCGGACGGCAAGCGGAAGCACGGGCTTTCGCGGCATTCCTGCAATCAGAGCAGGCCAACGCCGTGTTCAGCGGTCTGGGGTTCATCCTTCAATAGTCTCGGGGGCAAACAGATGAGACGCGATTTTGGTCGGGCGGCGCTGGCGATCGGCATCGCCGCCGGTGCTTGCGGCGCGGCGTCCGCTCAGGAAGCCATGCAAACCAATCCGCCGGTGACGGTGGAACAGCAGGTGCGCCTGCAGGCTCGTCAGATCGAAACCCAACAGACGCAGATCGAGATCCTGCAGCATCAAGTGGAGGAACTGACAGCGATCCTCTCCACTCGCCTTGATCGGGTCGAAGCGCAGACAGAGGGCGGTCGAGTCAATGCGGTTAACCCCGGCCCGCGCATCGAGGGCCCCAATGCGCGCAACAGCTTCAGTCTGATCGGCGCGGTGCAGGCCACGTTTGGCGCAACCGACGTGGAGGCCGATGGACCGGCTTCTCCAACGATGTCCGGGGGCTCGGAAATCAAGCGCGCCCGCATCGGCGTGCAGGGGACGGCGTTCAACGATTTCGCCTATCAAGCCGAGTTCGATCTGGCGGCGCCAGGTACGGTCGCATCCGCTGCCCGAGATCTTTACGTACAGTACAACGGCCTGCGGCCGTTCTCAGTCACGGTCGGAAACATCAAACCCTTGATAGGGCTGGAGACTTCTTTCAGCGACCGGAGCAACGCGCAGACATTCATCGAAAGTTCGCTGCTCGCTTCACTGATCACGGCGCCCGGAACCCGTTATGTCGGCGGACGGATTTCGACCGGCGGAGCGCACTGGTCGGCGGTGGCTGGGCTATACGGCGACGATGTAAACAACAATGGCGTAGCCCTCGCGGCTGAGGAAGGCTTCGGAGCGCACGGGCGATTGAGCTTTGCTCCGGTGAACACCGAGCGCGCACTGGTCCACCTCGGCGTTTCGGCGTTCTGGCGCGACCTCGCCACCGGACGCGCGGCCGCGGGCGATCCGATCGTCGCCCAGTTGCGCGTGCGCGCGCAGCCCGAATCCACCATTGATTCAGCAAGACTGATCGACACGGGAAATCTGAGCTTCGCCGACACTGCCCATCTACTGGCGCTGGACGCGGCTCTGCTTCACGGACCGTTCAGCGTCTGGACAGAATGGGCGCGCATGGACGTCGCGCAGTCCGCCGGGCGCCCGGATCTGGACTTTTCCGGCGCTTATGTCGGCGCGAGTTGGCTGATGACCGGCGAGCGCAGAGCGTATGACGGCCGCACCGGGGTTTTCACACGGCTCACGCCACATGAATTGTTTGATCCTACGGCTGGGGCTTGGGGCGCGTGGGAGCTGGCGGCGCGCTGGAGCACGCTCGACCTGAACAGCGCTGAAACCGTTGGAGCCGGAACGACGTTGCTCGGCGTGCGTGGCGGCGAGGAAACCAATTACACGCTGGGGCTCAACTGGTATTGGAACGCCTACTTCCGCCTCATGCTCAACTATGTGCATGCGGACGCGGAAAACTGGACCAACGCGTTTCCAGGGCCAGGCGCGCCTGAGGGCGCCGAAGCAGACCTTGTGGCCTTGCGCGTACAGCAAGAATGGTAGCGGGGCATTGTTCTGCTTGCGCCTGATCGTTGGACTTTGGCCGGAAGTCGCATGATGCCGACAGCCGAGGAGTGGGTTGTGCTGGCGACCAGTTTGGGCGTCGCCTCGCATGCTGTATTGTGGTCGCTGCCGGTTGCTGTCGCCTTCGCCTACGTTCTGTCGCGGCCAGCCTTTCCCGGGAAGAGCGTGTTGGACGGGCTGGCGCATTTGCCGCTCGTGTTGCCGCCGGTGCTGACGGGATTTCTGTTGCTGCTCCTGTTCGGGCGCCGCGGTCCGGTTGGGGCTTGGCTTGAAACATCGTTCGGCGTGCACTTGGCCTTCACCGCCGCAGGCGCCGCGCTCGCGACCGCGGTGATGAGCTTTCCACTGATGGTGCGCGCCATACGGCTCGCCTTCGAGGCGGCCGATAGCAGGCTGTTCGAAGCGGCGGCGGTTTTGCGCGCCGGACCGTTTGACCGCTTTGTCAGCGTGGCTCTGCCGTTGGCGGCGCCGGGGGTACTCGCCGGCGCGGTTACGGCATTCGCCGCGGGGCTCGGCGAGTTCGGGGCCGTCATTACCTTCGCTTCGAATGTGCCGGGCGAAACCCAGACGCTGCCCCTTGCGATCTACGCCGCGCTGCAAGTCCCCGGCGGCGAAGCGCAGGCGCTTCGGCTCGCAACTTATTCGTTTGCGCTTGCCGTCGCCGGCCTCGCCGCAGCAGAGGCGCTGCAGGCTTGGTCACGACGCAGGTTGGACCGATGAGCGCTGGTCTCGTCGCCGAATTCGGCTTGCGGCGCGGCTCGTTCACGCTCGATGCGCGCTTCGAAGCCCCGGAGGGGGTGACAGCCGTGTTCGGACCGTCAGGCGCTGGCAAGTCGCTGCTTCTCTCGGCGCTTGCGGGTCTGCAGCGCATCGAAGCTGGGCGCATAGTGCTCGGCGGACGAGTGCTGGACGATGCTGCGAACGGGAGCTGGACGCCCCCACATCTGCGCGGCGTCGGCCTTGTTTTTCAGGACGCCCGGCTTCTGCCGCACCTCTCCGTGCGCGGCAATCTCAACTACGCCCTGCAACGCGCTCCAGCGGGGCGAGACAGCCTGACGCTCGAAGGGACGGCGGCTTTCTTTGACGTCTCGGCGCTGCTCGACCGTGCGGTTCGAAATCTCTCCGGCGGCGAGAGGAGTCGCGTGGCGCTCGCGCGGGCGGTGCTGTCGAAGCCTGATCTGCTGTTGCTCGACGAGCCGTTCGCCGCGCTGGACGGCCAACGCCGCCGCGCCTTCCTGACCACTCTGGGCGAAATGCACCGAATCTTCGCTTTGCCCATGTTGGTGGTGACCCATCAAATCGACGACGTGGCCGCTTTGGCCGATCATGTGATCGGCTTGCGGGCGGGAGCGGTGGTGGCTGCCGGTCCATTCGCCCCCACGGCAGCGAGCCCACCATTCCAAAAGCTGCTCGATCCTCGGGATGCGGGGGCGGCCATACCGCTAGAAAGCGCTCGCGGCGGGAAGACGGCGGCGTGGATACGCGCCGATCACGTCGTGTTGGCGAGCGGGCCGCCTTCGGGTTTGTCGGCGCGTCACGTGTGGCGGGCGCAAATCACCGACCTCATCGACGAAGAAAAGGAATCCGTTCTTGTCCGGCTCGTCACCCAGGCCGGCCCGCTCTACGCGCGCGTGACCCCCGCTGCCGTAGCCGAACTTGGTTTGGCGCCGGAGGGCGTTGTATGGGCCATAGTCAAAGCCCATTCGATATGAAGGGATCGCCGATGGCGAGGGCCACGATTGAATTCAAGCCGAGAGTGATGGTGGCTGGCGAACGCGCCATCGGCCCGGGCAAAGCTGATCTGCTCGAACTGATTGCGGAAACAGGATCGATCTCGGCGGCGGCGAGGCGCATGAACATGAGCTACAGCCGCGCCTGGCAATTGGTCGATGTGATGAACCAAGCGTTCAAGAAGCCTCTGGTGGCGACGGCGACCGGGGGCTCGCGCGGCGGCGGCGCACGGATCACCGAGCAGGGACGCGTTGTGCTGGCGCTTTACCGGCGCATGTACGACGAACTCGCCCGCGATGCCGAGTCCTACCGCGCCGCTTTTGAGAAGCTGCTTCATTAGGGGCCGTCCAGTCCAAAGAAAAAAGACGCGTCTTGCGAGGACGCGCCTTCAAGGGCTTGCACACAAGGGGTGAGAACGTGCGGATTCAGGTCCGCAGCGCTGTGCGATCCGCCGGAGGAGGCATGACCGGCTGCGGTTGCAGCAACTGGCGCTTCAAGAGATTGATTGCGTCGTAGCGGGCGAACCATTCTTCCGCGCTGATGCGCTTTGCGGTTCTGTCAGCAGGAGCATTCATCTCGTCTCTCCGTCGTCTCGATGGAGGGATGTCTGCGCGTGCGCGTCCGGATGCAATTACGTCAAGCGGCCTATGCCGGCGCGGAGGTGAGTTCCGTCTTCCCGAACACGTCTTCGAACGCTGCGCGCAGCGCCGCATCCGCATCCGCCATGGTCACCGGCAAGCCTAGGTCGACGAGGCTGGTGACGCCGAACTGCGGGCCGGAAATGCCGCATGGCGTGATGCCCGAGAAGTGCTCCAGTTCAGGTTCGACGTTGAAGGCGATGCCGTGAAAGCTGATCCACTTGCGCAAACGCACGCCAATCGCGGCGATCTTGTCCTCCCGCGCCCAACCCGGGCCCTTGCGCTCGACCCAGACGCCGACACGGCCGTCGCGGATCTCGCCCCTCACATTGAACCGCTCGAGCGCGCCGATGATCCAGCTCTCGAGATCGGCGACGAAGCGGGTCACGTCGCGCCCGCGAGCGCGCAGGTCGAGCATCACGTATGCGACGCGCTGCCCCGGACCGTGATAGGTGAACTGGCCGCCGCGCCCGGTGCGGAAAACCGGAAAGCGGTGCGGATCGAGCAGGTCGCCATCCTTGGCGCTGACGCCTGCCGTATAGAGCGGGGGATGTTCCAGCAGCCAAACGAGTTCGCCAGCCTCGTCCGCCGCAATCGCCGCCGCGCGCGCCTCCATGGCTGCAACCGCCGCTTCGTAATCCGTCAGTCCGGGGGAGACAGCCCAACCGATCATGCGTTCACCGCCCCGCAACCCTTTCAGGCTCGACTAGAGCAGAATCAGATGGGGCCGTCGCGTGTCCGGTAAAAGCCAAGTCCACCACGTCGATATTGAACTTTCGGTTGTGCTCGGGCGCTGCTCGATGCCGATGCAACAACTCCTCCGCATGGGCCGGGGGGCGGTTATCCCGCTCGACACCAACGAGACCGACGAACTCTGGATTCTGGCCGCCGGCCACCCTATCGCCCGGGGGGAAATCACCATCCAGGGCGACCGGCTCTGTATCACGGTAACCGAGCCTGCCGACGTCCATGAATTTAATGCTGCGGCGTAGCCGTCCGCGTTTCGATTTGCTCTAGACCGACTCTTTCCCTGAGTTCATGTTGTGCCCAGGCGTGGGACGCCTATTGCTGCGTGCGCCTGAGCCAGGCGCACATGACACGGGGAAAGACATGACCATGAAGACGCGCATCGCCGCCGCGGTTGCGGCCGCCGCCATTGTGCTCGGCGCGGGCATTGCGGCCGCCCAGAACTATAGCCTGGCGCCCGCTTACGGGACGTTGAATCTGTCGGCCGGCTTTACGCCCGACCCGCAAGTGGTCAACGTTCAGGCGGGCGGCAATCGCAGCGCCCAGGCGCTCAGCTCCTCCTGCCAAGGCTTCATCGCCAACGCGCCCGATGTTCGGCTAAACTACCAGGCTGGCGGATACCAGCTGATGATTTCCGCCGATTCCAGCGCCGATACGACCTTGGTCATCAACGGTCCGGACGGCTCTTGGTATTGCGACGACGACGGCGGCAATAACGGATTGAATCCGTTGCTGCGCTTCAACAACCCGGGCAGCGGCCAATACGATATCTGGATCGGCACCTACAGCTCGGGATCGCTGCAACCGGCGCAGCTCTACATCTCGGAAATCGGCAGCCGCTAACGCGCGCGCCCAAGAACGCGAGACGCCCCGGTTCGGCAACGAACCGGGGCGTCTTCGTGTCGAGGGCTGGTGCGCTCGAGAGGACTCGAACCTCCACGATTTTACTCGCTGCCACCTCAAGGCAGTGCGTCTACCAATTCCGCCACGAGCGCTTAGGCGCGCGGGGGTATCAGAGCAGCCGCTGGCCGACAAGGGCCGTCCGTGTGCTAGGTTACCGCCTAAGCGCGTGATCCCTCTCCAATCCCGAAACCAGCGATCGGATGAGGTCTGCCGCCCGCGCCGGGCGGTTAGGTCGCTGACATGCGGCAGTTCAGAACCCCGCATCCTCGCGCGGGCCCGACAGCACGATCTTCATCCGCTCTTCTGGAAACGGGCGCGCCAGCGCCGTTGCGTCTTCCACCGAGCCGCACATCCACGTCTCCAGATCGTCGCCGGTGAGCATCACCGGCATGGCCGCGGCGTGGACCGGCCCGGTCAGTGCGTTCGCTTCGGTGGTGAGAATGCCAAACAGCAGATGCGTGCCGTGTTCCTTGCCGCGCGTGCCCGTCCACGGCCGCCACAGCCCGGCAAAGCAGAACAGCGGCCGCTCGTCGCCGAGCGCGAACCAATGCGCCACTTTTGGCTTGGCGTCAGTGTATTCGACGAAGCTGGTCGCCGGCACGAGGCAGCGAAACCGCGGCTGCTCGAGCCAACCGCGCCAGTAGGATGAATTGAGGTTGCGAATGTTGGTGACCGGTCGGGTCCCGCCGCCAGCCGGCGGAAAGCCCCAGCGCATCATCACCACTTCGCGCAAACCTTCTTTCGATGTGCCGACGACCGGGGCCAGTTGATCGGGGAAAATCGCCGGCAGCGGCGGTTGGTTGCCGGTGCGGTCGCGCATGGCGCGCGTGTAGGCGGCGACCGCCTCGCGCGACTTCGTCATCGAGTAGAGATTGCACACGAGCCGAACTTAGATATCCGCACCCGCCGCGCCTAGATCGAACCTTGTCACCCGCCATAATCGGCCGCATCCTTTGCTGCGCGGTGAAATGCGAGCTTATCGGCATATTCCAGCGGATCCTTCGGCGTCACGTGCGCGCCCGGCGGCGTCGCCGCCCAGTCGGCGAGGCGGGTTGCAAGGAATCTCAGCGCCGCGCCGCGCGCCAGAACCGGCAGCGCCGCGCGCTCCGCATCGCTCAGCGGCCGCACCGCCTCATAGGCGCCGATCATCGCCCGCCCGCGCGCAATGTCGTAGCTGTGCGCGTCGTTGAAGCACCACGCATTGAGGCAGATGGCGAGATCGTAAGCGAGAAAATCGGTGCAGGCGAAATAGAAGTCGATAATTCCGGTGAGCTTATCGCCGTCGAACAGCGCATTATCGGGAAACAGGTCGGCGTGGATGACGCCGCCTGGCAGATCCGCTGGCCAAGCGGCGCGCGTCTCGGCCATGTCGCGTGCAATCAGCGCCGCCAGCCCAGGCCGCAGCAGTTCGGCCTGCGCAAGCCGCGGTTGGAGCAAGCTCTCCCAGCCCTCGATGCTCAGCGCATTGGCGCGTGCGGCCTCGAACCCGTCTAGCGCAAAGTGCATTCGCGCCAATGTCTCGCCGACCGCCGCGCAATGGAAAAGCGCGGCTTGGCGCGGCCAGGCGCCGTCGAGGAACGAAACCATCGCCGCCGCCTTGCCCTTGACGCGGGTGAGATAATCGCCGGCGCGGGTTGCGACCGGTCTTGGCGCTGGAAAACCGCGCCGCGCCAGGCGTTCCATCACTTTGAGGAAGAACGGCAAGTCGGCTTCGGCTACGCGTTGCTCGAAAATGGTCAGGATGAAGCGTCCTGCATGCGTCGTGAGCTTGTAGTTGGTGTTCTCCACGCCCTCGGCGACGCCCTCGCACGCAAGCGCTTCGCCGATCTCGTACGTGCTCAGCAGAGCGGCGAGGTCCGCGTCGGAAAGTGAAGTGTAGACGGCCACGGCTAACTGCGTTCTTCGATCCGCACAACGCGGCGGGCTTCGTCGAGGTGCACAACCAGGTCAGCGCCATGATGCCCGGCAAGCATGGAGCGCGTGATTCGCTCATAGTGCATGACGAAGCGATCGAGCGCTGCGTTTTCTTCCGCTGTTAGCGCTTGCCCGCGCGTCTGCGCCTCTTGTTGGCCACGCCAAGCGCGGACGACTTCCCAATTGGGCGCCTGCAAATAGATCAGCGCATCGAAGCCGTCGAAAAAGCTTTGATAATCGTCGGCGAGATGGCCCGCGACGTACCGGCGCCAACGGCCGTCCGCGTCTTCGTCACGTTCGAGCGCGTTGACTGGCGAAGCGAGCGAAGCGGGGTCGAGCGGCTTGGCGCCCATGCACCAGCCATCCACCAATATCGCTTCCGGCAGCCCGCGAAACACCGGCCACACGCCCTGGGGCGCGCGATCGTCGCTTGCCTTGTCGAACCGTGGCAGGGGAGTTTTCGAACCGGCTGGCGTCTCGAGACTCTGAATGGTGCGGTCGGCGAGGTCGAGATCGTGGGTGCCGGGCGGACCGCGTGTCGCCAGCAAGGGATGCACCTCGGCCGCCAACGCCTCGCGCTCAGCGTGACTCCAATAGACGTCGTCCATGGAAAAATGCGCGAAGCGGCCACGGTTGGCGGCTTCCAGCAGCCAGCAGGCCGTCGATTTGCCGGAGCCTTGCGCGCCGCCGACGCCGATCAATGCCGGCCGGTTTGAGCGGCGCGTGCGGACTTGGGCGATCACTTTGTAGATCAGATCCGGGACGTCGGTGATGCTCACTCCGCCAGCACCCGGGGCAGCTTGAAGGTCACGTCTTCCTTGGTGACGCGCACCTCCTCCACGCGCGCGTTGAACCGCGCCGAGATGGCGGCGATCAGCTCTTCCACCAGATCTTCCGGCGCGCTCGCTCCTGCCGTCACGCCGACGGCGCGCGCGCCTTCGAACCAACGCCAATCCACGTCGGCAGCCGAGCCGACCAGCTGCGCAGCGCGGGCGCCGGCGCGCTTTGCCACTTCGACCAACCGCACGGAGTTCGAACTCTTCGGCGAACCGATCACCAGCACCAGATCCGCCTGCTCGGCCATCGCCTTGACCGCGTCTTGGCGATTGGTGGTGGCGTAGCAAATGTCTTCCTTGTGCGGAGCCGCGATACCGGGGAAACGCCGCTGCAGTACCGCGACCATTTCCGCGGTATCGTCGACCGAAAGCGTCGTCTGGGTCACGAACGAGAGTTGGCGCGGGTCGGCTGGCTGAAATTGTTCGGCATCCGCCACCGTCTCCAGCAGCGTGATCGCGCCCGCCGGCAGTTGCCCCATGGTGCCGATCACTTCGGGGTGGCCGGCGTGTCCGATCAGAACGATCTCGCGTCCCGCTTCGAAATGCCGTTGCGCTTCCACGTGCACTTTCGAGACTAGCGGGCAGGTGGCGTCGACGAAGATCATCTCGCGCCGCCGCGCCTCGGCCGGCACCGCTTTTGGCACGCCGTGCGCGGAGAAGATCACGGGCCGGTCGTCTGGGCACTGGTCGAGGTCTTCGACGAACACCGCACCCATCGCCTCGAGGCGCTCGACCACGTGCCGGTTGTGGACGATCTCGTGACGCACATAGACCGGCGCGCCCCATTTCCGGATCGCTTGCTCAACGATCTGGATAGCCCGGTCCACCCCCGCGCAAAACCCGCGCGGGGCGGCCAAGAGCACTGATATGTTGGGTTTTTCCGGGGCGTTCATGAACTCGTTCGCGAAACTTGCGGAGGAGGCGCCCGCCCGTGTTGCGAGCGCCCCTGGCCAAAGCTATCACGGCCTACGCCATTTGCCTTCGGGGCGGGGTGAGACATGCGGCCGCCGCCGCAGGGCCCTTTGAAGGCGAGACGAGGATCAGAATGAAGCTCGCGCATGCTGTTGTGGTTTCGGCTGCTCTCGCGCTCGCCGCGTGCGCCGGCAATCGCGAAACGCCGACGGTCGAACTGCCGGGCGGGGTGAACCCCGAAACCCAACAGGAAGCACGCGATCCGAATTTCTTCGATCGCATGATCGGCAACGATCCGCGTCCCAACGCCGGCCCGTGCCCGCTGATGGGCGTACTCTACGACAACGCCCGCATCGTCGATTTCGCCGAAGCCAACAGCCAGCGCTACGCCAACATCGAGTTCACAGGCGAGATGCAGGGCGTCAACGGCCTTTGCCGCTATGTCGGCGCTGATCCGATCGCGATGAGCATTGAAATCGACATGGCCTTCGGCCGAGGTCCCGCCGCCACCAGCGACCGCCAGACTTACCGCTACTGGGTCGCGGTCGCCCGCCGCGGCCGCGCCCCCATCGAGAAAGCCTATTTCGACGTCGACGTGCGCTTTCCGCGCGGCGAGGCGGTGGTTACGCGACGCGAAGAAATCGGGCGCATCGTCATACCGCGCGCGAACGAGGAGGTTTCGGGCGAGAATTTCGAAATCCTCGTCGGCTTCGAACTGACCCCCGAACAACTCCAGTTCAATCGCGACGGCCGCCGCTTCCGCATCGACGCCGGTGATACCCAGGCGCCTGGGCAATAGCAGCGAATGGCGAGTAGCGGGTAGCGAGTAGGGGCGCCGCGCCGCCGTGTTGCTTGCGTTCCCTATTCCCTATTCGCTATTCGCTATTCGCCATGAAAGATCTCGCCAGCGCGCTCACCGCGGCGAACGCCGACGTGTTCGCTCGGCTTGGGCTCGATCCCAAGCACGCGGAAGTGCGCCGCTCCGACAGACCTGATCTCGGCGAGTTCCAAGCCAATGGCGCGCTCGCCGTTGCGAAAGCGGCCGGCCGCAAACCGCTCGACGTCGCCAACGATGTCGCTGCCGCTTGGACCGCGCGTGATCTGGCGCCGGCGCCGACGCTGGCCGGGCCGGGGTTTCTCAATTTCAAGGTCACGCCGAACGCGCTCTCGGCTCGCGCCCAGCAGGTCGCCGAGCAAGCCAATGCGGGCGCGGCGCCGGTGGAGCACAAACGCCGCGTCGTTGTCGATTATGGCGGGCCGAACGTCGCCAAGGGCATGCATGTCGGCCATTTGCGCGCCTCCATCATCGGCGAGAGCATCAAGCGCATTTACCGTTTCCGCGGCGACGAAGTCTGGGGCGACGCCCACTTCGGCGATTGGGGCTTTCAGATGGGCCTCGTCATAACCGCGCTCGAGGATGAACTCGGCGGTTTCGACGATCGCGCCAAGCTCGAGGCGCGGCTGAAGACGCTGACACTGGATCAGCTCGAAGCGATCTATCCTGCTTACGCGGCGAAGGTGAGGGACGGCGACATCGACGTGCGCGACCGCGCCCGGCGCGCGACTGCGCAACTGCAGGGCGGCAGTGCGCTCCACCGCCGGATCTGGAAGGCCATGCACGACGTTTCGATGGCGGCGCAGAAACGGGATTTTCACGCGCTTGGCGTCGATTTCGACCTCTGGCTCGGCGAGAGCGACGCCGATCCGCTGATGGCGGGCATGATCGCCGATCTCGATGCCCAGAACCTGCTCGAAGACGACCAGGGCGCACGCATCGTCCGGGTCGCCGGTCCAGGCGAAACCAAGAAAAAGAAACTCGACGACGGCACAATCGTCGAGGTCGAAAACCCGGACCCTTTGATCATCGTCTCGCGCGACGGCTCGGCCATGTATGGCGCCACCGATCTCGCGACGATCCTGCAGCGGGTTCGCAATCAGCAGCCGGACCTGATCCTCTACGTCGTCGATCAGCGCCAGGCCGATCATTTCGAGCAGGTCTATCGCGCCGCCGCGAAAGCCAAGTACATCGCCCGCGACAAGCTCGAACATGTCGGCTTCGGCACCATGAACGGGGCGGACGGCAAACCGTTCAAGACCCGCGCCGGCGGCGTGCTGAAACTGCAAGACCTCATCGGCCAGGCCGAGGCAAAGGCGCGCGAGCGGCTGCAGGAAAACGAAATCGGCGCCGACTTCGCGAAGGAGGAATTCGAGGACGTGGCGCACAAAGTCGCCATCGCCGCGATCAAGTTCGCCGACCTCTCGAATTTCCGCGGCACGAGCTACATCTTCGACCTCGACCGCTTCATGAGCTTCGAAGGCAAGACCGGCCCGTATCTGCTTTACCAGGCCGTGCGCATCAAGAGCATCCTGCGCAAGGCCGAGGAATCGCAGATCCGGGCGGGTGCGATTGCGGTAGAGCATGACGCCGAACGCGCGCTGGCGCTGGCGCTCGATGCGTTCGACGGCGCGCTGCGCGCCGCTTACGAGAAGAAGGCGCCCCACTTTCTGGCCGAACATGCCTACACGCTCGCCCAGGCCTTCTCGGGCTTCTACGCCAACTGCCCGATACTCGCTTCAGAGGGCGCCGTCCGCGCTTCGCGCCTGGCGCTTGCAGCCGCTACGCTGAAGCAGCTTACGCTGACGCTCGATCTGCTCGGCATCGAGGCGCCGGAGCGAATGTGATCCTGCTCGCCCTCGATGGGCGAGCTGTCAGCGCGATGACTGAGCGGGTGGTCGCGTCATTGTTGCAGAACTGCCTCGCGAGGCTTCTACTTCCACACCTGCGCGATCACCCACTCCGGCCGCTGCGCGGCCACCTCGCCCATCGAGGGCGAGGAGGGTCTACATCGTCCGGATGGTGTACCCGAATAGCGCCCCGCTGCGTCCCGCCGTGGCCCCGATTCTGCATGCATGCGATGAGAGCGCGTGTTGCGGGATGCGGTGATGCCACGCCGAATTGGCGAAGCGGTCGAACAGTATCGCGAGCAGGGCTACGCCATCGTGCGCGGCTTCTTCGCGCCTGAAGAGATCGCGCGCATGGCCGCCGCATTTGATCGCCAGTGGGCGATCGGCATGGGCCATCGCGCCAGCTGGCGGCACGGCAATCTCTGCTATCGGCTGGGCGAGGACGCAAACCTCGGCAGAATCGTGAAGCTGGTGCAGTGGCCGGCGTACGAGGACGCCGCACTCGAACGCGTGCGGCGCGACCCGCGCTGGCTGCCGCTGCTCGAACCGCTGCTTGGCGCCGACATCAAGCAGATCATCAACCAGTTGCACTGGAAGCCGCCGGGCGCGGCCGCCGCCGAGTTCGCCTTCCATCAGGATGTGAAATCGCGCCGTCCGCGCTCGGCCTATCGCAATCTGCCCGACAGCTACGTGCAGACCGGGATCGCGGTTGACGGGCACTACGCCGCCAACGGCGCCATGCGCATCCTGCCGGGCTCACATCGGCTCGGGGAAATAGATCTGGGTCTTGTCGGCCACGCGCTCGGACAGAAACTGGCCGAAGACCGGCTTGCCGCCGCGGGCCTCGACCCGTCCAAGGTGATCGACCTCGAACTCGAGCCCGGCGACGTTGCGCTCTGGAACGTGTTCACCATTCACGGTTCCGGCCGCAACGTGACTCACAATGACCGCCGCTTCTACATTAACGGCTATGTCCGCGCGGCCGATTGCGACCGCGGCGAGTTCGCCTTCCGCGCCGGCCGGCCGGTGAAACTCGGCGAGCCTGTGCTGGTCCATTACGAGGAGCTGCACGCCCGTCCCGAGCCGCATTTCGTCGAGGACTGACCCAGCTGCGCGCGCGTCGATCTTCAGTACAGTTCGGCTAGGCCATGAAGCGCTGGAACAGGCTGCGGTTGGGACAGAATTCCGGAGCCTGAGCGATCTCTCCGAACGCAAGCCAGGCGCGGCAGGCGTCGATGTTGGCGCACTGCTCGCATGTGCGTCGCGCGCCCGCGAACGTGACGCCGGCCTTGTTGTAGCGGAATTCCAGCACATCCACGCCGAGTTGGCGGATCATCTCGCGCATGGGGCCTTCGGGTGGGGTGGCGGCCATTGCGTTTTCTCCGACGAGGCCGAGGCGTTGGCCGGAGTTCTTGTTTCCGGCCAACCGTTAGACCGAACGCTTGGCTAGAGTTGCCGCAGCAACAGATCTTGCGACGTCGTGAGATCGAAAAGTCCTTTCTCACGCGCTTGCGTCACCTTGGACCAATACGCCTTGTCTTCGAGCATCAAGGTCTGGATTCTGTCGAAAGCGGCGAGATCGTCGCAATCGAAGAAGAAGACCAAGGTCCCGGTAGGCCCGCTCAAATTCTGCCAGCAGACGGCGCGCTTCACCCCAGGCCATTTCTTGACATGCTCCGTCATGTCGCGGGCAAATGCGATCGCAGCCAGCGGGTCGCCTTTGATTTTGATGGATCGTCCAAATCCGATCATGGCACCCTCCATTCATATGGGCGCGCAATCCCAGGGGCGACTGAGCGCCGCGCTCACAGTGCGAGCGCTGGACCGGCAAGCGTTTGACCGATGTCAAGTTGGGCCGTGACCCATCGCCGCGCTAACGGTTCTCGGCGTAGCGCGCGTGCACTTCGTGCGCCTTTTCCTCGAGCCAATCCATCGCCGCCACGCAGACCCCGGAGAAGATGAACGTCACGTGGATCACGACATACCAGAGCAATTGTTGCTCGGTGTAATTGGCGAGGTTCATGAAAATCTTCAGCAGATGGATGCCGCTGATCGCAACGATCGAGGCAATCAGTTTGATCTTGAGGCCGCTGAAGTCGATCGTGCCCATCCATTCGGGCCGGTCGCGGTCCTTGTGCGCCATCTCCATCTTCGAGACGAAATTCTCGTAACCCGAGAACAGGATGATCAGCACCAGATTGCCGGCCAGCGAAAGATCGACCAGCGTCAGCACCAACAGGATGATGTCGGTCTCGTCCATCTGCAGCACTTGCGGGGCCTGCAGATAGAGTTCGCGGAAGAAGGTGACGATGAGGATGCCAAGCGCAACGATAAGGCCGAGATAAACCGGCGCCATCAGCCAGCGGCTGGTGTAGATCACCCACTCGACGAACGCTTCGAGGAAGTTGGTGCGGTGTCGCGGCTGTTCGTTGGTTTGGCTCATCATTCCCCTCGCAAAAGCCGGCGGAAACTAGGGGCCGCCTCGCGCTTCGCCAACCCTGCGCACGTAAGGGAAATCTCGCCGCCCATCGAGGGCGGGTTGCCACGCGGCGGGACGCACGAGAAGATCGGCGCGAGGGGAGAACAAACATGTACGATCACGGAATGATCGCACCGGTCGTTGCGCTGGTGATCTGGTCGCTCATCATGCTGATCTGGCTCTACGCCACGCGCATTCCGGCGATGTCGGCGGCGAAGCTGAGGCCGGGCCAAGCCACCAAGGCGGACATGGAGAGGCTCTCCAGCGCCAATGTCGCCAACAACTACAACCACCTGATGGAGCAGCCGACGCTGTTCTACGCCATCGCGTTCTCGCTGCAGCTGTTGGGCCAGGGCGATCATCCGATCAATATCGGGCTCGCTTGGCTCTATGTCGCGATCCGCATCGTGCATTCGCTGGTGCAGGCGACGGTGAACGTCATCGTCATCCGCTTCTTGATCTTCATGCTCGGCTCGCTGGCGCTGGGCGCACTGGCGTTCCACGCCGCGATCGGCGTCGGCATGATCGACGGAAGCTGGCTCCGCTAATCGCGGACCCGGCCGTCTTCGTCCATGGCGGCGATCCACTGTTCGATCAGCGCTGCGCCGCGCTCGTCGACAAGCTGGCGGCCCAGTTCGGGCATCATCACGCCGGGATCGGTGGAGCGCATGCGATAGAGCAGGATCGAACGCTCCGGATGGCCCGGCTCGATAGAGAATTCGAATCCCGCCGAGCCGCGCCCTGCCGCGACCGGACGCTTGCCTACGCCCCACGATATCGGTTCGTGCTGACGCCAGCGGAGATCGAGCCCTGAGGTGTGCGCAGGCCCTTGCGGATTATGGCAATGCGCGCAGTTCACATCGAGATAGGCGCGCGCGCGGGCTTCGAGCGATCCGCTGGCGCGGTCGTAAGCGTGCGGGACGCGCGGCGCCTCGCTGGCTGGCGGCGCACCGGCGAGGAGACCATGGTCGCTCCATCCGTCCAACTGATTCATGGGCTCGATTGGCTCGCCCGCTCCGCCCTCGCGCGGTTGGCCGCCCGCGACGATGAAATACTCCGGAACGTTCAGATTGCGCGCGCTCGGCCCGATCGGCGCGAGCTCGCCGGCGAGATCGTGGCAGCCCTTGCATTGGTTCTGGTTCGGCACGGCCCAGTCGAGTGATGTAGCCTCGCCTTGCTCATTGACGAAGGTCACCGGGACGTTCGCGCCGATCGGCGAAAGCCGCGCCTCGGTCTGCGCCGCGTTCCACACATACGGATAGGCGAACCATCCTTCAGCTCTGCGGATCAGCAGCCGCGTCTCCAGGAATCGCACATTCTCGGACGGTCGGCGCATATCGGCGGCGAAGGCGAAGGTCTTGATCAGCACCGTGCCGAGTGGGAATTCGAACACGCCCTCGTCGCGATACTGCGCCTGCTGGCCCGGCGGCACATAGACAAAGCGAAACTTGAGCGCTCCGTCGGAATAGAGCGCCGTGTTCAAATCATACGGCGTGACCCCGGTGTTTGGCGTGCGGGCGCCGGCGTCGCGGAAGAAGCGATAGGCCGAGAGCAGTGCGGGCGGCCGCTCCGCTGCGATCGCCGCCGCGTTCACGCCGGCCGGCGCCTGAGCGGTGGCGTTCGTGATCAGCACCAGCGCCGCCAGCATCGCCCCTCCCGCCGCTATCGAGGGGAAGGGGATATGGCGCAGGATAGACTGCCGAAGCTTCAGGAAGCGCTGCATCCACATGGCGCCAAACTTGAACATGCGGAGTTCACCCAGCCCCCGTTCCTCCCCCCAAAGGGGAGGGATCCCGTGAATCAATTTTCGATCCGTACGCGCTCCGGCTCGGCAATGGCGACCAGCGGCGGCGGCGTCGGGTCTGGCGCGGCTTCGCTGAGCGGCGAGCCGGCAACCGGCATGCCGAGCGAAAGGAAACTGCCCACCCCGGTGCGCGTCGAGCGGTTGTTGGCGACGACGATGCGCACTGGCTCGGTGCGCGGCGTGCCGCCGGCGGAATACATGGTTGCGCCATCCCACAGCACGTCCGGCATCGGCACGCCCAGCTGCGCCAGCCCGGCGAGGTCGCCAGCGGGCGCAAAGCCGGTATTGCCGAAGCCGTTGTCGCGGATGACGATGTCACGCGCGAGTGGATTGTAGTTTCCGTCGGTGAAGCTCTCGCGATAGGCGCTGATCAGCACGTTGATCGTGCCGTTGTCGGCGATCTCGTTCTCGAACACATGGACGTTGCGGTTGGCCATGATCAGCACGCCGGTGCCGGTCGGCACGCTGGCGACGATATTGCCGGCGGGAGCGAAATTCGGCGTGTTGTTGTCGACGATGCGATTGCCGAAGACCCGGATCGAGTGGCCGCCTTGCTGTGGCAGCCCGGGCAGATCGAACACCAGGATGCCGCCGGTGTTGCGGGTCGCCACATTCTCGGAAACATCGGCGTTGTAGCTGTTCTCGATCTCGATGCCGGCCACGTTCAGCTCGGCCAGGTTCTCACGGACGATGATGTTGCGGGACTGGCCGACATAGATCCCGGCGTCGGAAGCGCCGCGCGCGATCGAGCGTTCGATCAGCACGTTGTCGCAATTCACCGGATAGAGTCCGTAGGCGCCGTTTTCGGGATGGGGCCCGCGTGTCCACTCGACCCGCACGCCTCGAATGGCGATGTCATTGCAGTCGCGCGCCTTGATCGCGTCACCGCGGGCATTCTCCACCGCAAAGTCGCGCAGCGTCACGCCGTCAGAGGTTATGAGCAGTCCCTCGGCGCCGCGGCGCTGGCCATTGAAGGAGAGAATCGAGCGTTCTGCGCCGTCGCCGCGGATCGTGACCCGGTCGACGTCGAGCGAGAGCCCGCCGGTCAGTTCGAAGCGCCCGCGTGCGAGTTGCACCGTGTCGCCCGGACGGGCGCCGATCAGCGCGCTCTGCAGTTGCTGTTCGGCATCCGCGCCGGGCCGGATGCGCCAAGTGCGCGCCTCGGCCGCGCCAGTGATGGCAAGCGCCGCAACGGCGCAGGCGATGAGCCGCATGAATCTCTCCCCACGTGCTGCGCAAGCTTCGCCGCCTCATTGGCGCGTGTAAAGCGCGCCCGGCGCCGCCCCGGGGCTTCACCTGAGGTCAGCGGCGGCCAAATCGCGCGACGATGGCGATGAGGTCGCGCGCCAAGGTGGGGTGGCGGGCGGCAAGCAGGCCGCCGAGGGCTGTCACGCCCAGCGTAATGAGCGGGCGCTCGCGGGCAATGTCGCCCAAGCCCAGCGGCAGCTCATCCAGCAGCTGCGCCTGCGCAACCGCCGCTTCGCGTTCGCGTTTGCGCGCGCGATAGGCGGCGATCAGCGCGAATACGGTGACCGTGAGCGCAGCCGCCAGCGCAACAAAGGCCGCAGCGGCGGCTGCGCCGACCGCCGGCTCGATCAACGCGTAGAGCGCGAAGCCCAAAGCGAAGACCACCATGACAACCGCTGCTGACGCGGCGGCTGTGGCGACGACTGCGGCCATGGCGCGATCAAACACTAGCGGCGGCTCCCCAGCAGCAGGCCGATCACCAGACCGATGCCGAGCGCAGTGCCCGCCACGGCCAGCGGTCGTTCGCGCCACTGCCGCTTCAGGTAGTGGTGGGCTTCGTCGAGACCGTCCTCGATTGCCTCCTGTGCGGCTGCATAGGCTTCTTCGGCGCGCTCACGCGCTTCTTCGGCAAGTTCCGCCGCCCGGCTCATCTTGTCCTTGCCCATGCGAAATCTCCTCGACCCAATGTAGGAAAGATCGCCGCGCCACGCGCGGGCGCTAGCCATCCGGGCGAACCCGCATCCGCGTTACAGCGCACAAAAAAGCAGAAAGTTCCCGGCTAGACCAGCGTTCGCGCCGCCTCGATGACGCGGCGTGTCTCGCTCCAGAGATCGAGGGCGGCCAGCTCGGCGGGCGCGAAGAAGCGCGCTGCGCTGGCGTCGTCGCCAGCCCGGGGCTCGCCGCCGGTCCAGCGCGCGGCGAAATCGATCAGCAGATAGTGTCGATCCGGCCAGATAGCGTCGACCACATCGATCAGACCGGTCAGCTCGGCGCTGCAGCCGGTCTCTTCGCGCAGTTCGCGCAACGCCGCGTCAGCCGCTCGTTCACCTCTCTCGATACGCCCGCCTGGGAGCGACCATTGTCCCTCGAGCGGCGGTGCGCCACGGCGGATCAGCAACACGTCATCCCCACGCAGACAGACCACCCCTGCTGCCGCGATCGGCCGGTTCGCCTCGTTCATGCCATCCTCCGGGCTGAGCATGATGTAGTCGTCCTGGCCAGGAGGCGTCGATGCGGCGCGGCATATCCCTGATTGTGCTGTTTGCGACGGCGACGGCGGGCATCGCTGTGGCGCAGACGGTGCGGTTGACGCCGGAAGAAGCGCGCAGGGAGCTGTTCGGGGTCGAATTGGCCGGCGTCAACGAATCATTCGGCGACGATTGGCGCGAATGCATCGAACCCTCCGGTCGCACTGTCTATGAGCGCGGCGCCGAGGTGCGAGAAGGCAGGCTTGAAATCCGGCCGGACGGTCAAGCCTGCTTCAACTATCCGCCGGACACATACTGGTCCTGTTTCGACGTAGCTCGCGAGGGCGACAATTATCGCTTCGACAGCTTCGTCACGCGCACGGTGCGGCGCGGCGTGCGCGACTGTGGCGCAGCCAACGACGCTTACGTGCGGCTCGGCGCAGAACTCTGAAATTTATGCAGAAAACTTGAGCTTAACCGGGCCCGCGCACAGGCCCGAAAGCAAGATGCGCGACGCTTTCGCGCCGCGCATCTGATGGACTTTCGTCCTTGTTCGTTGAAGCGCCGTGAGCGGCGCTCTTTCGACCTTTACCGGCGCTTCGCCTTCTTGGCCCGCTTCTTCGCGGCCTTGCGCGGCGCCTTCGCGGTCTTTCTGGCCTTCTTGGCCTTCGACTTCTTCGCGACCTTCTTGGCCGCCTTCTTCGCTTTCTTAGCCATGCCCTGGCTCCTTCTTTAGTACGGCAACGCAGCCGCAGTACTTCCTCAATATGTCATGTGCAAGCACATTCGCCAGCGAAAAGATTCAGCGCGCTGAATCTGCAACAGCGCGCGCGCGTGATTCGCGTCGTCGACTGTGTGCAGAGCGTATCGTTTCGACAGGCGCATCATTCGAACAGCACACGAGGGTTCATCACGTTGTCGGGGTCGAGCGCGCGCTTGATGGCGCGCATCAGCGTCATCGATTCGGCGCTCTTGAAGCGCGCGAGGTCGCTTCGGCGCGCGACGCCGATGCCATGCTCCGCCGAGATCGAACCGCCCAACGAGACGGCGACAGCAAGCACCTCCTGTGTGAGCACTGCGCCGGGGAACGCAGCGGGATCGCCGCCTTCGGCCTGCATGACCGTGTAGTGGAAGTTGCCGTCGCCCATGTGGCCGAAGGCGACGATGCGGGCGCCGGGATAGCGCGCCGCTGCCGCCGCGTTCGCACGCGCGAGGAAGTCCGGCGTCTTCGAAACCGGCACGCTGACATCATGGCTGACTTGCGCCCCTTCCGGCTTATGGCCGGCGGAAATCAATTCGCGCAACGCCCAGAAATCCCTTGCCTGGCTTGCATTTTCAGCAATTAGCGCGGTCTCGGCCTCGCCAGCTTCGATGGCGGCTGCAAGCGCCTGCTCAATGCTCTCGCGCAGGCCCTCCGCGTGTGCAGCTTCGAACTCGATCAGCACGGCCATGACCCGGGCATCGGGGAGCGGATCGCGCACGTGGGCGACGTTCTTGACGGTGAGGTCCATGCTCAGCCGGTTCATTACCTCGAAGGCCGAGACCGCGCCGGTCGTGGCTTTCATCCGGTGCAGAAGCGCCAGCGCGTGCGCCGCCGAGGGAACGGACAACAGCGCGGTCTCGCGTGCGGCGGGGCGGGGAAAGAGCTTCAAGGTGGCGGCGGTGACAATACCCAGCGTTCCCTCCGCGCCGATGAAGAGCTGCTTCAGGTCGTAGCCGGTATTGTCCTTCCTGAGGCCGCTCAGGCCGGAGAAGATGCGCCCGTCGGGCAGCACAGCTTCGATGCCGAGCACGAGTTCGCGCATCATGCCATAGCGCAGTACATGCACGCCGCCGGCGTTGGTGGAGATCAGGCCGCCGATCGTTGCACTGGCTTCACTGGCGAGACTTAAGGGGAACAAGCGATTCGATTCGGCGGCGGCGTTCTGCACGGCGGTGAGCACCACGCCCGCTTCGGCGACGAGCGAGTCGTTGTCGGGGTCGATGCTGCGAATGCGGTTCATGCGCTTGAGCGAAACCAGCACTTCACCATCCGGGATTTGTCCGCCGACCAGGCCGGTATTGCCCCCTTGGGTGGTGATTTTCGCGCCAGCTTGAGCGCAGAGGCGCACAACCTCGGACACCTCATCGGTTGTGGTCGGAAACACCGCAAACGGTGTTGCGCCACTATATCTGCCACGCCATTCGTTCAGATGGGCCGCGAGATCGGCGCCGTCGGCAACGACGGCTTTTGGCCCAAGCCGGGCGGCAATGGCTTCGAGCAGCGTCATGTCCTAGTCCTCCCCCTGAAAGGGGGATGAGATGCGTTAGCGCGGCGCAGCGGCGCGGGCGAGGCGGTCGCGGATCGCTTCGCCGAGACCATCGCCCGGGATCGGCGCCACTGCAATTGTGTCGGCCCCGGCGTCGAGCGCGCGCAGATGCGCGTAGAGGTTTGCGGCGGCTTCGATGAGGTCGCCCGATGCGGAGAGTGTAAGCCCGCCCGCAGGCGCGGGCGCGCCGAAGGCGAGATACGGCTTGCCCGGTGGAGGAGACGAGACATCGAGAACGAGCCGCGCGCGCGGCGCGTAATGGCTCTCCAACATGCCGGGAGCGGCGATGACGCCCGGGCTGGCCGCGGCCAGTGGGCCCGCGACCGCTTCGATTGCCTCACGGCTGATTGCGCCCGGGCGCAGCAACGCCGTCCGTCCGTCTGCATCGACGGCGACGATAGTGGATTCCAGGCCGATCGTGGATGGCCCCCCGTCAAGGATGAGATCGACAGCGTCGCCGAGATCGGCGCGCGCATGTTCGGCGGTGGTGGCGCTGACATGTCCGGAACGGTTGGCGCTCGGCGCAACGATGGGGCCGGCGAAAGCTGTGAGCAACGCCCGCGCCATTGGATCCGCGGGCGCCCGCAACGCTATGCTGGAAAGCCCGGCGCACGCGAGTTCGGCGACCGTACTATCGGCGCGGCGCGGGACAACGATGGTGAGCGGCCCCGGCCAGTGGCGTTCGGCAAGCGCAAGTGCATGTTTGTGAAGCTCACCGTGCTGCGCCGCCTGCTCCACGCCCAGGACATGGCTGATCAAGGGATTGAAGCGCGGACGGCCCTTGGCGGCGAAGATGCGGGCAACGGCGCGAGGATTGGTCGCGTCCGCGCCGAGGCCATAGACTGTCTCGGTCGGGAAGACGACGAGCCCGCCGGCGCGCAAGATCTCGACCGCCTGCGGAATGCTCATGACGTCCGCGCCGCCGAGACCCGCACGGTGACCTCCACGTCGCGCGACACGATCTCGTCGGCTTCGGTGTCCTCGCCGATGCCGAAATCGTGGCGGTCGATAGTGATTGCGCCATTCATCACCGCCGTGTCGCCGTCGATGATCAGCGTGAAGGGCAGAACCACGTTTCGGGTCTGGCCCCTGATCGTCAGCGCCCCGTGCGCTTCGTAGCCTTGGCCGCTGCGGCGGAATTCGGTTGCGCGGAACGTCGCTGTTGGGTGGGCCGCGGCATCGAACCAGGGCGGGGTCGGCAGCGTGCTCTCCTGCACTGCAACCCCAGTTGCAGCCGAAGCGGTCTCGATCGTGACGAGCACCGATGAGCGCTCGAGCTTGGCGGGATCGAAACGGATGTCGGCGCGCCAGCGGGTGAAACGGCCCTGGATGCGGCTTGCTCCACTGCCATCGTCGAGTGAAAAGCCGAAACCGATCGAACTCTGGGCGGCATTGACCCGCCAAGCCGGCGCTTCATCGCTGGGAGATGGCGTGGCCGCCGCCGGCGCCTCCTCCGGCGCAGCGGCTGAAGGCGCGCTCGGTTCGACGATTTCCACGGTCGATTGCTGCTGCGGCGCCGGCGCAGGGCCGCCCTTGCCAAGCAACGCGAACAGCGCCGCGGCGAGCGCGACGGCGGTCAGCGCAACACCGAAGCCCAACAACGCCAGCCGGCCGGCGTTTTTTGGCGGCGTCTCCGTCTCGAACGGCGCACGTAGACCCGGAATCATGTGCGCAAGCACGTGGTCCTTGTCGAAGATGTGATGCTTCAGCGCCGCCGCCACGTGCAGCGCGGCAAGTCCGATCAGCGCATAGGCCAGCAGCCAATGTGCGGTGAACGCGGCTTCGGCTGCTGCTGCGCGCACGTCCTCCGCGGCGCTCTGTAACCCGAACAGGTGCGGCACGGAGAACAGGCCGAAAAAACGTGTCGGCACCGGCAGCGGCCCGTTTTCGTGGATCGACCAGCCAGCGGAGACATAGAGCCAGCCCGATAGCGGCAGTCCGATGATCAATGCGTAGAAGATCCAATGCGTCGCCTTGGCGAGCGACCGCTCCCAGCGCGGCATGTGATCGGGCAAATCCGGCGGCGGATTCACCAGCCGCCAGCCGAGGCGAACGAGACTTAGCGCCAGCACGGTGAGGCCGATGGACTTGTGAAGCTGGAACGCGCGCAAAAGTTCGTCGCCGGCGGCCCCGTGTTCGGCCTGGATGTGCATCCAGAACCCCAGCGGGATCATCAGCATCAGCGCGAACGCGATCGCCCAATGCAGGACGATCGCCACCGCCGTGTAGCGCTGCGCCGGCGCAGCCATCTCAGTTCACCGGCTCGGCCGTGCTTGGGCCGGGGACAGGTGCGCTTTCGATCGGGCGCGTGAATTCCGCCTCGATCACGACTTCGACCTGGTCGCTGACGCCGTCATTGCCCCCGGGAGAAGGCAGCATTTCGTTAATGCCGAATTGCGAGCGCTGGAGCGTGCCACGCCCCGAGAAGCCGATCGAGGAGAGTTGCATCCCGGTCGGATGCGGGCTGTGGCTGCCGTCATAGGTCACGTCCAGCGTCAGCGGGTGTGTCTGTCCGCGCAAGGTCAGATCGCCGGTTACGCGCGCCGTGTTGGGTCCGGTTCGCTCGACCGCGGTCGAGACGAAGGTCGCCGTGGGAAAGCCGGCGCTGTTGAGCCAGGAGGAATTCTGCAGTTCGCCATCGAAGTCGCGTGCGCCGCTGTAAGGGGTGTCGAGCGTAGTCACGTCCACACTGGCTTGAACCGTCGTCTGCGCCGGGTCCTCCGCATTGAAATTGAGACTGCCGCTCAGCTTGTTGAAGCGCAGCGTATAATAAGCGAGCCCGAAACGCTGCGCCCGGATGGTGAGCGTCGAATGGTTCGGATCGAGCGCGTATTCGCCCGAGGGCGCGTTGACCGCCACTTGCGCAGGCGCGGTGGTCGCCGGCGGTTCGACGGGACGATTGCACGCTGCCAGAGACAGGGCGGCGGCCATTGCGATCCAGGTCTTCATCCGAGGCTCTCCATCCTTGAAAATAGGCGCGCGCAAACCACGCACCTTCCGCTGCGGCGCGCCAGCCTAGCCGCCGATCGGCGGACATCAACCGGCAGCAATCAGGCTTTGACCAGTTCCGCTTCAATGACGATCTGCACCTCATCGCCGGTGAATGAACGCCAGGCATTGACGCCCCACTCGCTGCGGTTGATGGCGCCGTGCGCGGAAAAGCCGAGAACAAGGGCGCCGCCGCGCAAGGGATCGATCGCGCCGCCATCAAAGGTCGCCTCTAGGGTGGCCGGGTGAGTTTGGCCGTTCATGGTGAGATCGCCGGTAATGCGGGCGGTGTGCTCGGCCGTGCGGGCGATGGCCGTAGAAACGAAGCTGATCGTCGGTGTGGTGTCTTCGCCCAGCGCGCGGCCGATGCTGCGGTCGAAGCTGCGTTCGCCGTCTGCGGTGAGCACGCCTGTATTGACGCTGTCCGCATCGACGCTGGCGCGCAGTTGCGAGCGCGACGGGTCGGCTGGGTCGAGCGTGAGCGTCGCCGCTTTGCCGTCGAAGCGCGCGGTGAACCAGGCAAGGCTCATGTGGCGGATACGAAAGCTGACGCTGGTGTGGCGCGGGTCGACCCGGTAGCTCCCGGCCGGCAAATCGACCGGGATCGGAAAATCCTGCGCCTCGGCCGCTGCCGGCGCTGCGGCGGCGAAAGGCGGCGGCTGATCGGGCGCGCCGGCGGCGGTGGCGCAGGCGGAAAGGGCGACGGCGAACAAAATGCCTGACATGCGCATGTGAACGCCTCCAATCCCAGTGCACGCAAACTAGTTTAGCCCGGGCCGCGAAGAAGCGCTCGCGCGACGAGCGGCTGCGGCTATTGTCCGCACATGACCTACGCCGCCCCGATCGCCGACATCCGTTTCGCGCTGGAGGCCTGCGCCGGCTTCTGGTCTCTGCGCGATCGTTATCCGGACTTGGACGAACACACGCTGGCGGCGATCCTCGAAGGCGCGGGCGCACTGGCAGGGGAGACGCTGGCGCAGCTGAACCGCAGCGGCGATCGCGCCGGGGTGAGGCTCAAGGACGGCGTGGTAACTGCCGCGCCCGGTTTTTGCGAAGCTTACGAGGCGTTCAGACAAGGCGGCTGGCAGGGTTTGGCGGCCGATCCGGCCTATGGCGGCCAAGGTCTGCCGCGCGCTCTGGCGCTCGCGGTCATGGAGATGGCGCACAGCGCCAATATGAGTTTCGCGCTGCTGCCGATGCTGACGCTTGGCGCCATCGAGGCGATCGAACAGCACGGGGCGCCGGACCAGAAGCGGCTCTATCTCGAAAAGCTCATCGCCGGCGAATGGACCGGCACGATGAACCTGACCGAGCCGCAGGCCGGCTCGGACCTCGGCGCGCTGACGACGAAGGCCGCACCGCAGGCGAACGGGTCCTACGCGATCACCGGACAGAAAATCTTCATTACCTGGGGCGAGCACGATCTGGCGCCCAACATCATCCATCTCGTGCTCGCGCGCATTGAAGGCGCGCCGGCGGGCTCGAAGGGCATTTCGATGTTCATCGTGCCGAAGTTTCGCGACGAGGATGGCTCGCGCAACGCCGTGCGCTGCATCGGCGTCGAAGAGAAGATGGGCATCCACGCCTCGCCCACCTGCACGATGGCGTACGAGGGCGCCACCGGTTGGCTCATCGGTGAAGAAAACCGCGGGCTCGCCGCCATGTTCACGATGATGAATGCCGCGCGGCTCAATGTCGGCATGGAGGGCGTCGGCGTCGCCGAGGCCGCCTACCAGAAGGCGCTCGCCTACGCGAAAGAGCGCAAGCAGGGCGGCAAGCTCATCATCGAGCACCCGGACGTTCGCCGCATGCTGATGACGATGAAGGCCAAGATTCAGGCCGGCCGCGCCATCTGCTACGCCACCGCCGTCGCCGCAGACGCCGGCGATCATGCGCGCGAGGACTTGCTCACCCCCATCGCCAAGGCCTGGTGCACCGATCTCGGCGTGGAGTGCGCGAGCCTGGGCGTGCAAGTGCACGGCGGCATGGGGTTCGTCGAAGAGGGCGGCGCCGCGCAATTCTATCGCGACGCCCGCATCGCCCCGATCTACGAAGGCACGAACGGCATTCAGGCGCTCGACCTCTACGGCCGCAAGCTGCTGGGCGATCGCGGCGCGGCGATGCACGCCTTCATCGACGAAGGCCGCGCCATCGCCGGCGCAACCCACCCCAAACTCGGCGCCGCGCTCGACGCGTTGGCGGAAGCGACCGAGTTCATGCTCTCCGCCCCGCGCGAAGACGCCATGACCGGCGCCTACCCCTATCTTCAACTCGCCGGCGACGTCGCCGGCGGCGTGCTGCTGGTGAAAGGCGGCGCCCGCGACGCCAATCCAGCACAAGCCGCGCTACTGCGCTTCTACGCCCGCACGGTGCTCGCCCGCGCGCCCTCGCGCCTGGCGGAGATCAAGCTGGGAGCGGAAGTACTGATGTCGGATGATTTCTAAGGACGGGCGGTTCTGGAATCACCTCGTCATCCGGGGCGCGAGCAGCGCCAACCCGGAACCCAGGGCGAACGCACAGCGGTTTGGCGCCGCCTGGCTTCCGGGCTCAATATCGCGCATTGCCCCGGAGTGGCGAACTTCTATTTGTGTGAGTCTGTCGTTCAACTGACGAATGGGCCACCGTCGGTTTCTATCGAGACGTTTTCCACTTGCCCGTCACGGCGTCTCTCCGCGCGACGCGAGCATCCGGCGCACGGCGGTGCGTAGTGGCGCAAGCTGGGTCGTTGCGATGGACCATATCGCGGTGCGATCGATGGTCTGATAGCCGTGCGCGATGCGATTACGCAGTGCGATGATTTGCGGCCACGGAATCTCGGGCGCTTCCTTTTGGGTTGGGTCGCTCAGCGCTCGGGCGGATTCACCGATCACTATCAGATACATTGCGACGGCCGCGCTCGTTCGACTGTCGGCCAGGAATGTCGTTTCATCTAATCCGGCGACGAAGCTGTCGATGTAGTCAACCGAGGTCGCGATCTCGAGCAGACGTGCTGCATCGCGATCAGGCATCGATCGCCTCGGCCAAAGCATGACGGCGAACGATGCGATTGGTCAGCGCAGAATCCGTCACCATCTGAACCTTCGCGCCGAGCTTCGCGCCGAGTTCCTCTTCGATTCGAAACTGGTCGAGGCCTAGCGGCCTGCTGAGATCCACCAGTAAATCGATATCGCTGTCCGGGCGTGCTTCGTTACGGGCATACGAGCCGAACAGACGAACGCGGGCGATACCCTGCTGCGCAAGCCAGGGCTTAAGCATGCGAAGCTTATCGAGGATGTCATCGCGGTTCATACGCCGAGCATATCACCTTCAGCACCCACGGAACAGATGGCGAATCCCACAGCTCAAGCCCGCTTCTGCGAACCGTCGAGCAGTTAAACGCGAACCGTCTTGGTGAAGGCGCTAGTTCTGCGGCAGCAACCGCGGCGCAACACGCTAGGGTTCTGCGGCTCAAGTTCGGCCACCGGGCGCCAAGTATCGCCGTCATCCTCAACTCTCGTACCGCCATACGAAAAGCTCCGAGACTTAGGGGGACTGTGGGTGAACTCGCACGCGATGTTGGCGTGCGAGCAAGAACGACCGTGCGCGCCCCCATCCCGAATCCCGAGCCCCTAATCCCCCGCCGTGTGCGCTAGCCGCCACCGCCGCGCCCGGCTAGACTCCTCCCATGTCCATGGATGGCCTTGAAGACGATGTCGCCCCGGCGCGGGTGAAACCGCAGCTTATTTATCCGCTCGGCGATCCGCCGGAACCGGGCGTGGCGCGCGAGATTGCGCCGGGCGTCAACTGGGTGCGCATGCCGCTGCCGTTTGCGCTCAAATGGATCAATCTCTGGCTGCTCGAGGATGGCGATGGCTGGACCATCGTCGACACCGGCATCGCCATGGAGCAGACGCGCGAATATTGGCGCGCGATTTTTGAAGCGAAGCTCGACGGCAAGCCGGTCAAGCGCGTGATTTGCACGCACATGCATCCTGACCACATGGGGCTGGCCGGCTGGATCTGCCGCAAGTTCGGCGCGATGCTCTGGATGAGCCGGCTCGAATACATCACCGGGCGCATGCTGGTGGCCGACACCGGCCGCGAGGCGCCCGACGAGGGCGTCGCCTTCTATCGCGCCGCCGGCTGGGACGAAGATGCGCTCGATAGCTACAAAGTGCGTTTCGGCGGCTTCGGCAAAGCCGTGTCGAAAGTGCCGGACGCCTACAAGCGCATCGGCGACGGCGACGTGATCGAGATCGGCGGCCGGCCCTGGCGGGTCATCACCGGCAACGGCCATTGCCCCGAGCATGCTTGCCTGTGGCAGGAAGAGCTGAAGCTCTTCATCTCGGGCGATCAGGTGCTGCCGCGGATCAGTTCCAACGTTTCGGTGTTTCCGACCGAGCCCGACGGCGACCCGCTCGCGGATTGGATATCGAGCTGCAAGAAACTGCTCGCCGCCGTACCCAATGACGTGCTGGTGCTGCCGGCGCACAACGAACCGTTCCACGGTCTGCATGAGCGTTTGCAGAATCTGATCGATGGCCATGAAAAGGCGCTTGCGCGCGTGCTCGATCGCCTGCGCCAGGAGCCGCGCCGGGCGATCGACCTGTTTGGCGCGCTGTTTGCCCGCAAGATCGGCGGTGATTTGATCGGCATGGCGACGGGCGAGGCGATCGCCCACGCCAATTGCCTGATCGGACGCGGCCTTGCCCGGCGGGTTGTCGATGACGGGGGTGTCGTCCGCTATGCCGCAACCTGAGAATCGCAATCCCGAGCACCGCTCGTCGAGCGCCATGCTGCTGTTCTGCACCGGCGCTGGGCTTTGTGCGCTGGCCTATTTCCTCGGTGTCGGCGCCGTAATCGGCGCGGTGATGACCGGAGGCGATGCGGCCGTGGTCGTCGGCGGCCTGTTGGCGGCGATTGGTCTGGGCCTAGCCGCGGTGGTCGGCGTGCTGTTGATGTTCATCGGCGGCGTCTGGATGATTGCACAAGTTATCGCCGATCAAAGCGGCGACGCAGAAGAGAAGCGCTATCGCGACGTCGAGCGCTAGGAGACAGGTTGCATGATCATCTCGACGACATTCGACGTCCATGGCCGCAGCGTCGCGCAGCACCTTGGTCTGGTGCGCGGCAATGTGGTGCGTTCGCGCTTTATCGGCCGCGACATCGTCGCCGGTTTGCGCATGATCGTCGGCGGCGAAATTCACGAATACACCAAGCTGCTGGCCGAGAGCCGCGAACAAGCGCTCGACCGCATGATCCAGCACGCCCAGCAATTGGGGGCAGACGCCGTGATCGGCGTTCGCTTCGAAACCACCGATGCCGGCCAGGGTCAGGCTACCGAGGTGCTGGCGTACGGGACGGCGGTAAAGCTGGCTTAGGCCGGCGTCCGAACCGGCACGGCATGAGTCAGCCGCCAGGCGGCGAGCATAACGAGGCCGGCCGAGACGTCGATCATCATGCCGTAAGCGACCAGGAAGATCGCGTGATGGGTCAGCAGGTGCGCGGCGGGCGCAGCGGCGAGTTCGCCGAGACGCCAGTCCGCCGCACGCCGCAACGCCCAATCGAAAAAGGCGCACGCCGCGAGCGCGCCGCTGGCGATCACGATCCAGGCGGGAACGTGCGGGAGATCGAGCGGCAAGCCGGCGATCACGTGCGGCGCGGTGAAGGCGACCAGCAGCAAGCCATAAAGCGGCGTGAGCCAGGCATGCGCGAGTGATTTGAACCTGGTTTCCGCGGGACGTCCCGCTGCGGCGGCCAGGCGGGCCGCTTCGCCGATGCTCCAGCGGGCGTCAGCGAACACGCGCCACACGAACAGCGCGCCCGTCGCGCCTGGAATTCCGAAGAACGCGCCTACGATCAGCGCAGCGAGGAGAGGGCCGAGAACATTCGCCCAATCGATGCGCACGGCATCGCCGGAAAGCAGGACGCGGGCGCCCAGTGCAGCAAGACCCAACAGCGCGAGCGGGGGAAACAGCAACGATACCGCGCCGAGCGCCAAAGCGGCGACCGCCGCGACGACGCCGCGGTCCGCGGTTAAACCGATCGCAGCGCCCGGGGAGGGCGCTGCGGCGGTGTTGAGGATTCTTCCATCCATGGCTCAAGCATTTGAGCCATCGTCGTGAATTGCACGTAAACGCAAGGATAACCAAGCGTTTACGCTGATGGACGGCGCGTTAATCGTCGCAGTCGCGCCGGCGCGGGTCACGCATCGGAACGTTAGGATCAGTGCAAATGGCCGGCTGCGTTTGCTGCTGTTGCTGCTGCGCTTGCTGTTGTTGGGCCGCCGCCGCCGCCGCCGCTGCGGCGCGCGCTGCTGCTTGTTCGCTGGCGGCTTGTTCCCACGCCGCATCGTTGGGGTGTGCAAGCGAGGCGAAGATCGGGTCATAGGCTGCGCCTGACGCCGAGCCGGAGCAGAAGGCGCGAATCTCGGCGCCCGGGCGCGCCAGAATTGCGGCATAAACGGTCTTGGAGGGCCCGCGAAGTTCGGCGCGCTGCACTGGCCAGAAGCCGCTCGTGTCCACGCTCTGCGAAACCAGAGTTGCGGGGCTGCCTTCGAAGAAGTCCGGTACCGGCCGTGCTGCCGTCACCCAGGCGTCCGCGGTCAGCGGCGTCGTCGTATTGTGCACCGCGCCCGGACTCGAATCCGCCGTCGTCGGATTGGGAATGCCGAAGAAATAGCAATCGTTGGTGGGATTGAACGCCAGCACGACGCTTTGCCCCGTGGCATTGCGCGGTTGCACGCGCCAGCCCGAGGGTGCGTTGAACGTAAGGCGTCCGTTCGGATCGGTGAATTGTTCCGCAAAGGCGAACCCGCCCGCAGTCAGTCCCACGCCGATGATGGCGGCAAGCGCAAGCGTGCGCATCCTGTAATCCTCCAAACCTGCCCTCTAGGCACGGAATCTCCCCGTCTCACCGCCGCAGTCAAGACCGCATGCAGCCGCACTCACGCTGGATTGAGCCCCGGAACCGCCTATTGTGACGAAAACTTGGAGGCTCCCATGAGTTTGCGCGGCAAGACCTTGTTCATCACCGGTGCAAGCCGCGGGATCGGCCTTGCCATCGGGCTGCGGGCGGCGCGGGACGGCGCCAACGTTGTGATCGCAGCCAAGACCGCGGAGCCGCACAAGAAGCTGCCCGGCACGATCTATTCGGCGGCCGAAGAGGTGGAAAAGGCGGGCGGACAGGCTTTGCCCATCGTCGTCGACGTGCGCGAGCCTGACAGCGTCAAGGCGGCGGTTGACGCTGCGGTGGAGCGTTTCGGGGGCATCGACATCTGCGTCAATAATGCGAGCGCCATCCAGTTGACCGGCACCTTGCAGACCGACATCCGCCGCTACGACCTGATGAACCAGGTCAATGCGCGCGGCACGTTCATCACGTCGCGCACGTGCATTCCATATTTGAAGCAAGCCTCGAACCCCCACGTGCTGATGCTGTCGCCGCCGCTCGACATGAGCCCGCGCTGGTTTGCGGGACATGTGGCTTACACGATGGCGAAGTACGGCATGAGCATGTGCGTGCTGGGGATGGCCGAAGAGTTCAAGGACGACGGCATCGCTTTCAATGCGCTCTGGCCGCGCACCGGTATCGCCACGGCGGCGATCGAGTTCGCGCTGACCGGCGAAGAGGGACTGCGCCACTGCCGCAGCGTCGACATCATGGCCGATGCAGCCTACGCCATCTTCACCTCGCCAGCGCGAGAGTGCACCGGCAATTTCTTCATCGACGACGTGCTGCTCTATCAGCGCGGCGAACGTGATTTCGACAAATACCGGATCGATCCGGCCAAGCCGCTGATGCCGGATTTCTTTGTACCTGAGAACACGCCGTTGCCGCCGGGCGTCAGCATGGGACCTCGGGCCTAACGCACATCCGACGAACGCAGCGTCATCATGTAGGCCCAGAGATTGTCGACATGATCGGGATCCACCATCAGGTGCGGCATGTCCCGGTGCTCGCTATGGAGCCAGGCGTTGAGCGCGAGCCCGGTCATTCCAGGCGTGTTCGCGACTTCGGTGAATGTCGGCGCCGCGGTCATCGGTGAAGCCGCCTCGTTCGGTTCGACGGCATGGCAGGAGGCGCAGGCGGCGCGCGCGTAGGCCAGTCCACGCGCGGGCGAGCCGAAATCGCGCTCCGCCGGGACCGGCGACTGATCCGCCGCGCAGGCGGCGAGCGCCATCGAGGCGCCAATGACCAGCAATCGGAAGAGCTGCGAACGCATCGGGAAAGCGTTGCAGCGCCGAGGCGTCGCGCATTGATCGAACGCAAAACGCCGGGGCGGGCGCTAGGCCTCGCCGCGAAGCTGCGCGCTCAGCCGCGCTGCCGGGCCGTCACGGCCGGCAAGCCAGATGCCGAAGAAGTGGCGGCGGAAGTTCGGCCAGCGGACTTCGCATCGCCGCACGCCATTGTGATAGAACACCGCCCGGTCCGCCGCGGTGCTGACGCCGGTGATCCGGTCGCCGCTGGCCACGCCGGTGAAGCAGCGTTCGAACTGCGTCCGCAGCGGCGCCAATGCCTGTGCGTTGCCGGCGCCGCGTGAACTCATCTCCCGGATCGAGCGGTTGATCAGGGTGCTGGCGCGGGCCGAGCGTTCATAGCTGAGCGTCAGTGCGAAGGGCTGTTCCCATGAAAACGCGCCGCTCTCGTTCCACAGTTGGGCATTGAACAGCGGAACTGAAAGCATGCTGTAGCTCGCCTCGCCGACCATGCGGGCGCCCGGGAAGAAGCGCGAGACTTCAGCCGGCGAGGCCCAGACAGGCGCGGCCATCGCGCAGAGAAGGACGAGGACGGAAAGCAGGCGGCGCATCTAACTTACCTATTGAGGGGCAACGTCCGATACGCCCGAAAGGCGCCATCGGATTGGCGGACCTCTACACCGACTGCTTTTCGATCAGCCTGCATGCCCGTTTCGCGCCCTTGACCCCGGTGATTTCGAAGCTGCGGCCTTTGAGGTCGTTATAATTGACCCAGAACTGCTGCAGGTGGCTCATGAACTCGTCGCCGAGGTCGTCGACGCCTTCGATCGATCCGTAGAGCCGCGACATCACGCTCACCGCAATGACTCGATCGTTGCGCACTGCCGGCTTCTTGCCCTTCTGCTGCTCCGCCTCGAACACCCCGATCAGCCGCACCTTCAACACCGCGCCGGCGAAGGCCGGCTCGTCGGCCAGCACGAGAACGTCGATTGGATCGCCGTCCTCTGCGAGCGTGGAGGGGATGAACCCATAGTCGAGCGGAAAGCTCATCCCTTCCGGCAGCAGGCCCGCCAACTCGAACGATTCCGATTTGATGTCGTAGACATACTTGCTGCGTTTGCCTTTCACGCTCTCGATGACGACGCGGCACGTGCCGGCTTCCGAATCCAGGCGGTGCGGCAGGCGGTAAAGGTCCATGGCGCCGGACAACGGCGCAACGAAACCGCTGGTTCCGGGCCGCGCCTCAGTGCGGCGAGCGCGCTTGGTCTGTCAGGAACTTCTCCAGCGTCTCCAGCGTGTCCGCCTCTCCCGGCGGCTTGTCCCAGCGGATGCGCGAGATGCGCGGAAAGCGCATGGCGACGCCGCTCTTGTGGCGCGCCGAACGCTGCAGTCCTTCGAACGCGACTTCGAGCACGAGCCCCTTGCTCCGCGTGTGTGTGACTTCGCGCACCGGCCCGAAGCGATTTTCGGTGTTGTTGCGCACGAAGCGGTCGAGTTCGATCAGTTCTTCATCGGTGAAGCCGAAATAAGCTTTGCCTACGGGCGTCAGTTCGCCCGCCTCGGTCCAAACGCCGAACGTATAGTCGGAATAGAACGAGCTGCGCTTGCCCGATCCTCGCTGGGCGTACATCAGCACCGCGTCGATCACCATCGGATCGCGCTTCCATTTGAACCAGTAACCTTTCGGACGCCCCGCCAGGTAGGGCGCATCGGCGCGTTTGATCATCACGCCTTCGATGGCCTTCGCATCGACGCCGGCGCCCGCGTGGGCGGGATCGGCGCGCGCGGCGCTCAACGCCTCCCAGGTGTCGAAGGCGATAGTCGGTGAAAGATCGATCGGCGCGAGCGGATGCGCGTTCACCAGGCCCTCCAGTTTGGCGCGGCGCTCGGCCAACGGCAGCGCCCGCACATCTACAGCGCCCAGCGCCAGCAGATCATAGACGCGAATGAACGCCGGAAACGCCGTCATCAACTTGGTGTTGACGCTCTTGCGGTTCAGCCGCTGTTGCAGGGTGTTGAAGTCCTGGACGCCGCCGCCGCGTCTGATGAGCAATTCGCCGTCGAGCACGGCGTCAAAATCGAATCCCGCCGTCAGGTCGGGAAACGCGCCCGAAACATCCTCCCCGGTGCGCGAGTAGAGCCTGGTGATGCGGTCGCCGTTGGCGCCGGCGCCGGCCGCCGCTTGGACGCGGATGCCATCCCATTTCCACTCGGCGATGAACTCGGCTGGGTTGAGCGCTGCCAATTCTTCCGGTTCGATCGGATGCGACAGCATCGGCGGATAAAACCGCACCGTCGTCGCTGCGTTCGGGGCCTCGCCGCGGCCTTCGAGCCAGGCGAAGAGATGCCGATAGGGCGCCTCATCGGCGTGCCAGACGTCCTCGATCTCGTCCGGCTCGCGTCCGCCCAAGCGGGCCAGCGCGGTGCGCGCAAGGCGCGCCGAGACGCCGATGCGCAGCGCCCCGGTGATCAGCTTCAGCAGCGCCCAACGGCCGTTCTCGTCCAGCCGATCCAGCCAATCGGCGACGACGCGCGGCAGATCCCGCTTCGGCGTCGCATGCAGACCCGCGACGACATCGCTCAAGCTCAGCTGCGCATTCGCCCGGGTTGCATCGGCTGGCCACATCAACGCGACGGTTTCTGCGAGGTCGCCGACGAAATCGTAGGATAGGCCGAACAGCACCGGATCTGTGCGCTCGGCGGCAAGGCCGCGGATAAGGCCGGGCTTTGCGTTCTTGAACGCAAGCGCGCCCGTCATCGCCGCCAGCGCCCAGCCGCGGTCAGGATCGGGCGTCTCGCGGAAATAGCGCTCCAGCAACGTCAGCTTGCCGAGCCGGCGCGGTTCGTAGGCCAGGCGATCGAGCAAGGCGGCGAAGCGGTTCATGGCGCACCCGCTGGCTCTTCTTCGTCGCCATAACCGACAAGATGCAGCGCCGTCGCCTTCAGGCCTTGCTGTGCGCACCAGTGCGCGAGCGCGTCGGCCTCGCCGTGCGTGATCCAGATTTCGCCTGCGCCGGTGTCGAGAATGGTGCGCTGCAGATCGCGCCAATCGGCGTGATCCGAAATCACCAGCGGCAGTTCGGCGCCCTGCTGTCGCGCCCGCGCGCGAATCCGCATCCAGCCCGACGCCACCGACGTCACCGGATCGGGAAACCTGCGCACCCATGGCGTCTGCAGCGCGCTGGGTGGAGCGAGCACGATGGCGCCGGCATAGAAACTCTTCGGTGCTGTCTCGACATGGCGCACATCGCCCAGATCGACGCCAAAATCGCGATAAAGCTCGGTCAGCTTCATGAGCGCGCCATGGACGAAGATCGGCTTGTCCCAGCCGCAGCGGCGCAGTTCCGCCATCACGCGTTGCGCTTTGCCCAAAGCGTAGACGCCAACAATGTGCGCGCGCTCGGGAAACATCGCTACGGAACCGAGCAGCTTGCGCACTTCGTGTTCGGCGCTCGGGTGCGCGAACACCGGCAATGCGAAGGTCGCTTCGGTGATGAACACGTCGCACTGCACGACCTCGAACGGCGGGCAGGTGGGGTCGGGCTGGCGCTTGTAATCGCCGCTGATCACGATCCGCGCGCCGTCGCATTCAGCAGCGGCCTGCGCCGATCCGAGCACGTGACCGGCCGGATGGAGGCTGAAGCTGACGCCGTTGATGTCGAGCCGCTCTCCATACTTCAGGGCTTGCGTCGAGCCCGCGAACCCAGGTCCGCACCGCACGCCCATGATCGCCAGCGTCTCCGCCGTCGCCAATACGCGCCCGTGTCCAGCGCGGGCGTGATCCGAGTGCCCGTGCGTGATCAGGGCTCTGGCGACCGGTCGGGTGGGATCCACGTAGAGATCGGCTTTCGGGCAATAAAGGCCCTCCGGACGGGGATGTAGGATCGCGGTCGGCTGCATCGTCCTTGGAGATAGGACGCGGCGCGGCGCATTTCCGCAATCGCCCTGCGGATTATCGAAACGCCACTAGCCCAACCCGGTTCGCCGCTCTATGTCCCGCGCTTTCCAATCGTTGCTTGAGTCGTCCGTGCAGCCGATCATTTCCATCAAGGATGTGAGCAAGACTTACGCTTCGGGCGTCGAGGCGCTGAAGCCCACTTCGCTCGACATCCTGCAGGGCGAGATTTTCGCGCTGCTCGGCCCCAACGGCGCCGGCAAGACCACGCTGATCAACATGACCTGCGGCATCGTCAACCTGTCGGGGGGAACGATCGCTGCCGACGGCCACGATATTATCCGCGACTACAAGCAGGCGCGGAAAAAGATCGGCCTGGTTCCGCAGGAACTGCACACCGACGCTTTCGAGCGCGTCATCGACACGGTGCAATTCAGCCGCGGCCTGTTCGGCTTTGCGCCGAGCCCTGCGCATATCGAGAAAGTCCTGCGTGATCTCTCGCTGTGGGACAAACGCCACGCCAAAATCATGGAATTGTCCGGCGGCATGAAGCGCCGGGTGATGATCGCCAAGGCGCTTTCGCACGAACCGAAGATCCTCTTCCTCGATGAGCCCAGCGCCGGCGTCGACGTCGAACTCCGGCGCGACATGTGGGAGATGGTGCGCAATCTCAGGAACAATGGCGTCACCATAATCCTGACTACGCATTATATCGAAGAAGCCGAGGAAATGGCCGATCGCGTCGGCGTCATCAACAAAGGCGAACTGATACTGGTCGAGGAGAAGCGGGCGCTCATGCGCAAGCTCGGCAAGAAGCAATTGTTGCTCGAATTGCCGGCGCCGATGGCGCAAGTGCCGGCGGGCTTGAACGGCTACAACGTCGAACTCGCCAACGAGGGCCGCCAGCTGATCTATAGTTTCGACGCGCAGGCCAATGACACCGGCATCCCGGCCTTTCTCAAGCGCATCGGCGAACTCGGCGTCGACTACAAGGATCTTCACACCGAGCAATCCTCGCTCGAGGACATTTTCGTTTCACTGGTGCACAGCAAATGAACAGCACAACCTCGTCATTCCGGACGCGCGCAGCGCGATCCGGAACCCAGGGGCAACAGACGCATCGTTGGCCCTTAGGGTCCGGGTTCAATGCTGCGCATTGGCCCGGAATGACGAGTGTGATTTCCGTCGAGAAGCACCGATGAACAGTTACGGCATCCAGGCGATCTATCGCTTCGAAATGGCGCGCTGGTTCCGCACGCTGGGCCAGAGCCTGTTTTCGCCAGTGCTCTCCACCTCGCTGTACTTCATCGTCTTCGGCTCGGCGATCGGTTCGCGCATGATTTCGATCGGCGGCGTCAGCTACGGGGAGTTCATCGTTCCGGGCCTGATCATGCTGTCGATCTTGACCGAGAGCGTCTCCAACGCCTCCTTCGGCATCTACATGCCGCGCTGGGCCGGCACCATTTACGAGTTGTTGTCCGCGCCGGTGTCCGCTTTCGAAGCCGTGTGCGGCTATGTCGGCGCTGCGGCGACGAAATCCGTCATGATCGGGCTGGTCATTCTCGCGACCGCGCGTCTGTTCGTGCCCTACGAGGTCCTGAATTGGCCGGCGGTGATCGTCTTTCTTGTGCTCACCAGCGTATCGTTCTGCCTGTTCGGATTCATACTCGGCGTGATCGCCGATGGCTTCGAGAAACTGCAGATCGTGCCGATGCTGATCCTGACTCCGCTTACTTTTCTGGGCGGCACCTTTTATTCCATCGAGATGCTGCCAGAGCCTTGGCGGACCATCACCCTGTTCAATCCGGTGGTTTATCTCATCAGCGGCTTTCGCTGGGCGTTCTTCGGCGAACAGGCGGCCGACGTGAACATCGGCGTGAGCGTGGCGGCGATCACGGTGTTTCTGCTGGTGTGCCTCGGGGCAGTGTGGTGGATTTTCAAGACCGGCTATAGGCTGAAGAACTGATCGCCCTTACGGATAGAACCATGAGCGAAGATCATATCGTCGTCGGCCGTGACGGCGCGGTGCTTGAGATCGGTTTCAACCGTCCCGACAAGAAGAACGCCATCACCAATTCCATGTACGGCGTCATGGCCGACGCCGTGGCCGAGGCGCAGCGCAGCGCCGACATCCGCGTCGTGCTGTTCAGTTCGGTCGGCGATTACTTCTCCGCCGGCAACGACATCAAGGATTTCGCCGCCCAATCCATGGGCGCATTCGAAGGTCCGCGCCATGTCGGGCGTTTCCTCGAGGAAGTGATCAAGGCGGAAAAGCCGATCGTCGCTGCGGTTCAGGGCCATGCCGTCGGCGTCGGCACGACGATGCTGTTCCAATGCGACCTCGTCTACGTGGCCGAAGACGCACGTCTCACCGTGCCCTTCATCGATCTTGGCGTCGTGCCCGAGAACGCATCGAGCCTGACCATGGTGGACCGCCTGGGCCACACCCGCGCGTTCGCGCTGTTCGGACTGGGCGAACCGCTCCTCGGTAAGGACGCGGCCGCGTGGGGTTTGGCCAACGCGGCGTTGCCCGCCGGCGAAGTGCTGCCGCGGGCCCGTGCTGCCGCGCAAATGCTCGCGGCAAAACCGGCGCAATCGATGCGCCTCACCAAGCAATTGATGCGCGATCGCGAAGCCTTGATGACGCGCATGCAGGCAGAGGGCGATATCTTCGCCGAGCGCCTCAAATCACCCGAAGCCGCCGCTGCGTTCGCCGCTTTCCTGCAGAAACGCTGACGGTGAACGCCCCGCCCCGCACACGCGTGTGATCGCGGACACGCGGACCGGTGAGGGCGCCGCGCCATATCCGCGTTGATGTCGACCCAGCAGGTTCTGGCCGCAATTTTCTTCGCCTGCGCCATCGTGGCGTTGCTGGCGCTCGTGGCGTTCGTCGGGGCCTGGTTGTGACTGACGGCACAGCGGCGCCGTAGGGCAGCGGCTACCTTCATCCAATCGAAGCGAGCCGCTTCGAAGGATCAAGAACATGACCCGCGCCGCAACATTCTCCAGCCTTTTGCTCTCCGCACTGATGCTGGTCCCGGTCGCGTACGCCACGCTTCATCAGGCGGTGCACATCGTCGCCTGAGCGGCGTTCAGTTCTTGCGAGAGGTCCCCATGACGAAATTCTACGCCCTGATCGCCGCCTGCGCCGTGTTCGCGCCGGTCGCCTTCGCCGCCATGCAACAAGCCGCCCAGATTATCGCCTAGCCCGTAGAGAAGGATGCCTTTGCGCGAAGCGTACGCTAGATTGAGCGCATGCTTCTCTTCACCCATCCGTCCATGCTTCGTCACGAACCGCCGCCTGGCCATGCCGAGCATGCGGGCCGTTTGCGCGCGGTGCTCGACGCGCTCGAGGACCGGCCGTTCGACCGGCGTGAGGCGCCCTGCGCAGAGCGCGAGGCGCTCGCGCGCGTGCATCCTGCAGCATACATCGATGCGCTCGAACCGGCGTTTGCCGAAGCGGCATCCGCGCGTGTGCGGCTCGATCCCGACACGTTCATCTCTTCCGGCTCGCGCGAAGCCGCATATCGCGCAGCCGGCGCTTGTGTCGCCGCCGTCGACGCCGTGTTGCGCGGCGACGGCGACACTGCGTTCTGCGCCGTGCGTCCTCCCGGCCACCACGCAGAACCGATCGCGCCGATGGGGTTTTGCATTTTCAACAATGTCGCCGTCGCGGCCAAGCACGCCCTCGACGCGCACGCACTGAGCAAAGTAGCGGTGATCGATTTCGACGTGCATCATGGCAACGGCACTCAAACCGTCGCTGAAAGCGACGCGCGCATAATGTTTGCGTCCACACATCAGTCGCCGCTTTATCCGGGCACCGGCGCGATTTCGGAAACCGGCATCGACGGCAATGTCGTCAACGCGCCGCTTGCCGCCGGCGCCGGCAGCCGGGAATGGCGCGCGGCGATGGAGGGCCGGGTGTTGCCTGCGCTCGACGCCTTCGCGCCTGAACTGATCCTGGTGTCCGCCGGTTTCGATGCGCATCGGGCCGATCCGCTCGCCGGACTGGAGCTTGAAACCGAGGATTTCGCCTGGGCGGGGCAGCGGCTGCGGGAACTCGCATTACGCCACTGCAAGGGTAAGCTTGTCTCGACTCTGGAGGGCGGGTACGACTTGCCCGCGCTCGCCGGGTCTGCCGCGGCCTATCTGGCGGCGCTTCAGCGCGACTAGACCCGCTCGAGGGGAGGGGGCGTCGGTCAGCGCTAAGGGTCAGAATGACGACGACCATGGCGCCCAATGAGACGCTGGATCGCCGTTCAGCCACGCGGATCGGAACGATCGTCATCGCGCGGCACGGCAAGCCGCAAGCCGATCGCAGAGTGCGCATCGATCATCACGGCTATCGCGAGTGGTGGCGGGGCTACGATCGCGCCCGCTTGCATCCCGAAGAAAAGCCGCCCGAAAACCTGCTGAAGCTGGCCGAAGCCAGCGATGTCATTTTCGCCTCGACCCTGCCGCGCGCCATCCATACCGCCGAACTGGTGGCGGGCGGGCGCCAGATCGTCACCGATCCGGTGTTTGTCGAAGCGCCGCTGCCGCCGCCGCCGATCTGGGGCAAACGCAGCCCGCGCGCTTGGGGCGTCTGGTCCCGCCTGGCTTGGTGGATGGGGCGGCACGAAGACGGCGAAACCCGCGCCGACGCCGAGGTCCGCGCCGAAGCGGCGGTGGCGACGCTGACGGCGCAGGCGTTGCGCGGACAGAACGTGCTCCTCTGCGCTCACGGCTGGTTCAACCGGATGATGCGCCCGATCCTGCGGGCGCAAGGCTGGAAGGAAGTCGAGGACGGCGGCGACCGTCATTGGAGCTACCGCCGCTACGAAAAAGTGAAATGAGGCGAGGGAGTAGGGAAATGGGGCAGTACGGCAATAGCGACAAGAACATACCGCCCCACTGCCCTATTCCCTTACTGCCCTAGACTTCATACCTTCGACGAACATGACGCCAGACCAAAAAGACCCCGCCACGCTCCCCTTCGAGGAAGCCTTGAACGAACTGGAGAAAATCGTCGCCCATCTGGAGCGCGGCGATGTCCCGCTGGCGGATTCGATTCGCATCTACAAGCGCGGCGCTGCGCTGAAGGCGCGCTGCGAGGGCCAGCTCAAAGACGCCCAGCTCGAAGTCGATCAAATCGTGATGGGTCCTGAAGGCCCGCGCACAGAACCCGCGAAGATCGGGTCATAGGGAGAAGAAACGTCCATGGCCGACGATCCGCAAAACAATGCGCGCCTGCCGATCATCTCGCTGGAGGATTTCCTCAAGGTCGATATCCGGCTCGGCACCATCATCGACGTGAAGGTGTTCGAGGAGGCCAAGAAGGCCGCCTATCAGCTCTGGATCGATTTCGGCGATCCCCTCGGCATCAAGAAATCGAGCGCGCAGGTCAGCGAAAATTACGACCTCGGCGAATTGCTCGGCCGCCGCGTCGCCGCGGTGGTGAACTTCGAACCGAAGCAGATCGGCAAGTTCATGAGCGAAGTGCTCTGTCTCGGCTTCCCGGACCGCAACGGCAACGTCGTGCTCTTGAACATCGATCGGCCCGCGCTCTCGGGCGGGCGGATGTATTGATGACGAAGCTCGACCTCGTCTTAGCGCGCATCCGCAAGCTTCCGCTGGAGCAACAGGAGGCGCTCGCGGAGGAGATCGCTTTCCGATTGGATCACCAGGGGAAAGCCAGCGCATTCACTGATGACGAGTGGGCGGAGATTGAGCCGACGCTCGATGACGACAAGGAAGAAATACCGCACGCTCAGGTGGTTGCGGAACTCCGCGCCAAGTTTCCTGGGTGAATATCGTCTGGCGGGCTAGGGCGCGCGCCGACATTCTGTCCATGCTTGCCTATGTGTCGCGCGAAAGCCCATCCGGCGCCTCGCGTTTGCATGCGCAGATCGCAAGTACTATCAATTTGCTGGCGATGTGGCCTGACTTGGGCAAGGCCAGCCGAAGGAAAGGCGTGCGGGAGTTGGTGGTCCCGCACACGCCCTACGTGGTGCTCTACCGACGTAACAGCCGCAAAGTCTTTATCCTTCGTGTCATGCACGGTAGCCGTCGGCGCTAAGCCCTCCGACGAAGCAAATCGGCAAGTTCATGAGCGAAGTGCTCTGTCTCGGTTTCCCGGACCGCAACGGCAACGTCGTGCTCTTGAACATCGATCGTCCCGCGCTCTCGGGCGGGCGGATGTATTGATGACGAAGTTCTGATCCGTGAAAGTCGTCACCAGGCTTCGACGACCAGGCCTGGAATGTCCGCATAGTCCGCAGCGTTGAACGTGATAAGCGTTGCCCGGTGAACCAACGCCTGGGCCGCGATCATCCGATCCAAGAGCTTTCGCCTTGAGTAGCCGGCGTGCGCGACTATGGCGCCATATTCGCGCGCAGCTACTTCATCGAAGGCGATGCAGGGCAGGGAATCCAGCATAGCGTCGAGCCGAGCACGGCGCACGGACACGTAATCCGGCGTGCGATAGACGCCGCCCTCCAGTTCGACGCGTGTCACCACCGAGATCATCATAGCGGCGCCGAGGCCGGCAAGCTTCTGTGTCACGGCTCTGTCGCCATCGCGCAATCTGATGGCGACGTCAGTGTCCAGCAAGAAGGCCACCGTCAGAGTCCGGTTCGCTCTGGAATTTCTTCCACGTCGCGCTTTTCGATCTCCGGCGGGGCCGGCAGTTCGGACAGTCGCCGCATCATCTCGGCCACGCTCTTCTTGGCCGGATAAAGCGTAACCACGTCGCCGGAGCGCACGAGCACGAGTTCGACGCCCTCGCCATAGGCGATCTCTTTGGGAAGGCGCACGGCTTCGCTGTTGCCGCTTCTGAAGGTCTTGGATTTCGCAATCGTCATTGGGCGTATATACTCATATATACGCTGAAAGTCAAGAAATTCAGTTCGTCGGCTGCTCCGCCGGCGGCACATTGGTGTCTTCAGCCGGCGGCGTGATCGGCGTCGGCCCGCCCGTGTCGGGCGCCGTTTCGGTTCCCGGCGGCAGCAGATCGGGATCGGTCGCCGGCAGCTCCGGCAATTCCGGCAGCGCTTCGGCTTCGCTCGCCGGGGTCAGCGTGCGTAACTCGGCGATGCGCCCGCGGGCGCGGGTCGCGCGGTCGCTCTCGGGGAAATCGTTGAGGAACGCTTCGTAGGCTTCGATCGTGTCGGCGCGGTTGGCCGAGGCGTAGGTGCTGTTCTCCAGCTCCGCCAGGGCCGCTTCGGCCTCGTCGCGGTGCTCGCCCGGATTATCGGAGAGAAATGCGCGGATGGCGTCGGCGTCGTCGCGCGAGACTGCGTCCCACGCCGCCGAGGTCGCCGACGCCTGGTTCTGCGTCATGAAGTAATAGCCGCCGCCGCCCAGAGCGGCGACCAGCACGAACACGACAGCAGCGATGATCACCATGCCGCCGCCCTTCTTCGGCTCGGCGGCGGGTGCGGGAATGTTGCGCGGCGGCGGCGCTGCGCGTTGTTGCTGCGCCGGACGCGGCGCACTTTGCACCGCACGCGGCGGCGGCGCCTGACGCGGCTGCGATGCGGCAGCGCGCTTCTGTCCTGCCGGCGCGGCTTGCGCCGCTTCGGCAGGACGTCCCGGCTGAAAGAAGCCCGACGGCGGTCTTGGCGCCGGGGGCGGCAGCGGCGCGACGCCGGCCTTGTCCGTCACCAGCTTCGCCAGTTCGCGCCATGGCTCAAATTCATCCTCGCCGCGCCAGCCCGTCAGGTTCACTGCCTTGTCGCCGCGAAATTGATCCGGCACCGGCGCGCTCTGCATCTGCGCGTGAAACACCTTGCTCTTGCCGCGCGCGAACGCGACCTCGTCGGTCAATGCATTGTCCTGGTTCGAGCGGGGCGACCAGAGCGCGATCGTCACCGGCGCGCCCTTGACGGCGGCGCGCAATTCCTCGCCCGGCGGCTTCTCGAGGATCACTTGCACCTGCGCCTGGCGCAGCTTCTCGGCGAGCGCCCGTGCCGGCAGCGTGTCTTGCGCAGCGTGGATGATCACCACAGACGGCATTGATTATTCCCCACTCTTTCAACCAAGAGGGACCAAATCCCCCGGCGCATCCATGCGAGCTGCGCCGGGCGCCTTCTGCCCCCTCCGGGCATATCTTGCCCGTTTACGCCGTCTGTTGAAAGACCGGGCGAGCAGCGGCGACCGCATACAACCCAATGGGGTGCTTGCGCCGGCGGGGGGCTCTGTTAGGGGGAGGCATGTCCCAGCTCGAGGCAAGGCTCCGCGAAACCGCCGAGCGCATCAATACCGCGCTTGAGAGCCTGCTGCCCAAGGAGCAGGGTTCGGAGGCGCGCCTCTTGGGCGCCATGCGCTACGCCGCGCTCGGCGGCGGCAAGCGGCTGCGCCCGTTTTTCACCATCGAGACCGGGCGCATTTTCGACGCCGACGAAGCGGCGCTGCTGCGCGCCGCCTGCGCGATCGAATGCGTGCACACCTACTCGCTCGTGCATGACGATCTGCCCGCCATGGACGATGACGATCTCCGCCGCGGCCGCCCAACGCTGCACCGCCAGTATGACGAAGCCACCGCCATCCTTGCCGGCGATGCGCTCTTGACCTTCGCCTTCGAACTGATGGCCGATCCCGCCACCCATTCCGATCCGCAAATGCGCTGCAAGCTGATCACCGGTCTGGCCAAGGCCTCCGGCGCCCAGGGCATGGTCGCAGGCCAAGCCGCCGACATGGCCGGCGCCGACATCGGCTCCGACTTGATCGCGGTGACGCGCATGAACCGGCTGAAGACCGGCGCGCTGATCAATTTCGCCGCCGACGCCGGCGCGCTGATCGGCTGCGCTTCGGAAGCGGAGAAGACCGCGCTCTCGCGCTACGCCCACGATGTCGGTCTGGCGTTCCAGATGGTCGACGATCTCCTGGACGCCGAAGGCGTCGTGCGTGACACCGGCAAGGCCGTCGGCAAGGACAAGGGCCGTGGCAAGGTCAATTTCGTCACCGTGCTCGGCGCCGGCGCCACGCGCGAGCGCATCGCCATGCTCGCCGATCAGGCGCGCGCGCATCTGGCGCTGTTCGGCCCGCGCGCCCGCATTCTCCTCGACGCCGTCGATTTCATCGTCCAGCGGCGCTACTGAGCACGCTGCGCGACAGTGGACTTATAGACTCGCGCCGCTAAGCTTCGGGGCGATAGCGGAGTGGGGAGCGGTCATGCGACGCGTCGTGCTGGGCCTGATCGGATTGGCGTTGGCCGCTGCTGCGCCGCACGCGATAGCACAAACCGAGACTTCGCCGCCGGCGCCGACATGGCAGGCGGGGCAGGAGTTCGACGACTGCAATGGCGCTGCGTGGTGTCCGCGCATGATTGTCGTGCCGGCGGGCAGCTTCACGATGGGCAGTGCGCTCAGCGAAGGCGGGCGCGACCCGGACGAGGGCCCGCAGCGGAGCGTGAGCGTCCAGCAGTTTGCGGTGGGCAAATTCGAGATCACCTGGGACCAGTGGCTCGCCTGCGTAGATCGCGGCGGCTGCACCCGTGCAGACAATCATAGCGATCGGGGCTGGGGCCGCGGCGATCGGCCCGTCATCAATGTATCCTGGAACGAGGCGCACGAATACGCGCAGTGGCTCTCGCGCACGACGGGCCACGCCTATCGCCTGCTCACGGAAGCAGAATGGGAGTATGCAGCGCGCTCGGGCACGACGACAGCGTTCTCGACCGGCGATAGCATCAACGTCGAGCAAGCGAACTTCAACCGAAGGCTCGGACGCACGCAGGCCGTCGGCGCCTACGCGCCGAATGCCTTTGGCCTGCACGACATGCACGGCAACGTGCAAGAATGGGTGCAGGATTGCTACGCCAGTTCCTATTCGGGCCTGCCAACGGATGGTTCGGCAAGCGAAGTAAACTGCCAAGTGCGGGTCATGCGAGGCGGGTCTTGGTACAGCCTTGGCAATGTTGTCCGCTCCGCCGGTCGGGCCGCGGGCATCCCGACGTTCCGGGATGGCGTCGTTGGCTTCCGCGTGGCACGGACGCTGGATTGATCCTCAAAGCGTCTTGCAGCTTCGAGGCTGCGAACGTCCATTCGCGGCCCTCGTTCTCTGAACCGCGCTTCGATGCAACATGGTCGATGTGAAAATCGAAGTCGATCTGCCCGGCCTTCTCGGCGCTTTCGCCGACAAGATCGCCGGCAAGCTCAAGCGGGAAGGCGCGCTGCTCCTGGAGAAGAAGTGAGCGCGCGAAGCCGCCGGAGTTCGTTGCCGACGCTTCGGTGATGGCGCGCCCAGGCGGCGGGCGGAGCGGAAAGTACAAGTCAAGGGGCTTGCTTTGCCGCTGCGCAGCTTGTCATCTCCCCAGGCTACCGTCTGACGGGTGGGGGAATGACGGACGTTTTCGTTTCTTACAGCAAGGCTGACAAAGCCCGCGCCCGACGAGTCGTGGAAGCGCTGCGCGCCGACGGCTTGGAAGTGTGGTGGGACGAAGGCATCGGCTCCGGCGCAAGCTGGCGCGAGGAGATACGCCGTCACATCGAGGCCGCGCGCGTAGTCGCCGCGCTCTGGTCGAGCGCATCGGTGCGCAGCGAGTGGGTGCTCGAAGAGGCCGAATTGGGCAAAGCGCGCGGCGCGCTCTGTCCGGCCCTGCTGGACGAGATCGCGCCGCCGCTCGGATTCGGCGGCGTGCAAGCTTCGAACCTCTCCGGCTGGAGCGGCGACCGCAAGGATCCGGCTTGGCTGCATTTCGCCGACAGCGTGCGCGCCGCCGTGCACGGCATGTCGCCGCCGCAGCGATCGCCGCCGCGGCCGCGCCGCAATCCGCTGCCCGCGATCGGCGCCGTGCTCGGCGCGCTGGCGGCGATCGCCACTTTGGTCACCACGCTCGACGCGGCCGGAGTCATTCGCCTGTTCGACCGCGCGCCCGCGCAGGCGACTGCGGCCGAGCGCAGCGCCTTCGCTCAGGCGCAAGCAGCGGGCTGCGATGGTTTGCGCGCCTACGTCGCCGATCATCCCCACTCGCCTTTGACCGCGCGCGCTGAAGCCCTGATCGCTGCGCGGCGAGCGACGCAGCGCGAGGTGTGGGAGCCGCTCCGACAGCCGGCGCCCGTCGTCGCCAGTTCAGGCAGCGAAGCCATGGGCAGCGAAGCTGCAGCCTGCGCCAGCGCCCGCTTGTCCGCGCAACGGCAAGCCGATGCAATCTGCGCTCTGCACGAGGCCGCCGGCGCCCGCGCGGTGAGCGCCGCATTCACCGGCGAACCCGCGTGCGCCTGCGAGAACGCGGCGGCGCAAGGCGGACCTCCGTTGTGGCGCTGTGTCGTCGACGCTGTCGCCCAATGCCGCGGCGAACGCCTGCTCATTGTGACGGAGGAAGCATGCGGATGATGTGGCGCTGGGCGATCGTTGCCTTGACCGTGGCGTGCGCCGGGCCGGCGTTCGCGCAGACGGGCGCCGCCGAGCGCGAACGGGCCTTGCTGGTCGATCGCCTGACGCTCAACTCCGCCACGACGCAGCGCGCGTTTCAGTCCCGCGCCGCCGAGGAACAGCGACGCCTCTATCAGCAATTGTCGGAGCGCGACCAGCAGGTGTCGGCCGCGCTCAACGACGCCCGGACCGAGCGCAGCCGCCGCCGGCGGCTCGAGGCCGATCTCGAAGCGATCACCGCCGACCGCCGCCGGCTCGCCGAGCAATTGGCGCAGCAGGATCTGGAATTCGCCGCCGAACGCGGCGCGCTTATCGAGCAGTTCACCGGCATTGTCGCCGCCGCAAGTCCCGAAAAACAGGCGGCGCTGCGCCGCTTCGCCGACGGCGACCGCATCGGCGCCTTCGACGTCATCGCCGACATCACCTATGCCGAAAACGCGGCGCGCGAACGCGCGGCCGCGGCGGTGGCGCGCGCAGCGGCCGCGGAATCGGTGCGGAACCTGGAGACGTTGATTCAGCTGGCGAGCCAGATGGTGCTCTACGGCGAAAAAAGCCTGCAGGACGTGCTCGTCATCGAACAGCAGCGGCTGGCGCTCGATCCGAGCCGGTTGGCGTATCATCTCGATGTCATCGACCGGCTGGTGTTCAGCGATCGATTTGACGAGGCCATCGCCGCGGGCGATGCGGCGCGGGCCATCGTGGCGGACGATTGGGAACTGATGGCGGTCGAGGAAGCGATATTGCCCGCGCGCCTGGTGCGCCAGCCGTACATCGAAGCGATGACGCCTTGGTTTGCCGTGCACAACCGCTTGACTGCCGATCGCGAAGCTGTCGATGCGTGGCGGCCTGACGAGATCCTTCGCTATTGCGACGCCGCCTCCAGCGTGCTGAGCGACGCCAATCTCGTTCGGTTGAACGCCAACATGCGATCCCTGGCGGTCATCTGCGCGGATGCGATTGTGAAAACGCAAAGGTTCGACGGCAAGCTCTTCGAGTTTTGGATCGCGCTGGCGCAGTCGGCCGTGGATCAGCGCGACTACACCCAGGCGCGCCGCATCATCGACCTGTTCCGCCGTTATGTCGCCGCGTTTCCGGAACTGGAACGCTTTCCGATGCTCTCGGCAGGCAACGGCTATCGCCTCGGCTACCTGGAGGCGCAGATGGCGATCGGCGAAGGCCATACCGAACTGGCGGGCCGACTGCTGGGCGAGGTGGCCGTTCACGCCGACACGGTCCGCTCATTCACCTCCGATCCGGCGATGATGGACGAAGTCGATCGCTCGATCATGGTTCTGCGCGGCATGACCGCGTTCTATGCCGGTGACGTCGCCTTGGCGCAGAGACTTGCCGTCGAGGGCCTGGGCCCGCCGATTCCATTTTCGCCCGATGCTGTCCGCCTGCGGCCGAGATTCTGGAATGCGCGCATGGCCATGCTGGGGCTGGTCGCGGACTATTCGCTGCAACTCGGCGATGTCGAAACAGCGCGGGACGCTATTCGCCGCGTCACCGGGCTCGTGACCACCGTAATCGGCAGACTGCCGCCGCCGCAGGAGGAAATCCGTCTCGATAGCGAGGAACGTCTCTGCACCTTCTTCTCGGTCGCGCTTTCGCTCACGCGTTTGCGTCAGATCGACGGCGACCTGGAGGCCGCGGAAAGCTTGGCGACGCTGCAAGGCTTCGAAACCGGGTTGGAGCGGATGACGCTGATCGATCCCTGCTACCCGCCGCTACGGATCGCGGCTTTTATCGAACTGGGCGGCATCGCTGCGCAGCAGGGCCGCATGGAGCTAGCGCGCCAACGTCTGCAATTCGCACAGCAACTGGCCGAACAAAATCGCGCCCGCGAGCCGCACATATTGGCTTGGACCGAGTTCGCGCTCGAAGCGCGTTATCGGCTGGCGCAGCTGGACGCCGATGTCGCGGCGATCGAAGTATTGCGCGCCGAAACCGCGGCGGCGCAGACCGACGGGCGCCGCTTCACGCCCGACACCTGGTGGCGGGACTTGGCCGAATGGACGCCGGGCGAGCCGATCCGCTGGTTCGCGCCCGCCCGCGCGCCGGCTGCGGCGCACTGATCTTTTGCGCGGCCCCGGTGCGGGCGCCGGATCGCTCTCAATCCACCAGCCGTTGCATCAGGTACATGTACTCGAACGAACGCCGCCGCGCGGCTTCGCGCAGATTGGCGTTGGCCTGGTGGCCGCCGTCGGTATTCTCGTAATAGAGGTAAGGCACGCCGAGCTCGGTGAGCCGCGCGCCGTATTTGCGCGCATGTCCCGGGTGCACGCGGTCGTCCTTGGTCGAGGTGTAGATGAATACGGTCGGGAAATTCTCGCCGGGCCGCAGATTTTGATACGGCGTGATCCGGTCCAGGAATGCGCGCTGCTCGGGGATGTTCGGCGAGCCGTATTCGCCGACCCATGAGGCCCCGGCCAGCAATTGATCGTAGCGCAGCATGTCCAGCAGGGGCGAGCCGATCACCGCGGCATGCACCATTTCCGGATGCTGGTTGAGCATCACGCCCATCAGCAGCCCGCCGTTGGAGCGTCCGGATATGCCGAGCCGCCGCGGCGAGGTGATGCGGCGATCGACCAGATCGCGTTCCACGGCGTAGAAATCGTCATAGATGCGCTGGCGGTTGGTCAGCAGTCCGGCATCGTGCCAGGCCGGGCCGAACTCGCCGCCGCCGCGGATGTTGGCCAGCACATACGTGCCGCCCTGATCGAGCCAGAGCCGGCCGATATAGGCATTGTAGCTCGGCACTTGCGAGAGCTGGAAACCGCCATAGGCGTAGAGCAGCGTCGGGTTCTGCCCATTCAGCTGCATGTCGCGCCGGCGCACTACGAAATAGGGAACCCGCGTGCCGTCTGCGCTCGTCGCTTCGAATTGCTCGGTCACGTAGGGCGAGGCGTCGAACTGCGCCGGCAGCGCGCGCACGGTGCGGGTGCGCGCGCCGTCGAGCGCAAAAAGCGTCGAGGGCGTCAGAAAATCCTCGAACGTCGCGAACGCCATCGCTTCGCTCGTCGAAGCCCCGGCGATATGCACCACGCCGGTCGGCGGCACCTGGATCTGGTCGCCGCGCCATGCCCCGTTCGCGAAGGTGAAGCGCTGCAGCCGGCCGCGCACATTGTCGAAGCCTGCGACCAGCACGCCCTCACGCGTCGCCGAGACTTCCTCGATCGACTGGCGTTGGTTCGGGCTGAAAATTACTTCGATCGCGGGGGTTGCCGATGTCGCCTGCGCCAGCGGCAGCGCCAACAGCGAGCCGGTCGGATAGGTGCGCCCGCCGATCGTCCATTCCTGTTCGATGGTCACGATCAGCCGGTCGTGGAAATAATCGCGGATCGAGGATTTGCGCGGCAGCGTCAGCCGCTGCGGCCCGTCCGGCGTCACCAGTGAATATACTGTCTCGAAGAAGGTCTCGGCTTCGACAGCGATGGCGATATGATCGTTGCTTTCGTCCTCGAAAGTCGCAACCGCGATCGAGACGTCGCTGGCTTCCCCGCGCAGGATCTCGGTCGCGCTCGACAGCGGCGTCCCGCGCCGCCACGCCTTCAGGATGAACGGGTAGCCCGATTCCGTCAGCGAACCTTCGCCCCAGTCGGTCGCCACCAGCAGCGTATCGCGGTCGAGCCAGCCAATGCGCGACTTCGCCTCCGGCACGACAAAGCCGCCCTCGACGAACTGGCGCGTCCGCAAATCGAACTCGCGCTCGGTCGAGGCGTCGAGCCCGCCATTCGACAGCGAAACCATGCAGCGCACGCCGGCCGGATCGCAATCGGCGCCCTGATAGACCCAATTCGCCTGCTCAGCCGTGGCCAGCGCGTCGATGTCGAGCACCGTTTCCCAGCGCGGCGTGTTTGCCGCGTAGCCGTCGAGCCGCGCGCGCCGCCAGATGCCGCGCACGTGGTCGGGATCCTGCCAGAAATTGTAGAGATAGCCGCCGCGGATTTGTCCGAGCGCCAACCGGTCGCGGCTCTGCGCCACTTCGAGCGCGGCCTCCAGCAATGCCGGATAGCGCCGATCGTTCTCCAGCACCGGCAGCGAGCGGTTGTTCTGCTCGTGCACCCACGCCAGCGCGCGTTCGCCTTCGACCTCTTCGAGCCAAAGGTATGGATCCTCCGCCTGCTGCGGCGTTGCGGGCGGGGGCGGCGCATTGGAGGAGGATGCGCACGCAGCCAATGCCGCCGAAACCGCCGCCGCTTGCGCCAACCGAACAATCCGCATTCGCCGTCCCCGTCTTAGAGCCGGCGCAGACTAGTGGCGGGGCCGCTGCGCACAACCCCGCCCGCCAGCCGGCGCCTGCTATTCGTCGCAATCGTGCGCCACACTCTGGGGAGTGGAGGCGACATGCTGCGGCGCACGGTGCTGATCTCGGCTCTTGCCGCGGCGACGCCCGCGGCGGCGGCAAGCAGCGGCGCGGCGCTGCCCCCGGCGTTGGATCAGCTTGGCGCGCTGGCGCTCGAGACCTTCGAGGGCGCCGCCACTACGCTCGGCGAACATCTGCCGCCCGGGCCCGCAGTGATCAGCTTCTGGGCGTCCTGGTGCGCGCCCTGCATCGCCGAGACGCAGCATTTGACCGACGTGCGCCGCAGGCTCGGCCCGTCCCGGCTCGCCATCGTCGGCCTCAATGTCGAACTCATCGCCGATCAATCCGGCGTGCGCCGTTTTCTCGATCGAACCCGTCCGAACTATACTCAGCTTCGCGCCGACATGGCCGCCTATCACGCCTTTGGCGGTCACGCGCGGGAATTGACCCTGCCGCGCCTCTTCGTGTTCGCTGCCGATGGGCGCCCCACCGCCGCCTTCGGCGCCTATAATGGCGCAACCACGTTCCGCGCCATAGATCGCGCGATCGAGGGCGTGCTGAGCTAGCCGATGTTTGCCCTTTCAGCTGACGTCGCCCGGCCGCCCGGTCGAGGCGGTGCGCCCTCCTGACGCACGAAAACGGCGGTAATTCCTTGTTTCCGCCACGGCGCCGGCGTGGCCTGTAAACCAGATCGACGCTAGGCTTGATCCAAATCAACGACCGAGGACCGATGGCCCCCCCCAACACGTTAGCCACGCCGCTGCTCGACCAGATCCAGACCCCGGCCGATCTGCGGAAATTGGAGGGTCGCCAGCTCAGGCAGGTCGCCGACGAGTTGCGCGCCGAAACCATCAGCGCCGTCAGCCAGACCGGCGGCCATCTCGGCGCGGGGCTCGGCGTCGTCGAACTCACCGTGGCGCTCCACTTCGCCTTCGACACCCCGCGCGACAAGATCATCTGGGACGTCGGCCACCAGGCCTACCCGCACAAGATTCTCACCGGCAGGCGCGAGCGCATCCGCACCCTGCGCCAGGGCGGGGGGCTTTCCGGTTTCACCAAGCGGGCCGAGAGCGAATACGATCCGTTCGGCGCCGCTCACGCCGCCACCTCGATCAGCGCCGCGCTTGGCTTCGCCGTCGCCCGCGACAAGCGCGGCGACGACAGCCACGTCATCGCCGTGATCGGCGATGGTTCGATGTCGGCGGGCATGGCCTACGAGGCCATGAACAACGCCGCCGAGACCACCAAGCGGCTCATCGTCATCCTCAACGACAACGACATGTCGATCGCCCCGCCGGTGGGCGGCATGTCGACCTATCTCGCGCGTCTCGCCGCCACCAAAACCTATCGCCGCATCCGCAAGACCGCCAAAGGCGTCGCTTCGGCGCTCGGCGAAACCATCCACGACATCGCCAAGAAGACTGAAGAATACGCCCGCACTCTGGTCACCGGCGGCACCTTCTTCGAAGAGCTCGGCTTCCATTATCTCGGCCCGTTCGACGGTCACGACGTCGAAGTGCTCTCCCGCGTCCTCGCCAACGCCAAGGAATACGACGACCGCCCGGTGCTGGTTCATATCGTCACCAAGAAGGGCAAGGGCTACGCGCCGGCCGAGAACGCCGCCGACAAGTATCACGGCGTCACCAAGTTCAACGTCGTCACTGGCGAGCAATCCAAAGGCGGCCCGCATCCCTCCTATACCAAGGTGTTCGCCCAGGCGCTGGTGCGCGAAGCCGAGCAGGACGCAAGGATCATCGCCATCACTGCCGCCATGCCTTCAGGCACGGGGCTGGATCTGTTCGGCAAGCACTTCCCCGATCGCACGTTCGATGTCGGCATCGCCGAACAGCACGCCGTGACCTTCGCCGCAGGGCTCGCCGCCGACGGCATGAAGCCGTTCGCCGCGATCTATTCGACCTTCCTGCAGCGCGGTTACGACCAGGTCGTCCACGACGTCGCCATCCAGAAGCTGCCGGTGCGCTTCGCCATGGATCGCGCCGGTCTCGTCGGCGCCGACGGTCCCACCCACGCCGGTTCGTTCGATGTCGGCTACATGGGCGCGCTGCCCGGCATGATCGTCATGGCCGCGGCCGATGGCAACGAACTCTCCCGCATGGTCGCCACCGCCGCTCAGATCGACGATCGTCCCTCCTGCTTTCGTTATCCGCGCGGCGACGCCGATGGCGAGATGCTGGCTGACGCCGCAACGCCGCTCGAAATCGGCAAGGGCCGCATTCTGCGCGAAGGCACGTCGGTTGCGCTGCTGAATTTCGGCGCCCGCCTGTCGGAAGCCAGCAAGGCCGCCGACAAGCTCGCCGCGATGGGACTTTCGACGACGCTCGCAGATGCGCGCTTCGCCAAGCCGCTCGACGAGGAGCTGATCCGCCGTCTCGCCCGCGACCACGAAGTGGTGCTGACGATCGAGGAGGGCGCCGACGGCGGCTTCGGCGCGTTCGTGCTGCACTTCATGGCCCGCGACGGTCTGCTCGACCGCGGCGTCAAGATCCGCACGCTGACGCTGCCGGACGTCTTCCAGGATCAGGACAAGCCGGAAGCGATGTACGCCGCCGCCGGCCTCGACGCCGACGCCATCGCCAACGCCGCGCTCCTGGCGCTCGGCCGCGGCGCGAACGAAGCGCGGGCCTAATCTCGGTTATCGGTGCTCGGTTATCGGGGCCGGTGGACCGCGACCTCCCCGGCAACCGAACCCCGATCCCCGATAACCCAACTGCGTAGCAGCAGCACCGCGCCGATCGCGAGCGCCGCCAGCGCCAGCGCCCGTTCGGCCGAATAGGCGCCGTCGCGCCTTTTCCCCAGCAAGCCGGTGATCAGCGAGAGAATGGCGAGCGTCACGAACACCGCGGTCATGAACACGGCGATGACGCCCGCCGGCGCGGGATAGCTGATCAGGGCGCAGAAGCTCGTCAGCACGGCGATGGCGGCGAAGGACTTAGCCCAGTGCAACATGGTGTGATTTGAACGTGCGCTTTCGCGTCTGCGTTCCCGGACGATCCGCCTGCGCAACGAGCGCGCTCACCCTCTCCTCCGCGAGGGGGAGAGGGCAGCGTGAGGGGGTAAGCATCAGGACAATACGCAAGCTTCAACGCGCGCTCTTCCGTCACCATCGCTTGCACCCGCGCCAATCTGTGAGAAAATCGCTCACCCAAACGCGACGGAGATGTCCCATGGCCAAAGGTCAAATGCGCTCGAACAAAGAGAAGCGGAAGCCGAAGCAGAACAAGGACGACAAGAAGGGCGCCAAGAAATAGCTTTGGCCAAGAATAGCTTCGATAGGCCGGTTCTGCGCGTTGGATCGTGCGAACCGGCTCGCCTTGGAATGCTCTCTATCCTCCGCCGTTCGCCGCAAATCTCCAGCAAAACCAGGCCGCGAAAATAAGTCTATCCGCCCCCTGCCGGCGCGGGTGGATACTGCGCGCTCATCATGCGTCGCACGCCCCGCCCACCGATCTCCGATCATCGCCTCGCCAGGCTCAACGCGTATCTCAGACTTTTTCTGATCTGGTTCGTCGGCGTCTTCGCTGTGGGCTGGGCGAGCGGCGCGCGCTATCATCGCCGTCAACTCGATCGGATCGCCTGCGGCGTCGCCAACGTGGTCATCGCCAACGCTTGCGTCCGGCTCCCCGCAAAGGCGCGGCGGCGCTCGGGCAATCGTCACGGCCGGGTGAAGCGCGCAAGCCTGCGCGCGGTTCGCGGCTGGCGGTTGAGGCGCGCACTCAATGGCAGGGACTGGCCGTCGCGGCTGGCGGCGATCCTCGCTGTGGTGCGCGATTTCGATGCTCACGTCGCCGCGCTCGCGCGCCGCCTGCGCAACGGCCTCACCCGATTGCGCGTCATCGATCCCAAGCCTGAATCGCCACCGGCGTTGCCGCTCGCGCCGCACAGTGCGGCGGTTTTCGCCGACAGCTCCTGAGGCAGTGGCGACAGGCAGGAGGCAGCAGCTCGCGGCCAGGAGACAGGGCGCGGGCCCACAGGCGTGCGCACAAACTCACCTGCCTGGCGCCTGTTGCCCACTGCCCAGAAACAAAACGGCCCGAGCGAGGCTCGGGCCGAAGGCAGGTTTCTTTGCGCGAGCATGATTAGTTGTTGCGGTCGTTGTCGGGATCGACGTTGTCGGAGGCTTCATCGAGGCCATCGGCGGCGTCGTTGCGAACTTCGTCGCTGGCGTCGTCGACCAGATTTTCCGCCCGGTCGGCGCCTTCGGAAAGCGCGTCGCTGGTGCCTTCGGCCAGTTGCACAGCCGTCTGGTCGATTTCGCGGCCGACGCGCTCGGCCGACATGTCGTTATCGACCCAAGCATAGACCAGCAGCGCAACCCCGGCGATCAGCGCGACCGTTGCAAAGGTGCGGCCCGAGCCGCCATGGCCCGCCGCATGCGCGCCGCCGAATGTATTGAACAAAAGCGACAGCACGAACAGCGCGAGGAACACCCAGAACAAGATGATGGCGATGCCGGTGAAGGCCGAGGCGATGCCGCCAAAGCCGAAAATCGCGGCCACGAGCGCGGCCACAAAGAAGCCGATTGCCCAGCCAAGCATGGAACACTCTCCGTTCAGCAAACTGATGTCGCTGAAACGTCAGCTCCGAAGCGAAGTTCCCGCCGGCTGCAACAAATGTTACTCGGGGGATCGCGATCGGGGATCCCTAAATCGGCATGCGCAGAATTTCCTGATACGCATTGATCACCTGATCGCGCACCGCGATCACGGTCTGCAATTGCGTCTCCGCCGCCGCGATGGCGGTGACGACATCGACGATGTCGGCCTGGCCAGCTGCGACTTGCAGCGCCTGGCTTTCTGCAACGGTGGCGCTTTGTCCGGCCTGGCGGATCGCCTCCTGCACCAGACTGCCGAAATCGACGCTGTCGCCGCCGGTCGCCGCGCCGCCGTTTTGCATCGCTTGCGCGGCTTGCTGATAGGCCCGCGCCGCCGAGACCGGATCGATCGCCATTTCTTATCTCCGCAGCAGGTCGAGCGCGCGGTTGGTCATCGTCCGCGCCGCTTCGATCATGTTCAGATTGGCTTCGTAGGCGCGGGTGGCTTCGCGCAGATCCATCATCTCGACCAACGTGTCGACATTGGGCAGCTGCACGTAGCCGTTCGCGTCGGCCGCTGGATGAGACGGGTTATATTCCTGACGGAACTCGCTCATGTCGTAGGCGGCGCCGCGCACGTGCACCCCGCGCGCGCCGGAGGCGAGCGTCGTGCTTTCCAGCAGCGGAATGCGGCGGCGGAACGGATCCTGGTTGGGGTCAGCGCCGGCGGAATTGGCGTTGGCGACGTTCTCGGCGGCGATGCGCATGCGCACGGTCTGCGCCCGCATGCCGGAGGCGGCGGCGGCGATGGCGGCGTTGATGTCGGTCATCGTTTATCTCCCCGGCGGCCGCGCAGCCATGCGCATGAGTTCGAGACCTTTCTGATAAAGGGCGATGCCGGTTTCGAACGCCATTCTGGTTTCGGCGGCGCGCGCCATCTGCTCTTCGAGCACGACCGCATTGCCGTCGATCGTGGTTTCGCTGTCGTCGCGGGTGACGATTCTGGTTTCGATCGACCCGCCCGGCGCGAGGTGGCCCGGATGCGTTTGCGCCATCGTCAGCCCGCGCCCGCCGGCCGCCGAGGCGAGCATGCGCTCGAACCCCGCCGTATCCACGTCGCGCGGGCGGTAGCCGGGCGTCGACGCGTTGGCGATGTTTTCCGAAATCAGCCGCTGCCGCTCGCTCAATTGGTCGAGCCGGGCGCGCAGCAAACCGAAGAAGGGCGTGTTGGCGAGATCCAAGTGGGTCCGACTCAGGGCTGCAAACTTTGCCTAGTCGAACCGAACATGGTTAAGCGCGACTTAATTTCGGGCGCGCAAATTAATACCTCGTTTACCAAACCGGCCCAGCCAAAAGCCTCTGAACTCCAGAACGGAGGCGTTGGTGGACCTGCTGGATTGGGCGCGCGCGCTATTCGCGCTCATCGCAACCTTGGCCTTGATCGTCGGCGCCGCCTATGCGGCGCGCCGGCTCGGCATGCTGCAGCCCGGGACGGCGGGCCCCAAGCGGATGCGCATCACCGAAACGCTGCTGCTCGATCCGCGCAGGCGCATGGTGATCGTGCGGGTCGACGAGCGCGAACACGTGCTGCTGTTGAGCCCCGGCGGCGACATCGTCGTCGGCGAGATGGCGGCGAAAGAGTCGCCCGCAGCAGGGGAGGCCGCCTCGTGAGCGACAAGACATTTTGGGAGTCTGGCAGGGGCAAGGCCGCGATCATTTTCGCCGCTTCGCTCGCGCTCTCGATGTCGGTCGGCGCCGGCGTCGCCTATGCGGCTGCGGCCAACCCCACGCTCTCGGTCAATCTCGGCACCGGCGACGGGCTGACCGCGCGCGTGCTCCAGCTCGCAGCGCTGATCACGGTGCTGTCTCTGGCCCCGTCGATCATCATCATGACGACCAGCTTCGTCCGCATCGTCGTCGTGCTCTCATTGCTCAGAACGGCCATCGGTCTGCAGCAGGCGCCGCCGAACATCGTGATCGTGTCGCTGTCATTGTTCTTGACCGCGTTCGTGATGCAGCCGGTTTGGAATGACGCCTACCAGGCCGGCATCGGTCCGGTGATGAACGAGGAAATGCCGCTCGACGAAGCGTTCCCGCGCATCGTTGCGCCGCTGAAGACGTTTATGGTGAGTCAGACGCGCGAAGACGATCTGATGCTGTTCATCGACATGGCGCGGTTGGAAACGCCGCCGGCGAGCGCCGAGGAGACGCCGCTGCGCATCCTGGCGCCGGCCTTCATGGTTTCCGAACTGAGGCGAGCGTTCGAGATCGGTTTCATGTTGTTCGTGCCGTTCGTGATCATCGACTTGGTGGTCGCATCGCTGCTGATGGCGATGGGTATGATGATGATGCCGCCGGTGACGGTGAGCTTGCCGTTCAAGCTGATCTTTTTCGTACTCGTCGACGGTTGGCGCTTGGTCGCGGGCAGCCTGATCGAAAGCTTCAACGCCGGCGCGCCGCCCGGCGGATAGCCCCGTGCGCGAAGCGCGCTTAGCGTTCGATGCCGAGATCGGCGATCAAGAGGTCTTTGAAATTGTCGGCCTTGCGGCCGAAAAGGCCCCTGAAGAAGTTGGCGATCGAAGCGAGCATCATGGCCCCCGTTGGCGTTTCCTGAGCGTGTTCTACGTTCGGAACGGACAATCGTTCCCATGCACGCCTGAATCCAAGATGAGGTGGATTCGGTGAATTGGATGCGTCCCGCTGAAACTGAATCCAAGTGTTGCCGCGCGAGCACGTTTTTGCCTCCCCCGAATGGGTGAACCCGCCTTGCACAGACGTAAGCCGCGCGGAAACGTCCCATTAACCGCATCGGACCGACCCCTGGTGCGCGGGCGGCAGATTTTGCCGGCCCCGGCGGAGGCCTCATGTCTGGCGCGGAAGTCCTCGACCTCGGCCGCGATGCAATCTGGATCACCGTGCTGGTGGCGGCCGGCCCGATGATTGTCGGGCTGATCGTGGGGCTCGTCGTCTCGCTGCTGCAGACGCTCACTCAGATTCAGGAACAGACCCTGGTGTTCGTGCCGAAGATCCTGGCGATCTTCTTCGCGGTGCTGCTGTTCCTGCCGATCATGGGCGGGCTGTTGGGCGGCTTCACCAACGACATTTTCGAACGCATCGCGGCGTTCTGATGGATCGCGGCCGCACATGAACCTCACGCTCTACGGCGTCGAGATCTGGTCCACCGCACTGCTGTTTGCGCGCATCGGCGGCATGATCATGCTGCTGCCGGGTTTCGGCGAACCGGCCGTGCCGGCCCGGGTGCGCTTGGGCTTTGCGCTGGCGATGGCGATCGGCATCGGCCCGGCGCTGGCGGGCGCCGTGCCGGCGCCGGCGGCGACTGCCTGGGGCATGGCGCTGCAAGTCGGCGCAGAAGTCCTGATTGGCGTCATGCTCGGGGGTGCGGCGCGCATGCTGGTATCGTCGCTGGCGACCGCGGGACAGATCGTCGGCATGGAGATCGGCATTTCATTCGCCCAGACCGCCGATCCGACCGCGGCGGGCGCCGGCCAATTGGTTTCGGTTTTCCTCGCGGTGATGGGCGTGGCGCTCATCTTCGCCACCGGCTTGCATCAGATGTTTCTGCAAGGCGTCGCCGGCTCTTATCAGGTGATCTCGCTCGGCGCCCAACCGCCGGTCGGAGATGCGGCCGAGTTGGCGCTCGACGCCACCGCGGCGTCGTTCCGCGTCGGCTTTCAAATCGCCATTCCGCTGTTAGCCGCCGGGATGATCTTCCGCGTCGGCCTCGGCGTGCTGTCGCGGCTGATCCCGCAAATTCAGGTGTTCTTCGTGGCGCTGCCGCTGCAAGTCATGGGCGGTTTGGTCGTGTTCGCGCTCGGGCTGTCCACCGGCATGCTGATCTGGCTCGACAGCCTCGAGCGCTACGCAACCTGGCTGAGATAGCGCATGGCCGAGCAGGACGACGAACGCACCGAAGAGCCGACGCCGCGAAAACTCGAGCAGGCGCGCGAAAAGGGCGACATCGTCTACACCCCGGAAGTGGGTTCGGCGCTGTCGCTGATCGCACTGACCGGCATCGTCGCGTTCATGGCGGGGCCGATCGCCGCGCAATTAGCGCACGCCCTGATCGGCTTCTTGGCGATGCCGGACCAATACTCGGCCTCGCCCGGCGCGCTCGAAGCGATGCTGGGACAGATCGGGCTGAAGCTGCTGGCGATCTTCGGCTTGCTGTGTCTTGCGCTTGCGGGTGCGGGCGTTGCGGCCCGTTACATTCAGGACAAGCCGACCTTCACCGGCGAAAAACTCACACCGAAGGCCGAGAAGCTCAACCCGATCGAGGGCTTCAAGCGCGTATTCGGAAAGGCGGCCTTCGCGTCGTTTCTGAAGTCGCTGGTCAAGCTCGCCGTCGTCGGCGGGGTGATGCTATGGGCGCTGTGGCCGAAAGACTCGACGCTGGAGAACCTGTCCCTGCTCGATCCGAACGCGTTATTGCCCTACGTGCAGGATCGGGTCGTAGCAATGCTGCTGGCGCTGGCGTCGGCATCGGCGCTGATTGCGGTGATCGACTACGTGTTCACGCGCCAATCGTTCATGCAGCGCATGCGCATGAGCCGGCGCGAGATCAAGGAAGAGCTTCGCCAGCAGGATGGCGACCCGATGGTGAAGGCGAAGCTGCGTGCGATCCGGATGGAGCGCTCGCGCCGGCGCATGATGGCGAACGTGCCGCAAGCGAGCGTCGTCATCACCAACCCGACTCACTACGCCGTGGCGTTGAAGTACGAGCCGGGCGAGACGCCGGCGCCTATATGTCTGGCGATGGGCGTCGATGCTGTTGCGCAACGGATTCGCGAAGCAGCCGAAGCGCACGACATTCCGGTTGTGGAAGATCCACCGTTGGCGCGGGCTCTGTTCGCCACCGCCGAGATCGACCAACCGATTCCGAAGGAACATTACGAGGCCGTGGCCAAAGTGATCGGCTTCGTCATGCGCCTTGCGCGCCGGCGCGCCCGCCGGCGTTCGAATTTGTGAGCGGAGACGCCCGATGGCGGATGGCTTTCCCACACATGGTCACAGTGCTCGCAAGGGCGAATCGGGCTCAATTGGCGGGCCTATGACCGACCACGCAGAAACTCCGGCGCCGCGCAGCGGCGGGCGGCTCGATCCGCTTCAAATCCTGTTCTGGTTCTCGGTCGCCGTCGGGCTGGGCGCGGCGGGCGTTGCGCTGACGGCCGGGCAAGCGGTTGGGCAGGCGGGCGCCATTCTCTTGATCCTGCTCGCGGCGGCGGGGCTGGTGCTGTTCTTCTGGATGTCGCGCGGGGCAGGCCGCAGTGTCGGCGCCTTCCCGGAGCGCGGCGCGATCGCGGCGACGGCGTTCCTGGGCGGACGCAACGATTTTGCGTTCGTGCAAGCGCTCGACGAAGCGGCGCTGATCACGGATGCGCAGCTTTCGCCGCTGACGGCGAACCAAGCCTACCACGCGATCGCCGACGCAGCGGGCATACTCGGCGAAAGCGATCGGCCGCCGATGATGAGCCGTCTGTTCGGCGCTGACCCGATGCTGTCGGCGCCGATGTTTCGCTTGTCGAAAGCCGCCCAGCTGGGACAGACGCGGCGCGAAGAATTGCCGGCGACCTCGGCGATCAGCGGCAAGCATGCGCGCTACGAAGCGTGCGTCGGGCCGATCCCGGGCGGGCACGTGCTTTGGCGTTTGCGCGAACTTGGCGCGGCCGAGCACGGCGAGCGCGCCGACGAAGGCCGCCAGCTCTTTCTCGACGACTCTCCGGTGGGCTTCTTCGCCGCGCGGTCGGACGGGCAGATCGTCTACATGAACCGTTCGCTGCGTGCGGTGCTTGGTCTCGGCGACGATCCCCAACTCCTGCGCGTCAAGGACATGATCAAGGAAGACGCGAGCCGCCTGATGCGGCGCGATCGCCGCGGCTTCGGCCCCGCGCGCGCGAAGGTGACGCTGAAAGGCATCGACGGACAGGAGACACAGGCGAGCGTGCTGAGTTTCGTGCCGCATGACGATATCGACGGGGCGGTGCGCGGACTGGTGTTCTTCTCCGATGCGGAGACCCCGGATACGACGGCGCCGGTGCGGGCGGCCGACGTGTCGAGCGCCGATGGCGTGTTTGCGCAGGCGCCCTTCGGCGTTGCCGTCCTCGACGGGATCGACCCCGCCTCGGCTGCGGTGCTGGATTCGAATGCATCGCTGATGGAAATGACGCAAGGGCGCGCCACGCCGAGTGCTGCGTTCGCGGATCTGTTCGATGCCTCGGAGGGGCCGGCCGCACTTGGCCATCGCCTGCGCCAGGCGATGAACGATCCGATCGAGATCACGTTGGCGACGAGCCCGCCGACGGCTGTACACGTGCAGCTCGCGCGCGGTTCGGATGGACGCGCGCTGGCCTACATCTCCAACGTCAGCCAGCAGCGCGAGCTGGAAACGCGGCTGGCGCAATCGGAAAAGATGCGCGAGATCGGTGAACTGGCCGCCGGCGTCGCGCACGACTTCAACAATCTGCTCACCGTGGTGATGCAGACCTGCTCCTACCTGCTGCGCCGTCACCCGGTGGGCGACGCCGATTATCCGATGCTCAAGGAAATCGCCGATCACGCGACGACGGCCAAGGAGCTTTCGGAAATGCTGCGCGCCTATGCGCGCCAGCAAAATTTCGCGCGCGAAGTGTTCGATGTCGGCGATTTCCTCGGCTCCAAGCAGGAGCTGATCCGGCGCATCATGGGCGCTTCGATCCAGACCGAAATCCGTCACGGCCGCGATCTGCCCTATGTGAAGGTCGACAAGACCCAGCTCGAGCGGGTGATCGTCAATCTCGCCACCAATGCGCGCGATGCGATGACGCCAAAAGGCTCGCCGATCGCGCGCGACGGCAAGCTGATGATCCGCACTTCGGTGATCGATGCGGTCGCAGCGCGTGGCCTCGGCCACAATCCGATCGAGGACGGCCGCTATGTGATGATCGAAGTGGAAGACACCGGCGGCGGCATCAAGCCGGAGCACGCCGCGAAAATCTTCCGCCCCTATCACTCGACCAAGGAAGCCGGCAAAGGCACCGGGCTGGGGCTGGCGACGAGCTACGGCATCGTCAAACAATCGGGCGGCTATATCTTCTTCAGTTCGAAAATCGGCGTCGGCACGACGTTCCGCATCTTCCTGCCGGAATATGCCCCGACCCAGGAAGAACTGGACGACATCGCCGCCAAGGAACGCGCGCTGATCGCGCCGCAGCCGAAGGATGTTTCGGGCCGCGGCAAAATCTTGTTCGTGGAAGACCTGGTGCCGGTGCGGCGCGCGACCGTGCGCAATCTGAAAGAGTGCGGCTACGAAGTCGAGGAAGCCGGCGACGGGCAGGAGGCGTTGGATATTCTCACCGCCAAGCCCGGCGCCTTCGACATCATCATTTCCGACGTGTCGATGCCGATCATGACCGGGCCGGAGATGCTGGAAGAAGCCGATCCGGCGATGATCGGCAACGCCAAAGTGTTGTTCCTCTCAGGCTACGCGCCCGAAAGCTTCAGCGACGTGCTGGAGAAATATCCGGTGCATTATCTGAGTAAGCCGGTGACGATGGAGCAGCTGGTCGGCCGCGTGAAGGAGCTACTGGCGGCGGCTTAGGGATTGGGCAACGCAAACGACCTAAACGGGCGTCGCCTATCCGTCCGCGAGCATCGCGACGCCGAACCTTGCGCGCTTCAAGGGATCGGTCTCTTGGGAGATCGCTCGGTATATCGCAGTGCCCACGCTACACCTCGCGGTGGCGCTATGAGTTGCAAAATACGGAGTGCCAACGGCAGCTATGGCCTCTGGGTCTGCGCCACTTAGGAGCGCGGCATCGCTAAGTTGAAGCCACTCGTCATCCGTCAACGGAGCGTAGTCTTGTGGTGAACGCTGCCCGCTCTCTATCATATCAAAAACAGCACTCACGGATTGCTCCAATTGCTGCGTAATGTTCGGATAGACGCTAGTTCCTGTTTGCGGCGTCACAGATCCGAACTCAACAATCTCTGCGCAAGCTTGCGGACTCGTCGTGGCGAGTGCGTTCAAGGCGCTGGATTGGGCCACAACCCAATTGGAGACATATTGAGGCTCAGCGCGTCGCATGAGCGGCCGCTGTCGCCTCACAAAGTTTGCCATGTAGGTTTGTGCGTACGCGAACGCAGCTTCTCTTTGTTGCTGAAGTTCGCCGCCACCTCGGATGATAGGGACCATTCCTTCAAGGAAGTCTTCGTAGTCATTCGGAAAGCGGGCACGCATTCGCACGAAGAAATGGCCCGTGGTATCTTGTAAGATTTGTTGCTCGAGTCGCTCAACAATCTCTTCATCTGAAGTGAGCGCCAGCTGTGCAGCCGGTAAGCCATCTCTCATGAACAGCTGTGTGCCGTAACGTGCAGCTAAACCCGCGCCGACGATCACGATAAGACTGATCAATCCGGTGATCCAACCGGCGAGGCCGCCAGAGGTAGAGGCCTCATCGTCGGGTGGATGGACGGTCGTGGGGCTCGTGACGGGTGGTTCGTTAAGTTCAGGGGGGACGTTCGTTGCCAACGTTGCCCGGTAGGGCGCTTCGCAACCGCACCGTGGGCAACGGGCCGCGTGATCTGAGACCAGACTCCCACACTGTTTGCAACTGCCTAGCATTCCGCGCCCCTTTGCCCCGATTGCATCTCGCCGCTATCTTGATCAATAGTAGGCTCTGCAGTTCGCCAACGGAAGCGGTGCGCCTGGAGGGGGCGAGTGCTGGTTTCATGTCAGGAATGCTCCGCAAGCATTAGCGCGAGCGCGTCGGTATGCCCAAAGTGCGGCGCGCCACGCGATGTGTTCATGGGAGCAGCCGCAGCATGCAGGGAGTGCGCGGCGGAGTTTCATCCAGCCTATCAGACTTGCCAAAACTGCGGGGCGCCAAAGTCGATCGCGTTGACGGCGTCGGCACATGTCGGCTCTGCTTCGCATCATCCAGAGTTGCCATCCATACTCCAAGATCGGACAGACGCGGTCGCACGAGCACCGCTTTATCCTTGGGCGCGATGGGGCGCCAAATGGATCGACACAGCGATCTTCGCGGTATTATTGGCGGTGGCGCTCACACTTTTGGAGTTTGATTGGTATTCCGAAACAGCGGACGCACTATTCCTTTTTCTAATCGTAATGACGTTTCCCTTCTGGGATGCTGTGTTGCTGTCGATGTCAGGTGGGAGTCCGGGACGCGCCATCTTCAGGTTCAGGGTTCGGATGGCAGAGTCCCGAGGCAATCCGAATCTAGGTTCCGCGTTGTCTCGGTCCTGGGGTGCTTGGTTCTTCGGATGCGGACTGGGTATCCCGCTTGTGGCGCTGGTCACTATGCTCTTGTCGCGCGATTATCTACAGAGGTACGGCGAGAGCCGGTGGGACGATAAAGCGAAGACCGAAGTCGTACATGATGGTCCGCGTTGGTGGAGCTGGGCGCTCTTTGTCCTAGCGGTCCTTGGGGTGGGCGTACTGAATGTGGCGGGCCAAAGCGGATACTAGTGCAGCCCGCTGCGTGTCTAGTCTAAACCAATTCCAGCTTCAAACTTCGCCCCACAGCATGCGCCGCCCGCGCTAGCGTTTCCAAGCTCACGGCGTGGTTCTCCGGATCAAGCAGGCGCTCAAGTTGGCTGCGGCTGGTGTTCATGCGGCGCGCCATCTCGGCCTTGGAAACGTCGCCCTTCTTCATCGCGTCTTCGATCTGCCACGCGAGCACGCGCTTGATGGCGATAGCTTGAGTTTCTTCGTATCGGCCTTCCGATTTCAGAAACGCATCGAAGCTCGATCCGACGCGGCCCTTTGCTCTCTTCTTCGCGGTCATGATCCTAACCACGTCCCAATCCGCTTCCATCTTCGTCATTCCGGACGCGCGCGGCGCGATCCGGAATCCAGGGGCGAACAGGCGCGCTCTTGGCCCCTGGGTTCCGGGTTCAATGCTTCGCATTGCCCCGGAATGACGAGTGTGTCCATGTCTTCCTAGTGCGCAGCTTTGCTCAGCGTGTCGAACTCTTCGTCGCTCAGTTCGATCGCCGCGGCGGCGGTGTTTTCTTCGAGGTGCTTCACTTTGCCGGTGCCCGGAATCGGCAGCATCACCGCGCTGCGCTTCAGCGCCCAAGCGAGCGCGATTTGCGCAGGCGCTGCGCCTTTGGCCTTCGCGATTCTGTCGAGCGCTGAGCCTTCGCGGGCGAGATCGCCGGCGGCCAGCGGATACCACGGAATGAAGCCGATGTTCTGGGCTTCGCAATAGGCGAGCACGTCTTCGCTTTGGCGGTTGGCCAGATTGTAGAGGTTCTGCACCGTGGCGACCGGAAAGATTTTCTGCGCCGCCTTGATTTGATCGACGCTGACTTCGCTCAAGCCCGCGTGACGGATGAGGCCGGAATCGAGCAGTGATTTCACCGCGTCGAACTGTTCGCTGGCGGGGACTTTGCTATCGATGCGGTGCAGTTGCCAGAGCTTGTGCTGCTCGACGCCCAGACGCTTGAGGCTCCCCTTGGCGTCGGCGATCAGTTTTTCCGGGCGCCCGTCCTGACCCCAAATGTCCGGCCCGCCGCGGGTGAGGCCGCCTTTGGTGGCGATGAGGAGATTGTCCGGGTAGGGCGCGAGGGCTTCGCGGATCAGCTCTTCGGAGACGTGGGGCCCGTAGGATTCCGCGGTGTCGATGAAATTGATGCCGAGCTCTGGCGCGCGCTTCAGCACGGCGATGGCTTCCTTCTTGTCCCTTGGCGGACCCCAGATGCCTTTGCCGGTCACGCGCATGGCGCCGAAGCCGAGGCGGTTCACTTCGTATTCGCGGCCGATTGTGAATTGGCCGGAGCGTGCGGCGAGCGTGGCGGCTTGCGACATGAGCGTGTGTCCTGAGCTGGAGCGAAGGCGCCGTAGGGATGGCGCGGTTCCGGGAATGGGGAGGGGCGCTGAAGGCGCGAACGCGATGTGGGAGTGTGTCCTGAGCTGGAGCGAAGGCGCCGTAGGGATGGCGCGGTTCCGGGAATGGGGAGGGGCGCTGAAGGCGCGAACGCGATGTGGGAGTGTGGCGCGTCGGCGGCAAGGCCGCGCTTGCCTGAACGTTCCGTGCGCGGGCGCAGGATCAAGTGTGTGCCTTATTGCGCCGGCGCACGCGCGGCATATCTCTGGGGCGGGAGATTTCGCCGATGAGAAAACTGATCGCGCTCCAAGACGCCCCGCGCCCGCATTGGGTCGGCGACGGTTTTCCGGTGCGCTCGATGTTCTCGCCGCAGACGCATGGTAATGCGCTCTCGCCCTTCATCCTGCTCGACTATGCGCCGCCGACGGAGTTTGCGCCGGCGCCGGCAAAGCGCGGCGTCGGCGTCCATCCCCATCGCAGCTTCGAGACGGTGACGATCGTCTATTCCGGCGAAGTCGATCACCGCGACTCGACCGGCAATGGCGGTCACATCGGCCCAGGCGACGTGCAATGGATGACGGCGGCCTCCGGCATCCTGCACGAGGAGTTTCACTCGGCAGCGTTATGGCGGCGTCATGGAGATGGTGCAGCTCTGGGTGAATTTGCCGGCGAAAGACAAGATGGCGCCGCCCGGCTACCAGACTTTGATGGACGCCGAAATTCCCTCGGTCGATTTGCCGGCGGCGGCCGGGCGGGTACGCGTGATCGCCGGAGAATATGCCGGCGCGCGGGGGCCGGCGCAGACGTTCACGCCGATCGCGATTTGGGATGTGCGGCTGAATGCGGGCGCGAAAGCCTCCTTCGAAGCGCCGGATGGACATACTCTGGCTGTGCTCGTGCAGAGCGGTGCGGTGAAGTTCAATTGCGGCGAGATTGCGCGCGATGCGCAGTTCGCGCTGTTCGAGCGCGCCGGCGGCCCCATTGAATTGCAGGCCGAAAGCGACGCGAAAGTGCTGGTGCTGAGCGGGGCGCCGATCGAGGAACCGGTGGCTTGGTACGGCCCGTTCGTGATGAACACGGAAGCGGAGATCCGCCAGGCGATCGTGGACTTCAACGCGGGGAAGTTCGGCGACCTGCGGGCGTTTGCTTAAAGGGCTGGCGGAAATCGCGCCTTACTAGCCGAGCAGGGCGAAGAACGGGCGGGTCAGCCCCCATATGCTGATTGCGCACATGACCAGGGTGAGCTTTTTCGGCAGCGACAAGCGCCAAAGCCTGAGCAGGAAGTTGTCGCGCTTCTCCTCCTCGCATTGATAGACGACTTCCACGGGGGCCAATGGATGGCGCGAGGAATCGGTGGCGTAGCCGATGAACTTGGTGCGGAGAACGCGTTTGGACATGGGGGCCTCTCGTTCCGGAGTTCAAACGAAAGATGGTTAAGGAAAGGTTAATGACGATCCGTGTGCGCTTGGGAGCCCCGCGCGTCTGCGCAAACTGGCGGTCTGCCGTCGCTAGCGGCTGAGCTTCGGCAGCCGCCGCGCGGCGAGGATGACCAGTTTCTCGCTGGGCGGGTAGACGACTACGCCGCCGTCCGGGGCGGTGAGCAGCACCATGTTGGGATCGGGCCGCTGAATCGGCCCGGCCGGACGCGAGAGCGCCGCCGTCTTCACCCGGAAGGAGCTGACCGACTCCAATGTAGCCGGGACGCCGCCGCGCGGCGGAATGGGCGCCAAGGACTGAGCCATCGGTCGATCCTCTCCGTTTCCCCCTCGAAATTGTTTAACGGCGGGGTTGGGGATTGGGGAATAGGGAATGGGGCGGGCGCTGCGTTCCCTGCTGCATCTCGTGCCCTAATCCCCCATCCCGAAAACCCGATCCCCGTTCTGATGTTCCGCTTGTGTTCTCAGAACAAACGCGGTACAAACGATTCCTCAGCGGCGCGTGGGCAGGCTGATGGCCTTTGGAGCTGGACTCAGGGCCAAATGGAGGGCGTGAGATGGCGACCAAGCTGAAGCTTGTTGAGGCGGAAGTGGAAACGGACAAGCAGAAGGCGCTGGCCGCAGCCCTGAAACAGATCGACCAGGCCTTCGGCAAAGGCTCGGTGATGCGCCTGGGCGAAAAGCCGGCGATGGAGATCGAGGCGATCTCCACCGGTTCGCTTTCGCTCGACATCGCGCTGGGCATTGGCGGCCTGCCGAAGGGCCGCATCGTCGAAATCTATGGCCCCGAGAGCTCGGGCAAGACGACTTTGGCGCTGCATTGCATCGCCGAAGCGCAGAAGTCGGGCGGCGTCTGTGCATTCGTCGACGCCGAGCACGCGCTCGATCCGGTCTATGCCCGCAAATTAGGCGTCGATCTCGACGACCTTTTGGTCTCGCAGCCGGATACGGGCGAGCAGGCCTTGGAAATCACCGACACCCTGGTTCGCTCCGGCGCCATCGACGTGCTGGTGGTGGATTCGGTCGCCGCACTGACGCCGCGGGCGGAAATCGAAGGCGAGATGGGCGATCAGCTGCCGGGCCTGCAGGCGCGGCTGATGAGCCAAGCGCTCAGGAAGCTCACCGGCTCGATCAACAAGTCGAAGACGCTGGTGATCTTCATCAATCAGATCCGCATGAAGATCGGCGTCATGTACGGCAATCCGGAAACGACCACCGGCGGCAACGCGCTGAAATTCTATGCGTCGGTGCGGCTCGACATCCGCCGCACCGGACAGATCAAGGAACGCGACGAAGTGATCGGTTCGGAAACCCGCGTCAAAGTCGTGAAGAACAAGGTCGCCCCGCCGTTCAAGCAAGTCGAGTTCGACATCATCTATGGCGAAGGCATCTCCAAGACCGGCGAATTGATCGAACTCGGCGTCAAGGCCGGCGTGCTGGACAAATCCGGCGCCTGGTACGCTTACGGCTCGCAGAAGATCGGCCAAGGCAAGGAGGCCGCGCGCCGCTTTCTGAAGGAGAACAAGCCGGTCGCGCTCGAGATCGAGGACAAGATCCGCGCCAAGTCGGGCATGGTGTCGGACGCCATGTATTCTCCGCCTGAAGGCGATGAAGCAAAGGACGCCGCTGAAGGCGGCTGAGAGTTTCGCCGGCCGGTTCGAGGACGCGTAGCCGACCCGACCCCATGCCCTGGCCCGTCCCCGGGCCGGCCGGCGGATTAGCCTGGAAGAGATCGCGACGGAGCCGCGGATATCCCTGCTCACCTTGGGCGTCGCCGATCTGAAACGGGCGAAGGCGTTCTACGTGCAGATCGGGTTCACCGCGTCGTCGGCCGGCGGCGGCGATGTGGTGTTTCTGCATGCCGGGCCGATGGCGCTCTGCCTGTTTCCGCGCGAGAGCCTCGCATGCGATGCCGAGCTGTCGGCGCAAGGGAGCGGTTTTCGCGGTATCGCCATTGCGCACAATGTGCGTGAGAAGGAAGCGGTCGATGCGGTGATCGCGGAGGCGGCGGCCGCGGGCGGAAGCGTCGTCAAGCCGGCGCACGACGCGGTCTGGGGCGGGCGCTCCGGCTATTTCGCCGATCCGGACGGGCACCTCTGGGAAGTCGCCTGGAATCCGCACTTCCCGCTCGGCGCAGATGGGACGCTCACGCTGCCGCCGTGACGTGACCGCAAGGCTGGCCCCCGCCGGCCCAGTGCTTGGCGTGGTGCAGCGCACTCCCTATACAAAGCCTCGAATCCTTCGAGATCGGCTTCGGTAGAGCATGCCCAGCGTCAACGACATCCGCCGGCAATTCCTGGAGTTCTTCCGCAAGCGCGGGCACGAGCTGCCGGGTTCGTCCTCGCTCGTGCCGCAGGACGATCCGAGCTTGCTGTTCACCAATGCCGGCATGGTGCAGTTCAAGAACTATTTTACCGGCGCGGCCAAGCCGCCTTATCCGCGCGCCGCCACCAGCCAGAAGTGCGTCCGCGCCGGGGGTAAGCACAACGACCTCGACAATGTCGGCTACACCGCGCGCCACCTCACTTTCTTCGAGATGCTCGGCAATTTCTCGTTCGGCGACTATTTCAAGGAAGGCGCGATCGAGGCCGCCTGGTCGCTGATCACCAAGGATTTCGGGCTGCCGAAGGAAAAGCTGCTCGTCACCATCTATCACGACGATGACGAAGCGGCGGCGCTTTGGCAAAAGATCGCGGGCCTTCCCGACGCCAAGATCATCCGCATCGCCACAGCCGACAATTTCTGGTCGATGGGCGACACCGGCCCGTGCGGACCGTGTTCGGAAATCTTCATCGACCGCGGCGACCACATTGCGGGCGGCCCGCCAGGCTCGGCCGAGGAAGATGGCGATCGCTTCCTCGAGTTCTGGAATCTGGTCTTCATGCAGTTCGAGCAGTTCGCCGACGGGCGCCCGCGCGAGCGCTTGCCGAAGCCGTCGATCGACACCGGCATGGGTCTCGAGCGCATCGCCTGCGTGATGCAAGGCGTGGATTCGGTGTTCGACACCGACCTGTTCAAGACGCTGATCGCGGCCTCGGTCGAACTGACCGGAGTGAAGGCGAAAGGCGACAAGGCGCCCAGCCACAACGTCATCGCCGATCATTTGCGTTCATCCTGTTTCTTGATCGCCGACGGCGTTTCGCCGTCGAACGAAGGCCGCGGCTACGTGCTGCGCCGGATCATGCGCCGCGCCATGCGTCATGCGCATATCCTCGGCGCAAAAGAACCGCTGATGCATCGTCTCGCGCCGGTGTTGATCGCCGAGATGAGCGGCGCTTATCCGGAACTGAAACGGGCGCAGCCGGTGATCGAGGCGCAATTGCGCGAGGAGGAAGAGCGCTTCCGCCGGACTCTGGCGAACGGCCTGCGCCTGCTCGACGACGAGTTGGAGGGAGTGAAGCAAGGTCAGAAGCTTTCCGGCCGCACCGCGTTCAAGCTTTACGACACGTTCGGTTTTCCGCTCGATCTCACCCAGGACATTTTGCGCGGCCGCGGGCTCGAAGTGGATGTCGGCGAATACGATCGGGCCATGCAAGAGCAGAAGGACCAGGGCGCCGCGAGCTGGAAGGGCGCTGACGGCGGCGACAATCCGGCGATCTGGCACTCGATCCTCGAACGCACGACCGGCAACGAGTTCCTCGGTTACGGCGCTGAAAGCGGCGAAGGCGTGCTGGCGGCGATCGTCGCCGGCGGGGCCGAGAGCCATGAGCTGCGCGAGGGCGTCGCCGCGGCGCTCGTGTTTGACCGCACGCCGTTCTACGCCGAGAGCGGGGGTCAGGCGGGCGATCATGGCGTCATCAGGTTTGCCAACGGCGCCGAATTCGCCGTCGAAGACACGCTGAAGCAGGCGGGCGCGTTACATGCTCACATCGGCCGGCTGACGAAAGGTTCGATCAAGGTGGGCGGCAAGGCGACGCTCGAGATCGATCACGAGCGCCGCGCCAAGATTCGGTCGAACCACTCGGCCACGCACCTGTTGCATGCGGCGCTGCGCAACACGCTGGGACCGCACGTGACGCAGAAGGGCTCACTGGTGGAGGCGGACTATTTCCGGTTCGACTTCAGCCACGGCCACGCCATGAATGCCGACGAGATCGGCCGCGTCGAAGACGAAGTGAACGCCGTCATCCGCCAGAACGCCGAAGGCGTGATCAAGGAAATGGCGCCGGCGAAGGCGATAGAGGAAGGCGCGCTGGCGTTGTTCGGAGAAAAATACGGCGACAGCGTACGCGTGCTGCGGCTTGGCGATGCGCTCAGCCATTCCGGCAGGGCCTATTCGGTCGAATTGTGCGGCGGCACGCACGTGAAGCGAACCGGCGACATCGCCGTCTTTGCGATTCTCTCCGAAGGCGGTGTGGCTGCCGGCGTGCGCCGGATCGAGGCGGCGACCGGGGCGGCGGCGCTGGCGCATTTGAAGGCGCAGGCGGCGCTGGCAAAGGCAATCGCGTCGAACATCAAGGCGCCGCTGCCGGAAGTCACCGAGCGCGTCAGCCAGCTGCAGGAGGACCGCCGCAGACTCGAGCGCGAACTGGCGGACGCGAAGAAGAAGCTCGCGCTTGCCGGCGGCGGCGGGCAAACGGCGCCGGCCGGGCCGGAAAGCGTGGCCGGCGTTTCCATGCTCGCGCGCGTGCTCGATGGCGTGCCGGCGAAGGAGCTGCGCGGACTGGTCGATGAAGGCAAGAAGTCGCTGGGCTCGGGCGTGATCGCCTATGTCGGTGTAGAAGACGGCAAGGCGGCGCTTGCGGTTGGCGTCACCGACGACCTGAAGGGCAAGGTCAGCGCTGTCGATCTGGTCAAGGCCGGCGTCGCTGCGATCGGCGGACAGGGCGGCGGCGGGCGCCCGGACATGGCGCAAGGCGGCGGTCCGAACGGCGCCGAAGCAGCGAAAGCGCTCGATGCCATTCGCACCGCGCTGCAGGGCGCGCTGGCGGCGTGAGCACCATCATCTATCGCGATGCGGAAACGGCGGACGCGGAAGCGCTGGCTGCGTTTGCGCGCGACAGCTGGGTGGCGACATTCGGACACCTGCCGTATCCGCCGGCCGATCTCGCCGCGTACCTGGCCAAGAACTATGGGCCTGAGATCCAGCGCGATGAGATCGCCGATCCGGAAGTGCGCTACCGCCTGGCGCTGCGCGACGGTGTCATCGTCGGCTATTGCATGACGGGCGTGCTCGCCATGCCCGTCGATGACGCAAATGGCGTCGAACTGCATCGGCTCTATCTCGACGCAAGCGTCAAAGGCGCGGGCGTCGCCGACGCGCTGATGCAGGATTGCATCGCCTGGGCGCGCGCCAAGGGGGCTTCGGCGCTCTATCTCAGTGTCTGGGAGAACAACGCGCGGGCGCAGCGATTCTATCGGCGCTTCGGCTTCGAAGACTTTAGCGAATGGGATTTCATGGTCGGCGAGACGGCGGACCGTGACCTGATCTGGCGGCTCATGCTCTGAAGCCGGCGCCTAGAGCGAACACTCAGACAACACGCTTCTCACGCTTTCGTTCCCGTCCGGAACCAAGCCCTATGGCGCTGCGTAGCCTCAACCATGCAGCACGCAGGCAAATCCAGTATTTCCGACAGCAGCGCCTTGCGGCGCTGCGAGCGGCTGCATCGGCTGTCGCAGATCATTTCCGGGGATCTCGATCTCGAGCGCATCGTGCAGTCAGTCACCGATGTGGCGACGGAAGAGTGCGGCGCCCAATTCGGCGCGTTCTTCTACAATGTCGAAAACGAAGCGGGCGAATGCTACCGATTGTACACTTTGTCGGGCGCATCGCGGGAAGCGTTCGAGAATTTCGGTTTGCCGCGCAACACGGAGATATTCGATCCGACTTTCCGCGGCGCCGGCGTGGTGCGCTCCGACGATATTCGCCGCGATCCCAGATACGGCAAGAATGCTCCCTATAACGGTTTGCCGCCGGGGCATCTGCCGGTAGTGAGCTATCTGGCGGTGCCTGTCGTGTCGCGATCGAGGCAGGTTCTTGGCGGCCTGTTTTTCGCTCACGCCGAACCCGCCAAGTTCGACGATGAGTGCGAAGCGTTCGCCGGCACGCTTGCGGCGCACGCGGCAGTCGCGATCGACAATGCGCGGCTGTACCGCCAGGCGCAGGCCGAGATCGAACAACGCCGGTGCGCGGAGGCGCGGCTCGAACTGCTGCTGCATGAAATCAAGCATCGCTATAAGAACGCGGTAGCGACAATCCAGGCGATTGCGGCGCAGAGTTTCCACACTGCTGACCGGGCCTCGCACGAACAATTCGCGGCGCGGCTCGGCGCCTTGGGCAAGGCGCTCGATCTGATCACGACGCGCGACTGGGACCGAGCCGCGGTGGCCGACATCATTGCCCGCGCCTTGGCGCCATTCCCATTCAGCGGACGGGTGTGCATCGCCGCCGGCGCAGAGGCGACGCTGTCGGCCGACAGCGCGCTCGTGCTGGCGTTGGCGCTGCACGAACTCGCCACCAACGCGGTCAAGTACGGTGCGCTCTCGAACGATCACGGACGAGTTTCGATTGCGTGGGAAATGGCTGAAGCGGGCCGCTTGCGGCTGCATTGGCAGGAGTGCGACGGCCCCCCGGTCGCGCCACCGACAAAAACCGGGTTCGGCAGCATTTTGATAGAACGCGCGCTGGGAGCGCATGGCGGAGCGCAGATTCAGTTTCCGCCCGAGGGGGTCCGCTGCAAGTTCGAGATCCCGCTCTGAGGTAACGTCTCGGAAACCAAATCAATCGTTTTTGGTCGACTCGATTCGGTTGTGGGGACGCCGATATGACGCAGAACGATGCGCTGGCCGCCTATCTCGGGCCAGAGCTTTTCGAGCGGCTCGACTGGGGCCGCCTGACGCTGGCGCAGCGTGACGCGATTCTATCCGTGTTCCGAGTCGGATTAGGCGCCGGGGCGCAGTCGGGCGCGGTGTCGACGATCGATTGCGTGTTGGCGCGGGGAAAGGTGCTGATCTGCGAAGACGGTTCGCACTGGCAGGCGCGCGCTTCCGACGATGCCGAACTGATCGAGGATTGGGGCGCGGGTTCGCTAGTGGCGATCCATCGCCAGCTGGTCTACCGGCTCGATCCTTACCAGGCGGCAGAGGTTGAGTTGTTGCGCCTCTGAGCGCTAGCGTAACGGCTCATTGCGGAGCCGCATCGATGCCCAGCTACGAAACCATCAGACTCGAAATCGCCGACGGCGTCGCGACCATGACGCTCAACCGTCCCGCGCGGATGAACGCGTTCACCGACCAGATGGCGCGCGACATGATCGCGGGGTTCGACGAGACCGATGCGAACGACGAGGTGCGCGCGGTCATCGTCACGGGCGAAGGACGCGCCTTCTGCGCCGGCGCCGATCTCGGCGCAGGCGGGGCCACATTCGACTACGAGAAACGGCTGTCGGCGCGCGGCGGCGGCGACGGCGATTTCGATGAAGCGCGTGTGCGGGACGGCGGCGGGCGCGTGGGCATTCGCATCTATGAGAGCCTGAAACCGGTCATTGCCGCGATCAACGGCGCCGCCGTTGGAGTCGGCGCTACGATGACCTTGCCCATGGACATTCGGCTTGCCGTGCCGGGCGCGAAGCTGGGCTTCGTGTTCGCCCGACGCGGCATCGTGCCGGAAACGCTGTCGTCCTATTTTTTGCCGCGCCTGGTGGGCGTGTCAACGGCGCTCGAATGGACGATGACCGGGCGCATTTTCATGAGCGAAGAGGCCAAGGAGCGCGGGCTGGTGCGCTCTGTGCATGCGCCGGACGACTTGATGCCCGCTGCGCGCGCGCTGGCGCGCGAGATTGCCGACAACACTGCGCCGGTGTCGGTGGCGCTGGCGCGACGAATGATGCTGGACATGCTCGACGCCGGCCATCCGATGGAAGCGCATCGGCTGGAGAGCCGCCTCATGGTCGCGCGCGGCAAGGCCGGCGATGCGAAGGAAGGCGTCGCATCATTTCTGGAAAAGCGTGCGCCGGTCTATCCGGACAAGGTGTCGAAAGACATGCCGCAGCCGTTCCCGTGGCGGCCGACGCCGAAGTTTCGAGAAGAACAGTAAGTTGCGGCTCGTTCAGCGCCGATACTGGATGAAGCCCCGGTGTTCGGCGACCTTATCGTAGAGGGCGCGGGCGGTGGCGTTGCTTTCGTGCGTCAGCCAATAGACGCGCCCAGCGCCGCGTCGATCGGCGAGATCGTAAACGGCTTCGATCAGCGCGCGCGCAACGCCGCGGTTGCGGGCGTGCTCGGCGACGAACAGATCTTCGAGATAGCAGAAGTCGCCGATCGCCCAGGTGCCGCGATGGAAGACGAGGTTGGCAAAACCGATGAGCGTGCTGTTTTCGTCCTCGGCGACCAGGCATGTCATCGGTTCGGCGGGATCGTGGAAGCGCGACCAAGTCGTGTCGGTAACCGCGCGCGGCAGTTCGGAATTGTAGAACTCGAGATAGCCCGCCCAGAGCGGCGCCCAGGCGGCGCGGTCTTCAGGACGGGCTTCGCGGATTTTCATCGGTTCATCTCGATGTCTGCTTTGGCGCGTTCCTCGGCTTCGACCGCGGCTCCGTCGTCCTCGCGGAGCATGAAGAACGTGCCGGACCAGTCTCCGGGGATCGACCATTTGCCGTCAACGCGCATCAGCGCTTGGTCGGCTGCACCTTCATAACGCACCGCATGACGCATGCCGCCGCTGCCGTCATAGAATTTAGTGAAGGCGACGGACTGGCCAGTACGCACCCCTTCGATCTCGCTGGTGATCACCGCTCCCGGCGCGAAGCCATAGACGTTAGGCTCCTGAAGCGCGCCGGTGAAGGCGCCGCCGACTTCCTCGATCTGGACGTTGAACACCACTTCGGGACGCGAGTCGCCGGGAAAGCGATAAGCGCCGCTCCAAGCGCCTGTCAGCGAGGCGCGGCGCTTGCTCATGTCAGGCCTTGCTCATGGCGCGATCGAGATTGTCGCCGATGGCGTCAAGGAAGCCTTCGGTGGTGAGCCAGGTTTGCTTGTCGCCTACGAGCACGGCGAGGTCCTTCGTCATCTGTCCCGACTCGACGGTGTCGATGACCGTCTTTTCCATCAGGTTGGCGTAGTCGGTGAGCTTCTGATTGTTGTCGAGCTTGCCGCGATGGGCGAGGCCGCGAGTCCAGGCGAAGATCGAAGCGACGGAATTGGTCGAGGTCGGTTCACCCTTCTGATGCTGTCGATAGTGGCGGGTCACCGTGCCGTGGGCGGCTTCGGCCTCCATGGTCTTGCCGTCCGGCGTGAGCAGCACCGAAGTCATCATGCCGAGCGAACCGAAGCCCTGGGCGACCGAATCGGACTGCACGTCGCCGTCGTAGTTCTTACACGCCCAGACGAAGCCGCCGGACCATTTCAGCGCCGACGCCACCATGTCGTCGATCAGCCGGTGTTCGTACGTGATCTTCTTTGCCTTGAACTGGTCGGCGAATTCCTTGTCGAACACTTCCTGGAACAGGTCCTTGAAGCGTCCGTCATAGGCCTTGAGAATGGTGTTCTTGGTCGAAAGATAGACCGGCCAGCCCTTCATCAGCCCGTACATGAACGAGGAGCGGGCGAACTCGCGGATCGAGTCGTCTAGATTGTACATCGCCATGGCGACGCCAGAACCAGGCGCATCGAAAACCTCGTGCTCGATCACTTGGCCGTCTGCGCCGACAAACTTGATCGAGAGCTTGCCCTTGCCGGGGAATCTGAAATCGGTGGCGCGATATTGATCGCCGAAAGCGTGACGGCCGACCACGATCGGCTGTGTCCAGCCGGGCACCAGGCGCGGCACGTTCCTGCAGATGATCGGCTCGCGGAAGATGACGCCGCCGAGGATGTTGCGGATGGTCCCGTTGGGCGACTTCCACATCCTCTTGAGGCCGAACTCCTTTACCCGCGCTTCGTCGGGGGTGATGGTCGCGCATTTGACCCCGACGCCGTATTGCTTGATCGCCTTGGCGGCGTCGATGGTGACCTGATCTTCGGTTGCGTCGCGGTGTTCGACGCCGAGGTCGAAATACTTGAGATCGATATCGAGGTACGGAAGGATCAGACGGTCCTTGATCAACGCCCAGATGATCCGGGTCATCTCGTCGCCGTCGAGTTCGACGACCGGGTTTTCCACCTTGATCTTCGCCATCACTGCTTCCTTCCGCTTCGCGTGGCGGGTGGTAGCAGCTTGGAGAGGGGCCGCAAACTGCGGCGGGCGGTCTCTAGTCGCGGGCCTGGGAGATGGCGTCCAACTCCGCCGCGCTCAGGATTTCGTAGCCCAGGGGTTCACCCTGGGCGGCGTCGAGCGGCGCGGCCGTGCGTCGCTGCGCGGCCGGCCGTGCTCTGGGCGGCGGGGCGGTCGAGGCGAAAGCGGCGGCGACCTCGGCAGCTTCAAGTCGGGTCGCAACGGGCCGCACTGAGGGCGGCGCGGCCGGGGCGGCAGCCGGTGCGGGCGAGGCGGGCCGTTGCAGCTCCGGGGCAAGCCAACTGGCAAGCATAATCGCGACAGCGGCGGCAACGAGGACGCCGATGCGGCGCATCGTCCATGCGCGCACGCGCTTGCGGCGCGACGTGGTATGCGAAATGACGTCTGCGGACATGTCCCGATCCGGCTTCAACCCATGACACGCGCACGAAATATGCCGCCGGCTATTGAAGACCTGTGGCCGGCAGTTTGCCTCGTGCGACCCCAGATGGGCGAAAACATCGGCGCCGTTGCGCGGGTTTTGTTGAATTTCGGTTTGCTATCGCTGCGCCTGGTCGCACCGCGCGATCGTTGGCCGAACCCGAAGGCAGACATGGTCGCGGTCGGCGCCGACAAGGTGCTCAAAGGCGCGCGTGTCGAGTGGACGCTCGAGGCGGCGCTTACGGACGCCACCTTGGTTATCGCCGCGACGGCGCGGCCGCGCGAATTGGAAAAGCCGGTCTGGGGACCGCGCGAAACGGCAGCCAAGCTCAAGGCGGCGATCGCGGCCGGCGAGCGGCCGGTAGTGATGTTCGGGCCGGAGGCTTCGGGCATGGAAACCGACGAGATCGCCAAAGCCGATGCGATCCTGACGTTGCCGGTCAATCCCGGCTTTGCTTCGCTCAATCTAGGCAACGCCGTCGCTGTTTTCGCTTATGCCTATGCGGAGGCGCGCCAAGAAATCGATACGCCATCCTGGTTTCGTGAGGGCGCGGCCCCGCCGGCGACGCAGGAGGAGCTGGAAGCGCTCTTCCTTCACCTCGAAGATCAACTGGAGCATGGGCGGTTCTTCCACCCGCCGGACAAGGCGCCGCTGATGAAGCGCAATCTGCGGTCGATCTTCCTGCGCTCTCGGCTGACGCAACAGGAAGCGCAGACGCTGCGCGGCGTCATCAAGGCGCTGACTATCGGCCGCGGCGGGCGCAAGAAGGGCGAGACGCCGCCTTAAGCCCTTTACGCGCGCCGGGCGAACCGCTTATCCACAGTCTGGCATGCAACACCGGAAGCGCCGAGCACCTGAGCCCGAGGCCGCCTCGCGCGATCTCGTGCCGTGGGGCGGCGAGGAGGTCGATGTCGACCGCTTCTGGGCCGAAAGCTGGGTCGACCTGCTCGATCGGCAACGCTGGCTCTCGCGGAAACTGAAACTGAAGACCGCACCCTGGCAGGTCGACCAGAATTCGGGCCTGATCCAGTTCGCCCGCAGCGACGGCGCGCTGGTGACGGCGCCGGTCCAGATCATTGGAGCCTGGAATCCGCGCACCCAGCTGTTCCGTTGGGGCTGGGACCATCCGATGGTGGTGCAGCGTCTGCGCAATGACGCCGAACGCACGCGCTGGTTCGGCGACAAGCACGGGATTGAAGAACTGACCGTGAAAGCGCTGAAGCTGGAGGAACAAGGCGCCTGGCAGATGACAGCGCTGGCGATGAAAGTGAACGCATCGTACGGGGTCTATCGCGCGCCAACGGAGGGGCCCGTCATCTTCATGACGCTCGGTGAACCGAAAGTGCGGAAGTAGCCGCCAAGGTCGCGCATGTCTGAACTCGAGCAGCAATTTCAAACCTTCGTCACGCACCTTCGCGGCGATCGCGAGATCCACGAAGCTTTCATCGCCGAACAAATCGAAGCCATGGCGGACGCCGGCCACATCGGCGCCGCTGAGCTTGCGGCGGTGATCCGCGCCATCGGTTATGGCTGCAGGCAGGATTGGCGTGCGGCGCTGGATTGGCTTGCCGTCGCCGCGGAAGCCGGCGCCAGCGCAGCACGAGCGCAGCTGCAGTTCATGGCGGGCGCCGACTGCGTAGAGTGGCGGCGCCTGTCACAGCAGGTCGATGTCGCCGCATGGGCGGCAGCGCGGCCGACGCGCATTGTAGCGGAGCGCCCCGCGATCGGGATGGCGGAAGCGTTCCTGAGCGCGCGCGAATGCAATTGGCTCATCGCACGCGCAGCGCCGCTGCAATCGCGCGCGCTGGTGTACGATCCCGTGAGCGGGCGGCCCTCGGACGACGACGCCCGATCCAACACGCTGGCGACGTTCACGATCCTGACACTCGATCTGCCGCTATTGCTGATCCGCGAACGCATCGCCAACACAATGGCAGTGCCGCTCGCGAATTTCGAGCGCACCTCGGTGTTCCGTTATCTGCCCGGTCAGGCGTTCGCCAGCCACGTCGATTATCTGACGCCCTCGCCCCAGCTCAATGCGGAGATTTCGCAATGGGGACAGCGGCCGCTGACCTTCCTTGTCTATCTCAATGACGGATTCGAGGCAGGCGAGACGCATTTTCTCGACATCGACCGCAAGTTCCGCGGCCAAGTCGGCGAGGCGCTGTTCTTTCGCAACGTGGCGGAGGACGGCGCGCCCGATGAACTGACGACGCATGCGGGCGTCGCGCCGACAAGCGGCGAAAAATGGCTGCTTTCCCAGTTCATCCGGGCAAAGCCGCAACTTCCGGGTTAAGCGCGCTCGCCGCGTACGATCCAAGAACTCGAGGGCGCCCAGATGCTGCCGTCGGGGCGCGCACGGGTGGCGAAGAGCGCGCGCAGGGCTTTCGACACGTGCGGACGCAGGCGCTCGCCCTCATCGCCGGCGAGGCGGATGATTTCGCCGGCCGGTCCGAGCGCCATCGAGAATTCGACCGCTTCATCCAGATCGCCGCCGATGCAGATGTCGCAATCGTAGCGCTCGAAACCAACCCGCTTGAACCCCGCGATCTGCATCATCGCGCTTACCATATCGGGACCCGCCATCGAGAACGGTCCAGGTCCGCAATGCACCTGGTCGGTGTCGTCGTGGGCCACGACCGGCACCATCTCGCGCACGAGCTGCTCTGCGTCGAAGAGCCATGGATTTTCCTCGCGCTTGCGCCACACCACCATGACGAATTCGCCGCCGGGTCTGATGGCGCGGCCGATGTTGCGCAGCGCCGCGCCCGGCAGGTTGAAGAACATGGTGCCGAAACGGGCGAAGGCGCGATCGTACGGTCCGCGCAAATCGTCGCTCTGCACGTCGGCGACGAAGAAAGAAGCATTGGCGACGCCCGAGGCCTTCGCTTCCTCGGCCGCCGCGGAGATGAAGTTTTCCGCGCAATCGACGCCGACAGCCTCGCCACGCGGGGTCACTGCCCGGGCGATATCGAGCGTGGTGTCGCCGAAGCCGCAGCCGACATCGAGCACGCGCTCGCCGGACCGGAACGCGCAAAGCCGCATGCCGGCCTTGCCATGCTCCTGCAGCCCGGCGGTGAGGACATGACGAAACCGGATCCATTTTTCGAACAGGACCGTGTTCCAGGCTTCGATCGGGATGTCGTTTGACTCTTCGGCCATAGGGGCGTCTCCATCGAGACACTAGCACTGGCGAAATTCGACGTAACCATGACCGCGGTTACAGGAAGCGGATCGCTCCATGGCGCTTCCCGACGGCGTGACCTTCGTCGCAGCGAAGCGCGCTTGGCTTGTCGATATTCGCCGTAGCCAGCGAAGGAGACATCGCCCGTGTCAAAGTTCAAATATGCCGCGCTCAGCACATTGTCTGCATTGGCGTTCGCGATCGGCCCGGCTCAGGCGCAAAACTGGGGCCAGCGGCTGGAAGTCGCGCCGCAGGCGCAGGTCTTGGCCCCGGATATTCGCGTCGCGCCGCAGCCTCGCTATATCGTGACCGCTGAGCGGCTGTTCGCGAACGACGAAACCGGCCGCGACTGGCCAGGCTCGGATGAGATCTATCTCGTGTTCGGCAGCCGCGACCTCGACCGGTTCGGCTATTCGACAATCTTCGGCGATTTCGACACCGGTGAAACCAGAAACATCCCGCAAGGGCGCTGGTGCCTGGCGCCGCTGTTCGAGCCGGTCTACCACCAGAACGGCTCGCTCTATGGATGGCAGTGCCAAACAGAAGGCATTGGCGGCCCGTTCAATTTCACCATCCAAGTGTGGGAATCGGACAGCTCATGGACGCCCCATGCTTGTCTGCCAGACACGCTGCCAGCGGGCGTGCAGTGTCAGGATGATGCCGTTGGCGGGCGTACGATCAGCTACTCGAGCGAAGAGTTGATAGCCGCCATGCCGAACATCGGCGACCATGTCATCGAATCCGTGCGCCTCGGCGGCTACACCTTCACCTGGCGTGTCACGCGGATCGCCGATTCCGGCACGCCGCCGGTGATCTATTAGTGTCGATCACAATATGAAGGCTCGGCGCGAGACGTTCGCGCCGGGCACTTCCATGAAGCGGTCGGACCGCTCATCGGCATCGTCTTGATCTACGTGATCTGGCAGATTCGTCATAGCTGACGGACGCTTGCCGTGTACACCGGATGTGCGAGCGCCGCATTGGCGAAGGCCTCGTCGGCGGTGATCAACGTCATCCGCGCGGCCAGCGCGGCTGCGAGATATAGGCAATCGTAAGCGGTTTGATCGAGCTCAAATGCGATCGCTTGGGCGGCGCCGGCGAGCGCCTGCGCCGGAACGATTGCCACCGGGGCGGCCACTATCGCGCCAAGCGCGGTGCGCGCGTCGGCGTCCGTGATTTGTCCGCGCCGCGCCTTCACCCAAAGGACATTGGCGCACTCCACCCAAAACAACTCCGGCGCCGCGAGAGGCTCATCGGCAAGCAGCGCAGACGCGCGATCCGAACCCGCTTCAGTCAGGACCCACTTCAAGCCAATGCTGGCGTCGATGACGAATGTCATTGATCGCGTGCGCGGCTGGCGCGCAAATCCTCGACAATCGAGGGGCCCGCGACTGCGCCGATGCGCGTGCGAATTGCCTCGAGACGCTTGAGGGCCTCTTCACGGGTGAGGCCGACCGAGGCCGTCAGCGCCCGGCGGGCTTCTTCTTCGAGGGACGATCCCACGCTGGCGGCGCGTTCTTTCAGCGCCTTCAGCACTGCGTCATCGACGTTCCGGATCAGAATCTGGCCCATAATTCTCAGCTTACGCCGATATCGATATCATTGCAATCATCATCATCGGGGAGCACAAGACTCCTCGCCGCGATCACGTTCATCACACACGCTGCCTTGCTTGGCTCGACAACGAGATAAACGGCGCGGCGCGCTTCGGCGTCGCGCCGCACGTGCCTGGCAGCGCTGTTCGAATGGCGACCAATCCACACGCGTTTGCGACGCCATCCACGCAGACAGAAGCGCTCGCCTTTGCCGGGACTTTGCTGAACGCGCCCGATGCGCTTGTCGTCTTGGCTGGGCCCCGACACTGCTCGGTCTTCGACGGCCTCGTGCGCGCAACCGGCGCCAATGGAAGGCTTGTAGCCGATGCGTGGTTTGCGGCGCTGGCGATCGAGTGGATACACTTGGGTGACGCTGGATCGCGTTTACGTGCGGTTCAAGCCGCTGGTCGTGCGGGCGCCTCAAGTCTTAAGGAGCTTCGACAGCCGCCGCGAAGTCCTGTATCATCCGCGTTATGCAAGCCGCCATTCTCACCCTGGCTGAGCGCGACGCGCTGCGGCGCGCGCGCCGACGCGAAGCGATTTCCGCGCTAGAAGGGCGCCTCGCGGGCTATGCGCGCGCTCGCGGCGGGCGCTTCATTCTTTATGGCTCCGTTGCACGCGGGGAGGACCGTCCCGACAGCGATGTTGACGTCCTCGTCGATTTTCCTTCGACTGCCCGTCTTGCAGCAGCGCTCTATGCGGAAACGGCGTGCGCCGAAGCGGGGTTGCGCGGCGATGTCCGCGACATCGAAATCGCATCGGAGCGCCTGTTGGCGCGCGCGCGCGCAGAAGGGCGTGTGCTGGCGTGACGGACGCGCGCTGGATGGACCGCTGGCGATCGAGTGGGGCTGCACCTGGGTGACGCTAGATCGCGATTATGCGCGGTTCAAGCCGCTGGTTGTACGGGAGCCTTAACCCAAAGCCGCCATTCGGATTATGCGGCGATTTCAACTCGGAAGTTTCTGGCGCCGCACTTGCGCCACTGAGGGGGTTTACCATGTTGCGGCCGGGTGGGTTGTTGAAGTTGGAGCCGCTTCATGACCGAATTTGCTGGTGGTGCGTCCGCAGCTTGGAGAAATGCTGGAAGAATGTTCGCAGAGTTTCTTGGCGTCAAATTGGAGGCCACCGGACGCCCGCGTGAAGATGTTGAGAGAATTCTGAGGCGCGCCAAACTTCAAGGGTTTCAAGATATTGGGGACTACATCGAACGCCTTGAACAGCGCGCTCAAGACCTGTCAGTGAAGGTCCGCAGAATCGCCCATGAACTCGCCCTGATAAAGCAGGCGAACGACAGGATCGTGAGTGAAAACGCAGAACTGCAGCGGGCTAACGCTGTACTTGTCGCTGCGGAGCAGGCCGCGAACGAGCGTCTTCGACAGGCGCCGTCATCCGCGAAGCCGATCAAGTCCAAGATAACTAAGGGCGGATGGTTTGATTTTGGTCGGAGAGCGAGCGGATTGCCCTCGCAACACCTGCAATAGAAGTGACCTTTTTCGGCGAATAGCGGACAGCGGAGAGTTTAGGCCGGGCGTCCCATCAATTCATGGCCTTCGGCGGCGAGGATTTCGAGTTGGGTGATGGCGCCGGCGGCGATCTCGTCGTCGCTGTCGACATAGACGACGCCATCGATTTCAGGCGCATCGGCCTTGGTGCGGAACGCGTAAGCCTCGGCGTCGTCGTCCCAGCCGTCGCAAATGGCGTCGACGGTTTTGCCGATCATGGCCTGGCCGCGCGCGTGGGCGAGCGCGGTTTGCACTTCCATGAAGCGGTCGTAGCGCTCGTTGACGTCGTCCTGATCGACGTGGCCGGGGAGATCGCGCGAGGGCGCGCCTTCGACGTTCTCGTACTTGAACACGCCGGCGCGATCGATCTGCGCTTCCTCGATGAAGTCGAGCAGGGTTTCGAAATCGTCCTCGGTCTCGCCCGGGAAGCCGACGATAAATGAGGAGCGAATGGTGAGATCGGGGCAGATGGCGCGCCAGGTCTTGATGCGGTCGAGGACTTTGTCCTGATTTGCGGGACGGCGCATGGCTTTGAGCAGCGCCGGTGAGGCGTGCTGGAAGGGGATGTCGAGATAGGGAAGGATTTTGCCTTCGGCCATCAGGCCGACGACGTCGTCGACGTGCGGATACGGATAGACATAGTGCAGCCGCACCCAGGCGCCGAGATCGCCCAGCTCCTTGCAGAGATCGTAGAATTTGGCGCGGACGGTGCGGTCCTTCCACTTGCTCTCGGCGTATTTGACGTCGACGCCGTACGCGCTCGTGTCTTGCGAAATGACGAGCAATTCCTTGACGCCGGCTTTCACCAGCGACTCTGCTTCTTTCAGCACCGCGTTGGCGGGGCGTGAGACGAGGTCGCCGCGGATCGAGGGAATGATGCAGAAGCTGCAGCGATTGTTGCAGCCTTCGGAAATTTTCAGATAGGCGTAGTGGCGCGGCGTCAGGCGGAAGCCGCCTTCGGGCACCAGATCGATCTTCGGATCGTGCAGCTTCGGCAGATGCGTGTGCACGGCGCCGACGACGGCTTCGTACTGATGCGGGCCGGTGACTTCGAGCACCTTGGGATGCGTGTCGCGGATCAGCGTTTCTTCCTTGCCCAAGCAGCCGGTGACGATGACCTTGCCATTTTCGCTGATGGCTTCGCCGATGGCGTCGAGGCTTTCGGCTTTGGCGCTGTCGAGGAAGCCGCAAGTGTTGACGACGACGAGGTCGGCGCCTTCGTAGCTGCCGCTGAGCTGATAGCCTTCCGAGCGCAGGCGCGTGATGATGCGCTCGCTGTCGACGAGCGCTTTCGGGCAGCCGAGGCTGACCACGCCGATGGTTGGGGCTTTGGACATGAAGCGGGCGCTCTTAGCTCAAACCGCAATTTATCCCAAGTCCGCTGCTGAAAAATGAGGTGGTCCGGAAACGGCCAGACGCCGGTGTCCGTTTCTGGCGAAATCGGGGCATGGAGGTTTCAACGATGGCTACGATCAAAAAAGAGTTCCGCTCGCCGCGTTCGGCGGATGAGGTTTGGGCGAAGCTGAGGCGCTTCGATGCGGTGCACGAGCTGGCGCCGGGCTTCGTCAAGGCGACGGAGATGGAGCCCAGTGGCGCGCGCATGGTGACGTTCGCGAACGGCATGAAGGTGCGCGAATGGCTGGTCAGCTCCGACGACGGCGAGCGCCGGCTGGTCTACGCCATCAATGACAGCCCCAACTATCGGCACTACAGCGCCGCCGCGCAGGTGTTCGAAGACGGGGAGGGCAGCCGGTTCGTCTGGACCGTGGATTTCCTGCCTGACGACATGGCCGGAATGCAGAATGCGGCGATGGAGGCAGGCGCGGCGGCGATGGCGAAGGCGCTGGCTTAGCCGTTCATAGCGCCAGTCTGACGCCAAGCGCGGCAGCGGCGGCGCATAGAGCAGCGTCTTTGCTTGCGAGTTCGAGTCCGGAGCGCTGCGCCAATTCGAGATAGGCCGCATCATAGGCGGTGAGATCGTGAGCTCGAGCGAGGATCAAGGTTTCGCGCCAAGCGCGGCCGGTTGCGTCGGCGTCGATAGAGATGGGAAGCAGCGCCAAGTCCGCGAGATGCGCGGAGGCGTCGGCCATAGTCAGACGCGCGCGCCGAACGCCAGCGATGATGACGTTGGCGATTTCCCAATTCCAGAGAGCCGGTGCGACGCCGCCGCTGTCTCGAACGCGCGTGAGTAGGCCATCGGTGGCGGGCCCGGCTTCGTCCTTGAAGATCCAGCACGCCGCCGCCGAGGCGTCGATGACGACGCTCACTAGTGCTTGCGCCCTTCGTCGCGCAGCGCTTTCCAGCCGATCCCGCCGGTCGTGATGCCCTCGCGACGCGCCTTTATCCGAGCGATCGCGGCGTCGATTTCTTCGCGCGATGCGACATCAGCCCTGACGAGCCGCGCGACGGGCTTGCCGTGGCGGGTAATCAGGATTTCTTCGCCGCGCTCGACCTTTTCGAGCAGGGCGGAGAACTGGGTCTTGGCTTCGAAGGCGCCGACTTTGATCATCGGCTCAGTTTAGGCCAGAAAATCAGACTAGTCAATATTTCAGTCCTGAACAATCAACGGGCTCCGCATCCGAATTGACCAAGATCAAACCATCACTCGACGGGATCCTGCACACTCCTTGCTGCGAATGACTTGCAGGAGCGTCCGCAACAGGCTAGAAACTTGCGTCTGCGAGTCAGTCGCCGGAAAAGTCTTTGCTTTCAGAGAAGTGCGGGATGTACGTCTGCAATTGTAACGGCGTGACTGAGGCGGAAGTGGAGGAAGCCATTTCCGCTGGCGCGCAGGGCCCGGAAGACGTGCTCGCCCACCACGGGTGTGAGCCGTGCTGCGGACGCTGCCTGCCGGAAATCGCCGAAGGCATTTCTTGCGGCGGGATGGCCGGCAAAGCCCGGAGCCTCGTCGCGGCGGAGTAAGGCGCGATGAAGGGCGACGCGGACGTCATCAAGCAGCTCAACAAGATCCTGACCAACGAGCTGACGTCGATCAATCAGTACTTCCTGCATGCGCGCATGTACGAGCAGGAGGGCTACGGCAAGCTCGGCAAGAAGACCTACGAAGAATCCATCGAGGAAATGAAGCACGCCGATCGGATCGTGAAGCGCGTGCTCCTGATCGAAGGCCTGCCCAACCTGCAGGCGCTGAACAAGCTGCAGATCGGCACTACGGTCGAAGAGCGGCTGAACGCCGATTTGAAGGCGGAAACCACTGGCCGGACGGCGATCGTCGAAGGCATCGCGCTCTGCGAAACCAAGCAGGATTACGTCTCGCGCGACATCCTCACCGACCTTCTCGACGACACCGAAGAGCACATCGACTTTCTGGAGACGCAGCTCGCCGTTCTCGCCCAAGTCGGACTGCAGAATTATCTGCAAAGCCAATACCAGCTGGATAGCGCCGGAAGCTGAGCGCCGCGCCAGCCTTATCATTTGATACGCTCAACGGCAGATCGCGTTCTCCGCAGACTGCGCGACCACGCCAAAAGACCTGAGCGGGGCGCCCGATATACGCGGCGTTACCGTCGCGCTATGCTGGCGCGCGGAAGGGCGGGACGGCAGTGCAACAGGGAGGCAAAGACCGGCGCTATTCGTTTGCCGCGCACCTTGTCGCGTTCGCGCTGCTGGTGGCGCTGCCGATCATACTGCTGGCCGGCGTCTTGCTGGCGCATTCGGCCCATCTCGCGCGCACGCAGGCCGAAGCGCGGCTGGTGCAGCTTGCGACAGATCTAACCGAGGACATCGATCGCGACATCGAACGCCACATTCTGGTGCTGAACACGCTTGCGACGCTGCCTTCCTTCAGGGCCCGCGATTGGGCGACGTTTCACGGACAGGCGCGAGACGCACTGCGCGGCGACGGCTACATTGTCGTTACCGACCGGGCGCTTCGGCAGATGGCCAACACCTACGTGCCGTTCGGGCAGCAGCCGGCCAGGACCGGCGACCTCGAGACCGGACAACGCATCCTGACATCGAGAGAGATGGCGGTGTCGGACGTCTTCCATAGCCTGGTCACGGACGGCTCGGTCGTCAATTTCGACATGCCGATCCTGCGCAATGGCGAAGTTGCGTACATTCTCATCTATGCGCGTCCAGTCGAACATGTGCAGACCATAGTGGCCGGACAATCGCTCGAACCGGGCTGGGTCGGCGCGGTGTTCGATCGCAAGGGCGTCCTCGTGGCCAGCGCAGGCCGCGCCGATGAGGACGCGCCGGCGCCCACGGTCGGCCCCGGACTCTCACGCTGGCGCGACCGGCAAGGACAAGCGATGCTGCGTGCGGCGCATCGCTCAGCGGTCAGCGGGTGGACGATCGTGGTCGACGTGCCGCTCGCCGTGGTGAGCGGGGAAGTCAATCGCAGCTTGCTGTGGTGGCTCCTGTTCGCGCTCGCTGCAATCGCTCTGGCAATCGGGCTCGGCGTCATGTTCGGCCGCTTCCTGAGCAGTCAGATTCGCCGCGCCGCAGCTTATGCCGCCGCCGTGGGCCGGGCTGAAGCCGAACCCCGGTTGCCGGGGACGACGCTCAACGAAATCAGGGCGATGACCAACGCGCTCGAAACCGCCGGCGCGGAAATAAAGCGGCGCATGCGGCAGCAGGAATTGTTGTCGCGCGAGCTCAATCACCGGGTCAAGAATGTGCTGAGCGTGGTGCAGGCTGTGGTCAAACGCACATTCGCGGATCCGCGTCCGCCGGAACAATCGTACGCAATTCTCACGCAACGGCTGCAGGCTCTGGCGCGCAGTCAGGACTTGTTGACGCGCACCGAATGGAGCGCGCAGCCGCTGCGGCAGATCGTCGACATGGAACTCGCCCACTTCGGCGATCGCGTGCGCCGCGAGGGGCCCGATGTTCAGGTGAAGGCAAGTGCGGTGCAGAACTTTGCGCTGGTGCTGCACGAGCTTTTGACCAATGCCGTGAAGTACGGCGCGCTTCGCGACGAGCATGGCGCGATCGACTTGCGGTGGGGCGGCGAGGGAAGCGGCGCGGCGCGGCGCTTCAAATTCAGCTGGAAAGAGCGCTGCGAACCGAGTGCGGCCGGCATCGACAAAAAGGGCTTCGGCAGCACGTTGCTGAAGAGCGCCTTCGCCAGCACCAGGCTCGAAGTCGAGCCGGACGGCTTGAACTATGAATGCGAGGCCGAATGGGACTCGATCGTCGAAGGCGAGGCGATTGCCGAGGACAGCGCCGCGCCTGTTGCGGCCAGTTCCGGATCGCCTTGAGGCGCCGCTTCGCTTGAAACTAACGCGCTCTGGCGCGCGGGGCGTCCGGCGCCGGCGCAAAGCGCGCGAGCTCGAGAAAACTTTCACCGCTTTCGAGCATGGCTGTCTCGGCCTCGCTCAGCACCAGCCAGTCGCCGGCTTCGGCGAGAGAGGAAAACTGCCGCAATGTGCTCGACATCGCTCCACGCGTGTCGCGCCCGCCGATCCAGTAGTCAATGTGCGCCTGCGCCGAGGGGCTCAGGCAAACCCAGGCCGAGCGGCGTATGATCTCGAAATTGAGCGGCGCGTAGATGGCGGCGTAGCGGCGGAACAGATCGTCGAGCGCCGGCAATGCAATGTCGCCGAAGTGCGCGCCGGGCAGCACCAGACCGAGCGTGTCGCGCTTGAGCAGCGAAGTGTTCGCGGCGAAGTAGTCAGCCACCGCGTCGAGTTCCGCGAGCGAGATGGCGCCATGATACTCGGTCAAGTTCATTTCGAGTTGTTGGCTATGGCGCAACAAGACGGGCACGGCGGTTCGACTCCAGTGCGCACAGGCTGTGCATGGGCCGTTGAAGAACGGTTAAGTCCGGTGTCGCAGCAGCACGGTAACCGGTCGCGCCGTAATTGACTGGGTGCGCCCGCCGGCGCTGTTTTAGCGTATGATAAGGGCGTTATTGCTGGCGGCGGCTTTGACCGCATGCGTGTCGGCGCAATCGGCGGCGCCGACGCGCGCCGATGCTGTGATCGCAGCCGAGCGCGCGTTTGCGTCCGACGCGGCGCGGCGGGGTTGGGCAGCCGCGTTCCGCGCCTACGCGGCGCGGGATGCAACGACACTCAGTCCCGATCCGGTCAACGCCCATGAGAACCTCGCACGCGTCGAAGGCGACGGCGAAACGACGCTCGATTGGCGCCCGGCGTTTGCCGGCATCGCGAGCAGCGGCGACTTCGGTTTCACCACCGGCCCGTTTCAGTTTCGCAATCGCGACGGGATCGTTGGTCATTACTTCACGGTGTGGCAGCGTCAGTCCAACGGCGAGTGGAAGTGGATATTCGACGCCGGCACGGACGTGCGGGATCCTGGACCCGCCGTTGCGGCCGATGCGGTCATTCCGACGCTTGCGATGGCGGCGAGTGGCGCAGGCACGGCTTCAGCGGCCGTCGAGGAAGTGCGCGCGCTCGAGAACCACATCGCCAGGGCGCGTCCGGACCCGCGCGCGCAATTGACCAGCCGGCTCGCCGCCGATGTCCGCTTGAACCGTCCCGGACATCCAGCAGCGATCGGCTCCGAAGCCGCGGCGGCGCTGGTGCAGGTCACGGGTCTCGATGCGGTGGAGGAGCCGCTGCGGATCGACGGATCAGGCGCCGGGGACATGGTTTTCGTATTGGGCAGGACCTCCTGGCGGGACGGAGGAAGCCGCCGCGACGGCTATGCCGCCCGCATCTGGCAGCGCCAGGGCCGGGACTGGCGGATCGTATTCGACGAGATCGTGCCGAGACGGGCGCAGTAACCGTGCAGCCACGCATTCTGCTATTGCCTTACGCCCGCATTCCCCTCTAGAAGCCCCCGCTTCCGCACGGTTCAGGCCGCTGCGGCATACTGGGCGACGGGCATACCGCCAGGGCAGTCGCGGCCTCATTGGGAAGCCGCCGGTCCCCGTCACGGAAGAAGGCGCCTGTAGCGCATGACCAAGCGTATCGAAGCGAAATACAAGTCGGACCGCCGGTTTGGCCAAAACCTCTGGGGCCGTCCGAAATCTCCAGTCAACAAGCGCCAGTACGGCCCCGGCCAGCATGGCCAGCGCCGCAAGGGCAAGACGTCCGACTTTGGCCTCCAGTTGGTCGCGAAGCAGAAACTCCGCCTCTACTACGGCAACATCACCGAAAAGCAGTTCCGCAAGACCTATGAAGAGGCCGCGCGCCGCAAGGGCAACACGGCCGAAAACCTCATCGGCCTGCTGGAGAGCCGCTTGGACGCGGTGGTCTATCGTTGCAAATTCGCGCCGACCGTGTTCTCGGCCCGTCAGTTCGTGAACCACGGCCACGTCAAGGTGAACGGGCGGCGAGTCACCATCCCATCTTTCCTGGTCAAAGTCGGCGACGTGATCGAAGTGCGCGACAAGGCGAAGTCGATGGCGATCGTGCTGGAAGCGCTGCAAAGCCAAGAGCGCGAGACGCCGGAATATATCGAGGTGGACCCGAAAGGCATGACGGCGCGCTTCCAGCGCATTCCGCAGCTTTCGGACGTGCCGTATCCGGTGCAAATGGAGCCGAACCTCGTCGTCGAATACTACGCGTCGTAAGTCGCGTTTTTGGCGAAGATCGAAGGCCCACCCTCGCGGTGGGCCTTTTTCTTTGTATGCTCAGCCGATGAACTGGAAAGAGATTGACGCGGCTCTGCGCGTCGAGCCCGGCAAAAGCTCGAAGCTGAGCAGGCGGGCAACGGTCTGCGACGAGCTTCTCGCCGACAAAGCGGCCGGCAAGAAAGCCGCCGAGCGCTGCGCCAAGGCCATCGATCAGCTGCAGGACCGGCTTTACGCCGAGCAGAAGCGGTCGCTGCTGGTGGTGCTGCAGGGGATCGACACATCGGGCAAGGACGGCACGGTGCGCGGCGTCTTCAACCAGTGCGGCCCGCTTGGCGTCAACGTCAAAGCCTTCGGCAAGCCGTCCGAACTGGAGTTGCGCCACGATTTTCTCTGGCGTGTGCACGAGGCCGCGCCGCGGACCGGAATGATCGGCATTTTCAACCGCTCGCACTACGAGGACGTGCTCGTGGTGAAGGTGCGCAAGCTGGCGCCCCAAGAAGTGATCGAACGCCGCTACGAACAAATCAACGCCTTCGAGAAGCATTTGAGTGAGAACGGCGTCACCTTGCTCAAATTCATGCTGCACATTTCCAGGGACGAGCAGAAACAGCGGCTGCAGGAGCGGCTGGACGACCCTTCCAAGCACTGGAAGTTCAACCCGGCCGACCTGGAAGACCGCGAATTGTGGGATCAATACCAGAGCGCCTACGAAACCATGCTCGACCGCTGCTCGACCGAACATGCGTCCTGGCGGGTGGTGCCGGCCGATCGGAAGTGGCAGCGCAATGCAGCAATCGCCGCGATCGTGCACGGCACGCTGGAGGAGATGAACCCGCAATATCCGCCGCCGGACTTCGATGTGAACGCGGTGCGGATCGAGTGACGGGGTGATACGGGATCGCCCCAAGGCGTTCGCTCATTTGGCGACGATGTCGTCTTCCTTACGGATGATGCCGAGTGAGATGACGCGTTTCAGCGCTTCTTCCGGCGCGATCGCCAGCGGCCTGAGCGCAGTGCGCGGCAGGTAAAGCAGAAAGCCCGAGGTGGGGATCGGCGCCTGGGGCACGTAAACGGCGACGAGATCGGCGCCGATATCGTGCACCACTTCGGCCGTGTTCTCGTTGGTGATGAAGCCGATGGCGTAAGAGCCGGGCTGGGGAAACTCGACGAGCACAGCCTGCTTGAACGAGGTGCGCTCGGGCGCAGCGACCTGTTTGAACACCTGCTTGGCGCCGCCATAGATGGTGCGTACCAGCGGCAGGTTGGCGATGCCGGTGTCGGCGGTGCTGACGATCCAGCGGCCGACAAGATTACCGGCGAGCGCGCCGACCACGGTGAGCACGGCGACGGCGAGGATCACGCCGCCGCCTGGGAAGCGGGTGAAGAACTCGAATCCCGGCGGCACCAGCGGCTCGACCCGGGTGTCGATGAACGCCACCACGATCCAGATCAGCCAGGCGGTCACCACGAACGGCAGCACCAGGGCGACGCCGGCGAGGAACGAGTTTCTGAGCCAGGTGAAGGGATGGAACGGGCGCGGCGGCGCCGTCTCGGTCGTGGCGGGCGGGGGAGGCATTGGGCGCATGTAGGGGAAGCAGGGACCGGGGACCAGGGATTGATGGCCCGGCCCACATGGTCCCTGGTCGCTGGTCCCAGCCGCGGGCGCCGAATTGCGGCCGCCGCATCGCGCTCTTACCTTCAAGCCCATGTTCGGCAGCAAGAAGTCGTTTGTCATGGCTCCTCCCCGGCGCGGTCCGCGGGACGCCTTTTCCGAAACCGTGGTTCGCGTCGTCGACGAGATCGGTCCGGCCGTGATCGGGGTCCGGCGCACCAGCCGCCAGCACCGCGGCCTCTATGACGGCGCCGGCTCGGGCGTGATCATTTCGCCCGACGGCTACGCGCTCACCAACAACCATGTCGTACGCGGCGCCGGCGCGATCGAAGGCGTGCTCCATGATGGCAGCGTCGCCACGGCTACTGTGGTCGGGACCGATCCGGATACGGATCTGGCGCTGCTGAGGCTGAACGGCAAAGGCCATCACGCCGCCGAACTCGGCGATTCGGGCGCGCTGCGCGTGGGCGAACTCGCCATCGCCATCGGCAATCCGCTTGGCTTGCAGGCCACTGTGACAGTGGGTGTAGTCTCAGCCTTGCGGCGCACCTTGCGCGGCGAGAGCGGGCGTCTGATCGAAGACGTGATCCAAACCGATGCCGCGCTCAATCCCGGCAATTCCGGCGGCGCTTTGGTCGATGGGCACGGCGCTGTCGTCGGCATCAACACCGCGATCATCGGCGGCGCGCAGGGTCTGTGCTTCGCGGTGCCGAGCAGCACGGCAAAGCTCATCATCCCCGAACTGATGCGCGACGGCCGGGTGGCGCGCGGTTGGCTCGGCATTGGCGGCCAAACCCAAGGATTGTCGCGCGCTCTGACCCGGCGTCTGCATTTGCACGCTGAAAGCGGCGTCCTGGTCGTCGCGGTCGCGGGCGGCGGGCCGGGCGAGGCGGCGGGGCTCGAAGAGGGCGATGTCGTGTTGAAACTCGACGGCGAAGCGACGCCGTCGGTGGACGCGATCCACAAATTGCTGAACCGCGAGCGCATCGGCAAAACCGTCGAGCTTCTGGTTCTGCGCGATGGCGCGTGCATCAAGCTGAAACTTGCGGTGACGGCCCGGCCGGAGGCGAAGGCGGCCTAGAAAGTCCGTCCAAGCGCTGACCGCTGCACGGTCGGCTGCGCGCGCCACTTGATTGAGACAGCGCGGTCAGCGGCGGGTATGGTGCGGCTCGACGGGAGCAGGGCGGTGACCGAGACGCGCAAACTGGCGACGATCCTCGCTTTGGACATGGTCGGCTATTCCCGCGCGACGGAAAAAGACGATTCATCGGCCGCGCACGCCGTGCACAGAATCCGCGATGTGCTCACGCAAGTGGCGTCGCCGCGCAATGGTCGTATCTTCAGCAGCGCCGGCGACGGCTTCATGCTCGAGTTTCCGACCGCGACGGCCGGATTGGAGGCGGCGCTGGCGCTGATCGAGACGGTCAAACAGCTCGATCCGCCGGTCCAGGTGCGCATCGGCCTGCACACCGGCGAAGTCATTGTCGAGAGCGACGGCGACCTGCTTGGACACGCCGTCAACATCGCCGCACGGCTGCAGCAGCGCGCCAGTCCCGGTGAGATCGTGCTGTCGGAAGATGTGCGGCGCTCGGCGCGGGGCGCGCTCACGAGCAAGCTTGTCAGCCTGGGCGACGTGAAGCTCGACAAGATGTCGGAGACGATCGACATCTATGCCGCGAATGTCGAACGCGGCGGGCTGCGCTTGCCTCGCCTCGGACGGCGTGGGCGGTTTGCCGCTATCGCTGCGGCGCTGTTGATTGTCGGAGCACTGGGCGCGGTCTGGCTGCTGCAGCCGTCCCGCGGCGTGCGCACCGCAGTGTTCACGTTGCGAGCGCCTGCCGGCGACGCTGAACTCGTCTCCTTGGCGCGCGGCGTGACCAGCGAGATCGTCGAAACATCGCATCAAATCGGGATCGAGACGGTGTTCACCGACGAGTCGGCCAACTCGCAAGGGCGCTCACAGGAACAGCAAGCCCGCTCGCTCGACGCAGTCTTCACGATCGAAGGCGAGCTGGTGCGCGAGGGCGAGACGGTGCGCGCCTCGATCCGGCTGAACGAAGTCAGGGGACAACACACGCTGTGGGCGCAGAGCTTCGAGCGAGAAACCGCGCACGCGGCCGAGTTGCGGCTCGAAGCAGCTTCGGCGGTGATCGCGGTCATGGAATGCGCAGTCTCGGCGCGCCGCGATGCGGCTCAGCTCGCCGCTTCGGCGCTGTCGACACTGTTGCGAGGCTGCGAACTGATCGCGCTCGGTCAGGAAGGACTGGACGAAGCGGTCAGACTGATCGAGCAAGTGACCCGAGCGGCTCCGAGATCGAGTTTCCTTCAGGGACGCCTCGCCGGCGGCTACTGGGATTTGTATTATTCCGCTCCCCAGACTGACGACAGGCTGTTGCAGCTGGCGGACGCAGCTGCGGATGCAGCGTTGCGCATCGACCCCGGGAACAGTGAAGCTCTGGTGGTGAAAACCGACCGCATCTCTTACGCCGCCTCGCGGCGCGCGTGGGAGGAGGCTCTTGTCGCAGCTTTGCGGCGCTCTCCCAACAGCGCGCAGCTGAATTTCTACTATGCGTGGTTTTTGCGAACCCACGGCCGGCCGGAAGAGGCAGTACAATATCAGCGGCGCGCGCTCGGGTTGAGGCCGCTCTCGCCGCTTTATGTCGTCACCCTTGCGTTTGCAATGGCGAGCGTCGGCCACGACCGCGAAGCGATCGAACTGCTGGCTGACACCGAGGCGCGATGGCCGGACAACTCCGAGGTCTGGTACGAGAGATTCCGCGTCAATCTTTGGTTTGGATCACGCACCGAGGCAGTCCGGCTGCTCGACCATGCGCCAAGCGACTATAACACAGCGCGTCTTCAGTGCTATCGGCGGGTGACGACGGCCTTGGCGGCCAACACCGACGCCTCACGGCGCCAGGCGACGCGTGCGGCGCACGAATGCTGGCAGCCTTCCGACCGGTTCGTCGTTCTTGCGGCCGCCGGAGATGTCGACGCCGCTTTCGCCGACGTCGAACGGCTGCTTGCGGAATGCCCGGACGCAATATCGACGGCGGCAGTCGGCCAGGATCAAGGCGCGTTTCCAGCCTGCATCATCGATTTTCCCTGGCGCACGATGTTCTATCCGATGACAGCCGCCATGCGGGCCGACCCGCGCTTCATGCCGCTGATGCACCGCGGCGGACTCCTCCAATATTGGCTGGAGACCGATCGCTGGCCGGAGTTCTGCGAAGATCCGAGCCTGCCCTATGACTGCCGCCAGGAAGCACTTCGCGTTGCAGGCGCGGCGCGCCAACCATAGACACGCGGCTCGCGCAATTTTTCGGCCAAGAGCGGCGGCTCACTCGGCGCCTCGACAAAGCAGGCGCTGGTGATAGCGTCGACGCCGGCGCATGGGGGCGGGGTATGGCGGAGCTATACCGGTACGCGGCTTTCATATCGTACTCGAGCAAGGACAGCGTCTTCGCGCGCCGCCTGCACCGCGCGCTCGAGCGCTATCACATCCCGAAGTCACTCGGCGCCTTCGATCCCATCGGCGAGGGCAAACCCAACCGCATCTATCCGGTTTTCCGCGATCGGGAAGAACTCTCCGCCGGCGCTCTGAGCGACCTTATCGAAGCCAGCCTGAGAGCGTCGGCAGCGCTGATCGTGGTCTGTTCGCCAGCCTCGGCGGCGAGCCCGTGGGTGCAAAAAGAGATCGACTATTACATCGGCCTCGGCCGCGCCGACCGTGTCTTCGCGATCATAGCCGACACCGCTCCGCTCAGCGATGAGGCCGGACAAGACCTGACGCTCTCCCTGTTCCCGCCGGCGTTTTCGAAGGATGCGAGCGGTGCGCGCACGCTGGAGCCGCTCGCGGGCGATGCGCGCAAGGGCCGGGACGGTTTCCGCAGCGCCTGGCTCAAGCTGGTGTCGGGCATGATCGGGGTTTCACCCGGCGCACTGGAAGACCGCGATCGCAGGCATCGGCGTGTGACCGCGTTTCAGCGAGCCGGATTAGCATTCGTCGCCATGCTCGCGCTCGGCGCGGTCGGCGGGCTCATTGCCTCCAACCGCATGGCCGAGCGATCGAACACGTTAGCGGAGCTTGCGCGCGCGACCTCCGACCGGGGCGCTTATGACCGCGCTGCGCTTTATGCAGCGGCTGCACTGGCCGGCGCCGACTGGCCGCTGATCGGTTTCGACGCGCGCAACGCCGAAGCCGAACTGCGCCGCGCGATGATGGCCTCGCCGCTGACCTTGTCACTGCGCGGGCACACAGGCGGGATCGGCGCAATCGCGTTCTCGCCGGATGGCGAGAAGGTCGCCACGGCTTCCAGGGACGGCACGATCAGGGTTTGGAATGCCCAAACCGGCGCTGAAATGCTGATCTTTCCGGGGAGCGCGCTTTATATGAACTTCACCCAAGACGGCGCCCGCATAGTCACCGCAGACTTCGAGGGCGTTCGTGTCTGGGATGCGACAACCGGCGCCGCCTTGTATTTCGGGGCGCTCGATGAGACGCCGCCGTTGTTCGATGCGGTGCGCGGGCGCGAGCTGGCCAGTCCCAGCGGCTTCTATGGTTTTCTTCAGGCTTCGCGCATGACCCCGGACGGTGCGCGCTATGTGTCGTTCGAGGGCGGCACTGTCATCGTGGAGGACACGGCGACGGGCCGGGAAGTATGGCGGATCCGCGCTCACGAATACATGATCAAGAGCGTCGAATTCAGCGCCAACGGCGAGCGCATTCTGTCTCAAGGGGAACACGACAATACGGTGCGGGTGTGGGACGCGGGCAACGGCCGCGAACTGGCGGTGATGGAAGTCGAAGGCCAGGTCAGCGAGGCGCATCTCAGCGCCGACGGCGCGCGCGTCGCCATAGCGTCGGACAACATGGCTTATGTGTGGGACGTGGATGCGCGCCGCCAGATCGCGGCATTCCGCGGCGATGACGACTTTCGCGATCGGTACGGTTCGCCGGACCGGATGCAGTCCGTGAGCTTCAGCCCCGACGGCGCATTTCTGGTCACGACTTCCAACGACAATCGGGCTCGTATCTGGGACATAGCAGGCGGCAGAGAGTTTCTTTCCCTGCGCGGCCAGATCGAGCGCTTCGATCACGTGGCGTTCAGTCCGAACGGGTTGCAGCTGGCGACCGCTTCGTCCGATGATCGTGTAGCGCGAATCTGGGACGTTTCGGATGCACGGCTGGGCGCTGTGCTATCGCTGCCAGACGCTTTGATCGACCATGCCGACTACAGCCGCGATGGACGACGCATCGTCACAATATCCGATGACAACGTGGTGCGGGTCTGGGACAGCGCGAACCGCAGCGTGCTCGCCACCTTGCGCGGCCATGGCGATGTGATCGCTACGGCGCGGTTCAGTGCCGATGGAACGCGGATCGTCACCGCGTCAAACGACAACACGGCGCGGATTTGGGATAGCAGCACCGGTGCGGAATTGCTCCGGGTCGGCGAACTGCGCGAGGGACCGGGCGACGAGCACAGCCCGACGATGGGGGCGGCCGACCTCGATCCGAGCGGCGCTCTGCTGATCACGGGCTCTTCAGGGCTGATGGATCGCGCGGCCCAGATCTGGGATGCAAACACTGGCCGCGAAATCGCCGTCGTCGACCACCCGGAACCAGTCTGGGATCTCGGATTCAGCCGCGACGGGCGATACATGGTCACCGCGTCGCGCGATGGCGCGGCCCGGATATGGAGCGCCTCCGGGCGAGCGCTTTACGAGTTGAGCGGGCATGAGAACGGCGCTCTTTCGGCCGAGTTCAGCGCCGACGGTGCGTTCGTGGTTACCAGTTCCTATGACCATACGGCGCGGATTTGGGACGCAAGAATCGGGCGGCAGGTCGCGCGATTGCGTCACCTCGACGCCGTCATCGGCGCGAGCTTCAGTCCTGATGGAAAACGCATCGTCACCGTGTCAGGCGACGCCGCCCGCATCTGGGACACCGCGACCGGACGCTATCTGGGCGCAGTGCGCGTGCCGGAGATCAGCGATGCGCGTTTCAGTCCCGACGGGCGCGATCTGCTCATCAGTTCATCAAGTGGCGGGGCCGGCATTTTCTATCTGAACCCGGCGATCAATGCCGATCGTCAGACGTTGCGCGACGTCTTGTGCCTGGCCCAGCTTCCCGATCGCGACGCGTCGCGTTTTTCGGATCTCGAACTCGAGGACGCGCCGGTCCTGAATGCCGATCTCGATGGCGATCCCTGCCTGCAGGCCTCGCCGTGGACGAGGCTGCGCTGGGCCGTCGGCTTGCCGCCGTCGTGGCGTGAGGGCGCGACCGTTGCCGATGCGGCGATGAGCGAATGGTTGTCGGCAAGCTATCAAAATCGCTTGGCGAGCGCGGCGGTGCTGGCCCGCCGCGCCGGTCAGGGCGGGCGATCGGATGCGGAATTGAGGCGCGCCGCGCGCCGGCTTGCGGACTGCCTGAACGACTATGGCGGAGACCAGGAAGCGTTGACCGCCGTGCCTGCGGAGTCTTGCGCACGCAATTTCGGCTGGATCGATCGTTAGCGAGCCTGTCATGATCCGCGCTAACGAGGTTCAGGCGGCGCCGCCGAGGCCTTTGCCGTCGAACAAGGCCTTCAACTCGCCGCTTTGAAACATTTCGCGGACGATGTCGCAGCCGCCGATGAACTCGCCTTTGACATAGAGTTGCGGGATGGTCGGCCAGTTGGCGAATTCCTTCACGCCCTGACGGATGTTCTCATCGGCAAGCACATTCACGTCGTGATAGTCGACGCCAATATGATCGAGAATCCGCACCACCATTTGTGAGAAGCCGCATTGGGGCTGCTCGGCCGTGCCTTTCATGAACAGCACGACGTCGTGGGCGCCGATCGTGTTGCGAATAGTGTCGAGTGCGTCGGTCATGGCGGGCACGTAGGATGGCGCGCGGCGGTCGGCAATAGGCAGGAGCGCTGCGCTCTGAACGGCCTCGACCGGCGATGCGGGGGCCCTCACTTCGGACCGGTGTCCAAGGCCAGGGCGTGAAGGTCCCCGCCCATGGCCCCTTTCAGGGCCGCGTAAACCATCTGGTGCTGAGCGACCCTCGATTTTCCCGCGAACGCTGCCGACCGGATGGTCGCCTTATAGTGATCGTTGTCGCCCGCCAGGTCCTGGATGTGGATATCGGCGTCGGGCAATGCCTGGCGCAGCAGCGCCTCCAGGGCTTCAGCTGTCATTGCCATCATATCCCCCTGAAAAGTCTGAGAATCCAGCTTCCCTATCCAGGGATGCATAGCAATGCTGCCTGGCTTCGGGAACTGCATGACGATCACGAAAGTTTTGGTTGCACCCAGGGACGCCGGTCAGGCATCAGCGCCAGTCTGGGGGATGGGCGTTCTGCGAAGATCGCCCACTGCGTGGGAGACGTTGACAAGAGCACCTTTTCCGAAAATTTAGGCGCCGGCGTCGCTCGTCGCAGGGAAAAAAGACCGCAGATTGCGGCAGCCCGTGCGGCGCCTGGTGGGAGGGTGCGCTAGCCTGGTTCAAGGGTCAGATCGAGCCGAGCGCAGCCAACTATCGAACACGCAGAAAAAACCTCATCGCGGCGGCCCCGCGCGCAAAGCAGGAGCGCGTGGGACAGCCGAAACAGAATTCAGGCAGGCACAAAGGGCAGACCATGACGTTGATGAATTCGCTGCTGATGTTCGCGCAGCAAACCACCACTCCGGCTGGGCAACCGCCGGCGACGACGACGACGACCGCGGCGCCGCCGCCCGCGACGCCCCCGTCCGCTGACGAACTCGCCGCAGCCAAGGAGCGCGGCGCGGCCGCCGCCGCTGAAGCGGCGGGTCAGCAGGAAGTGTCGATGCTGGAACTGGTCCAGCACCTCAACGCCGTCGAAATGGGCGTCATGGTCATTCTTGGCCTCTGCGCGATCTACGCCGTCGCGCTGCTGTTCGAGAAGATCTACGTCATGCGTAAAGCTTCGAAGCAGACGAAGGACTTCCTCACCGCGTTCCGTAAAGCCAACTCGGTCGAGGAAGCCGAAGCCATCGCCCGGAAGCTGCCGAACTCCGGCATCAAGTCGATGTTCGACGCCGGCATGGCGGAAGTCCGCCGCACCCAGGATCTCGGCCTCTACACGATGCGCGACGCGCGCGATCACACGATGCAACGCGTCGCATCGGCGATGCAGACCCGCCAGAACGAGCACCTCGACGATCTCGGGTCGTCGATGACGTTCTTGGCCTCGATCGGCGCGAACGCTCCGTTCATCGGCCTGTTCGGCACGGTGTGGGGCATCATGGTCGCCTTCGTCGGCATCGCGAAGACGCAAACCACGTCGCTTGCGGTCGTCGCGCCCGGCATCGCCGGCGCTCTGCTCGCGACAGCCGCCGGTCTCGCTGCGGCCATCCCGGCAGTGCTGATCTACAACTTCGCCGCCAAGCAAATCTCCAAGCAGTCGAGCAAACTCGAGGACTTCGCCGCGGAATTCATTGCGCTCGTTTCGCGTGACATGGACCGCCGCGCAGGCTGAGAGTGACCTAGCATTGGAGGAGACCCCCAATGGCGGGTAAAATCTCTACTGGCGGCCGCGCGAAGCACGGTCAGCATGACGTGACCGCGGATCCGAACGTGATCCCGTTCATCGACATTATGCTCGTGCTGCTGATCATCTTCATGATCGCGGCCCCGATCTCGAGCGTCGACATCGAAGTCGAGATGCCGGACGCGAAAGTGCAGCCGTCACAGCGGCCGCCGCGTCCGACCTGGATTTCGGTGGCTGAGGAGTCGGGCGGCATCCAAGTCTATGTGATGAACGACGCCGTGAACATCAACGACCTCGGACCGAAGACCTACGAGGCGGTGATGACCAATACGCCGCAGATCGCCAACGACGAATTCGAGATCAAAGATCAGCGCATCTATATCCGCGCCGATGCGGGCATCGCCTATCGTCACGTCGTCCGCGTCATGAACATGCTGCAGAACGAGGGCTTCACCAAAATCGGCTTCGTCGCCGAAGACCGGCGGAGGTGAGCCATGGCTGGTAAAGTTGGTGGGAATAAAGGCGGACCGGTTTCCGAACCGAACGTCATCCCGTTCATCGACATCCTGCTCGTGCTGCTGATCATCTTCATGGTGACGGCGCCGATTCCGACGGTCGATATCCGCGTTGACCTGCCGCCGCCGAACCCGGTGCCGATCCGGCTCGAGGGTCTGAACCCGACGATCGTCGGCGTGCGTGAAACTTCGGCCGGCTTGGCGATCTATGTCGACGAAGAGGTCGTGCAGCTTTCACAACTGGGTGAGCGCACGCTCGATCACGCGATCCGCAACAATCCCGCCTTGAATGTCGAAGACATTTACGCCGAAGCGCGGGTCTTCGTCCGCGCTGATCAGAGCACGGCGTACGGCAACGTCGTGCAGGTGATGAGCCAATTGCAGGAAGAAGGTTTCGTGAAAGTCGGTATCTTCGCTGAACTCGCGAGCGAGGGGTAGGACGATGGTTGGTCTACGTCTTATTTCGCTCAGCCTGGCGGCGCTGATCTGCCTTTCGCTGGTCTATCTGGCAATCACCCGCAAGTTCAGCGCGATCTCGGACCTGTTCGAGGATTCCGAAGCGGTGAAAGTGGAAATCGAGGAGGAGGAGAAGCCGCCGCCGCCGCCGCCGCCGCCGGATCGTCCGCCGCCGCCGCCGCCGCCCGAACAGCGTGTGCCGCCGCCGGATTTGTCCGCGCCGCCGACGCCGACGCCGCTGCCGCTTGCGGTCGACCCCCCGCCGGCGCCGCCTACGCCTTCGGTGATCACCAACCCGCAATGGCTGGAACAGCCGAATGGCAACGACTATGCGCGGTACTACCCCGAACGGGCGCGCGACCGCGATGTCGAAGGCCGGGCCACGATCGAGTGCATTGTCGGCGCCGACGGGCGTTTGACCTGCACAGTGACGTCGGAAGACCCGCCTGGCTACGGCTTCGGCGAAGCCACGCTGCGCGTGTCTCGCCATTTCCGCATTGCGCCGGCGACGCGTGACGGAGTGGCCACCGCCGGTGGCCGTATCCGCCGCACGATCCGCTGGCAGTTGGCGAACTGATCGTACACAGTCCGGTCAGCGAGCGCTGGCAGGAATTGCGTGCAGTGAACACCGGCGTACCAAGCACGCCAGACCGGGCCGCGCAGTCCTTGAGGATTGTGCGGCTCGTGTCGTTTTTGAGCGCCGCCGCGCTGGCGGCGCTGGTGCTGATGGCGATCGGTTCACTGCATTACGCGCCGTTCGTGGAAGAAGACGCCGCGGCCGTCGCTGTGCTGAGCGAGATCGAGCCGCCGCCACCGGCTGAACCGCCGCAAGCACGTGCGCCGCCCCGGCGGCCGCGCCAAATTGAAGCGCCGGATGCGCCCATCGCCCCGCCTGCAGCGCCGGCGGCGCCGGCTGAGCGCGAGCCGGTTGTCATCACCGACCCGGTCTGGCTGTCGCGACCGCGCAATCTTGCACGGTTTTATCCGCGCGATGCGTTCATGCGCGGGTTAAACGGCCAAGTCGTGCTGGATTGCGTGGTCGAGACCACCGGACGCTTGGCCTGCACAATTGCATCGGAAACCCCGGAAGCACTCGGCTTCGGCTCAGCGGCGCTCGCTATCGCCGCCGAGCATGTGATGCAGCCGGCGGTCCAAGACGGCATGGCGGTGCGCGGCCGCTATCGCATGGTGGTGCCGTTCACGGCCGGGTGACGTCGCGCACACGTGATCGAGATCGCGCGCGCGTTACTATTGGCTGAGCGCGCGCCAGCGCATGCTTTCCGCGACGTCCGGCTGACGCGGACGAGGAGGTGCGGCATGACGCAAGCGTTTGGGCTGCGTGCAACAACATTGGCGGCTTCGGCCGCGTTGCTGGGCGTCCTCGCCGTGGCGGCTGTGAGCATGAAGGTGACGCTCGCGGCGCTGCCGATGCTGACGTCGCCCATTATTCCAACTGTGATCGAACGGCCGGACCCGCCGAAGCCGCCGCCGAGTGTGCGTGAGCCGCCACCGCCGCAAACTCCGGCACAGCCGGCGCCAATCGAAACTTCCATCGCCGTGAACCCTGAGGCGCCGCCGACGCACTCGTTGCTTCCGTTCGCCCCGCCGCTCGGGCCGCCTGAGATCACGAATCCGCGATGGCTGCGCCGGCCTGCCGACCTGAGCGCCTATTATCCGCGGCGCGCAATTCCCCGCGAAGTGGAGGGGGAAGTGGTGCTCGACTGCCGGGTGCTGACCACGGGCGACCTGAACTGCAATATCGTCTCCGAAACCCCGCCGAGCTGGGGTTTCGGCCAGGCGGCGCTGCGAATTGCGCGAGACCACAGGATGGCGCCGGCGATGCAGAACGGCGTCCCGGTGGAAGGACGATATCGGATGCGGGTTCCGTTCCAGCTCAGGTGATCGAAGAATGCAGGGCGGCCACCGCATTTTGGCCGTGTTTGCCTCGCAAATCCCGCCCCGAGGGATAGAACCAGCACGTTCTGGAACGGAGATCGAGATGAAGTTTCTGCTCGGCGCGACCGCCGCAGTGTGTCTGTTGGCGTCGCCAGCGTTTGCGCAAACCGAGACGCAAGCGACTGCCACGCGTTGCGCCGGCTTTGCGGCCGCTCCTGCTGCAATTGACGGAGCAACCGCGACGCGCGCGCAGATGGAGGCGGCGCAAGCTCAATGGGCGGCCTGGCAAACCCAGCGCCTCGAACAGGAAGCGGCCTGCCAAGCCGAGATCGCTGCGCTTACCGCGGCTTTCAACGCGGCGGGGCCGGAACGCGCTGCAGCGGTCGCGGCCTTCAACGCCGAGGTCCAGGAATTCTCGCAGGGCAGCCAGGCTGCCGCCACCCCGGAGCGCCGGCGTCGCGACGGCGGCGTGCGCACCCGTCCCGATCACTGAAACGCAGCTGCTTCGATGATCAAGGTCGTGTTGAGCGCGACTGCCGCGGCGCTGTTTCTGGCGCAGGCGGCGGCCGCGCAAACGCTGCCGGGCGCCTGCGTGTTCAGTCCGGCGCCGGCCATCCCCGACGGCGCCACCGCCAGCAACGCCGTCATGAGCGCCGCGCGTGAGGCGCTGCAGCAATGGCGCGCCGCCCGGGCCGCTGAACTGGCAGGATGCAAGACAGCGATGGACCAAGCCCACGCTCAGCTCAACGCGATCGAGCGTGCGCATAACCAAGCCGTCACCGAAACGGATGACGCCATCGAACGGTTCACCGAAGAAAACGCCGAATACAACGCGCGGGTGCGGGCGCGACGCGACGGCGCTACGCGTCCGCAGTGAACTGGGCCTGCTGCGGCGCATAGCGCCATAGCGGCGTGAAGCTGGCCAACGCGAGCGCAGCGCCGGCCAGACCAATGGCTGGCGCTAAAGCTGCGGCGCGCGCGCCCCATTCGCTCGCCGCAAAGCCGACGAGCGCGGAGCCGATCGGCGCGCCGCCCATGAATCCCATCGAATACACCGCCAGCACGCGCCCGAGATAACGCTGGCCGGCGGCGCTCTGGACAATGGTGCGGCTGGTCGAGATGGCGATGCCCGCGGCAAAACCCCAGCCGACGACAATCAGTGCAAATAGGCCGAACGGCTTGTCGAAGGCGAAGGTGAAGAGAGCAGCTGCGCCGCACAGGTGCGAGGCTATCAGAGCCCGTCCCGGCCTCTGCAGCGGCTTCAGCCGGCTGAGCAAGACTGCAGAAACGAACGACGCGCCCCAAAAGCAGGCGAATAGAGCGCCGAGCCGGCCGGCCTGCGTCGGCGCTTCGCCGCCATAGGCGTCGCGCACGATCAGCGGAAACAACACCTGGAACGAACCGATCACGAAGACGCCGACATACGCCGCCGAGATCAGCATCGGCGACATGACCGGATCGCGAAAGGCGTAGCCCAGCCCGTCCTTCAAGTCCCGCAACGCCCCTTGCAATGTGCGTTCATGGCCGGAAGGCTTGGGCGCTTGCATTCCCATCGCGACTGCGCCGCCGATGGCGAGGGCGAGCGCCTGGGCGGCGAGGAAGGGCGCAGGGTTGGAGCCGGCAAAACGCGCAATCAAGATGCCGACGATTTGCGCGCCTATTTGCACTGCGGTGGTGACGGCTGCCGCCGTTGCGATAGGCGTGTGGCGTCCGAGCGCCGCTTCGCGATCGACGACCCCGTTCAGGGCTGCATCGCGCACGGGCATGGCGAACGCTGCGCACGAACCGACGACGATGGCGTAGACGATCAGAAGAGTATACGTCAGCCCGCCCATCATCACGGCGGCGGACAAGCCAAGCGTCGCCAAGGCAAAAAGCACATAAAGGATCGCCAGCGCTGGCCCTGTGCGGGCGCGTTCGGCAAGCAGGCCGCCAAACAACAACAGACAAAACATCGGCGCCGAGAGCGCCGATTGCGCCAGGCCGATCCCTGCGGGCGTCGCGCCCAGCACGAACGCCACTAGCGACGGGAACAGGACGAACTGCATCCCGAACGCCAAGAAGTAGAATCCGACCAGGAGGTAATAGAGGTTGAGTTCGGACACGATGCCCGAACCGCGTCTGCCCGCCTTGTCCTCGCCCGACGGCTCCATGAGGGCTTGCCATAATCGGGCGTTCAGGGCCGGTCCAGCCCGGGGCCGTTGACGTGAGCTTAACGCGGGCGTGCTGCGCTGGCGTAATGGCGTTGCCGAATCAACCCCGGCGGGACACGGCGGATCCACCCGCACCGCTCGAACTGACCGAGCCGCATGCGCCGCGTGCGCGCAACGCCCTGATCCAGCGGCTTTGCGAGATCGTTTCGTGGCCGGAGACGCGGCTGCCTTCCTACGAGCGCCAGCTCGCGGCCGATATTCTGGTCGGGTTGCTTCGCACCAGCGGCGTGGAATTGCGCCGCCGGTGCGCGCAAGGGCTGGTGCGGATCAATGACGCACCGAAAGCGCTGCTGCGCTATCTGGCGCGCGACGAAATCTCGGTGGCGCAAGCTCTCTTGGAGAGCGGCGCCGGATTTGACGATTCGGACCTGATCGCAACCATCCGTGCTGGCGTCGCCTGGCACTGGCTGGCGATCGCGACCCGGCGCAATCTGAGCGAGCCCGTGACCGACGCGCTGATGCAGGCGGGCGATGGAGCGGCGATCGAAGCTGTGCTGCGCAACAACACTGCCCGCTTGTCGACTCAAGGGATTGATCTGGTCGTCGCGAGGTCGCGGCAGAATCCAGCCTTGCCGCCTCTGCTGGTCCCGCGGCCGGAGCTCAAGCCGACGCAAGCCTTGGTCTTGTTCTGGTGGGCCGGGCATGAGGCGCGGTTGCAGATTCTGCGCCGTTTTGCCGTCGACCGGCAGGTTTTGATCCAGGAATTGGGGGAAGTGTTCAAGCTTGCCGCCGCAGAGGGCTGGTCCGATGCGGACACGCGCAAGACGCTGCAAGTGATCGAGCGGCGTCAGCGCAACCGCGCCGCAGCGGCGCAGAGCCCTTACAAGTCGCTCGAGGGCGCGCTGGCGGCAGCCGAGCAGGGGCTCGATCGCGGACTTATCCACGAGATCGCGCATCTGTCCGGCGTGAAGCCGACGACTGCTTCACAGGTGTTCGCGGACGGCGGCGGCGAGGCCATCGGCGTGTTCTGCAAGGCGGTCGGGTTGAAACGGCCATTGATGATCGCGCTTTGGCGCGCGCTACGCCGGCCCAATGGCGACCCCGACGTCGCTGACAATCCGCTGGGCCGCGCGGTTTACGTGTTCGACACGTTGGCGACAGCGAAGGCGCAGACGGTGTTGCGGTACTGGAACTGGTCGTTCACAGCCGATGCTGTGGGCATCGAGCAAGCCTCATACGGCAGCGAAGAAGTGCTGGAATTATCGTTGGCGCGGCGGAACGCCGCTCTGTTGTTCACTCGCAACGGTTAGGCCGGCCATCAGCTTGAAACTGGCGAATCCACCCTCGCGGAGCTAAGCCTGAGCGCCGCGCGCAATGCGGCGCGGGGAGGCGAGGTCATGCTTCACGCCGCAGCCATGCTGTGCGTTCTGATTGTGCTCTGGATGCTCGGCGCACAGGCTTGGAGTTCTCCACAAGCTTGGGCGGTCGCGGCGGTCGTTGGCATGTGTTGTGTGTTGGCGGCGTCGCGTCTGGGCGGCTTGAGCAGCGGCTTTTTGCGCGCGCCGCACCTCGTGTTAGTCGTCGTTCGACGCTTGGCCGCAGTATTGCGCGGCGCTCTTTCGACCATGCGGCGCGCCATCTCAGCCGATGTCACGCTCAATCCGGCTCTGGTCCGGGTGAAGACGCGCGCCACTACGGCAGTCGAGCGCGCCTCCTTTGCGCACATGCTCACCGCGACGCCAGGCATGGCCGTGGTTGAGACCGACGCGGACGGCCTGCTGTTGCACGTCATGGACGAAGACAAGATCGACCCCTCCGACCTTGGGCGGATCGAGCAATCCGTCGCCTCCAGGAGAGGCTCGACATGACGACGGCGATCGCTGCGGCCGTTGGGTCCGGATTGGCGCTGCTGCTCTGTCTTGTCCGGCTGTTCGCCGGACCGACGCTCTATGACCGGACGCTGGCGGTGAACGGGTTTGTGATCAAGCTGGCCGTGATTGCTGCCGCGGCGGCGGTGCTGACCGCACAAGCGAAGTGGATAGATGTGGCCTTGGCGTTTGTCTTCGGACTCTTGGTGATGAACGTCGCGGTGCTGAAGGTCTTCCGGGCGCGCACTTTCCAGGCGCCGTTGGCGCGTCCGGAGGAGGTGTGATGGACGCCGCCGCTTTCTTGGACGTCGTGCGTCTGGTGCTGTCGGGCGCGGTCATAGCGATAGGCCTGGTGTTGATGGCGGGTGGCGCGCTCGGCCTGCTGCGCTTCCCCGACCTCTACACACGGCTGCACGCCGCCAATGTGTCGGACCTGATCGGTTCAGTGACCGTCATAATGGGGTTGGCGATCGCGGCGCCGGACGGCGCCGTGGCGATCCGGCTGTTGTTGCTGGCCGCGCTCCTGATCGCGCTGGGACCGACGCTTACCCACCTTGTCGGCCAGTCGGCGCATGCTGGCGGCTTGTCGCCCATCGCCGGCCGTTATGCAGCGCCGCGTCCGGGTCAAGCGCGCCGGGGATCTCCATCGTGAGCGGCGAAGTGCTGCAATGGCTCGCCCTGGCGCTCCTCGGCGTAGCGATGATCGCAGCGTTCGGGGCTATGTCCGCGCGCTCGTTGTTCGTGGCGGTGATGCATCTGGCCGCGGCGGGTGTTGCGGTGGCCTCAGTCGTATTGCTGCTTGGCTCGGGTGAGGGCGCGTTGGCGGTCGCGCTGCTCGCGGCGGCTTGGGCGCCGGTCCTGCTGCTCGGCGCCATGCTGCTCAGCGCGCGCGCCGCCAAACCGCCGCGCGCGCTGCCGACGATGCTTGGCTGGCTCGGCGCAACGATCGCCTTGCCGCTGCTGTGGTGGCCGCTTGTCGAACTCAGCGCCCACGCGCCGACCGCAAGCTTGGCGACGACCGGCTCGAGCAGCTGGATTGCGCCCTTGGTTTTCGTACTTGCAGTCGTGTGCCTCGCGCTGCTCGGCTATGGCGAACGTGGCGCTTTGACGCGGGGAGACGCGTCATGAAGCCCGGCGCGCACGTGGTGGCGGCAGCAGCTACGCGTTTGTACACGCCGCTCATCACACTCTTTGCGCTATTCCTTTTGATCGCTGCTGCGCCCGGCAGCGGCGCCGGGTTTGTTGCCGGGCTCGCATTTGGCTTGGCGCTGCTGCTGCATGCCCTGGTGTTTGGCGCTGCCGAGGCGCGAGCAGCGATCCCCGCTCCGTTGCCGCGGCTGCTGCTTGCAGGCGGCGCCATCCTTGCGCTCGTGAGCGCAGGGCTGAATGGGTTTGTCTATGCAACGCAACTGATCGAGGCCGGGATATTCGCGGCGACGATCGGCGCTGGCGCCATCGTCATCCAGGTCGTTTTCGGCCGTGCGCCGACGTTGCGCGACGAGATCGTGTGATGGAGCAGGCGGTCGTTCTGGAGCGCTTGCTGGCCGGCGGCGCGATCGCGCTGACGCTGGCGGGTGCGGCCTCCGCGCTGATGGCGTCAAACGCGATCAAACGGCTGATCGGTGTGACCCTCGCAGGCCTCGGCGTTGTCGCGGCGATGGCCGTGTGGACACCGCACGCCGTCTTCGCCGCGACGGCGATCATGTTTGCGCATATCGCGGTCGGGGTCGCCATCACCGTACGCCTGCAGGAGAGTTACGGCACGGTCGAAGCGCGCGATATCGACGCCGCTGACGCCAACGATGAGCCGCGAGAGCGCGGCCAATGAGTTACGGCTATCTCGAACTGGCGCGCACGCATGCGCCGTTGCTGGTTATTACGGCGCCAATGCTGGGCGCGGCGCTCGCGGTGCTGGGCGGCAGACATTGGGCTTGGTTCGCCGCCGCCGCCGCCGCGCTAGCCTCGGCGTGGCTCGCCACCGATCTGGCCATGCGGGGGTCCGACGCAGCGACCGCCGCTTTCAATATTGCGCTGCAGGTGGATGGCGTGGGTCTCGCGACGGCGGCGCTGCTGGCCGCGGTGTCCGCACTCGCGGTGATCGGCTTTGGAGCGGTGTCGGGGGAGGTGGAACGGCGCGTTGCGCCGCTGGGCGTGGCGTTGATGCTTTGCATCAGCGGCGGCTGGGCTGGCGCGCTCATGGCGCGCGATCTGATCGGGCTGATCGTCGCCGTCGAGATCGCCTGGCTCGCCGCTGTGGGGCTCATCGCGCTATCCGCCTCGCGCGAACGCGGTGCGCTCAACGGCGCCTTGCGTATGCTCATCGGCGGCGGCGTGGGCGCGGCCTTCATGCTGCTGGGCGCGGCGATGATTGGCAGGGCGGTTGGCAGCCTCGATCTCGCCGCCATGCCCATGGCGCAGCTGAGCATGCCGCGGCTCGCCGGCGCCGGCGCGGTGCTGATCATATTGGCGCTCGCGCTGAAAGCCGGCGTGGCGCCGCTGCATGCCTGGACTGGCGCCGCGCTCGGACGCGCGGGCGGCGCGGGATTGATCGGTGTCGGAGCGCTGGCGGCGGTGGGCGCGCTCGCGGTGCTGGCGCGGTTCACCGCTTATGCGATCACCGCGCCGCAAATCGGCGCGGGCGTATCGGCAGTGCTCGGCGTGCTGGGTGCGGCGAGCGTAGTGATCGGCTCGGCGCAGGCGGTCGGGGCGCAGACTCTGCCGCGGCTGACGAGCTATGCCGCAGCCGCGCAGGCTGGATGTGTTTTGCTGAGCATTGCCCTGGGTTCGCCGGCTGGGTTCGCCGCGGCTTTGGTGCAGTTGCTGGCGCTCGCTGCGGCAACGCTTGCGCTTTACGGCGGCGCGGCGGCCGGACGGGTGCAAGCGCTCTCGATGCTCGACGGATTTGCCCAGCGCGCGCCGTTGGCGAGCGCAGCCATCACCGCGGGCGCGCTCAGTCTGATGGGGGCGCCGCTGACGCTCGGCTTTCTGGGGCGATGGGCGCTGGTGGAGGCCGGCGTCGGCGCTGGATGGTGGTGGGCGGCGGCGCTCGTGATCGTCGCGTCGTTCGCCGCGGTGTTTTATGGCGGGCGGCTGGTGGAGCGGATGTACTTTCGCCGCGGCAACGATGCCTTTGCCGGTGAACGCAGTTTGTGGCGCTTGGCGCTTGCGCCGGCATTGTCGGCTGCGCTCGCCTGCATCGCCATGGGCGCGGCGCCAGCCGCATTGCTGCGCTGGGCCGCATCGGCAGCGGCCATGCTCGTGGGGCCGCCGGCATGAACCCGGAATTGGCGCTCATGGGCGTGCTTGCTGCGCCGCTCGTTCAAGCCGCGCTGGTGATGATGTTTCCGCGGCCGCCGGGATTGCGTGACGTCGTGCACATAGGCTTTTCCTTGTTGGCCGCGATTTGTGCGCTGTTTCTCGTCGATGCGGTCGCGCACGGGCAGACCGCTCGCATCGATCTGGCCCGGCCGCTGCCCAACGTGCTGCTTGCGTTCGAGATCGAACCGCTCGGCGCGCTGATGGTGGCGACCTTGACCGGGCTCGGCGTCTTGCACGCGATACATGCAGCCGGCATCGTACGGGCGAAGCAGGAAGAGTCGCCGGCGCGGCTGCTCGCGTTCATTGCGCTTTCGATGTCGGCGGTGGCGGCGGTGGCGCTATCGGCGAATCTGTTCAGTTTCTTCGTCGCCTATCAAGCGCTGACATTGGCGACGTTCCCGCTGGTCGCCCACCGCGGCGATGAGGAATCCCGTCCAGCGGCGCGCAGCTTCCTGGCCATTTTGCTCGCCAGTTCGACTGGCCTGTTCTTGCCGGCGATGATCTGGACCTATGCGCTGGCCGGTACGCTCGAGTTCCAACCTGGCGGCGTGTTGGCCGGACGCGCCGGCGTCGTCACCGCCAACGTGCTGTTGGTGCTGTTCGTGTTCGGCATGGCGATGGCGGCGATCCCGCCGCTGCATCGCTGGCTGCCGCTGTCGAGCCGCGCTCCGTTTCCCGCTTTGGTGACGATCCAGGCGCTGACGGTGCTTCCCGCCGGCGGCATCGGCTTGCTGAAGATCGCAGCGTTTGTCTTCGGGCCGGTCATGCACCAGGCCAAGGTTGCGGCCTGGCTGCTGATCGTGCTCGTCGGCGCAGGCATGTGCGCGGCCGCTCTGATCGCGTTGTCGAAGCGCGATATCCGTGAGCGCCTCGCGTATTCGTGCATGGCGCAATCGTTGGCGGTGGCGATGGGCGCACTGCTGGCGCTGCCTGCGGGGCTGTTTGCTGCGGCATTGCAAGTAGTGGCGTTGGCCTGCGCCGCAGCGACGCTGTTCATGGCGGCAGGCACGACGGCGGCGATAACCGGACGCACCGATGTCGCCGACTACGCAGGACTTGGACGGGTCATGCCCTGGACGTTCGCCGGCTTCGCCATCGCTTCGGCCAGCATGATCGGCATGCCGCCGTTCGCCGGCGCCTGGGCCAAGCTTTGGTTGATCACAGCAGCTGCCGGATCGGGCCTGATCTGGGCGGCAGCGCTCGCCGGCGTCGCTGCGATCCTCACCTTCACCCATCTCGGACCGCTTGCAGCCAACGCGCTTGCCGCGCGCGCGCCGACGGACGCGTTCAAGCGGCCCGACGGCGCATCGATATTGTTGGCCGCACCGGTGATCTTGAGCGCGGCGGCGACGTTGTGGCTGCTCGTGCTCGCCGACCCGCTCGCCGCTTTCCTTTCGCCAATCTGGACGCCTGACCCATGACCGCACGCACGCCTGCCCCGAGGAACGGCATCGCCGGGGTCTTGCTCGTGTTCAGCATCGCCGCTTTGCTGACGGGCCTCGGCTTCGATCTCGGCGCAGGCGCGCACATCCAGTTCTGGATCGCCGACCAGCCCGGCGCGGCGGCGGCAATGGGCGTCGCCGCGGCGGTGTGCGCTGTCGTGCTGGCGCGGCTGATGCGCCTTGTCCTCGCGCGGGAGAGCAGCGATGCCGGCGCTGACGCTTAATCCCGGTTTCGCGCCGATGCTCGCGGCGCTGTTGATCCTGGCGTCGCCGCGCCGTCTGCGCCCGCCGATCATCGTGATCGCGGCGCTGAGCGCGCTCTGGTTGCTGCTCGATCACGAATTTGGCGCAGCAGCGGCGCGGGCGCAGATGGGCCTGCCCGTAGTCATTCTCAATCTGGATGCGCTCAACCGAATTTTCGGTCTGGCGATGATGATTGCGCTGATTGCGATCGGCATCTTCTCCGGCGCCAGGCGCAACCGTTATGAAGACGCCGCCATTCTGGTGCTTGCGGGCAGTGCGATCTCGGCATTGTTCGTCGGCGACCTCATCAGTTTTGTTGCAGCGGCGGCGCTGGCGGGGCTCGCAGCGGCCTGGGTCGTGTTCGCCTCGCCCCTGGCAGGGTCGAACCGGTCGGGGGTTCGGCTGTTGATCTGGCACGGTCTCGAGGGTTTGCTTTTTCTGGTCGGCGTCGCGCTTCATCTCTCGGCGGGGGCCGAGGGATCGGTATTCACCCGGCTCGACAGCGGTGCGTTCGGCGGCGGCTTCATCTTGGCCGCGCTGTTGATCCGTATCGGCGCGCCGCTCGCACACGTTTGGTCGAAAGACGCGATTTCGCATGCGTCACCGGCCGGCGCGGGGGCGCTCTCAAGCTACACCACCATGCTCGGCGTCTACGCGCTGGCGCGTCTGTTTCCAGCGGAACCCCTGCTGATGCCGATCGGGGCGGGCATGATCGTGATCGGCGCGGTCTATCTCGCAGCGGAAGACGACCTCCGGCGCTCGGCAGCTTATGGGCTGACCATGCAGGCAGGCGTGTGCGTGGCGCTGATCGGCGTTGGCAACCCGCTTGCGCTCGCCGCGTCGGAAGCACACGCCTTCGCTGCCATTCTCGCGTTCCTCGCGTTCCAGCTTAGCCTGGGCGGTGTGGTCGAGCGCACGGGGAGCGCGCGAATTGCCCATATCGCAGGTTTGGCGCGCACGATGCCGATCAGCGCGCTGTTGTTGCTCGGGTCGGGATTGGCGATTTCAGCAGCGCCAGGCTTTGCGCTTTACGCCACGCATGCGGTCGCGCTCGAGGCGTCGGCGCAATGGGATTTGCGATGGCTCTGGATACTGATCTGGGCCGGCCCCGGATTTGTGCTTGCCGGACTGGCGTTCCGCGCGTCGCTGGCCGCGTACACGCCGGCGTCCCAACCGCGCAGTGCGCACGAAGCCCCGTTCTCGATGCTGCTTGGCGCCGGGTTAGCGTTGTTTTTGTCGGCGTCGGTCGGTCTTGCGCCGCGGTGGCTCTATGATCTCATGCCCGCCAGCCTCTCGTTTCAGCCTTTTGCTCTCGATCGCATCGCTTCCCAGGTGCAGGTGCTCGGCGCTGCCGGCCTCGGCTACTTGCTGTTGCGCGGCATCGCCGCCGATCCGCGCCGGCGCGACGTGCACTTGCTCGATGTCGATGCGCTCTATCGCGGCCCTCTGGCGGGGGCGGGAGAATGGGCCGGGGTGCTGGCGCTCCGGGTTTATGGCGCGTGGCGGGAATGGACCCGGGACGTGGGCGCCAATGCGATGCGCGTCCTCGCGGCGTTGGCGAACGCCTGTGACCGACCTTATGTCCGGGCCGGATCGGGACTGATCTCGCTGCTGAGCTTGGCGACTTTGCTGGCGACCATGTTTATCGCGCAATAAACCTCGCTGTTTTTGCGGCAATTTGGACGGCGATCTGGAACAAGTGAGTTACGACAACCTGTCGCGAGATAATTGTCGCTGATTACCCTTGCAGCATCTAGGCCTATACTTATACTGTATCTATCGGCCACTTAGACGTGTTGCTGGACTATTATAATGGAAAATCAGCGAGACTTGGTTCGCCTCGCGGCGGAAATCGCCGCAGCTTATGTCTCGGCCAACGCGGTGCCGGCGCAGGATCTGCCGGGCCTGATCCGCACTGTGCACAATGCGCTGCTCGAGGTTTCGGGGGCGGCGGCGCCACCGGCTGAGACGGCGCAGGAACCGGCGGTGGCAATCAAGAAATCGATTACCGCGGATTACATCATCTGCCTCGAAGACGGTAAGAAATTCAAATCGTTAAAGCGCCATCTGCGCACGCGCTACGGCATGACTCCGGACGATTACCGGGCCAAATGGGGTCTGGCGCACGACTATCCAATGGTGGCGCCGAATTACGCCAAGGAGCGGTCGAACCTGGCCAAGCGCATGGGGCTCGGCCAATCACGACGGGCGGGATAGGAATAAAAGCATCTAAATAGGAAAATGTATCCAACATTCTGAAAGTTCGCCTATGCTGTCTTGCGGCATGCGGTAGAGCTCTTGGAGGTGTTGGATGGTTTCCCTGTTGGCCAGGCGCGCAGACGATGCGGCCTTGGCGGCTCTCGCCGGTAGCGTGGCGGCCTTTGCGCTCAGGGTGCCGGAACAATCGGTGCTGACAGCCAAGCGCGGCGGCTCTCGTCCGGCCTTCGCGCGGCAAGTCGCGATGTATCTCTGTCATACCGGCTTCGAACTCAGCCTGTCGCGCATCGCGGCTGCATTCGGCCGCGACCGATCGACGGTTGCGCACGCGTGTCATCTCATCGAAGACCGGCGCGAGGAACCGCAATTCGATCTTTGGATCGGCGCGCTCGAGGCCATGCTGCATGCTGCGCCGCACGAGACGCTGCGGCGGAGCGTGCAGCTGTGAGGGAAGCTGTCGTCGCGCGGGCGCTGGCGCAGTTGCAGCGGCCTGGCGGCGTGCTGGCAGAGTGGCGTGACGACGGCTTTGGCGTTTTTCGCAGCCCGGACCGCCGCCGGCGGCCGCTCGTGCGGCTTCGCCGCGCCGAAGTCATGCAGCTCGCCTCGGAAGGCGCAATCGTGGCGCAACCCGGCGGCATTTTCGTGCTCAGCGAAGCGGGCGTGGCACGTGCGCGCCGGGAAGCTGCGCCAGCGCCCGAAGCCTACGCCGCGCAGCACCGGACTATTATCGACCGCGCCGCAATCGATGCCGAGGGGCGCCTCTACCCGGTCCGCGGCCACTGCGTCGATGCGCCGTTGCGGCGGCTCGCGAAGCTCTGTGACACAGCGGGCCGGCCGTTGTTCGACGCCGCCGAACTGGCGGCGGCAACGCAATTGAGACGCGATTGGGAGGCGTCCGAAGTTGGCATGATGCACGGCTCTGACCCGGACGCCGCGCCGATCGGATCAAGCCCGCGCACCAGCGTCAATGCGCAGGAGGCGGCGATGGCGCGCCGCTGCGATGCGCGTAAGCATGTTGCTGAAGCGCTCGCTCGGCTGGCGCCGCCGCTGCGGCGTGCGGTGGAGCGGGTTTGCTTGCATGAAGTGGGACTCGAAGAGCTGGAGCGCAGTGAGGCGTGGCCGGCGCGATGCGGCAAGCTCGCGTTGAAGCTGGGCCTGGCGCAACTCGCCGCCACGCTATGATCAAACCGCGCCGCGCGCTTCCTGCTGGATTCGGTTCATCATCGAGAAAAGTCCGTTGGAGCGCTGCGCGGTGAGCGCATCCTTGAGCCCCAAGCGCTCGAACAGAGCGCGTGGGTCCACGGAGAGTATTTCCTGCGGCGTGCGCCCGGAAAATACCCGCAGCAACATGGCGATTTCGCCGCGCACCAGATGAGCGTCGGAATCGCCGCGAAAATAGAGCTTTTCCGGCGCTTCCGGGCGTCGCTCGCTGACCAGCCAAACGCGGCTCACACAGCCGCGCACCCGGGTGTCCTCGTTGCGTTCGCTCTCAGCCAATGGCGCAAGCGAACGCGCAAGCTCGATCACATGCGAAATGCGCTCCTCCCAATCCGGGAGGAGCGCAAATTCTTCTGCGAGATCCTCAATCGCCTGATCGATACTGGCCATGGCCAACAAATGCGCCTCGCAGCGCATCCGGGCAAGGTCAGTCGCGCCCGCCGTGACCGGCCACGGGGGTCATGGCGGTGGTGTCCGGCTGGGCGACCGCGCCGATGCAGAGCCCGATGTCGCGCAGGCCATGCTGGCCGAGGCAGAATGCGTTCTCATAACGGAAGCGCGCCGCAGACATGCACTGATAAAGCTGCAGTTGCGCCATCTCGAAGCAATCGTTCGAGCGCTGGTCGTTGACAAGCTGCATGATGGCGCTGCGGTGCGAGGTCGTCGCATCGAGCGCCTGAAGGGCGGCGACCGCGCTCATCCGGTCAAGCGCTTCGCCGCGGGTCGCGTTGACGCGCCAAGAGGCGGCTGCCGGCGTCGACGCGACTTCGACAACCTGATCGCCGCCGCGGACCGCATCCCAAAACCGGCGCCCGCCATAAGCGGAGGGATCGGTCGCGGGCGAAAGGCTCAGCGGCGTGACGGCGAGACGCGAGGTGACGTCGGCCGGCACGGCGTTGTCTGGCGAACCTTCGCGTCCGAGCGAGCGAATGCGCTGAATGCGCGCCGGCTGGCCCGGCGCCACGGCGTTTGCCCAACGCTGGCGCTGCAGCGAATAGGCCATTTCCTGATAGCGGTCGGCGACGCTGATAATGCGGGCGCTGTCGGCGCTGGCCGAACTGAGCAGCATCGCCGTGGCTTCCTGGCCGCCACGCAAGCCGCGCGCATAAGACGGATCGACGGTCACCGCCCAGATCACGGCGTCGCGTCCGTAATAGGCGGCGGCGTCGCGCACGCCCTGCACGAAAGCGGGCGATTGCGCGGCGATGTTGCCGCCGTACGCGATCCAGCCGCGGGTGAGTTCCTCACGGTTGTGCCGGCCGACGCGATCCAGTGCAGCGTCCAGCGCATTGGCGTCGCGCACGTTGGCGGCGCGCAACTCGGAAACGTCGCTTTGATAAGCGGCGTAGGCGGTAACCGCAGTCTGCAGCTCGCCGTTGCCCGTGGCGCCAGCCTCGGCTGGTGCGGCGGTTTGTGCATTGGCGACGCCAAGAAGGGCGACGGCCGCGGTTGTGGTCCAGACCGCAAGGCTACGCATCGACTTCTGCTCCCCTGAACTAGATTGGCGAGTCCGCTTCCGAGCACGACTCGGAACGGGCATCGTGTCCCCCAGCGCGTTAAGAAGTCTTTTACTCGCGGGCGACGTTTCAGTGTCAACACAAACGGCAGTAAGGCCGGGTGCAAAAGCAGCGCCAAGGGCAGCTGTTCTGGCGTTTGCGGGGTGGATTTGGCTGGGTTGCGTCGCTGCGGCGGGATTTGGCGCCGTCGCTTTCGGTGGAAATCCCCGCGATGTCGCCTGGGCCTCGGCGCTGGCGATCGCGCCAGGGTTAATCGGATTTATCCTGTTGCCGTGGCTGCGCCACCGCTGGGCGGGGTTCGGTTTCATTTCGGCATGGACGGTCGCCGCGGCGGGCTTGGTGGCGGGAGCTGGGGGGGCAGGATCGCCGCTTGCGGTGATGTTGCTGCTGGGGCCGGCGCTGGCGCTGGTGCTGGGGCGTTGGACGGTAATTGCGGGGGCAGGCGCCGTGGCGGGCTACGCGATCGGCTACTGGCTGGCGCCGCTGGACCCCGGCAGCGCGATCGGCCCGTTTGCCGGGCTGCTGAGCGCGGGTGCGCTGGCGCTGATCGCCTGGCTGCTCGTGGCGGCGCAGCGCAGCGCCGCGGGCTCGGCAAGCGTTGTTGGCGCACGGGTCGCGGAAGTTTCGCACGAGTTGCGCACGCCGCTGACGCACATCCTCGGTTTTTCCGAGATGATCGAGCGGCGCGTCTTCGGCGAAGTCAGCGACCGTTACGTCGAGTATGCCGGTCTGATCCGGAAAAGCGGCACGCACCTGCTGGGGCTGGTAAACGATTTGCTCGATCTGTCGAGGATCGAAGCCGGGCGGTTCGAGCTGCTGCGCGAGAGGTTCGACGTTCGGACGGTGATCGAGGAAGTGGTGCGGCTGTCGATCGATAGCGCCGCGCGAAAGCAAATCTCGCTGGGGATGCTGACGCCGGACGCCCCGCTCAATGTCGAAGCCGACGATCGCGCGGTGAAACGGATGCTGATCAACACCATCGGCAACGCCATCAAGTTCACGCCGGAGGGCGGGCGGGTGATGGTGCAGGCGGCGGCGATAGATGGCGCGCTGCGTCTCGACACGATCGATAACGGGCCGGGCATCCCCGAGGCGGAGCGCACGAAATTGGGGCAGGCTTACGAGCGCGGATCGGGCGGCGCGCGCGCCGAAGGCGCCGGCCTCGGCCTGTCGCTGGTGCGCGCGCTTGCTGGTCTGCATGGCGGTGCGCTCAGCTTTCACGATGCGCCGGGCGGCGGCGCGCTGGTGCGGATTACGCTGCCGGTGCTGACGGCTTAGCGAATCGTCAGAAACGCGCGCGCAGCCGCGACATCGCCCACTTCGACAAAGATGCGCTGGACCGTGCGCCCGGTAGTGAGGCGAATTTCGACGCTTTCACGCGGGTCGAGCGCAAGCAGGTCACGGAAGGCGGTGTCGGGAAAAGTGAAGACTGCGTGTTGGCGTCCGTCGATGCGCTCCAAACTGCGGATAGACGGGACTACGGCTGCCGCACTCGGCGAGGGCAGCCCCGCCGCGAGCCCCTGTGAAATGCGTTGGGTCAGTGGGAATTCGCGCACGCTGACGCGGGCTCGATCGCGAAGGATGAGTTGCGCCGCAGCAGGTGGTGCGTTGCCCGGCGCGGCAAGGACCAGCGTGAGCCGCTGTTCGTCCTCGCGCTGGCGCACGCCGAACGTGGCGGCGAGCGGCGCGTCGACGGCTTGGCTGAGCCGCCAGCCGCTTGCGTCGGCGGCGCGACGCGCGCGCCAAGAACGCTCCCAGCCGGGAAACTCCATCGTGCCGACATTGATCCAGGATGCGAAGGCCCGGCGCGCATCGGCGGCGGCGGCCGTGGTGCGCTCGTCGTTGCAGGCGCGGCCCCGCGCGGCGTCGACGGCTGCAGATTCAAGTGTGCGCACGCCGCCGCTGGTCCAGCCCGCGCGCAGCAGCGCGCCGCGGGCCTGGGTCACGCCTACGGTCAGCGCCGAGCGGATGTCAGGTGTGAACAGGCGGCATTGCGTGTCCGCTTCGAGCAGCCCGCGCCGCTCGACGAAAGCGGCGCGCGCATTGAGCGGTTCGGAGGCCGAGACGGCCGAAACCGTCCCGAACGCGAGGGCGAGGATGAGGAAGGGCAAGCGCATGCGAGCCGAAAAGGTTAAGCTCAGGTTGTTGCGTTCTGGTGAATGTCGGCATGGATGAACTCAAGACGGACTTCTGGGCGAGCGCGCTGATCCGCCGCGCCGAGATCGGCGGGGCGTTTGCCGGGGTCGTACGCAAGGGCGATGCGGACGCCGGTGCGGTGCTGGTGAAGGTGGCTACGCTCGACGGCAGGGCGCGGCTTTACGGTCCCGCGCGCAATGGCGAGGGCGAGCGCATCTGGCTCGACCTGTCTGCGGGATCGTTAGGGGATGCCGAGGCGGAGGTGGACGCCTATGTGCGCAAGCGGCGGGAAAACGATCCCGATCTCTGGGTGATCGAGATCGAGGACCGGCAAGGCCGGCATTTTTTGGAGGAAACGGTGGATTCAGGCGCCGGGTGCTAGTCCAGCGCGTTGAGCGCCATCCGGTCGCAGGGCGCCCGCGCCGCCTGACACGCACGTTCGACCCTAGTAACACCGCGCTCCTGGAACCCAGCACGAGACTCCGGAACCCATGTCCGACCCAGCTACCGAGGCCGCACGCCGGCGCACGTTTGCGATCATCTCGCACCCAGACGCCGGCAAGACCACGCTGACCGAAAGCCTGCTGCTGGCCGGCGGCGCCATCCATCTCGCCGGCGCGGTGGCGGCGCGCGGCCAGGCGCGGCGGACGACCTCGGACTGGATGAAGATCGAACGCGAGCGCGGCATTTCGGTGTCGTCGTCGGTGATGATGTTCGAGCACGCCGGCATGGTCTTCAACCTGCTCGACACGCCCGGCCACGAGGATTTCTCCGAGGACACCTACCGCACGCTGACGGCGGCGGATTCGGCGATCATGGTGCTCGATGCGGCCAAGGGCATCGAGCCGCAGACGCTGAAGCTGTTCGAGGTCTGCCGTCTGCGCGACATCCCGATCACCACCTTCATCAACAAGATGGACCGCGAAGCCCAAGACCCGTTCGCCTTGCTCGACGAGATTCACGCAAAGCTCGCAATGGACACCGCGCCGATGTTCTGGCCGGCGGCGTCGGGGCAAAGGTTCGCCGGCATGCTCGATCTCAGCACCGACGAGTTCGTGCCGTTCCGCCGCTTGGAGCACGGCGAGGAGGGCTTTGCCGTCGAATCCCGGCAGAAGCGCGGGACGAACAGCTATCTCCACAATCTCGCCGCCGATGTCCGCGCGGAGCTGGAAGAGACGGCCGAACTCGCACGCGAGGGCTTGCCCAAGTTCGACCTCGCCGCCTTCCGCGAGGGGCATCTGACGCCGGTGTATTTCGGTTCGGCGCTGCGGCGGTTCGGCGTGCTCGAACTGCTTGCCGGTCTTGGCGCGCATGCGCCGGCGCCGCGGCCGCAGCCGGCGACGGTGAAGGGCGAGGCGGGCGAAGTTGCGCCAGGGCGCAACGAGGTGAGTGGCTTCATCTTCAAGATCCAGGCGAACATGGACCCGAAGCACCGCGACCGTGTCGGCTTCTTCCGTATCTCGTCGGGCCGTTTTCAGCGCGGCATGACGCTGAAGACGGCCGCGGGCAAAGGCTTCAACGTTCACAATCCGATGATGTTCATGGCGCAGGACCGCGAGATTGCCGACGAAGCGTTTCCTGGCGACGTGATCGGCATTCCAAGCCACGGCGGCTTGCGCGTGGGCGACTCGCTTTCGCAGAGCGGCGACGTCGTCTTCCAGGGCATTCCGAATTTCGCGCCGGAAATTCTGAAGCGGGTAAGGGTGAAGGATCCGCTGAAGCAGAAACATTTGCGCAAGGCGCTGGAGTCGCTCGGCGAAGAAGGCGTGACCCAGGTGTTCAAGCCGGTGCATGGCGGCGATCTGGTCGTTGGCGCCGTCGGTCAGCTGCAGTTCGAGGTGCTCGATGAGCGAATGAAAGCCGAGTACGGGCTCGACGTGATCTTCGAACCGTCGCCGTATCAGGCCGCGCGCTGGGTCAGCGCCGCCCATCGCGCCGACCTCGAAGCCTTCACCGAGAAATCGTCGGCGCAGATGGCCGAGGACGTCGACAATGCGCCGGTGTTCCTGGGCAAGAGCGCCTGGGAAATCGGCTACGTGCAGGAAAAGAATCCGAAAGTGCGCTTCAGCGACACCAAGGAGCGGGCGGCCTAAGCTTAAGCCGCCTGCGCGCCTTTGCGCACCTTGAAGAAGCGCATCGCCCGCTGCGCCGCTTCGACCGGCACGTTGTTGTACATGCGGCCGAATTCCTCCGCGCGCTGCATCGCTTCGTCGCCGCCGCAGGAGAGCACTGCGAGGGTGACGAACAGCGGGCGTTCGATGCCGGCGGCGCGGCAGATCATGGCGAGACCGTCGATGTCGCGCCGGGCGATGAGGTCGGCGACGGTTTCGGGCTCGAGATTGGTGATCTCGGAGAGGCCGTAGAGAAAGTGGGTCTGCTTGGCTTCGCGGTAGAGCGACACCAGCAAGCGGGCGTTGAGTTCGCCGCTGGTCTTCTTCGACTGGATGAACGCCATCGCGTTCCTGGCTTCCGCGCTCATGTCGCCGGCATGCTGGCGCATGCGTTCGCGCGCCTTGGAGAGCGCAGCGTCCAATGTTGCCGGATCGACGTTGGCGTTCCGCTTCATGATCTGATCGCGCAAAGTGTTCTCGACCACGAAATACATTTCGTTGAGCAGATCCAGCGGCAGGTCGGCGCGCCTGACCACGCCCTCGTGCAGCAGCGTGTTGCGCCGGGCGCGGTCGACCGCGGTTTCCATGCTGGCGCGGGAAATCCTGGCGCCGTCGTTGCGGATCAGCGCGTCCAGGGCATGGTCGTCGCCGAATTTGACGATGGCGTCGGACACGGTTTCGCTCACCTCGTTGCGTTCGGCGACGGCCTTGATGTGCTGCTGGCTCTGATAGTTGACGATCTGCAGCAGCGTCTGTTCGTCGAGCGCGCTACTGCGCTGGAGCACCGGCGCGGCGACGGCGAAGGCGTGATTGGCGAGGTCGCGCATCAGTCCGACTGGCGCGTCCTGGGCGCCGGCAAAAACTTCGGAGAGTTCGGCCAGCACCGAATCCTGCATCTCGGCGGCGACCAGTTGCAGCACGTCGTCGAAGAGCGCGGTTTCGCGGCTCGTGCGGCTGCCGGAAGTTTCGAAGAACAGATCGGTCACCTCCCGCAACAATTCGCGGCGCTGTTCGCTGTCGGCGGTGCGGGCGAGATCGACCAGCTTCGCGAACCGCGCTTGAGTCATGATCGGGGCTACTCCTTCGGGTCGGAACGGTAATCGGCGGGCGTAAACAAACCTTAACCCGCAGCTTCAGTTTCCCAGCCGGGCGCGCAGGCCGGTCTCGGCCTCCAGCCCGCCGAGGAGCTGGTCGGAAATGTCCGCCGCGGCGGCTGCGGCTTGGGCGTTGGTTTCGGGTGCGGAACGCGGCGCAGGATTTGCGGCGGACGGTACAACACGCGCCGCCTGCCGCAGCGGCGGCGCCGGGCGCGTCGAGGCCGGCGCGCGCGGGCTGACCCCGGAAACCGCGCCTTGCTCGGGGAGCGCCGGGGGTACGATCGCCTTCAGTTCGCAGCGCGCGGCGCTGAAGCTCCAGGCCATGCACAGCCTGTCCTCGACACATAGGCGCTCACAGGCGCCGGCGCTTTCCGCCTCGACCGTACTGAACGCGCCGCCCGGCCGGGCCGTATTCAGATCGCCGATCGCCCAAGCGGCGCCGATCTGAGCCAACAGCAGAAGGGCGAGAACGGAGAGCATGCGCATTCCGCGAGCGTGGCGCGCGCCGGTTAACAACAGATTCATTGCTGTTTGACGCCGTCAGCGCCATCGGTGAAAATAACCTGCCAATGAAACCCTTCTTGGGGATCACTGCTGATGAAGAGCGCCGCTACACTGTAGTATACTTGCAGGAAAACGACGCGCGCATGGTGATTCTTGCATCATATCTCTTCCGACTGCCTGCCCGCACTCATGAGTTTGCTCTCTGCACGGCTTACACTGCAACGCATGGCAATAGACCGCCGTTGAGCCGGCGATGCTGAGGCCGCATCAAAAGCCGGTGTGGATCACGAGTATTACCACCGCTGATACATCGGATTGCTTTGAGCGTGTGCGCAGAGCATTTTTTCCGGTTCTTTGGGAGAACGCTCAAGGCGTGCGGTTTGCCTCAGGTCTTGATGGCTTCACACTGGTCGTTCGCCTTGTGAATCCAGCAACTGGCCCCTCTAGAGAGCGGGCCACGTACGATCGAAAACTCAATGTGCAATTCATGTCGGCGAACATCGATTATCACCAATGGATTGCCGCAGATTGGAGTCAGCGCGTCGACTTGTTGGCATCGGCTTTTGCAGATGCGCTCGATCGCACTAAGGGATCTCAGGTTAGTGCTGAAGAGAAATTGATTCTGAAATCTGCCATAGAACTGGGCCGACAGGAATCTCGCAAGTATCAGCAATAGAGTGAAGCTGGCCTGCTGCCGGTTTCGTGGACACCGAGTTTAGGTGTTTAGTGAGATCGGTCGATGGCCCGCACACCTTCCTCGTGGGTGAAGATGGCGCGGTGGTGCATAATGGCTGTGGCGCCTACGTCGTGTTTTTCCGCTTCGGAAGAGTTTATGTAGGTAAAGGCGGTCCTGAGCGGGCAGCGCGATCGGCGAGGGAGTGGGCGGCGAGGACGGGAGACCCAGTTGCGTCTATTAGAAGCTTTTTGTCTGGGTCCGAAGCCGCCGCCTTTAGGTTGGAAAACCGCCTGCTGCAGTTCTTTGGCGGACCCGCATCGGGACGAACCTACAACCAGATCGGATCGCCGGGCGCCAACATACCTCCGGGCGGATGATGAGGCCGCACGATGAATGATGACCATGGTGACGATGCATATGCCCTGCGATTGGCGATTGCCCACGGACTCAACCAAGCGCAATTGAGAACGATCGAGTTTGTAGTGGATGTTCATGAGAGAAATGACATAGCGCCAGCAGTCTTACGCTTGAGCGAGCGCGGCTACGAGTGCAGAGTGTGGGATGATCCAGTTGATGGCTCTTTGTCGGTGTATGCAGCTTGCACGCTATACCCCACGCTTGAAGCAATTCTCGCTAAGGAGAAAGAAATAAGGGACGCGTTGATCGGCTTATCGATCTCTGTGGAAGATTGGGGGGCGGCGATTTGAAGCGTGGTCTTCGTGAGACCACTGCCGGAATTGCCGTACGAAATGCGGGATGCACACTCCTGTATTGCCTGCACCGACGGCCGCGGCAATCTCACTTCCACCGGCAGCGCGAGCTATGGCTACGACATCTACAGTCGGCTCACCACCCTTCGGCGCTGCCTCGTTGGTCCTGAGCTACGACCCCGCTCCGCCGCGCTTCTTGTACAACGGGGCCGGCCGCCGATGACCAAGCCGCAGACTGGAGTCGGCGCGTCGACTTGCTGGCATAGGCTTTTGCAGTTGCGCTCGATCGCACAAAGCCATGGCGGGCGGCCAACAGATTCACTGCTCTGCGGCGAACGCCTCGCGGCGGAGCTCGATCTCGAGCCACTCGGCTTCGGCCGCGTCGCGTTCGGCGCGTGCGGCTTCGAGGCGCGCGGCAGTGAAGGAGAAGGCGCCGGCGTCGCGCGAGAAGGCGGCCGGATCGTCAAGCTGGGTTTCTAATTGCGCAATCTCTGCGGCAAGCTTCGGCAGCAGCGCGTCCAATTCGCCGGCGCGGCGTTCGTCCTTATAGCTGAGTTTGGTTTGTTTGCGCGGCGCAGGCTGCTGCGGCGATCTGGGCTTTGGCCGGTCCGGCGGCGGCGCTGCGATGCTGGCGGCGTGTTCGCGCTCGAAGTCGGACCAGCCGCCCGGGGTCTCCGCCCATTTGCCGGCGCCGGCGGGCCCGACGATCTGGGTGGCGACGCCATCGAGAAAGGCGCGGTCGTGGCTGACGATCAGCACGGCGCCGTCATAGCCGGCGAGCATGTCTTCGAGCGCGTCGAGCGTATCGAGGTCGAGGTCGTTGGTGGGCTCGTCGAGCACCAGCAAGTTCGCCGGCTTCGCCAATGCGACGGCGAGCGCCAGGCGATTGCGTTCGCCGCCCGACAACGCGGCCACGGGCTGGTGCAATTGTTCGCGGCTGAACAGAAATTCCTGCGCATAAGAGGCGACGTGTCGCGGCGCGCCGCGCACCATCACTTGGTCGCCGCCGAGCGGGGTCAGCGCCTGCTTCAGCGTGACCCCGGCGTCGACGATGGCGCGCTTCTGATCGACATAGGCGACGGTGAGGTTGTCGCCGAGACGAACGCTGCCGCCGTCGGGCTCGAGCCGCTTCAGCAACAGTTCGAGCAGGGTCGTCTTGCCGGCGCCATTGGCGCCGACAATGCCGACGCGATCGCCGCGCATGATGCGCAGCGACAGGTTCTTGATCAGCGGCCGCTCGGAATAGCTCTTGTCCAGCTTGTGGGCCTCAATGACGAGCCGGCCGGACTCGGCGCCCCGCTCGGCCGTCAGCGTGGCGCTCTGGGCGGCGCCAAGCTGCTTGCGCTCGCGCCGTTCTGCACGCATCGCCATCAGGCGCCGCCGGCGGCCCTCATTGCGGGAGCGGCGCGCCGTGACGCCGCGGCGCAGCCAGTGCTCCTCTGCCTTGAGCTGGGTTTCGAGCCGCGCCATCTGCTTGGCGTCTTCGGCCTCGACTGCTTCGGCCCAAGTTTCGAACGCGCCATAGCCGCTGTCGTTCTTGATCAACCGGCGCTGGCGCAGCCAAAGCGTCGCCGTGGTGACGCGTTCCAGAAACCGGCGGTCGTGGCTGATGACCAGGCAGGCCCCACGCAGCGAGGCAATGCGTTTTTCCAAATCCTGAATTGCGGCAATGTCGAGATGGTTGGTCGGCTCGTCGAGCAGCAGGATGTCGGCATCCGCGGCAAGCGCGCGGGCAAGCGACGCGCGCCGCGCTTCGCCGCCGGATAGGCCGTGCGGCGAACGGTCTGGATCGAGGTCGAAGGACGTGAGCGCGGCCTCGGCTGCATGGGCGGGCGCCGGCGCAGCGGAGCCCGGCAAACCAACCGACGGCTCGCGTGCAAAGTCGCGCAGCGTGGCGAAGCCGTCGAAGCTGGTTTCCTGCGCAGCGAAGGCGACGCTCGCCCCGGCGGCGTAGACGATTTCGCCTCCATCGGGTGCGGCGAGGCCGGCCATCATCCGCATCAGCGTCGACTTGCCGGCGCCGTTGGCGCCGACCAGCGCCGTGCGCTCGCCGCTGTGCAAGACAAAGCCCGCGCCCGCGAACAGCGGCGCGCCGCCCAGCGTCAAACGCAGGTCTTTCACATGCGCGAGCGCGGTCATTCAGTTGAAAATGTCGTCGAGATCGGGGAAGCCGTCGTCGTCGTCATCGCCGCCGCCGGAATCGCCGAAGGCGTTGGCGAGCTCGTCGAAGAAGCTGGCCATTTCGACCTGCTGAGGCGTGTAGGCCGGCTGTTCGATGCCCGGAAGCTCGTGGTTCTCGACCCCCTCATGGGCGACGCGCATGGTGTCGGCCCAGATCTGCGCCGGCAGCGTGCCGCCGGTGGTGCGTCCCATCGAGGTGAAATCGTCATGACCGACCCAGACGCCGGCGGTGAAATCGCGGCTGTAGCCGACGAACCAGGCGTCGCGCCAATCCGAACTGGTGCCGGTCTTGCCGGCGATGTCGCGGTCGCCGATACGCGCGCCCGTGCCGGTGCCGCGCAGCACGACGGCGCCCATCATGCTGGTCATGCGGCGCACCACCTCTTCATCGAGCACGCGCGGCGCGTTGAACGGCGGGCGCACGTAGATTTCCTGACCCGCCGTATTGGTGACGCGCTGGACGATGTGCGGGTCGACGCGCAGGCCGTCGTCCATATAGACGGCAAAGGCGCTCACCATGTCCCAGAGCGTCACTTCGATCGAGCCTAGCGCGATCGACGGCGGCACGAACGCGTTGCGCGCCGGCATGTTGTTGACGCCGAGGCGGCGGGCAACGTCGGCCACGCGCGCCGGACCGATGCCGTCTTCATTGGCGACGCTTGCCGCCACCGTATTGATCGAAAGCGCAAACGCCGTGCGCAGCGTGACGGCGCCGCGATAGCCTTCGTCATAATTGCGCGGCCGCCAGCCATCGATCACGATCGGTTCGTCATAGCGCACGTCTTCGGGATCGAGGCCGGCCTCGATCGCTGCGGTGTAGACGAAGGTCTTGAACGCCGAACCAGGCTGCCGTTCCGCCTGGGTGACCCGGTTGAACTTGGACGTGTTGTAGTCGGTGCCTCCGACCAGAGCGCGCACGCCGCCATCGCGATCGAGCGCAACGAACGCCGCCTGCAGCGGGCGCCGGCCGAAGGCGCGGTTGCCGAGGCGGCGGCGGATCGAATTGGCGGCGGCCTCCTGGGTCGCGCGGTCGATCGTCATCTGGATCACGAGGTCGGGCGTGCCGCTGCCCACGGCGGCGCGGGCCTGTTCGACGGCGAGATCGAACGCGTAGCCCATTGCGCGTTCGACATTCGGCCGTTCGACAACGCGAATCTCCTGAGCCCGGGCCTGGTCGCGTTGCTCCGGCGTGATGAAGCCGGCGTCGACCATCGCCTCGAGCACGACGTGCTGGCGGGCGGTGGCGCGTTCGAGGCTTTCCGTCGGCGCCGAGCGCGAGGGCGCCTTGGGCAGCCCGGCGAGCATGGCCGCTTCGGCGAGCGTGAGTTCGGAAGCTGGCTTGCCGAAGAAGCGGCGCGCGGCCGCGTCGACGCCATAGGCCTGGTCGCCGAGATAAACGCGGTTGAGATAAAGTTCGAGAATCTCGTCCTTGGTCAGCCGCCGTTCGATGCGGGAGGCCAGCACCATTTCCCGCAGTTTGCGGTTCAGGGTCTGACGGGGCGTAAGGAAAAGGTTGCGCGCAAGCTGCTGCGAAATGGTCGATCCGCCTTGCACGGTTTCGCCGGCCCGCAAATTGGCGATCAAGGCGCGGAGCACCGCCATGCGGTCGACGCCCTCATGCTCGTAGAAGCGGCGGTCTTCGATGGCGAGGAAGGCTTGCGGCACATAATCCGGAATTTCGCCGAGCCGGGCGCGGTTGCCGTAATATGGGCCACGCACGCCCAGGATTTCCCCCTCGCGGTCGACAAACATGACCGATTCTTGCCGGTTGAGCGCCCACAACGAGTCGGCGTCCGGCACGCGCGGCAGGCCCCAATAGATCCAGAGCCAGAGCGAGACGACAAACAGCAGGACGCCGCCGGCGGCGATGCTGGCGACTTTGCGCCAGGTCATGCGCTGGCCGAGCATGCGATTAAGCTGCTCCTGCGCCGCGGCGGCGCGAAGCTTCGCCCAGTCGATGCTGCGGCGGAAATCGGGCCGGTTGTTGTCGTCGGACAAGGAAGTCTCCGGGGCGGGTGTCCAATAGAGGTATGGCCGAATTCTGGCCAGAAGAAACGCGGACGGGCGTCCTGCGTATCCCTGCAGCCCAGCCGGTAAGTCCGTGATTCTGGGGCATCGATGCAAAAACAATCCGACCGGCAGGGCGTGGCGCTAGAGTTCCGGCACGGTCGATCAATGGGTTTAGAGAGGAGATGACGCGGTGACGGAGTTCGCGGCCAACTGCCGCGCAATGCTGAACGAGGCCCGGGCGGCGCTGAGCGGCGGCGATGCCGCGGAAGCCGAGCGCCGCGCGAAAGCGGTGTCGGCCATCGTCAAGGCGGAGCGCGACGTCGCCGAATTGCTGGTCGAACAAAACGCCGCCCAACAGGATGACGAAGAGGCCAGCCGCGCCGAACTTATGCGCCGACTTACGCTGTTCGCTCGAGCGGCGGCACAAGACGCTCCTGACGATGTTCTTGCCCGCATCGCTGCGACAGGCGCTGCTGAGTGACTTCTGTTGGTGGGCCAATCCAGCTCAGCTGGCGCCGGAGGGCGATTGGCGCACCTGGGTGTTCATGGGCGGTCGCGGCGCCGGCAAGACGCGCGCAGGCGCAGAATGGGTGTCCGAACTCGCGCGAAGCGGACGCGCAGGGCGCATCGCGTTGATCGGGCCGACGTTTCACGATGTGCGCGAAGTCATGATCGACGGCCATTCCGGTGTACGTTCGCTGCCGCACGCGCGCCCCTGTTACGAAGCGAGCAGGCGGCGCCTGGTTTGGCGCAACGGCGCGCAAGCGGCCTGCTTGTCGGCCGAAGATCCCGACAGCGTGCGCGGGCCGCAGTTCGACGCAGCCTGGTGCGATGAACTCTGCTTCTGGTCCTACCCCGAGCAGACGCTGCAAACGCTGCAACACGGTTTGAGGCTGGGCGACCGCCCGCGCATGCTGGTGACGACGACGCCGCGTCCCATTCGCGCACTGAAGCGTTTGCTCGCTGCGCCAGACACCGTGACGACACGCGCAGCGACGTGGGAGAACGCGCACAATTTGTCGCCCAGCTTTGTCGCTGCGCTCAATGCGCGCTGGAACGGAACGGCCAGACACAGGCAGGAATTGCTCGGCGAGCTGATCGAGGACGCCGAAGGCGCTCTCTGGCGCCGCGCCGATCTCGAAGCGGCGCGCGGCTGTGGCGAGGACAAGTTCGACCGGGTGGTGGTCGCAATCGATCCGCCCGCGGGCGCAGGACCTCATGCGGCGACATGCGGCATCGTTGCAGCGGGCGCCCGTGGCGAGGGCCTGTCTCGCCGCGCAGTGGTGCTGGCTGACGCAAGCGTCCAGGGCGTCCAACCGCACATGTGGGCGGCGCGCGCCGCCGAGATAGCGCGCGCGGTGGGCGCGCACGCGATCGTCGCCGAGGCCAATAATGGCGGCGAGATGGTGCGCACGGTGATCCAGGCCGCAGCGCCTGAATTCGCCGTCCGGCTGGTGCGCGCCAGCGAGGGCAAGCGGGCGCGGGCCGAGCCGGTTGCGATGCTCTATGCGCAGGGACGGGTGAGACACGCAGCCGCGTTCCCCGACCTGGAAGATCAGATGTGCGCCTTCGGCGCAGAAGATTACGCGGAAAGTCCTGACCGCCTCGATGCGCTGGTCTGGGCGCTGACGGACTTGTTGCTCGCAGGCGTCTCGGCGCCTCGAATTCGGGCGCTCTAGCGAAAGTTGTTTCATGTTCGACTGGTGGAATAAGCTCCGCGCCGCGCGCGCGGAGCGTAAGCTGCTGGCGTGGCACGCGCCGGGCCGGCCGGTTTGGCCGATGCGCGATCCAGCCGCGTTTGCGCGCGAGGGCTATGCGCGCAACGCCATCGCCTATCGGTGCGTGCGCATGATCGCCGAAGCGGCGGCGAGCGCTCCGCTCAAAGTCGGTCCTTTCGAGCACCCGCTTTCACGACTGCTCGCAAGGCCCAATCCGGAGCAAACCGGGGTCGAATTGCTGGAGACGTTCTTCGGCCACCTGCAAGTGGCGGGGAATGCGTATCTGGAGGCCGCCGGAATCGCGGGCGATGCGCCCTCCGAGCTCTATGTCCTGCGCCCAGATCGGACGAGCGTGATCCCCGGCGCGGATGGCTGGCCAGTCGGCTGGGAGCATCGCGTCGGCGCCAACGTTCGCCGTTTCGACCGCGATCCGGTCAGCAACGACGCGCCGATCCTGCACCTGAAGCTCTTCAACCCGACCGATGACTGGTACGGCCTGTCGCCGATGGAGCCGGCTGCGTTCTCCATCGACACGCACAATGCCGGCGGCGCCTGGAACAAGGCGTTGATCGACAACGCGGCGCGGCCGAGCGGGGCGCTCGTTTTCACCGGCGCAGCCGGCGCCGATCGGCTCACCGAGGAACAGTTTCATCGGTTGAAGCAGGAATTGGAGGACATGCATGTCGGCGCCGCGAATGCGGGGCGGCCGATGCTGCTTGAAGGGGGCCTCGAATGGCGGCCGATGTCGCTGTCGCCGGCGGACATGGATTTCATCGATGCGCGCCATGCCGCGGCGCGCGAGATCGCACTTGCGTTCGGCGTGCCACCGATGCTGCTGGGTATTCCGGGGGACAATACTTACGCCAATTATCGCGAGGCCAATCTCGCATTCTGGCGGCAAACGGCGCTGCCGTTGGCGATGAAAGCTGCGCGCGCGATCGAGTCCTGGCTGGGCGGGCGCTGGCCCGGGGCGGCCGCGGCCGTCTCCGTCGACGTCGAGAGCGTGCCCGCGCTGACGGTCGAACGCGAAGCGTTGTGGGCGCGACTGGCTGGCGCTGATTTCCTCGACGCCAGCGAAAAACGGCGCATGGCCGGCATCGACGGGCCGGAGCGCGCGCAATGAAAGTCGATCCGCGCATCACCCTGGCGCTGATCCTGGCGCTCATGCTCGAAACCGCGGGCGGCTTGATCTGGGCGGGCCGAGCCGCGGCGCGGCTCGAAGAAGTCGAGCGGGCGGTGGCGACGCAGCCCGAAGTGGCCGAACGCCTCGCCCGGCTCGAAGAACAGCTCGCCGAAGCGCGCCGCTCGCTCAACCGCATCGAGCGGCGGTTGGACGCGGAATGATCGTCGAGGGCTATGCCGCGCTGTTCGGTGTCGAAGACCAGATGCGCGACATCGTTTGTGCAGGCGCATTCGCTGCAAGCTTGGCGCGCCTTGCCGGACCATTGCCCATGTTTGTGGAGCACGAACTGCGCTTGCTCGCGGGCAGCTGGACCGAGACATTCGAGGATGGCCGCGGTCTGTACCTGCGTGGAGAAATTCTCGACGACCGACCAGGCGCGGCGCGCGCCAAACGCATGATCGCGCGCGGTGTCGACGGTCTTTCGATCGGTTTTGTCCCGGTCGTGCTGCGGTATAGCGGCGGCGTCCGTGTGCTGAGCGAGATCGATCTGTTGGAGGTGTCCATCGTGGCTCAGCCAATGCAGCAATTCGCGCGCCTGACGGCGCGCGCGCGGCAGCCGGTAGTCGGCAATCGCCAATCGCGCACAGCCACCGCCGGGTGGCCGTTGCCGACCGCCGCTTAATACAAGGAGAACCAAGTGAAAAAGGAAGTGAAAGCTGCGCCTGCCGGCGCAGCGGATGCGCTCATGCGCGCGTTCGAGGCGTTCAAGACGGCAAACGATGAGCGCCTCGCCGCACTCGAAAACAATCGCGGCGACGTGCTGCTCGAGGAGAAGGTGAACCGTATCGATCGCGCGCTGGCGGAGCAGAAGTCGCTGATCGAGCGCGCCGCGCTCGCGGGCCGTCGCCCGGCACTCGCCGCCGATCCCGCGACGAGCGAGCACAAGTCGGCGTGGCAGGCCTATTTGCGCCGCGGCGACGTCTCGGCGCTCTCGCAATTCCAAACCAAGGCGCTTTCGGTGATCGGCGACCCGACTCCGGGCGGTCAGGACGGCGGCTATGTGGCCCCGCCCGAGCTCGATCGCCTGATCGAAACCAGGCTGCGGCAAGTTTCGCCGATGCGCACCATCGCGACGGTGCGGACCACCGGCGCGAACGTATTCAAAAAACCGATCAGCCTCACCGCCGCCGGCGCCGGCTGGGTGGCCGAGACCGGCGCGCGTGCGCAGACCGATACGCCGGCGCTCGCGTTGCTGGAATTCCCGGCCGCCGAACTGTACGCAAACCTCGCCGCCACCCAGACGCTGCTAGACGACAGCTTCGTCAATCTCGAGGAGTGGATTGCCGGAGAAGTGGAAGAAGCGTTCGCCGGTCAGGAACGGGCGGCGTTCATCGCCGGCGACGGCGACAACAAACCGCGCGGTTTTCTCGACTACGACCTCGTCGCCGAAGGCAGTCACGTCTGGGGCAAGATCGGCTACATCGCCACCGGCGTCGACGGCAATTTCGCCGCCGCCGATCCGGTCGATAAGATCATCGACCTCATCTACACGCCGAAGACGCAATTCCGCCAGAACGCCCGCTTCGTCATGAATCGCAAGACGGTGTCGGCGGTGCGCAAGCTCAAGGACGGCGACGGCCACTACGTGTGGGAGCCGAATGACGCCGGCGGCGCCGCGTTACTCGGATACCCGATCACCGAGATCGAGGACATGCCGGACATCGCCGCCGACTCGTTCGCGATCGCTTTCGGTGACTTCGCCCGCGGCTATCTCATCGTCGACCGCGCCGGCGTGCGGGTGCTGCGCGATCCGTACTCCGCCAAGCCCTACGTGCTGTTTTACGTGACCAAGCGCCTCGGCGGCGGAGTGCAGAACTTCGACGCCATCAAGGCGCTCAAGTTCGGCGACAGCTGATGACCATCACCACTATCACGCCGCCCGCCAGCGAGCCGATCTCGCTGGCGGAGGCGAAGCTCTTCCTGCGCGTCGATCACAACGCCGAAGATAGCCTCATCGTCACGCTGATCGGCGCGGCGCGCGAGGCTGTCGAAGCAGGCATCGGCCGGGCGCTGATCACCCGCCGCGTGCGTGAGAATCTGGATATCTGGCGCCGCGACGCCGTCAATGGTGCGGCGCTCGGCCTCGGCCCGGTCACCGACCTCGTCGCGGTACGGCTCTTGGCGAACAACGGCGCGCAGAGTCTCATCGATCCCGACCGCTATCGCCTCGAAGGCAACCGCGACCGTCCGCGGCTGGTGTTTCCGGCAGGGTTCCCGGCGACTTTGCGCAGCGCCGGCGGTATCGAGATCGAGTACGATTGCGGCTATGCCGAGAGCGCAGAGGATTTGCCGATCGCGTTGCGCGTCGCAACGCTGCAGATTCTCGCCTCGCTCTACGAGTTGCGCCAGGGCGAAGGCGGCATACCGGAGACGGCGCGGGCGCTGATGCGCCCGTTTGCGCCGGCGCGGCTATGACCGACGCCATCGGCGCGCTCCGCGCTCGCGTCAAGCTGCAGAGCCCAATGCGGGTCGCCGACGAACTCGGCGGCGCTGCGATCATGTGGCAGGACGAGGGCGATGTCTGGGCGATGATCGAGGCCCTCGGCGCAAGCCAAAGCGGCGCCTTCGACACCGCACCGTCGATCGCCAGCTTTCGCGTCACACTCAATCGCCGCGGCGATGTTCGCGCCGGCTGGCGACTTGGCTGGGGCGCGCGGCGCCTGCGCGTCGTCGGCGTGGCCGACGAGGGTGCGCCGCGTCTGCGTCTCCATTGCGAGGAGGAAAAGCTTTGAGCGCCGAAGCCGCGCTTGTCGCCGCCGTCCGGGCAGCGGCATTGGAGGACGCCGCGTTCCAGGCTGTCGCTGCCGATCGCTTCTATGACGAGCCGCCGCCGGAGGCGGCGTTTCCCTACGTCACGATTGGCCGCGTGGAGTCGAAACCGATCGACGCCGCGGAACGGGATGGGCTCGAGCATGCTGTGACCCTGCATGTTTGGTCGCGTTATGGCGGCCGGGCCGAGGCGTTGGCTCTGATCGCGGCGCTGCGCGCCTGTCTGCACAATGCCCCGCTCAGCATCGACGGGCGTCGGCTGGTCCTGCTGTTTGCGCAATTCACCGATGTTTTCCGCTCCGGCGACGGACGCACGACCCACGGCGTGCTGCGGCTCAGAGCGATCACCGAACCGCAATAGGAGCTTTCATGGCAGGCCAGAAAGGACGCGATGTCCTGATCAAGATCGGCGATGGCGCATCGCCGGAATCCTTCGCCATCGTCGCCGGCATCCGCGCCAAGACGATCTCGCTCAACGCCCGCACCGTGGATGGGACCTCCGGAGAAAGCCCGGAGGCGTGGCGCGAGCTCATCGCGGGCGCGGGTGTGAAGTCCGCTAGCGTAAGCGGCGCCGGCGTGTTCAAGGATGCGGCGTCCGACACGCTGATCCAGCAAAGTTTTTTCACCCAGGCGGTGCGTAGTTTCCAGCTGCTGATTCCGGGTTTTGGCGTACTCGAAGGGCCGTTCCTGGTCGAGGCGCTGGATTATTCCGGCGATCATGACGGCGAGGCCGCCTTCGCCATTACGCTCGCCTCCGCCGGCGCGCTTGCGTTCTCGAGCCTGTGATGCGCGAGCCCTGCAACAAGGCCCGCGGTGAAGTGAGCCTTATCATCGACGGCCGCGCGCAACGCCTCTGTGTAACGCTTGGCGCGTTGGCGGAACTCGAAGCGGCCTTCGATGTCGCCTCGCTGGCCGAACTCGGCGAACGCCTCTCGCAGCTGAATGCGGCCGACCTCCTCGTCGTCATCTCGGCGCTGACGGCCGGCGGCGGCGACCGGCTGAGCGCAGCCGAACTGGCGGCGAAGCGCATCGATCCGAAACACGCCGCCTCCGCGGTCGCGGACGCGTTCCGGGCGGCCTTCGATGAGTGAAGCTACACCATGGCCCGAGCTGCTGCGCATAGCCCGGCAAATCGGAGTCGCGCCGGCCGCGTTCTGGTCGCTCAGCCTGCGAGAATGGCGCGCAATCGCCGACACGACAATGCACGCACTGTCGGCCGCGGACTTCGCCGCGCTGGCGCAACGCTTCCCGGATACGCCACATGACTGATGCGCATTTCGACCTCTCCGGTTTCCAGATCGAGCTCAACGCTGCGGCGAGCGCATTGCAAGCGTTCAGCCAAGGCCCAGTGCAGCAGACCGCCGACCGCGTCGGCGCTAGCTTCGAGCGCGCCGGCCAGCGCATCGCCCGCGCTCTCGGCTCGGCGGCGGCAGGCGGCGAATCTGCGTTCAAGCGCTTGACGAAAATAGTGTTGGAAGAGTTGGCGAAACTCGCGCTCGATCGCGTGTTTGGCGCCGACAAGCTGCCGTTCTTCGGCAGCCGCGCCGCAGGCGGGCCGGTCAACGCCGGCGGCGCCTATCTCGTCGGTGAACGTGGCCCGGAGATGTTCGTCCCGCGTCGCGGCGGCGACATCGCGGCGCCGGGCGCTGGCGCCATTGCAATCCATTTCCATCTCGGACCAGGCGCTGACGCAAGCGCCATCGCCCGGCATCAGGGTCAGATCGCTGCGGCCATTGCGCGGGCGGTCGCGTATGGGAGACGCAATCTGTGACCGTGTTTCACGACGTGGTGTTGCCGCTGGCGTTCGCGCTCGGCGCCAGCGGCGGCCCGGAACGGCGCGTGGACATAGTCACGCTCGGCTCTGGCGCCGAGTCGCGCAACACGCCCTGGGCGCACGGACGCAGACGCTACGATATCGGCGGCGCTGTGCGGACGCTCGACGAACTGCATGAGCTGATCGCGTTTTTCGAAGGGCGGCGCGGCAAGCTGCATGGCTTCCGCTTCCGTGATCCGTTCGACTTCAAGTCCTGCGCGCCGTCGGCCGCAACTGCCGCCGGCGATCAGGTCATCGGCGTCGGTAATGGCGAGAGAACCGTGATGGCGCTGACGAAGACCTATGGCGCTGGCGAAGCAGCCTACGCGCGGCCGATCAGGAAGCCTGTTGCCGGCACGGTGCGCGTCGCCATTGACGGCGACGAGATCGATCCGGGCGGCTTCTCGCTTGACGCGGCCGGCGCGGTCGTCTTCGGCGCCGCTCCGGCAGTTGGCGCAATCGTCAGCGCCGGCTTCTGGTTCGACACCCCGGTCCGCTTCGACGCCGACCGGCTGGATTTGAGTCTGGATGGGTTCGGCGCCGGTCGCGCTCTTGCAGTGCCATTGGTGGAGATTCTGCTCTAGTGCGCATCGTCAGCGAAACCTTCGCCGCCAAACTGGCGTCGGGCGTCACCAGGCTTGCGCATGTCTGGCGCATCGAGCGCAGCGACGGCGAAGTCTTTGCGTTCACCGACCACGATCAGCCACTGACATTCGACGCTATCGTCGCCAGACCCGCAGAGGGCGTGAGCAGCGGCGCCATCGAAAAGAGCGCTGGCCTCAGCATCGACAGCGCCTCGATTGCCGGCGCGCTCTCCTCGGACGCCATCACTGAAGCGGATCTTGCGCGTGGGCTGTGGGATGGCGCCCGCATCGACATCTACCGCGTTGATTGGAGCAATCCCGAGGACCGCGTCCACTTGTTCGCCGGCCATATCGGCGAGGTTCGGCGGGGCGCCTCGGCGTTCGAGGCGGAGTTGCGGGGCCTGCAAGCGGCGCTCAACGCGCCGATTGGGCGGGTCTATTCGCGGTCCTGCGACGCCGACCTGGGCGATTTGCGCTGCACCAAGGACATCGAAAGCGCGGCGTTCCGCAGCGATGGCTTGGTCACTGAAGTGAGCGGCAGCCACGCCTTCATGGCGTCGGGGCTGGAGAGCTTCAGCGACAATTGGTTCTCACGCGGGCGCGTGGTGTGGGCCGACGGAACCACGAGCGAAGTCGCCGTACATCGCAGCGATGCCGGTGCGGCGCTGATCGAATTGCTGGATCATCCCGGCGCTCAATTGGCGCTAGGCGCGGCGTTCGTCATCTACGCAGGCTGCGACAAGCACTTCGCGACCTGCCGGACCAAGTTTGCAAATGGGCTGAACTTTCGCGGCTTCCCGCACATGCCCGGCAACGACGCAGTGCAGGCCGGCCCCGTGGCCGGCGACCGTCTCGACGGCGGCTCGCGTTTCTCATGATCTCGCGCCGGGCGATTCTCGCGGAAGCGCGTGCGTGGATCGCAACGCCCTACCAACATCAGGCTTCGACCAAGGGAGCAGGATGTGACTGTCTCGGCCTCATCCGCGGCGTCTGGCGCGCGCTCTATGGCGGCGAGCCGGAACCAGTCCCGGCTTACACACCTGATTGGGCTGAGCGCCATGGCGCTGAAATGCTGTACTCCGCAGCGCGCCGCCACCTGCTCGAAATTCCGCGCGCATCAGCGCAGCCCGGCGATGTCCTGCTGTTTCGCATGGCGCCGGATGCTCCAGCCAAGCATGCGGCGATCCTCGATGAGGAAGAGTTCGTGATCCACGCTTACTGGGCGCGCGCGGTCGTGCGCTCGCGATTTGCGCCGTGGTGGCGCACACGCTGCGCCGCAGCGTTCAGCTTTCCGGATGCGGCGCCATGGCCGAGCTAGTGCTTTCGACGGTCGGCCGCGCTCTCGGCGCGCGCCTGCCCGGCGTGCTCGGCAGCATTGGCGCTGCGATCGGCCACGCCGCCGGCGCGCACATTGGCGCTTCGATCGACCAGCGTTTATTCGGCTCGCCGCGCGAAGCGGCGCGGCTTACCGATCTCCATATTCAGGGATCTTCGGAGGGCGCCTCGATCCCGGCGGTGTTCGGCGCCGTACGCATCGCCGGGCAGGTGATCTGGGCGGCGCGATTCAAGGAACATCTCGAGACAACGCAGAGCGGCGGCGGCAAGGGCGGGCCAAGCGTCAAGACGCGCCATTATCGCTACACGCTTTCTTTCGCCGTCGGGCTCTGCGAAGGCGAGATCGCGCGGGTGGGGCGCGTTTGGGCCAATGGCGAGCCGTTCGACCTTTCGCAGTCGAGTTGGCGTGTGCATACGGGCGGCGAGGATCAGGCGCCTGATGCGCTGATCGAAGCGATAGAAGGCGCCGACAACGCGCCTGCCTATCGCGGCTTGGCCTATGTCGTTTTCGAGGATTTGCCGCTCGAGGTTTTCGGCAACACGCTCCCGCAATTGTCGTTCGAGGTCATGAGACCGGCGCCCTCGGCGTCTGGCGGCAAGCGATTTGATGAGCGGGTCAAAAGCGTTTGTCTGATTCCCGGCGCCGGCGAGTTCGTCTACGCGACAGAACCGGTGCTTCGCGAGATCGGCCCCGGCGAACAAGCGGCTGAAAACGTTCATCAGGAGCGTGAGCGCGCCAACCTCTTGGTCTCGCTCGATCAGCTTGCCGCGGACTTTCCGAACTGCGACACGGTGATGCTGGTCGTCGCCTGGTTCGGCAACGATTTGCGTTGCGGCGAATGTCGGATACGTCCGGGTGTCGAGATCGCCGACAAACAGACGGCGCCTGAGGCGTGGAGCGCCGGCGGGGTGACGCGCGCCGGGGCCCATCTGATCAGCGCCCACGATGGCGCGCCTGCCTATGGCGGAACGCCAAGCGACCGCAGCGTGCTGCAGGCGATCGCCGAATTGAAGCGGCGCGGCTACAAAGTTGGGCTCTATCCCTTCGTGCTGATGGACGTGCCGTCCGGCAACGAATTGCCCGATCCGTATCTCGGTGCGGCGCAGGCAGCGTATCCCTGGCGCGGTCGCATCAGCGTGCATCCGGCTGCAGGCGCTCCGGGCAGCGCCGACAAGACCAGCGCGGCTGCCGACCAAGTCGCCGATTTCTTTGGCGCAGCCAGTGCGGACGATTTCGAGGAAGCCGGCGGTCTGCCCGCGTACGCAGGTCCGGCGGAATGGTCGTTTCGCCGTTTCATCTTGCACCACGCCAAGCTCGCGCAGCTTGCCGGCGGCGTCGACGCGTTCGTAATCGGGTCCGAACTGCGCGGCGTCACCACGGCGCGCAGCAGCGCCACAGAATTCCCCGCTGTCGCCGCGCTGCGATCGCTGGCGGCGGATGTGCGTGCGCTGCTCGGTGAAGCGGCGACGATCACCTACGCCGCCGACTGGTCGGAATATTCCGGCCATCAGCCGCAAGACGGCAGCGGCGACGTCTTCTTTCACCTCGACCCGCTCTGGGCCGACGACAATATCGATGTCGTGGGGATCGATTGGTATCCCCCGCTCAGCGATTGGCGTACGGGCGCCGCTCATCTGGACGCGCAGCTCGCGCACACGATCCACGACCCGGCCTATCTGGAAGGCCGCATCGAATCCGGCGAAGCCTATGACTTCTTCTACGCTTCACCCGAAGACCGAATGACGCAACTGCGCACGCCGATCACGGATGGCGGTTATGGCGAGCCGTGGATCTATCGCGCCAAGGACATGCGCAGCTTCTGGGCCAACCCGCACCACGATCGTCCGGACGGTGTTCGCGCGCCAGCGCCGACGGCCTGGATACCGGAGTCGAAATCGATCTGGCTGATCGAACTGGGCTGCCCTGCGATCGATAAGGGCGCCAATCAGCCAAACCTGTTCATCGATCCAAAGAGCAGCGAAAGCGCCCAACCGCACCATTCGACGGGCGCACGCGACGACCTTATCCAGCGGCGGACGCTCGAGGCGTATCTGCGGCATTGGGATGCGGACGAGGGCGACAATCCGCTTTCCGCAATCACCGGCAAGTCAATGGTCGGCAACATCGCATTGTGGGCGTGGGATGCGCGGCCGTTTCCTGCGTTTCCGGCGCGCGGCGACGTCTGGGCCGACGGAGCAGCATGGCGGCGCGGGCATTGGCTAAACGGCCGGGCAGGCTTGTCCGGGTTGGCTGAAGTCGTGCTCAGCCTGTGCGTGCGCGCCGGCGTCCACGATGCCGATGCAACCGCGCTAGTGGGCGCCGTGAGCGGCTATATCGTCGACTCGCCCGCTTCAGCGCGCGAGGCGCTCGAACCGCTGATGGCGGCGTTCGATTTCAGCGCGGTCGAGCGCGCGGGCGTCATCACTTTCATGCACGGCGGCACAGACGTGCCGCAGCCGCTTGCCCTCGACGATCTCACCGCCGCGAGCGTCGGCGCCGCCTATGCCCAGCGCGACGTCGCCGAAGCGCCGGTTGAAGCGCGCGTGCGCTATCTCGATGCGGCGCGCGACTATCTCATCGGCGCCGTCAGCGCCCGCCGGCTCGATCGGGCCGAGGGCGGCGTCATCACTCTCGACACGCCCTTGGTGCTGGAAACCGACGCGGCGGAGGCGCTGGCGCAGCGGGTGCTGAGCGAGCGACGCTCCGAAGTCGAGACACTGCACGTCGGCGCCGGCCCAGCGCAGCTTGCACTCGAAGCGGGCGATCGCGTCCTGTTCGGGAGCGGCGATGACGTGTTTTGGATCGACCGCATCGAAGATGCAGAGACCCGCCGCCTTGCCCTGCGGCGGGCGCGCCGCGACGGTGGATTCCTTGTTGGGCTCGGCGATCCGAGTCCGCCCGTGGGGCCGCTCGTCGCGCCGGCGCCGGCGTTCTCGATGCTCGATTTGCCGCCGCTGCCTGGCGCGGAAGCGGATGAGCGGCCGCTCGCGTCGGTATTCGCCCGTCCCTGGCTTGGCGAGCATGAAATCTATGAAGGCGCGCTGGGTGCGCGCCGTGCGCTAGTGCCAACGCCGGCGACCATGGGCGAACTGCTGTGGCCGCTTTGGCCCGGTCCGGTGGACAGATGGGACCTCGGCAATCGCGTGCGCATTAGACTTTTCGGCGGCGCACTTGCCAGCGCCACGGCCGATGCCGTGCTCGATGGCGCCAACGTGTTTGCCATCCAGGCCGGTGAGGAGTGGGAGATCATACAGGCAGCGAGCTGCGAACTGGTTGCTCAAAGCGAGTACGAACTCTCACATTTGCTTCGCGGCCGTCTCGGCTCGGCGCACGCAATGGCTGCACCGCACGCCATCGGCGCGCGCATCGTGAAGCTCGACCAGAATCTGGCTCGGGTTGATATCGGCGCGCACGAGTGGCGCGAGAGCATGGCCTTCGTCGTTCCGCCGTCAGGTTCGCCCGCGTCGAGCCCTCGCGGAGCGAGCGTGGCGCTGTCGCTGCCGCATGCGTCGCTGCGGGCGTGGGCGCCAGCGCACCTGCGCGCCGTGCGCGACAGTAGCGGCGACGTTGCCATCTCATGGGTCCGCTGCGCACGGATCGGCGGCGACTTTTGGGGGCCGGGCGAACCGCCCCTCGGCGCCTCGGCAGAGGGCTACAGCCTGGCCATCCTCGACGGGGACGACGTCGTGCGGGCGGTGAACACAGCCGGCCCCGGCTTTTCTTATTCCGCAGCCGATCAGACCCTGGATTTCGGGGCGCTGCCCGCCGCGTTGCACATCCGGGTCGCTCAGCTGGACGAAAGCGGCGCCGCAGGGTTGAACAGCGAGTTAACCATAACATTATAGACGGGCGGGCCAGAATGGCCGGACGCGCCTGATTCCCCTTCGGGTTCTCGCGCGCCGTCTTTCTCCCGGAAGTCCGGAGCGCGTCTGACACCTTGAGCTGGGACCCTTATGCCGCCCTCGGCGTCAGCCGATCCGCCAGCGCCGACGATATTCGTCGCGCTTACAGGACGCTTGCGAAGGAGTTGCATCCCGACGTGCGCCCCGGCGACAAGGCTGCGGAGGAGCGTTTCAAGCGCGCGACTGCGGCGTTCAATCTGTTGTCCGATCCGGTCACCAAACAGCGCTTCGACCGCGGCGAGATCGACGCCGACGGAAATGAGCGAATGGCCTTCAACGCGCGCGGTCCGAGACAAGGCGCGCGCGCGCATGCCGGTGCGGGCGCAGGTCCCGGGGCGGGCGCTGGCGCCGGTGATCCGTTCGATCTCGGCGACATTTTCTCGGATTTGTTCGGTCCGGGTTTTGGCGGTGCGCGCACCTATTCGCGCATGCGCGGGCGCGACATCCGTTTCACGCTCGACATCGATTTCCTCGATTCCATCAACGGCGCGCGCCGGCGCATTTCACTCGCCGAAGGCCGCACGCTCGATGTCGCAATTCCAGCCGGGGTCGAAACCGGCCAGGTGCTGCGGCTCAAGAATCAGGGCGGTCCCGGCATCCAGGGCGGCCCTGCCGGCGACGCGCTGGTGGAGCTGAAAGTCCGTCCGCACACTTTCTTCCGGCGCGAGGGCCAGGATGTTCACATGGACTTGAACATCTCGCTGACCGAAGCCGTAGAAGGCGCCCGCATCCAGGCGCCGACGCCAAGCGGACCGGTGACGCTGACGATCCCTGCCGGTTCCAACACCGGCAAGGTGCTGCGCCTCAAGGGAAAAGGCGTCTCCGGCCACGGCGACCAATTCGTGCGCCTGCAGGTAATGCTCCCGGAAACCGCTGACGAAGATTTGCGCAAGTTCGTCAAGAAATGGCCGAAACGGGACTACATGCCGCCGCGTCCGAATGGTTAAGGCATAGCATACGTTACATTCAGCGCAGGTTCAGTGGGCGCCGCGTAAACCGGACACGTTATGTGGGCTAAGCCTGTCCTCCTTTCCGCACTGGTTGCGGCCAGCGTCTTCACGACGCCGGCGGGATTGAGCTTTTCGCAACATGCCGCATTTCAGCCGCAATGGGTGTTGCCGGCGCAGGATCGCCGCGAGGATCTTCGCGATCTGCGCGAAATCCTCGCCGAGCTGCGCGCGCGCTATGGCGGCGAACTCGTCAGCGCGACCCCGATCAGCGAAACCGTCTATGAGATTCGTTGGCGCGACAGGAACGGTGAGATACACGTCTTCCGCATCGACAGGCGCCGTTAGGACGGAACGAACGCATGCGGGTCTTGGTGGTCGAAGATGACAAGAACTTGCGGGAGCAACTCGCCACCGCGCTGACCGATGTCGGCTATACGGTCGACAGCGCCGACAATGGCGAAGAAGGCCAGTTTCTCGGCGAGACCGAACCCTACGACCTGGTGATCCTCGACCTCGGCCTGCCGAAAGTGGATGGGCTGACGGTGCTCAAGTCCTGGCGCAAGGACGGGCGCAACATGCCCGTGCTCATCCTCTCGGCCCGCGATCGTTGGAGCGAGAAAGTCGAAGGTCTCGACCTCGGCGCCAATGATTACGTGACCAAGCCTTTCCACATGGCCGAATTGCTGGCGCGTGTGCGCGCCAATGTGCGCCGCCAGACCGACCATCAATCGTCGGTTCTGGAAGTGGGCGACCTCAGGCTCAATTCGGCGACCGGCCAAGTTACGGTCAACGGCGCGCCGGTGAAACTCACGGCCTATCAGTACAAGGTGCTCGACTATCTGATGCACCATGCCGGCCGCATCGTTTCGCGCACCGAGCTGACAGAGAAGATTTACAGCCAGGATCACGAGCGCGACTCCAACACAATCGAAGTCTTCATCGGCATCCTGCGGCGCAAGATCGGCTCCAATCGCATTCTGACCGAAAAAGGTCTGGGCTACCGGCTCATCGATCCCGCGGAACAACAGTGACCGCAACCGGCGCGGGCTGGGGAGGAGCGCTGCGCGGGCTTATCCGGCGCTCAATGGCTGCGCGCCTGCTGACGATTGCAGCTGTCAGCGTCATCGGCCTCGTGGCCATGGGCTGGATCGCCCACGCCCAGTTCAACGCGCGCCTGTTGCGGCTGCTTGTCGATCCCGAGATTGAAAGTGTCGCCACCAATCTCATCGGCAATGCAGGACCGGGCCTGGGCGGCCAGGTCGTGCTGCGTGATCTTCCCTACGACCCGCGTTATCTGCAGCCGGTAAGCGGCCGCTATTTTCAGGTGGCGCATCTGACCGAACAAGGGAGCATGGAGATCCAGGTGATCTCGCCTTCGTTGTTCGACGTGGCGATCAACCTGCCACCCGAGGTTCAGGCCGAGTTGCGCGCCGCACGCCCTGGCGATGGGCCGCGCTTCTACACAATCGAAGGACCTGACCGCAACCAGCTCCGCATCATTGCGCGGGTGGAGGAAATCCCGGACGTCGCCGGCCGCTACGTGTTTGTCGTCGGCATCGCAACTGAGACGATCCTGGCGCCGGCCGCCAATCTCGTGGGCTGGGCGTTCGCCGTTTTCGTGACCTTCTGCGCGGCCATGGTGGCTGCAGTGACAGTGCTGCAGGTTCGCATCGGGCTCGAGCCGCTGCATGAACTTCAGCGCGACATCGCCGGGGTGCGCCGCGGCGACCGCGACCGGCTCGAGGGCGACTATCCAGCCGAGTTGAAGCCGGTGACTCAGGAACTCAATGCGCTGGTCGATCACAATCGCGAAGTGGTCGAACGTGCGCGCCGCCATGTCGGCAATCTCGCGCATGCGCTGAAAACGCCGATTGCGGTGCTGAAGAATGCCGCTGCCGACGGCAGCCAGGACGCGGTGCTGAAGCAGTCGATCGAGGAGATGGAAGGCTTTGTCGAGCGCCAGTTGCGGCGCGCGCGCGTGGCCGCGCGGGCGGAAGCGCGCGCCGGCGCCCAGGCGCCGACGATCGCCTATCGCACGCCCGTGCTGAAGAACCTGGAAGACCTGGTCTTCATGATGGAGCAGAAGTACGACGCGCAGAAGGCGATGGACATCTCGCTCGAGGCGGAGGCCGAGGTCACCTTCCGCGGCGAGCGTGAAGATCTGCTCGAGATGGCGGCCAATCTGCTCGACAACGCCTGCAAGTATGGAAAGAGTCAGGTCGTGGTGCGCCTGCTCCCGTCTTTTGAAAGCAACGGTCTCTTCGAGATCGTGGTCGAAGACGATGGTCCGGGACTTTCCGACGCCGAGATCGCGCGCGCAATGGAACGCGGCGCCCGGCTCGACGAGGCTGCGCCGGGTCAGGGCCTGGGGCTCTCCATCCTCAAGGAGACGGTCGAGCTCTATGCCGGCGAATTGCTGTTCGAGCGCGGCGATCTGGGCGGGCTCAAAGCGCGGCTGAGGTTGCCGGCTACGGACTAGGCCGTGACCGCCCTGCGGCGACGGCGCTGATTTGATCCCGCGCAGAACCGCGCTACCCAGCCCGGATGTTGAATGCGCTCATGGTGATGGTGATCGCTGCTGTGCTCGTTGCGGCGGCGGCGGCATGGACGTTGCGCGCCTATCGCCGCGCCGGCGGCGCCGACGCGCGCACGGCGTTGGTGGCCTGCGCTGCAATCGGCGCCATCGCCGCCGGCGCCTACCTCGCTGTTGGCCGGCCAGAGCTTGGCGGCGCCCCGTATCAGCACCGCATCGCAGCGCTGCAACAGCGGCCGCTCACGTCACTCTCGCCGGATGAGGCGCTGGCGGTGATGACCGAGCGCGCCAGACAGCAACCCGACAGCTCGTTGCCGCACCTGGTCTCGGGTGAGATCTTGTTGCGCACCGGGCGACCGCGCGAAGCGGCGCTCGCGTTCGAAACAGCGCTGCGCCGCGAGCCGCGCCAAGCCGCCGCGATGCTTGGCCTGGGCGAAGCTTTGGTTTCAATCGACGGGCGTTTCACGCCCGAGGCAGTGGCGCTGTTCGAGCAGGCGGCCACGCTCACCGACGATCCTGCGCCATGGGTGTATCAGGCCATGGCGGCAAGCGAGCAGGGCCGCGCCGGCGACGCGCGCCGCCTCTGGGGCGAAGCCTATGCGCGCATGGCCGAGGACGATCCGTTCCGCGAACAGGCTCGTCGCTTGAGCGGGGCGGGGCGATAGAGCGCACTGGTTTTGACAGCACGGCGCGGGCATGGTCCGCCGCCGTAGGAGCAGAGCATGCGCAGGCGGAATCAGCGTCTGATGATCATCGGCGTCGTCGGCGCCGTGCTCGCGCTGGCTGCGGCGCTGACATTCGCCGGCTTGCGCGATTCCGTGACCTACTTCTTTGCGCCGTCCGAACTTGCTGCGAACGCTGAATCCGGCCAGCACATTCGCCTTGGCGGCCTGGTCGTCGAAGGCACGCTCCACAGCGAAGGCGCCGTCCACACCTTCGACGTTACCGACGGCGCGACGCAAATAGCGGTTCGCTACGAGGGTCTGCTGCCCGACCTGTTCCGCGAAGGCCAAGGCGTCGTCTGCGAAGGGCGCTGGCGGCCGGGCGAAGCCTTCGTCGCCGATCGCGTGCTGGCCAAGCACGACGAGAATTACATGCCCCGCGAAGTTGCTGAAGCGCTGAAGCAGCGTGGCGAGTGGAAGGGCGGCGCTGCACCATGATCGCCGAGATCGGCGCGTTTGCCGCTGCACTTGCGCTGGCGCTTTCGTTAGCACAGGGGCTGCTAGGACTCGCGTCCGCGCAGCGGAGCGAGCGGGCCGCCGCCGCCTCAGCGACCGCGCAAGGCGCGGCCCTCTCCTGTGCGATCGCTTTTGCCTGCCTGATCGTCGTGTTCGTGCAATCGGATTTCAGCGTCGCGGCAGTCGCCTCGCATTCGCACATCGACAAACCGCTGCTCTACAAGATTGCGGGGGCCTGGGGAAATCACGAGGGCTCGATGCTCTTGTGGTCTCTGGTGTCGGCCGTCTTCGGCGCCGTCTATGCTTTCCATCGCGGCGGTCAATCGCTCGGTCTGTGGTCCCGCACGATCGGGGTGCAGGGCTTGGTGACGGCGGGCGCGCTCGTTTACACGCTGTTTCTCTCCAATCCGTTCGCGCGGCTGGATCCCGCCCCGATCAGCGGCGCCGGTCTCAATCCGTTGCTGCAAGACCCCGCGCTGGCCGCACACCCGCCGCTGCTCTATGTCGGTTATGTCGGCATGAGCCTGCCGTTCTCGCTGGCGATTGCCGCGCTGATCGAGGGACGCGCCGATCAAGCCTGGGCGCGCGCGCTGCGGCCATGGACGCTGATGGCGTGGACGGCGCTGACGCTCGGCATCGGACTTGGCTCGTACTGGGCCTATTACGAACTCGGCTGGGGCGGCTGGTGGTTCTGGGATCCGGTTGAGAACGCGAGCTTCATGCCATGGCTCGTCGCCGCCGCGCTTGTGCATTCGGCCATCGTCACCGAACGGCGCGGCTCGCTGGCGAGTTGGACCATCCTGCTTGCGATCATGGGCTTTGGCCTGGCGCTGCTCGGCACATTCCTGGTGCGTTCAGGCGTGCTCACTTCGGTGCATGCATTCGCCGTCGATCCGCGCCGCGGCATCGCCGTGCTCATTCTGCTGGGCCTCACGCTTGGCGCCGGATTCGGTCTTTATGCCTGGCGCGCGCCGAAACTTGGCCGGCCGGCGGGATTCGCCGCGGTCAGCCGCGAGAGCATGCTGGTCTGGAATAATTTCGGCCTCGCTGTCGCTGCCGGCGTCGTGCTGATCGGCACGCTCTATCCGCTTCTCGTCGAGGCCGCCGGCGGCGGACTCATTTCTGTGGGACCGCCCTTCTTCAACATGACCGTCGCGCCGCTGCTGGCGGTGTTGTTGCTGTTGCTGCCGCTCGGGCCAATCTTGACTTGGCGCGTCGGCGACATGATGGGCGCGTTGCGCAAGCTCACCCCGGCTATGGTGCTCGCGCTGCTGACGCTATTCGTGGCGCTCATTGCCACGCAATGGCGCGCCGCGCCGGCCTTCGGTCTGATGCTCGGCGTTTGGCTGATCGCCGGCGGCCTTATTTATCTCTGGCTGCGCCTGCAGCGCGGCGAAGGCAAACTCGCCGCCAAGATCGCCGTGCTGCCGCTCGCCGTCTGGTCGATGAGTTTCGCGCACATAGGCGCAGGGGTGTTGACGCTCGGCGCGGTCGCCGAAACCGGTTTTCGCAGCGAACGCGCGCTCGCGCTCGGCCCAGGCGAGGGCGCTGTCTTCGCCGGCCGGCGCGTGACGTTGCTCGAGATCGGCGAGGTCGAGGGGCCGAACTATTCCGCCATCCGTGCGAATTTTCGCGTCGATGACGCCAATGGCGCTCGTACCGTATCTGCCGAGCGCCGGCGCTTCACGACATCGCCGATGCCGACCACCGAGGTTGGCATACTGAGCGGGCTCGACGGCGATCTCTACCTTGCTCTGGGCGAACCCGTACGCGGTGACGGTGGAAGGTGGACGGTCCGGCTTTATCACAATCCGCTGGTGCATCTCATCTTCATCGGCGTCGGCCTGATGGCGTTTGGCGGCGGCTTGAGCTTGATCGCCTTGGCGCGGCGGCGGAAGCTCGCCGCATGAGCCTGGTTGCGTTTCTCATCGCTGCCGTCGCCCCGGCAGTGCTTGCCGATCCGGCGCAGGAAGCGCGCGCGCAGTCGCTCGAGCGCGAAATCCGTTGTGTGCAGTGTGAAAACGAACCTATCGCCCAGTCCACCGCCGACATCGCTGGCGACATGCGGGCGCTGGTTCGCGAGCGGGTCGCGGCTGGCGACAGCGACGCCGAGATCCGCGCTTTCTTCCGTCAGCGCTATGGCGATTTCGTCTTGTTTCGCCCGCCGCTGGACGCCAGGACCTGGGCGCTTTGGGCGGCGCCCCTGGTGCTGATCGGCGCGGGCCTCGCAGCGGTGCTCAGCGCGCGTCGCGGCCAGGGCGGCGCATCGGGGGAAATCGTTCCCGAAGAAGGCGAGCGGTAAAGGTCGCGCGAACCGGGCGGTTCGTCGTGCAAGTTGCTGAATGTCCTAAAAAAGCCGCCGGGTTCTGCCCCAATCCATCGCAACTTCGCCCTAAACGGCTCTTAACCGACAGCCTAGCGCGCCTAACTAGGGCTTGAAACAAAGTCAGGCTAAGCCTCCTAATCGCAGCGTCCTCCCAAGGGTTCAAAATTCATGACCGAAGTCGTCTCGATGAAGTTCCTCCGCCGCACCTTGATCGCCGGTGGGGCGGCCATGGCTGTGTTTGCCGGCTTTGCTGCGCCCTCGTTGCTTTCGGCCACCGCCCAGGAAATCAATCCGGGCGCGGTCACTCCGCCGTCCGGCGCGCCGATGAGCTTCGCCAATCTTATCGAGCGCGTCCGTCCGGCCGTCGTGTCGATTTCCGTCAGACAGCGTCCCGACGCGGTTCAGTCGCCGACCATCGAGGGACTGCCGCCCGGGTTCGAGGAATTCTTCCGTGGCCGTCCGGGCCGCCCCGGCCCGGCGCCGACTTCGCTCGGTTCCGGCTTCTTCATCGATCAACAAGGTACGATCGTCACCAATCACCACGTCATCGAGGGCGCCGAAGAGATCACCGTGCGCACCAGCGACGGCCGTGATCATCCTGCAGACCTGATCGGTTCCGACGAAGCCACCGATATTGCCGTCATCCGCATTCGTGGCGGCGGCCGCTTCCAATATGTCGAGTTCGACGATGCGAGCCATTTGCGCGTCGGCGATTGGGTAGTGGCGGTGGGGAACCCGTTCGGTCTCGACGGCACCGCCACGGCGGGCATCGTTTCGGCCATGGGCCGCACCGACGCCGGCTCGTCGGCTTATGTCGACTACTTGCAGATTGACGCGCCGATCAATCGCGGCAATTCCGGCGGCCCGACCTTCGACCTCGCCGGCAATGTCATCGGCGTAAACAGCGCCATCTTCTCACCCACCGGCGGCAATGTCGGCATTGGCTTCGCCATTCCGGCCAACACCGCCAACGGCATCGTGCGTCAGCTCTTGAGCAGCGGCCGCGTCAGCCGTGGCTGGATCGGCGTCTCGATCCAACCCCTCGATGAGGACATCGCCCACAGCCTCGGTCTGGAGGAAGCCCGCGGCGCTCTCGTCGCCAGCGTCACGCCGGACGGCCCCGCAGCGCGCGCCGGCATCCAGCAGGGCGACGTGATCCTCACCTATAATGGCGACCGCATCGAGAACAGCCGCGACCTGACCCAGCGCGTCGGCGCCACCGCCATCGGCGCCAATTCTCGAGTTGAAGTCCTGCGCAACGGCCAACGCCGCACGCTCAACATGCGCTTGGGCGAACGCCCGCCGGAACAGCAACTCGTCGCGGCGAATACGCCTCCCAACGCCACGCCCGAGCCTGAACAGGAAGAGCAAGGCGGTGTGGCGCAAAGCTCTCTCGGCGTCTCGGTGCGTCCGCTGACGGCGCAGGACCGGCAGCGCACTGGGCTCAGCGCCAACGAGAGTGGCCTCGTCATTACTTCGGTCGAGCCCACCAGCGATGCGGCGCAAAAGGGCATTCGCCCTGGCGACGTGATCATGCAGGCCGGCGGGCGTGCAATCCGTACCGCCGCGGAACTGACCGCCGCCGTTGACGCCGCACGGCGCGCCAATCGGCCGTTGCTGCTGCAAGTCAGCAATCGCGCCGGACGTGGGTTTGTGGCTGTGGACGTGGGGGCCCAATGAGGAGGGACGCGATGCGGGTGCTGCTGGTCGAGGACGACGCCGACATGGCTGCGAGCCTGAAGGCGTCGCTCACGGCGGACGACCATGAAGTCGAAGTCGCGGGCGACGGCGAGTTGGGTCAGTCGATGGCGGCGACGGGCGGTTATGACGTGATTGTCCTGGACCGCATGCTGCCGAAGAAACTCGGGGTTTCGGTCGTGCGCGAGTTGCGCGACCAAGGCGTATCGACGCCGGTGCTGATCCTCTCGGCGCTGCATGACGAGGACCACCGCGTCGAGGGCCTCAATGCCGGCGCGAACGATTATCTCGGCAAACCCTTCTCGACCCGGGAATTGCTCGCCCGCGTGCGCGCACTCTGGAACGGGCGCGACCGCGAGCCGCAAACCAAGCTGCAGGTCGGCGATTTGGAGATGGATCTGCTTGCCCGCACGGTGAAACGCGGCGGCAAGAAGCTCGATCTGCAGCCGCGCGAATTCCGGCTGTTGGAGTATCTCATGCGCCACGCCGGGCAGACGGTTACGCGCAAGATGCTGCTCGAAAACGTGTGGGACTATCATTTCGACCCGCAAACGAACGTGATCGACGTCCACATCTCGCGCTTGCGCTCGAAAATCGACCGTGAATTCGCGCAGTCCCTTTTGCACACAGTCAGAGGTTCGGGTTATCGACTGGAGGCATGAGGCCTAGCCTCTCGCTCCTTCGAACCACGACCTTCCGGCTTGCGCTGGCGCAGGCCGGCATCGTCTTCGTTTTCGTGTTGGCGTTGCTGGCGTACGTCTATCTGGCCACCATCGGTCAGCTGAATACGGACGCCGATCTGCTCGCCGATCAGGAATACGCTGCGCTCGACAGCGCCTACGCTGAAGGCGGAATCCGGCGCCTGAACCAGGAAGTGGTCGAGCGCGCGGCCCGGCAAGGTCCGTTGCTCTACGTGCTCGCCGAAGGCAACGGCACGGTCATCACCGGCGATTTTCAGCAGCTTCCCACTGTGCCCACGGGCGTGGCCGAGCCAATCGACTTCAGTTTCGAGCGTATCGACGAAGACGGAGTCGCCGTGCGCGGCCGCGCCCGCGGACAGGTCGGGCGTCTGCTCAACGGACCCATTCTCCTTGTCGCTCGCGACCTCGGCGACAGCGCCTTGATTTCCGGCCGCATCACCAGCGTGCTCTGGAGCGTCGCCTTCATCGGCGTCGTGCTGTCGATCGCCAGCGGCCTGATCGGCTCATGGCTTGCGACCCGTCGCGTCGAAGCGCTTTCGGCTACGGCCCACGAAGTGATGAGCGGCGATTTGAGCAGCCGTGCGCCGGTGCGCGGCGAGAACGACGAGTTCGATGTGCTCGCCATCGCCATCAACAACATGCTCGACCGGCTGCAGCATTTAATGCAGGTTTCCCGCACCGCAGGCGACGCCATCGCCCACGACTTGCGCTCGCCGCTGACCCGCTTCCGTCAGCGTCTTGAAGCAGCGCTCGAAAACCCGCCGGATTCGCATGCAGATCGCGAGGCGCTGCGCACCGCGCTCGATGAAGCCGATAGCGTGCTCAACACGTTTGCCGCGGTGTTGAAGCTCGCCCGCGTCGAAGGCAGCGTCGCCTGGCGCTTCGAGCGGGTCAACGCGACCAGTATTCTGCGCGAACTGGTCGACTTTTACGAACCGGCGGCGGAAGAACAGCAACGTACGCTCAAGGGCGAAGTGGAAGACGGGCTCTTTATCCACGGCGAGCCGGGACTGTTCACGCAGGCGGTTTCGAACCTGATCGAGAACGCGCTCAAATACACATTTGTCGGCGGGCGGGTCGAACTGCATGCGGTGAAGCGCGCGGACGGGCGCATCGAGATTGCGGTTTCCGACGACGGCCCGGGCATTGCGCCCGAAGATCGCGATCGGGTGCTCGAGCGGTTCGTGCGTCTCGAGAGCGCGCGTTCGACACCCGGGGCCGGACTGGGCCTCAGTCTCGTCGCCGCCGTGGCGCGTTTGCACAAGGGCGGGCTGCATTTACGCGACGGTCTGGGCGGTCAAGGTCAGCGCAAGGGCCTGGGCGCCGTTCTCGTCCTGCCTGCGCTGAGCGCCTGATGGAAAGCGTTCGCGCCGCCCTCGCAAGCGAACCGGCGCCGCAGGCGCTGGCGGGTTCGCTTTGGGAACAGGCGGCGGCGGCGGCCGAGACGCACGCACCTTATCTCCGCCGTTTGATGTTGCGCCGGCCGGATTTGCTGGAAGGCGCCGATGGCGGATGGGCCGAGCGTCTGGCGGGCGGCGCAGTGACCGCGGCTGATGAGATCGCTGCCCATCCGCCACCCCTTGAAGAAGCCATGCGTTTGCTGCGCCGCGCCAAAGACGCAGTGCACCTCGCTTGCGCGATGGCCGATCTTGCACGGATCTGGCCATTGGAGCGGGTCACGCAGGTGCTGACCAGCTTCGCCGACGCCAGCTTGCGCGCCGCGATCGCAGTCGCCGCCGGCGAAAGCGCCAAACGTGGCGACATTGTCGCCGGCGCTAGTGACGCAGCCGCCGGGCCGGCGCCCGGCGTCGCCTTGATCGCCATGGGCAAAATGGGCGCGGGTGAACTCAATTATTCCAGCGACATCGATTTTTCCGTTTTCTTCGCTGCCGAAAAGCTTGCCGCCGCCGGCGCGCGCGAACCGCGCGTCGCCGCTGTGCGTCTGGTCGCCCCGCTTGTACGGATGCTCGAAGAGGTGACGCCCGACGGCTACGTGTTTCGAACCGACCTTAGGCTGCGGCCCGATCCAGGCTCTACCCCTGTCGCCGTTTCGATCGCGTCGGCTGAGCATTATTACCAGACCCTCGGGCAAAATTGGGAGCGTGCGGCCTTCATCAAGGCGCGGGCGGCGGCGGGCGACCTTGAAGAAGGGGAGGCGTTTCTCGGTTCGCTCGCGCCTTTCATCTGGCGCAAGCACCTCGACTTCGCCGCCGTGCAGGACGTGCACTCGATCAAGCGTCAGATACTTTCAGCTCACAAGAGCGCTGAACTCGGTGACCCGGTATTCGACGTGAAGCTTGGCCGCGGCGGTATTCGCGACATCGAATTGTTCGCTCAGACCCAGCAATTGATCCTCGGCGGCCGCAATCGTGAATTGCGCGCGCGCCAGACCGTTGTTGCGCTGCAGGCGCTGTCTGAAGCCGGCGCCATTTCGGCCGACGCGTGCAGGGCGTTGCAGGGGGCCTATGTGTTCTATCGCGAGATCGAACATCGCGTGCAAATGCTGGAAGACGCGCAGACGCACAAGACGCCGGCCGACGCCGAGACCCGTGCGCACGTGGCGGCGCTGGCTGGTTTCGAGACGTTGGCGGCGTTCGACAAGGCGCTGATCGAACGTCGCCGCATCGTCGCCGATATCGATCATGAGCTGTTTGGCCGCGAGAAGAGCCTCGCCGATCCTATGGGCAGTCTGATCTTCACCGGCGTCGAAGATCATCCGGAAACGCTGAAGACCATTTCAAAGCTGGGATTCGCCGAGCCGGTTGCGGTCAGCCAGACTATTCGCGGCTGGCATCATGGCCGCATTCGCGCCATGCGATCGGAGCGGGCGCGAGAATTGCTGACGCGGCTGACGCCGAGACTGTTGCGGGCGTTTTCGAGCGCAGGTGACGCCGATCAGGCATTCTCGCGCTTCTCGGCGTTCTTCGCTGGCTTGACGGCCGGGGTTCAGGTGTTGGCGCTTCTCGACGCACGCCCGAACTTCCTCGATCTGCTCGCGCGCTTGCTCGCGGTTGCGCCGCGTCTGGCCGATAAACTGGCTCGCCGGCCGGCGCTGCTCGATGCGCTGATTGAGCCGCGTTTCGCCACACCGCTCTCCAACGACGCACCCGGCGCGCGTCTGGTGGAGTTGCAGGCTAGGCTATCCGATGCCGACAGCTTCGAGGCCAAACTCAATGCCGCGCGCCGCTTCCATCGCGAAGAGGCGTTTCGCGTAGCTGTCCAGATTCTGGAGCAATCGGCGACAGCCGAACAAGCCGGCGCCGCTTACGCCGACTTGGCCGAGAGCTGCGTCAGCGGCATGGCCGGCGCCGCCTTGGAGGAGACCGAGCGCCAGTATGGCAGACAGCCCGGTGCGTTTGCGGTCATGGCGCTCGGAAAATTCGGCGGCCGCGAACTCGCCGAGGATTCCGACCTCGACCTGATGCTTGTCTATGACGCCCCTGCCGACCAGGACGGCGCATCACCCGCTGCAGATTTCTATACCCGCCTGACCCAGCGCCTCATCAGCGCGTTGGCCGCGCCGACCGAAGAGGGCGCGCTCTACGAAATCGACGCCAAGCTCCGCCCTTCGGGGTCCAAGGGGCCGGTGGCCGTGCGCTTCTCTTCGTTCGAGCGCTATTACGCTAGCGAAGCTTGGACCTGGGAGATGCAAGCGCTGACGCGGCTGCGGCCGGTCGCCGGTGATGCTGCGCTCGGCGCGCGTGCATTGACGACGGCGCACGCCGCCATAGCGCGCCCCCGCGATCGCGCGAGAACGCTCAAAGATGTCGCCGATATGCGCACTTTGATGGACCGCGAGCGGCCGAGCCGCAGCCTCTGGGATTTGAAACTCGCCCCGGGCGGTTTCGTGGATATCGAATTCGCGGTGCAGGCCTTGCAGCTCATCTCGGCTGCGGAGGCTGCTGACGTGATCGACGCCAATACCGGCGAAGCCTTGGTGAAGCTCGAGGCCGCAGGCGTGCTGGCGTCTGCGGCGGCTGCGCGACTCAGCGCGGCCTGGCGGCTATTGAGTTCGCTGCAGCAAACGCTTCGGATTTGTGTCGTTGGCGAGTTCACGGCGGCATCCGCGCCCAAGCCTCTGATCGGCAGGCTGGCGGCCATCGCCGAGGTTTCCGGCGCAGATGAGCTTGAAACCATGTTGCGGGCGAATCAGGCGGCGGTTCGCGCGGACTTCCTGCAGATCGTCGCCCCCGCCGGCGACGGAACGGCGACGCAGCGGCGTTGAAGGCTGAGACTGAGGCGATGAAGGCGCTCCGCGCATGATCGATCCGGACGCTGAACTCGTCCGGCAGGCCGGTGCGGGCGACGCGCGGGCCGCGGAAACGCTCGTGCGTCGTCATTTGCCGAAAATGGTTGGGCTTGCGCGGCGGATGCTGAGCGACGCCACGGAAGCGGAAGATATCGCCCAGGAGGTGTTTCTCCGGGTGTGGCGCGAGGCGCCGCATTGGCGGCCCGGTCATGCCAAGTTCGAGACCTGGATGCACCGCGTCGCTCTCAACCTCTGTTACGACCGGCTCCGTCGCCGGCGCGAGCAGCTCGATGCCGACGCTGGTGTGTACGTGGCGGACACGCGACCGCTGGCGAGTGAAGAATGGTTGGCGCGTCAGCGCGCGGCCAAAGTACACGCGGCGCTGGCCGCGCTGCCGGAGCGGCAGCGCGCTGCAATCGCGTTGGTGCATTTCGATGAAACGAGCAACATCGCGGCGGCGGAAATCCTCGAGATCAGCGTTGAAGCTCTCGAGTCGCTTCTGGCGCGCGGACGGCGCGCGCTGAAGGCTGCGCTGGCGGACGTGGCGGGGGATTTGATCGACGGGGCCGAGGGCGCGCCGTGACGTGGAAGGAAGAAGACATGGACCGGGAGCGGTTCGACCAATTGCTGGAGGCTTACGGCGCGGATTTCCGCCGCTGGCCGGCTGATGCGCGCGGAGCGGCTGTCGCGTTTGCTGCACAGCATCCTGAGACCGCTTCTTTGCTTGAGGAGGCGCGAGGGCTCGATCGGGCCCTGGACGCGTCACTCGGCGACGTAGCGCCTTCTCCGGATCTCACCGCGCGCATTCTGGCGCGAGCGCCTCGCCGCGCGCGGACTTTCGATCGGCGTGCGCTGCTGGCTTTGGCGGCGTGCGCGGCGTTCGGCATGGTGCTGGGCTTCGGCGGCGGCCTGTTGGCGCCGGCGCCGATCGAGGACGAAAGTTTCTTCAGCATGGCTTTCGAAGCGCCGTTTGCCCTCGAGGATGAAGGATGAGTGATCAATCCCGTTTCCCCTGGCGCACGACGTTGTTCCTATCGCTGGCGCTCAATCTGCTGATTATCGGCGTGATCGCCGGTGCAGCCGGGGCGGGCGTCCGGCTCGAACGCGAGTCCAATCGCGCCGTCGTCGAGCGCATGCCGGGCCCGCGCGCGTTTCTGCGCGCGCTGCCGCCGGAAACGCGGGCCAGCATGCGCCGCGAATTATCCGCCAGTTGGGAAGAGTCACGCCAAACCCGCCAAGCCGCGATTCAGGCCCGCCGCGACGCCTTCGCCGCGGCGGCGGCTGAGCCATATGACGCCATGCGCGTGCGCGCTGCTTTCGAGCGTCTGCGCGCGGCCGATCAGGCCGCCATCGCCGTATTCCACGACAATGTCGCCAATGCGTTCGCTCGGTTGACGCCGCAACAGCGCCGCGAGGCGCTGGCCGCGCTGGCCCGCGCCGCCCCGGCTTCCCGCGCCGATGCGCGACCTGGGGATAGTGCGGCGGCGCCCGCCTCAGATGCGCCGGAAACAGAGCAATCCCCACAGGATCGTCGCGAAGCGCGCCGGCGGCGCTGGCGCGAGCGGCAAGAGGAGCGTCTGCGCCGGCAGCAAGACGTTGCGCCGCAACCGTAGCTATTCCGCCGCTGTCGCTTCCGGTTCGCGACGGCCGCCGAAGGTGCGCGGCAATGTCACCGTCACGATCGTGCCGCGCCCAACCTCGCTTTGGATGGCCAGTCTGCCGCCGTGCATTTCGGTAAGCGATTTCGTCAGCGCCAAGCCCAAGCCGGTGCCGTGGTTGTTGCGCGTGAGTTCTTCTTCGACCTGCTCGAACGGGCGCGCCAGACGCGGCAGGTGTTCGGGCGGAATGCCGCAACCAGTGTCGACCACGCGCAGCGTCAACACATGTGCGCCGCCGCGCGCATGCACCATGATCGCGCCTTGGTCGGTGAATTTCACCGCGTTCGAGAGCAGGTTGAGCAGGATCTGTTTGACCGCACGGTGATCGGCCTCGATTTCCGGCAAGTCCTCGGCGTCGACGACGATCGAGAGCCCTTTTTCCTCCGCCTTGCGCTTGGTCAGGCGGACGGCCTGTTCGATCGCCACCATCGGGTCGAGCGGACGCGGCGTGAGCGTGAGCTTGTTGGCCTCGATCTTGGCCATGTCGAGAATGTCGTTGATCAGATCGAGCAGATGGTTGCCGCTCTCGAAGATGTCGCTCGCATATTGTTTGTATTGCTGGTTCGCCAGCGGGCCGAACAGCTCCTTGGCCATGATTTCCGAGAAGCCGATCACGGCATTCAGCGGCGTACGCAGTTCATGGCTCATGTTGGCGAGAAACGTCGATTTGGCGCGGCTTGCTTCTTCGGCCTTCTGCCGCTCCTCATGCGCTTCCTTGGCCAGCGCTTTGATCCGGTATTCCTGCTGTTCGGCGCGATTCAGCGCGTCGGACAGCCGCCGCTCGTTGCGGGCGAGTTCTTCTTCCTTGCGCTTCAGCGGTGTGATGTCCACGCCGACCGTGATCACGCCGCCATCTGCTGCGCGGCGCTCGACAATGTGCAGCCATTCGCCTGTGGCGAGTTCTATTACCCGCACGTCTGGATTGGTCGGGTCGTGCTTTTCGCGGCGAATGCTCGTGGTGGAGGCGGCGGCAATGGCTTCGTAGGAAGCGCGCGTGCGCAAAATCTCAGGGCCGAGATTGAAGGCCTTGGCGAAGCTTTGGTTCCACAGCAGCAGGCGCTTGCGCGCATCCCAGAGCGCAAAAGGTCCGGAGAAGTTGTCGATCGCCGCGCGCAATTGGTGTTCGAGGCGGGACACCCGGGCTTCGGCCTCGTGCCGCTGGGTGGCGTCGATCACCGTGCCGAAAACCCGCGTCTCGCTGCGGCCGCCGGCCTCCTCGACCGCCGCGCCACGGGCTTCGATCCAACCCATGCCGGCGCCGCGCGTCACGCGGAAGCGGGCGTCGAGCATGCCCGACTGGCGCGCACGGCGGAATTCTTCTTCGACCCCGAAACGGTCCTCGGCGACGATCAGTTCGAGCAGTTCGCGCAGACCCAGCGTATCGCGGGGCGCGCCGAGCAGGCGGGCGGCGCGCTCTGAGAGCTGGACTTCGTCCGCCGCCGGGCGCCATTCGAGCACGCCGACTTTTGCGCCGTCGGCGGCGATCGAGAAATGTGTCTCCGCCCGCTGCGCTTCGGCTTCGAATATCCGCGCACGATGGGCGTTCTGGCGCATGAGCAGATACAGCACCGCCATCGCTGCAAGCGGGGCCGCGGCGATCAGGGCAAAGCGCAGGAATGCGGCCAGCCAAAGATCCATGGCGCCAGGCGCCGGCGCCGCCGCCATCACGCTGAGTTCGCCGATCTGCGCCTCGGATTCCGCTGCAACCCAAGTGGCGCCGCGGCCGTCCCGGAGCAACGCGCCGGCGGCGCCGTTGCGCGTGGCGGCCAGAACTTGCTGCTGCGCGCGCGCGCCTGCTTGCTGCAGCGCCGGCGACGCGTAGAGGATGGCGCCTTCGCGCGACGCGATCAGGATGCGCGCACTGCTGTCGAGTTCAGGCAGCAGCATGGCCGGGTCGATCACTGTCACGACCACGTGTCCGCCGAGGTCGCGCACGATGACCGGCGCCGTCGCTAGTTCACCCATGCTTGGCGCACCGACCCAGACATCCGCTGCGCCTGCGACTCGCAGCGCCGCAGCCACGAGGTCGGCATGGCGCGGATTTGTGATCGCCTCGATCGCGCCAGTGCTGTTGACCACGGCGGCGGCGGCGGCCGGCGGCGCGGCGGCCGCGGCGTTGGCGATCGAAGCCGGTGTCGCGCCGCTGGCGCGCGCCAGATCGGCGACGCCTGCCGTTGCGCCCATCGCGATTGCAAGATTGGCGTTGACGCGCTCGGCGATCAAACCGGCTGCGGACGATTGCGCCGCAACGATGGTCTCGGCCGCATCGTCGTGATGCCCTCTGATCTGCGCTGCGATGGCGGCAAAGAAAGCGGTGACGAAAATCAGGACAAGAGCGAGAAACGCCCGGTTGCCTTTTTCCGGCGGAGCGCCTTCAGGCGCCTCGTGAGCATTGTCGTTCGACACAAAGTATTCCCCGGCCGCCCCGAATCGCCGTTCGGAATCCTGAAGAGCTGCAATTGTAACGGGCCGGTAAACGCGATGTCGATGCGCGCGCTGAGACTATTCCGGCAAGTCAGCCCCTGTCGCCCGAACGCCGTTGTGAGTAACTAGGCGAGCGTTCGCTCGACCATTTCCCGCGTGTTCTTCGATAATTGCGGCAGCGAGGCCAGATGATCGAGCGTAGCGCGTGCATGTTCCCGGCGCTGCATATCGAATCGTTTCCAAGATTCGAACGGTGTCAAGAGGCGCGCAGCGAGGGCGGGATTGAGCGGATCGATGGCTTCAGCCAAAGACGCCAGGAAGCGATAGCCTTCGCCGTCGGCGGCATGAAACGCGCGCGGGTTGCGCATTGCGAACGCTGCCGCGAGCGAGCGCACGCGGTTCGGGTTCTTCAGGTTGAAATCGGCGTGTTGTCGCAAACGTTCGACACGTTGCAGGGTGTCTGCTCGCGGCGCCGAAGCCTGAACGGCAAACCATTTGTCGATGACGAGCGGATTTGCCTGCCAGCGTTGATAGAACTTGGTCAGCGCCGCATCGAAAGCAGGGCTTTCGGCGGCCCCGAGCGCTTCGAGTGCGGCGATGGTTTCGGTCATGCTTTGGGCATTCTCGAAAGCTTCGTCCAATACCGGGCTCGGCCCGAGCGAGGAGAGAAGGTCGAGCGCAGCGCTCTTCAATGCGCGCCGACCGACTGCGCCGGCGTCAGGCGAGAACGGCGTTTCGCCCTTCGCGCGTGCAAGCGGTTCGAGCCGCTCGCGCAGATGACCCGCCACAGCGCGCCGCACGCTTTCGCGGGCCTGGAACAGCTGTTCGGGATCGGGAGACTTTGCCGTCAGGATCAATTCGTTGAGGTCGGGCAGGCGTAGCGCCAGCGCTGCAAACGCTGCATCTTCCTGCGCGCGGTCGAGTTCGCGGCCAAGCGCCGCCGCGAGCGCGCCGACCGATGCGCCGCTCTCGCCGAGCATGATCGCGCGCGCCAGCATCTGGCCGGCTTCCCATCGGGTGAACGGGTCGGGATCGTGGGCCATCTGCGCCAGACGCGCATCCGGCGACAGGTCGTCGTCGAGTGTGACCGGCGCGGAAAAGCCGCGCAGGATCGAGACGATGGGCGCTTCGAGCACGTCGCTGAAATGCAGCGAGGCCTGCGCGTCTTCGAGGACAAAGCGGTGCTCGGTGCGCGAGATCGAATCGCCGTCCATTTTCGATGCGATGATGGCGCCGTCGGCGCTGATGAAGCCGAGCTGCAGCGGAATCGGCGCCGGTAATTTGTGCGGCTGGCCGGGCGTCGCCGAGAGCCGCTGCGAAAGCTGCAAGCGATAGCTCCGCGCCGCCGCATCGTAGGCGCCGCGCACGTTGAGCGCCGGCGTGCCGGCCTGCTCGTACCAGCGCATGAAGCTCGCCAGACTCTTGCCGGACGTCTCCTCGAAGCAGCCGATGAAATCCTCAACGGTCGAGGCGGTTCCATCGCGGCGCTCGAAATAGAGTTGCATGCCGCGCGCAAACGCCTCTTCGCCGACGATCCGCTTCAGCATGCGGATCACCTCGCCGCCTTTTTCGTACACGGTCGCGGTGTAGAAATTGTCGATCTTCTGATAGCTCGCCGGGCGAACAGCGTGCGCAAGCGGTCCGGCGTCCTCGCCGAACTGGCGCGCGCGCAGGCGTTTCACATCCTTGATCCGCTGTACGGCGCGTGAGCGCTGATCGGCGCTGAATTCCTGCTCGCGATAAACGGTGAGACCCTCCTTCAGACAAAGCTGGAACCAGTCGCGGCAGGTGATGCGGTTGCCGGTCCAGTTGTGGAAGTATTCATGACCCACCACAGCTTCGATGGCCTCGAAGTCGGCGTCGGTCGCGGTGTCGGCGTCAGCCAGGATCAGCGACGAGTTGAAGATGTTGAGGCCCTTGTTCTCCATCGCGCCGAAATTGAAGTCGCGCACCGCGACGATGTTGAATACGTCGAGATCGTACTCGCGCTCGAACGCCTCCTCGTCCCATTTCATCGCGCGTTTGAGGGCGTCCATGGCATACCCCGCGCGTCCTGCATCGCCGGGATCGACAAAGATGCCGAGCTTCACTTTGCGGCCGCTCTTGGTCGTGAATTCGTCGTGAATCGATTCGTAGACGCCGGCGCACAGTGCAAACAGGTAAGACGGCTTCGGATGCGGGTCGACCCATACCGCGAAGTGGCGTCCGCCCGCCATCTCGCCGCTTTCGGTCAAATTGCCGTTCGAAAGCAGCGTCGGGTAAGCGGCCTTGTCGGCCTCGATGCGGACCGCGTACCGGGCCATCACATCAGGACGGTCGAGTGCGTACGTGATCGTGCGGAAACCCTCGGCTTCGCATTGGGTGCAAAAGCGGCCGCCGGACATATAGAGGCCTTCGAGATGGGTGTTTGCCGCCGGCGAAATGCGCGTGACGATATCCAGCCGGAAGGACGCCGGCGGATTGTCGATGATCAGGCGCCCCGGTTCGACACGATATCGTTCGGCGTCCAAAAGCGCGCCGTCGATGGCGACGCTTTGCAGTTCCAGCCGTTCGCCGTCGAGAACGAGGGGGGCCGCCGCCGCGCCGGTGCGGCGCACGTGGGAACGTGCAGCGACGAGCGTCGCTTCCGGCTCCAAGGAGAAGACCAGCGCGATTTCGTCGATCAGATAATCAGGCGGCCGATATTCCGACAGGCGGATTGTGACGTTTTCAGCGTCGCGCATGCAGACCTCCAGGGAAGGTCTGACATGAGCCGCGCACACGCGAAAATCAATGCGCCTTATTCGGCCGCGACGGGCGCTTCGGCTCTCAGCTTGGGAGCGTGATAGATCGCGGCCAGCACCATTTCCGCCTGCATCGCCAGTTCCTGCAGATGACGCGGCGTTTCGTGCGGATAATCCTGCGAGAACTCGATCAGTTCGCGCGCCACCCGCATGAGGCGGAGCGCGTTGGCGAACACGCGCGACTGATGTTCGATGCGGTTCGGATCGCGGTCGTATTCGGCCATCGGCACGCGCCAGCCGCCCCAATCCATTTGGTCGGTGACCACCACCGGGAAGGTCCCCGGAAAGGGATGACGCGGATCATGCGCTTCCTGCGACAGGCGGTTCACGGCGCGGAGGACGCGCCAGTTCTCGGTTTCGATGAGGTCTGGCTTGTGCGCATCCTGTTCTTCGGCGGCCAGTTCATGCGCTTGGAAGTCGCGGCCAAGCCCGGCGTCATAGGTGACGCGCAGCGGTTCCTCGACGCCTTTGACCCATTGCGGGTTGACTTGCTCCACCACTGCCCACGTCGCCACCGGCTTCACGTAGACGCGCTGGCCCTTATGGAAGACCGCCTTCGCCATGAGACACTCACCCCGAAATCCGAACGTGCAGCTTAGCCCAAGCCCCTTGAGGGTTCGTGAACGGATGTTGACGCCAAGACACTCTTTCGGCGGTCGCGGCGGCGGCGTTAGGATGCCGGCAACCATAAGCCCGGGAGGAACGGGGTGAACTTCGACTTTTCCGACGACCAGAAGGCGCTGAAGGACCAGGCGCGCAAGTTTTTGGCCGACAAGTCCGCCATCAAGGTCGTGCGCGGCGTGCTGAATGACGACGCCAAGTCGTTCGACCAGGCTTTGTGGCGCGGCGTAGCCGAGATGGGTTGGCTCGGCGCGGCGATCCCGGAACAGTATGGCGGCCTCGGGCTCGGGCGGCTGGAACTCTGCGTGCTGGCCGAAGAGATCGGCCGTGCGGTGGCGCCGATTCCGTTTTCCTCGACCGTTTATTTCTTCGCCGAAGCTTTGATGCTGGCCGGCAGCGATGCGCAGAAGTCCGCGCATCTGCCGAGGGTCGCCGGCGGCGAGACGATCGGGTGCTTCGCGTCGAGCGAGGGGCCGGGCGCGCCGGCGCCTTCGAGTATCAATGCCAGGTTCGACGGGTCGACGCTGAACGGCGCTAAAATTCCGGTGACGGACGGCGATTGTGCGACGCATGCCGTGGTTGTCGCCAAGGAGGGCGGCGGCGTTTCGCTGGTGCTCGTCGATCTCAACCAGCCCGGCGTTACGCGCACGACGCTGAAGACGCTCGACCCGACGCGCGGACATGCCAAGCTCGAGTTCAATAACGCAAAAGCCGAGCGGCTCGGCGCGGCGGGGCAGGGCTGGGAACTGGCCGAGGCCGTGCTCGATCGCGCCGCGGTGTTGATCGCGTTCGAGCAGGTCGGCGGGTCGCAGGCTTGTCTGGAAATGGCCACTGATTACGCCAAGAACCGTTACGCCTTCTCGCGCCCGATCGGCTCGTTCCAGGCGATCAAGCACAAGCTCGCTGAGATGTACGTGCACATCGAGGTCGCGCGCTCGAACGCCTATTACGGCGCCTGGGCGCTTTCCACGGAAGCCGCGGAATTGCCGTTCGCCGCGGCGGCGTCGCGCGCAGCCGCGAGCGACGCCTATTATTTCTGCGCTAAGGAGAACATCCAGACGCATGGCGGCATGGGCTTCACCTGGGACGTCGACTGCCACCTCTTCTTCCGCCGCGCCAAGCTGCTGGCGGTGCAAGCCGGCAGCCCGGCGGCCTGGAAGGAAAAGCTGGTGAAGCGGCTCGAACAGCGCAACGCGGCGTAAGGAGACGAGATCATGGATTTCAACGACACGCCCCAAGAAGCCAAGTTCCGCGCCGAGGCGCGCGCGTTCCTGGAAGCGAACGTGCAGCCGAAGAGCGCCGAGGCCGAACGGCTGATCCGCAAGCTGAAGCCTGGCGAGTTCATGAAGGCAGCCAAGGACTATCAACGCAAGAAGGCCGAAGCGGGTTTTGCCGGCATCACCTGGGCCAAGGAACAGGGCGGACGCGGCCTGGCGCCGATTTATGCGGTCATCTTCAATCAGGAAGAAGCGAAGTTCGACGCACCGTCGCAACCGTTCTCGATCGGGCTTGGCATGTGCGTCCCCACCGTGATCGCTTTCGCCGACGAGGCCATCAAAGATCGCTACGTTGCAAAATCGCTGCGCGGCGAAGAAATTTGGTGTCAGCTGTTCTCCGAGCCCAGCGCCGGCTCGGATGTCGCCGCCGGCAAGACCAAAGCCGTGCGCGACGGCGAGGACTGGATCGTCAACGGCCAAAAAGTCTGGACCACGGGCGCGCAATTCTCCGACTTCGGCATTCTGCTCACGCGCACCAATCCGGACGTCGAGAAGCACAAGGGCCTCACCATGTTCATCGTCGACATGAAGGCCAAAGGCGTCGACGTGCGCCCGATCCATCAGGCCTCGGGAGGGCGAGACTTCAACGAAGTGTATTTCACCGATGTCCGCATCCCCGATAAGAACCGGCTCGGCGAACCCGGCATGGGCTGGAATGTGGCCTTGGTGACGCTAATGAACGAACGCCTTGCGGTGGGCGGCTCCTACGGGCCCGACTACAAGGAAATTTTTGACTTTGCGAAGGGCGTTGTCTCGCCGGCCGGCGACGGCCCGCTGATCAAGGACGAAGCCTTCCGGCAAAAACTCGCCGACTGGATCGTGCGCGCCGAAGGCTACAAGCTGGCGAAATTCCGCACCATGACGGCGCTCTCGAAAGGTCAAACGCCGGGGCCCGAGAGCTCGATCGGCAAGGTGATCAACGCCAACCAGATGATGGACATCGCCAACACCGCAATCGAGGCGCAGGATCATTACGGCATCATCAACGACCCGGACCTCGCCCCGCTCGAAGGCGCCTTCCATCAGAGCTACATGTTTGCGCCGGGCCTGCGCATCGCCGGCGGCACCGACGAGATTCTGAAAAACATCATCGCCGAACGCGTGCTCGGCCTGCCGCAGGACGTGCGCGTCGATAAGGGCGTGGCGTTCAAGGATCTGCCTACGGGGCGGTGACGACCGCCGGAGGCCAGTCGATTAGCCTGCGGCCGGCGGGATGCGCTTGATCGTGCCTTCGAACGTGGCCGTCGTGTCGATGCCCAGCGAGCCGTGAACGATCTCACCGACGACATTGGCGCCGGCTTGCAGGCGAACGTCCTGCGCCTCGACGCGGCCTTCGACTGCGCCTTGGATCAAGATCACATCGGCGGCGATGTCGCCCTTGACCGTGGCGCCGGCGCAAACCGTGATGGCTGCAGCGCGAACGTCGCCTTCGACCCGGCCGCGGATCTCGATACTGCCGGCGGTGACGATGGCGCCTTTGAACTCGGCTTTGGCGGAGAGCACCGTCGGCTCGGCGTATGCCGGCGCGGGGGTGGCTTCATTCGCCGGCTCGGGCAGGGAATGCAGTGGGCGGGTCGTCGCCATACCGGCGGCCGCCTTGAACATCGTCACCGATTGCGACGCCGTGCGCCGAACTGATTCCATGGGGTTTGACATCGCTCCAATCCTTGCTGCGTTAAGCGCAAGCGCGCGCTGCAAGAGTTGCGCCTCGCCTCCTCAGTGTCGCGGGCTCATGAACTCGCGAGGAACACGAATTCTGCAACGCAATAGGTCGGCCGGTGCAGTCAGGCCATTTCCTCGAACAAGCTGGGCTCGTTTTCTCGCCAGCCTTCGATCTTCAGCATTTTGAGCTTCGTCTTGATGCCGCCATTGGCGGAGAACCCGACGAGCTTATCGTTGGCGCCGACGACCCGGTGGCAGGGCACGACGATGGCGAACGGGTTGCGCCCCAGCGCCTGGCCGACCGCGCGAGCGCCATCGGGCTCGCCGATGGCGCGGGCGATTTCGCCGTAGGTGCGGGTCGCCCCGGGCGGAATGGCGCGGGTGGTTTCGTAAACGCGGGCGTTGAAAGCGGGCACGCGGGTCAGATCGATCTGCACCGCACGGAGCGATTTCTTTTCACCGCGCAGGAGCGCCTGGATGTCGGTTACGGCGCGCGTGATCTGTTTCGGCGGCTCGATTTCTTCAGCATTGGGACAGAGCCGCATCAGCCGGATGCGCGTGGCCTCGGCGCTGCGTTCGGGGAGCTGGACGCCAATCAGGCCGCGCGGTCCCCAGGCGAGCGCGCAGCGGCCGATAGCGGTGTCGAACAGGGCGTAGGCGAACATTTAGTTTTCGTCCGGCAGCGGCGCCGCGAGCGCCAACTTGAGTGAGGTGACGAGCGCCGGGAAATCATCGTGGATAAGCCTGTGCCGCATCGCAATTGCAGGGCTGAGGTCAAAAGGAGGAGCAGCAACGATGTCCGTCGGAATCTGATTAGTGGCCTCGCTAACTATTTCGACTGCGCGTGTGACAGCCAGCAAACGGATGCGCTCAGCGCGCAGCGCGGCGCCGTCCCGGTCACCGAGTATATCGCGCGCCTCCTCGGCATAGGCGAGCATGTCTTCGAGAATTGGCCGCGCTTTGCGCTTGCTCATCAGACGGGCAGAAGTTCGGATAGAATAAAGGGGGCGTAGCGGGGATTGAGACTGTCGCGAGGCACGGTGTCGACTTTGACGCCAAGGGTTTGCTCGAGGGTTTGGTCTAGGCGGGCGAGATCGAAGAGGCTGGGCGGGGAAGTAAAATCAAGCAGGAGATCGAGGTCGCTATCCAGGCGTGCTTCGTTGCGAGCGTAGGAGCCGAAGACGGCAATTCCGGAAACGCCGAACTCATTGGCGCGCTCGGGCATCAAAGCGCGTAGGCGCAATGTAAGCCGTTCAAGAGGCTGGGCCATAAGCACAATCTAACATGGAACGCCTTGTCGAAGTGGAATCGTTCCGCTAGAACATATAGAGAACATGAGTCCGCGTCCAGCTCTTATTTCATCCTCCGTCTCCGGGGATTTCAGCTGTTTAGCTGCCGCCATGGCTGCCCAGCCGTTGCACGAGATCGGCCCCGCCGGACCCGGCTTTGAGGCCGCTGCTTCAGGCTTCACGCTGGCGCTGGCGGCCAGTTGGAGCGGACGCGGCTCGCTGTTCTGGGCCGGCGAAGAGGCCGCATGGGCCGAGGAGGGAGCGCCCTATCCTCCGGGCCTCGCCCAATATGGCTTGCCGCTCGACCGGATGATCGTCATCGCCGCCAAGAAACGCGAAGACGCGCTCTGGTCGGCTGAGCAAGCCTTGGCGGCGACAGGGACCATCGTCATTTGCGCGCTGGGGGCGCATGGCAAGCCGCTCGATCTCAAGGCAAGCCGCCGATTGTTGTTGTGCGCGGAGCGTTATCGCTCGCGCTGCCTATTGCTCATGCCGGCGAACGGACCGAGCGCGGCCTGGACACGCTGGCGCATTGCACCGGCTGAAAGCAACGCCGAGCCGGGCGAACTCGGGCCGCCCGCCTTCCACGCCGAACTCACACGCAATCGCGCCGGCCCCGCCGGCTCTTCTTACACTCTGGATTGGAGTGCGCATGAGCGCCGCTTCGCCGAACGTTTTGCGGAAAAGCATGAAGCGGTTTTCCGCCAGGAAGCGCGGCAAGCATGAGCACCACGCGTTGGCTCGCAATCTATCTGCCGCGGATCAGGACGGATCGGCTGATCCGCTCGCGGCGCGCGCCCGCCGAAGATCGCCCGCTCGTCATCTACGCCAAGGAAAACGGCGCCTATCAGCTGACGGGTGTCGATGCGCGAGGGTCGACCCTGGGTTTGCATCTGGCCATGTCGCTGGCCGATGCGCGCGCGATGCAGCCGCACTTGGAAGCCGTGGAGGCCGAGCCGGAAGAGGATGCGCGCGCCCTCGATAACATCGCCGCCTGGTGCGAGCGTTTCACGCCTGTGGTCATAAAGGACCCGCCGGAAGGTCTTTTTCTCGATATCACCGGTTGCGGCCATCTCTTCGGCGGCGAAGAAAAGCTCCGCGCAGAAATCGTCACGCGGCTGGCCGCGCAGGGCTTTGGCGCACGCGCGGCGATTGCGCCGACGCCAGGGGCGGCATGGGCGTTCGCGCGCTATCGGCAAAAACAGCAACGCAGTTTGCGTGAGCAACTGCGCGGCTCGTTGAGCATGGATGGGCGGGATAATTTACTGCAGGATTTGGCGCCGCTGCCGGTTGAAGCGTTGAGGCTCGATCCGGGCGCTGCTGCGCTGTTGCGCCGTGTCGGTTTGAAGACGATCGGCCAGCTCCTCGACGCGCCGCGGTCGTCCTTTACTGCGCGCGCCGGCGAAACCGCCATGCTGCGTCTCGATCAGGCGCTGGGCCGTGCGCGCGAAGCGCTGACGCCGCGGCGTCCTGCGCCGATGGTGTTTGCGTTGCGGCGATTTCTCGAGCCGATCTTCAGCGCCGATGCGATCCTGCAAGTCGCCGGCGATCTCTGCAGCGACGTCATCGAAAAGCTCGAAGTGCGCGGCGCGGGCGTGCTCGGGGCGGAGTTGGTGTTGTTCGGCGTCGACGGCCGCGATCGGGTCATCGCCGTTAATGTCAGCCGGCCGTTGCGGGAGACAAAGCCTTTGCTCCGGCTCTTCCGCGAGAAGCTCAATGTGGTCGGCGAGAATTTGAACGCGGAATTCGGTTTCGAAGCGGCGCGGATGGACATCGTGGCCCTGGCGCGTATCGATGAAGATGCGCGAACGCTGGTGGACGTTGAAGAAACAGCTGCCGACGAAGCGAAGATCGGCGCCATCATAGACGTATTGAGTTCGCGGCTGGGGCCAAAGCGCGTATTGCGGCCGCGTTTGCATGATGAACATGCGCCAGAGCGCGCCGCCGGCTGGAAGCCGGCTCTCGGTAAAACAAGCAAAGCTGCGGGCGAAAACCCGCCAGCGGACGGGGTGCAACGGCGCCCGGTCCGCTTGTTCGCTCCAGCGCAGCAGATCGAAGTCATGGCCAGCGTGCCGGATGGGCCGCCGATCCGTTTTCGGTGGCGGCGCGTCATGCGCGAAGTCGTGCGCGCCGAGGGGCCCGAACGCATTTCCGGCGATTGGCGGCGGCGCGAGATGACACGCGATTATTACCGCGTCGAAGACAGGCAAGGCCGCCGTTACTGGCTTTATCGCGAAGGCCTCTACGGCGAAACCGAAACGCCGCCGCGCTGGTTCGTGCATGGGCTATTCGCATGAGCTTCGCCGAACTTTGCGTCACCACGAATTTTTCGTTCCTTCGCTCGGGCTCCCATCCGGAAGAGATGGTCGAGCAGGCGGCCGCCATCGGTCTTGCCGGGCTTGGCATAGCCGACCGCAATACGCTGGCCGGCGTCGTTCGCGCGCACATGAAAGCCAAGTCGCTTCGCGAAGAGGGCAAGGGCGACATTCGCATGATCGTGGGTTCGCGCCTGGTGTTTCGCGACGGCGCGCCGGATCTCGTCGTCTATCCGAAAGACCGTGCGGCCTATGCAAACCTCACGCGCGTACTGACGATCGGCAACCGCCGCGCGCCGAAGGGGCAATGCTGGCTCGATTTCGCCGATTATCTTGCGCACGCCCAAGGGCTGCAGACGATCTTCATCCCGTCGTTCGCGGCCGGAGAAGAACCCGGTGCGCTTGGGCGTTACCTGCAAGAGGTGAAGCAAGCATCCGGCGAAGCATGGCTTGCTGCGCCGTTTCAGTTCAACGGCGAAGACCGCCGCCGCATCCGGCGCTTAAAGCAGCTTGCCGCGCAAACCGGGGCGACCCTGCTGGCGACGACCGAGCCGCTCATGCACCACGGCGATCGCCGTCCGCTGCTCGATGTCGTCACCTGCATCCGTGAAAAGAAGAAACTCGACGAAGCCGGTGCGCTGTTGGCCAAGAATGCCGAGCGCCAGCTTAAACCCCCGCAGGAAATAGCCCGCCTCTTCCGTGACGCCCCCGAAGCGGTGGCGGAAAGCCTGCGCTTCATCTCCGGGGTCAGCTTCTCAATGGAACATCTGCGTTACGAATATCCCGAAGAGGTCGCCGAAGGATACGCCGATGCGCAGGCGGCCTTGGAAGCGCTTTCCTGGCAGGGCGCGCGCGCGCGTTACCCGGAAGGCATTCCGGAGAAAGTCAGCGAAGCGCTCAAGCGCGAACTCGAGATCGTCGGGCGCATACGTTACGCCCCATATTTTCTCACTGTGGCGGACATTGTGCGGTTTGCCCGCTCGGGTTTCGACAAGGACGGCGCCAAGGTCGATCCGATCCTTTGCCAAGGGCGTGGCTCGGCGGCAAATTCGACGATCTGTTACTGTCTTGGCGTTACTTCGGTTAACCCCGCCACCAACACGCTTTTATTCGAGAGGTTCGTCTCGGAAGAGCGCGGCGAACCGCCGGATATCGATGTCGATTTCGAGCATGAACGGCGCGAAGAGGTCATTCAGTACGTCTATAACAAGTATGGCCGCGATCGCGCGGGCTTGGCCGCCACGCTGATCTGCTATCGCGGCCGCAGCGCCGTGCGCGAAGTGGCGAAGGCGTTCGGCTATTCCGAGGACCGCATCGCCGGTCTGGCCAAGACGCTGCATTGGTGGTCGCGTGGCGTCGAAGAGAAAGACTTGCGTGAGCTAGGGCTGGACGTAACCGACAGCAAGCTCATGCAATGCATAGCGCTGGCGAACGAACTTCATGGCTTTCCGCGTCATCTGTCGCAGCATGTCGGCGGCTTCGTGATCACCCGCGAGAAGCTGCACGATGTCGTGCCGGTGCAAAATGCGGCGATGGAAGAACGCACCGTCGTCGAGTGGAACAAGGACGACCTGGAGGATTTGGGCATTCTCAAAGTCGATCTGCTCGGTCTCGGCATGCTCACGTGCCTGAAAAAGGCGTTCGATTTGTGCGAACGTCATTATCCGGGGCGCCAAATCGTCAAGCTCGATTCCACCGAAACCGACGACGAGCGCGTCTACAAAATGCTGCAGCGCGCGGATTCCGTCGGCGTGTTTCAGGTCGAGAGCCGGGCGCAGATGTCCATGCTGCCGCGGCTCAAGCCGAAGGATTTTTATGACCTCGTGATCGAGGTCGCTATCGTCCGGCCTGGGCCGATTCAGGGCGGCATGGTGCATCCTTATCTGAAACGCCGGCAGGGATTGGAAAAAGCGACGGCGCCCAAGCCGGAGCTATGGGAGGTGCTGAAGCGCACGCTCGGCGTGCCGCTGTTTCAAGAGCAGGCGATGCAAATCGCCATTGTCGCCGCCGGCTTTTCGCCGTCGGAAGCCGACAAACTTCGCCGGGCGATGGCGACGTTCAAGCGTGTCGGCACGATCGGCGCGCTGAAGCAAAAGTTCATCGGCGGCATGATCGCCAACGGCTATGCCGAAGACTTCGCCGAAGCTTCGTTCGCGCAGATAGAAGGCTTCGGTGAATACGGTTTCCCGGAGAGCCATGCAGCGAGCTTCGCGATCCTGGTTTATGCATCGTCGTGGCTGAAGTGCTACTATCCGGATATCTTCGCCGCCGCCTTGCTGAATGCGCAGCCAATGGGTTTTTATGCGCCGGCGCAGATCGTGCGTGATGCCGCCGATCATGGCGTCGAGATCAGACCCATCGATCTCAATCATTCGTACTGGGACAACACGCTGGAAGCGGGGCCCGAAGCGGCAAAACGGTTGCACGAACGGCACGCGGAAATGGCTGGCGACATCCGGTCTACAAGCGCAATGCGGCTGGGCTATCGCCAGGCGCAAGGGCTCAAGGAAGAGGAAATGAAGCAGCTCGTCGCCAATCGCGGGGCGGGCTACGATTCAGTGCGGGACGTGTGGTTGCGCAGCGGACTGCCGGCCTCGACGATAGAACGGCTGGCCGATATCGATGCATTTCGCTCGCTCGGCTTGGATCGCCGCGATGCGCTCTGGGCCGCGCGCGGGCTGAACCGCGTCGGTGGGCAGGAAGATTTGCCGTTGTTCCGGCAGGGCGAGGATCGCAGCCGCGAGCCGGATTTCGACCTGCCGCCGATGCTGCTGGGCGAACATATCGTCGAGGATTACCGAACCATGGGATTGTCGCTCAAGGCGCACCCCGCCTCGCTGCTGCGCCGCGAATTGACGGTGCGCCGGGTGATCAGGGCGGAAGAGCTGACGCAAATCCGCAACGGCGAGCGCGTGCGTGTGGCCGGCCTTGTGCTGGTGCGGCAGCGGCCGGGCACGGCGTCCGGCGTGATCTTCATGACGCTGGAGGACGAAACCGGCATCGCCAACATCGTCGTCTGGCCGAAATTGTTCGAGCAGTTTCGGCGGGAAGTTCTAGGCGGGCGTTTGGTGGCGATCGATGGGCCGGTGCAGAGCGAGAGCGGCGTGATCCATGTCATCGCCGAGCGCGTGCGCGATTATACGCCAATGCTGGCGCAGCTCTCGGCCGCAGGTCTGCAGATGGACGCGGCGGGCCCGACCGATGAACCGCGCCGGGCGAGTTATCAAGATCCGCGCCAACGCCACCCGCGCAATGTCCGCATCAATCTCGACGTCGCTGACGTCGCCGGCGTCATGCCGAAAGGGCGGAATTTTCACTAGCCGCGCCAGCGTGCGAAAATCGCCGTCGGCAGCAGTTCGCTGCGCCCTTCGTGCGGCAGGCACATTTCTCCTGCCTGCCATGCGCCGCCTTCAAACAGCTGCTGTGCGGTCTGGGCCAGCGCAAGATAGGAAAGCCGCACCGCATAGACAGTGGCGATCAGGAAGCCCTTGGCGCTGGCGCGATCGTTGGCATCGCTCCGCAACAGCGTCTGACAGGCGTCGAGCAGTTCAGGCAAGTCTGTTTCGAGCCGCCAGGTCTCGCCGTCAGGTCCGCGCCCGAACTTCGGCGGGTCGAGGATCACTCCGTCATAGCGCCGGCCACGCCGGATCTCGCGCTTGACGAATCCGAGCGCGTCATCGGCGATCCAGCGGATCGGCGCCTCGGCCAGGCCGGCTTCGCGCTGGTTTTCCTTGCCGAAGCCGATCGCCTTCTTCGAGGCGTCGACGTGGGTGACCTTCGCGCCGGCTTTAGCGCACACCAGCGACGCAAGCCCGGTATAGGCGAAGAGATTCAGCACTTCCGGTTGGGCGCCGCGATGCGCGTTCAAAAATTCGCGCGCGAACCGCCAATGCACCGAGTGCTCCGGAAAGAAGGCGAGATGGCGAAACGGCGTCGGCCGCGAGAGGAAGGCGATGTCGTCCCACTGCAGCGTCCAGCTCTGCAGTAGTTCGCGATTGAACCGCCACCTGCCGCCGTCTTCGTCCTCGCTGGACGACGGCGCGAAAATGGCGTCCGCGCAATCCCAATCCGCTGCTGGCCGCGCCGGCGCCCACAGCGCCTGCGGTTCAGGGCGGACGAAGCGATATGGCCCGACCTGCTCGAGTTTGCCGCCATTGCCGGAATCCAGGAGCCGGTAGTCGCGCCAGTCGTCGGCGATCAGGAGTTCAGGGGCGGGCGCCGTCATATCCGCGTCTCCGCCAAAGCTCGTAGAGCGTGACCGCCGTAGCTACCGCAAGATTCAAGCTGTCGGCCCGTCCGCGCATCGGCAGTCTCATCAACAAATCGCACGCATCCTCCATGTGCTTCGGCACTCCCGACTGCTCGTTGCCCATGAGCACGATAGTCCGCGCCGGGGCCGGGCCTGCTGCGTCCAAAGCCGCGCCTTTGAGCGAAAGCCCGACCATGCTGGCGCCGCGCTCCCGTTTGAACCGCAGCAGGTCGTCGAAAGCCGCGCGCGCCAGCTTCACCGCGAAAATCGAGCCCATGCTGGCGCGCACCGCTTCTACGGAGAAAGGATCGCAGCTCTCGCCGATCAATACGACGCCGCCGGCGCCGGTCGAATCCGCGGTGCGTATGATAGTGCCAAGGTTGCCCGGATCGCGCACCCCCTCGAGTGCGACGATCGTGTCGCCCTCGATCTGCTCGAGCGGCGTCAGGCGCTGCCTGTAGGCGCCGATCACCGTCTGCGGATTGTCGCGTTTGCTGATCTGGGCGAGGACGTTTTCGCTGGTCTCGATCGTGCGCAGCCGGCGCGCTTCGACGCGCTCGATCAACGTGCGCACCTGCTCTCGTTCACGCGCCGCGGGCGAAAACACTAGGATCTCCGGCCAGGCGCCGAGATCGGCCGCTTCCATGGCGAGGCGCGCCCCTTCGGCGAGAAACAAGCCGGTCTCGGCGCGCGCCTTCTTGAGGTGCAGACTCTTCAGCGTCTTGATCTGGGGGTTGGCGGCGCTGGTGACATATTGGGCCATGACGGCGGCGGCTTCGCTCTCGGATGGTCGGGGGTTCGCTCGCTGGGGTTTTCCGGTTTTCGCCTAGAACACACGGCATTAGAAGTGCGTTAAGGCTTTTGCGGTGCGCCCAACGCGGGAAAAATGGTCGGCCTGATCTTCTCAGAGGTGATCCTGTTCAGTGCGGCCGCGCTGATCGGCTTTGCGGCGGGCTGGCGGCTCTACGCCATGGCGGCGGCATCGCGGCGTGTGACCGAAGAGCGTGATATCGAGCGTTTGCGTGCGGCGCTAACGGAGGCGCAGGTACGTCGCGCGCGCGGCGCATGAGCGAGCGGAACACTCTGACGACGTCGCGTCACACTTTGTTGCTAGCCGGCTTGGTGGGTGCAGGCGTCTCCGCTTTTCTGGGCATGGTCGCCCCGCATGACGGCGCACTGTGGCGTGTCGAGAGCGTCTTGAAGCGCAATGTTTCGGCTGCGCTCTCGGCCGGCGGATTTCCTGGGCTCGACGTGGAAATGCGCGGACAGCGCGCCATCTTGCGCGGCATCGTCGAAAACGAGGCGGATATCGCGCGGGCCAGCCGCGCGGCGCTGAGCGCAGCCGGCCCAGGCGGGATGTGGGCAGGCGGGGTCACGAGCGTGAATACCGCCGGCGTCAGGCAAGGCGCGTTCGAACGGCCGTATGCGTGGAGCGTCGAGCGCCAGCAAGATCGCGTAGTGCTGAGCGGCCCGGTGCCGAGCGAAAACACCCGCACCGATCTGATGGCCGCGGCGGCACAGGCGTTTTCCACCGCCGAGCGCATCGATGACATGCATGTGGCCGGCGGCGCCGCCTCGCCGCTGTTTTCTGATATGGCGCGCACTGCGGTGCGCGTGCTGGCGCAGCTCGAGACCGGTGAGGTGCGTATCGTCGACGACCAAATTGTCGTCATCGGCGACGGCCATCAGCAGGGCGTGGATGCGGTGCGCCAAGCGTTGGGCGAACCGCCCGCGCCCTATCGTGCGCGCCTGGCCGTGACTGTCGACGGTCTCGATGTCGCTCATCCCGAACTGCAGGGTCTCGATCTCAACAGCGGCGACGCCGAGACCTGCGAGCGCGCCTTCGATCGGCTGATGGAGCGCAACGTCATTACCTTCGAAACCGATTCCGCCGCGATCGCGCCTGCGAGCCGTGGCGTGCTCGATGCGCTCGCCTCGGTGGCGCTGCGCTGCGATCGCTTTTCCATCGAAGTCGCCGGACACACCGACAATAGCGGTGATCATGCGGCGAACATGGACTTGTCGCGCCGGCGCGCCGACGCCGTCGTCGCCTATCTCGCCGGCCAGGGCGTCGACCGCACCCGCCTCACCGCACGCGGCTACGGACCGGATCGCCCGCGCGCCAGCAACGCCACCCCCTCGGGTCAAGAGGCCAACCGGCGCATCGAGTTTTATGTGAGCGCCTGACGATGATGTATTTGATCGGACAATTGGCGATTTGGCTGCTGCTGACGGCGGGCTTTGCCGGCCTTGCCGGCTGGGCGCTGGCGGCGGCGCGCGGCGCGCCAGCACAGGACAAGCGCGCGCGCGAGCGCGAGAATCTGCTCGCGGATCTCATCCGTTACAGCGGCGATGGGGCCGAGGCGCCCGAACCCGACCGTATCGACGACTCATCGCAGCGGCTGCTCGGCCTGCGCGACGCGCGCATCGCCGAACTTGAACGTTCGCTCGAGGCAGCGCGCGCGCGCGCCGACGAGCTCGGCGGCGAGCTGGCGGAGCTGCAGCGGCGCGGCACGTTAAATGCGCCGGATGCCGAGGAGCTGACGCGGTTGCGCGCGTTGGAAGACGAACGCTCGCGAACCGTGGATGCCGAGTCGGCGCCGATCGAGGATGAGAACGCAGTACTGCAGATGTGGCGCCTGCGTTATTTCGAGCAGCGCGTGCACTATCTCGAATCCCAGGCGCGCGCCGCAACGCCCGCGCCAGCGCCGCAGGCCTTTGCCGACGCAACAGCCGAGCCGCCATTGCACGATTGGAACGCTCGCGAGGCGAACGCGCGCGCCGCGTTCCTGGAAGATGAATTGCGGGCGCTGCGGCGTCAGCCGGAAGCCGCCGCCTTATCCGAGACGGCCGCCGATGCGGCGCCGTTCGCGGCCAACGCCGATGTTGATGCGCTGTTGCGCTGGCGCCTGCTCTATCTGGAGCGGCGCGTCGCACACCTGCAGAACCGGCCGCAAACGCAGCCGCCGCCCATCCCGGCAGCGCGGAACGACGCGGCCGATCCGGATCGCTGGAAGTGGCGGGCGCGCTACCTCGAAGCACGCGTACGCCACTTGGAACAACGGCCGCGGCCGGCCGTGACCGATACCGGTCCTGCCGTTCAGCACACAATGGGCGCCCAAGCGCGCGAACCGGCGCCGAATGCGGCGCCGCCAAGCCGGCGCGCCAAGCCGCCGGTTCTGGCCAGCGCGCGCAACGGCGCGCCCGACGATCTTACCCTGATCGACGGCGTAAGCCTGTTGCAGCAGACGACCCTCTACGCGCTCGGGGTATTCCACTTCGATCAGATTGCGGCCTGGTCTGCAGAACACGTGGCCTGGGTCGATCAGTACCTGCGTCTGCAGGGACGCATCGGTGAGGAGGAATGGGTCGAACAGGCGGCCGAACTCGCGCACGCGGGGCCTGCGGCGGCGCGCCGCGTGCTCCAGGAGGATGACGCCTGAACGCTCAGTGCCGGCGCGGTTCGATGCGCACGGTTTCGCGCGTACCGTCACGGCGTTCGATGAACACCTTGCTGAAATCCGGGCTGGCGTGCGCCTTCGATCCGGTCGCCGTCGCCAGCGCGATCTCGCGCTCTGCGCGTGCGCGCAGTTTCTGTTGGTCGAGACGTGGTTCGCTCATGGCCTTCTCCGTACGCCCTATCTGGAGCGTACGCGGCCAGGGTCAACTTAAGCTTTGAAATAGGCGCAGAACTTGTTGCCTTCGGGATCGCGCAGATAAGCGCCATAGAAAGGCGGATCGTATTCGCCGCGCACCCCTGGCGCGCCTTCGTCCTTGCCGCCGGCGGCGAGTCCCGCGGCATGGAAGGCGTTCACCGCATCGCGAGAGTTCGCCTTGAACGCCAGCATCGAGCCGTTGCCGAGGCACGCTTTCTCGCCGTTCGCGGGGGTCGCAATGTAGATTTCGAGACCTTCCTTCTTGCCGCCGGGACCGTAGCCTGCCCAGCCACCGCTTTCGAACGTGCGCTTGTAGCCAAGCGGTTCGAGTGCAGCGTCAAAGAAGGCGCACGAACGTGCGATGTCGTTCGAGCCGATGGTGACGTAGCCGATCATGGGCATCTCCCTCGGCGCCGGCGTATCAGAGCCGTTGACTTTGTCAAGAACAAACAAAGAACATCAGGGCGCACGGGAAGAAATCCGGCGGCGCGGTCGTTCGGGGCTGAAGGAGCGGCTTATGGCGGGTAATACGACGATGAATCGCAAACCGCGCAGCGGGCTCGATCGAAGCGTTCCCTGGCTCTTGGTGGCGTTGTGCTGGGCCGTAGCTCTGGGCTGGCTCCTCTGGCTCGGCTAAGCGGCGCCAGCGCGGCTCTTCGCAACAGTTCGCAGACCGCGCGCGCCTGCGCAGATCGCCGCCTGACCGGCCCAGTAAATCATCCAGCCGGCGAAGCTGCGCCAATAGCTCAGCGCTGGATCATCCAGCGGATGAAACAAATTCGCGGCGACGAAACCGTCCGAGATGAAGAACAGCACCGCGCCCGCCATCGCCAGCCAGCGCGTCACAGGAAGCGTAAAGGAGCTGAGCGCCATCAGCGTGAGCACGCCGGTATAGACGCTGAGCGGCGCGAACATGGCGTTGTTGCTTGGGACCAGGAACGAGGGCATCGCGAAGGCGGCGATAACCAGCGCGATCGCGCCGATGAGGCGCGGAGGTTGCTTCAGGGCGGCGGCGATGCCGACGCCGGTGCGCAGGAAGAGCGTGATGTAGAACAAGTGCCCGATCAGGAAGGCGAACGCGCCGTAAAGAAACGTCGCTGGGCTCCACGCCAACAGCGCGTCGCCCAACGCGCCGAAGAGCAACCCCGCCGCCAGCAGCCGCGAACGCGCGATGAGCGCGATGAAGCCGAGGATGACGATGCTGGAGGCTTTGAAGATCGCGCCGGCGACATAAGGCGGCGCGCCTTCGTAGAGACTCGACCCAAACGCGCCGTAGGCGATGGCGAGAATGGCGGAGAGGGCGAAGAGGAGGCGGGCCGCGCCTCCGCTACCTTCAGGTGATTGCATTAATAGCGTCCAACTCGCGTCGGGTTTCGATCTCGGCGGCGGAGAGTTCGTGGCTGGCCTGCAGGTTCATCCAGTATTGCGGCGAAGTGCGGGGGAAGACGCGCGCAAGACGAAGCGCGGTGTCTGCGGTGATGGCTTGCTGGCCGCGGACGATGCGCTCGATTCGCTGCCGCCCTTTGAGCCCCATTTGCTTCGCCAGCGCGCCTGCGCTCAAACCGAGCGGTTCGAGATAATCCTCCGCCAACGTTTCTCCCGAATGCGGGAGCGGTTTCTTGAACTGCATCGGGTTATTTGGCCGCGTCGACGCCTAGGATGTTGGCGAGCGTGATGCTGAGTTTCGGGATGAGCAATGCGATGACCGCCTCGTCAGCCGCCAGCTTGTGAGGTGCGGCATATGCGCCGTCCTTCGGATCGCGATGCACGTGCGTGACTCGCGCATTGGCGTCGACGACCCAATAGTCGCGCACGCCATGACGCGCATAGCGCGAAGCGGAATCGGTGAGGTCGTCTTTGAGGCTGGTGTCGGCAACTTCTATGATGAGTAGTATTCGATCAGCAGACACGTCGCCTTTGGGCAGGTCGCCCTTCAGCACGTAGATGTCCGGGCTCGGACCGTTGTGCGGTGACAGGCGCAGCGTGGTCTGCACGCCGATGAAGTAGTCCTGATCCAGCACCGACATGAGATAACGGGCCAAAGGCATGGTGACGGAGATGTGGCGGTAGCCGTCCTCGGGCACGTCGAATATCTCCCCGTCCAGCAGCTCGGCCCGTTTATCGATCAGCCCGCGCGCTGTCATCTCCAACACGTCATCGACCGTAAACTTGTGGCGCTCCAGCTGCGAGGGGGTGGGGAAGGCGACGTTCATGCTGACAGCATAGCGTATCGGGATTGGATTTTCACCCCTGGTCTACGCCCTGGAATCTAGCGATGCGCAGCTTGATGGAATGGGCGGTGGTTCTGCTAGCGTGTGCGCAATCGCCCTGGTGATTATCGCTTGGCAGTTCGTCCGCTATCATGCTCGGCAATGCTGTCAGCGTGATGAACTGGCTGTCCCGCGTTTTTCATAGGCGCGATGGTTGAATTTAGAAGAGCCTAGCTACGCCTAGCCGGCTGCGCATAGCCGAGCTTCTCGTTCAGCGCGCTTAGCAAATCCCGCGCGATTTCCGCGATCACGCCGCCGGGGGGATACACAGCCGCCGCGCCCATCTCCTTCAGCGTCGCGACATCCTCCGGCGGGATGACGCCGCCGATCACGATCATGATGTCGCCGCGTCCGCGCGCAACGAGGGCGGCGTGCAAAGCCGGCGTCAGCGTCAAATGTCCCGCCGCCAGCGATGATACGCCGACGATATGCACGCCGCTGGCGATGGCTTGGTCGGCGACTTCTTCCGGTGTCGCAAACAGCGGCCCGATTTCCACGTCGAAGCCGAGATCGCTGAACGCCGACGCGACGACTTTCTGTCCGCGATCGTGGCCGTCCTGGCCCATTTTGGCGACGAGGATTTTCGGCGCGCGCCGTTCGCTCTCCCAGAAATCCTTGACTGCGTCGCGCACACTCGCGACGGCGAGATCGTCGCCGGCTTCGCGCGCGTAGATGCCGGTGACGAGCCTGATCGGCGGCTGGTGGCGATTGAACGCGCGCTCGAGCGCTGCCGACATTTCGCCGACCGTGGCTTTGGCGCGCGCGGCTTTGACGGCGAGATCCAGGAGGTTGGGCCTCCCTTGGACCGCCGGCGTCCCCGCCGGCGAGACGCCGGCGGTCCAAGAGGCGGCCGCCGTCAGCGCTTCGAGCGCCGCATCCACTTCACCTTGCTTCCGCTCCGCCTTCAGGCGTTTCAGCTTTTCCAGCTGCATTGCCCGCACTTTGGCGTTGTCGACCTTCAGTACCGGCACGTCTTCTTCTTCTTCGAGCTTGAACTTGTTCACGCCGACAATGGTCTGATGCCCGGTGTCGATGCGGGCCTGCGTGCGCGCGGCGGCTTCCTCGATGCGGGCTTTGGGCAAGCCCTGATCGATCGCTTGCGCCATGCCGCCGAGTTTCTCGACCTCCTGGATATGCGCCCACGCTTTCGCCGCCAGATCGGCGGTGAGGCGCTCGACATAATAGGAGCCGCCCCAGGGATCGGCCGGCCGCGTCACGCCGCCTTCGCTTTGCAACAGGATTTGCGTGTTCCGCGCGATGCGGGCTGAAAAATCGGTCGGCAGCGCCAAAGCTTCGTCGAGCGAATTGGTGTGCAGCGATTGCGTGCCGCCGTACGCCGCCGCCATCGCTTCGACGCAAGTGCGCACGGCGTTGTTGTAGACATCCTGCGCCGTCAGCGACCAGCCGCTGGTCTGGCAGTGCGTGCGCAGCGCCCGCGACTTGTCGTCCTTCGGATCGAACTGCGCCGTCAGCTTCGACCACAAGAGCCGCGCCGCGCGCAGCTTCGCAATCTCCATGAACGGGTTCATGCCGATCGCCCAAAAGAACGAAAGCCGCGGCGCGAACCTATCGATATCGAGCCCGCCAGCCAGGCCGGCGCGGATGTATTCGACGCCGTCGGCCAAAGTGTACGCGAGTTCCAGGTCAGCCGTCGCGCCTGCTTCCTGCATGTGGTAGCCGGAAATCGAGATCGAATTGAACTTCGGCATCTGCGCGGCCGTGTAGGCGAAGATGTCGCTGACGATGCGCATCGAGGGCTTGGGCGGATAGATGAAGGTGTTGCGCACCATGAATTCTTTGAGGATGTCGTTCTGGATCGTGCCGGCAAGCTTGGCGTGCGGCACGTTCTGCTCTTCGCCGGCGACGATATAGAGCGCCATGATCGGCAGCACCGCGCCGTTCATGGTCATCGACACGCTCATCTGGTCGAGCGGAATGCCGTTGAACAGCGTGCGCATGTCGAGGATCGAGTCGATCGCCACGCCGGCCATGCCGACATCGCCGACGACGCGCGGGTGATCCGAGTCATAGCCGCGGTGGGTGGCGAGATCGAAGGCGATGGAGAGGCCCTTCTGCCCGTGCGCGAGATTGCGGCGATAGAAGGCGTTGGAATCCTCCGCTGTCGAAAAGCCCGCATATTGGCGGATCGTCCACGGCTGCTGCACGTACATGGTGGGATAGGGGCCGCGCCCGAACGGCGCCATGCCGGGGAAGCCGTCGACGAAATCGAGGCCGGCGCGGTCGGCGGCGGTGTAAGCGCGCTTCACCGCGATGCCTTCGGGCGTGAGCCATGGCTCGCCGGCGGGCGCTGCGGCTTTCACGACGTCGGCGTCGAGCGTGAGTTTGGTGAAGTCGGGTAAGGTCATGCTTGCAACCAGAACAGTTCTTCATTCCGGACGCGCGAAGCGCGATCCGGAACCCAGGAGCCAACGCACTGCCGGTTGGCCCTGGGTTCCGGGTTCAATGCTACGCATTGCCCCGGAATGACGAAAAGGAAGTTGCGGTTCATGCTCCGGGCCTCCCGCCAGAAGCAAACGCCGCCAGTGCAGCCGCGTCGCCGCGGAAGGCATTGAGGTCGACCGGGCCTTCAACGCCGCGGCGGTGGCCGCGATTGTGGTGTTGCCAGATCACCCAGTCGTTGCGGCGGAAGCGCGGCGGCGTGGCGATGGAGCGGATCCAGAAGCGCTCGCCGCTCAGATCGCTCAAGTGCGCGTCATGAAATTCGCGCGTGGTGTAGATCACGGGGCGGACGCCATAATGCGCTTCCACGCGGTTCATGAACACCAGCGCTTCGGCGATGACGTCAGGCATGGTCGGACCGTCGCGACAGGGCCCCATGTGTTCGAGATCGAGAGCCGGCGGCAACGCGCCCTCGACACGCGGCACCGCGGCGATGAAGTTGGCCGCTTGACGAGCGCCGGGCTGGCAGAGCGTGAAGAAGTGATAGGCGCCGCGATAGAGTCCGGCCGCCTCCGCCGCGCGCCAATTGTAGGCAAAGCGCGAGTCGATGTGATCGGCGCCTTCGGTCGCCTTGATATAGACGAAAGCGACGTTGTCGGCGGCCAGCGTGGGCCAATCGACCGCGCCCTGGTGATGCGAGACGTCGACGCCCTGAATGTAGCGCCCCGCCCACGGCGTCCACCAGCCGCCGGCGGCGGCGAAAATTCCGACTGCGAGCGCGATCGCGCCGAACCCGAGCGCGGCCAACAGAGGCCACCGGCGCCGCCCCATGCCAGCGCCAGCCGTGGGTCCAGCTCGCGTGGTCACGCGCCCATCCCCAGTGCGGCATGGAGCGTTTCAAGTTCGCTGACCGCGTTCTGACCAGCAAATACGAACTGATCGATGCCGGCCGCCCGATACGCTTTTTCGCGTTCACCCGGTTTTCCCGCCAGCAAGACCCAGTCGGCGCCGGCTGCTTTTAGCCGTTGCGCCGCATTCTCGGCGTGTTCGGCATAGCGTGCATCGACGCCGGTGATCACTGCGACGCGCGCCTTGGCCAAACGAAACGCCTCGATCAGCGCCTCCATCGTCGTATGCGCTACCTCGGGGCCGATGGCGCCGGCGCCGCCGGAGGCGAAGAGGTTGCGCGCCCATTGCGCGCGCTGGCCGAATTCGGCGAGCGCGCCGAGATTGGCGAAGAAGACGCGCGGCGATCCGGCTGCCTCGGCTTTGGCGCGGAGCGCTTCGAACGGTTCGGACCAGCGAATGGGCTGAAATCTATTTGCGCGCCCGCTCACGGTTGAAGAAGGCGTCTCGTATTCCGGCGCTTTTTCTTCGAGCAGCGGAAAGTCCGTGACCCCGGTGATGGTCTCACGCCGGGTGGCGATGTCGATGCGGCGTCGGTCGCGGGTCTCAATGACTTGGGCCTGCAGCAAGTCCAGCGGTGCGCTGTGAGCTTCCATCTGCTGCATGAGCGACCAGGCGCGCTCGGCCAGTTCTCGGGTCAGCTTTTCGACAAACCAGGCGCCGCCGGCAGGATCGGCGACATGGCCCAAACGGCATTCCTCCAATAGCACGTGCTGGGTGTTGCGGGCTACGCGCCGGGCGAACGCTGTCGGGCGCCCCAGCGCATCGGTGAGCGGGTAGGTGGTGATTTCGTCGGCGCACCCCATGGCGGCGGCAATGGCGGCGGTGGTCACGCGCAGGATGTTCGTCCATGCATCGTAGCGAGTCATCATCCGGCGCGACGTGAAAGCGTGGATGTGCGCGGCGCGATGCGCGTGTGCAGCGTCCGATGCCTCCAACACCCGCGCCCAGCAGAGCCGCAGCGCCCGCAGCTTGGCGGCTTCGATCAGCGTGTCGGGACCAACGGCGAGCGCAAAGCCAATGGCGCTGGCGCAATCCCCGATGCCTAGCGCCCGTGTCTCCAGTCCACGCAAATAAGCAATGCCGCTATGGAGGGCGTAAGCAATTTCCTGAGCTTCGCTGCCGCCGGCTTCGTGCACGATCCGGGCATCGGCGCGGAGATAGCGTGCATGTGGCAGGTCGCGCGTCGTCAGCGCCGTAAACAGGTAGGCGGCCAGCGCCATTTCGCTTCGATCGGCGCCTGCGCGCAAACCTGCCCCGATGGGATCGAGATTGAACGCGGTGCCTGGCGCGGCGACACCCTTCAGTTTGTCGCGCAACAACCTCGCGGCGGCTTCTGCATGCATGCCGGCGTCGAGCGAAACCGGCGCTGCTTCCAGCATCACCCCGGCAAGCGCCAGATCGAGATCTGCGGCGTTTCGGATGGCGACGCCGTTCTTCCCGTCCGGATCGATCACCAGTTCGATCGCGCCGACGCCGCCTTCGAGATCGGCTAGGATATCGCGATTGGTGCGTTCGGGATCGGGATGCGCGAAGCTCTGCCGGATCAGCCAACCCGCCTTGCCGGCGCCGCGCACGAACGGCGCTGCGCCCGGTACGCCGGAAATATCGGTGGCGGTGTGGATGTCCGGCTCGCGATATAGCGGCTCGAGCGAAATTCCGTCCGCGGTTTTGCCGACGAGCCGTTCCCAGCTTGCGCCCTTCAGCCCTTGCTCGACCAGAGCGCGCCAATCCGCTTCGTCGGCGGCTTCGCCCAGCTGCAAGGTTGGCTCAGACATTTCCGCTCCGCTTGACGCCATGTCAGGCATCGACGCGCTTTTGAACGCAGGCTACGCCTCAAGGCAAGTTCGGAGAAAAGCATGGCCCTGCCGCCTCTGTTCGACAAGCTGCGTCTCCCAGCGGTGGGCGCCCCTCAGTTCATCATCGCCAACCCTGAACTGGTGATCGCCCAGTGCAAAGCCGGCATTGTCGGCGGCTTTCCTGCGCTCAACGCCCGCCCGCAACCGCTGCTCGACGATTGGCTCTATCGCATCAAGGATGAGCTGGCGGCCTATGACGAAGCGCATCCGCATGCGCCAGCGGCGCCTTACGCGGTCAACCAGATCGTGCACAAGACCAACGAACGGCTGGATGCAGATGTTGCCGCCTGCGTGAAACACAAAGTGCCGATCGTCATCACTTCGCTCGGCGCCAGGCCCGAGGTGAACGAGGCCATTCATTCCTATGGCGGCATGGTGCTGCACGACATCATCAACATCCGCTTTGCCGAAAAAGCGTTGGAGAAGGGCGCCGACGGCCTCATCGCCGTGTGCGCCGGCGCCGGCGGCCATGCCGGCGGTTTGTCGCCATTCGCGCTCATTCACGAGATCCGCGAGTTCTTCGACGGCCCGCTGCTTCTTTCGGGCGCGATCGCCACCGGCAAAGGCATTCTCGCCGCGCAAGCGATGGGCGCCGACCTCGCCTACATGGGCTCGGCCTTCATCGCCACGACCGAAGCCAATGCGCCTGAGGCCTATAAGCAGATGATCGTCGACTCGAGCGCGGGCGATATCGTTTACACCAACCTCTTTACCGGCGTGCTCGGCAACTACCTGAAAGGTTCGATCACCACCGCCGGACTCGATCCGGAGAACCTGCCGCAAAGCGATCCCAGCAAAATGAACTTCGCTGGCGGCTCGTCCAAGGCGAAAGCCTGGAAGGACATTTGGGGCGCCGGCCAAGGCGTCGGCGCCGTGCATGAAGTGATGCCGACCGCCGATCTGGTGGCGCGGCTGAAGCGCGAGTACGACGAGGCGAAACGGGGATTGTGCTCGCGCTGATCCCACAGGACGGCGCCGACACAACCTTGAATCGCAACCCTTCCGCCTTGCCTTGCGGCGATTCAATCCGACCGACTTGGCGCGGCCCTATGCTTCTCGCCCATCACGAGGAGCATCATGAACACGCCGACACCGCCGCCAGATAGGCCCGCCCTGCAATCATTGACCTTGCGCAGCGCCGCCGCGATCGCCATCGCTGCGGCGGCCAGCCGTTATGGCGTCGAGTTTCCCGAAGGCGTGGCCCAAGACCTCGCCGGCGCATTGATCGACCTTGTCATCACGCTCGGCCTGATCGGGGTCGCTGTCGGCCGCGCCCGCGCCCGCGCACCGATCAGCTGAGGATCGCATCGTGACTCAACCCATCCGTCTCCTCGCGCTTGCCTGCGCGCTGGTCATGACCCCCGCCTGCGCTTGGCTGCAACTGGGCGAAGCCCGACTCGAGAACCCGGTCGCTGCCGCGCGGACGATTGATCAGCGCGCGTATGCGCTGCTTCACGCCTATGCCGCGCTCGTCGAGGAGGCGGCCGACATCGTCGCCGATCCAGCTGCGCCAATGGCGCTGAAACGTGCTCTCGGCCAAGCCGAGCGCGCGGCCACCCCCGCCGCCGAGACGTTGCAGATCGCCATCTTCGCCTATCTGCGCGCCCGATCGGACCTCGAGGCGGCGTCGGCATCCGGTCGAACCGGCATAGAGCGCGCAGCGACGGCGCTCTCCGTTGCGGCGCGCCGTCTCAACGAGGCGCTTGCCGCCGCACAGACGCCCATCGCCGAACTCGAGAGCCTTGTCCGCGTCAGTCGTGGCTAGAGGAGATCAGACATGCCCAATCTCTTGCTGCAGGTGCAGTTGCTGCTCGCGGCGCTTTCCGCGCTCCTGCCCTTGGTGCCGGATGCGCATCGCGGCCGCGCCGCAGAAATCCTCGACGTCGCTGCACGAGCGCTCGCAGCAGGGGGATCGATCGCCGCGAACTTCGATGACCTCGCCGGCAAGCTTGCTGCGGTGCGCGCCGAAGTCGAGGCGATGGCGGCGGCGGATCGAACGGTGAGTGAAGCCGAGTTCGTGGCGGCGATGGCCCGCGTGCGCACGGCGTCGGCGGCCTTCCGCACGGCTCTGGCCAGTGCGGAGGCCAGCCAGGGCTGATCGGCGTCGTGCGCTGGCTGGTCTTGGTTGACCGCGCCGCCGCATCGCTCTTTTGTGCGCGCCATGGGCCAGTACATTCTCGCCATCGATCAAGGCACCACGTCCACCCGCGCGATCGCCTTCGATCTTGATTTCCAGCGCCGGGCAACGGCCCAGGTCGAACTCACCCAACACTATCCACACCCTGGTTGGGTCGAGCACGATGCGGAAGAGATCTGGGCTGCGACATTGAAGGTCTGCCGCGATGTGCTCGCCGAAGTCGGGGGCGCATCGAACGTTGCGGCGGCTGGCATTACCAACCAGCGCGAAACCACCGTCATCTGGGACCGCCAAACTGGGGCGCCGGTGCACAAGGCGATCGTCTGGCAAGACCGCCGCACCGCCGACGTGTGCACGAGGCTGCGTGAGGCCGGTCACGAAAAGAAGGTGCAGGAGACGACCGGCCTTCTGCTCGATCCATATTTCTCCGCCACCAAGATCGCCTGGATCCTCGATCGGGATCCGGGGCTGCGCCAGCGCGCCGAGAAAGGCGAATTGGCGTTCGGCACCATCGACGCATTCCTGGTGTGGCGGCTCACCAACGGGCGCGTCCACGCGTCCGACGTCACCAACGCCGCCCGCACGCTCCTGTTCGATATCGTCAAACGCGACTGGAGCGATGAGATGTGCGCGCTGTTTGAGGTTCCGCGCGCGCTGCTGCCGAAAACATTGGCGTGCGACGCGTATTTCGGCGGCGTAGATGCAGGGCACTTTGGCGCGGAAATCCCGATTCACGGCATCGCCGGCGATCAGCAAGCCGCGCTCGTCGGCCATGGCTGCTTCAAGCCTGGTGCGGCGAAGTGCACTTTCGGCACCGGCGCCTTTCTGGTCATGAATATGGGCGTGGCGCCGCCGCGATCGCACCATCGGCTGCTGGGCACGGTCGGCTATCAGGTCGGCAACGGTTTCGCCTATGCGCTCGAGGGCTCGATCTTTTCAGCCGGCGCCACCATGCAATGGCTGCGCGACGGGCTGAAACTGATCCAGTCCTCCGCCGATTCTGAAGCCATGGCTGCGGCGCTGCCCGACAATGGCGGCGTCTATCTCGTGCCGGCCTTCGCCGGCCTCGGCGCCCCGCAATGGAAGGCCGAAGCGCGCGGCACGATCGTGGGTCTCACCCGTGACTCCCGATCGGATCACCTCGTGCGCGCCGGGCTCGAAGCGGTTGCCTACCAGACCGCAGACTTGATGGATGCGCTGCGCGCAGACGGCGCACCGAAGATGGAGACGCTGCTTGTCGATGGCGGTCTCACCGCGAACGACTGGGCGATGCAATTCCTGGCTGACATCTGCAACGTCGAAGTGATGCGGCCGGATTTCCAGGAAATGACGGCGTTGGGCGCAGCCAAGCTTGCTGCGGCCGGCGCGGCGCTCAGGGCGCTGGACGCGCCTTTTGCGCAGCCGAACAGACGCTATTCGCCGCAAATGCAAAGCGCCGAGCGCGCCCGCCTGCGCGAGGCTTGGGGCAGGGCTGTCGCGGCGGCGCTGACCGCGGCCAAGGCTGGATAGCGCGCGCTTTCTTCAGGCTGCTAGGTTGCCTCGCGCCAAGCATCGGCTTAAGTGCCGCGCTTCGCGAGAGCCCGTAGCTCAGTCGGTAGAGCATCTGACTTTTAATCAGGGGGTCGCGGGTTCGAATCCCGCCGGGCTCACCAAGCGCATCACCCTGATGGCGGCAAATCCACCGGAGGGATTGGCGTCGGCGTGGTCGGCGGCATCGAGGCTGGCGGCGTCGAGGCTGACGGCGCCGGCTCTGCCGGCTCGGGCGGCGGAGCAGCCGGCGCCGCGCGCCGCGGTCTCGCCGTTACAGCGGCCGGAGCGGGAGGCGCGGGTTGCGCTACTGCTGGCGGCAGGGTCTCGGGGGCGCTCGTATAACCCGCATCGGCGAGCTGCTGTTCTGGCGCGGCCTCCGGCGCCAATGCTGTTTGTTCGCCCTGACGCGGCGCGAATGTCATGTAGCCCCAGGCGGCAGCTCCCAGCAGAGCGGCTATGACCGCGACACGCAGCACCGGGCCGGAGCGATCATGATGCATGGGCGGCGGTGCGTAGGGATCATCGTTGCGGCGGTGCGGCATCATAAAACTCCTTTGCAAACCTAACTCTGCCTCCGGACGGGGGTTCCGGGCGGACTCGGGTCACAGGGATGTGACGGCCAGGCCACAAACGACGAGAAATGGCTTCCCCAGGCGCCCTCGGCTCTGGCCGGATCGATGCGTGCGCATAAGGTGGAGCCTCCTCGAGTTTACGGCGGGGGACGCCCTTGGGCCTTGGCCCTGGAGGGCGCGCGCAGGGGCGATGAGGGGACGGGGGCCGCGCCGGGAGGGGCGCGGCCCCATTTCTTAGTTTTCGATGGGATTTTGCGCCTGGTGCTCGTCGCTGCCTCGAAATGAGCGGCACAAAATCAACGGTCCCCAAGAAAGTGGCCCAGGCCGGCGCGTGCTTGATGGACTTTGCCCAGGTGGGGCGCCAAAAGTCGTTGCAACGGCCACGGACGGGGAACTGAAACGCAACTGAAGCGTTGCGTTGATCAGCCCTCGCACCGGGTCGCAGGCGCGCATTGCGCGGGAAGACTGCGTTGCGAGCGCAGGGGATCATCTGAGAGGGGTGAAAATGAAATCGCGCATCACCAAGACAGTCGCGCTTGCGGCGTTGATGGCCGGCGCCACGGGCGTGGCGAACGCCACGGAGGGCTGGTACGGCCGTGCTGACATTGGCTGGTCGTGGTCAGGGGACGCCGACGCGGACGTATTTCCGCAGAGCACCGACCTGGATCACGATTGGACGGAGCATCTTGGCCTTGGCTACGCCATGGACAACGGCTTCCGGCTGGAAGGCGAACTGGGTCACCGCTTCAACCAGATGCAGACGACGGCGGCGATCGCCAGCGGCGACGTGCACGTTTGGTCTGCGATGGCCAATCTGTTCTATGATTTCAACCGCGGCGGCAGCATCGAGCCCTATATCGGCATCGGCGCAGGCGCAGCGCGCGTGAATGCCGGCGCGGTTGGCGCGTTCGGACAATTCGACGACGAAGACACGGTTCTGGCCTATCAGGCCATGGTCGGCTTTGCGGTCGGGATTGGCGAGCAATGGGATGTCGATGTCGGCTATCGCTATTTCTCGGCGCCCGATGCGGAATTGGAAGACGGCATTACGCCGGCTGACGATTTCGACGTTCGCCATGAAGCGTTGACGGTTGGTCTGCGCTACCAGTTTGCGGCGCCGGCGCCTCCGCCGCCTCCGCCGTTGCCGCCTCCGCCTCCGCCTCCGCCGCCGCCGCCGCCTGTGGCGGCGTGCCCGACGGGCAACTTCGTTGTGTATTTCGAGTGGGATCGCTCGAACCTCACGCAAGAAGCGGTTGGCGTGATCGACGCGGCGGTGAACCAAGCGCGTCGCTGCAACATCAGCGGCGTTCTGCTGGTTGGCCACACCGACACGTCCGGCTCGACGGCCTACAACCAAGGCCTGTCGGAACGGCGCGCCAGCGTGGTGCGCGACGCCCTGGTGGCGCGCGGCATCGCGGCCGGCTCGATCACGACGCAAGCGCGTGGCGAAACCGATCTGGCGACGCCGACCCGCGACGGCGTGCGTGAGCCGCTGAACCGGCGTACGGCGATCACGATCAGCTTCCGCTGATCGGGTTTAAAGCCTGAACCAAACCAAGCGCGGGCCCGGCCAAAAGCCGGGCCCGTTGCTTTTTGCGTCAGTGCTGTAGCGTCGATTTCGCCCGTCTGGGGTTTATTCAATCCGGCGGGAACTCGAGTTCCGGTGAGGCGTTGGTGCGCGCAGGAGTGCGGGGGAACCACCTCTCAAATCGGTCCGGAAGCGTGCGCGATATTCGGCTTGTGGCGAAAAAGTGGTTAACGCGCGGTCCGAAAAGGAGCTAGAAGAGGCTTCTGACGGTCACGTCGAAAAGCTTGGCCGTGGGGCCACATTAAGGGGACGGTGCAATGACATCAAAATTGAAGCGTACGCTCGCGCTTGCGGCGTTGATGGCCGGCGCCACGGGCGTGGCGAACGCCACGGAGGGCTGGTACGGCCGTGCTGACATTGGCTGGTCGTGGTCAGGGGACGCCGACGCGGACGTATTTCCGCAGAGCACCGACCTGGATCACGATTGGACGGAGCATCTTGGCCTTGGCTACGCCATGGACAACGGCTTCCGGCTGGAAGGCGAACTGGGTCACCGCTTCAACCAGATGCAGACGACGGCGGCGATCGCCAGCGGCGACGTGCACGTTTGGTCTGCGATGGCCAATCTGTTCTATGATTTCAACCGCGGCGGCAGCATCGAGCCCTATATCGGCATCGGCGCAGGCGCAGCGCGCGTGAATGCCGGCGCGGTTGGCGCGTTCGGACAATTCGACGACGAAGACACGGTTCTGGCCTATCAGGCCATGGTCGGCTTTGCGGTCGGGATTGGCGAGCAATGGGATGTCGATGTCGGCTATCGCTATTTCTCGGCGCCCGATGCGGAATTGGAAGACGGCATTACGCCGGCTGACGATTTCGACGTTCGCCATGAAGCGTTGACGGTTGGTCTGCGCTACCAGTTTGCGGCGCCGGCGCCTCCGCCGCCTCCGCCGTTGCCGCCTCCGCCTCCGCCTCCGCCGCCGCCGCCGCCTGTGGCGGCGTGCCCGACGGGCAACTTCGTTGTGTATTTCGAGTGGGATCGCTCGAACCTCACGCAAGAAGCGGTTGGCGTGATCGACGCGGCGGTGAACCAAGCGCGTCGCTGCAACATCAGCGGCGTTCTGCTGGTTGGCCACACCGACACGTCCGGCTCGACGGCCTACAACCAAGGCCTGTCGGAACGGCGCGCCAGCGTGGTGCGCGACGCCCTGGTGGCGCGCGGCATCGCGGCCGGCTCGATCACGACGCAAGCGCGTGGCGAAACCGATCTGGCGACGCCGACCCGCGACGGCGTGCGTGAGCCGCTGAACCGGCGTACGGCGATCACGATCAGCTTCCGCTGATCGGGTTTAAAGCCTGAACCAAACCAAGCGCGGGCCCGGCCAAAAGCCGGGCCCGTTGCTTTTTGCGTGGGCGTCCGGGGTGGACCTCGCGGCGCCCCTCGGCTACCTCGGCGCCATGTCCGCAGACAGTCTTGCTGCCGCATCGCGCGCCGCCTGGGGCGTCGATGTAGAGCCGCTGTTGGAGCGCCTCGATCTAGAGGGCGCGGGCCTCGTCTCGCGCACCGAAACTTGGTCGGCGATCAATTCCGGTTCGTTCGAATTGCCGGGATTGTCGGCGATGCGCGTCGTTCTGCTCGATGCGGTGTCAGCGCTTCCAGCCTCGCCGGAAGTCATCGAACTGGCGCCTTCGCAACGCGTGCGGCCCGACGGCGAAGTCGTCGAGGTTCAGCACGGCGCATCGATCCGCGTGCGCGTGCGCCCGGGTGCACCGGTGCAAGTGGCGCTGACCGGTCACTACGACACGGTCTTCCCGGCGTCCCACCCGTTTCAGACTCCGTGGCGCGAAAATGAAACCCTGCGCGGCCCGGGCGTGGCCGACATGAAGGGTGGCATCGCCGTGATGCTGGCCGCGCTTGGCGCGTTCGAAAGTTTGCCGGGTGAAAAGCGCGTCGGCTACGAAGTGTTGTTGAGTCCGGACGAAGAAATCGGCTCCCTGGGCAGTGCGCCGCTGCTGGCCGAACTGGGCCGCCGGGCGCACTTGGGCATGACCTACGAACCTGCACTCGCCGATGGCGCGCTGGTCGATGCCCGCAAGGGTTCGGCCAATTTTCATCTCGCACTGAAAGGCCGCGCTGCGCATGTCGGGCGCGCGTTTGGCGAGGGCCGCAACGCCGTGCTTGCCGGCGCCGAAGCTGCGCTCGCGCTCAATCGGCTCAACGGCCGGCGCGACGGCGTCACGTTCAATGTCGGCGCCATCGACGGCGGCGGCGCCGTCAATGTCGTGCCCGATCGCGCCGTGTTGCGCTTCAACGTGCGCGTGGCGGATGACGAGAGCGCAGCTTGGGCCGAAGCGGAGGTCGGCCGCATCGCCCGCGAGGCCGGCGCCTGCGCGGGCATCGAAGCGCATCTGCACGGCGGGTTCACACGTCCGCCGAAGCCGCTCAACGCACAACAGCGCACGCTCGTGTCGTGGACGCGGCAAGCCGGCTCGGCGCTCGGTCGCGATCTCAAATTCCAGCCCTCGGGCGGTGTCTGCGAAGGCAACAATCTCGCCGCTGCCGGCTGCCCCAACATAGACACGCTCGGCCCATGCGGCGGGGGGCTGCACAGCGACCAGGAGTTCGCGCTGATTGCGAGCTTCGCCGAACGGGCCAAGCTCTCGTTCCTGCTGCTTGCCGGCCTCGAACGCGGTCTGTTCGATTTGCGGAGTCTTCGCCCGTGAGTGCGCCGGCTTATGTCATGCGCGCGGCCGGGCCGTCGGATCTCGCAGGCTTCAAGCAGCTGCGGGAGATCGCCGGTCCCGGCTTCACCAGTCTGATGCTCGACGATCGGGCGATGGCGGCAAAGCTTGCGCTTTCCGAACAGAGCTTCGCGTCTGCCGCCGCTCACGCAGGCGCCGAGCGCTACTTCATTGCCCTCGAGCACATGGCCACCGGCATGCTCGCCGGCTGCTGCGGCGTAAAAGCGACCATCGGCGAGGCGCCGCCGTTCTTCAATTTCCGCATGATCACGGAGGCGCAATCCTCCGCCCCGGTTAACCGGCGCTTCGACATGCGCGTGTTGATCAGCGTCAACGACTTCACCGGCTGCAGCGAGGTCGGCTCGCTATTCGTGCGCCCCGAACATCGCGCCGCCGGCGTCGGACGCGCGCTGGCGCAAAATCGCTACATGCTGATGGCTGCGCAGCCGCAACGCTTCCGTTCGCAAGTGGTCTCCGAATTGCGCGGCGTGGTCTCGCCCGAGGGCCAATCGCCGTTCTGGGAGGCCGTAGGGCGCCATTTCTTCAAGATGGATTTCGCCGAGGCCGACAAGCTCAGCGCCACCACTGACAACCAGTTCATTCTCGATCTCATGCCGCAGCACCCGATCTATGTGGATCTGCTGCCGCAGGGGGCGCGCGACGTCATCGGCAAGTGCCATGCCGACGGCGAAGGCGCGCGTAAGCTCCTAGAATGGGAGGGCTTCACGTTTTCTAACGTGATCGACATTTTCGACGGCGGCCCGCTCATGAGCGTGCAACGGGACAGCATCCGCACGCTGCGTGAGGCCAAGCGGGTGCGGCTGGAGGCAATGGCGCAACCGGCGGGCGCCAAGCGGGCCTTGATCGCGGCGCCGCATATCCAAGATTATCGGTGTGTGTCGGCGCACGCGGCGATCACCGAAGGCGTGGCGCGGGTCGATTCCGCGGTTCTCACCGCGCTGAAGCTCGACGCCGGCGCCGAAGTTCTGATCTGGATCGACGATGCGCACTGAACTTTACATCGGCGGCGCTTGGCACAAGGGACACGGCGAGCGCTTCGCGTCCTACAACCCGGCGACGGGCGACAAGGTCTGGGAAGGGCACGCCGCCAATGACGACGACGTGGCCGAGGCCATGGCGGCCGCGCGGCTCGCGTTTCCGAACTGGACCAAACGCCCGGCCGCCGAGCGCACAGCCATCGTCCGGGCCTTCGCCAAAGAGATTGAAAAGCGCGGCGATGAGATCGCGCGCGTGATCAGCGCCGAGATGGGCAAGGTCGCCTGGGATGCCAAGGGCGAAGTGCAGGCCATGATCGGCAAGATCGAGATTTCGATCCGCGCCCAGGCCGAACGGGCCGGCCATCGCGAAGAGAGGGCCGCATTCGGCGCCATGACGCTTTCCCATCACGCCCATGGCGTGCTCGCGGTCTTCGGCCCGTTCAACTTCCCCGGACACCTGCCGAACGGTCACATCGTGCCGGCGCTGCTTGCCGGCAATTGCGTTTTGTTCAAGCCGAGCGAACTGACCCCGGGCGTCGGCGCGCTGATGATGGAGGCTTGGCACGCAGCAGCTCTGCCGGCGGGCGTGCTCAATCTCTTGCAGGGCGGGCGCGAAACCGGCGCCGCGTTGCTGGACTCGCACGGTTTGAACGGCGTCCTGTTCACCGGCTCGGCGCAGACCGGCGCGCTGATCCATCGCAAATTTTCCGGGCGGCCGGATGTCATGCTGGCGCTCGAACTGGGCGGCAACAATCCGTTGATCGTGTGGCCGCCGGTCGATGCCAAGGCAGCGGCCAACCTTGTCGCGCATTCAGCCTTCGCCACCAGCGGTCAGCGTTGCTCTTGCGCGCGCCGCCTGATCGTGCCGGCGGGCGCCGAAGGCGACGCCATCTTGGCGGCGCTTGCGGAACTTGCGGCGCAGATCAGTGTTGGCGCCGCGACTCAAACGCCGGAACCTTTTCTCGGCCCACTGGTGAACGCCCACGCCGCCGAGCGCGCGGTCAAGTTCGAGCAGGGGCTCGTCGCCATGGGGGCCAAGCCGATGCTGCCGGTAAAGCGCGACGGCGCCTTTGTTCATCCCGCCATTATCGACGTCACCGGGCTCACGCCGCCGGATGAGGAATTGTTCGGCCCGGTGCTGCAGGTCTATCGCGCACCCGACTTCGATCACGCCCTCGATCTCGCCAATGCGACCAGGTTCGGCCTTGCCGGCGGCCTGATCAGCGACGATCCCGCGCTCTGGGCGCGGGTGAAAAACGAAATGCGCGCCGGCGTGCTCAATTGGAATCGCCCAACGACAGGCGCTTCCGGCGCCATGCCGTTCGGCGGCCCGGGTCTGTCCGGTTCGCTGCGGCCGAGTGCGTATTACGCTGCGGATTACGTCGCTTATCCGGTCGCCACGCAGCTGGCCGAGAAAGCCGCACCGATCGCTGCGCCCGGACTGCCAACGTGAGCGTGATGCAGCAAGCTGCCTGCTCGCCCTTGATGGGCGAGCTGTCGGCGCGCTCTGCGCGCCGACTGAGCTGGTGGAAGCGCCGCTTTGGTAGGGTCAGAGCAGCCGCCCACTCCGGCCGCTCCGCGGCCACCTCGCCCATCAAGGGCGAGGAGTATTCCGCCGCTCCAAAGTGGAAAGCATGAGCGCCGAAGAGATCAATTTCGACGGCCTCGTCGGCCCGACACACAATTATGCCGGGCTCTCCGAGGGCAACCTCGCTTCGGCGCGCAACGCCAACATGACAGCGCGGCCGCGCGAAGCGGCCTTGCAGGGCCTCGCGAAGATGCAGCGCCTGCGCGCGTTAGGCCTCGCCCAAGGCGTGCTGCCGCCGCACGAGCGGCCGTCGATGCACTGGCTTCGAGCGTTCGGCTTCAGCGGGCGTGACCGCGACATCTGGGAGCGTGCCTGGCGTGAGGCGCCCGAACTTGCGCGCGCCGTGGCCGCATCGTCGGCAATGTGGGCCGCCAACGCCGCGACGGTTTCGCCGAGCGCCGATTGCGATAACGGCATACTCAACCTCACCGTCGCCAATTTGCAGACGATGCTGCATCGCAGTCTCGAGGCCCCCGGGACCGAGCGCGCGCTGCGCCACCTCATTCGCAACGATCCCAGCGTGCACGCGCCGCTGCTCAGTCACGAGGCGTATTCCGACGAAGGCGCCGCCAATCACATGCGGCTTTCGGCGCAACCGGGCGCACCGGGCGTGGAAGTCTTCGTCTATGGCCGCAGGGCCGGTGAAGCTCGCGCCGGCTTCCCCGCGCGGCAGACCCGCGAAGCGTGCGAAGCGATCGCGCGCCTGCACACATTGCGGCCGGAGCGGACAGTGTTTGCGCTTCAGGCCCCCCGCGCCATCGAAGCAGGCGCATTCCATAATGATGTCGTGGCTGTGGCGCATGAAACCGTGCTCTTCCACCATGAACACGCCTTCGCCGACCGCAACCGGCTCTACGCCGAGGTGCGCCGGGCGGCGAGCGGCCTGTTCGAGCCCCAATTCGTGGAGGTCAAGGAGGCCGACGTATCGCTCGAAGATGCGGTATCGTCCTACTTGTTCAACTCGCAACTGGTGCGGCTGCCCGGCGAGCACGCACTGACGCTGATTGCGCCGGTGGAGGTTCGCGAAAACAACAGGACTGCGGCAGCTGTTCAGGAGGCGATCGCTGCGCCGAACGCGGCGATCGGACGGGTCGAATATGTTGATGTGCGTCAGAGCATGCGCAATGGCGGAGGGCCGGCGTGCCTGCGGCTGCGCATCGTCATGACGGCCAAGGAGCGCAACTGGGCGGCGTCTGGCTTTTTCCTCGACGACGACTTGGCTCAGGGGCTCGCCGCCTGGATCACCAAGCACTATCGCGAGGAACTGGGTCCCGACGATCTGCGCGATCCACGCCTGTTGGACGAGGTGCGCACTGCGCTCGACGAACTGACCGGGTTGCTCGGCCTCGGCGACGATTTCTACCCGTTTCAACTCGAATAGACGAAATCGGCGGCCGCATCGCTGCGACCGCCGATCGGTTTTACTCAGCTCAGCGCGCCGTCAGTTCACGACTTCCGGGCGGAGCTTGTATTCGCCGTCGTCGGTCTCATCGAAGAGAAGATCGATCGAGGGGTGTTCGACGGGGTCGCCGCTGTCGTCGGCGATCAGGTTCTGCTCGCTGACATAGGCGACGTAGTGGCTGTCGGAATTCTCTGCGAAGAGGTGATAGAAGGGCTGGTTGCGGTCCGGGCGCACGGGCTCGGGGATCGCTTGCATCCATTCCTCGGTGTTCGAAAACTCCGGGTCGACGTCGAAAACGACGCCGCGGAACGGAAACAGCTTGTGTTTCACAACTTGGCCGATGGAGAATTTGGCTTCTTGCATCTTCTCCTCCTACTTCCTCCTTCTTTCCTCTCGCCCCCGTAAGGTATGCAGCCATAACGCGCGTCACAAGGATTGGCGCCATGCGGGGCGGATGTGGACACGGATATGTGTCCTCTTGACCGCGGATTCGCGCGAACGGGGCGGAAAGCAGGCGAATCATGGGTGTGCCAGCGGCGTAAAGCCGCTAGCATCGATGCGAACAGGCAATTTTGCAGAGCGGCGACGCAACTCTGCTGGATGAATTTACGATGAACAAGGATGGGCGGGCGCATGCGTCGCGAGGCGACGCGCGCTCTGGCCCACGGCAGCGACCGCCCGTGTTTGCGGCGCTCGACCTGGGCACCAACAATTGCCGTCTGCTGATGGCGCAGGCGAATGCCGACGGCGGCTTGAAAGTTGTCGACGGCTTCTCGCGCATCGTGCGCCTCGGCGAAGGCCTCGCGCACACCGGCCGTTTGAGCGAAGGCGCGATGGGCCGTGCATACCAGGCGCTGGCGGCGTGCGCCCAGCGCATCGAAGCGCGGGAGCCCGTGGCCATCGGCTGCGTCGCCACCCAGGCCTGCCGCGCCGCCTCCAACGGGCAGATGTTTCTCGATCGCGTAAAGATGGATCTTGGACTCGAGTTTCAAGTGATCACGCCCGAGGAGGAAGCAAGGCTGTCCGTGCTTGGGTGCGCTAGTCTGCTGGAGGCGGACGTCGAGAACGCGATGATCGTCGACATCGGTGGAGGCTCGACCGAGATTTCGTGGGTGGCGCCCGCTGAAGTGCTGAAGGCCGGCGTCAATCCGCCGATCTTGGCCTGGGGCACGTGCCCGGTCGGAGTGGTTACGCTCGCGGAAGACGATGGCGAGCCGGAGGGGGACGACAAACACGCCTGGTACGAGGCGCTGGTGGCGCGCCTTGCTGAGGCCATCGCGCAAGTTGGAGACGCCCAGCATCTGCGCCAGGTTTTCGCCGAAGGCCGCGGGCACATTATCGGCACTTCCGGAACCGTCACCTCGCTCGCCGGCGTGCATCTCAACCTGCCGCGGTATAATCGCGCTCGCGTCGACGGCTTGTGGTTCGAGGTGGCGGACTGCCGAGGCACAATCGCGAGACTGCTTTCGCAGACGCGCGAACAGCGGGCGGAGAATGCTTGCATCGGCAAGGATCGCGCCGATCTCGTCGTCATCGGCGGCGCCATCCTCGACGCCGTCTTGCGGGTTTGGCCGGCAGAGCGCATCCGCGTCGCCGATCGCGGCCTGCGCGAGGGCGTGCTGATGCGATTGATGGCGCAGCATCGGCCATGAGCGACGAGGAGCCTCCGAAGCGGCGTTGGACGGGCAAGCCAAAAGGCGGAGACGGCCAGCGGCAATTGCAGACCCGGGTGAAGAACAAGAAGCTCGACGAAAGCTCGCGCAATTGGGTCAAGCGCCAGCTCAACGATCCCTACGTTGCGCGGGCCCGGGCCGACGGCTATCGCGCGCGCGCCGCCTACAAGCTCATCGAACTTGACGATCAGTTCGGCATTCTGAAGCGCGGCGCCCGCGTGATCGACCTCGGCGCCGCACCCGGCGGTTGGGCTCAAGTGGCCGTGCAGCGCGGTGCAGGCAAAGTGGTCGGCGTCGACCTCTTGCCGATCGATCCGATGCCCGGCGCCACGTTCTTCCAACTCGATCTGCTCGATCCGGCAACGCCCCAAGTGCTGATCGAAGCGCTGGGCGGTGCGCCCGATGTCGTGCTTTCCGACATGGCCGCCAACACCACCGGCCACGCCAAGACAGATCAGATCCGCACCGGCGCTCTCGCCGAAGCGGCGGCGGATTTCGCTCTCGAATATCTTGACCCCGGCGGGACGTTCGTAACGAAAGCGTTTCAGGGCGGCCTCGACACGGAGCTGCTGACGCGGCTGAAGCAGGGGTTCGCCAGCGTGAAGCATGCAAAGCCGAAAGCGAGCCGGTCCGAAAGCGCGGAGGTTTATGTGGTGGCGATGGGGCGAAAGGCGAAATGAGAGTGCTGTTAAATCGGCGCCGCTTGCCGAGCTTCACTCTTTCGTCGAGGGGTCATGTCATTTGGTTTCGAACCGATTTCCATCATGTCGCTTCAGTTACGTTTCCAAGCCAAGAGACCAAGCTAGTCCGCCGGCGTTTCGAAATACGCTTCGATGTCCATCGCGCCGTGCGGAACGCCTATTATGGCGACGCCTTCGGGAATAATGACGTAGAAGATCACATGTGCGCCGAGCGGATAGCTTCGATAACCCTCGCCAACTTCGTTGCGAGCACGGCCCGCCTGTGGATTTTGCGCAAGCCAGCGAAAGCGTTGTTCGAGTTCGCCAATATACTTTTCGGTCTGGCGTTCGCCCCAGGTCGCAAGAGAGTAGTCGGCGATTGTATCAAGATCGCGCAAGGCGCGTGAAGTAAGCCGGAAGCGGCTCACTTGCGCGCACGCTTCTTGGCGCGGGTTACGATGTCGCCGGGATCGAAGTCGACGAACTCCCCACGCCTCGCTTGTTTGGCCCCCTCGTCGAGATGAGCGCGCAGGACTTCAAGGCGCTTGTTGCGTTCTTCCAACTCCCGCAGCGCCGCGCGGATGACTTCGCTCGCGGAGGCGTATCGGCCACTGGCGATTTCGCGCTTCACGAATTTTTCCCAATGCGGACCGAGCGTCAGCGAAGTGGCGGCCATGAGAATGCCCTTATATTCAAAATGAATATAGCTGGTGAGGTCGCGGTTTCAAGCGTCGCCGCATCGGGCAACTGGACAAGGGGCGCGAATATCTCTACCAGCCGTCCATGGAAATCCGTGAAGCTTTGACCTTTGACGACGTGCTCCTCGAACCGGGGCCGTCGGAAGTGCTGCCGGCAGACGTCAACACCGCCACCCGGCTCACCCGCGGCATCAACCTCAACATCCCGCTGATTTCCGCCGCCATGGACACGGTGACGGAGGCGCGCCTGGCCATCGCCATGGCGCAGGCCGGCGGCCTTGGCGTCATTCACCGCAACATGACGCCGGCCGAGCAGGCCGATCAGGTGAAGATGGTCAAGAAGTTCGAGAGCGGCATGGTGATCGATCCGATCACCATCCACCCGGACATGACCGTCGGTGAGATCGTGCTGATCAAGGAGGCGCGCAGGATTTCCGGCTTTCCGGTGGTGGATCGCGAAAACGGCAGGTTGGTCGGCATTCTCACCAATCGCGACATGCGTTTCGCCGACATGAACGAACGCGTCGCCGACCTGATGACGAAGTCCGATCTCATCACCGTGCGCGACGGGGTGAACGAGGGCGAGGCCAAGAAGCTGCTGCACAAACACCGGATCGAGCGGGTGATCGTTGTCGATGACGCCAACAAGGTGACCGGGCTGATCACGGTGAAGGATTTCGAAAAGGCGCAAGCCTTTCCCAATCGTGCGAAAGACGAACGCGGCCGCCTGCTCGTGGGCGCCGCATCCACTATCGGCGACGCCGGTTACGAACGGTCGCTGGCGTTGATCGAAGCGGGCGTGGATGTCGTGGTCATCGACACCGCGCACGGCCATTCGAGCGCCGTGCTCGCGGCGGTCGATCGGATCAAGCGGGCTTCGAACAAGACTCAAATCGTCGCCGGCAACGTCGCCACCGCAGACGGCGCCAAGGCGCTGATCGACGCCGGCGCCGACGGCGTCAAGGTCGGCATCGGGCCAGGCTCGATCTGCACGACGCGAGTCGTCGCCGGCGTCGGCGTGCCGCAGCTCACCGCCGTGATGGATGCGGCGAAGGCTGCGCGCAAGGCCGACGTGCCGGTGATCGCCGATGGCGGCATAAAGTTCTCCGGCGATCTCGCCAAAGCCATCGCCGGCGGCGCCGAGGCGGCGATGATCGGCTCGCTGCTCGCCGGCTCGGAAGAGGCGCCGGGCGAAGTAATCCTCTATCAGGGCCGCTCCTATAAAAGTTATCGCGGCATGGGCTCGCTCGGCGCCATGGCGCGTGGCTCCGCGGATCGTTACTTCCAGAAAGAAGTCACCGATCAGATGAAATTGGTGCCGGAAGGCATCGAAGGCCGGGTGCCGTTCAAGGGACCGGTGGCGAACATCATCCACCAGCTCATCGGCGGCCTGCGCGCGTCGATGGGCTATGTCGGCGCCGCCAATCTCGGCCAGATGCGCGAGAAGGCGAAGTTCGTGAAGATCACCGCAGCGGGCTTGCGCGAAAGCCACGTGCACGACGTTTCGATCACGCGCGAGGCGCCGAACTACCCGCTCGGGAGCTAGGGCATGGAGAAGGGCAATTTCATTCGCATCACGCCCTTCATTCACGTTCCCAATATCGAAGCGGCGATAACGTTCTTCGGGGACCTGGGCTTCACCGCGCACTTTCGGGCCGGCAGTTACGCTTATGTGCAGCGCGAGTGCGTTGGCGTGCGCTTGCTGCAGAACCGGGCCGGCGCCGGCGATCGCGGCTATGCCTATTACGTCGACGTGAACAACGTAGACGCGCTCTATGCCGAACTCGCGCCGGTGTTGGCTGCCAAGCCGCATTATCTCGGCTTTGGCCCGGAAAATCAGGACTACGGACAACGAGAGTTCGGATTGAACGCGCCGGACGGAAATCTGCTGGTCTTCGGGCAGTCTATCTAGCAAGCATTCATTCCGGTTCTTTGGGGTTTCTCCCATGCGTCCAGGCGCGCGGCAGCAGGCCGCCATAGAAATTCTGACTTCGCTGGAAACCCAGCGCCGTCCGGCCGCCGACGCCGTCAAAGACTGGATGCTGTCGCATCGCTTCGCCGGTTCCAAAGACCGCGCCGAGATCGGCGATCTGGTGTTCGGCGCGCTGCGCTGGAAGCAATCGAGCGCCTGGCGCATGGGCGCCGACACAGCGCGCGCCTGGGTCTGGGGCGCGTTGCGCTGGGGCTTTGGGCAAAGCGCGGAATGGATCGAAAATAGCCTCGCCGACGATCCGCATGCGCCGGCGCAGATGACGGAGAGCGAACGCGCGGCGCTGGCCGCCGACAATATCGCGGATGCGCCGGCGCATGTGCACGGTGATTTTCCGGAATGGCTGAGCGAGAGCTTCACGCGCGCGTTCGGCGACAGCGCGGCGGAAGAGGGCGCTGCCCTTGCTGGGCCGGCTCCGCTCGATTTGCGGGCCAACACGCTGAAAACGGATCGCGACAAACTGATCGCGGCGCTCGCGGACAGTCCAAAGCTGAAACAGCCGCCCCAGCCCACTCCGCACGCGCCCGACGGCGTGCGCATTCCCTGGTCGCTGGGGCGCACGTTTGCGTGGGCGAGTGAGCAGAGTTTCGTCAAAGGCTGGTTCGAGGTGCAGGACGAAGGCAGCCAGATCGCGGCGCGGGTTTCGGGCGCAGAGCCGGGCATGCAGGTGGCCGACGTGTGCGCCGGCGGCGGCGGCAAGACGCTGGCATTGGCGGCCTTGATGCAGAACACGGGCCAGATCTTCGCCCATGATGTCGACGGCGCCCGGCTGGCGCCGTTGAAAGCACGGCTCGACCGCGCCGGCGTGCGCAATGTCCAGATACGCGCGCCGCTGCGCAGCAAGGATGTGCTCGCCGACTTGCAGCAGCGAATGGACGTCGTCTTCGTCGACGCGCCGTGCACCGGATCGGGAACGTGGCGCCGGAGCCCGGACTCGAAATGGCGGCTGAGGCCGAACGCACTGGCGCGGCGGCTGGAGGAGCAGCAGCAGGCGCTGGCGCTGGCGGCGGCTCTGGTGAAACCCGGCGGCAGGCTGGTTTACGTGACCTGCTCGGTTTTGCCGGAGGAGAACGAGGATGCGGTGGCGGCATTTCTCGGATCGTACACCGCGTTCGCGCCTGTCGGACTGGAGCCTGCCGGATTGCCGGCGCATGCCCGCGCGATCGGTTTGCAGATGACGCCGCGCGTCACCGGTTGTGACGGCTTCTACGTCGCGGTGCTGCAGCGCTAGCCTAGATTTCGACGTCGACGTATTGGCCTTTGCCCTCGTCCTCGCGCGGGGGATCGCTCGAGCGCAGGTGCGGCGCGCGCAGCTTTTTCTGCGCCAACGACGCCGGATCGACGCGGAGCTTTTCCTTGACCGCATCGCGATGCGTGACCGCGCCGCCGAAATCGGCGGTCGAGCGCTGCTGTTGCTGGGCGCGCGGGTGAGCTCCCGCGCCCGCATCGATGGGAGCGATGGTGGTCATGGCTGACCAACATGTCACATCGCGATTAGCGCAGGGTTCAGATGTGTTGCTAATCCGGTTTAAGCATAAGAAACGCCTATCGTGACCAAGCCGCTCGACATCGCCATTGCCGGTTGCGGCGTCGCCGGGCTTGCGAGCGCCGCGTTGCTGCGCGTTCAAGGCATGCGGGTGGTGATCTTCGACAAGCTGGAAACGCCGCAACCGTTGGGTTCCGGCATCATCCTGCAGCCGGTAGGGCTTCGCGTGCTCGACGCCATCGGCTGCGGCGGCGCCATGCGCGACCTGGGCGCCCCGATCGAGCGGCTGTTCGGGCGCGCCCAGCCGCATCAGAATGTCGTGCTCGATGTACGCTACGGCGCGCGGGGCAAACATGCGGCGCGCGGGCTCGGCGTGCATCGGGGCGCATTGTTTCAGGTGCTGCATGAGCGGGCGCTGGGCGCCGGCGCCGAGATCGTAAGCGGACGCGAAGTGGTCGAAGCGCGCGACGGGCGGCTCAGATTTGCCGACGGCGGCGAAAGTGCGCGGTTCGACCTGGTGATCGATGCGCTGGGCATGCGCTCCCCGCTGGCGGGACCGGCGCCCGAGCCGCTCGCCTTCGGCGCGCTTTGGGCGAGCTTGGATTGGCCGGATCGATCGGCCTTCGATCCAGCCGCGCTCGAGCAGAAATACCGGCAAGCGCGCAAGATGGTGGGCGTGCTGCCGATCGGGCGATTGCGCGGCGAGAGCCGAAACCAGGCGGCGTTTTTCTGGAGCCTTAAGCACGCCGATCGCGGCGCCTGGGCGGCGACCCCGCTCGAGGCGTGGAAAGACGAGGTGCGCGCGCTCTGGCCGCAGACCGATCCGCTGCTGGCGCAGATCGGCGCCCACGGCGATCTGGTGTTTGCGGCCTATGCGCATCGCACGCTGCAGGGACCGCGATCGCGCCATTGCGTGCATGTCGGCGACAGCTGGCATTGTGCCAGCCCGCAACTGGGGCAGGGCGCCAACATGGCGCTGCTCGATGCCTTCGCCTTGGCGTCTGCGCTGGCGCAGCAAAGCAATCTCGAAACGGCGCTCGGCGAATATGCGCGCATGCGCATGATGCACGTCTGGCTTTATCAAGCCGCCTCGTTTCTGTTCACGCCGGCCTACCAATCCGACAGCGCCGGGTTTGCCTGGTTTCGCGATTGGATCATGGCCCCGGTCTCGCGTCTGCCTTTTGCGCCGCGCGTGCTGGCGGCCTTGGTAGCGGGTGAAATCGGCGCGCCTTTGGCGGCAATCGGCGTCGCTTCTCGTCATTCCGGACGCGCGCAGCGCGACCCGGAACCCAGGGTATCGTAGAGCGATGGGTCTGCACCTGGGTTCCGGGTTCAATGCTTCGCATTGCCCCGGAATGACGGAGGGCTCAGGAGGTGTCGGCGCGCGGCGGCGCCGGGCCGCGGGCGCATTGAAGCGGCTCTGCATCAGCCGAAATGAAGATGAGCGCCGGCGCGCGGACATGGCGCCAGAGCACGCGCCAGCGTTTCAGCATGCGCGCGATCAGAGGTTCGAGATTGTCGAGCGCGGCTGCGAGGCGCTCTGCGCGCTGGCGCAGCGAACCTTCATGCATGCCCGAGAGCGTGCGTGCCAGCAGGCGCGTGGTGCAGTATCTGTGCGCAACGCGCAGACCGCGCCCCGCTCCGCCGGGGAAAAGCCGCTGACGCGTGCGGCGGGACGCGAAATTCATGCGCGCGAGCGTGTGGATGATCAGCATGTGGCCCAGCGCGCGCACGCTCATGCGCAGGTCGCGGGCGATGCGCGCTTTCGCAGCGGCGATGGCTGCGCGCACGAACGGCGAACGCCGCGCCGCCGGCGGGATCGCTTCGAGCACGTCGCAGAACCAGGCGATGAGCAGAACCAGCCAGCGCTGCAGCGAGGCCGCGACCGGCTCGCATAGGGCTGTTTGATCTGGGGCTCTGGCGACATAGCGCATGAGCTGCAGTATGCGCCCGGCAGTGGAGGGGGCGGATAGATTTTGTACGGGATGCTGATGGCGCTTGGATTTTTGGGGCGGAGGTGGGGGATAGGCTATAGGCACTCTTTCATTTCGTTGGTGCCGCTAGTAGTGTCCTGATTGGCGTTTCCGGGGGGAGATGCGCGGTGGCGACGGGTAGAGGCGCTTTTCAGATAGTCCGGGATTTAATTCGCTGGCTCCTTTCCAGAGCCGGGCTCTTGTGGATTTGGATCCTCGTCGATTTGGCCGCATTGGCGGGGTTGCTCTACTGGCACGTCAAAAGAGAGAGTATCTTCCACAATGTGGGGGATTGGCTGTGGCTCATCGCTGCGGCCCCGTTGTTGCTACTGCCGCTGTTGCTCCTGTTGCTCGACTTGCCTGACAACTACGCAGCGGGACCAGGTCCGAGACTCCCTTTGGCCACGTTGGCGCTCCTCCTCGCCCTCGCGACGTTCGCAGCTCTGAACCATTATCTCCGTTGGGATTTGTTTAACACTGAATACTCCCGCCAGGTGCAGGTGACTTTTTTTGCACTGCTCGCAGTTGCGTTTATTCCGAGACTTTGGAGCGCCGCGGATTTCGCTAGGTTCGACGCGAGGCGTCGGGCGGAAAAAGCGGCCGCCGCTCGCCAAGCCTATTTAGCGGCACAAGCTGCTCGATATCCCGATCTTGCGCCTGTCGCGTCCGAGGTAGAACCTGAGGAAGCGCAGGATGCGACTTCGCTGAGCGCATTCTTCGTGACCGTATTTGTAGTAGGCGTCGGAGCCCTAGCCTATGTAGCGGGGAACGGTTCTACCCTTAGTATTCAGAGTGCATTTGGTTTCACTCTCTGCTTTGCTGTGATTGGCATTTTCATCGCTGTGGTTTTGGTTGATGCATTTGCAAATCTCGACGTCGTTCGAAGTGCTGCACGTATGTCAACGGTCTTGGCGATCCTCGGTAAGCCATTCGCCGTGTTCTATGCTTGGGTCGATGTATTTCTCGTACGGATGGGCGCTGCCGCGGTCGGGACGGGCCACCACGGCATGGCGATGAGATACACGGTTTTGATCGGCACGATGGCGGCGCTCTGCGTTATGGGGCTTTACCTGCCGCCTCCCTTTGGTCTCGCGCCCACGGCTATCGGCTTTGCGCTTGCGATTGCAGTCTCGCGCCTTTGGAACTGGGTGGAAGACGATCGGGCTCTTGCCGCGCTCACGAAGTACAAGTCTACCGCTCCTTACAAAACCGACTTTAGAGAAGATTTTCTTGATGAAGCGCTGCTTGGCTTTGCTTTCGTTTTCCTCCTTGCACCGATGGCGATGATGCAAGCCAACTATGGCAATGTTTTTGGCGGCCACTTTTTTCATGCACCTCCTCGAGAGGCACTAGAGGATTGGATCGGATTCTTCGGCGTTGAACTGGCGAAGGCCATACCCATGGTCGATTGGGCGGAGGTCTATGATGTCAGCATGGCGAATGACATCATTAGCATCGACGGGCCGGTTTCGCGCCATGCTGTCTTCTTGGCTCGCGTAATGGTGGACTTGGTGCTTATAGCAGCGCTGCTTCAGGCGGTCAGCGTTCTGACCAGAAATCGGCATCAGAAACAGTTATATGGAGCTGGGCACATCGATCGCCTCGATCCGTTCTTGGAGCGGATTGAGTTCTCCCGAGCGATGCGCGCAACTCGCGCCGCCGAAAAATTCGACCTAACGCGACTTCGTCAGTCCGATCTTGTGGACTTTCGCCGGTACAATGAGGACCAGTTGAGGACGTTATATGGTTCGACGAGCGATGTGCTTACCCGCTCATTCATCGAGGGGATAGCGGATCAAAGAGGAATGCACCTGGGGACTGCAGTTGAACTGACAATCGAGCTTGCAGAATCCAACGGCAACGAAGTTGATCTCATCAACGCCTTCCAACGGGCGCGTGAGGAACATTCGCAACAAACGAACCTGATGGAAGCGGATGACCTATTCCGAGTCCTCACGGCGCTCCGAACTCGGACGGGTCTTCGGGATTTCAAGAGGGCAGTTATCGATCAACTCGAATCTTTTGCGACGCCGACCGAGGTGATCGATGTGTTATCCGGACTGGCCGAGGGCGAAAGGGCAGATCACTTTCTCTATGCTCGAAAGTATATGGCCCAGGCGATCGCGCGGGCGAAAAGCCGCCTTGGACGAAGCGTGGTCTGACACTGAGAATCCCGGGGAATTTCCCGTTCCGGTTCCGCATTGTGCATCTCCACGGATTGACGCCCCGCGCGACGCACTCCATTTCAGGCCATGGCGCAGAACCCAGCGAACAACGCGGCTCTCGAACCCGTCACCGAGTCCGCCGCCCATCACGAACACGTCCTGATCATCGATTTCGGCAGCCAGGTGACGCAGCTGATCGCCCGGCGCGTGCGCGAGAACGGGGTCTATTGCGAGATCCATCCGTTCAACAAAGTCGACGCCGCGTTTCTGAAGCGCTTCGCGCCGAAGGCGATCATCTTCTCGGGCGGCCCGGCAAGCGTGATGGAGGCCGGTTCGCCCCGTGCGCCAGATGAAGCATTCAAGCTCGGCGTGCCGATCCTCGCCATCTGTTACGGCCAGCAGACCATGCAGGTGCAATTGGGCGGCGTCGTCGAAGGCGGCCACGCGCGCGAGTTCGGACGCGCCGATGTCGAAATCAACAAGCCCTCGCCGCTGTTCGAGGGCGTGTGGGAAGTCGGCGGCCGCCATCCGGTCTGGATGAGCCACGGCGATCGCGTCACCAGACTGGCCGAGGGCTTCGAAGTCGTGGCGACCAGCGCGAACGCCCCGTTCGCGATCGCGGTCGATGAGCGGCGGCGCTTCTATACCACCATGTTCCACCCCGAAGTCGTGCACACGCCGGACGGGGCGAAGCTATTGAAGAACTTCACCCATCGCATCGCCGGCATGAAGGGCGATTGGACCATGGCGGCGTTCAAGGCCGAAGCCATAGCGCGCATTCGCGGCCAGGTCGGCGACGGGCGGGTGATTTGCGGACTTTCCGGCGGCGTCGATTCGAGCGTGGCGGCGGTGCTGATCCACGAAGCGATCGGCGACAAGCTCACCTGCGTGTTCGTCGATCACGGGCTGATGCGGCTGGGCGAGTCCGAGCAGGTGGTGAGCCTATTCCGCGACCACTACAACATTCCGCTCATTCACGCCGAAGAAAGCGAACGTTTCCTGTCGGCGTTGGCGGGCGTCGCCGATCCGGAGCAGAAGCGCAAGACCATCGGCGCGCTGTTCATCGACGTGTTCGACGCCAAGGCCGCAAGCGTCGGCGGCGCCGAATTTCTCGCGCAGGGCACGCTCTATCCCGACGTGATCGAGTCGACTTCGGCCACCGGCGGGCCGTCGGTGACGATCAAGTCGCACCACAATGTCGGCGGCTTGCCGGAAAACATGAAAATGAAACTGGTCGAGCCGCTGCGCGATCTGTTCAAGGACGAGGTGCGCGCGTTGGGCCGCGAACTCGGGCTGCCGGAAACTTTCGTCGGCCGCCATCCGTTCCCGGGACCCGGGCTGGCGATCCGCGTGCCGGGCGAGATCACGCGCGAGAAGCTCGACACGCTGCGGCAGGCCGATGCGATCTATCTCGACGAGATCCGCAAGGCCGGCTTGTACGATCAGATCTGGCAGGCGTTCGCCGTGCTGCTGCCGGTGAAGACGGTCGGCGTGATGGGCGATCACCGCACCTACGAATATGTCTGCGCGCTGCGGGCGGTGACTTCGACCGACGGCATGACCGCCGACTTCTTTCCGTTCCCGATGGATTTCCTCGGCCGGGCTGCGACGCGCATCATCAACGAAGTGCGCGGCGTCAATCGCGTCGTCTACGATGTCACCAGCAAACCGCCGGGCACGATTGAGTGGGAGTGACGGGCACTGGCTGGCAATGTCTAGCAACGGCAGGCATTTCGGCTGAGGGTAAAAGAACTTTCCGCTAAGCGATAGACTGTATGTAAACACAGTATTGCAAGGACGCGGAACATGCCTCATGTGGCGGCCAGGACGGCCAGCCGGGATCGGGATACTGGTCGTTACCAGAGCCACCGACCCGAGCAAACCCTTCTCTATCAGATCGTTGACGAGTATTACCCGGCATTCGCTGCGCTTATGGCAGAGCAGGGAAAGGAATTGCCGGGCTATGTGCAACGGGAATTTGAAGAATTTCTCCAATGCGGGCGGCTGGAGCATGGCTTTCTACGGGTTCGCTGCGAGTCTTGCCACGCCGAGCACCTGGTCGCTTTCAGCTGTAAGCGTCGCGGTTTCTGCCCGAGCTGTGGGGCGCGGCGGATGGCCGAAAGTGCCGCCTTGCTGGTTGATGAAGTACTGCCTGAACAACCCATGCGTCAGTGGGTGTTGAGCTTCCCGTTTCAGCTGCGTTTCCTGTTTGCCAGCCGGCCCGAGATCATGGGGTGGGTGCTGGGCATCGTTTACCGCGTCATTGCCACGCACCTGGTCAAGAAAGCGGGCCATACCCACCAAGTGGCCAAGACGGGCGCGGTCACCCTGATCCAGCGTTTTGGATCGGCGCTCAATCTGAATGTTCACTTCCACATGCTGTTTCTCGACGGTGTGTATGTCGAGCAATCCCACGGCTCAGCGCGTTTCCGCTGGGTCAAGGCGCCGACCAGCCCAGAGCTCACCCAGCTGACGCACACCATCGCCCACCGGGTGGGTCGCTATCTGGAACGGCAAGGCCTGCTGGAACGGGATGTCGAAAACAGCTATCTGGCCTCGGATGCGGTGGATGACGACCCGATGACACCCCTGCTGGGGCACTCGATCACTTACCGTATCGCTGTCGGTTCACAGGCGGGGCGAAAGGTGTTCACTTTGCAAACTCTGCCGACCAGTGGTGATCCGTTCGGTGACGGGATTGGCAAGGTAGCCGGGTCCAGCCTGCACGCCGGCGTGGCGGCCAGGGCCGATGAACGCAAGAAGCTCGAACGGCTGTGCCGGTACATCAGCCGCCCGGCGGTATCCGAGAAGCGGCTGTCGTTAACACGAGGCGGCAACGTGCGCTACCAGCTCAAGACGCCGTACCGGGACGGCACCACGCACGTCATTTTCGAACCATTGGATTTCATTGCAAGGCTGGCCGCCCTGGTACCGAAGCCCAGAGTCAACCTAACCCGCTTCCACGGGGTGTTCGCACCCAACAGTCGGCACCGGGCGTTGGTCACGCCGGCAAAACGGGGCAGGGGCAACAAGGTCAGGGTGGCTGATGAACCGGCAACACCAGCACAACGGCGAGCGTCGATGACATGGGCGCAACGGCTCAAGCGTGTTTTCAATATCGACATCGAGACCTGCAGCGGCTGCGGCGGCGCCATGAAAGTCATCGCCTGCATTGAAGACCCTATAGTGATCAAGCAGATCCTTGATCACCTGAAGCACAAAGCCGAAACCAGCGGGACCAGGGCGTTACCCGAAAGCCGGGCGCCACCGGCTGAGCTGCTCCTGGGTCTGTTTGACTGACGAGCCTGAAGGCCAACGATACCAATCAAAATGCTGCGTTCACAGCGCCGCGGCAGGGATCCGCCGTGCTGGTTGTCGGAAAAGGAGCCGCTAGTGGGAAAGAGGAGGGTAAATTTTCAGCGTTGCTGGCTCCCCGTCAGCCGGATTGGGTTGCATCGCAGGGGTGTCGAAAGAGTCAACTGCGGTCCAAAGCTGTTGGACTTGGGTGAAAAGGGCGTTTATTCTTCCTATACGTTGTCGGCAGCGGGCCAAAAAGGAATACGTCCATGCCCATCGAGGTGAAACCGGCTGTGAGCGCGGGTTCAAGCATATAGCCCGACAGGCGCGTATCCTTGCCGATCACGACACGATGGCGGTGGTCACCGCGACGAAAGACACGGCCAGCCGCCATGCCGACGCGCAAGGCGGTTTCCGCCGTCATCGCGCCTTCGTTGGCTTTGCCACGAATACCGTCTGTGCCGAAATATTTGCGCACCATAAGGTCGATTATCCTGTCGTCGGGTCGCCCTCAAAGGGGACATGCCTGCTGAACCGCGAATATAGAGAAATATCCCGAATGTGCAGTTAACGAATTCTTGCGGTTTCTTTCAGCGCCGCCAATACCGCCAGCCCGTCGCGCAAGGGGCGCGGCTCGTGTGTGCGGATGAAGTCAGCTCCACCTGCGGCGGCGGCAAGCTCTGCAGCGAGTGTCGCGGCCCCGACATCCCCCGGACCACGGCCTGTGAGCGCGCGCAGAAAGGATTTGCGCGAAACAGACAGAAGCACCGGCAAATCGAAGCGCAGCCGCAATTCATCGAACCGCGCCAGCACCGAGAGCGAGGTTTCGGGAGCAGCCCCCAGAAAAAACCCCATGCCGGGATCAAGGACAAGGCGGTTGCGTTTGATACCGGCACCCGTCAGCGCCGCGATGCGCGCGTCAAAGAACGCCGCAATGTGATCCATGATGTCGCCAGCGGGTGCCTCGCGCCGATCTGCCTGCCCGTCTTGCACCGAATGCATAACGACGAGTTTGGCAGATGATTTCGCCAATTGCGGATAGAACGCAGCGTCTGGAAAACCGCGAATATCATTGAGATAGGCCACACCACGCGACAAGGCATAGGCTTGCGTCGCGGGTTGATAACTGTCGAGCGAGACGGGAATGCCATCTGCCTTGAGCGCGTCCAGCACCGGCGCGATACGCGCGATTTCTGTGTCGGACGAAACAGGCGCGGCGTCGGGATTGCTGGATGCCGGACCGAGGTCGATCACATCTGCCCCCTCGGCCATCAGCTTACGCGCCTGCGCAATGGCTGCGTCTGGCGCCAGATACCGGCCTCCATCGGAGAAACTGTCCGAGGTTATGTTGACGATGCCGAAAATGATGAGCGATTTATTCATGGGGGCTTCTATAATAATAATAATCGAGCATGAGTCTCATACGGATGCTCGGGTCGAAAGGGAATCCCCAGGCGAGTAACCTGTTTGCGGTGATCCATTAGCTGCAGGAGCAGAAGAGCATACATCTGGAAGCAAAGCCAGGAAAGCGGCCTATGGAGCTGTGCGGCAGCGCTCAGTAGGCAATTTTTCAAAATATTGTTAAGCCTTTTCTGAGCATGGTATTTTTCATGGTATTACCAATTAGCAGGAAAATAAGCCATTGAATATAAAAGATAAAAATGTCTTGTTTACAATAGAGTGGGAGTGACGGACTCTATCGAATACAATCGGTTACAGGCGATTGCTTTCGGTGATGATCGCTTCGTGGCGACGGTAGTTTTGACGGTATAGTGTCGTTCTTGAGCATTGCGAAATAGTCGCCGAGAAATTGTGCAGCAGCTTGCTGCATGATTGCGATGCAAGTTCGTATCCCGCCTATTGCCGCTTCGGGGCATTGCACTAACCCGCTCGCGCGGGACGCTGTGCCTGTAAGACTTGCGTTCTCCCCGGATCCTCCTGTCTGAGGGCTGCGCCTGGATAGGCCAGGTCGAGCCCGAGACGGGAGATCCCCATGTCCGAGCCG